>NZ_JAWQJT010000001.1:1488607-2977214 GCF_033441515.1 Amycolatopsis solani
GGCGGGCAGCACGGTCGACACCCAGCGCCACGGCGGCTTCCTCAAGGGCATCGGGCTCACCGACTCCTCGCCGGAGATCAAGGGCCACACCGCGGCCAACGGCGACCAGAGCCTCGCCCAGCAGGGCATGGAAAACCTGCTCCAGCGCAGCACCGACATCAACGCCGTCTACTCGATGAACGAGCCGATGGGCCGCGGTGCGTACGCGGCGCTGAACGCGCGCGGGCTCACCGGGCAGATCGTGATGGGCTCGATCGACGGCGGGTGCGAAGGCGTCCAGAACGTCAAGAACGGGCAGTTCGCCGCCACCGTCATGCAGTTCCCGAAGAAGATGGCCGAGCAGGGTGTGCTCGCCGCCGTCGAATACGCCAAGACCGGCAAGAAGCCGTCGGGCTTCGTCAACACCGGGTCCGCCGTGATCACCGACAAGCCGCTGCCCGGCGTCGAAAGCCACGACTCCGCGTGGGGCCTGCAGAACTGCTGGGGAGGCAAGAAATGACCACGGCGACCGCCGCTCCCGCCAGGGAACGTGAGTCCCTCGGCGAATTCCTCCTCCGCGCCCCCGCGGTCGGCCCGGCGCTCGCGCTGATCGTCGCGATCGTCGTGTTCTCGGTGGCCACGGACACGTTCTTCGACCTCGACAACCTGTCCACGGTGGTCCAGCAGTCACTGGTCGTCGGAACGCTCGCGCTGGGACAGACGCTCGTCATCCTCATCGCGGGGATCGACCTGTCCAACGCGGCTTCGATGGTCGTCGCGACGCTGATCATGGCGAAGCTCGCCGCGGCCGGGACGAACGGCTTCGTCGCGCTGCTCGCCGGCGTCGTGCTGACGATCATCGTGGGCATCTTCATCGGCGGGCTCGCCACGCGGATCAAGCTGCCCGCGTTCATCATCACGCTCGGCACGTTCACCATGCTGACCGCGGTGTCGAAGCTGATCGCCGGCGGCCAGGCCGTGCCGGTGACCGACGGCCTGCTGCAGTGGCTTGGCACCAAGCGCTACCTCTTCGGCGGCATCCCGATCACCTACGGCATGACGCTGGCGCTGCTGATGTACCTCGGCGTCTGGTACGCGCTGACGAAAACCGCGTGGGGCAAGCACGTCTACGCGGTCGGCAACGCGCCGGAGTCCGCGCGGCTGTCCGGCATCAAGGTCAACCGCACGGTGCTTTCGGTGTACATCGTGGCCGGGCTGACCTTCGGCATCGCCGCGTGGCAGGCGCTCGGCCGGACGCCGAACGCCGACCCCAACCAGTTCCAGCTCGGCAACCTCGACTCGATCACCGCCGTCGTCCTCGGCGGGACGAGCCTGTTCGGCGGCCGCGGCTCGGTGCTCGGGACGCTGATGGGTGCGCTGGTCGTGGCCGTGCTGCGGTCGGGCCTCACGCAGATGAACGTCGACGGCAACTACCAGGACCTCGCCACCGGCGCCCTGCTCATCGCCGCCGTCGTGGTGGACCGGATCGCGAGGAGGCAGCAGCAGTCATGACCGAACCGATCCTCCAGGCCCGCGGGCTGGTGAAACGCTACGGCCGGGTGACCGCCATCGACGGCGCCGACTTCGACCTGCTGCCCGGTGAGGTGCTCGCCGTGGTCGGCGACAACGGCGCCGGCAAGTCGTCGCTCATCAAAGCGTTGTCCGGCGCGGTGATCCCGGACGAGGGTGAGATCAAAGTGGACGGCAGGACCGTCCACTTCAAGTCCCCTTTGGACGCTCGCCAGTACGGGATCGAGACGGTGTACCAGGACCTCGCCGTCGCGCCCGCGCTCGACATCGCGTCGAACATGTTCCTGGGGCGGGAAAAGCGGCTGCGCGGGCCGTTCGGACTGTTCCGGAAGCTGGACACCGCGACCATGCGGTCGGAGGCGCAGCGGATCCTCGACGAGCTGGGCATCAACATCAAGTCGATCACCCAGCCCGTCGAAACGCTTTCCGGTGGTCAGCGCCAGGGTGTCGCCGTCGCGCGGGCCGCGGCGTTCGGCACCAAGGCCGTGATCATGGACGAGCCGACCGCCGCTCTCGGGGTGGCCGAGTCCGGCAAGGTGCTCGACCTGATCGGCCGGATCCGCGACCGCGGCCTGCCGGTGGTGCTGATCAGCCACAACATGCCGCACGTGTTCGACATCGCCGACCGCATCCACGTGCACCGCCTCGGCAAGCGCGTCGCGGTCGTGTCGCCGAAGACGCACTCGATGAACCAGGTCGTCGGCCTGCTCACGGGTGCGTTGCGGCTCAACGAAAACGGTGAAGTGGAAGAAGCCGCCGCCGCTACCCACGTGGCCGGCTTGAAGTGAGGGTGCTGCTGGCGGGACTGTGCACCGTGGACGTCGTCCAGCGGGTCACCGAGCTCCCGGCGCCGGGCGAGAAGGTGCAGTCGCTGTCGGTGGACGTCGCGGCCGGGGGACCCGCGACTAACGCCGCCGTGACGGCCGCCGCGCTCGGCGCCGAGGCGACCCTGCTGACCGTCCTCGGGGCACACCCGCTGGCCGCGCTCGCCCGCGCCGACCTCGAAGCCCACGGCGTCCGCCTGATCGACCTCGCGCCTTCGCTCACCGATCCGCCGCCGGTCAGCGCGGTGGCGGTCCGCGACCACGACGGCGAGCGCACCGTCGTCGCCCGCAACGCCCAAGGCCGCACTTTCATAGGGAAAGTGCCGCTTTTGGCAGCTGATGTCGTTTTGCTTGATGGGCATTATCCGGAGCTGGCGCTGGCGGTCGCGAGGGGAACCGACGCGCCGGTCGTGCTCGACGCCGGGAGCTGGAAGCCCGTGTTCGACGAGCTGCTGCCGCTGGTCGACATCGCCGCGTGCTCCGCGCACTTCCACGCGCCGGGACCCGGCCTGCACGAGCGCGGCGTGCCCACCGTCATCACCACCGCGGGTCCCGGGCCCGTGCGGTGGTCCACTGCGGACGGCAGCTCGGGTGAGGTGCCTGTCGCGAGCGTGGCCGCGCGGGACACACTGGGTGCGGGCGACGTCTGGCACGGCGCGCTCGCCGTGGCCGTGCTCAGCGAACCGAATGTGACGGACCGGATCCGATTCGCCAACGAGGTGGCGGCCGAACGGGTGCGGCAGGTGGGACCGCGGTCGTGGACGTCCGCGATCGCAGGAAGGAACAGGAAATGACGGCGTTCGACGACCTGCTGGCCCGGGCCGAGGGCCTGACCGTGCGCGGGCAGCGCAACGTGCTGGGCATCATCGGCGCGCCCGCGTCGGGCAAGACCACGCTCGCGTGGGCGCTGGCCAACGCGCTCGGCTCGCGCGCCGCGGTGGTCGGCATGGACGGCTTCCACCTCGCGCAGGTCGAGCTGCGCCGGCTGGAGCGCACCGAGCGCAAGGGCGCGCCGGACACGTTCGACGCGGCCGGCTACTACCACCTGATCCGCCGCCTCGCCGAAGGCCGCGAGACGGTGTACGCGCCGGAGTTCCGCCGCGAAATCGAGGAGCCGATCGCCGGCGCGGTCGCCGTGGCGCCGGAGGTCCAGCTCGTCATCACCGAGGGCAACTACCTGCTGCTGCCGGACGACCCGTGGAGTGGCATCCGGTCGCTGCTCACCGAGGCCTGGTTCCTCGCGCCGGACGAGCCCGAGCGGATCGAACGGCTGGTGTCGCGCCACCGCCGCTACGGCCGTTCGCTGGTCGAGGCCCGGCAGCGCGCACTCGGCTCGGACCAGCGCAACGCCGACCTGATCTCGCAGACGCGGGACCGGGCCGACCTGGTGCTCGAGAACCTGCCACTGGTCAACTTCGCGCTGTGAGCGTCCTGATCGTCACCGGCGGCAGCCGGGGCATCGGCGCCGCCGTCTGCACACTGGCGGCTTCGCGCGGCTACGACGTCGTCGTGAACTACTCGGGCGAGGCGGTGCCCGCGGAGGAGGTCGCTTCGCAGGTGCGTGCGGCGGGCCGCCAGGCGCTGTCGGTGCGCGCCGACGTCTCGGTGGAGGACGACGTCGCCGCACTGTTCGACGCGGCCGCCGAGCTGGGCCCGGTGACCGGCCTGGTCAACAACGCGGCGATCACCGGCAACACCCCCGGCCGGCTCGACTCCTACGAGGTGGACGTCGTCCGGCGCACCCTCGACGTCAACGTCACGGGGGTGTTCCTGTGCTGCCGCGAGGCGGTCCGCCGCATGTCGACCCGCCACGGCGGCCACGGCGGCGCGATCGTCAACGTCTCCTCGACGGCGGCCCGCACCGGCTCGCCCGGCGAGTGGGTGCACTACGCGGCGTCGAAGGCCGCGGTGGACACGCTGACGTTCGGCCTGGCCCAGGAGGTCGGCGGCGAAGGCGTCCGGGTCAATTCGGTGCGCCCGGGCATGATCCGCACCGGCCTGCACGACGCGGCCGGCCTCCCGGACCGCCTCGACCGGCTGGCACCGCAGATCCCGATGGGCCGCCCGGGCGAACCGGCGGAGATCGCGGAGGCGGTGCTGTTCCTGCTGTCTCCGGCCTCGTCGTTCACGACGGGCGCGGTACTGGAGGTCGGTGGCGGCCGGTGATCGACCGGACACGCTCCGACTAACCCGAATGACCTTCGGTCACCGGCGTCCGCCTGCTGGGACGGCCGGAGACGGCGAGATCACGATCGGACGCGGACTTGGTCACCTCGGTTTCGGTAGGCGAACGCTGTGCAACTCTGGGGAGCCGCCACGCGAAAGGACGGCTTCGGAAGCCATGGCCAAACTCATGTCCGTGCACCACCTCGCGCTCACCGTGACCGACGTGGACCGCAGCGTGCCGTGGTACGCCCGCGTTCTCGACCTCGAGGAGGTCCTCCGGCGCGAAGAGCCGGACACGGGGCTGCGGAAGGTCGTGCTCCGGTCCGCCGGCGACGAGTTCTCCGTGGTGCTGGTCCAGCACGCGGACACCGGCAGACGCGGCTTCGACGAACACCGCGCCGGGCTCGAGCACGTCGCATTCCGGGTCAGCTCGACGGCGGAACTCGCCGAATGGGAAGCGCGCCTCGCCGAGTTCGGCGTGTCCTACCTGCCGACGGCGCCGTCGCGGACGTTCGAAGGCTCGATGGTGGTCGTGTTCCGCGATCCGGACGGTATCCAGCTCGAAATCTGGGCGGACCCGGAGCTCTGACGCCTCAGGCGCGGGCGTCGTCGCGTTCGTCGACCGGGCGGCGCATCTCCTGGCGGTAGCGCAGCACGCCGTAGCCCGTGCCGACCACGAAGAACGCGATGCTGATCCACAGGGCCGCCGTCTTCAGCCACGGCAGGGTGTCCAGCAGGCCCGCGCCGTAGTAGCCGAGCAGGACCAGCGTCGGGACCCACAGCAGGCCGCCCAGTGCCGTCGCCACCATGAAACGGCGGGGGTCCATCCGGGCGGCGCCCGCGATCAGCGGGGCCAGCGTGCGGATCCACGGGATCCACCGGGCCGCCACGATCGCGAAGAAACCCCGCTTGTCCAGGAACCGCTGCGCGCGGTCGAGGGCCTGGCGGTTCAGCACCTTGCCGTCGCGGCGCGCGATCAGCTTCGTGCCGCTGGTGCGCCCGATGTAGTAGCCGATCTGGTTGCCGAGCACGGCGACGATCAGCGCGGCTCCCGACAGGAACCACGCGTTCGCGTCCGAACCGTGCTGGGCCAGCACCACGCCGGCCCCGAACAGCAGTGAGTCACCGGGCAGGAACAGCCCGATGATCAGCGCGCATTCGACCAGCACGAAGCTCAGCACGATCACCCAGACGAGCAGCGGACCGGCGGTGTCCAGCCAGCTCACGCCGACGCCCGCGGCCTCGATGCTCACGACGTTCACACCGCGAGCCTACGTGGCTCAGGTGAACACCCCACGGCTAACGGTCGAATCGGGCTGTCCGGAATATTCAGGTTCTACGAACGGTGAAGGCCCCCTCACCAGCGGTGAGAGGGCCTTCCGTCCAGCAGCGCTTCAGAACTGCGGCAGCGACTCGCCCTGGACCGCTTCGACGTCCAGCTCGATCTTCACCGTCGTGCCGACCGCCGCGACCCCCGCCCGGACCATCGCGCTGTAGTTGATCGCGAAGTCGTTCCGGTGCAGCGTCGTCTCGGCGTGGAACGCGGCGCGCACGCCGCCCCACGGGTCCGGGCCCCAGCCGCCGTAGGTCAGCTCGAGCTCGATCTCGCGGCGCTCGCCGTGCAGCGTCAGCTCGCCCAGCAGCGTCCACGAGTCCACGCCGCGCTGGCGCAGCCCCGTGCTCGTGAACGTGATGACCGGGTGCACGTCGACGTCGAGGAAGTCCGGCGACCGCAGGTGGTCGTCGCGCATCCGGATGCCGGTTTCGATGCTCGCCGCCTTGATCTCGGCGTGCACCGACGACCGCTCGGCCGGGCGGCCGATCTCGATCCGGCCGGACACGTCCGGGAACCGCGCCTTGATGCTCGCGATGCCCAGGTGCCGCGCGGTCGCGATGACCGACGAGTGCATCGGGTCGATCACCCACGGCCCGGCGGGCGGCAGGTCGACCGCCTCCGCGACCGGGGCCAGCACGACGTCGCCGAGCGCGCCGGAGCCGTCCGAGGCGATCTGCGCCGTCCGGGCGATCGGGGTGTACCCGGCCGCCGTGACGACGGCGGTGTACGTGCCCGCGGGGAGGGCGTCGGTGACGACCTCCCCGCGGACGTCGGCCGCCTGCCGGGCGACCTGCCGGCCGGCCGGGTCCGTGACGGTGAGCACCGCGTGCTCCACCGCCCAGCCCTCGGCCGTCCGGAAGGTCGCGCGCAAGCCGGTCATGACCGGTCGACCAGCTCGTCGAGGGCCTGGTCGTAGCTCAGCCGGACGTCGTGGTCGGCTTCGCCGCCGGTCAGCTCCACCTGGCTGGTCGCCGGCGGGTAGCCGCTCGCGACCACGGTGTACGCGCCCGCGGGCAGGTCGCTCACCAGGTACCGGCCTTCGCCGTCGGTCCGCGCGACCGCGGCCACGTTGCCTTCGGCGTCGAGCACGGTGATCCGCGCGTCCGGGACGATCCGGTCGCCCTCGGTTCGCGCGACCCCGCCGAGCTGCACCGAGCTGGACAGCTCGACGTCGTGGCGCAGCACGCCGCTGTCCGGCACGGTCAGCGTGAGCGCGACGGGCCGGTAGCCCGCGCCGCTGGCGACCAGGGTGTAGGCCCCGGCGCCGACCCCGACGAAGGCGTAGGTGCCGTCCGCGGTCGTGATGAACGCGCCGTTCACCTCGCCCCGGCCGTCGGTCAGCGTGACCGTCACGTTCGCCAGCGGGGAGCCGGTCGCGGCCGCCCGCACGGTGCCGGTCAGCTCGCCGGACCCGGTGAGCGTGACGTCGACCGTCGCCGGCCCGGTGCTGATCACGACGCTGGAGGCCTGCGGCTGGTGGCCGTGGGCCGACACGATGAGGACGTACGCGCCCGGGCCCTGGCTGGGCACGGAGTAGCTGCCGTCCGCGGCACCGGTGGCCCGCGCGACCTGGCGGCCGCGCTGGTCGATCAGCGTGAGCGCGGCACCCGGGACGTGGCTGCCGTCCTGGCGGCGCACGTGCCCGACGACCGGCACACCACCCGCGCCGACCGGGGTGTCGACCTCGGCGTCGGCGACGGAGCTGGTGATCGGCATCGGCAGCGCGCCCGACACGGCCTGGTAGTCACCGTGCCCGTTGGTGCTCAGCGCGTGCTTCCCGCCGCCGACCAGTGCCGGCTCGCGGTCGGCCGGCTTGACCGGCTCGACGATCTCGGTCGGCGCGTCCGCGAAGTCGTGCTCGTCCGACTCGAGCAGCGCCTCGCCGCCCTCCATGGCCGCCGCGGCCGGGGCCGCGTTGGTCAGCGGGATCTCCTTCATGAACAGCAGCACGATCGTGGCCAGCAGCGCCACGCCACCCGCGATGTAGAAGACCGTCGTGATCGACTCGGTGAAGCCGATCAGCACCGGGGTCCGGATCGCCTCGGGCAGGTTCTGGATGCCGCTGGTGTTCTCCGACAGGTTCCCGATGCCCGCCCCGGCGCCGGCCGGCAGCTGCCCGCCGAACGCCTTGGTGATGTTGGGCAGCAGGGTGTTGAACAGGACCGTCAGGAAGATCGCGACACCCGCGGTACCACCGATCTGGCGGAAGAAAGTCGCCGCCGCGGTCGAGACGCCCATGTCGCTGCGCGGGCCCGCGTTCTGCACCGCGATGATCAGCGTCTGCATGCACTGGCCGAGGCCGAGACCGATGATGGCGGCCGCGACCAGCGGGTGCCACAGCGGCGAGTCGTACTTGACCTGCGCGAAGAAGAACGCGCCACCGGCGATCAGGATGGTGCCGACGATCGGGAAGATCTTGTAGCGCCCGGTCTTACCGGTGAGCCGGCCGGAGACGATCGAGCTGGTCATGATGCCCGCCATCAGCGGCAGCATCAGCAGCCCGGACTCGGTCGGCGTGTAGCCCTGCACGACCTGCATGAACTGCGGGATCATCGTGATCGCGCCGAACATCGCGACACCGACGATGATGCCGCCGATGATCGCCACGGTGAACGTCGAGTTCTTGAACAGCCGCAGCGGGATCAGCGCGGCGTCCTTCATCAGCTTCTCGACCGCGATGAACGCGATCACGCCGACGCCGCCGACGACGTAGCAAAGGATCGCCTTGCCGTCGCCCCAGCCCCACTTCTGGCCCTGCTCGGCGACGACCAGGAACGGCACGACCGCGACGACCAGCGTCAGCGCGCCCCACCAGTCGATCTTGTGCTTGTGCGGCGTGTGCGGCACGTTCAGGACCTTCGCCACGACGAACAGCGCGAGGACGCCGATCGGGACGTTGATCAGGAAGACCCAGCGCCAGCCGGAGATGCCGGCCAGGGTGTCGAAGCCGGCGAACAGGCCGCCCAGCACCGGGCCGAGCACGGTCGAGAGGCCGAAGACGGCCAGGATGTAACCCTGGTACTTGGCGCGTTCACGCGGCGGCACGATGTCGCCGAGGATGGTCATGGCCAGCGACATCAGGCCGCCGGCGCCGAGGCCCTGCACCGCGCGGAACGCGGCCAGCTCGTACATCGACTGCGAGAACGTCGAGGCCAGCGAGCCGGCGACGAAGATCGTGATCGCGGCCAGGTAGAACGGCTTGCGGCCGTAGATGTCGGACAGCTTGCCGTAGATCGGTGTGACGATCGTCGAGGTGATCAGGTACGCCGTGGTCGCCCACGCCTGCAGGTCGAAGCCGTGCAGGTCGTTGGCGATCTTGACGATCGACGTGCCGACGATCGTCTGGTCCAGCGCGGCGAGGAACATGCCGCACATCAAGCCGCTCAGGATCGTGACGATCTGGCGGTGGCTCAGCCGCGGTGGTTGACCCACCTCGGGCTGGGCGACTGCTTCGGTGGTGGAACTCATGCGTTGGCCCCCTTGGCCGGAGCACCGGCGGACGCGTTCGCGTCGGCCAGCTGTGGAGAGTGGTTCTCGATACCTGTGTTGAGCCGGCCGAAGAGCCGGTTCAGGGTCTGGATTTCCCCGTCCGTCCAGTCCCCGAGCACGTCGGCCAGCCACTGGTTGCGCTGCTTGCGGTTCTCTTCGAACACCCGCATGCCCTCGGCGGTCGGCGCGAGCAGGCACGCCCGGCCGTCTTCGGGGTCGGCCTGGCGTTCGACCAGGCCGTGCTGCACGAGGGAGCTCGACTGCCTGCTGATCGTGGAGATCTCCGAGTGGAGCGATTCCGCGAGCCGGCTGGTGCGCTGCGGGCCCTCGTGGATGAGGGTGAAGAGGATCGCGTACGCCGCCCGCTCGATGCCGTCCGGGCCCTGCTTGGAGACCTGGGACTTCGCCTTGTTGATCAGGCGGACCAGGCGCACGAGCTCGTGGCCGAGCTGATCGGCGAGATCGAGCTCGGCCTTGGGCCGGGTGGCGGAGCTGTTCGGTGCCATGACGGATCCTTCAACGGCGTTGGTTGGCGGCTGCAACTAGTTGCCTCAGGCAAGGATGTGCCTGTACCACCGGTTATGCAAGTGGACGGCCGGTCGATGTGTCCGAACACACTTTAGTTGCCGTATGCAAGCAGATTTCCTCTGGGCTGCTCTCGGAACAACCGCCGCGGCCGCTGGTTGGAAGAGGTATGACCGACGACACAGCGTTGAAGGACTTCCTCGCCGAGCACCGCCACGGCGTCTTGGCCACCATCCGGCGTGACGGGCGGCCCCAGCTGTCCACCATCACGCACCTGTATGACCCGGGAACGGCCACCATAATCGCGTCGATCACCGAAA
Organism: Amycolatopsis solani; assembly: GCF_033441515.1. Classification (NCBI taxonomy): domain Bacteria; kingdom Bacillati; phylum Actinomycetota; class Actinomycetes; order Pseudonocardiales; family Pseudonocardiaceae; genus Amycolatopsis; species Amycolatopsis solani. The sequence continues at coordinate 1,498,777 of NZ_JAWQJT010000001.1, forward strand.
CCCGGGCGAAGACGAAGAACATGCGCCGCGACCCGCGGGTGACGTTCCACGTCGGCAGCGAGGACGGCTGGAGCTACGTGGTCGCCGAGGGGCGCGCGTCGCTGACGGCGCCGGCGGCCGCGCCCGACGACGCGACGGTCGACGCCCTCGTCGACTACTACCGCCGGGCGGCGGGTGAGCACCCGGACTGGGACGAATACCGCGCGGCCATGGTCGCCGACCAGCGGGTCCTGCTCACGATCCACGTGGAGAAGCTGCTCGGCCTGGTTCGCTGAGGGCTGCTCCGCCCGGTTGGTTTTGAAATTTTGGTTCCGCACTGCGGACTATGCGGGCTTACGATGACCCCATGAGCAACGAAGCTTTGGTCAACCGGCTCCGCGACCTGCTCGGCAAGAGCGCCGTGCTCACCGACTCCGACGTCACCGCGTCGTACGCGCGCGACATGATGCCGCTCGCGCCCTCCGGCCAGCCGCTCGCGGTGGTGCTGCCGGCGAACACCGAGCAGGTGCAGGCCGTGGTCAAGGCGTGCGCCGAAGCCGGCGTGCCGATCGTGCCGCGCGGCGCCGGCAGTGGCCTGTCCGGCGCCGCGAACGCGATCGACGGCTGCGTCACGCTGTCGCTGACCAAGCTGAACGAGATCGTCGAGATCGACCCGGGCAACCGGCTGGCCGTGGTGCAGCCGGGCGTCGTGAACCTGGACTTCCGCAACGCCGTGGAGAAGCACGGGCTGTTCTACCCGCCGGACCCGTCCAGCTACGACTGGTGCACGATCGGCGGCAACCTCTCGACCAACGCGGGCGGTCTCTGCTGCGTGAAGTACGGCGTGACGACCGACTCGGTGCTCGGCCTCGAAGTCGTCCTGGCCGACGGGTCGATCCTGAAAACGGGCCGCCGGACGGTCAAGGGCGTGGCCGGCTACGACCTGGCGCGCCTGTTCGTCGGCAGCGAGGGGACGCTGGGCGTCATCACGCAGGCGACGGTCCAGCTCAAGCCGCTGCCCCAGGCCCCGGCGACGCTGGTCGCGGGCTTCTCGACGACCGAGGCGGCCGGCGAGGCGGTGGCGCGCGTCGTGCGCGAAGGGCTCGTGCCGTCGTTGCTGGAGATCATGGACGCGTCGTCGATCAAGGCGTCCGAGACGTACTTGAAGACGGACCTCGGCGCGGGCTCCGACTGCCAGGCGTTGCTGCTGGGCCAGTCCGACGCGGGCGGCGAGGTCGCCCGCCGCGAGCTGGCGGCGCTGGAGCAGATCTGCGTCGACTGCGGCGCGGACCTGGCGTACACGACGGAGGACCTCGAAGAGGGGCGGATGCTGCTGCAGGCCCGCCGGGTGGTGCTGACCGCGCTGGAGACGTACGGGCTGTGGCTGACCGACGACGTCTGCGTGCCGCGCACGCGCATCGCCGAGCTGATCCGCGGCTGCGAGAAGATCAGCGCCGAGGTCGGCCTGCGGATCGCGGTGGTCGGCCACGCCGGCGACGGCAACATGCACCCGACGATCGTCTACCAGCCGGACGACCCGGACGAGTTCGCCCGCGCCCAGCGCGCGTTCGACGAGATCCTGGAGGTCGGCCTGTCCCTGGGCGGCACGGTGACCGGCGAACACGGCGTCGGGAAGATCAAGCGCGAGTGGCTGGCCAGGGAGATCGGCCCGGTGGGGCTGCGGGTGCACCGGCAGATCAAGCAAGCGCTGGACCCGGAGAACCTGTTCAACCCGGGGTCGATGTTCTCGATGACCTAGGCCCGGACGGAAAAGGGCCCCACCGCCGACCGGTGGGGCCCTTCGTTCGCGAAGACTTCAGTCCTTGATCCGGGGGATCCGCTGCGTGACCTCCGGGTCCGAAGACGTCAGCGCCGCCTTCTTCTCGCGGCGGGCCTTCAGGTACTCCAGCACGATCGGGACCACCGACACCAGCACGATCAGCACGAAGATCGCGTCGACGTTGTTCGCGATGAACGACACCCCGCCGAGCAGCGAACCCAGGATCGTGATGCCCGCGGCCCACAGGATGCCGCCGATCACCGTGTACGTGAAGTAGCGCTTCGGGTCCATGCGGCCGATGCCCGCGATCCACGTGATGAACGTCCGCACGAACGGGACGAACCGGGCCAGCACCACCGCCTTGGGGCCGTGCTTCTCCAGGAACTCGTGCGTCTTGTCGACGTACTCCTTCTTGAAGAACTTCGAGTCCGGCCGGTTGAACAGCTTGGGCCCGGCGAAGTAGCCGATGTAGTAACCGACCACGTTGCCGAGCAGGGCCGCGACCGTCACCAGGACGCAGACCAGCCACAACGGCGCGTCGAGGGTTCCGTTCGCGATGAACAGGCCGGCCGTGAACAGCAGGGAGTCACCGGGCAGCACCGGGAAGATGCTGCTCTCGATGAAGATGATCAGGCACAGCACCGCGATGACCGGCGTCGTCAGGCCGCTCAGCAGGTGCTGCGGGTCCAGCCATGACGGCAGCAGCGACATCGTGTTGACCGTGCTCTGGGCGAGAATCACCTGGAAAACGGTACAGGGTCACCCTGAGTCGTTACTGAGACCCGTCAGACGAGCGTGAGCAGGCCCACCACGGACCCCGCCGCGAGGCCGAGCAGCACCGCCAGCAGCAAGATCCAGTACGCGGGCAGCTGCGCCGACGTGCGCGGGAGTGGCGGCGGGGAGTACGCCGTCGGCGCTTCGGAGGCCGCGTCCAGGGCCGCGCGCTCGCGCTCCAGGGAGTCCGCGCTCGCGCCCGAGAGCAGGCCGTACGCCGAGGGCAGCTCGTTGATCGCGCTGGTCGGGACGGCGTCCGTCGCCGGTTCCTTGTCGCGGGCGGGCGACGCCGACGGGGCGAAGACGGCTTGCGCGCGAAGGGCGTCCGCCAGCAGCTGCTCGGGGTCCTTCGGCTCGCTCATCTCCGCCCGTCCTCGTTCGAAAAACCTAGGTGCTCAAGGTAGCCGTACCCACCTCGGCGACCCATTCGCCCCGGCGCAGCACCTTCGACGGCCGCAGGTTCTGGTCGAGGACCACGATGTCGGCGACGTACCCGGTGCACAGCATGCCGGTGTGGCCGGCGATGCCGAGCAGCTCCGCGGGCCGTTGCGACGTCGCGTGCACCGCGTCGAGGATCCCGAGTTTCGCACCCCCGACCAGATTGCGGAAGGCGGTGTCCATCGTCAGGGTGCTGCCGGCCAGCGAACCGTTGTCGGCGAGGGTCGCGACGCCGTCGTGGACGTCGACCTCGAGGCGGCCCAGCGTGTAGCGGCCGTCGGCGGCGTCGGTGGCCGACATCGCGTCGGTGATGAGCACCGTGCGGTTGCGGCCCGCGTGCTTCGCGGCCAGTCGGACCACCGTCGGGTGCAGGTGGACGAGGTCGCAGATGAGCTCGATCGTGATGCGCTCGTCATCGAGCAGTGCCCCGACCGGGCCGGGCTCGCGGTGGTGGAGCGGGCGCATCCCGTTGAACAGGTGCGTCGCCACCGAAGCACCCGCGTCGATGGCGGGCAGCAGCTGCTCCTCGACGCCGTCGGTGTGGCCGATGGCGGCGATGACGCCGGATTCGGCCAGCTGGCGGACGGCCTTCACGCCGCCGTGCAGCTCGGGGGCGATGGTGACCATCCGGATCGCGCCCTGGCCCGCGCGCAGGAGTTTCTCGACCGTGCCGGTGTCCGGCTCGAGGAGCGTCTCCGGGTCGTGGGCCCCGCAGCGGGCCTTCGAGATGAAGGGCCCCTCCAGGTGGATGCCCGCGACCTCGCCGTCCTGCACGATCTCACGCAGCGCGGCGACCTGCTCACGCAGGATGTCGACCGGGTCCGAGACCAGGCTGGCCAGCATGGTCGTGGTGCCGTGACGGCGGTGCGCTCGCACCGCCGTCAGGAGTTCCTCCGGATCGAGGGAGGTGAACGAAGCACCTCCCCCGCCGTGGCAGTGGGTGTCGATGAACCCGGGGACGACCAGCGCCCCTCCGACGTCCACGTGCTCGCCGGACGGCGGGGTCCCGGAACCCACGCCGGCGATCCGCCCGTCGGAGACGGCTACCCAGCCGTCGTCGAGTACACGGTCCGGGGCGGCGACCCGGCCGCCCATGATCACGAAATCTCCGGCGCCTCTCACGCACCCCAGCATATATTGGTCTGGACCAAGCATGGTGATACGACTCAGTGATCGGAATGGTCCACCCGGGTCACTGTGGGGCTTGCATGGCCTTCTGCAGTGCCTCGAGCGCCCGGCTGGCGGTCGATTTAACGGTACCCTTGGAAATGCCTGCGGCCTCAGAGATTTCGGCCTCGCTCAGCCCACCGTAGTAACGGAGCACCAGCACTTCGCGCTGGCGGGGCGGCAGCTTGGACAATGCGGACACCACCGCCTGGTGCTCGTTGGAGAGCATCGCGAGGCTCTCGGCGGACCGGGCGTTGACGGCGTGCGGCGGCACGTACTCGCGGGCGGTCTTGCGGCGGCGCAACACGCTGCGCGACCCGTTGACCACGGCCGTGCGCAGGTAGCCGACCGCGGCCGCGGCGTCCCGGAGCCGTCCCCAGTTGCGGTGCAGGCCGGTGAAGGCCTCCTGGACGACGTCTTCCGCGGTCGCGGGCTCGTCGACCAGCAGGATCGCCAGCCGGACCAGCCGCATCCGGTGCTGGCGGTAGAGGTCTTCGAGGGTCAGCGGCGCGGCTGTCTGCGCCGGGGCCGGACCGTCCATGACCCGCAGGTGGCCGAGGGTTGCCTCGACACTGCGTTCCGCATTGCCCTCGAGCATGAACCCCTGCCTGTCTCCGACCCCGGTTTGCACGGTGCGTCGCGTCAGCAGGTTCACGGTATTCACAGCGCTCACACAGGTACTGACGCACGCCCAGCCTATCGGGTTGGTCTCCCGTCGCCACCGATCGGATGCTGGGACACCGCGACGGCCCGGGTAGCGTCGGTCCCGTCCCGCCCCAGCCCGACCCCGGAGATCCACATGGCCTGGTACCTCGTCGAAATCACCTACGTCCAGGAGAAGCTCCAGGAGGTGCGGCCGCGTCACCGCGAGTTCCTCGGCAAGCTGGCCGAGCAGGGCCGCGTCGCGGTCGCCGGCCCGCTCGGCGACGGCACCGGCGGCGTCACGCTCTACCAGGCCGACGACGAGGCACACCTGCAGGAAACGCTCGACCAGGACCCGTACGCGCTCGAAGGCGTCATCGCCGAGCGGACCGTCCGCGAGTTCAAGCCGGTCATCGGCGCTTGGGTGCCCCAGGGGTCATAGGTCGAGCACCGCGGAGCCGCGGTCGACGCAGATCCGCATCGACCCGCCGCCGGCCGTCGGCACCGCGCACGTCCCGCAGAAGCCCTGGCGGCACGAGTACGGCGTGCCCGGCCGCGCCGCCAGCAGGACGTCCAGCGCGCTGCGGTCGGCCGGCACGTCGAGCACCTGGCCTGACCTGCGCAGTGTCAGCCGGAAGGGCGCGCCGGCGACGACCGGCGGCGGCGCGAACCGCTCGAAGTGCACCGCGCCGCTGGTCAGCGCCAGATCCACGCGGACGCCGGTGAGCATCGGCACCGGGCCGCAGCAGTACACCGCGGCGCCGTCCGGCTTGCCCTCGAGGAGCTCGGCGCCCGAGGCCGGGATGCCGTACTCGGTGTCCGGCCGGATCCGGACGCGGTCGTCGCCGGCCAGCTCGTCCAGGAACGGCATCGACTCGCGGGTGCGGCCGGTGTAGACCAGCCGCCAGTCCGCGCCCGCCGCCGCGGCCGCGCGGACCATCGGCAGGATCGGCGTGATCCCGATGCCGCCCGCGATGAACCAGAACGGACCTTCGCCGACGAACGGGAACGCCGTCCGCGGGCCGCGCACGACCACCCGCGCCCCCGGTCGCAGGGCGTGGACCTCGGCCGACGCCGTGCCGATCCGCCGCACGGCGATGCGGTAATGATCCTTTTCGGACGGATCGCCGCAGAGGGAGTACTGCCGCACCAGCCCGGAGGGCAGCACGAGGTCGACGTGCGCGCCCGGCCGCCAGCCCGGCAACGCCGAGCCGTTCGCGAGCCGCAGGCTGACGACGTCTTCGGCTTCGGGGCGGACGGCCTCGACGACCAGCGGCAGGTCCCGGTCCACCGCGCGCACCGGCGGCCGCCGCTTCCCGCTGAACCCCGACAACCGGCGATAAGCGCCCACGACACCCACCAAAGTGGACAGCAGCAGGTCGGTCCGATCGCTCCCGTCGAGCCGGGCCGGCCGCCCGAGAGCGCCGCTTTCACGTGAAAGCTCCGCGCCCAGGTCGCCGCTTTCACGTGAAAGCTCCGCGTCGAGCCGGGCCGGCCGGCCGAGGGTCACCCCGCGGCCCGGGCGGCCGGGGAGCTCGCCAGGTACGCCACGGCCTGCTCGGTGTTCCCGGTCTCGGTCGGGTGGTAGTCCTTGCGGAAGTACGGCCGGATCTCGCGCAGCAGCTGACGCCCGGTCGGCAGCAACCCCCGTTTCGCCGCCCGCCGGTAGCTCCGCAGGGTCGCGCGGCCGGGGCGCGTCGGGTCGTTGCGCATCAGGTACCGGGTGCCGCGCGAGAAGACCCACGCCAGCACCGGCGTCACCGCCGCCATGCTGCGGACCCGGCGCGCGTACCGGCCGTCGAGGTGCATGAACAGGTCGAACGCGACCGACCGGTGCTCGACCTCCTCGGCGCCGTGCCAGCGCAGCAGGTCGAGCATCACGGGGTCGGCGCCGGCGTCCTCCAGCGGCGCGTCGAGCACCCACTGTCCGAGGAACGCGGTGTAGTGCTCGATCGCGGCGATGATCCCCAGCCGCTCGACCAGCCACTCCTCGGCCGCCGGCCCGGTCAGGTCGCGGTCGCCGAGCAGCTTCCGGAACAGCCACTCCATCTGGGCGATGAACGGCCGCACCCGCACGCCCGCGGCTTCGAGGTGCGCCGCGGCGCCGTCGTGGGCTTCCGCGTGCACGGCCTCCTGGCCGATGAAGCCGAGGACGTCCGCCTTGAGCCGCTCGTCGCGGATCAGCGGGACCGCCTGCTTGAACACCTCGACGAACCAGCGCTCGCCCTCGGGCAGGGCCAGGTGCAGGACGTTGATGGTGTGCGTGACCTGCGGTTCGCCCGGGACCCAGTGCATCGGCAGCGCCGCCCAGTCGAACTTCACATCCCGGGCGTGCAGCACGAGCTGCTCGTCCGGCGAGGTCATGACGCGCGGCCGGACAGCTCGTAGTCCGCCGGGTCGACCTTGCGCGTCTCCAGCCAGTAGCGCCAGGTGAAGCCGGGCCAGATCGTCCGGTTGACGCCCTTGGCGTCGAGGTACCAGCTCTTGCAGCCGCCCTGCGTCCAGACGCCCTTGACCAGCTTGTCCTGGATCTCCTGCTGGAACTTGTCCTGCACGCCCGGCCGCACGTCGAGCGCGGCGGCGTCGCGGGAGTCGGCGAGCTTGATGGCGTCGACGACGTACTTCGACTGCGACTCGATCATGAACACGACCGAGTTGTGGCCCAGCGCGGTGTTCGGGCCGAGCAGGAAGAAGAGGTTCGGGAAGCCGGAGACGGTGATGCCCTTGTGCGTCCGCATCCCCTCGGCCGCCCACTCCTTGGCGAGGTCGCGGCCGTCGACGCCGGTGATGTCGAGGTACTCCAGCGCGTCGGTGACCTTGAAACCGGTGCCGTAGATGATCGCGTCGACCTCGTGCTCGACCCCGGCGGCGTCGACGATCGAGTGCGCCTTGACCTCCTTGACGCCGGTGGTGTTGACGTCGACGTTCGGCCGGTTCAGCGCCGGGTAGTAGTCGTTGGAGATCAGGACGCGCTTGCAGCCCATCGTGTAGTCCGGCGTGACCTTCTTGCGCAGCGCGGCGTCCTTGATGCCCTTCGCGATGTGCCGCTTCGCGATCAGTTCGCCGGCCTTCATGATCGCCGGGTGGCCGTTGAAGCCGACCGCGCGGACTTCGAGGAACCAGTACAGCGCGTTGCGGTAGGCCCGCTGGGTGCCGGGGACGCGCTTGAACAGCGTCTGCGCCCACGACGGCATCGCGTGGTCGGGCTTCGGCATGATCCACGGCGGCGTCCGCTGGAAGAGCGTCAGCTCGGCGACGTCCGGGGCGATCTTCGGGACGAACTGGACCGCGCTGGCGCCGGTGCCGACCACGGCGACCTTCTTGCCGCGCAGGTCGTATTCGTGGTTCCACTGCGCGGAGTGCCACGTCTGGCCCTTGAACTCCCCGATCCCGGGCAGCTCGGGGACCTGCGGGATGTGCAGGCCGCCGACGCCGGAGACGAGGAACTGCGCGACGAACTCGCGGCCGTCCTTCGTGGTCGCCGTCCAGCGGCGCTCGCCTTCGTCCCAGTGGGCTCCGGTGAGCTCGACGCCGAACCGGATCTTTTCGCGCAGCCGGTACTTGTCCGCGACGCCCTTGAGGTACTCGAAGATCTCCGGCTGCGGCGAGAACGACCGCGACCAGTCCGGGTTCTGCTCGTACGAGAACGAGTACATGTGCGACTGCACGTCGCACGCGCACCCGGGGTAGGAGTTGTCGCGCCAGGTACCACCCACCTCGGTGGCCTTCTCCAGGATCACGTAGTCCCGGATGCCGGCCTTTTCGAGCTGGATCGCCTGGCCGAGACCGGAAAACCCGGTCCCCACGATCACGACCTTGAACCGCTCGGTCATCTGTCGGCCTCCGCTGCTTCGAGGATGCTGCCCAGATGACGTTACCTCAAGTAACAGTTACTTGGAAGTACTCCCTACTGGTTAGTACGTCCCGCCGAGCTTGCCGTGGTTCCAGCTGGCGACCTTCGTCGGCCGGAAGATCAGCCCGACGCGCTTGGGGGCCTGACCTGCGATGAAGGCCCGCAGCTCGTCGGGCACCGGGTCGCCCGGCTTGGCGCCCGCGTACCGCTGCATCAGCTCGATCCCCATCCGGGTGACTTCCGCGGTGTCCTCGACGATCTCGACGTCGGCCTCGAAGGAGACGCCGCGGAGCTTCTCGTAGCTGTCGCCGTCCTCGACGAGGACGGTCGCTTCGGGCCGCCGCCGGAGGTTCTTCGCCTTCTGCGACGTGCCGTACGTCCAGGTCGCGACGCCGTCTTCGTGCGGGAAGTACCAGAGCGGCGCGAGGTGCGGCCGCCCGTTCGGGCCGACGCTGGCGACGTTGATGACCTTCTGGTCCGCGAGGTACTCGCGGACCTCGTCCTCGGTCATCCGGATCTGGTCGCGACGCGACATGTTCACCCCTTGGTGGCAGCCCGGCCGCCGTGGCCGGTGACCGCCGACTCGAACGCGCCGCGCGCCTCGATGTCGGCCAGCGCGGCCTTGTCCGCCGACGGTACCCGGCTGCGGGAGCCGATTTCGATGATCGGCGGCAGGAACGCGCGGAACAGCTTGAGCCCGCCGACCCAGCGCGGCACGTGGATGGTCCGGGCGCGCTTGAGGATGCCCGCTTCGAGGTCGTCCAGCGCGGTGTCGAGCGGGTAGGTCTTGCCGATCAGGCCCGGCATCGACGCGCGGAGCTTGCCGAACACGGGGTGCGCGTCGGCGCTCTCGACCAGGTCGGTGCGGATCCACGTCGGGTGCGCGACGCCGACCTTGACGCCCAGGTGGGCGACCTCGGCGCGGAGGCTGTTCGAGAACGCCTCGACGCCGGCTTTGGCGGCGGAGTAGTTGGCCATGCCCGGCGCGTGCGTGATCGCGGCGAGGCTCGAGATGGCGAGCAGGTAGCCCTTGCGCTCGATGACGTGCGGGAGCGTGACGCGGAACGTCCGCCAGACGCCGAGCAGGTCGACCTCGATCACCTTCTCGAACGCGGCCTTGTCGACCGAGCGGACGAAGCCCGCGGTCGCGATGCCGGCGTTGGCGATGACGATGTCGATGCCGCCGAAGTGCTCGACCACGCCGGCGGTCGCCTTTTCGAGGGCGTCCCAGCTGGTGACGTCGGCTTCCCACGCGTGCGCGTTCGGCCCGATCCGGTCGGCGACCTTCTTCTGCTCTTCGGCTTCGAGGCCGACGAGGGCGACCTTCGCGCCGCGCGCGGCGAGCCGTTCGGCCAGCCCGGCGCCGATGCCGCGGGCCGCGCCGGTGATCAGCACGACCTTCCCGTCGACCTTCTTGGTGCCGCTCAGCAGCGAAAACGGGTTGGCCACGGTGCCCTCCTAGATGTCACTTGAGGGCACCGTACCTCAACTTACCCAAAGTAAGCTACCCAAGAGTAGGCGGCACTTTCCCTACGAAAGTGACGCTACTTCTTCTGGAGTCAGGTCGAGGGTGACCGACGCGATCAGGTCCGTCAGCTGCTCGGGGGTGCGGGCGCTGGCGATCGGGGCGGCGACCGTCGGCTGCTGCCGCAGCCAGGCCAGCGCGACCGTGGCGACCGAGACGTCGTGCGCCTTCGCGACCTCGTCCAGCTTGGCCAGGACGCGCTCGCCGCCGTTGTCCAAATAGGACACCGCGCGGGCGGCGCGCGGGCTGTCGGTGACGTCGTCCTTCGTGCGGTACTTGCCGGTCAGGAAGCCCTTCGCGAGGGAGAAGTACGGCAGCGTGGCCAGGCCTTCGCGCTGGACGAGCGGGGCGAGGTCGCGCTCGTAGTCCCGCTCGACGAGGTTGTAGTGCGGCTGCAGCACGGCGTACCGGGCCAGGCTGTTGGTGTCCGAAATGGACAGTGCTGCGGCGAGCCGTTCGGCGGTGTAGTTGGACGCGCCGAGGTAGCGGACCTTGCCCACGCGGACCAGCGCGTCGAAGGCGGACAGCGTCTCCTCGAGCGGGGTGTCCGGGTCGTCGACGTGGGCGTAGTACAGGTCGATGCGGTCGGTCTTGAGGCGGCGCAGCGAGTCCTCGGCCGCGGCCTGGATGTTCTTCGCGGACAGGCCGGGGCGGCGCTCCCACATGCCGACCTTGGTCGCGACGACGACGTCGTCCCGGTTGCCGCGCGCGGCGAGCCAGTCGCCGAGGATCTCCTCGGATCCGCCGCCCCCGCCGTAGAGGTCGGCGGAGTCCACGAAGTTGCCGCCGGCGGCGGCGTAGGCGTCGAGGACGGCGAAGGACTGCGCCTCGTCCGCGGTCCAGCCGAAGACGTTGCCGCCGAGGTTGAGCCCGTACACGTCGAGGTCGGTGTTTCCCAGCTTGGTCATGCCCTCGACGTTAGTTCGCGGATCCGGGAGGAAAATCGCCGTCCCACGCGTTGGGGTGTTCCATGGCTATCGAACTGGGCAAGATCGGTATCTGGCGGCACTACGCGCAGGTCGACGCGAGCTTCGCGGCTGAGGCGGAGAAGCTCGGTTACAGCGCGATCTGGCTGGGCGGCTCACCCGGTGGTGACCTCGCCTACGTGGACGACCTGCTGGCGGCGACGGACTCGCTGGTCGTCGCGACCGGCATCGTGAACATCTGGCAGGACGAGCCCGCGGACATCGCGAAGGCGTACGAGCGGATCACCGGGAAGTACCCGGACCGGTTCCTGCTCGGCGTCGGCGCGGGGCACCGCGAGGCGACGAAGGAGTACAAGAAGCCCTACGCGGCGCTGGTCGACTACCTCGACGGTCTCGACGCGGCGGGCGTCCCGGTTTCCGGCCGGGCGTTGGCCGCGCTCGGCCCGAAGGTCGTCAAGCTGTCCGCCGACCGCACGGCCGGCGCGCACCCCTACCTGGTGACGCCGGAGCACACCCGCGACGCCCGGGAGATCCTCGGCGCGGGCAAGCTGCTGGCCCCGGAGCACAAGGTCGTCGTCGAGACCGACACCGAGAAGGCCCGCGCGATCGGCCGCAAGACCGTGAAGTTCTACCTCGGACTGTCGAACTACACCGCCAACCTGCGGAAACTCGGTTTCACGGACGAGGATCTCGCGGGCGAGGGCAGTGACCGCCTGGTCGACGCGCTCGTGCTCCACGGCGACGCCGAGACGGTGGCGCGAGGCCTGTCGGCCCACCTCGAGGCGGGTGCGGACCACGTGAACGTCCAGGTGCTCAACGAGGACCCGTGGCCCGCCTACCGCGCGCTGGCGTCCGAGCTGCTGTGATCTCCGTCCGGCCGCCGGCGTGCCCGGCGGCCGGACGCATTCCTTCTGAACCGATTCCACGTGCGGAAAAGTTTCTGCGCGGGGACCGGTGTGCGACGGCGGTACACCTCGTACGATGCGGTCGGGACCCATCCCTGCCAAGGAGGAATACCGATGCCCATCGCGACCCCCGAGGTCTACGCGGAGATGCTCGACCGGGCGAAGGCGAACGAGTTCGCCTACCCGGCCATCAACGTGACCTCGTCCGAGACCGTGAACGCCGCCATCCGCGGGTTCGCCGAGGCGGAGAGCGACGGGATCATCCAGTTCTCCACCGGCGGCGCCGAGTTCGCCTCCGGCCAGAAGGTCAAGGACATGGTCGTCGGCGCCACCGCGCTGGCCGAGTTCGCGCAGGTCGTGGCCGCGAAGTACGACGTGAACGTCGCGCTGCACACCGACCACTGCCCCAAGGACAAGCTCGACGGCTTCGTCCGCCCGCTCATCGACATCTCCACCGAGCGCGTCAAGAACGGCCAGAACCCGCTGTTCCAGTCCCACATGTGGGACGGCTCCGCCATCGACCTCGACGAAAACCTCGAGATCGCCGCGGAACTGCTCGCCAAGACCGCCGCCGCGCACATCATCCTCGAAGTCGAGATCGGCGTCGTCGGCGGCGAAGAAGACGGCGTCGAAGCCGAAATCAACGAAAAGCTCTACACCGCCGAAGGCGACTTCCTCAAGACCATCGACGCCCTCGGCGCCGGCGAGAAGGGCCGATACCTGCTCGCGGCCACCTTCGGCAACGTCCACGGCGTGTACAAGCCCGGCAACGTCAAGCTCCGCCCCGACGTCCTCAAGGGCGGCCAGGAAGCCGCGGCCAAGAAGCTCGGCCTCGACCCCGGCGCCAAGCCCTTCGAGCTGGTCTTCCACGGCGGCTCCGGCTCGCTGCCGGAGGAGATCCGCGAGGCGGTGTCCTACGGCGTGGTGAAGATGAACGTCGACACCGACACCCAGTACGCCTTCACCCGCCCGATCGTGGACCACTTCTTCAAGAACTACGACGGCGTCCTGAAGATCGACGGCGAGGTCGGCAACAAGAAGGTCTACGACCCGCGCTCGTACCTGAAGGCGGCCGAGGCCGGGATGGCTCAGCGCGTGGTGGAAGCCTGCCAGGCCCTCGGGTCGGCGGGGACGAAGCTCAAGTAAGTCGTTTCGCGCGAGGGGGCGGCACTTTCATAGGGAAAGTGCCGCCCCTTCGCCGTGTTCAGGCTGCCTCTGGCACCTGCCGTCGCGCGGACCACCGCCGGGAAGCCGGACCGGCCGCCGCCCACAGGGCGAACACCCCCGCCAGCACCACCGCCGCCGTCCAGTACGCGACCGGTGGGGCCGACTCCGTGTGCGCGTCGCCCAGTACCCACGGGCGGAACTGTGACTGCAGCCACAGTGCCCCGAACCCGAACGCCGTCACCAGCAGCGCTCCCGCGCCGGCCTGCAGGACACCGGCCCCCATCGCGAACGCCAGGTCCACCGCGAGGCCCACGAACAGCAGGTAGAACGGCACCGTCGACACCGGGAACCCCATGCCCAGCAGCAGCGGCCACATCACCGCCCGGTAGGCCACGTACGCCAGTGCCACCGAAGTCGCCGCCCAGCGGAAGCCCAGCGTCTTGCGCGCCAACGCCAGGATCAGCGCGGAAACGCCGATGCCCCACAGCGGGTACACCCACTCCGGGATCGGCATCGTGAAGTGCAGGATCGCCGTCCGGTCGACCGGGTGGCCGATCTGGTTGGCCGCGAACGAAAGCAGGGACGGCTCGGCCTCCGGGGCGCCGCGCTCCCACGCGCGCAGGCCGAGGATGCCGTACTCCTGCTGGCCGTTCGGGAAGAACGTGTTCTCCAGGAAGAACGCCCACAGCCCGAGCAGCACACCGGTCCGGAAGCGGCCGGGCGGGGAATACCGCAGCCAGCCCAGCAGGACGCCGGCCTGCATGATGCCCGTGCCCAGGTACAACATCATGTGCGACGGGCTCCACGCGGTCAGGTCGAGGCCGTTGACGCGGTGGTTGATCACGTCCAGCGGCGCCGCCACCAGGAACACCAGCAGGCCGATCTGCATCAGGCGCAGCGAGCGCTTGTCGGCACCCAGGCCCGTGTAGCTGTGGATCGCCACGAGCACCACGATGATCACCGTGCCGACGGTGTTGATCAGGTGCGGGGGCGCCAGGTCGTCGCGCAGCCACATGAAGTGCCACGACATGTCCCACGACGAGCCGATCAGCTTGAACGCGAACGCCGCCAGCCACATCCCGTAGCAGAACCGGAGCACCCAGTCCGGCGTCGGCTGCCCGGGGGCGCCGCGGTGCCAGTGCCGCGTGAAGAACAGCCGCGTCTTGCCGATGGGGCTGCGCGGGATCACGTCCACCGGGACGTCCACTGCCTTGGCCATGCCGGACATCATGACCGTTCATGGTCACGAGCGGGCTAAGACCACCAAAAACCGGGGTTCACCCGTAGGGGTCACGGATTTGCGTTCGACGTGCGGCCGTTGGCAGGGTGTGCCGCCATGATGCCGAAACGAGTTGTGGCCGCCGTCCTGATCGGCGCGCTGGTGCTGGCCGGTGGCGGGGTGCTCGGAGCCCTCTTGTTCTGAGGGCAGAATGGGCGGCATGACGCACAACCTGCTCGGCCCCGAGCCGACGCTGCTGCCCGAGCACACCGCCGCCCAGGCCGCGCTCGACGCCGGGAGCGACCCGGCCACCGTCGCGGCCGAACACCCCGACTACAGCGAGGCGTGGGCGTCGCTGGCCGAGAAGGCCTTCGACGCTGGCGAGACCGTCGCCGCGTACGCGTACGCCCGCACCGGCTACCACCGCGGTCTCGACCAGCTGCGCCGCGCGGGCTGGAAGGGCTTCGGCCCGGTGCCGTGGGCGCACCGCCCCAACCAGGGGTTCCTGCGCGCCCTCGCCGTGCTGGGCAAGGCCGCCGGCAAGATCGGCGAGACCGAGGAGTACGACCGCTGCCGGACGTTCCTCGCCGACTCCGACCCCGCCGCCGCGGAAGCCACCGGCCTCAAGTGACGCTGGGGGTCGTGAGTGTTCAGTCGGGTTAGAACCCGACTGAACACTCACGACCTGCCGCGGGAGAGATCAGAACAGGCCGCAGTTGGAGAGGGCCGGGAGGCCGGCGAAGCGGCCTTCGAGCCACGCGAACGCCTCCGGGAACGCGCGCACCGCGGTGAGCACGTGCGTCGGCACCAGTGACGTGCTGAACTGCACCTTCACGCCCTTGCCGCACCACGTCCGGCCCAGGTCGCGGTCCTGGGCGTAGGGCACGATGTCGTCGAGCGCGCTGTGGACGATCAGCACCGGCGCCGACGGCTTCAGCGTCCCGATCTTCTGCTCCGCCACCCTCGACGCGTACGGCTCTTCACCGAGGTACGCGGTCAGCGAGCGGCCGTCGGTGGTCAGCGTCGACGACTGCGTGAACGCGTGCGCCGCGATCGCCTCCACCGTGCACTCGGTCCGGACCTGCTCGAACAGCTGCTTGCCGCGCGCGTTGAGCAGCGCCGGGATGTTCAGCTCCGGGTACGCGTAGTTCATGCTCACCAGCGCGAAGCCCAGGAAGCCGACCGCGTAGTGGCCGTCGAGGTTCTTCGCCACCGAAGCCAGGTCCGCCGGCACCGCGCCCGCGTACGCGCCCTTCAGCTTCAGCTCGGGCGCGTAGCTCGGCTGGAGCTCCGCCGCCGCGGCCGACGCGCCGCCGCCCTGGGAGTAGCCCGCGATCGCGACCGGGCCGTCGTCCGGGAGGCCGGCCTCCGGCAGCCGCTGCGCCGCGCGGACCGCGTCGAGCACCGCGTGCCCCTCCGCGGCGCGGTTGACGTACGTGTGGTCGCCCGGCGTGCCCAGCCCTTCGTAGTCGGTGACGACGACGCCGTAGCCCCGCGTCAGGAGCCCGGCGATGAACGGGCCTTCGTACTCGAAGCCGGCGGCAAGCGCTTTCGACGGCGCGCAGTCGTCGCCCTCGCCCTGCGTGCCGACGGCGTAGGAGACGATCGGGCGCGTACCGGCGCCGTGCCACGCCGACCGCGGGGTCAGCACCGTGCCGGTGACGGCGATCGGCGAGCCGTGCGTGTCGGTGCTGCGGTACATGATCCGCTGCACGGCCGCGTCGGCCTTGATCAGCTTGATCGGGTCGATGTAGAACGTCGAGGCTTCGTGCCGGATGACGTCGCCGTTCTGACCGGCCGGCAGGGGCGAGGGCGGGTCGTAGAAGGACGCGGCGGTGGCCTGCGGCGGGCCGAACGTCGTCAACGCCAGCACGGAAACCGTGGCGACGGCCGCGGAGAGGGCGCGACGGGGGAAGATACGCATGCTTGCTCCTCGTTGAGCAGGACTAGTGCGCGGGGAACACCTTTTCAGACAGAGGTGTCGGAAAAAGAATCACGTGAGGTGGACCACAATGTCAAGCCCCGCTCCGCGCGGGCGGCCGCGCAAGCTCCCGGTCGGGGAGCAGCGCGCCCGGGTGCTGGCCGCGACGGCGAGGGTCGTCGCGCAGCACGGGATGCAGGGCGCGACGATCGAGCAGATCGCGCGCGAAGCCGGCGTCTCGCGGCAGGCCGTCTACGAGCAGTTCGGCGACCGCGCGACGCTGTTCGCCGAGGTCGTGGCGGCCACCGAGGAGAGCGCCTTCGCGGCCATCGCGGGCCCTTCGGTGGCCGACGAGCAGCCCGGCCTGCGGGCCTGGGCGCGGGCCAACTACGCCAACATGGTGACCTTCGTCGCCGATCACCCCGAGGGCTACGGCGTGCTCCGCGCGGCCGAGCGCGCGGGCGACCCCGCTCTCACCCGGTTGAGGGAGAGGCTGGCCGTCGTCTACGCCGAAGCCAGCCGCAAGCGGTGGGCCGCGCACGGGATCGACTCCGGCCGCGCGGACCGCGCGCTCGTCACGCTCTTCTTCGCGATGACCGAGTCACTGGTCCAGGCCACCTGGGACGGCGAGCCGCCGGACCAGGACGCCTTGATCGACCTGCTGACCGAATTCACCGTCGGCGGCGTCGCCCGCCTCCAGACCAAGGCGAGCGACGTGATCGACCGGCTGCGCTGACCCGGAGCGCAGCTAAGCGACGGCCATCTCCGGCAGCGCGACGGAACCGACCACCCGGTTCCGCCCGCCGTGCTTGGCCGCGTAGACGGCCGCGTCCGCGGCCGACATCACGTCCTCGATGGACGACCCGTCGAGCGGGAACGCGGCGACGCCGATGGACGCCGTCTGGCGTTCGATGTCGACCGCCGTGCCCTCGTTGGTCTTGGTGCTGATGACCAGTTCGCTGACCCGCTGCCGGATCCGCTCGGCGGTGACGATCGCGTCCTCTTTGGACGTCGCGGGCAGCAGCGCGACGAACTCCTCGCCGCCGAACCGCCCGACCAGGTCGTGCGCCCTGGTCTCCTGCTTGACCACGGCGGCGACCGCCTTGAGCACGTCGTCCCCCGCGAGGTGCCCGTAGGTGTCGTTGATCCGCTTGAAGTGGTCGAGGTCGATCATCATGGCGCCGAAGCTGCCGTTTTCCCGCTCGGCGCGCGAAATCTCGCGCTGCGCGCCGTCCTGCCAGGTGGTGGCGTTGAGCAGCTGCGTCTTCTGGTCGGTCGTGGCGAGCTCCTCGAGCCGCTTGATCAGCACGGATCGCTGCAGCACGTAGAGCGGCAGGATCACGAGCACCGACAGCAGCGGCTCGGTGGTCAAGACCATCACCAGCAGGCCGCCGACGCACAGGGTGGCCAGCTCCAGCAGGTTGTCGTCCATGTTGCCGAGGCAGCCCTCGACGGTCGCCTTCTCCGGAGCGGCCAGGTAGAGCCCGAGCCCGGTCAGCGCGGTGTTGGTGGCGAAGAACGCGATGGCGGCGAGCGCCACGGCGGTCATCCCGTGCCCGTGCAGCGCGGTCGCGACGAAGTTGGCCGCGAACCCGGAGAGGATCATCGTGGTCGCGTTGGCCGCGACGCGGTGGAATTCACCCGGTCGGAAGCCCGACCAGCTGCGGAACGCGAGGTAGACGTACAGCACCGTGCCCAGCACGGCGATCAGTTGCGGCGGCACGAGCAGTCCGGCGGGCAGCAGCCAGACCGAAGTCATGTTGATGTGCGGGCCGTTGCTCAGGATCCGGCGCTGGCGCTCGATGCGCCTGCTGACCTCGCTCTGGGTCACCGCCAGGGCGGTGAGCAGCGCGAACGTCCCCAGGTTCGCGAGCGTGACCGGAATCGTGAGTGCGGCCGCGGTGGTCCAGGCCAGCATGACGGTGATCGCGGTGAGTGTGACGGCGACCCAGGCCCGTGGCCGTGACCACAGTGCCCAGTCGGCAACACCACGAACCGAGGCTTGTCCAGACCGTTCCCCCGATGTGACCATTTTTCCCCCAGCCCCTTGCGCAGGTGATCAGTGACAATCTACTCACGGACAGTTTCAGACCGTTTGCCAGCTGTCCACAAGGGCTTTCGGTGTGTACTTTTTGGTTGACACCGGAACGAGAGGTGGCCAGCGATGCGCGGCAAAGATCAGTGACCGCACAGCGCACCGCAAGGTCGCGCAGGTCGAGCCCACGCGCGGGGCATGTCAAGCATGTTCGGCGCGTGCGGCTTCTTTGTCGTGCCACCGTCCGGGTTCGCCCGATAACGATCGGGCCCACAGCGCCGCCAGCGGCAGGGTGAGCACCACTCCCACGACGCCGAAGATGCCGACCGTGCCGTGCGGGGTCAGCTGGTCCGCGAGCACGCCGCCGATGAGCGGGCTGATGCCCATCATCGTGGTCAGCCCGGTGTTGGAGAGGCCCATCACCTGCGCGCGCTGCTCGTCGGGCACCGCCAGGGTCAGCGACGCCGTCGCCTGAAGCAGGCAAACCGTGCCGAACCCGCCGGACACGATGAACAGGACGATCGAGGACACCGGGCCGGGGTTCAGGAAGCAGAGCACCAGCGGCACCGCGCACAGCGCCGCCAGCGGGCCGATCAGCCGCGGCCGCAGCCGCGCGGGCACCCAGCGCGTGTAGGCGAAGGTCGCGATGACGCTGCCGATCGGGTCGGCCGCCAGCAGCAGGCCGATCGCTTCGGGCCCGCCACCCGCCGCCGAGACGTACGGCGCGGCGATGCCTTCGTAAACCGGCAGCAGCCCCATCAGCCAGGTGAAGAGCACGAGCGTCCGAAGTGGAGAGCTGGCGAACGCCGTCCGGCCGCCGCCACCGAGCGTCGCGAAGAACGACTTGCGCTGCTCACCGCTCGCCGCGGCCGGCCGAGCGCGGACGCCGAAGCGGACGAAGGCGGCGGAGAGCAGGAACGTGGCGGCGTCGATGACCAGCGCGACGTGCGGGTCGAGGGCGATCAGCAGCGCGCCACCGCCGGCGAACCCGAGCAGCTGCGCGCTCTGCACGGTCATGCTGCGGATGCCCATCCCGACGACGAACCGGTCACCTTCGAGCACCTGCGGCAGCAGCGCCAGCTGGGACGCCTTGAACGGCGGGTTGACCAGGGAGACGCCGCCGACCAGCACGCACATCAGCCAGAACGGCATGCCGGGCAGCGCGACGAGCAGGATCAGCCCGGCCCGCACCAGGTCGACGACCACCATCACGGCGCGGCGGGGGAAGCGGTCGGCGAGGCCGGTCAGGAAGATGCCGCCGAGCAGCGACGGGGCGTAGGTCAGTGCGTAGGTCAGGCCGGTCAGGGTCGCGGAGTTGGTGCCGGTGAAGACGAGGATGGACAGCGCGACTCTGGCCAGCTGGTCGCCGGCGATCGACAGCAGTTCCCCGAACCACAGCGCCCGGAACTCGGCGATCCCGAACACCTCGCGGAACGTGACCCGATCCGGCGGTGCTGCCATGCGTTTTCTCCCGACCTCTTGTGCAGACCGCGTCCGTCCCATGACCTCCGGCTCCGGCGACGAGACGACCAGTCGGTCATGGGGCAGTCACGGTACGTGAGTTACCCCAGCCAGTGTCCCGTGACTGTTGGTAAATCTCTAGGTTCTTTCGCTGGTATCCAAGGTGTCACGGAGCTTTCCCGAACGGGTCAGACGATAGCCCGCAGTGTCTGACCGGTGGCCCAGGAGTCACCAATGGATCATTCCGCACCCGATGGCCGGAGGACCAGAGGCAAAAGTAGCCACCTCGCGTTCGCGAGGTGGCTACCTGGGGGAACCGGGCTCAGCGCCGGGGCCGCGAGACGCGTGGTCGACTTACCGCCCGGCGCGTACTGAAGGGGACGTTCCTGGCGTCACATGACAGCAAAGTCCCCTTCGGCGCATGAGAGGACACGAAGGGGCCCTTCGGGTCGGCGGGCTCGATGGCCGGAGGACCAGAGGCAGGGTAGCCACCTCTCGTTGGCGAGGTGGCTACCTGGGGAAACCGGGCTCAGCGCCGGGGCCGCGAGACGCGTGGTCGACTTACCGCCCGGCGCGTACTGAAGGGGACGTTCCTGGCGTCACATGACAGCAAAGTCCCCTTCAGCGCAGGGAAGGGCCCTTCGGGCCATCGGGCCCGGTGGCGTGGAGCTCAGCCGTCGACGGTGAGGGCGTCCTCGCGCGGGGTGCGGGCCGCGATCGCCGCGCGGGCCGCGTCGCGCTTGGCGACCTCCTCGCGGACGATCGGGATCACGTAGCGGCCGAAGTCGATCGTGTCGCCGAGCATGTCGTAGCCGCGGGCGGACAGGATCTCCACGCCGAGGTCGTAGTAGTCGAGCAGCGCCTGAGCGACCGTCTCCGGCGTTCCGACCAGCGCGTTCGAGTTGCCCGCGCCGCCGGTCGCGGCCGCCGTCGGGGTCCACAGCGCGCGGTCGAAGCGCTCGCCGTTCGCCGCGATCTCCAGCAGCCGCTGCGAGCCGGTGTTCTCGGGCTCGGTGAGCTTGTGCCGGCGGGTCAACGGCTGCCCTCCCTTCGTGCGGTCCTTGATCGCGCCCACCGTCGCGTACGCCTTTTCCCAGGCCAGTTCCTCGGTCGGCGCGATGATCGGCCGGAACGCGACCTGGATCCGCGGCACGTCGGTGCGGCCGGCGGCCAGTGCGGCGGCCTTGACCGACCCGATCTGCTCCGCGGTCTGGGCCAGCGGCTCGCCCCAGAGGCAGTAGATGTCCGCTTCGGCGCCCCCCGCGGCGTACGCGGCCGGCGACGACCCGCCGAAGGACACGCCGGGCCGGGGCTGCTGGACCGGCTTGACGTCGCTGACGTAGTCCGCGAAGCGGTAGTACTGCCCCTCGAAGTCGAAGGGCTCGTCGGACGTCCAGGCCTGCTTGATGATCCGGATGGCCTCGCGGGTGCGCCCGTAGCGCTCGTCCTTGGTCAGGTAGTCGCCTTCGCGCTGCTGCTCGTGGTCGTTGCCGCCGGTGATGAAGTGGACCGTGAGGCGGCCGTCGGAGATCTGGTCGAGCGTGGCGAACGTCTTCGCGGCGAACGTCGGGGACGAGACGTTGGCGCGGTGGGCGAGCAGGATCTGCAGCTTGTCGAGCTTCGTGGCCACGTACGCCGCCGCCTGCGCGGGGTCCGGCGAGCCCGAACCGTAGGCGAACAGCACCCGGTCCCAGCCGAAGTCTTCGTGCGCGCGGGCCAGGCGCAGCGTGTACTCCTTGTCGAACACCCCGCCGGTGCGTGCGTGCGTTTCGGACCCGTCGTGCGTGCCCCCGATGCCCAGGAATTCGACCGGCATGCCATCCCCTTGTCTCGCGTCGCTACTGCCACGGCTACGCCTGGCGGGCGGGGCGCGGCAACGACGTCCGCAGGGTGGAACGCGTGCGGACCTGCTTGGTTCCGCTCTGTGGGAAGACCCTTTCCCGTAACGACCCGGGCGTAGCTTCGGGTTCGTGGCCGATTCTCCGCCGTTCACCCTCGCCGTCGTGGGCGCCGGACCCCGTGGGGTCGGCGTCCTCGAACGGCTCGGCGCCAACGCCGCGGAGCTGCTCGGCGGACGGCGGCTCGAGGTGCACCTGATCGACCCCTTCCCGCCCGGCCCCGGCCGCGTGTGGCGCTACGACCAGTCACCGCTCCTGCGCATGAACTCCATGCCCGAGGACGTCACGATGTACACCGACGAATCGGTGAAGATGACCGGCCCGGTCCGCCCCGGCCCGACGCTGCTCGACTGGGCGCGCCAGGTCCGCGACGGTGGTCTGGACGCCGAGGTCCCGCCCGACGTCGTCGCCGAACTCACCGCGCTCGACCCCTTCGACTTCCCCACCCGGCGCCTGCAGAGCGCCTACCTGACCTGGGTCTACCGGACGGTCGTCGAAGGCCTCCCCGACGGCGTCGACGTCGTCGAGCACGCCGCGCGGGCGGTCGGGGTGGACGGTTACACCGTCAGCCTGTCCGACGGGACGGCGCTGCGGGCGGACGCCGTCGTGTTCACCGTCGGGCACCTCGACGCGGAGCCGGACGACCGCGAGCGCGAGCTGGTGTCGTTCGCCGCGCGGCACGGGCTGGCCTACTACCCGGCCGGCTACACCGCCGACGTCGACTACGCCGCCATCCCGCCCGGTGAAACCGTGCTGGTGCGCGGGTTCGGGCTGGCGTTCGTCGACCTGATGCTGCTGCTCACCGAGGGGCGCGGCGGCCGCTTCGAAGAGCTGGCCTGCGGCGGTCTCCGCTACCACCCGAGCGGCGCCGAGCCGATCCTGCACGTCGGCTCGCGGCGCGGTGTCCCGTACCACGCGAAGATCGGCTACCGGCCGCGCGGGAAACCGGCGCTGCTGCCCAGGTTCTTCGACGCCTACGCCATCGACGCGCTGGCCGGCACCCCCGGCGCGCTGGACTTCCGCACCGACGTCTGGCCGCTGATCGCGAAGGAACTGGCCTGGGGCTACTACAGCGAGCTGTTCACCGGCCACCCGGACCGCGTGCGCCTGGACTTCGTGGTGTTCGCCGACGCTTTCGCCGACCTGGCCTGGGATTCGCCGGGTATGCACGACCTCGTCGCGCGGGCCGTACCCGCCGAGGCGGACCGGCTCGACCTGGACCGCATCGACCGGCCGATGGCGGGCCGCGTGTTCGGCACGGCGGAGGAGTTCGGCAAAGAGCTGCGCGAATACATCGAGGGTGACCTCGCTCGCCGCGCGGATCAGGAGTTCAGCGCCGACCTCGGCGCCTTCACGGCGTTGCTCTCGGTGTACAGCCAGCTGCCCGCGTTGGTCCAAAAAGGACGGCTGGACGCGGCCTCCCAGGTGTCCGACATGGACGGCTGGTTCCACGGGTTCTTCTCCTACTACGCAAGCGGTCCGCCGCCGCGCCGCCTGGAGGAACTGCTGGCGCTGCACGACGCGGGGATCGTTTCGTTCGCGGGCGCGGACATGACGGTGACGGCGGCGGGCGGCACGTTCGTCTCGGTGAGCGCGAGCTTCCCGGGCACCGTCGAGGCCCGGACGCTCGTCGAGGCACGGCTGCCGGGTCCGAGCGTGACCCGCGCGGCCGACGGCCTGCTCCGCCAGCTGCGCGACGCGGGCGAACTGGCCGAAGAAACGGTGGCGGACCCGGTCACCGGCGCGCGCCTGCCGTCCGGTCGCATCCACACGCGCGTCTCGGATTCCCGCCTGCTCGACGGCGCCGGGCAGCCCCACCCGCACCGCTTCGCCGTGGGCCCGCACACGAGCGCCCGCTCGGCGGCGGCGTTCACGCGGCCGCGGACGAACGCCTTGTCCTTCCGCCAGAACGATTCCGTCGCACGCGAAATCCTGGCGCTGGTCAACCCGCCCAGCTGACGATCTCGCCGAGAACCTGTTCGGGCGGCGGCATTTCCGCGATCTCGGCCGCGACGGCCAAGGCGATCTCGCGTGGCTTCGGGTCGTCGAGCAGGGTCCGGACCGCGGCTTCGATCGCGGGAAGCCGGACCGCGTCGCCCACCAGCGCCTTCGCCGCGCCGAGCGCTTCGAGGCTTTCCGCGTTGGCGAACTGGTCGGCGCCCTGGGGCAGCACCAGCTGCGGCAGGCCGGCGGCGAGCGAGGCGAGCACCGTGCCGGTGCCGCCGTGGTGGACGACCAGGCCCGCGTGCGCGAGGACCTGCGCCTGCGGCACGAACCCGGTGGCCCGCACCCGATCCGGCAGCGGACCCAGCGCGGCCGGGTCGCCGGGACCGAGGGCCACCAGCACGTCGACGTCGAGCCGCGACAGCGCGGCGATCGTCCCGCGCAGCACGTCGGTCGCGCCGAAGACGACGGTGCCCAGCGTGAGGTAGACGAAGCCGCCGGCCGGGAGCGGCGGCAGCGGGACGTCCGGGTCGTACGGCGTCGGGCGCATCCGGAACACCTTCGGCACGCCCGCGGTGCCCGGGTCGCGGAGGCGGTCGGGCCAGACGTCGACGCAGGCGTCGCCGAGCAGCGCGTCCGCGGGCAGCGTCCCCCAGAGCGGCCGCAGCCGATCGGCGGCGATCGCCAGCACCTCCGGCGGCATGGACCGCCCGATCACGACCGAGACGGCGGGGACGCCCGCCCGGCGCGCGGCGATCGCGGTGCCGACGTCGCTCATTTCGTAGACCACGAGGTCGGGGCGCAGCCGCGGGAGCAGCGGCGTCAGGTCGTCGAGCAGGGACTGCGGCAGCAGCTCGGCGAACATCGTGATGCCGACGTCGAGGAAACCCGCGTCCTCGCCGTGGCGCTTCTTCGCCTCGGCTTCGGCTTCGCTGATGGCGATGCCCGCGCGGTGGACCTCGAAACCGAGGTCGCGCACCTTCGGCACGAACGCTTCACCGGTGCCGAAGACGACTTCGTGGCCGGCGGCCGCGGCCGCGTTCGCCAAGGGCAGCAAGGGGAACAGGTGGCCGTACGCCGGGCGGCACGTGAAGAGGATCCGCACCGCCCGAGCGTACCGCTCAGCCCTTGACCACCGGAGCGATTTGCTGCACCCACTGCTGTGGCGCGGACGTGCCGCCGGGCAGGGAGTTGAAGTACTCCCAGCCGTCGACGCCGCCGAAGTCGGAGTACTTCGAGATCAGGCTCCGGACGGTCGACTGCAGGGTCGACATGGCGACGTAACCACTGCAGTTGGCGGGGTTGGTGACGGTCCCGGCGACGACCTTGCTCGCCGGCACCACGCCGCGGCGGATGATGTTGTCGTAGCCGGAGGTGCTGCTCAGCGAGCCCCAGCCGCAGTAGAACTGGGCGTTGAACCAGGAGATCTGCGCTCCGCGCTCGCGGTAGAGCGTGTCGTAGTTCAGCCCGGAGAGGCCGCCCCCACCGCTGAGCTCGGTCGCGACCGGCGCCAGCGTGACGAGGAACGAGCTGCCGAAGTCGGCCCGCAGCGCGTCGATGACCTTGTTGAGCGCGGCGTTCGACATGTGCTCTTCGACGTCGAGGTCGATGCCGGAGAGCGAGTACGTCCGGATCAGGTTGCGCAGCAGGGGGTAGTAGGTGTCGAACTGCGTTTCGAGCCGCTGGAAACTCCCCGCGGCGGCCCCGCCGACGAACGCGAGGACGTGCACGCCGCTGTTCTTGAGGGTGGCGAGGTCCTGCCACATCCGGGTGAACTTGGCGGCGTCCGGCGGATCGTCGTTGAGGTGCACGACGCTGTTGGCGTCGAGGTGGATCGCGCCGACGACGACGTCGGTGACACCGGTGCCCTGCAACGTGAGCGGTGAGACGTAGGCCGAGCCGTTGTAGATGGTCTGGTAGTAGACGACAACCCTGCGCCCGGCGGCGGCCGAAGCCGGCACCGCACCCGAAATCATCAGCACCAAGGCCACGAAGGCCACACCGATCCTCCGCATGGTCCAGACCATACGTCGCACAGTGCAGTGGGAAAAGCACTCACCGTCGATCCTGTCCGGTTTCTGTCTCAGCCCACTTCCTGCGCCGAACGCCCGGGTATCGCCGCCAGCAGCTCCTTCGTGTACTCCGCCTCCGGGGCCTCCAGCACCCGCGCGGCCGGGCCCAGCTCCACCAGCGCCCCCACCCGCATCACGCCCACCTGGTCCGCCAGCTGCCGGACCACCGCCAGGTCGTGCGAGATGAACAGGTACGACAACCCCAGCGAAGACTGCAGTTCCGCCAGCAGCTCCAGGATCTGGGCCTGCACCGACACGTCCAGGGCCGACACCGGTTCGTCGCACACCACCAGGTCCGGGCGCAGGGCCAGCGCACGGGCGATCGCCACCCGCTGGCGCTGGCCGCCCGACAGCTCGGCCGGCTTGCGGCGGGCCACCGAGGCCGGCAGCGCCACCTGGTCGAGCAGCGAGGGCACCGAAGTGCGCGGGAGACCGAACGCCCGCAGCGGCTCCGCCACGACGTCCTCGATAGAGAACTTCGGGTTCAGGGACGCGTACGGGTTCTGGTACACGATCTGCATCCGCCGCCGCAGCCGGCGCAGTTCCTGGCCCGCGAGCGACGTGATGTCGGCGCCGTCGAAGGAGATCGAGCCCGCGGACGGGGTCTCCAAGCGCAGCACCATGCGCGCGGTCGTCGACTTGCCCGAGCCCGATTCGCCCACCAGGGCCAGGGTCTGGCCGCGCGGGATGTCGAACGAAACGCCGTCGACCGCGCGGATGCCGCCGTCGAACGTCTTCGCGAGGTCTCGCACTGAAACCAGCGGCTCGGCAGCGGGAGCCGGTGGGCGCGAAGGGCTGGACAAGCTCGGCGCCGCCGCGATCAGCTGCCGCGTGTACGGGTGCGTCGGCGTGCTGACCACCGACGAACCCTCCTCGACCACCGAACCGTCGGACAGCACCACGATCCGCGACGCGCGGTCGGCCGCGACGCCGAGGTCGTGCGTGATCAGCAGGATCGCCGTCCCGGACTCCGCCGCCAGCGAAGTGAGGTGGTCGAGGATCCGGCGCTGGACCGTGACGTCCAGCGCCGACGTCGGCTCGTCCGCGATGATCAGCTTCGGCCGCCCGGCCAGCGCCGACGCGATCAGCACCCGCTGCCGCAAGCCGCCCGACAGCTGGTGCGGGTACTGGCGCGCCCGCACCGCGGGGTCGGGGACGCCGGCGCGCTCCAGCAGGGAAATCGCCTCCAGGGAAGCGGTGCGCCGGTCCGCCAGGCCGTGGATCTTCAGCACCTCCGCGACCTGGTCGCCGATGCGGTGCACCGGATTCAGCGACACCGCCGGGTCCTGCGGCACCAGCGCGATCTCGCGGCCGCGCACCCCGCGCCACTGCTTGTCCGACAGCGCGAGCAGGTCGCGGCCGTCGAAGGTGATCGAGCCGCCGTCGACGCGGCCGCCGCGGGGCAGCAGGCCGATGGCCGCGTGGGCCGTGGTCGACTTGCCCGAGCCCGACTCGCCGACGACGGCGACCACTTCGCCCGCGTCGACATGCAGGCCGACGTCGCGGACGGCCGGCACCTTCCGGTACGACACCGCCAGGTCCGCAATCCGCAGCAGGGTCATCGGTCTCCTCCGTCCAGCGCGCGGGACAGCCGGTTCGCGGCGAGGACGACCGCCGCCACCGTCAGGCCCGGGAACGTCGTCATCCACCAGGCCGTGGCCAGGAAACTGCGGCCGCCCGCGACCAGCGAGCCCCACTCCGGCGTCGGCGGGGTCGCGCCGAAACCGAGGAAGCTCAGCGCCGACACCTCGAGCACCGCGGTGCCCAGCGTCAAGGTCGCCAGCGCGAGCACCGGGCCCGCCGCGTTCGGCAGGACGTGCCGCAGCAGCACGCCCGACCAGCGCACCCCGGAAGCCCGCGCGGCTTCGACGAACACGCCGTTGCGCACGCGGAGCACCTCCGCGCGCATGACCCGCGCGAAGGACGCCAGGTTCGCGATGCCGACGGCGATCGCGACGTTCGTCGTGCCGAAGCCCAGCGCCGTGACCAGGGCGAGCGACAGCAGGATCGGCGGGATGGCGAGGAAGACGTCGACGACCCGCATGATCGCGGTGTCCGCCCAGCCACCGCGGAACCCGGCCAGCAGGCCGAGCGCGGAGCCCGCCACCAGTGCCACGAGCACGGCGATCGCCGTCGCTCGCAGCGAGAGCGACGCCCCGTGGATCACGCGCGCGTAGACGTCACGGCCGGTTTCGTCGGTGCCGAACACGTGGTGCAACGACGGCCCCTGCAGCCGTTCGGCCGGGACGCCGGCGATCGGGTCGTAGCCGGTCAGCAGCCCCGGCACGAAGGCCGCGAGCAGCACGAACGCGAGCACGACCACCGCGAGCACCAGCCCGGGCGGAGCTTTCACGTGAAAGCTCCGCGTCGGGGTCTGGGCGAGGTCAACCACGGGCCACCTCCGGCGTCCGGGCGATGCGGGGGTCGAGCAGCGGGTAGAGCAGGTCGACGACCAGGTTGAGCACCACGAACACCAGCGCGGCCAGTACGATCACCGCCTGCACCACCGGCACGTCCTGCGCGGTGACGGCGGACGCGGTGATCCGGCCGACGCCGTCGCGCGAGAACACCGTCTCGGTGATCACCGAACCCGCGACCAGGTTGCCCGCGACGACCCCGGCGACGGTCAGTGTCGGCACGGCCGCGTTGCGCAGCAGGTGTCCGAAGTGGACGCGCCAGCGGCTCGCGCCCTTGGCCGCCGCGATCTCGGCGTACGGCTCTTCCTGTTGCGTGGCCAGGCTCTTCGCCAGCACCTGGCCGATGATCGCGCCGGTCGGCAGGGCCAGGGTGATCGCCGGCAGGAGCAGCGCGGCGAAGCCCTGCGTGCCCAGCGCGGGCAGCAGCCGCAGGCGGAACGAGAAGAACTGGATCAGCAGCAGTCCCACCCAGAACGGCGGCAGCGAGATCGCCAGCGACGGCAACGACAGCAGCGCCTGCCGCAGCCAGCGGAACCGCGTGAACGTGCCGAGGAGCGCCGTGCCGCCGCCGAACAGCACCGCGAACACGAGCGCCAGCCCGGTCACCGCGAGCGTCGGTGGCAGCGCCGTGACGACCATGTGCGTGGCGTCGTCACCGGTCGCGACGCTGCGCCCGAAGTCGCCGTGCAGCGCCGCGACCAGGCGGTTCAGGTACTGCACCGGCAAGGACGAGTCGAGGCCGTACTCCGCGCGGGCGGCGGCGACCTGCTCCGGCGTCATCGACGCCCCGGCCTCCCCGCCGGCGAGCTTCGCCGAAACGGCGTCACCCGGCAGCAGGTAGAGGATCAGGAACGACAGCGTGAACGCCGCCCACAGCACGAACACCGCCTGCCCGACGCGGCGGAGGAGGTACCGCCTCACGAGAGCCACGCGTCGAAGAGCTGCAGCCGTGACGACGCTTCGAAGTCGACGGCGTGCGCCTTCGAGCTCAGCGCGACCACCTGCGTCAGCTCGAACACCGGAACCGCGTACGCGTGCTCGATGATCAGCTTCTGGGCCTCGTCGGCCGAGGGCTTGCGCTTCGCCGTGTCCACAGTGGACGACTGGGCGTCCAGGGCGGCGTCCAGCGGGTTGCCCGGCGTCAGCTTGCTCCGGTTGCCCGCCTTGGTGGAGAACTGGCTGCGCAGGATGTCCGGGTCGGCCCGGGTGACGTTGTACCAGAGGAAGTCGTAGTTCCCGGACAGCTGGATCTGCGTGGTTTCGGCGGTGGTGTGCTGCTCGATCTTCAGGTCGAAGCCGATCTTGCGCAGCTGCTGCTGGATCAGCTCCAGCGCGCTGCGGTTCTGGTTGAACACCGGCGAGAACACCACGGCCGCGCTCAGCCGCTGCCCGTTCTTGGTGCGGATCCCGTCCGCGCCGGGCACCCAGCCGTCGCCGTCGAGGAGCGCCGCCGCGCCCTTCTGGTCGTACGCGAGCTGCTGCGAAAGGTCACTGACCAGCGGCGTCGCCGAGCCGAGGATGCTCGTGGCGGCCTTGTAGTTCGGCGTCAGCACGGTGTTCACGACCTCGGTGCGGTCGACGCCCTTGAGCACGGCCTGGCGCACCTTCTCGTCGGCGAGCACCCCGCGGGTGGTGTTGGCGTGCAAGTTGAACACGACCCCGGGGTTGGGGCGGATGTTCTCGCTGAAGCCGTTGCCCTTGAACTGGGGCTCGTCGACCGGCTGGATGTCGGTGGCGGCGTCGAGCTGGCCGGAGGCGAGGCTGCCCGTGCGGACGCCGGGCTCGGGCACGATCTTGTAGTCGATCTTGTCGAGGTAGGCCTCGCCCTGGTGCTTGAACAGCGACGAGCCCCAGCCGTACCCCTTGCGCTTGGCCAGGACGATCTCCTGGTTCTGCTTCAGGCTTTCGAAGACGAACGGCCCGGAGCCGATGAGGCCGTTGCCCTGGCAGCGCTGCTCCGGCGTCTTCTTGAACGCGGCGGGCGCGAGGACGCCGAGCGACACCGTCGAGCTGGCCTGCAGGAACTGGGCGCTGGGCGCGGAAAAATCGAGGCGGACGGTCTGCGGGTCGACCACGCTGGAACCCTTGTACGCGGCGAGGTAGCCGTAACCGAGCTGGGCTTTCGTGCTGAGGGCCTTGATGCCGTCGAAGCTCGTCTTCACCGCGGCGGCGTCGACCGGGCTGCCGTCGGAGAACGTCGCGCCGGACCGCAGGTGGAAGGTGAACGCCGTCGAATCGGCGTTGCTCTCCCACTTCTCGGCGAGCCACGGCTTGATCTCGCCGGTCTTCGGGTCCTGGTCGGTGAGCGAGTCGACGAGCTGACGCGCGACGTTGATGGACGCGTTCGTGGCGACCTGCTGCGGGTCGAGGCAGTCGGGCGCGGACGAGATGCCGAGCCGGAGAACGCCACCGGCCTTCGGCGGGCCGGCGTCGGCGGCTTGCTCGGTGCCGGCGGCGGCGCAGGCGGTCAGGAGCACGGGCAGGGTGAGCAGGGCCGCGGCGTTGCGGGCGCGGAGAAGCAGGGACACCGGACGGCCTCCAGCGGGAGTGGTTGCGTCTTCAACCGGCGACGCTAATCTCGCACTGAAGGCCGTCCCAGCAGGCGAACGGCGATCCCATTCCCTGGCACCGCAAAGACTCCCCCTTGACTTCCGTTCGGCGCCGGTGGTCGTGAGTGTTTAGTCGGGTTAGAACCCGACTAAACACTCACGAGGACGGGACCACAGCGGATCAGCAGCGGCCCAGCATGTCGGTGAGGGCGCTCTTCTCGGCCGTGTTGATCGTCAGCTTGAACTTGTACTTCACCGCGACCCACATCTTCGCGTAGGTGCACCAGTAGCTCGTGAGCGGCGGCTTCCACTGGTCGGGCGACTTGTCGCCCTTCTCCTGGTTGACGTTGTCCGTCACGGCGATCAGCTGCGGGTCGGTGAGGTCGTTCGCGTACGCCTGGCGCTGCGCGGTCGTCCACGAAGACGCACCCGTGCGCCACGCGTCGGCCAGCGGCACGACGTGGTCGATGTCCACATCGGACGCCGCGGTCCAGGTCGCGCCGTCGTACGGGCTCTTCCAGCTGCCGGACGTCGCGGCGCAGTCGGAGCCGGTGACCACGTTCGTGCCGTCGCGCTTCAGCACCACTTCGCGGGTGTTGCAGCTGTTGCCCTGGTCGATCCAGTGCGGAAACTTGTCCCGGCTGTAGCCGGTCTGCGAACCGTCGGCCTTGACCGTGAGGGACGCGAGCTCGGACTTCGCCGTGGTCGCCGACGGGATGCCCGGCGGGGTGGCCTCCGCGACGCTGACCAGCGTCCCGGAGAGCACGGCGGTGGCCGCGAGAATGGTGAATGAATGACGAACAGCACGCCTGGTTGGCATTTTGCTGCCTCCGTGTCAGGTGTGGGGACAGCTAACCCTGATACACGGGAGTGGCGGGTGCAACACGTATAGGTGACATCTTGCTGTCCGTCGGTGAACGCAGTGGATTCCCACGCTCACTCGAACGTGAAAATAGCAGGTCAGACGGCGCCGCGGACCAGCCGAAGGTCTTCCGTGTGCCGGTACCACGTCCACTTGTTCACCGCGCGCTCGAAGACGACGTCGTCGCGCACCGGCCGGGTCGGGATGCAGCCGATCTGGAACGCGCGCGAGTACAGCGTCGTCGGCCGCTTGAAGATCGTGCCCTTCACCACGCGCACGGCCATCCCGGGCCCGTCCGGATCCGGCGTCACCTCGATCGACGCGGCCGGCCCGCGCAGCGCCACCTGCTCGTCGGCGTAGGCCACCCCGCGGACCAGCCGCAGCAGCCCGCGTCCGACGAGCACGCCGCCGACGTCGTCGCGGATCAGCGGCACCGGGTCGACCTCCCCGCGCAACGCGAGCGCGAGCGCCTGCAGCGGCGTCTTGGGCAGACCCCAGAGCGCGGCGACCGACGACTCCGGGACCGACGGCACGAACCCGACCGACACGCCGGAGAGCACGTCCTTCCGGAGCAGCCGAAGCACGACGGCGGCGAGGTCCGCGTCGGTGCCCGACACGACCAGGTGATCGTGTTCGCCCAGCAAGGGGTCGATTTCCGCCTTGCCGGGGAGGCTCGGCACGCGGACCGACTCGACGTCGTCGACCTCTTCGAAGCCCGCCGCGCCGTCGCCACAGGCCACCACGATTCCGCGCACCCGCAGGTCCTCCGTTACAGTCATGCACCGGCATTTCTTCAGCGCCACCGGTGTCCGTCCGGGACACTAAACCCTCAGTCGTCGAACACCTGGAGTGTCACATGCCGGCCATCGTGCTCATCGGTGCCCAGTGGGGGGACGAAGGCAAGGGCAAGGCCACCGACCTGATGGGTGACCGCGTCCAGTGGGTCGTCCGCTACCAGGGTGGCAACAACGCCGGTCACACGGTCGTCCTGCCGAACGGCGAGAACTTCGCCCTCCACCTCATCCCGTCCGGCATCCTGACGCCGGGCGTGACCAACGTCATCGGCAACGGCGTGGTGGTGGACCCGGGCGTGCTGCTCGACGAGCTCTCCGGCCTCGAAGCGCGGGACGTGGACACGTCCAAGCTGCTGATTTCGGCCGACGCGCACCTGATCATGCCGTACCACGTCGCCATCGACAAAGTCACCGAGCGCTACCTCGGCAGCCGCAAGATCGGCACCACCGGCCGCGGCATCGGCCCGTGCTACCAGGACAAGATCGCCCGCGTCGGCGTCCGCGTGCAGGACCTGCTCGACGAGAAGATCTTCCGCCAGAAGGTCGAGGCGGCGCTGGAGTTCAAGAACCAGGTGCTGGTGAAGGTCTACAACCGCAAGGCACTCGACGCCGACCAGGTCGCCGACGAGGTGCTCGCGGCGGGCGAGAAGTTCTCGCACCGCATCGCCGACACGCGGCTGCAGCTCAACCAGGCCCTCGAGCGCGGCGAGACCGTGCTGCTGGAAGGCTCGCAGGGCACGCTGCTCGACGTCGACCACGGCACCTACCCGTTCGTGACGTCGTCGAACCCGACGTCCGGCGGCGCGAGCGCGGGTTCGGGCATCGGCCCGGGCCGGATCACCACGGTGCTCGGCATCCTCAAGGCGTACACCACCCGCGTCGGCTCCGGCCCGTTCCCGACCGAGCTGCACGACGAGTCGGGCGAGTACCTCCGCAAGCAGGGCGGCGAGTTCGGCG
This sequence comes from Amycolatopsis solani, assembly GCF_033441515.1. Classification (NCBI taxonomy): domain Bacteria; kingdom Bacillati; phylum Actinomycetota; class Actinomycetes; order Pseudonocardiales; family Pseudonocardiaceae; genus Amycolatopsis; species Amycolatopsis solani. The sequence goes on from NZ_JAWQJT010000001.1 coordinate 1,532,062, forward strand.
TCACGACCGGCCGCTCCCGCCGCACCGGCTGGTTCGACGCGGTGATCGCGCGGTACGCGGTCCGCGTCAACGGCATCACCGACTACTTCCTCACGAAGCTGGACGTGTTGTCCGGCCTGGAGAAGGTGCCGGTGTGCGTCGGCTACGAGGTCGACGGCTTCCGCACGCAGGACATGCCGATGACGCAGACCGACGTGCACCACGCGATCCCGATCTACGAAGAGCTCCCGGGCTGGTTCGAGGACATCTCGGGCTGCCGCACGTTCGAGGAGCTCCCGGCGAACGCGCGCGCGTACGTCGAGCGCCTGGAAGAGCTGTCGGGCGCCCGGATCTCGGCGATCGGCGTCGGCCCGGGCCGCGACCAGACGATCGTGCGCCACACGTTCGTCTAGGTCAGTTTCGTCGTCACCGGCGTCTCGTTGCGGAACAGGTCGAGCACCGGGCAGTGCTCGTCGACCTCGCGCTTGAGGTCTTCGTAGCGCTCCCGGCTCGCCGGGCCTTCCAGCTGGACGGACACCCGGACGTCCCCGAAACCGGGCCGGGTGTTGAAGGCGAACCCGAAGAAGCCGTGCAGGTCGAGATCGCCGTCGACGGTGACCTTGATCGAGTCGATCGGGATCCCGCGCTTCGCCGCCCAGAACTGGTAGGTGACGACCTGACACGACCCGAGCGCGGCGAGCGCGTACTCGACGGGGTTGGCGGCCTGGTCCGTGCCCCCGAGCGCGGGCGGTTCGTCGACGGTGAAGCCGTGGTCCCGCACCTTGACCTCGACTTCGGTCCGGGTCCCGGGCTTGAGGGTGTGCTCCACGCTGAAGGAAACGGCGGCGTTGTGCGGATCGGCGTCGACGGCCTTGCGGGTGCCTTCGATGACTTCGGTCAGCGACATGGGCTCTCCTGAAGATCGTGAGGGATGTCGCACAGGGTGGGCGAATCCGGCCGGGCGCGCTCGGGTTCTCAATTCCTGGGAGCCCGGGTGTCCGCGATGCGGAAGCGCTTGCCCCGCGACGCGGATTCAGGGTTCCCGCGCGAGACCGTCGTAGCCGTGGGCGCGCGCGAGCTTCGACGCCGTGGCGAGGTAGTGGTCGGCCTGCTCCCTCGGGCCGGCCGCGCGGTGGGTGCGGCCGATGGTCACGAGTGCTTCGCATTCTTCGAACCGCGTGCCGATCCGGCGGGCGGTGCGGAGTGCGTGGTGGCCGCTGAGCAGCGCACGTTCGTGGTCGCCACCGGCGAGGTGGCTCAGGGCGAGGGCGGTGTGCCCGGCGATCTCCGCGCCGGGGTCGCCGATCCCGCGTGCGTGCTCGAGTGCTTTCTCCGCCAGCCGGACGGCTTGCGCGGGGTCGCCGGTGGCGGCGTGCACCCTGCTGAGCACCGCGAGCGCGTGGCTCTCCGTGCAGCGGTCGTGCGACCGCCGGCCGCCCTCGGCCGCTTCTCGCGCTTCGGAGCGTGCGGTTTCGTACTCGCCCGCGCGGGCGTGCACACGAGCGAGCAGGACCAGGTCGTCCGGGTCGCGGGTGGCCGCCCGTTCGGCGTGGATCGCGCTCGCTTCGGCCAGCCGGCCGCGGTACTCGGCGAGGACGCCGAGACTGCGCCGGCAGATCGGGTTGCGGGCCGGATCGAGGGCGCCGGCCTCGGTGAAGAGCGTGACCGCCCGGTCGAGGTCCCCGGTGGTCAGGTGGAGCGTGGCCAGGTTCTCCAGCACGCCGGTCACCCCGCGCCGGAACCGCAGTGCGCGGTAAAGCCCCAGTGCGGCTTCGAAGTGCGTGACGGCGGGCTCGAAGTCGTAGTGGAGTGCGAGAACGGCGGCGAGGTTGTTGTGCGCGGCCGCCCGCAGGTCCGCCCGGTGCGTGGCTTCGGCCGATTCGAGGCCGATCCGCGCGAGGTCCGGTCCCTCCGGCAGCCAGAAATGCATGCTGTGCCCGCGGAGGCCGTCGACGAGCTGCCACGCCAGGTGGTGGTACCCGTGGGCGTGGGCGTGGCGGATCGCCGCGACGAGGTTGAGGACTTCGGCCTCCAGCCACGTCCGGGCCGCCGCTTCCCCCGCGAACGCGGTCCGGTCCGGCACCGGACCTGGCGGCCGCAGGAGGAACGGGTACAGCAGCGCGGACGCGGCGGCGGTGCGGTCGAGGTAGTGGTCGAGCAGGTTCCGCACGGCGGTGTCGCGTTCGTCCACAGTGCACTCGGCGGCCGCGCGTTCGGCGGCGTACCGGCGGAGCAGGTCGTGCAGGCGGTAGCGCCCCGGGGCGTGCTCCTGGACGAGGTGGGCCAGTGCCAGCCGCTCGAGGTGCCGGGTGGCGGCCGGGGTGCCGGTCAGCGCGGTGGCCGCGGCCGGGGTCGTGTCCGGGCCGGGAACCAGGCCGAGCAGCCGGAACGTGCGGCGGGTCGCGGTGTCCAGTGTCTCGTACGACAGGTCGTAGGCGGCCCGGACCGCGCTGGTGTCCCCGTCGGTCGTCAGGCTGTCCAGCACGCCCTGGGCGCGGACGTCGGCGAGGTGGTCTTCGACGCGGCGGCCGACCCGGTGCCGGATCCGCGCGCCGGTGATGCGCAGGGCGATGGGCAGGCGGGCGCACGTTTCCGCCAGCTCGGCGGTGGCCGCCGGTTCGCGGGCCGCGCGTTCGGGGCCGATCGCGGTCGCGAGCACGGACACCGCGTCGGCCGCGTCGAGGACGTCCAGCGCGACGCGGTGGGCGCCGTCGAGCGCGACCAGCCCGTCGAGCCGGTTGCGGCTGGTGACCACGACCGTGCAGTTCGGCGCCGCGGGCAGCAGCGGCCGGACGTGCTCGGAGTCGAGGGCGTCGTCGAGAACGCAGAGCACGGCCTTGGTCGTCAGCACGGACCGGTACAGCGCCGCGGCTTCGTCGAGGTCCGCCGGTATCTCCCGCGCCGGGACGCCCAAGGCGCGCAGGAACCGCCCGAGGACCGGACCGGGCCGGGCCGAGCGGCGGAGGTCGGCGTAGAGCTGCCCGTCGGGGAACCGGTCGCGGACGCGGTGCGCCCACTGCGACGCGAGATCCGACTTGCCGACGCCGGCGGTCCCGACGACGACGCCGAGGCGCGAGCCCTCGCCCGTGGGCAGCAGCCGGTCGAGTGCCGCCAGTTCGGCGTGCCGGCCGCGAAAACCGGCCGCCGCACGGGGAAGCTGCGCGGGCCGCGGGGGCGCGGTGGTGGGGACGGCCTGCTGCCGCAACACCGCCAGCTGCGCCGAACGCAGCTCGGGGCCGGGGTCGGCGCCCAGGTCCCCGGCCAGCCGGCCGGCGATCGTGTCGTAGGCCTCGAGCGCCGCCGCCTGTTGCCCGGCGCCGGCCAGCGCGAGCATCAGCAGTGCCCACAGCCGTTCGTGCAGCGGGTGGTCGACGACCAGCCGCCGGAGTTCGGCGGCCACGTCCGCGCAGGCACCGAGGTTGAGGCGCGCGCGGCAGTGGTGCTCGACGGCGGCGAGCCGGGCATCGGCCAGGCGCTGGGCCTCGCCGTCGAGCGCCGCGGTCGACGGCAGGTTGTCCAGTGGCCGGCCCCGCCACAGCGCCAAGGCCCGCTCGAACCGCTCCGCGGCACGTTCGTCGTCGCCGTCGAGCAGGGCCCGCTGTCCCGCCGCGGCGAGCTGGTCGAACCGTTCGGCGTCGAGCTCACCCGCCTGGACCTCGACGAGGTAACCGCCGGCGCGGGCGTGGATCCGCCGCGAGCCGCCGTCCAGCGTCGCGAGCTGCCGCCGCAGCTGGGCGACGTGGGTCCGCAGGTTCGCCGTCGCCGAGCGCGGCGCCGTCTGGCCCCAGATCACTTCGACCAGCCGGTGCGGCGGCACGACCACCCCGGGCGCCAGCAGGAGAGCGGCGAGCAGCGCGCGTTGCCGCTGCGAGGCCAGCCGCAGGTGCGTGGCTCCCGACCGGACCTCGACCGGGCCGAGGAGCAGGAACTCCACGCCCATCCCTCCCGTGCGCGTCGTGACCATTCGATGGTGGCCGGATGTGCCGATCCTGTACAGCCGCACTGGCACTGTCGGCAGTGCTGGGGGGTGGGTACCGCCGGCGCGCACGGCGGGGCGAGGGGGCTCGCCGTGCGCGCGGGCGGCCCGCGGTTCCCGCCCCGTGGGAAGCCGGAAATCGGTCGCGCCGCTCGCTAGCTTGGGAGCATGACCATCGGAGTCACGCTGCCGGCCGGGGACACCGGGGCCGCGGGGAACCTCGTCGACGAGCTCGTCGCTCAGACCCGCCAAGCCGCCGATGCCGGGCTGAAGTCCGTCTGGTTCTCGCAGCTGCCGTTGAGCCAGGACGCCATCACCGTCGCCGCGGTCGCGGGGCGGGAGGTGCCCGGGATCGAGGTCGGGACGTCCGTCGTGCCCATCTACCCGCGGCACCCGCTGGTGGTCGCGAGTGCGGCGCAGACCGCGCAGGCCGCCACCGGTGGGCGGTTCACGCTCGGGATCGGGCTCGGGTCGAAGGGGTTCCTCGGGCCCGTCTACGGCGTCGAGTACCCGCCGCCGATCCGGCACCTTCGGGAGTACCTCACCGTGCTGCGGCAGGTCTTCGACGGCGAAACCGTCGACTTCCACGGCGAAACGCTCGAAGCGCACCCGCCCGGACCGTCCACTGTGGGCGGAGATGTGCGGATCATCGTCGCCGCCATGGGGCCGCAGGCGCTGCGGGTCACCGGTGAACTCGCCGACGGCACGCTGCCGTTCCTGGCCGGGCCGAGAGCGCTTTCCGAACAGATCGTTCCGCACCTGCCCGAAGGCAAGCGGATCCTCGCGGCCGTGCCGGCGATCGTCACCGACGAACCCGATGCCGTGCGCGCGCTCGCCGTAGAACAGATGGCTTTCTACGCCCGGATCCCGTCGTATCAACGGATCCTGGCCGCGGAGGGCGTCGATCATCCGGCGGACCTGGCGATCATCGGGGACGAGAAGACCGTCCTCGAAGGACTCCAGCGCTACTACGACGCCGGCGCGACCGACGTCCTCGTTTCGCAGACCGGCATCCGCTCCACCGAGGAGCGCCTGCGGACGTGGGAAGTGCTCAGCTCAGCCGGTTCGTGAGGGTCGCCGACACCGAAAGCTCCTCGAGATCGAGCTCCCGCAGCACCCTCCGCAGGACCTCGTCGTCGAGACGACCGGCGCGGTTCTCCTCGATCATCGCCTTGCGCTGGGTGATCAGCAGCTCGCGGCGGGCCTTCGCGAACTGGGCCTGCGGGCTGCCGGGCCGGTCTTCGCCGGACAGCGTGATCGCGGCCTTGGCGAAGCGGTAACGCGTGTCGATCAGCCGCTGCAGCCGTTCCTTGAGCCGGTCGACCTTCTCCTGGGGCAGGTCCAGCGAAGCCAGCCGCTCGTGACTGATTTCGCGCAGCCGCTCCTGCGCCGCCTTCTTCGCGACCTCGCGGGCGGCCAGCTCCTCGGCCTCGTCCCGCGACGTCTCCGCCGGGTCCTCCACCTTGAGCGCGCGGATCAGCGGCGGCAGCGTCAGCCCCTGGATCAGCACCGTCCCGATCGCCACGGTGAACGCGAACAGCTGGATCTCCTCGCGGCCCGGGGTCCCCGCCGGGACGCCGGCCGCGGCGGCGAGCGTGACCACGCCGCGCATGCCGGTCCACGACACCACCGCCAGCGTCCGCCACGACGGCGTCGCCCGGTCCCGGCCGAACAGGCGCACGGTTTGCGGCAGGTACGCGGACACGAAGACCGCCGGAATCCGCACGAGCATCGTCACGCCGAGCACGGCCACCGCGACCAGCGCGAGCGTCCCGTTGTCGCGGGCCGCGTGCTGCGCGCCTTCGAGGACGAACGGCAGCTGCAGCCCCATCAGGGCGAACACCAGCGCTTCCAGCAGGACGTCGATCGACGCCCACACGGATCTGTCCTGCATGCGCGTCGCGGGCGACGCGTACAGCGCGCGGTGCCCCAGCAGCAGGCCCGCCGCGACGACGGCGAGCACGCCGGAGCCGCTGAAGTCCTCGCTGAAGGGATGCAGGTGCTCGGCGGTGACGTACGCGGCGAACGGCACGATGATGCCGAACGCCGACTCCATCAGCGGGTCGTCGAGCCGGCGGCGGATCAGCACGACGAGCGCGCCGATCGCGAGGCCGACGCCGATGCCCAGCACGGTCGCGACGCCGAACACCGCGAACCCGTGCCCGGCCGAACCCGCGGTGCCCGCGACGGCGGCGAGCGCCACCTTGTACAGCGTCAGCGCGGCGGCGTCGTTGACCAGGCTTTCGCCGGTCAGCACGGTCATCACCCGGCGCGGCAGGCCGAGCTTGCGGCCGATCGCCACCGCGGTCACCGCGTCCGGCGGCGCCACGACCGCGCCGAGGACCAGCGCGGAGGCGAAGGGCACGTCCGGCAGCAGCAGGTGCACGACCAGGGCGACGACGACGGCGGTCACCGCCACCAGCACCACGCCGAGCGCGACGATCGGCCGCAGCGCCCGCTTGAAGTGCGTCAGCGAGCTTTCCAGCGACGTCGAGTAGAGCAACGGCGGCAGGACGACGGTGAGGACCAGTTCCGGTTCGAGCTCGAACCGCGGCACCCCGGGGATCAGCGCGACCCCGAGCGCGACGACGACCACCAGCAGCGGCGCGGACAGGTTGTAGCGCCGGGCCAGCGCGGTCAGCGCGAGCGAGCCCGCGAGCACGCCCATCAGCGTCAGGATCTCCACGCGCGTGATCTTCCCGCAGGTGGGAGGCCTGCGCTCGGCTTCCGCTCAATGGAAGTGACCTGGCTTACGCCGGACCCGCTGTGCATACTTGTGCGCAATACGCACACCTGTGCGGAAAACGTGCACCGACGCACATCCGGAGGTTCCCCATGTCCCCTGGCACCCGCTCCTGGGTCGTGCCCCTGGCCTGGACCGCCGTCCTGCTCGACGGGTTCGACCTCGTCGTGCTCGGCACCGTGCTGCCCGTGCTGCTCCGCGACCACGTCTGGGGCCTGACGCCCGGCACGGCGTCGGTCGTGTCGACGGTCGGGCTCGCCGGGATGATGCTGGGCGGGCTGGCGATCGGCACGATCACCGACGTCATCGGGCGCCGGAAGTCCCTGATCATCTCCGTGACGCTGTTCTCCCTCTGCACGCTGCTCTGCGCGTTCGCGCCCTCGACGTTCGTCTTCGGGCTGCTGCGCTTCGTCGCCGGCCTCGGCCTCGGCGGCTGCCTGCCGACGGCGATCACGCTGGTCACCGAGAACGCGCGCCGCGGCAAGTCCGGCAGCGCGACCACCACCGTGATGACCGGCTACCACGTCGGCGCGGTGCTGACGGCGTTGCTGGGCATCGTGCTGATCTCGCCGCTGGGCTGGCGCGCGATGTTCGTCGCCGGCGCGATCCCCGCCGTCGTGCTGGTTCCGCTGATGCTGAAGTTCCTGCCGGAGTCCGAGACGTTCCAGCGGGTCCGTGAGACCGAGCGGTCGGCCGGGCACGCCGTCGCCGGCCTGTTCCGCGGCGGCCTGCTGCGCGCGACGATCGCGTTCTGGGTCACGTCGTTCATGGGCCTGCTGCTGGTGTACGGGCTGAACACGTGGCTGCCGGAGATCATGCGCCAGGCCGGCTACCCGCTCGGCGCCGCGCTGAGCCTGCTGCTGACGCTGAACGTCGGCGGCATCGTCGGGCTGCTCGTGGCGGGCCGGGTCGCCGACCGCGTCGGCATCCGCCCGTCGGCCCGGATCTGGTTCGTCGCGGGCGCGGTGTTCCTGGCGCTGCTGAGCGTGAAGCTGCCCGCGGTCGGGCTGTACGCGGCGGTGTTCCTGACCGGCTGCTTCGTGTTCAGCGCCCAGGTGCTGGTGTACGCGTACATCGGGCGCATCTACCCGGACGCCATCCGCGCGACCGGCCTCGGCTGGTCCGCCGGCATCGGCCGCATCGGCGCGATCTCCGGCCCGCTCCTCGGCGGCGCGCTGCTGACGGCGGGGATCGCGTACCCGTGGGGCTTCTACGCGTTCGCCGGCGTCGGCGCACTGGGTGCGGCCGCGGTCACGGCGGTCCGCCCCGGCCACGCCACCCCAGCCGCCGAACCCGCCCCCACCCCGGAAACCCACGCAACTCCCTGAACGTGCCGCGCGGGTGGTCGTGAGTGTTTAGTGCGGTTCTAACCCGACTAAACACTCACGACCACTTGCACCGAGATTCAGCCGAGTTCCTTCAGTTCCTGTTCCACCGCTGCCAGTTCGGCTTCGGAGCCCTGGACCTTCGGGCCCGTGAACCACTTGCGGGCCGAAAGCACCCACCACAGGGCCGCGCCGCCGAGCACGACCAGGAACGCGATCGGCGTGTAGTTGAAGGAATCGACCGTCACCGGCGACACCTGCGGCAGCATGAACAGGAAGAAGATCAGCACGACCCACACCGTCGCGATGATGCCGACGGGCTTGCCCCACTTGCCGAGCGACCACGGGCCCGGCTCGAACGAGTCACCGCGGCGGACCCGCAGGAACACCGGGATCACGTACGCCACGTACAAGCCGACGACGGCGATCGACGTCACCGCCGCGTAGGCCGTCGCGCTCCAGAGGTAAGGCAGGGCCAGGATCAGCGCGCCGCCCGCGGCGAGCCACACGGCGTTGGTCGGCGTCTGCGTGCGCTTGTTGATCTTGTGCCAGAAGCCCGACCCGGGGATCGCGCCGTCGCGGGCGAACGCGTAGATCATCCGCGAGTTCGCCGTCACCGACGCCATGCCGCAGAACAGCTGGGCGCCGATGCAGATCAGCAGCAGGAACTTGCCGGTGACCGCGCCGGTCGCGTCGATGAAGATCTGCGCGGGCGGGACGCCGGTTGCGGACCCGACCGCGCCGTCGTAGTCCTGGATCGCGAACGTCAGGCCGATCAGCAGGATCCAGCCCGCGACCAGCGAGACGACGATCGACATGACGATCCCGCGCGGCCCGGCCGTCGCCGCGCTCTTCGTCTCCTCGGTCATGTGAGCCGAAGCGTCGTAACCGGTCAGCGTGTACTGCGCGACCAGCAGACCCAGCGCGAACACGTAGAACGTCGAGCCCCAGCCCGTCTGGTTCACGAAACTGCCGAAGACGAACGACGCGTCCTGGTGCTTGGCCGGCACGAACACCAGCACGCCGACGATCACCAGCACGCCGATGAGGTGCCACCAGACGCTGACGTTGTTGAGGATCGCGACGATCCGGACGCCGAAGGTGTTCAGCAGGCCGTGCACCACGAGGATGATCGCCAGCAGCAGGATGGTGTGCCCCGGCGTCGCGGCGAAGCCCCACTGCAGGTCGAGGAAGGCGTTGAGGAACAGCGCCGCGCCGAAGTCGATGCCCGCGGTGACGGCGATCTGCCCGATGAGGTTGAACCAGCCGGTGAACCAGGACCACACGGGCCCGGACTTGTTCGGCGCCAGCTTCGCCGCCCAGTAGTAGAGGCCGCCCGCGGTCGGGTAGCTGGAACAGACCTCCGCCATGCCGAGGCCGACCAGGATGACGAACACCCCGACCAGGGGCCAGCCCCAGATCATCGCGGCCGGGCCGCCGGTCTTCATGCCGAAGCCGTAGAGCGTCAGGCAGCCGGAGAGGATCGAAATGATCGTGAAGGAGACGGCGAAGTTCGAGAACGCCGACATCGTCCGTTTGAGTTCCTGCGCGTACCCCAGCTGGTGCAGGCGGGCGCTGTCTTCGTCAGCGTGGTCGGGAGTGGTCTGCTGGTCGGAAACGTCCATCGGGCACCTCTTGAAAGGTATGCGGCCAGACCATTGAATTCGCCGAAGGTAGCCCTGGTCCCGAGGGGTGTCAAGCTTTCGTCAAGAACTCGTCCAGCTGCTTCAGCAGGGGCCCGCCACCGCGGTGGTCGTTCGAGATCAGGGTCGCGGTGACGCCCGATGACGGCTGGTGCAGGCTCACGAACGTGACGCCGTGGTCGCCGCCTTCCAACCGGACGACGCCGGGCCGCGGCAGGAAGAAGCCGAGGCCGTAGCGCTCCCCGCGCAGCATCCGCCCGACCCACTCGCGCGGCACGATCCGGCCGTCGAGGAACGCGGGCCAGAACTTCCGGAAGTCCGGCGCGGAGCTGTAGATCCCGCCGTCGGCGAAGCCCACCACGGGCAGGCTGAACACGTTGGTGCGGCCGTCTTCGAGGTACCCGGTGGCCGTCCGGGCGGGCAGCGCGTCCGAGCGGAGGAACGCCGTGTCGGTCATCCCGGCGGGTTCCGTCACGCGGGTCCGGACGAGTTCGGCGAAAGGTATGCCCGCGATCCGTTCGGCGATCAGGCCCAAGACGGCGAAGGCGCCGTTGTGGTAGCGGAACTCCGTGCCCGGCGGGGTCCGCTGCGGGTAGCCGTCGAGCGCGGCGAGGTAGTCGGCCGACGTCGCGAGCAGCGGGGTGGGCGGCGGATCCGCTTCTTCGTCGCAGTAGTCACCGATGCCGGAGGTGTGCGTGAGGAGGTGCTCGACGGTCACGCGGTCGTCGATCAGCGGCAGGTCGTCACCGAGGACTTCGCGGGCTTTGGTTTCGAGCGCGAGACGTCCTTCGGCGATCAGGCCGACGACGACCAGCGCGGTGAACCCCTTGGTGCCGCTGGCGATCGCGAACCGCGTGTCGACGGTGTTCTCGACGCCGTGCGCGATGTGCGCGTACCCGGCCGCCTCGGCGAGCAGCGTCTCGTCGCCGCGGCTGACCAGTACCACACCGGAGAAGTCCGTGAGGGGCACCTTCATGGACGAAGCGTCCACGAAGGTGCCCCTCACGGCAAAGCGATTACCGCCCGAGGAACGCGTGCAGCGACTCGAGCGCGGTGTCCGGCTGGTCGGCGAAGAAGCCGTCGACGCCGGCCTTGAGGAACGCCGACTCCTCGGTGAAGACGTCACCGTAGGCGTCCGGCTCGGCCGAAGAACGCAGGTTGGCCGGCAGGAACGGGTTCTCGTTCCGGAAGGTGTACGGCTGCACCTTCAGGCCGGCCTTGTGCGCGTCGGCGACGAGCGCGGTCGGCGTGCCCAGGTTGTCGCTCGCGTCCCGCGGGATGATCTGGCCCTTGTCCGGCCCGAGGTACTTCGCGTACTTCGCGACGTCACGCAGGCCCTGCGGGGTCACGATGTCCTGGTACGTCCGCTTGTCGCCCTTCGCGACGAAGTCCGCCGGGGCGCCGGTGGCCGAGGTCAGCTGCAGCAGCGGCGTCCGGACCTGCTTGTGCAGCTCGATCAGGTTCGTCACCTCGAACGACTGGATGATCGCGGGCGCGTCGGGCCGGTCGAGGCCGTTGCGCTTGAGGATCGACACCAGCTTCGGCTCGGTCGGGTTGCCGATCGAGGAGAAGAACGTCGAGTGCTTGACCTCGGGGTAGGTCCCCAGCGTCCGGTGCAGCTCCCGGCCGAGCCGCTTGGTCAGGTCGAGCACCTCCTGGTAGGTGGCGATCTGGTAGCGGCCGTTGTAGAGCGTGTTGTGCGGGCGGTTCGCCGGGATCCGCTCGACCGCGCGCAGCGTCTTCAGCTCGGCCAGCGTGAAGTCCTGGGTGAACCAGCCGGTCGTGCTGACGCCGTCGAGCACGACGGTCTTCTTCCGGCCCGCGAACTCGGGGTGCTTCGCGACGTCGGTGGTCCCGCCGATCTCCGGCTCGTGCCGCGCGACGAGCTGGCCGTCCTTCGTGGGCACGAGGTCGACGTCGACCCAGTCGACGCCCATCCGGTAGGCGAGCTCGTAGGAGGCGAGGGTGTGCTCCGGCCGGTAACCGGGCGCGCCGCGGTGTCCGATGATCACGGGGTCATCGTGGCCCCGCCCGTGCGCGGCCGCATCGGCGGACCCCCCGCTTCCGGACGACGCTTCGGACGCACTGGCCGACCCGACGGCCAGTCCGGTGACGCTGAGCAACGCCAGTCCGGCGAGTGCCAGGACGCCGACACGTTTGCGCTTCATCTGGTGACCTCTTTTCACACAGGGTTGACCCTGACTACCCGCGCCACCCTCACCGCCGCAAGCGTCTCGCGGCGGTACCTGGGCGGTCGGCGCGGTAAACGGCGTGTGGACTCCTGCCCGCCCGCGGACCCGCGCGCCGCTCGTCACGGACCGCTCGGCGCTGCTCACCCCCGGTGCCAGGGGCGGCGAAATGTCCGCCGCGAACCCCGCCGGATACGCTGTCCCGCGTGCGCGTACTGGTAATCGGCTCCGGCGCTCGTGAGCACGCCCTCGTCCTCGCGGCTTCCGGCGACCCCACCGTCACGGCGCTGGCCTGCGCTCCTGGCAACGCCGGCACGGCTTCCGTGGCCGAGCAGCTCGGCGTCGACGCGGCCGACCCCGAGGCGGTCGCCGCGCTCGCGAAGAGCTGGCAGGCCGACCTCGTCGTGGTCGGGCCGGAGGTCCCGCTCGTCGCCGGCGTCGCCGACGCCGTCCGCAAGGTGGGCATCGCCTGCTTCGGCCCGTCGGCAGCGGCGGCCCGGATCGAAGGGTCGAAGGCGTTCGCGAAGGACGTCATGGCCGCGGCGAACGTGCCGACCGCGCGCAGCGAGGTGGTCGACAACCCGGCCCGCCTCGACGCCGCGCTCGCCCGCTTCGGCCCGACCTGGGTGGTCAAGGACGACGGGCTCGCCGCCGGCAAGGGCGTCGTCGTCACGACCGACTACGACGTCGCGCGCAAGCACGCGATCATGCTCCTCGACGGCGGCCACCCGGTGCTCCTGGAGTCCTTTTTGGACGGGCCGGAAGCGTCGCTCTTCTGCTTCGTCGACGGCACCACCGTCGTGCCGCTGCTGCCCGCGCAGGACTTCAAGCGCGTCGGCGACGGCGACGCGGGCCCGAACACCGGCGGCATGGGTGCGTACGCGCCGCTGCCGTGGGCGCCCGAAAACCTGGTCGACGACCTGGTCGAGAAGGTCGTCCAGCCGGTCGCGGACGAGCTGGTGAACCGCGGCGCGCCGTTCTCCGGCCTGCTCTACGCCGGGCTGGCGCTGACCTCCGAAGGCCCGCAGGTCATCGAGTTCAACTGCCGCTTCGGCGACCCGGAGACCCAGGTCGTGCTGGCGCTGCTGCGTACCCCGATCGCCGGGCTGATGCACGCCACCGCCACGGGGAAGCTCGCCGAGCACCCGCCGCTGGAGTGGGCGGGCGGCACCGCGGTCACCGTCGTGGTCGCCGCCGACGGCTACCCGGGCAAGCCGCGCACCGGCGACGTCATCACCGGCGCCGAGCTGGAAGGCGTGCTGCACGCCGGCACGCGCCGCCGCGACGACGGCGCCGTCGTCTCCGCCGGTGGCCGGGTGCTGTCGGTCGTCGGCACCGGCAAGACGCTCAAGTCGGCGCGCAAGCACGCGTACGAGACGGTGGACAAAGTGCACCTCGCGGGGTCGCACCACCGCACGGACATCGCGCTGAAGGCGGCGAACGGAGAGGTCGGCGCCCCCGCCGCCAAGCAGCGCGCCTGATTCCACGGGAACCGGCCGGGCACGGACTTCGTCCAAACCCAGGCTCCTGCCACACTTGCGTTGGTAGCCTCGACGAGGAGCCGGCCGGTCACTGTCCGTATGACGTCAGGGGAGAGCATGTCAGGACCCTCGTACGACCTGAGCCCGGCCGTCCCGGTGGCGCCGGCCGTGGCGGACGTCCTGGTCCGCCCGGACAAGCTCCTCGACGTCGCCCGAATCGTCGAAGAGCAGGCCAACGCCCTCGAGGACCAGCTGATCACCCGCCTGGACCAGCTGCGGGTCGACGCGCCGTCGGCGGACGTGATCAGCACCCAGTCGATCGAAGCGTGGAACACCTTGATCGCCGACGGCGACCGGTCCTACGCCGGCCAGGTCCGTGAGTACGTCGCGGGCCTCAAGCGCCTGGTGTCGCAGCTGCGCGAAGCCGCGAAGGACTACAAGGTCAGCGACGAAGAAAAGGCGGCGGTGTTCGGTGACCGCGGCAAGCACGGCGCGTAGTGGCGCGGTCTTGATCACCGGCGGCGTGCTCGCGACGGCGGCGCTCGCCGGCTGCTCCGCGGACAAGGACGGCACCCCGTACCCGGTCGAGACGGCCGCCACCGCGGCGTCGCAGAGCGCGAAGGCCGCCCAGCTGCCCCAGCGCCCGGCCGAGCTGCCGCTGCAGGGCGTCGACCTCTGCGGCCTCTTCCCGCAGGTGCAGCTCGACGCGATGAAGATCAGCAGCACCCCGCGCCAGGCCGACAGCGCGGACGGGCCGGTGTGCGTGCTCGACGCCGACCGGGAAGAGCCGTTCCACGGCTACCAGGTGGGCGCGGTGACCGCGGACCTCGACGAGTGGATCACCGGGGCTCGCCGCAAGAACAGCATGACCACGGAGCCGAAGGCCATCAGCGGCTACCCGGCGCTGACGAGCTACCGCGCGGCCGGCGACCCCGCCGACTGCACGACCCTCGTCGGCGTCGCGAAGGGCCGGACGCTGACCATCCGGACGTTCCCCATCACCCGCGGCAAGCTCACCCAGCCGCAGCTGTGCGAGATGTCGGCGCACGCCGCCGACCTGGCGCTGCAGTCCTTGAAGTCACGCAACTAGGGAGGGCGCGTGGAATTCTCCGAGCTCGCGGCCGGGATCCAGAACCACCGGTTCGACGGCTGGACCAACACCGCGATCGCCGACCAGATCACGCGGATGATCAACGGCGACGGCACCGGCAGCATCGGCACCGCCGTCGACGCGCTGAAGGCCGTCGCGACCGCGCTCGCCCACACCGACCAGACGCTGCGCGCGCAGCTGCTGAAGCTCGGCGTCGAGTGGCAGAGCCAGGCCGGGGGCGCGGCCGGCCAGGTGCTGACCGAGCAGGCCGGGTTCTCCCAGGACGCCACCACGAAGGTCGCGCACGCCGCGGAAATGGTCTTCGCGCAGGGCGAGTCCTTCAACCGCACCAAGTACAAGCTCCCGGACGCCGAGACGGTGCGGAAGGGCGCGGGCGGCTACACGCTGACCGACGGCCTGCTGCTGTCCCTCATCGGGTTCGAGACCGACCACGCCCGCCAGGTCGAGGCGGCGAACAACGCCAAGGCGCAGGCGCAGCAGGCGCTCAACGAGTACGCGCAGGAGAGCGGCACGAACCTGCTCTCGACGCAGTCGCTGACCGACCCCGAGTCGTTGAAGCTGGCCGCGCCGGGTGTCACGCCGGGCGTCCTCGACGTCGCCGGCGCGGCGGTCGCGGTGACGCCCGACGGCGGCGTGCGGCCCGCTTCGGACAAGGTCCGGTCGGTGCACGTCGAGCCGCCGGTGGTGCAGCCGGTCTCGCACCAGGTGCACGCCGACCCGCCGACCCCGGTCTACGGCGTGGCGGCGCAGCAGCCGTCGCGCCCCGCGCCGCCGTCGCGGCAGACCGGCTCGGTGACCGCGCCGGCCGCGCAGCACACGACACCGTCTTCGTCGTCGACGACGCCTTCAGGCGTGCGGCCGCCGACGACGGCGCCCGCTCCCGGCTGGGTAAACACTCCCGGCCGCGGTACCGCCGGGAGCGACTCCACCCACTTCTCGCCCGGCCTGGCCGTCGGCGGCGGGGGCGAGCAGTTCGTCCCGCCCGGCGCGCCCGGTGCCCTGCCGCCCGGCCAGAACCCGGCGACGGCCCCGATCAAGTCGCTCGGCGGCGGCGGTGGCACGTCAGTGGGCACGGGCGGCGTCGACAGCTCGCTCAGCCGCGGCCCCGACGGCCTGCTGGCCAAGGGCCGCACGGTCGGCGCGATGCCGCAGGCCCCGCTCCAGCCGGGCCAGTACACGGCCGAGCGCGGCTTCGCGGTGAAACCCGGCGCGACACCGGGCGAGATCGGCGCGGGCGCGGCGGCGGTCGGCGCGGGTGCCGCCGGCGGCGCGCTCAGCGGCGACAAGGAACGCCTGCGGCGGGAGAAGAACCAGCCGAAGGGCCCGGTGCGGCCGCTGCCGGTCGGCGAGCTGCCCGAGGAGGAGGCCGTCGCGCTGCGGAAGTCCGAGCAGATCAGCCCGAAGCAGCAGCGCGGCGAGGCGCGGTTCCTGTCGGAGGCGGCCCCGCAGGAGGAGGACGCCGAGCACGTCCGCCGCTTCGGCGTCGACGACCAGGACCTGTTCGCCGACCAGCGGATGGTTTCCCCCGACGTGATCGGCGACCACGGCTCGGACGGTCGCTGACCGTGTCGCTGGTGCTGTCCGCGTCGGAGTTCGACGTGCTCTGGGAGTCGTTCGAACTGCCCCGACGGCACGTCGCGATCGACGTGCCGAGCGGGGGAACCACCCGCACCGAGCGCGCGGAGCTGGTGACGTCGGCGTGGGCGTCGCTCAGCGAGCGGCGCCTGGCCCGCAACCGCCGCCCGTCCGGCGAGCTGGCCGACCTGCTCCACCTGCTGGCCCGCCCCCAGTTCGGCGTCGACGTCTGGGTGTGGGCGGAACGGGAGATCCGCGGCCGCGCGGTCAGCCACCGCAGCCAGGCGGTGCTGGCGGTGGTGGACAACGCGGAGGTCTGGCTGATCCCGGCGACGGAGGACGCCCTCCCGGAGGCGGCGGTCTCGGTGGCCGGCGACCTGGCCCCGGGCATCGGCCAGACGGTGAGCATCCCGTACGCGACCCTGCGCGCGGCCGACGCGGCGGCGAAGGGCGACCCGAAAGCGCTGGTGACGGCGCTGGAGGACCGCGGCGTGGCGCTGTTCCAAGCCCAGGAGCTGTCGGGCATGCTGCTGGGCCAGGAGGCCCGCGGCCAGTTCGGCGCGGAGCGGGTGGGCCGCGACGGCGTCGTCCACCGCGCGGACCGGGTGGTGGCGTTCTTCGACACGGACTCGGGGCGCTACCTGTTCCAGGTGGAGACCGACCGCGAAGGCCGCGAGTGGGCGACGGTGACCCCGGCGGACAACGCGCTGCTGGCGACGAGGATCCGGGAACTGATGGCGGAGGCCTGAGCCCCGCCGGGTGGAAGTTGGCCGGTAACCGTACGCGCGCCCCTCGGGAAGTCATAAAGTAAGCGCGGGAACCGTCCTGGTCATGACGACGTCTGACCGGGCGGACACAAGTTTTCCGAAGGGGATGACAAGCCGTGCCTGTCTACGACGCCGATTCGATGGCCATCGCGGCCGGCCAGGTGGAGAAGCTCAAGGACGAGTTCGAAAAGTCCAAGCAGAAGGTCACCGGCTTGGACCACGAGAAGGAAAGCCCCTTCGGCGGGATGGACGACAAGGGCGACGCGCACGGCGCCGTCGGCAAGTTCAAGGACGGCGTGCACAGCCAGTTCGACGCCGCCGGCCAGCACATGGAGGCACTGGGGTTCGCCATGCGCAAGGCCGCGGGGTTGATCGCCGAGACCGACCAGGTCGGGGCGAGCGACCTCAAGCTGCACGTCGACAAGTGAACTGAGCAGGGGGCACCAGAGTGGGATTGAACCCGGGCGGCGCCGGAACGCCGGACAACTGGGAAGCCTTCATGAAGAAGGTCGACCAGGTCGAAAAGGTCGATTTGGGAAAAATCACCGCCGCCGCGGCGCAGTTCCGCGAGGCGGGCAAGAACGCCGGTGACCACACGGCGTCGCTGAAGAATTCGACGGAAGCCCTCAACGGCGGCGTGTGGGCCGGGCCGGCGGCCGACGAATTCTTCAAGTACGTCCGCCAGGTCCGCGACGCCGGGACCAAGGTGCAGACCCACCTCGAAGACGTCGCCAAGGACCTCGACGACCTCGCGTCGACCCTCGAGCAGGTCAAGAAGAACGTCGGGGACAAGCAGCTCGCCGCGGAGAAGGCGGTCAACGAGCGCAACGCGACGGCTGAAACCCAAATCAAGAAAGCTATGGCCGCCGCGAAGACGGCGCACGAAGAGGGCAAGCCGGGGCCGAACCCGTCCGCCGACCAGATCCTGGCCACGGCGAAGACCGACATCCACACCATCACGGCCGGTTTCGACGGCGACGTGACCGGCCTCCAGACCCAGGCCGACACCGCGATCAAGGCGTCGCAGAAGCTGATGTCCCAGCAGATCGAGGGCGGCTACGACCAGGTCCCGCTGCCGAGCAGCACCCCCGCGGCCCCCAAGAGCACCGGCGGCATCCACAGCAACGGCTCCTCCCACGGTGGCGGAGGCGGCGGTGGTGGCGGCGGAGGCGGTGGCGGTGGCGGTGGCCTCGGCCCCAGCGGCGGCCCGCCCTCGTCCCCGCCCCCCGGCAACGTCCAGCAGTGGATCCAGGAAGCCATGAAGGCCCTCCAGGCCGCGGGCATCCCGGTGACCGACGCCGACATCCCCAAGATCTGGGCGATCATCCAGCACGAGTCCGGCGGGAACCCCAACGCCATCAACAACTGGGATTCGAATGCCGCGGCCGGGCACCCGTCCAAGGGGCTCATGCAGTGCATCGACTCGACCTTCAACGCGCACAAGCTGCCCGGGCACGACAACATCTACAACCCGGTCGACAACATCATCGCGGGCGTCCAGTACTCCTTCGACCGCTACGGCAGCCTCGACAACGTGCCGGGGATCAAGGCCATGGCCCACGGCGGTGCCTACCGGGGCTACTAGAACTAGCCTGGCCGCATGGTCGACCTCGGAGCCTTCGCCGGTCCCGCGCTGCGGGCCGGCGTGCCGCCCTTCCACGTCATGGACGTCCTCTCCGCGGCCGGTGCGCGGCAGCGCAGTCACGGTGACCTCGTGTCGCTCGCGGCGGGGCAGCCCTCCGCGCCCGCGCCGCGGCCCGTGCTGGAAGCCGCGGCGAAAGCACTGCAGAGCAGCACCCTCGGGTACACCGAGCAGCTCGGCATCCCTGAGCTGCGCGAGGCCGTCGCCGGGCACTACCGGCAGCGGTACGACGTCGACGTGCAGGCGCACGACGTCGTCCTGACCACCGGGTCCTCCGGGGGTTTCCTGCTGGCCTTCCTCAGCGCCTTCGACCCCGGCGCCAAGGTCGCGATGGCGCGCCCCGGCTACCCGGCCTACCGGAACCTGCTCTCCGTACTGGGGTGCGAGGTCGTCGAGTTCGCCACCACCGCCGAGACGAACTTCCAGCCCACCGTCGGGCTGCTCGACCAGCTGGGCCCGATCGACGGCCTGATCGTCGCCAGCCCGGCCAACCCGACCGGGACCGTGCTGCCGCCCGGGGAGCTCGCCGCCATCACCGGGTGGTGCGCGTCGCACGGGGTGCAGCTGATCAGCGACGAGATCTACCACGGCATCTCCTACGGCGCCGAGCTCGACTGCGCGTGGCAGTACGGCCGGGAGCCGATCGTGCTCGGCAGCTTCTCCAAGTACTTCGCGATGACCGGCTGGCGGCTCGGCTGGATGCTCGCGCCGCAGCGGCTGCACCGCGCGATCGACGTCCTGACCGGCAACTTCACCATCTGCCCGCCCGCCGTCTCGCAGTACGCGGCGCTCGCCGCCTTCACGCCCGAGGCGTACGCGGAAGCCGACGCGCACGTCGAGCGGTACCGCGCCAACCGTGACCGGCTGTTCGACGGCCTGCGGCGCGTCGGACTCGGCGAACTGGCGCCGGCGGACGGCGCGTTCTACGCGTACGCCGACGTCAGCGCGTACACCGACGACAGCCTGAGCTGGTGCCAGCGGCTGCTCGCCGAAACCGGGCTGGCCATCACCCCTGGCGTCGACTTCGACCCGGTCGACGGCGGGAAGTACGTGCGGTTCTCCTTCGCCGGGAGCGCCGAGGACATCGACGAAGGCGTCCGGCGGCTCGGCGGGTGGCTCGGCCAGGGGGAACCCTGATTTAACCCCGAACGTTGGCCGTTCGAGGGGAGTTTCACCGCCGGGGATGGCACATTGGAGTCACCGGGCCGGTGGGGCCACGGGAACACAGCGGAGGAACCATGTTCTGGAAGATCGTCGGCGGCCTGATCGTCGCCTGGGTGGCGTTCATGGTGCTGGGCGCCGTGATCGGCTTCGTGTTCAAGGCCGTCCTGTGGATCGCCATCATCGGCGGCATCGCGTTCCTCGGCGCGGCCGGTTACAAGGCCATCACCGGCAACAAGGACACCAAGCGCATCAACCGTTACTAGGGGATCCGCGCCACGCCGCCCAGCGCCGTCCGGTTGACCGGCGTCAGCGGCGCCAGGCGCGGCCCGTCCGGCCACCACAGGTGCGGCACGGTCAACCCGGGTTCGAGCAGGTCGAGGCCGTCGAAGAAGGACGCGATCTCGGCCTCCGCGCGGTAGCGCGTGGCGAGCCCGGTGCGGCCGAGCCGGTCCTCCAGCGCCGTCGCGACGCCGGCCGCCTCGGAGCCGTCGGCCGGGTTGTGGCGGTGCAGCAGGAGCAGGTACGAACCCGGGGCGAGCGCGCCGGCGTAGGACTTGACCACCTGCTGCGCCTGCTGGAGGTCGGCGATGTGGTCGACGACCCCGCAGAGCACGAGCCCGGCGGGGCGGTCGAGGTCGATGAACTGCGCCACCGCGGCGAGCGTCTCGCCGGGGTTCAGCGGGTCGGTGCCGCAGATGTGGGTGAAGTCGTTGTCGACGAGCAGGGCCCGGCCGTGCGCCTCGACCACCGGGTCGTCGTCGACGTACACGACGTGCGCTTCCGGGTTGTACTTCTGCGCGACCTGGTGGGTGTTCTCGATCGTCGGGAAGCCCGAGCCGAGGTCGACGAACTGGTCGACGGCCAGCCGCTCGGTCAGGTAGCGGACGGCGCGGACGAGCCACTGCCGCACTTCCCGCGCCATCGCCGGGGCGGCCGGCGCGATGTCCAGGATGTCCTGCACGACGGCGCGGTCGGCCTCGTAGTTGTTCTGCCCGCCCAGCAACGCGTCCGAGACGCGAGCGAGGCTCGGCCGGTCGAAGTCGACGCGGGCCGACGGTCGTTCGCTCGTCGCCATGGGTTTCCTACCGGGGGAGTCGGCGGGGGACGCGCACAGCCTAGGACACGCGGATCACGGCGGGTAGGCGGCCGTGCGGGGTGGGTGAGTTTCAGTCCAGCCAGGCGCGGGCCGCGTCGGCGCCGTTCCACAGCTGGGCCTTGAGCCCGACCGCCCTCGCACCGTCCACATTGGACTGTCGGTCGTCGAAGAACAGGCAGTCCGCCGGCTCCGCGCCGAGCTCGTCGAGCAGCAGGCGGAAGATCTTCGCGTCCGGCTTGACGCACCGGACGTCGCCCGAAAACAGCGTCACGCGGAAGTGTCGCACCCAGTCCTGCGCGCGGACCCACTCGCCGAACACCGCGGGCGCGTTCGAGAGCAGCGCCAGCGCCGCGCCGGCTTCGGAAAGGGCCTCGAGCAGGGCCTCCGACGACGGCTCCAGGTGACCCCAGCCCTCGACGTCGATGCGGGTCAGCTCGGCCGACAGGGCCTCGTCGACCGGCACGCCGAGCTCCTTGCCCACGGCCTGCCAGTACTCCAGCGGCGTGCTGCCCGCGTCGTACGGGATCCGGAGGTCCCAGTACGCCTTCTCGAACTCCGGCAGCGGCGCGCCCATCGCGGCGGCCAGGTCGGGGCGGGCGGCGCTCGGCTTGCTCAGCACGTCGCCGTAGTCGAACACGATCCAGTTCACGGGGTCCCCCAGTGCGTCAGGCGCCGGTCTTGATCCGGCGCAGGGCTTCTTCGACGTCGGTCGCGCTGAGGTCCCGGTGGGTGACGAACCGGACCTTGCCCGCCATCGGCACCGCGCGGACCCCGAGCGAGTCGAGCCAGCTCAGCGCGGTCGGGATGTCGGGCACCTCGGCGAGCACGATGTTGGTGTCCGGCTCGTTCGTCGCCCAGCCGTACTCGCGCAGCCCGTCGGCGAGGCGCGTGGCGTTCTCGTGGGAGTCGGCCAGGTCGGGGACGCGGTCCAGCGCGACCAGGCAGGCCGCGGCCAGGACGCCGCCCTGGCGGACGCCGCCGCCGAGCATCTGGCGCATCCGGCGGGCGCGCTCGACGAACGTCTTGCTGCCGGCCACGACCGAGCCGACCGGTGCGCCGAGGCCCTTGCTGAAGCAGGCCGACACGGAGTCGACACCGACGGTCAGCGCGGCGGGTGGCACCTGCAGCGCGACCGAGGCTTGCCAGATGCGGGCGCCGTCGAGGTGCACGGTCAGGCCGGCTTCCTTCGCGACGGACAGCAGCTGGGCGTGCTCGTCCGGCGGGGTCACCGCGCCGCCGGCCGCGTTGTGGGTGTTCTCCAGGCAGAGCAGCGACGTCCGTAATGTGAAGTACGGCCCGGGTTGTCCGATCGCGGCCGCGAGGGCGTCGGGAGACGGGCGGCCCGGGCCGCCGTCGTGTTCGAGGATGTCCGGCATGCCGCCGGCCAGCCACGCGGCCGAGCCCAGCTCGTTGGCCAGCACGTGCGCACCCCGGGTGGCCAGGAACCGGTCGCCGCGCTGCAGGTGGAGGCTGAGCGCGATCAGGTTGGCCATCGTCCCGCTCGGCACCCAGAGCGCGGCCGCCATGCCCAGGACGTGCGCGGCGCGTTCCTCCAGGGCGGCGACCGTCGGGTCGTGGTCGAGGACGTTGTCGCCGACCTCGGCCGACGCCATCGCCGCTCGCATCGTTTCATCCGGACGGGTGACGGTGTCGGAACGGAAATCCAGCGGCGGCAGGGTGAAGGTCACGGAGCGATCACATCACACCCACCTGACGGGGATCAATGAGCCCTTGAGTGGTCGAACCCACTCGGTCCGTGCAACCGTGGACGCCCCTGATTCCGTCCTCATGGGCGAACGACAACAGAGCGGAGCACGACTGCGCGTGGACCAGCGCGACGAGGAGGAGTTCGCGGAGTACTTCGCCGCCAGGCGGGACGCCGTGCGCCGGACCGCGTACATGCTCTGCGGAGACTGGCACCGGGCGGACGACCTCGCGCAGACGGCGTTCGTCGCACTGCACCGGAGGTGGACGAAGATCAGGGATCGCGCGGCGACCGACGCGTACGTGCGCAAGACGCTCGTCCGCGCGTCGATCGACGAATCGCGGCGGCCGTGGCGGCGCGAGTGGCAGACCGAGGTCCTGCCGGAGCCCGCCGACGACACACCCGGCCTCGACGACCTCGTCGCGACCAGGGAAGACCTGCTCGCGGCGCTGAAGGAAGTGCCGCCCAAGCAGCGGGCGGTGCTGGTCATGCGGTACTTCGAAGGACTCGACGTGACCAGCGCGGCGAAGGCGCTGGGCTGCAGCGAAGGCAACGTGAAGAGCCAGACCGCACGCGGGCTGGCGAACCTCAAGCAGGTGCTGGAACGGGAGGTGGAGACCAATGGATGAGCAGGAGCTGCGCTCGTTGTTCTCCGCCGCGCCGCCGGACGCGCCCGCGCCCACGTTCTCCCAGGACGACGTCGTCCGCGAATCGCGCCGCCAGACCGTCCGCCGCCGCAACCGGATCACCGCGGGCGTGAGCGCCGCGGCACTGGTCGTCGTCGGGTTCGGTGCGTACGGGGTGTTCTCCGGGGGTACTCCCGGAGCGTTGACCGCGGCCAAGGACAACGCCGTCTCGGCGCAATCGGAAGCCGGCTCCGCGCAACCCGGCGACGGCTCGATGCGTCCTCAAGTCGGTGGGGAGTCACCGAACTTCCCGGCCCAGCCACCCCAGCAGGGGGGTGACGGGGGCGGGAAGACCGGCCACCTGGCCGAAGGCGCCTCCGGGTGCGAACAGGTGGACGGGGAGCTCGCCATCGCCCTCGCTGGCGAGCTCCCCGTCCCCGTCGCCGCTTCCCAGGCGTCCCCGGGCGGCGCCTGTTCGACGGGGTCGCGCTCCGCGGGGTTCCCGGTCGAGGGTGGCGAAGTGGCCGCGGCGGTGTACCCGAAGGGCATCCCGGTGGTCTTCAAGTCCCAGCCGGCCGGCACGGTCACGGCCCGGGTCACGACGGCGTCCGGCGGCCAGCTCCTGCTGGTCAGCGTGCCTTCCGCCGGGGCGACGGCGCCGTACGCGGGGCAAGTGGACCAGATCGCGCGCGCACTCGCGCCCCGCTTCTGAGCCCGGGTTCGCCCGGTTGGCAGAATGACCGGCCATGACCGGAGCGACCACCCCGAAGGGGGAGCGACGCCGCGCCGCGCTCGTCGAGGCCGCCGCGAAGCTGCTCGTCGAGGGCGGGTTCGACGCCGTCCGCCACCGGGCGGTCGCCGAACGGGCCGGTCTGCCGCTCGCGTCGACGACGTACTACTTCGACTCGCTCGAGGACCTGGTCACGGCGGCCGTCGAGCACCACTCGAACGCGGAGCTGGCCGCCGGGCGGCACCGGCTCGAGGAGCTGGCGACCCGCAACCGGGGCGTGCAGGCGACCGTCGAGCTGGTGCTGGAGATGCTGCTGGGGCCGGAGAGCGGTGACCCGGAGGCCGACGCCGAAGCCGTCCTGCTGCGCTACGAGCGCCTGGTCGCGACCGGTCGCCGCCCGTACCTGCGGCCGTTGATGCGGACGCTGTCGGCCCAGCTCAACGAGCTGCTGGCGGAGATCTTCGCCCGCTCGGGCACCCCGGTCTCCGCCGTCGAGCTGGAGCGCCTGATCGCGCTGGTCGACGGCGCCGTCGTCAACGCGCTGATCGAAATCGACCCCGAACCCCGCGCGGCCGCGGCCCGGATGCTCCAAGCCGCCCTGGCCTGAGCAGTCTGCCGCGGCCGGTCGTGAGTGATGAGTCGGGTTCTAACCCGACTTATCACTCACGACCGGCGCTGAGCTTTCTCGAGGTCGTCGCGGGATTTCGTGACCAGGGCCAGCATCGCCTGCTCCGCCGCCGCCGGGTCGCCGGACACGATCGCGTCGAACACCTTCCGGTGGCTCGGCACCGGGTCCTCCGCCGGGGACGTCCCGTGCACCAGCTTGTCGCGCTCGGCGAGCCCGATCGCGATCACGCGCTCCATCCGCATCAGGAAGTTGTTGTGGGTGGCGGCCATCAGCCGCCGGTGGAAGGCGAGGTCGGCCTGGACGCTCGCCTCCGGGTCGCCGCCGGCCGCGGCCATGTCGGCCAGCGCTTCCCGCAGTCCCTCGACGTCCTCTTCCGACGCGCGCCCGGCGGCGATCCGGGCCGCGGCGGGCTCCACGACCGCGCGGACCTCGGTCAGCTCCTCGAGCAGGCCGGGGTCGTCGGCGGCCGCGGTCTGCCAGCGCATGACGTCGGCGTCGAGCATGTTCCACTTCTCGCGCGGCTGGACGAACGTGCCGCGCTTCTGCCGGGCGTCGATCATGCCCTTCGCGGCCAGCACTTTGAGCGCTTCGCGCAGCGCGGTCAGGCTGATGTCGAGCTCTTCGCGCAGGGCGGGCAGGTCGAGGATCGTGCCTTCGCCCCACTCGTCGGAGAGGATCCGGCTGGCCAGTGCCTCCACGGTCTGGCCGTGCAACCCGCGTGGCCGGTGTTCGGTCAAGGGAAGGGCCTCTCAGCTGGCGGACTGGCGGACCGTCATCCTACGCTGCCTCCGAAGTCGTAATAAATTATGAATACATCTTGACACCGGCGGCGCCCGGTTGCACTCTTTGGCAGCAGTCACGCCCGTGCGGGCGCCTAGACAAAGGGGTCACGACATGACGAGTGCCGGCCTGTCCCGCCGTCGTTTCCTGCGCAACGCGAGCCTCGCCGGGCTGGGAGCCGTCGGCTCGGGCAGCTTCCTCGCCGCCTGCGCCACCGCCACCTCCAGCGGCCCGGTCAAGCAGGCCGCCGGCGCGGTCACCGTCCAGTCGAACCTGTCCTCGCCCGAGGCGAAGAAAGCCATCGAGGCGCTGGCCAAGGCGTTCGGCGACAAGGGCGGCGCCACCGCGACCGTGAACACGGTGGCGTCGGAAACCTTCCGGACCCAGCTGCCCAGCTACCTCACCGCGGCCAACCCGCCCGACACGTTCACCTGGTACCCGGGCTCGCTGCTGTCCGGCTACGCCCGCAAGGGCCTGCTCCTCGACGTCAGCGACGTCTGGCAGGGCATGGGCGACTACAGCGCCGCCTTCCGCGCGCTCTCCGGCGACGGCGCCGGCCACCAGGTCTTCATCCCGACGTCGTACTACTGGTGGGGCTTCTTCTACCGCAAGTCGAACTTCGCGAAGTGGGGCGTCCAGCCGCCGACGAACTGGACCGAGTTCCTCGCCCTGTGCGAAACCCTGAAGGGCAAGGGGATCGCGCCGATCGGCCTCGGCGCGGGCGGCACCACGCCGTGGACCGCGTCCGCCTGGTTCGACTACCTGAACATCCGGATCAACGGCGCGCCCTTCCACCGCGAGCTGCTCGCGGGCAAGCAGCGCTTCGACGACCCGCGCGTCAAGAAGATCTTCGACCCGTGGCGCCAGGCCCTGCCCTACTTCGACCCGAACGGCACCGCGATCGCGTTCCAGGACGCCACCACCGTGCTGCTGCAGGGCCGCACCGGCATGGTGCTGACCGGCACGTTCTTCGCCGACGCCGCGCCGAAGGACGCGCTCGACGACCTCGACTTCTTCCAGTTCCCGATCCTCGACCCGGCCGTGCCGGTCGCCGAGGAGGGCCCGACCGACGGCTTCTTCGCCAGTGCGCGCACCCCGCACGTCGCCGAGGTCAAGGAGTGGTTCTCCTACGTCGCCACGGCCGAGGCCCAGGAGCTCTACATCAAGAACTCGTCCGGCACCGTGCTGCCGACCAACCCGTCCGCGAAGGACACCGGCACGTCGTTGGTCCAAAAGGGACGCAAGATGCTCGCGGACGCCAAGGAGATCACGCAGTTCTTCAACCGCGACTCCTCCGACGCGCTGCAGCCGACCGCCGACGCCGCGTTGATCCGGTTCATCCAGAAGCCGAACGAGCTCGACTCGATCCTGGCCGACTGGCAGACCGCCGCGCAGAAGGTCTGGCAGTCCTGACATGGCGGTGCTGACCGCGGAGAAGCCGAAGACCGCGGCGAGGGCGGCGAACCGCCGTCGCCGCGTCTCGCCCGTGCTGCTGGCGTTCGTCCTGGTACCGCTCGTGGTCGAGGGGTTCTGGGTGTTCTGGCCCGCGCTGCAGGGGTTCTACCTGGCGCTGACGAACTGGGACGGCGTCTCGGCGCCGACGTTCGTCGGCTTGGGGAACTTCGCCGAGATGTTCTCCGACGACATCTTCAAGACCGCCGCGCTCGACACGGTGATCTGGCTGGTGCTCTTCGGCGGTCTCTCGGCGGCCGGCGGTCTCGCGCTGGCGACGTTGTTGCAGAAGGAACGCCGAGGTGTCGGGTTCTACCGGGCCGCGCTGTTCACGCCGGTGGTGTTCTCGCTGGTCGCGACTTCGCTGATCTGGCAGGTGATCTACCAGCCGGACGGCGTCTTCAACAAGGTGCTCGGCGCGATCGGGCTGGAGAGCTGGCAGCACTCGTGGCTGGCCGACCCGAAGACCGCGCTGTACGCGGTGCTCGTCCCGGCGCTGTGGCGGCAGCTCGGCTACGTGATGGTGCTGTACCTGGCCGGGCTCAAGGGCATCGACCCGGCGCTGTACGAAGCGGCCAAATTGGACGGTGCCACCGCGTGGCAGCAGTTCCGCAACGTGACGTGGCCGCAGCTGCGCAGCGTCAACTCCGTGGTCCTGTCGGTGATCATCATCGATTCGCTGCGCTCCTTCGACGTCGTCTGGTCGATGACGAAGGGCGGGCCCTACCACTCGTCCGAGCTGCTCAGCACCTACATGTACGCGACGGCGTTCCAGTCGCTGCGGCTCGGCTACGCGTCCGCGCTGGCCGTGGTGATCTTCGTGCTGGCGTTCGGCGTGATCGTGACCTACCTCGTGCGCGCCTTCCGGGAGGACTCGTGAAGACCCGGACCTTCGGCTTCCACCTGGTCGCGGGCGGGCTCGCGGTGCTGTGGCTGCTGCCGATCCTGCTCGTGCTGACCACGAGCGTCCGGTCCTTTTCGGACATCGCGTCGAACGGGCTGGGCGCGCTGCCGTCGTCGTTCTCGCTGGACGGCTTCGGGCAGGCGTGGGGCGAAGGCGGTGGCGGGCACGCGATGCTGAACAGCCTGCTGGTGACCGTCCCGACGGTGCTGCTCGCGCTGCTGCTGAGCTCGGCGGCCGCGTTCGCGCTGAGCCGGTACGCGATCCCGTTCCGCCGCACGCTCATCCTGGTGATGCTGTCCGGCAACCTGCTGCCACCGCAGATCCTGCTGGTGCCGGTGGCGAAGCTGGCCGAGCTGCTCGGCATCTACGACACGCTGACCGCGCTGATCGTCGTCCAGGTCGGCTTCGGGCTGGGCTTCTACACGTTCGTGCTGCAGGGTTTCATGCGGTCCATCCCGGACAAGGTGCAGCAGGCCGCGCTGATCGACGGCGCCGGTGTCGTCCAGATCTTCTGGCGGATCGTCCTCCCGATGACCCGCCCGGCGCTGGCCGCCCTCGGCGCGCTGGCGTTCACCTGGACGTTCAACGACCTGCTGTGGTCGATCACCGTGCTGCGCACCGGTTCGGTGATGCCGGTGACGCCGGCGCTGCTCGGCCTGCAGGGCCAGTACGTGTCCAACTGGAACGTGATCGCGGCGGGCTCGGTCATCGCGGCCGTCCCGACCGTGGCCGTGTTCCTGCGGTTCCAGAAGCACTTCATTTCCGGGCTGGCGATCGGGGCGATCAAGTGACGTGGACCGTGGCCATGAAGTCCACTTCGTACACCGTGGCGCTGGATCCTTCGCGCCGGTGGGCGGAACTCGTCGCGTGGGGCCCTTCGGGTGTCGAGGACGGGCCGTCGGTGTTCGCCAACCGCGGCGACGTGCATTTCATCACCGAAGCGGACGCGGCCCCGGTCGAGTACGCCCCACTCGGCCTGCGCCCGTTCTCCGGCGCGGACGTCGCCGTGCGCGGCGGTTCCTGGTGGCGGTTCGATTCGGCTTCGTTGGACGCCGACCTGCGACTGGCCTTTGTGGACGAGGTTTCCGGGCTGCGCGCGGTGCTCTGCTACCGGCCGGTGCCCGAGACGGACGTGCTCACCCGGTGGGTCGAGTTCGAGAACACCGGTTCGTCCACTGTGGAGTTCGACCGGCTCGGCTCGGCGGGCGTCTGCGTGCCGACGGTGTCCGGTGCCCGGCTGACGTACCTGACCGGCCAGTGGTCGCAGGAGTTCACCCGGCGTTCCCTCGAACTGCCCGCGGGCGGTTTCCGGATGGAGAGCCGCTTCGGCGTGCCGGGCCACGCGCACGTGCCGTGGCTGGCGGTGCAGGACGCCGCCGGCGGCACCGCTTACGGCGTCTCGCTGGAATGGCCGGGTTCGTGGTCCATCGAGGCGGACGTCGAGCCTTCGGGGCTGACCCGCGTCCGGGCCGGGCGGCTGCCCTCGCCGGGGCCCGTCCTCCTCGAGCCGGGTGCTTCCCTGGCCACCCCGCCGGTCGCCCTGGCGTCCAGTGTGGATGGTCTGTCCGGACTGGCCTCGGTGTGGCACGACTACGACCGCGTCCTGGCGGGTTCGCGGTGGTGGCGCCCGCGTCCGGTGCTCTACAACTCGTGGGAAGCGACCGGCTTCGACGTCGAGGCCTCGCACCAACTGGAACTGGCGAAGCGGGCGGCGGACCTCGGCGTCGAGCTGTTCGTGGTGGACGACGGCTGGTTCACCGGCCGCGACGACGACACCGGCGGCCTCGGCGACTGGACCCCGGCGGACCCGGCGTTCGGCGAGTTCGTCGGCTCGGTGCGAGAGCTGGGCCTGGAGTTCGGACTGTGGGTCGAGCCGGAGGCGGTCAGCCCGAAGTCGCGGCTGTACGCGGCGCACCCGGACTGGGTGTACCGGATCGACGGCCGCCCGCAGACGTTGATCCGGAACCAGCTGCTGCTGGACCTGGGCCTGCCTCCGGTGGTGGACTTCATCAAGTCCACTCTGGACTCCTTGCTGACGGCGTACCCGATCTCGTACCTGAAGTGGGACATGAACCGCCCGCCGACCGAACGCGGCCGCCCGGGCTCGCCGTCCGCGGACCTGGACGCCGAGCACGTCGCCGGGTACCTGGCGGTGCTGGACCACCTGCGGGTTTCGCACCCGCACGTGACGGTGGAGGCGTGCGCGGGTGGCGGCGGCCGCACCGACCTGGCCACGGTGGCGCGCGCGGACGTGGTGTGGCCGAGCGACAACACCGGGCCGCTGGACCGCCTCGCCATCCAGGACGGGTTCCTGCTGATGCACGCCCCGCACCTGATGAGTTCGTGGGTGACGGACTCCCCGGGCGTCTTCGACCCGCGGCCCCGCTCGCTGCGCTTCCGTTTCGTGGCGGCGATGGCGGGCGTGCTGGGCATCGGCGCGGACCTCTCCCGATGGACCCCGGCCCAGCACACGGAGGCGGCTTCGCTGGTGGCGCGGTACAAGTCGATCCGCGAGGTGATCCACCACGGGGTGGCCCGGGTCCTCCACGGCCCGACCGACCCGACGGCGGCCACCCAGTACACCTCGGAGGACGGCGACACGGTGGTCGTGCTGGCGTGGAGCACGGGACAGCTGACGGGGGCCCCGCTGACCCCCGGCCGCTCATCCCGCGTGCGGTTGTCGGTGGGTGTGGCGGGGTCCTATGTGGACGAGCAGGGGGCCCGGTACTCGGGTGCGCACCTGAAGTACGCGGGCCTGCCGTTCGACTGGACGGCGGACCACGACGCGGACGTCGTGGTCCTGCGCCGTCAGGGTAAGCTATGAGTTACGGTGAAAATTGATGTTCAGCCCGGGGAGCGCCTCTTGTCCGGGTGGCCACCCAGGGGTCACATACCACGGACCAAAACTGGCAACCTTCCATTCTCCGACGACGCGACGCAGAAGAAGCGGAATAGTTGGTGGTGATACTCCCTTGTCAAATACTAGCACATCTCCGCCTGTGTCCATGAAGACGACCAGTTCGTAGTCCAGGCCGAATCTTCGAGGACGCTCGGCTGCTCCCCATCGCTCGCTGTCGTAACTATGAAAGGCGTTTTGCATCTCTCTGATTTGCGTTGAAAAGAAGTCTTTTCGAAGCGGGTTGTCTGCCACGAGCGGAATCAGTTCTTCTGCCAAAGAGTCGCGGTCAATTTCGACAAGTGATGGATGTGACGAGTTTGCGATGATCCAGGACTGAACCAGGACGGTGCGTAATGTTTTGTCTGTTCTTTTCCAGACTTCCTGAATCTTGCCGTGTTTGATAAGTTCGAGGTAATCTGAACCGGCGCGCACGGCGCTGTCTAGACCGTAGTGCGCGTTCATGGTTCGAAGGACGATCGCTAATTCCTGAGATGCTTGCTCGTTGAGGAGCGGATTTGCGTCCAGTTCGAGCGCTCGTTGAAACGCATTGATGGCCGCAGAGTACTGCTCTGTTGAGTGCTTTATCTTTCCAATTATGACTGCTGCACTCGCTGCGTTCAGTCTTGAACCTGAGTCGAGTATCGGTGTGGTAATTTCAATTACTGCATCATGCTCGCCACGTTCGAGTAGACGCCAAGCTTCATGGATCCGATCGTCGGTCGCCGACTCGGTGGCGGAATCTGCCTGGATAAACGAAGGCGGATCTCCAATGGGAAGCGGCTCGACGAGAGGCTTTCCGTGGAGTGCCCTTAGTAGAGCGTCGAGGTTTCGGTTGCCCGGGTATCCTATTTCGTAGAAGGTCGTCAGCTTTAGTGGCTTTGCAATATGCTTTGTGTCGTCGCCGCTTGTTACGACCGGAATAAATCTAACGGTTTCTCGGTCGCTGAAGTACATCTCACTTGTTATGAGAGATGCCTCCCAGCGAACTCCGTGACCTGCTCCTGAAGTTTCTTCGCCGGCGAACCTTCGAGCGTAAGTTTCGGTGAAAACTAGAAGTACGACATCTGCGGACTCGACCTCGTCGCTCATCCATTTTGGCCAAGATAGCGGAGGTGTGCTCTGAATGAACTGATCAATGCGTGCATCAATTCCATTCATGCGCAGCACTTGTGCGAAATCCGCGATATTTGCTGTATGGTCGACACTGTCGTGGCTGTAAGAAATAAACACACGCGGCGCTGTGGCGGTGGTGCCGGTCATATCCTGTACTTTACACCTGCTTCTGTCGGGACGCCGGGCGGCGCTTCAATATGTATTTCCGATCAAGCTGCGCAGAATTCAGGTGTGCTGGCCTTGCCGTTGTGTCGGAAGTTCGACGGGTGCGAATTCGAGAAGATTCTGCCTAAATTATGCATCTTTGGCGCCGTCAGGGCAGGGAAACCGGGAGCACGAACGTCGGCGACCCCGTCGGGTAGTACCGCAGCTCCGCCTCCCCGGACGCGGTCAGCGTGAACGCCGTGATCGCGTCCTCCGACTGCGCCGCCACGTAACACGTCCCGTCCACCAAAGCGAAGTGCCGCGGGTTCGCCCCGCACGGCTGGTCCGCCACCGCGGCCGCTTCGTCGAGGGCGAACTCCGTCACGCAGTCCGGGCCGCGGTTCGACAGGTACAGGCGGGAGTCGGTCAGCTCCAGGTGCGCCACCAGGTTCGGCACGGACGGCGGCTTGACGGTCGAAGCGGTCGTCGCCACCACCGAAAACGCCCCCGGCGACGTCTCGCGGACCGTCACGAGCGTTCCGGCGAGCTCGCCGACGACGTACGCGAGGTCCGTCCCCGGCCGCCGGACCAGCTGGCGGGGGCCGGTGCCGGGCGGCAGTGGAGACACTGCCAGCAGCTCCAGCGAGCCCGACGGCGAGAGCGTGTAGCTGCGGATCTCGTCGGTGCCGAGGTCGACCGCGCTCACGATCGACGGGCCCGGCACCGCCATGTGGACGTGCGCCGCCTCCTGGCGGTCGGACACCGGGCCGTTTCCGCTGTGCTGCACCAACGCGGTCCGCGAAAGCAAGGCGCCCGAAGGGGACAGCGAGAACACCGCGAGGCTGCCGCCGGTGTAGTTGGCGCACAGCAGGAACCGGCCGTCCGGGGTCACCGCCAAGTGGCACGGGTGCGCCCCGCCCGTCTCGAGCGTGCCCAGCACGGACAACGTGCCCGAAGCGTCGAAGGTCAGCGCCGTGACCGAGCCGGTGGCGGTCTCGTTGACCGCGTACAGCACCGGCAACGACGGGTGCCGCACCAGCCACGACGGGCTCTCCAGCGGCAGCGACGCCACCTCCGTCAGCGATCCGGAGTCGGACCGGGAGAACGTCGTGATCCCCGTGCCGTTCCCCGCTTCACCGGTGTAGCACCCGACGAAGACCAGTTCAGCCATGCGCGCTCCTCAACAGCGTCTCGACCCGGGCGGTGATCTCCGCGCCTGTGCCGCGGGTCAGCGCCGAACCGACCCCGCACGCCACCGCACCCGCTGCCAGCCAGCCTGGCACGTCTTCCGGCGCGATGCCGCCGGTGGGTACCAGCGGGGCCTGCGGCAGCGCCGCCCGCACGTCGGAAATCCACGACGGCGACAGCGCGGACGCCGGGAACACCTTCACGGCGTCGGCGCCTTCCTCCAGCGCGCGCACGATCTCGGTCACCGAGCCCGCGCCCGGGAACGCCGCCGCGCCGTACCGGTGAGCGGTGCGGATCACCGCCGCGTCCACCGACGGCGACACCAGGAACCGCGCGCCCGCGCGGATCGCGAGCACCGCCGAGGCCTCGTCGAGGACCGTGCCGGCGCCGATCGTCGCGTCCGGGTAGGCCGCCGCGAGGCCGGAGATCGCGTCCAGCGCGCCCGGGTTGGTCAGCGGCAGCTCCACCGAGCGCAGCCCGGCTTCGAGGACCGCGCGGGCGGCGGCCACGGCCGACTCGGCGTCGCGCGTGCGCACGATCCCGACCACGCCCTGGCGCAGTGCGTTCGCGGTGATCTCCCAGCGATAGGTCATCGCCCGAGCCTACCCCGTGAAATCTTAATTTACGATTTATTCTTGACGGCGGCCGAGCTGCCCCGGCATGCTGCTCCCGGCTCGCAGTTCACCGGAGAAAGGCGTCCGGCACATGTTCCTGAAGAGAACCCTCGCGGTGGTCGCCGCGGTCGCTGCCACCGTCACCGCGGTACCCGCGTACGCGACCCCGGCGGCAGACCAAGGCGCTCCCGACTACTACGACAGCGGGGTCGCCAAGACCCCGTACATGGGCT
The DNA here is from genome assembly GCF_033441515.1 of Amycolatopsis solani. Classification (NCBI taxonomy): domain Bacteria; kingdom Bacillati; phylum Actinomycetota; class Actinomycetes; order Pseudonocardiales; family Pseudonocardiaceae; genus Amycolatopsis; species Amycolatopsis solani. Next base: position 1,565,769 of record NZ_JAWQJT010000001.1, read on the forward strand.
GGAACACCTACTACGGCCTCGGCGCACCCAGCGAGGCGTCGGTGAAGTCCGTCGCGGACTTCCTCGTCTCCAGCGGCCTGCGCGACGCCGGTTACCGCTACGTCTGGATCGACGGCGGCTGGACCGCGCCCGAACCCCGTGACCAGAACGGCGACCTCCACGAGGACGCCGCCAAATTCCCGAGTGGACTGTCCACTTTGGTCGACTACCTGCACGGCAAGGGCCTCAAGGCCGGCATCTACACCGACGCGGGCGCCTCCGACGGCAAGAACTGCGCGGCCGGGTCCGGCGGCTACTACGAGCAGGACACCAAACGCTTCGCGAGCTGGAAGTTCGACGCCGTCAAGGTGGATTTCCTCTGCGGCATCGCCCAGAACCTCAAGCCCGCCGAAGCGTTCACGCAGTTCAGCCAGGCCCTCGCGAAGGCGGGCCGCCCGATGGTGCTCAACGTCTGCAACCCGGTCACCGACGAGTGGGGCACCCCGCACGGGCCGGACCAGGTCGCGGGCATCGCCTACAGCTACGGCCCGCTCGTCGCCGACTCCTGGCGCACCAGCACCGACATCGCGTTCGGCACGCCGTACGAGGGCATCTGGAAGGACGTCCTGCGCAACATGGACGCCAACGCCGCGCACCCCGAGGCGAACGGGCCGGGGCACTACAACGACCCCGACTACCTCATCCCGATGCGCAAGACCGAGCAGGGCACCTACGAGCTGAACGAGGAGGAGTCGACCACCCAGTTCGTCATGTGGGCGGAGATGGCCTCCCCGCTGATCCTCGGCTCCGACCCGCGCACGCTGCCCGCGTCGATGCTGAAGACGTTGAAGAACCCGGAAATCGTCGGCGTGAACCAGGACAGCCTCGGCACCCAGGGCGTCCGCGTCGCGACGACCGGCACCACCGACACCTACAGCAAGGTCCTCTCCCAGCGTGGCGACCGCGCGGTCGCGCTGCTCAACCGCGGCGAAGCGCCTACGCAGATGACACTCAAGCTCGCCGACGCCGGGCTCAAGGGGCGAGTGTCCATTCGCGACCTTCGGGCCCGCGCCGACCGCGGCAGCGCCACCGGCTCGTACTCGGTCACCGTCCCCGCGCACGGCACCGCGTTCCTGCGCCTGCACGGCACCGACCTCGTCCCGGGTGACGACCTCGGCGGCACTGCGTCCGCCAGCCCGTCGATCGTCCGCACCGGCGGCAAGACGGTGACGTTCTTCCGCGACCAGGGCGGGTCCCTGCAGGTCAAGGGCCTCGACGGGCCGCGTCAGGTCGGTGGCAAGTTTCTGGGCCAGCCGGCCGCGATCGCCACGTCCACCGGCATCGACGTCTACGTCCGCGGCCTCGACAACGCCCTCTACAGGCGCAGCTACGCCCAGCGCTGGGGCGACTGGCAGCGGCTCGGCGGCACGCTCACCGACTCGCCGTCCGTGACGAGCGACGGCACGGTCTTCGTCCGCGGCGCCGACGGTCAGGTCTGGCAGCGGACCAGTGCCGGTCAGTGGTCCGGTCTCGGCGCGCCCGGCGGCAAGCCGATCTACGGCCGTCCCGGCGCGGCGACGGCGACGAGCGGCACGGTCGTCGCGGTCCGCACGGCCGACGACAGCGTCTGGGCCCGCACGAAGACCGGGGACACCTGGTCGGACTGGACGTCGATCGGCGGCACGGTCAGCAGCAGCCCGACGCTGGTCGCGGTCGGCGCGAAGGTCGCGCTCACCGCGTCCGCGAGCGACTACTCGCTGTGGGCCAACGAGTGGTCCGGTTCCTGGGCGGGCTGGTTCAAACGGCCGGAGTACCCGAGCGGGAGCATCGTGGGCACCCTGGGCGCGGCGTCCGACGGCGCGTCGCTGTGGTTCGCCGCCCGCGGGCCGGACGACCATGTCCACGTAGCGAAGTTCTGAACCAGGGAGAGGCGATGTCCACGCGTACCGCGGTGGTGACCGGAGCGGCGTCCGGAATCGGGCTGGCGACGGCTCGGAGGCTGCTCGACGACGGCTACCGCGTACTCGGCGTGGACATCGCCGAACTCCCCGACGGCATCGAGCCGATCCGGGGCTCGGTCTCCGACGAAGCGACCTGGGCCGGCATCGGCGAGGTGGACGCCCTGGTCAGCAACGCCTACGTGCCGAGCACCGGGCCGCTCCACGCGATCGATCGCGCCGAGTGGGAACGCCAGCTCGACGTCAACCTGACCGGCACGTACCTCGCGCTGAAGGCCTGCCTGCCGTCGCTGCGGCAACGGCGTGGCGCGGTCGTGCTGGTCTCGTCGGTGCACGCGCACTTCGGGCTGCCGGGCCACCCCGCGTACGCCGCGAGCAAGGGCGCGCTGGTCGCGCTGGCCCGGCAGCTGGCCGTCGAATACGCCCCCGACGTGCGCGTCAACTCCGTGCTGCCGGGTCCGGTGCTCACCGAAGCCTGGAACCGGATCTCGCCGGAAGACCGCGAGCGCAGCGCCCGGGCGACCCCGGCGGGCCGGCTCGGCGACCCGGCCGAAGTGGCGAACGTGATCGCCTTCCTGCTCTCGGCCGCCGCGTCGTTCGTCACCGGAGCCGAGTTGACCGTCGACGGCGGCTGGTCGGCCGCCAAGGATTCCGCGTAGATGGGGGACACGGGTGAAGATCACCGGGGTTGAAACGTTTCTGGTCGCGCCGCGCTGGCTGTTCCTCAAGGTCAGCACGGACGAGGGCGTCAGCGGCTGGGGCGAGCCCGTGGTCGAGGGCCGCGCGGAGACCGTGCGCGCGGCCGTGCACGAGCTGTCCGAGCTGCTGATCGGCCAGGACCCGCTGCGCATCGAGGACCACTGGCAGGTGCTGCGCCGCGGCGGTTTCTACCGCGGCGGGCCGGTGCTTTCGAGTGCCTTGGCCGGCTACGACCACGCGCTGTGGGACATCGCGGGCAAGGTCCGCGACGCGCCGGTGCACGAGCTGCTCGGCGGCCCGGTCCGCGACCGCGTCCGCGTCTACAGCTGGGTCGGCGGCGACCGGCCGTCCGGCATCCGCGAAGCCGTGTCCGCGCAGGTCGAAGCCGGGTTCACCGCGGTGAAGATGAACGTGGCCGGGCCGTTGACCGCAATCGCGTCGCCCGCCGATGTCACTGCCGCCATCGCGCGCGCCTGGGAGGCAAGGGAGGTGCTCGGCCCGCACCGCGACCTCGCGATCGACTTCCACGGCCGCGTCTCGCCCGCGATGGCCCGGCGGCTGGTCAAGCTGCTCGAAGACGTCCAGCCGATGTTCGTCGAGGAGCCGATCCTGCCGGAGACGCAGGGTGACGCGCTGCGCTCGATCGTCGAGGCCTCGACCGTGCCGATCGCGCTCGGCGAGCGGCTCTACTCGCGCTGGGAGTTCAAGCCGGTGCTCGACGCCGGCGTCGCGGTGGTCCAGCCGGACCCTTCGCACGCGGGCGGGATCTCCGAGCTGCGGCGGATCGGCGCGCTCGCGGAGGTCTACGGCGCCTCGCTCGCCCCGCACTGCCCGCTCGGCCCGATCTCCCTGGCGGCGTCGCTGCAGGTGGCGTTCGCGACGCCGAACTTCCTGATCCAGGAACAAAGCGTCGGCATGCACTACCACGAAGGCCGCGAGCACCAGTACCTCGTGGACGCGTCGCTCTTCGCCTTCCAGGACGGCTACGCGGCCCGGCCGCTGAAGCCCGGCCTCGGCATCGAGGTCGACGAGGAGGCCGTCCGGCGGGCGGACGAGGTCGGGCACAGCTGGCGCTCGCCGGTGTGGCGGCACGACGACGGGAGCCTCGCCGAATGGTGATCTGGCTCGAGCGCGGCGACCTGCGCCTCGGCCTGGTCCCGGAGCTCGGCGGCCGCCTGCTGTCCCTGCGCCACCGCGGCGTCGAGTTGTTGTGGCGCAACGCCGAGCTGCTCGACGACGACCTGCGTGGCGACTACGCGCCGAACGCCGGGCAGATGGGCGACTGGGTCAACTACGGCGGCGACAAGACGTGGCCCGCGCCGCAGGGCTGGGCCGGCCCGGACCAGTGGCCCGGCCCGCCCGACCCGGTACTGGACTCGGGGCCGTACTCGGTGGAGTCCGACGGCGACACGGTGATCATGACCAGTGCCCCGGACCCGCGCACCGGGCTGCGGTTCACGCGCGCGATCACGATCCTCGACGACGGCTACCGGCTGGACCTGCACGCTGCGAACACGTCTTCCCGGCGGGTGCGCTGGGCGCTGTGGAACGTCACCCAGCTGCCGGGCGGCGGTCCGGTGACGGCGGGGCTCGCGCGTCCCGAAGTCGTCGCGCTGGTCGCGGGCACCGGCACGCCCGAGTACACAGTGGACGGTGGCCGGCTGGTCGTGCCCGCGCAGGACGTCGTCGGCAAGCTGGGCGTGCCGGGCTCGGCGGGCTGGGTGACGTACGGCGCGTTGACGCTCTCGTTCGACGTCGACCCGGCGGGCGAGTACCCGGACCAGGGGTCGCCGCTGGAGATCTGGCTGGAGCACCCGCTCCCGGAACCGCTCGCGGAGCTGGGCGACCTGGACCCGCCCGCGCGGATCGTCGAGCTGGAGGTCCTCGGCCCGCTGACGACGCTGGACCCCGGTGCTTCGATGTCCCTGACCTGCACAGGTATCGTGGGGGCGTGACGGACAAGCCCCGCATTCCGAACGTGCTCGCCGCCCGCTACGCCTCGGCGGAGCTGGTCTCGCTCTGGTCGCCGGAGCGGAAGGTCGTCCTGGAGCGGCAGCTCTGGCTCGCCGTCCTCAAGGCGCAGAAGGACCTCGGCGTCGAGGTGCCCGACGGCGTCGTCGAGGCCTACGAGCGGGTCATCGACACCGTCGACCTCGGCTCGATCGCCGAGCGGGAGCGCGTCACCCGGCACGACGTCAAGGCGCGGATCGAGGAGTTCAGCGCGCTCGCCGGCCATGAGCACATCCACAAGGGCATGACCTCGCGCGACCTCACCGAGAACGTCGAGCAGCTGCAGCTGCTCCGCTCGCTCGAGCTGGTCCGCGCCCGGGTCGCCACCGTGCTCGCGCGGCTGGCCGCCCTCGCCGTCGAGCACGCGGACACCGTCATGACCGGGCGCTCGCACAACGTCGCCGCGCAGGCCACCACCCTCGGCAAGCGGTTCGCCACCGCCGCCGACGAGCTGCTGGTCGCCTTCGAGCGGCTCGACAACCTCATCGAGCGGTACCCGCTGCGGGGCATCAAGGGCCCGGTCGGCACCGCGCAAGACATGCTCGACCTGCTCGGTGACGAGTCCACTTTGGACCAGCTGGAAGACCGCGTGATGCGGCACCTCGGCTTCAACCGCCGGTTCACCAGCGTCGGCCAGGTGTACCCGCGCTCGCTCGACTTCGACGTGCTGTCCACTGTGGTCCAGCTCGCCGCGGCGCCGTCCAGCCTGGCCAAGACGATCCGGCTGATGGCGGGCCACGAGCTGGTCACCGAGGGCTTCAAGCCCGGCCAGGTCGGCTCCTCGGCCATGCCGCACAAGATGAACACCCGCTCCTGCGAGCGCGTGAACGGCCTCGCCGTCGTGCTGCGCGGCTACCTGTCGATGATCGGCGAGCTGGCCGGCGACCAGTGGAACGAGGGCGACGTCTCCGACTCGGTCGTCCGCCGCGTGGCGCTGCCGGACGCGTTCTTCGCGCTCGACGGCCTGCTGGAGACCTTCCTCACGGTGCTCACCGAGTTCGGCGCCTTCCCGGCGGTGATCGAGCGTGAGCTGGATCGCTACCTGCCGTTCCTCACGACGACGAAGGTGCTCATGGCGTCGGTCCGCGGCGGCGTCGGACGTGAGACGGCCCACGAAGCGATCAAGGAGCACGCCGTCGCGGTCGCGCTCGAGATGCGCGAAGGCCGTGCCGACAACGACCTCCTCGACCGCTACGCCGCCGACGAGCGCATCCCGCTCGACCGCGGCGAGCTGGACAAACTCCTCGCCGACCGGATCTCGTTCACCGGCACGGCCGGGCGCCAGGTGGCGCAGGTCGCCGCGCGCGTCGAGGAGTTGCTCGAGCGGTTCCCCGAGGCGGCGGGGTACGCGCCGCAGCCGATCCTGTGAGCTGACGCACCCGTCCACAGAATGGAACGAATCCACTCGAACGGGCGAAATCCCTAATCTCGATCGCTGACCCCGCGAGCGCTGCGAAGCGCTCATCCTCACCATGGAAGAAGCGATGAGATCCACGCTGTCCAAGATCGCCGCCGCCCTGACCGCGGGCGCGCTGACGTTGACCCTGGCCGCCTGCGGTGGTTCCGACGCGGGGACGAAGACCCTGCGCGTCGGGACCCTGAGCGACGCCCCGCCGTCGATCTACCTGGAGAACGGCCGCTTCACCGGCTACGACAACGAGCTGCTGCGGGACATCGCCAAGCGTGAGGGTTTCGAGGTCGAGTTCGTCGGCACCGAGTTCTCCAGCCTGCTGGCCGGCGTCGCGACCGGCAAGTTCGACATCGGCAGCTCGACGATCTCGAGCACCGAGGCGCGCAAGAAGACGGTCGCCTTCTCCGACGGCTACAACACCGGCTTCACCACGGTCGTCACGGCGAAGGGCGCCAACCTCAAGGACGTAGCCGCGCTGTCGGGCAAGCGCCTCGGCGTGGTCCAGGGGTCGGTGCAGGACGAGCTCGCCGGCAAGACCGCCGGGGCCCAGGTCGTCCGCTTCCCCGACTACAACGCCGGCTTCGCGCAGCTGAAGAACGGCACGCTCGACGGCTGGGTCGTGCCGCAGGACATCGGGCAGAAGTACCTCGACCAGAACCCCGGCGTGCCGCTGGAGCTCGGCTACACGGTCGAGGACAAGGACACCCCGTCGGCGTTCGCGGTCGCCAAGACGAACACCGATCTGCTGAACAAGCTCAACGACGGGCTGCGGAAGGCCGTCGCCGACGGTACGGTCGCCCGGATCTACGGCCAGTTCTACAAGAACACGCCGCTGTCCAAGGAACTCCAGCAGGGCGGCCCCGGCCTGCCGGTCAAGAACGTGGGTGCGTGACATGAAGAAGCTGATCGTCACCGTGCTGGCCGCCGCGCTCACGCTGACCGCGTGCGGCGGCGGCTCCGAGAGCGCTTCCCCGACGCTGCGCGTGGGGACGCTGAGTGACGCGCCGCCCAACATCTACTTGAAGGACGGCAACTACACCGGCTTCGACAACGAGCTGCTCAAGGCCATCGCGGCCAAGCAGAACCTGAAGCTGGAGTTCGCCGCGACCGACTTCTCCGCGCTGCTCGGGCAGGTCGCCTCCGGCCGCTTCGACATTGCCAGCTCGGCGATCGCGCAGACCGACGAGCGCAAGAAGACGGTCGACTTCTCCGCGGCCTACGACTTCGAGACGATGAGCATCCAGGCCAAGCAGGGCACCCCGGTGACCGACGAGAAGGGCTTGGCGGGCAAGCGCGTCGCCGTCATCCAGGCGACCGTCGGCGACCACTGGCTGACCAGCACCGTTCCGGCCGCGCAGGCCGTGCGCTTCCCCGACTACGCCGCCGCGCTGACCGCGTTGAAGACCGGCTCGGTCGACGCGTACATCCTCGACCAGAGCATCGCCGAGAAGAACGTCACCGACAACCCGGACGCCAAGCTCGTCGTGGTGAAGAGCTTCGTCACCGACGTGCCGCACGGGTTCGCCGTGAAGAAGGGCAACGCCGACCTGCTCAAGAAGGTCGACGACGGGCTCAAGCAGGTGATCTCCGACGGGACCTGGCTTAAGCTGCACCAGCAGTTCCTGCCGACCGCTCCGGTGCCGGCCGGGTTCCAGGGTTAGGAGAAGCATGAAGAAGACACTGGTCACGGCGCTCACCGCGACCTTGCTGGCGGCGCTCACGGCGTGCGGCGGCGGCTCGGACAGCGGTGACGGCAAGACCCTGCGGGTCGGCACGCTGAGCGACTCGAAGCCGAACGCCTACCAGGAGAACGGCAACTACACCGGTTTCGACAACGAGCTGCTCAAGGCCATCGCGGCCAAGGAAGGCCTGAAGCTGGAGTTCGCCGCGACGGAGTTCTCGGCGCTGCTCGGCCAGGTCGCGAACGGCACGTTCGACATCGGCAGCTCGGCGATCTCCCAGACCGAGGCCCGCAAGAAGACCGTCGACTTCTCCGCGCCGTACAACTACCAGTCGCTCGGCATCGAGGCCAAGGAGACCGCCGGCATCACCGACGAGAACTCGTTGGCGGGCAAGCGGATCGGCGTCGTCCAGGGCACGGTCTCCGACACCTGGCTCGGCTCGAACGCGCCGACCGCGCAGGCCGTCCGCTTCCCGAACGATGCGGCCGCCCTCAACGCGCTCAAGACCGGCGCGATCGACGGCGCGGTGTTCGACCAGGCCACCGCCGAGGACTACGCGAAGAACAACGCGGACGCGAAGCTCAAGGTGACCAAGGCGATCACCACGACCATCCCGCACGGGTTCGCGTTCAAGAAGGGCAACAACGACCTGATCGCCAAGATCAACGACGGCCTCAAGAAGGTCATCGCGGACGGCACCTGGGTCAAGGTGCACGACCAGTTCGAGCCCACCGCGCCCGTGCCCGCGGAGTTCAAGGCGGGGCAGTAGTCCACAATGGACGATTTTATCAACACGTTCCTGAACTGGGACTACATCACGCAGGTCCTGCCCGACCTGCTGAAGACCGGGTTGCTCAACACGCTCGTGCTGTCGGTGTCCTCGGCGCTGATCGGCACCGTGCTCGGCATGGTGCTGGCCGTGATGGGCCTGTCCACCAAGTGGTGGCTGCGGTGGCCCGCGCGGATCTACACCGACGTCTTCCGCGGGCTGCCCGCCATCCTGACGATCCTGCTGATCGGCCAGGGGCTCGGCACGCTCGCGCGGGACGTCGTCGGCACGAACCCGTACCCGATGGGCATCCTGGCGCTGTCTTTGATCGCCGCCGCCTACATCGGCGAGATCTTCCGGTCCGGCATCCAGAGCGTCGACAAGGGCCAGATGGAGGCCGCGCGGGCGCTGGGGATGAGCTACACCAAGTCGATGCTGCTGGTGATCATCCCGCAGGGCGTCCGGCGGGTACTGCCCGCGCTGGTGAACCAGTTCATCGCGCTGGTCAAGGACTCCAGCCTCGTCTACGTGCTCGGGCTGCTGTCCGGGCAGCGCGAGCTGTTCCGGATCGGCCAGGACCTCGCGGCCAACACCGGCAACCTCTCGCCGCTGGTCGCCGCCGGGGTGTTCTTCCTGGTGATCACCGTGCCGCTGACGCACCTGGTCAACTACATCGACAAGAAGCTCCGTACCGGGCGCAAGGTCCGGGTCGACGACCCGGACGACACCGATCCGGTGGAGATCGGTCCCGGGGGGAGGGTGAGCACGTGGTGACGACGGCGGTGCGAACGTCCAGTGTGGAACTGCGGGACATCCACGTCAGCTTCGGCACGCTGGAAGTCCTGCGCGGGGTCGACCTCAAGGTGCCCAGTGGCAAGACGACGTGCGTGATCGGGCCGTCCGGCTCCGGCAAGTCGACGCTCCTGCGGTGCGTGAACCGCTTGCAGGAGCCCGATTCCGGTGATCTGCTGCTCGACGGCGAGTCCGTGATCAAGGCCGACCCGGACGCGCTGCGCCAGCGCGTCGGCATGGTGTTCCAGCACTTCAACCTCTTCGGCCACCGGAGCGTGCTGGACAACATCGTGCTGCCGCTGCGCAGCGTGAAGAAGATCGGCAAGGAGGAAGCGGCGGAGATCGCCCGCGCCCGCCTCGCCGAGGTCGGCCTCGCGGACAAGGCGCCGTACCGGCCGAGCGCGCTTTCGGGTGGTCAGCAGCAGCGCGTCGCGATCGCGCGGGCGCTGGCCATGGACCCCGAGGTGATGCTCTTCGACGAGGCCACCAGCGCGCTCGACCCCGAGCTGGTCAAGGGCGTGCTGAACCTGATGGCCGGGCTGGCTTCGCGGGGCTTGACGCTGATCGTGGTCACCCACGAGATGGGGTTCGCCAGGAGCGTCGCCGACGAGGTGGCGTTCATGGACGCGGGCAAGATCGTGGAGCAGGGCCCGCCGGCCCAGCTCTTCGACGACCCCCAGAGCCCCCGCCTCCAACGCTTCCTGTCCCAAGTCCTTTAGGCGCGGCGCGGGTGGTCGTGAGTGTTTAGGCGGGTTCTAACCCGACTAAACACTCACGACCCCGGCACCGCGCAAAACCGGGGGCTTGGTGCGGGCGGGCGCGGGTAGCCTGCGGGCATGGCGAGGATCGCGCGGCTGACGTACTACCCGGTCAAGGGGTGTGCCGGCACTTCGGTGCCGTCCGCCGAAGTGACCCCGGCCGGGCTGGCGCACGACCGCGTGTTCCAGGTCGTCGCGCCGGACGGCGACTTCCGCAGCCAGCGCCGCTACCCGGTGCTGGCCGCGGTCCGGCCGCAGGTGCTCGGGCACCGGCTGAAGCTGTCCGCGCCGGGCCACGGCGACCTCGAACTCGAGATCCGCCGCGACGGCCCCCGCCACCCCGGTTCGACGTTCTCCTGGCAGGGCGAAGGCATCCACCAGGGCGACGCCGCGGCCGCGTGGTTCTCGGACCTGCTCGGGCTGCCGTCGGTGCTGATCGGCGTCGCGCCGGACCACGAACGCGTCACCAGCGGCGAAACCCCGGGCACGGCCGCGTTCGCCGACGGGCACGCGCTCCTCGTCGCCTCCGAGTCCTCTTTGGACGGACTGAACGCCCGCATCCTCGAACGCGGCGGCGAACCCGTGCCGATGGACCGCTTCCGCCCCAACGTCGTCGTCTCCGGCTGGCTCGAGCCGCACACCGAAGACGAAGTCCGCGCGATGACCGCGGGCACCGCGGAGTTCGGCTACGCCAAGCAATGCGTGCGCTGCACGGTGCCGATGGTCGACCAGGAGACCGGCGAGAAGGCCGGCCCCGAGCCGATCCGGACGCTGGCGGCCTACCGGCGGCACGCCGACGGCGGCGTGGTCTTCGGGATGAAGGCCGCCGTGCGGCGCCCGGGTCAGCTGGCCGTGGGCGACGAGGTGATCGTGCACTCCTGGGCGGGTCCGAGTCCCAGCACCGCGGCCGCCGAACCGCCGTTGACGGCGACCGCGAGCCGCCCGGCCGAGTCGGTGTAGAGGACGCTGGCGCCGGCGGGGACGTCCGCGAACGTCCGGCCGACCACGGTCGTCACCGCGACCCGCTCGCTGTGCACGGAAACCGCGCCGGCCAGCCCGGACAGCTCGAGATCGGCCGGGGTCGCGGCGAGCTGGACGTTGCCGAAGTGGTCGACCGTCAGCACCTCCGACACGAGCTTCCCGGGGAAGGCCGCGACGAACGGCTCCGGCATCGACACCAGGTCGGTGACCGGGTCGCCGAACGCCGAGGGCTCGACCCCCAGCGCCAGGTGCGCGGCGGCGGGGGCGAAGACGTCCCGCCCGTGGAACGTCGCCGACGTGACCGGCAGCCGCAGCGACGGCTCGGCCAGCTCGTACGCCGCCAGGACGCCGCCCAGCGCCTGCGCGGCCGGCAGCAAGAGGCCGTTGTCCGGCCCGACCAGCAGCCCGTCCCCGGCGACCACGACCACGCCGAGCCGGGTGGTGCCGACGCCCGGGTCGACGACGGCGACGTGCACCGACGGCGGCAGGAACGGCGCCGTCTGGGCCAGCGCCATCGCCCCGTGCCGGATGTCCTGGGGTGGTACCTCGTGCGTCACGTCGATGACGCGGACGGCGGGCGCGAGCCGGGCGATCACGCCGTGGCAGGCCGCCACGAAGCCGTCGCGCAGGCCGTAGTCGGTGGTCACCGAGATCCAGTCGTACGCCATGCCAGCATCATCCATGGTGGCGGAGGGTGCCCGTTAGGGTTCAGCGCGTGACACCCCTCCCCACCCTCGCCACCGGCAAGGTCCGCGACCTCTACGCCGTGGGCGACGACCACCTGCTGGTCGTCGCGTCCGACCGCATCTCGGCCTTCGAGCGCGTTTTCCCCACCCCCGTCCCGGACAAGGGCCGGGTGCTCACCGCGATGAGCGCGTTCTGGTTCCGCGAGCTCGCCGACGTCCTGCCGAACCACCTGGTGGCCTCGGACGGGCCGCTCGTGCCCGCCGCCTTCCGCGGCCGGGGGTTGCTGGTCGAGCGGCTCGACATGCTGCCGGTGGAGGCGGTCGTCCGCGGGTACCTGACCGGCCGCGGGTACGCGGATTACCGCCGCTCGGGCGCGGTCTGCGGGCTGGGGCTGCCGGCCGGGCTGCCCGAGTCGGCCCGGCTGCCGGAGCCGATCTTCACGCCGTCCACCAAGGCACGGCCCGGCGAACCGGACGAGAACATCGACTTCGACACCTTCGCGGCGGTCCTCGGCCGTGCGCTCGCCGAGGAGGTCCGCGAGGCGTCGCTGGAGCTGTACCGCCGGGGCGCCGCACGGGCCGAGGAACAGGGCCTGCTGCTCGCGGACACGAAGTTCGAGTTCGGCATCGGGGCGACCGGCGGGCTGGTGCTCGCGGACGAGCTGCTGACCCCGGATTCGGCGCGCTACTGGCTCGACGGCGGCCACCCGCCCGGCCGCCCGCGGCGGTCGATCGACAAGCAGCACGTACGCGACTGGCTGGTCGGGCCGTCGTCGGGCTGGGACTGCGTGTCCGCGCTGCCGCCGCTGCCGCCGGCGGTGGTGACCGCCACGCGCGACCGGTACATCGAGGCGTACCACCGCATCACCGGGCTTTCCCTGGCAGACTGGCCGCGTGATCCTGCTGATCTGCGGCAGCCTGCGAGCCGGCTCGGGCAATGCGGCGGTGCTGGGGACCGTCGCGACGCTCACCGCGAGCCAGACGTACACCGGCCTCGGCGACCTGCCGCACTTCAACCCCGATGACGACCGCGACCCGCTGCACCCGGCGGTCGCGTCGCTCCGGCAATCGATCAAGGCCGCCGACGCGATCCTGATCTGCACGCCGGAGTACGCGGGCGGGCTGCCGGGCTCGTTCAAGAACCTCCTGGACTGGACGGTCGGCGGCGGCGAGATCTACGGCAAGCCGGTGGCGTGGATCAACGCGTCCTCGATCGCGGCACCGACCGGCGGCCGGGACGCGCACGACTCGCTGCGCAAGGTGCTGACGTACGCGGGCGCGAAGATCGTCGACGAGGCGTGCGCCCGGATCCCGGTTTCCCGCGCCGACGTCGCCGACGGTCAGGTCGCCGACCCCGATCTGCGTGGGCGGATCGCGATGGCCGCGCGGCTCCTGCGTGAAGGCGTCTGACCCTTCCGGCAACGGTCGCCCACCCGTCTCGCGCAGTTCACGGGACTGTCAGACGCGTGCGTCCCAATGGTGGCGTGGACGCTCGCTTGCTGGTTTCGCTGTCGGGAATCACCCCGCGCACGCTGCACCGGTGCGCCGACCTCGCGGCGGAACTCGACCGCCGGAAAGTGCCGTTGTCGCTGCTGTACGCCGCGCGCACCGGCGAAGGCCCGGTGACGGAGTGGGTGCGCACCCGCGCCCGCCGCGGTGATTCCGTGCTGCTGCACGGTTACGACCACACCGTCACGCCCACCCACCGCACGGTGTACCTGGGCAAGAAGGCGGAGTTCGCGACGCTGCCGGCGCACGAAGCCCGGCTCCGGCTGATCGCGGCGAAGGCGTTGCTGGACACCGCCGGCCTCGACGTCGACGGCTTCGCCCCGCCGCGCTGGGTCGTGTCCCAGGGCACGCTGCAGGCACTGGCCGAGCACGGCTTCCGGCTGTGCGCCGACCTCGGCGCGGTGCGCGACCTCGTCACCGGCGAGGTGCGCCGCGCCCGCGTGAGTGAGTTCACGAGCCAGTCGCACCGCACGGAGACTGTGCGCTGCTTCGCACTGGTACTGGCGGCGGCCCGCGCGGCCCGCCGGGGCGGGCTGGTCCGGCTGGGGGCGGAAGCCGCGGACCTCACCCGCCCCGGCCTCCGCCAGGCACTGCTCGACGCCGTCGACGTGGCACTGGAGAACCGCGCGTTCGGCGCCACGTACGGGTCGTTGCGGACGGTCGCGGCCTAGAACTTCGCGGGCTCGGCCCGGTCGAGCACCTTGACCTCGGTCCCTTCGGGCGCGAGGTTCCCGAACAGCCCGTAGTGCATGGCCGGATTGGCGAGCACGGCCTCGTGGATCGGCACGGCCACCCGCGGCGCGACGGCCCGCAGGTAGTCGACGGCTTCCCCGGCCTTCAGCCACGGCGCCCCGGTGGGCAGCCCCAGCACGTCGATCTTCTGCTCGGGCACGAAGAACGAGTCACCGGGGTGGAAGAACGCACCGTCGTCGAAGACGTACCCGATGTTGGGGATCACGGGGATGTCGGAGTGGATGACGGCGTGCTCCCCGCCGACCGCCTTGACGGACGTGTCCCCGACCGCGAAGGCGTCCCCGACGTTGGCGACGTCGAACTGGACGCCCAGCTTCTGCACGGCTTCGGCGGACCCGGGATCGACGATCAGCTTCGCGTCCGGGTTGGCTTCCAGGATTTTCGGCAGCTTCTCGACGTCGAGGTGGTCGAAGTGCTGGTGCGTGACCAGCACGGCGGACAGCTCCCGCTCACCTTCGAAGCCGGTGGAGAACGCGCCGGGGTCGATCAGGATCCGCTCGGAGCCGGTCTCCAGGAGCAGGCAGGCGTGTCCGAAATGGACGATACGCATCGATGGTTCTCCTTCGCACGTTGACGATTCCAGCCTAGTCACAGCTTCCCGGTGAGCAAGGCGTCGCCGAGTTCCGTCCGCCGGTACAGCACCCGGTGCCCGCGCCGCTCCGAAGCCAGCAATCCCGCCCCACGCAACGCCGTCAAGTGCGCCGACACCGTGGCCGGCGCCAGTCCGTGGCGGGTCGCCAGCTCGGTCGTCGCCGCCGGGCGGTCCAGCGTCGCCAGCAACAGCGCCCGGGTACGGCCGAGGACCTCGGCCAGTGCCTCCGGCAACGCCGCCGGTGACGTCCACAGCGAAGCGACCCCGCGGGCCGGGTACAGCACCGAAATCTGCCACGGCGGGACCGTCACCACCCCGACGTTCGGCCACGCGAACACCGCCGGGATCAGCAGCAACCCGCGTGAATCGATCTCCAGCCGCTCGCGGGCCCGGACGTCGACCAGCACCGACGTCCCCGAGAGCCGCACGCGCGGGTGCAGTTCCGAGAACATCGCCGCGATGCCGCCCGAACCCAGCTGCCGCGTGCGGAACGCGATGTCCGCCGCCAGCAGTTCGCGCAGGCGGGGCCACTCCGGGGCGAGCAGCGTGTGCCACACCGTCTCGAGCTGGTCGGCGAGCAGGTCGCGCGCGGCCGCCGGGTCGGCGGGCAGCCGCGAGAGGTCCGCGTCGACCATTCCCAGCTCCAGCGCCACCTGGGACGGCGGCGTCGCGCGCACGGCCCGCAGCTGCGCCGCGGCCGTCGTCTCCGGACCGTCGGGCGGCGGGCTCAGGAACTCGGTGATGTAGTGCCGCGCGCTCAGCACCGCGGCCAGCTCGGGCACGTCGGGCAGCTCGGACAGCCACGGCGGGTGCGCGGGGTGCGCGCGGACGCCGAGCAGCGTCTGGACGGCGCCGAGCACCTCTTCCAACGGCGAAATCGCGAACCGGACGCGCTGGCTCCCGGCCGCGGTCAAGACGAGTTCGATCATCGCTGATTCGTCCCCACCCGAATGAGTGTGCCGCAAGATCGCCGCGGGAGAGCGTGGTGCCATGTCGTTGTTCACCCATCGCGCCTACTGGCGCTGGTCGGCGGGCGTCCAGTTCGCCCGGCTGCCGTCGACCATGGCGCCGCTCGCGTTCACCCTGCTCACGACGGCCACGACCGGGTCGTACCGGCTGGGTGGCGTGCTCATGTCGGTCTTCGTCGCCGCCGAGATGGCCGGTGCCGTGCCGGTCGGGCGGCTGCTCGACCGCGTCGGACCGTCCCGCGGCCTGACGGCGCTGCTGCTCTTCACCGCCGCCGGGTTCACCGCGCTGGCCCTGGCCGCCGACGCGCCCACGCCGGTGCTCGTCGGGCTCGTGGTGCTGCCCGGGATCTCGGCCGGCGCGCTGTCCGGCGGCTTCCGGACGCTGCTGGCCGACACGGTGGACGATGAGCTGCTGCCGCGGGCGATCTCCGTCGACGCGATGATCCTCGAAGGCGTGCTGATCGGTGGTCCGGCGCTGGTCGCGGTGCTCGACCTGGCCGGCCCGGTCGTGCCGGTCGCCGCCATGGCCGTCGCTTGCGTGGCCGCCGCCGCGCTCGTCCCGCGCCGCGCGGTTGTGCCCGATCGGGTGGAATCCGCCGCCGACGTCCCGCCTGCCGGACTCCGTACGTACCTGCCGTGGCTGTGCTGCGCGTTCACCGTCGGGTTGCTGCTCTCGACGATCGAGGTCGCGCCGCTGCCGCTGGTGCAGCGCCTCGGCGCGCCGTCGACGGCCGCGCCGGTGGTCATCGCCGTGCTGAGCGGGGCGAGCATCCTGGGCAGCGCGCTCTACGCGTGGCGCGGCAAGACCGGCGACCCGCGGCTGTTCCTCGGCGGGTTCGTCGTCGGCGGGGTCACCCTCGCGGCGGACCTCGGCTGGCCGGGGTTGCTCGCGTCGATCGCGCTGATCGGCGGGTGCACCGGGCCGCTGGTCGCCGCCACCTCCGTCAACCTCCAGCGGCTGCTGCCGAAGAACCGCAGGTCAGCGGGGTTCTCGCTGAGCTTCACCGTGCAGGCGTGCGGATTCGGGCTGGGTTCGCTGGCGGTCGGCGCGCTGCCGCTGTGGCTCGCCCCGCTGTTCGGTGCCTTTGCCGCGGCGATCGCCGGTGGAATGCTGGTGCGGAAGCCCGCGCGAGCTATTGGCACAGTGTCAGTAACGTCGTAACCTGGGCTGACCCTCGACCCACGGGAGACGCCGATGACCGCCGTCCAGCCGAAGCCGACGTCGGTCGGCGAAACCTTCGACTCGCTCAGCCCGGCGACCGACGAGGTGGTCGGAACCTACCCGATCCACACGGCGGAAGACGTCGCCGCGGCCGTCGAGCGAGCGCGCGTCGCCGCGAAGTGGTGGGAAGGGCTCGGCTTCGCCGGGCGCGCCGAGCGGCTGAAGAGCTGGAAGGGCGTGCTGACGCGGCGGCTGCCGCAGCTGTGCCAGGTGGTCCGCGACGAGACCGGCAAGCCGATCGCCGACGCGCAGCTCGAGAGCGTGCTGGCCATCGAGCACATCGCCTGGGCGGGCAAGAACGCGAAGAAGATCCTCGGCAAGCAGAAGCGCTCGGCCGGGCTGCTGATGTCGAACCAGGCCGCCACCGTCGAGTACCAGCCGCTGGGCGTGGTCGGCGTGATCGGCCCGTGGAACTACCCGGTGTTCACCCCGCTCGGCTCGATCGCCTACGCGCTCGCGGCGGGCAACGCGGTCGTCTTCAAGCCCAGCGAGTACACCCCCGGCGTCGGGAAGTGGCTGGTCGACGCGTTCGCCGAGATCGTCCCGGAGCAGCCGGTGCTGCAGCTGATCACCGGCTTCGGCGAGACCGGCGCGGCGTTGGTCGGCGCCGGCGTCGACAAGATCGCGTTCACCGGCTCGACCGCGACCGGCAAGCGGATCATGGCCGCGGCCGCCGAGACGCTCACCCCGGTCGTCATCGAGGCGGGCGGCAAGGACCCGGTGCTGGTCGACGCGGACGCCGACCTCGACGCCGCGGCCGACGCCACGGTGTGGGGCGCGTTCTCCAACTCCGGCCAGACCTGCATCGGCGTCGAGCGCGTCTACGTCCACGAAAAGGTGCACGACGCGTTCGTCGCGAAGGTCGTCGAGAAGTCGAAGGACGTGCGCGCGGGTTCGGACGACGGCGCGCAGTACGGCCCGGTCACGATGCCCTCGCAGCTCGGCGTGATCAAGCGCCACATCCAGGACGCGCTGGCCCGCGGCGGCAAGGCCGTCCTCGGCGGCGAGGACGCGGTCGGCGACCGCTACGCGCAGCCGACCGTGCTGATCGACGTCCCGGAGGACTCCGAGGCGGTCACCGAAGAGACGTTCGGCCCGACCGTGACGATCGCGAAGGTCCGCGACATGGACGAAGCCGTCGAGAAGGCGAACAGCACGAAGTACGGCCTGGGCTCGACGGTGTTCTCGAAGTCCCGCGGCGTCGAGCTGGCCGAGAAGCTGCGCACGGGCATGACGGCGATCAACGCGCCGCTGTCGTTCGCGGGCATCGCTTCCCTGCCGTTCGGCGGGGTCGGCGACTCCGGCTTCGGCCGCATCCACGGCCCGGAGGGGCTGCGCGAGTTCGCCCGCACGAAGGCGATCGCGCGCCAGCGGTTCACCGCGCCGCTGACGCTGACGTCGTTCACCCGCAAGGAATCGACGGACGCGCTGGTCGCCAAGCTGGTGACCATCCTGCACGGCAAGCGCTGACCCCCTCGTGAGTGTTTAGTCGGGTTAGAACCCGACTAAACACTCACGAGGTCTGGCGGCCCCGGATCAGGTCCGCGGCCTTCTCCGCGACCATGACGGTCGGCGCGTTCGTGTTGCCCCGCGGCACCACGGGCATCACGGACGCGTCGACCACGCGCAGGCCTTCGACGCCGTTCACGCGCAGCTGCGGGTCGACCACCGACCCGATCGAGCAGGTCCCGACCGGGTGGTAGAGCGTCTGCGTGTTCTCGCGGATGTGGTCGGCCAGCTCGGAATCGGTCAGGTCGTGCCGCGCGGGCAGGAACGGCTGGTCGAGGAACCGCTTGAGCGGTCCCGACTTCCCGATGTCGATCAGCGCCCGCAGCCCGGCGATCATCGTCTCCATGTCCTTCGGCTCCGCGTAGTACGCCGGGTCGATTTCCGGCTTCCACAACGGGTTCGCCGACTTCAGCCGCAGCCGGCCGCGGCTCGCGACGTCCACCAGCGTCGCCGCCGACGTGAAGCCGGGGACCGTCGGTTCGCGCATGCCGTTGTCGTAGAACAACGTCGGCGCCACGTGGATCTGCATGTCCGGCGCGGGCAGGCCGTCCGTGGTCGGGAAGAACGCGCCCGCCTCGCCGATGTTGGACGCCAGCGGCCCGCGCTTGGTCAGCTGGTAGCGGACGAGACCGCGCGGGGTGGCCGCGTCGACCAGGTCGGTCGTGCCGCGCGTGGACCAGATGATCCCGCAGGCGGGGTGGTCGTGCAGGTTCTCGCCGACGCCGGGCAGCGCGGCGACGACGTCGATGCCGTGTTCGCGCAGGTGCTCGGCCGGCCCGACGCCGGAGACCATCAGCAGCTGCGGCGAGTTGACCGCGCCGCCGCTCAGGATCACCTCGGTGGACGCGTGCGCGGTGCGCTCCACGCCGTTGTCCAAATAGGACACGCCGATCGCGCGGGTGCCTTCGAAGACGATCCGGGTCGCGGGCGAGGACGTCTTCACGGTGAGGTTCGGCCGCTCGAGCGCGGGGCGCAGGTAGGCGTCCGCGGTGGACCAGCGACGGCCCTTCTTGCAGGTCACCTGGTAGACGCCGGCGCCTTCCTGGCTCTCGCCGTTGAAGTCGTCGGTGCGCTTGAGGCCCCACGCGACGGCGGAGTCGACCCAGGCGCTCGACAGCTCGTGGGTGAACCGCCGGTCCTCGACGTGCAGCGGGCCGTCGGTGCCGTGCAGCGGCCCGCCGAGCCGCTGGTTGCCCTCGGCGCGCTTGAAGTACGGCAGGACGTCGTCCCAGCCCCAGCCCTCGGCGCCGTGCGAATCGCGCCAACCGTCGTAGTCGGCGCGGTTGCCGCGGATGTAGATCATCGCGTTGATCGACGAGCAGCCGCCGAGCACCTTCCCGCGCGGCCAGTAGGCCGTCTTGCCGGTGTGCTTCTGCTCGACGGTCTCGTAGTTCCAGTCCCACTTGGTCTTGAACAGCGACGCGAACGCGGCGGGGATGTGGATCTCGTCGGCGGTGTCCTCGCCGCCCGCTTCGAGCAGCAGGACCTGCGCCGACGGGTCTTCGGTCAGGCGGTTGGCGAGCACGCAGCCCGCGCTGCCGGCGCCGACGATGACGTAGTCGAAGGACTCCTGGACGGCCACGGTGCCTCCTGTTGGCGAGATGTCAACGACTCATCATGGCGCAGCGCCGCGCCCTGGGCCAGTCTAGGTTTTCCGGTGGCCCTCGCCACCTGGGCGCGAGGGTGGCGATCGGGGTCAACTATGCTGGCCCGGTACCCACGACCTGCGTGAATAAGGAGCAGCCTGCCGTGGCCCGAGTCGTCGTCGACGTCATGCCGAAGCCCGAAATCCTCGACCCGCAGGGACAGGCCGCGCTCGGCGCCGCCGGCCGCCTCGGCTTCACCGGGATCAAGGAGATCCGCCAGGGCAAGCACTTCGAGATCGAGGTCGACGACACGGTCGACGACGCCACGCTGGAGAAGATCGCCGAAGGCTTCCTCGCGAACCCGGTGATCGAGCAGTGGACCATCAAGCGGGTGGAGGCGTGAGCGCCCGCATCGGCGTCATCACCTTCCCGGGCACCCTGGACGACGGCGACGCGGCCCGCGCGGTCCGCTACGCCGGCGGCGAGGCGGTCCCGCTCTGGCACGCGGACGAGAACCTCCACGACGTCGACGCGGTCGTCGTCCCGGGCGGCTTCTCGTACGGCGACTACCTGCGCGCGGGCGTGATCGCCCGCTTCGCCCCGGTGATGACCCCGGTCATCGAGGCGGCCCGCGGCGGCATGCCGGTCCTCGGCATCTGCAACGGCTTCCAGATCCTGTGCGAGGCGGGCCTCCTGCCGGGCGCGATGATCCGCAACCAGGGCCTCCACTTCATCTGCCGCGACCAGTGGCTCCGGGTGGAGAACACCTCGACGGCGTGGACGACGCGCTACGACGAGGGCGCCGAGATCCTCATCCCGATGAAGAACATCGACGGCTGCTATGTGGCCGAGCAGTCCACTTTGGACGAGCTCGAGGCCGAGGGCCGCGTGGTGTTCCGCTACGTCGGCGGCAACCCGAACGGCTCCCGCAACGACATCGCGGGCATCCGCAGCGAGAACGGCCGCGTCGTCGGCCTGATGCCGCACCCGGAGCACGCGATCGACGCGCTGACCGGCCCGTCGGACGACGGCCTTGGCATGTTCTTCAGCGCGGTGGACGCGCTGGTCAAGGCCTGACGAACGGGGTGGGCGACGATCGTCGCCCACCCGCTCTTCAGTTGCCGATCAGCTTCTCGGCCACGCCGTCGCGGTCCGCGTTGACCGGCCTGCCGCACCAGTCGGGCCCGCCCTGGCACACCTGGATCTTGAGGCGGTCGAACCCACCGACGAGGTCCGGGTCGCCGATCGTGAAGTGGAACGGCTCGGTCGTGTCGGCGGGCGTGCTCCGGGTCGTGCTGTCGATCTTCACCGAGCCGGCGTAGGCCTCGAAGTAGACGGTCGTGCCGGACCCTTCGATGTCGGTCATGCTGCCCTGCACGGTCGCGGTCCGGTTGCCCCAGGCGACACCGCCCAGGGTGCCGCCCAGTGCGCAGGTTGTCGGGCACAGGTCGAAGCTGTCGTTCGGCCAGGTACCCGCGGCGGCCGGCGTGGCCACCAGCGCCGCCGCGGTGATCGCGATCCCGGCGGCGGCCACCCCGGTTCGCAGGGCTCGGCGTGTCGAAGTCATGCGGCTTCTCCTCGGATCGGGCCGGGCGTGCCCCGGCACCGCTGACACGCCCGGACCGCCGCCGCGGTTGAGGCGGCGGCCCTTCAGGTCTTGCTCTGGTCGTTCGACAGCCTGCGCCACCAGGCTCAACCGGCCGGCCGCGCGGATTGCACCCCGCTCAGGAACTCTTCCCGCTCCGCCGCGGTCATCACGAACTCCTCGCTAAGAAGCCGCCGCCACCAGGCGCGCGTACGGGCCGCCTGCCTCCAGCAGGGCCGAGTGCGGGCCCAGCTCCGTGATGCGGCCGTTCTCGACGACCGCGACCCGGTCGGCCGCCGCGGCCGTGTGCAGGCGGTGGGCGATCGCGATCACCGTGCGCCCCGACAGCACGCTGTTCAGCGACCGCTCCAGGTCCCGCGCCGAGCCCGTGTCCAGCAGCGACGTCGCCTCGTCGAGCACCAGCGTGTGCGGGTCGGCCAGCACCACCCGGGCCAGCGCCAGCTGCTGCGCGATCGCCGCCGGCACCGGGTGCTCGCCGGACCCCAGCTTCGTGTCCAGCCCGGACGGCAGCGCCGCGACCCAGTCCGACGCGCCCGCCGAGGCCAGCGCGGCCAGCAGCTCGTCGTCCGTCCAGTCGCCACCCGAGCGGCGGGCCGGCAGCGCCAGGTTCTGCCGCAGCGTCCCGGAGAACACGTGGTGTTCCTGGGTCAGCAGCAGCACCTCGCCGCGCAGGACGTCGTCGGCCAGTTCCGAGACGTCCTGGCCGCCGATCCGCACCGAGCCCGACGACGGCGCCGCGATGCCCGCCAGCAGCCTGCCGAGTGTCGACTTGCCCGCGCCGGACGGCCCGACGATCGCCAGCCGCTCGCCGCGCGGAACCCGCAGGTCGATGCCGTGCAGCACCTCGCGGTCGGCGGTGTAGGCGAACCGGACGTCGTGCACGTCGATGTCGCGGCCGCTCGGCACGTCCGTCACCTTCGGCGTGTCCTCGGCGGCCACCGAGTGGACACCGCGGATCCGGCGTGCCGCGGCCGCCGCGACCTGCAGGTCCTCCAGCCAGAACAGCGCCTCGTTCAGCGGCGCCGCCATCGCCTGCATGTACAGCAGCATCGTGGTGATCTCGCCGAGCCCGGCCCAGCCCCGGGTGTAGGCGAGCAGCCCGAGCGGCAGCATGACCGCCAGCGGGACGACGTAGCTGATCTCCAGCGACGGCAGCCAGCGCAGCTGCAGCGCCCGCATCCGGCGCTCGCCGTAGATGCTGCGCTCCAGCGCGTCGTTCGCCGCGCCGACCCGCCGGTCGGTCAGCCCGAGCGCCTCGACCGTGCGCGCGCCCTCCGCCGTCTCGTGCACGCTCGTGGTCAGGTCCGCCCAGCGGTCCAGCATCCACTGCATGACGGCCGGGATCCGCCGCTGGTACCAGACGTTGACCGGCACCAGCAGCGGCACCGCGACCAGCAGGCCCAGCGCCAGCAGCGGCGACGTCACGACCATGGCGACGACGGTGAACACCACGGTCACCGCCGCGACCAGGATCTCCGGCGCCGCGAACCGCGCCGCGTGGTCGATCCGGCCGAGGTCGGTGGTGGCGCGGCTGAGCAGGTCGCCGGTGCCCGCCGCTTCGACGGTGCCGAGCGGCAGCCGCAGCGCCGTCTCGACGAAGTCCTCGCGCGTGTTGGCCAGCACCAGCTCGCCGAACACCGCCCCGCGCAGCCGCGCGATCTTCCGCGCCAGCGCCTGCAGCACCAGGATCGCGACGAACACCGCCGCCAGGACGTCGACGTGCCCGGTGGTGGTGCCGGCCGCGACGTCGTCGACGAGCGCGCCGAGCAGCTGCGGCCCGGCCAGCCCGATCAGGGTGGCCACCGCCAGCGAGCCCAGCAGCAGGCCGAACTCGCGTTTGTGGATCGCCGCCGTTTTCAGCGCCCAGCGGCGGACGTCCCGCCGGGACGCCGTGGGTAGCCGCTTCACACCGTCACCCCTTTCGCCGTGAAGACTTCGTCCGCCACATGTGTCCACAAGGGACTCTGGCTGAACACCACCGTCGTCTTGCCGCGCCGCAGGGCCGCGACGCGCTCGGTGATGCGGGCCTCCGTGTGCGCGTCGACCGCCGACGTCGGCTCGTCGAGCACCAGCACGTCGGCGTCGGCCGCCAGCGCGCGGGCCAGGTTCAGCCGCTGGCGCTGACCGCCGGACACCTCGCGCCCGCGCTCGCCGATCACCTCTTCGACGCCGTCGGGCAGCGCCGCCACGATGTCGTCGGCGTCGGCCGCGAACAGCGCTTCGGTGCTCCCGACGCCGGTCGCGCGCGCCGGCGCCAGCTGCTCGCGCAGCACGCCGGAGAACCAGATGTCCTGGTTGTGCGCGTAGACGATCCGCCGCCGCAGCTCCGCGAGCGCGACCTGGTCCGCCCGAACGCCGCCGACCAGCACCGCTTCGCCGTCGGCCGGGTCGGCGAACCGGGCCAGCCGGTCCGCCACCGCTTCGCCTTCGGCGCCGAAGTCCACGACGGTCAGCCGGCCGGGCGCGACCCGGACGCCGGACTCGGTGTCGACCAGCTCCAGCGGCCCTTCGGGCAGCGGCACCGGCGTCTCCGGGTCCGCCAGCTTCGGGCGGATCGCCAGCAGCGCCACGATCTTCCGCGACGCGACCAGCCCGGACGTGATCGAGCCGACCGCCTCCGTCGCGGCCGTGACCGGCCAGATCAGGAACGCGGACACGCCGTAGAACGCCACCAGCTGCCCGACGTCGATCGAGCCGGCCACGGCCAGCCGCGCGCCGAGCCAGGTGATCACCACGGTGACCAGGCCGGGCAGCGCGATCTCCGCCGCGGCCAGCCACGCCTCGGCCTTGCCGACCTCGACGCCGGCCCGCCGGACCCGCTGGCTCGTTTCGCGGAAGCGGGCGAAGAACCGCCGCTCACCGCCGATGCCCCGCAGGATCCGCAGGCCGGACACGATGTCCGCGCCCAGCGCGTTGACGTCCCCGCGTTGCTCACGCTGCTTCGCCTTGCGCTTCTGCAGCGGCGCGAGGAGCGGGCCGATGCCGAGCACCGCGACCGGCACGCCGACCAGCGCGACCACGCCCAGCAGCGGCGACGTCGAGACCAGCCACACCGCGACCACGACGAACGCCAGCAGCGAGCCGACCGCCCGCCCGGTCATCTCGACGGTGTTGCCGATGTGGTTGATGTCGGTGGTGCTGACGGCGACGAGGTTGCCGGTGGTCGTCTGCTCGCGCAGGCCGGCGCCGACGCGCGTGGTGTGCGCCGACACGGTCCGCTGCGTGGTGCCCGCGCCGTGCAGCCACAGGCCGTAGTTGAGGAAGTGCAGCCAGGTCCCGAAGACCGTCTGCACCAGGCCGAGGACGGCCGCCGCGAGCGCCCAGCGCCCGACCGCGGCACCGTCGTGCGCGCCGATGGCGCCGATGCCCTGGCCGACGACCAGCGGCAGCAGCGCACCGGGCAGCGCCCAGACGACACCGATCGCGGCCGCGCCCAGCGCCGTCCCGAGCCGGGCCCGGAAGACGGCGAGCAGGAAGCGGCTCGCGGTCGGCCGCGCGGGCAGCCGCAGCGGCGGAAGGGGGTACGTGGCGGAAAGCACGATTCTCGACGTTAAGCCGCCGACCAGCGGAAGGCGATCGATTTTCCGCCCCGCGGCGGCCCGAGGTGTCGGGTGGCTCACACCTGCACCGACGGCCCGGGGACGCAACCGGTTTTCGGTGGACCACCGTCCGGGGCGCCACCGGGAGCCCCGTATCCTGGCGGCCGTGGCGAACCCTGACACGGACACCGTGACCAGCACCGTTGACACCACCGAGCGCGCCGGGGCGACCCCGGAGCACACCCAGCCGTATCGGGAACTGGGCCTCGCCGACGACGAGTACGCCCGCATCCGGGAGATCCTCGGCCGCCGGCCCACCGACGCCGAGCTGGCCATGTACTCGGTGATGTGGAGCGAGCACTGCTCCTACAAGTCCTCGAAGAAGCACCTGCGGTACTTCGGGGAGACCGCCACCGACGAGATGAAGGCCAAGATGCTGGCCGGCATCGGCGAAAACGCGGGCGTCGTCGACATCGGCGAGGGCTGGGCGGTCACCTTCAAGGTGGAGAGCCACAACCACCCGTCCTATGTGGAGCCGTACCAGGGCGCCGCGACCGGCGTCGGCGGCATCGTCCGCGACATCATGGCGATGGGCGCGCGGCCGCTAGCGGTCGCCGACGCGCTGCGCTTCGGCCCGGCCGACGCCCCCGACACCAAGCGCGTGCTGCCCGGCGTCGTCGCCGGCGTCGGCGGTTACGGCAACTGCCTCGGCCTGCCGAACATCGGCGGCGAGCTCGTCTTCGACCCGTCCTACTCGGGCAACCCGCTGGTGAACGCCCTGTGCGTCGGCGCGATGCGCGTCGAAGACCTGCACCTCGCGTTCGCGTCCGGCACCGGCAACAAGATCATCCTGTTCGGCGCGCGCACCGGCCTCGACGGCATCGGCGGCGTTTCCGTCCTGGCGAGTGACACCTTTTCGGGTGATGAATCGTCGGGCGGGCGCAAGAAGCTCCCGAGCGTCCAGGTCGGCGACCCGTTCACCGAGAAGGTGCTCATCGAGTGCTGCCTCGAGCTGTTCGCGCAGAAGCTGGTCGTCGGCATCCAGGACCTCGGCGGCGCCGGGCTGTCCTGCGCGACGTCCGAGCTGGCCGCGGCCGGCGACGGCGGCATGCAGATCTACCTCGACCGCGTTCCGTTGCGCGCCACCGGGATGACCCCCGCCGAGGTGCTCTCGAGCGAGTCGCAGGAGCGCATGTGCGCGGTCGTCTCGCCGGAGAACGTCGAGGCGTTCATGGCGGTCTGCCGCAAGTGGGACGTCATCGCCACCGACATCGGCGAGGTCACCGACGGCGAGCACCTGGTCATCACCTGGCACGACGAGGTCGTCGTCGACGTCCCGGCGCACACGGTGGCCCACCAGGGCCCGGTGTACGACCGGCCGATCGAGCGTCCGTCCTTTCAGGACGCTCTGATCGCCGACACCTCGGCGGACCTCCCGCGTCCGTCCACTCCGGACGAACTGCGCGCGGACGTGCTCAAGCTGATCGCCTCGCCCAACCAGGCGTCGAAGGAATGGGTGACCTCGCAGTACGACCGGTACGTGCGGGGCAACTCCGTGCTCTCGCAGCCGTCGGACTCCGGCATGATCCGGATCGACGAGTCGTCCGGCCGCGGCGTCTCGGTCGCGACGGACTGCAACAGCAAGTTCGTCTACCTCGACCCGTACCGCGGCGCGCAGCTGGCGCTGGCGGAGGCGTACCGCAACGTGGCGACGGGCGGCGCGACCCCGGTCGCGGTGTCCGACTGCCTGAACTTCGGCGCGCCGACCGACCCGGGCGTGATGTGGCAGTTCGAGCAGGCGGTCCACGGCCTCGCGGACGGCTGCGTCGAGCTCGGCATCCCGGTCACGGGCGGCAACGTGAGCTTCTTCAACCAGACCGGTTCGACGGCGATCCTGCCGACCCCGGTGATCGGCGTCCTCGGCGTGATCGACGACGTCACCCGCCGCATCCCGACCGGCATCGGCGCGGAAGCCGGCGAAACCCTGCTGCTGCTGGGCGAAACGCACGACGAGCTGGACGGCTCGGCCTGGGCCCGCGAGCTCCACGGCCACCTCGGCGGCGTGCCCCCGCGCGTCGACCTGGCCCGCGAAAAGCTGCTGGGCGAGATCCTGGTGGCGGGCTCCCGCGACGGCATGATCTCGGCGGCGCACGACCTGTCCGACGGCGGCCTGATCCAGACCTTGGTCGAGACCGTCCTCATCGGACAGTGCGGCGCCCGGGTCTTCCTCGACGACGGCCAGGACCCGTTCGTCCAACTGTTCTCCGAGTCGGCCGGCCGCGTGCTGGTTGCGGTCCCGCGCACGGAAGAGCTGCGCTTCACGGAGATGCTGACCGCGCGCGGGATGCCGTGGCGCAAGACCGGCGTGGTCGACCCGGAGTCGGGCACGCTGGAGCTGCAGGGCATCACGGAGTTCACGCTGGACGAGCTGCGCGAGGTCTGGGAAGGCGCCCTCCCGGCGCTGTTCGACTGAGCCCCCGGAGGGCGCCGGCTCCGGCCGGTGCCCTCCGCTCAGCCGCGCTTGGCGATGATCCGCCGGTCTCCGTCGTGGAGTTCCTCGACGTCCCAAGCGTCGGGCAGCTGCACGTCCTTCTCGGCCCGGACCCGCGTGTTGTACAGCGATACCGACTCCGGCAGCGAAGCGAACCGCAGGTCGGTCTGCCCGGCGAAGGAAGCCCGCCGCAGGTCCAGCGACCCCGTCGCCTGAACTCCGCCGAAGGTCGCGTCGTTGCCGAACTTCGCGTCCTTGAACGTCGTCTCCCCGGCGAACTTCGTGTTGGTGAACTCGGTCAGCTCGGCGAAGTGCGTCCCACTGAACCAGGCGTGGCTCTCGAAAACGGCCCCCCGGCACCGGAAGTACCCGATGAGCCGCCCGGCGCCGGTGCCCGCGGCCGTGAAGTACACGCTCCCCGTGAACCGGCAGCCGCTGAAGTTGGTGCTGCTGTGCAAAGCCGCGTACCGCAGGAGCAGCCCGCCGATGCGGCGCCCGGCGAAATCGAGGTATTCGACGACCGCGCCGGTCAGGTCGAGGTAGTAATCCGGTGCGTCCGGCGAGGCGGCGGCCGGAAGCAGATCCTTGACCAGGCGCTGTGCGGTGAGACGCACCTGGAGTTCTTGCTCCTGCTCGGGTGTGCCCCGGGTGCCGTCGCGTTCCTTGCGGTCCAGTTCCCCGTCGTACCGCGGGTGCTCGAACGGCCGCCGCAGGTAGGAGCACAGGACGTCCAGCACCGTCTGCGTGTACTCCGGACGGCTCCGCGCCAGCCCCGCCAGCGCGTGCAGCGCGCCGACCCGTACCTGGTCGGCGGCGTGGCCGAGCAGCTCGACCGCCTTCGCGAACCGCTCGTCCGCCACCCGCTCGCGGTCCTGTTCCGCGCGCTGCGCCTCGAGTTCGTGCCGCCGGCGCTCGATGTCCTGGCGGCCTTCCTCGACCCGGCGGCGCCGGTCGTTGAGCCACAGCGCGTACAGCGCCACGATCGCGCCGCCGGCGAGGCCGCCCGTCTTCAGCGCGTCACTGCGGCTGGTGGCGGGGTCGGTCAGCAACCAGCCGCCGACCCCGAGCAGCAGCACCAGCGACGCGAAGAACGTCCACGCCAGCGGCGATCGCCACAGCTTCACCCGCTCAGGAAACCAGCATGGTGCTGACGCAGAAACCCTTGTCGTCGAAGTTCGTCGCGCTCAGCGTGCCCTTGACGTTCTTGCCCGCGGACGTCCCGGTCACCTGGCCCTCGACCAGGTACTCGTCGTCCGGCACCTCGCCGAGCGTCAGCTTCAGCGGCGGCTTGAGGAACGTGTCGAGCCACGAGTCGAGCAGGTCCTTCGAGTCGGAGCAGCCCAGTGCGAGCGCGCCGGCCTTGTCGCCACCGTTCAGCTTGTCGATGAAGCCCTGCAGGACCGCCTTGGCGTCCGAAGCGCCGGAGCTCGACGGCGGCTTCGAGGTCGGCGTCGTCGTCTTCTTTGGCGTGGTCGTCTTCGGCGCGGTCGGCTTCGCGGACGTGCTCGACGACGGCGGCGCCGCGACGTTCGTGTTGTCGTCCTTCGAAAGGAAGAACCCGGGCGCGACGAAGCCGGTGACGCCCAGCGCCGCCAGCACGACGACCACGGTGGCGCCGACGGCGATCCACATCCCGGTCTTGCTCTTCTTCGGCGGTGCCGGCGGCCCGCCGAAGCCCTGCGCGTACCCGCCCTGGTTCGGGTCCCAGCCGGACATCTGGCCGCCCTGGTTCGGGTCCCAGGCCTGCTGGCCGTACTGCTGCGCGTTCGGGTCCGCCCACGCCGACTGCTGCTGCTGGGCGTTGGGGTCGCCCCACTGCGGCTGCGGGCTCGCCGGGAAGCCGCCCGACGGGTAACCCTGCTGTTGCTGCTGCTGGCTCGGGTCCCAGCCCTGCGGGTACTGCTGCGTCGGGTACGGCTGTTGCTGCTGGTTGGGGTCCCACCCGCCCTGCTGCGGGTACGGCTGCTGCGGGAAGCCGCCGGACTGCGGCTGCTGGCCGTACGGGTCGGGCTGGCCGGGCTGGCCCGGCTGAGGCGGGTACGTCATCTTTCATGCCTTCCGGGCGCTGGGTGTTCGTCCGCTTTCCGACGTCCGGTGGACGCGTGCGGTTCCCCCAGGACGTGTGAGCAGATTCTGCAAGCTCGGACGGTACGGCATGAAACCGGCTCCCGGCCGTGCCGACGCGAAGTCGTCACGATCCGGGAGCCGGGTGGTGCGGGTCAGCCGACGGCGAGTGCCTGGAGCCGGTCGTAGGCACCGTTGAAGGTGTCCTGGTCGAGCGGGCTCGAGGTGTACTGCCAGACGGTGTAGTAGCTCCAGTTGTACGGCAGGGTGCCCACCGACGACGCGTACCGCGCGACCCACAGCGGGGCCGTGCTGGAGAAGTCACCGCTCACGCAGCTGCTCCACCAGCTCGTCGACGTGTAGATCACCGGGTACCGGCCGGTGAGGGAGTGGTAGGTGTCGTGGAAGTCGAGGATCCACGACGTCATCCCGGCCTTGCTCAGCCCGTAGCAGGTCGCGCCGTACGGGTTGTACTCCATGTCGAGCGCGCCGGGCAGGGTCTTGCCGTCCTTCGACCAGCCGCCGCCGTGGGCGACGAAGTACCTGGCCTGCGCCGCGCCGCTCGCCGTGTTCGGGGTGGCGAAGTGGTACGCGCCGCGGATGAAGCCCTGGTTGTAGGAGCCGTTGTACTGCTGCGCGAAGTACGGGTTGGTGTAGCTGGTGCTCTCCGTGGCCTTGGTCCAGACGAACCGCTTGCCCTGGTTCCACCAGCTCGCCCAGTCGACGTTGCCCTGGTAGCTGGCGACGTCCATGCCGGCGACGGTGGCCAGCACCTGGTTGGGGATCGCCTGGGCGGGCTGCGGCTGCTGCGCCGCTTTCTGCGAGTCCGGTGTCGACTTGTCGCCTTCGACGCGCCGGATCTGCGAGCCCAGTTCGTGGTTGTGCTGTGCGATGTCCGCGTTGATCGCGGCGACCGGATCGGCCTCGGGGGAGAACGTCGCCGCCTGTGCCGTGCTGCCGAGCAGGAGCAGCGTGGCCGGGACGGCAAGGGCGGCGAACAGCCGCCTTCTTCGGGAAGTGGACATGCTGGAATCCCTTCACAGAACCCTCGCTGAGGGCGGCTATGTGCAGGTAGCCGCCCGGGCACGATTGTTGAGGACGAGAAGCCGGTTTGTCACTCAGTTCCGTGAAATTGGGTATACGCGTGGGTGATTTTCTCGGGTGGTCAACCGTCAATTGGTGACTGGTTAACACCTATTACTGGTGGGCTGCGCCGTTCAGCCCAGCGCGAGCGCGCGCAGTCGTTCGGCCGAGCCGTTGAACCAGTTCTGGTCGCCGGGCAGGGTGCCGCGGTCGGCGAACTGCCAGATCGTGTGCACGCCCCAGCCGGCGGGCAGCTCGCCGATGTAGGTGTTGTAGCGGGCGATCCAGAGCGGGTTGTCCCCGAAGCCGCCGTTGTTCGCGGTGCAGCGCTTCCACCAGCTCGTCGACGTGTAGATCGTCGGGTAGCGGCCGGTCACCGCGCGGTAGGTCTCGGAGAAGTCGCTGATCCAGCGGACCATGCCCGCCGCGTCCTTGCCGTAGCAGGTTTCGCCGTACGGGTTGTACTCCGCGTCGAGCGCGCCGGGCAGGGTCCGGCCGTCGGCCGACCAGCCGCCGCCGTGGGCGAGGAAGTATCGCGCCTGCGACGCCCCGTCGGAAACGTCCGGCCGCGCGAAGTGGTACGCGCCGCGGATCAGGCCGGCGTCGTACGAGCCGTTGTACTGCTGCGCGAACTGCGGGTTGACGAAGCCGGTGCCCTCGGTCGCCTTGACGTAGACGAACTTGGCGCCGCCGCGCGCCGCGCCCGGCCAGTCGACCGGACCCTGGTGCCCGCTGACGTCGTGCCCGAGCTGCTGGTCGTCGGCCCCGTACAGCACGCCGGGCACCGCGCCGACGCCTTCGACCTTGGCGATCTGCGATCCCGCGAAGTGCTCTTCGGCTCCCGCGTAGATGTCCTGCGCGGTCGCCGGCGACTGGCCGAGGACGAGCAGGGCCGCGGCGGCGAAGGCAAGCAATGCACGACGTCTCACCCTCATGCTCCCCACCCGTCTCGTGAGTCTTATCCAGCCTCACGATGCACCCGAGTCGCCGATCCGGCGACTCGGGTGTTCACTCGATGGGGTTAAAACCGCAGGTCAACGCTGTTCGTCGGCGATCGCCCGCACGAGGTGCTCGGCCGGTACGACGGCCGTGATGAGGTCGTGCGGGTTGATCGCGACCGGGTGACCACCCAGCAGGCTGACGATGTCGCGGCCCAGCACGGCGCGGGCGTGCGGCCACTCGCTCGGCACCAGCGCCTTGCGGGTGTACGCCGGCACCATCACCCGCCCGTCCGTGTTGTGGAACCCGATGACCGTGCGCTGCACCGGCGACATCGCGTAGACGAACAGCGTCGAGTCGAGGACGACCTTCGGCAGGTCCGACGGCGGGCGGTGCTCGGTGCGGACGAGCTGCAGCAGCTGCTCGAGGTCGTTCGCCGGCTCCGGGAAACCCAGCGCCTTGGGTGAAGGCCGGTAGCGGTCGTTGGGGTGGAAGTCCGAGACCACGTCACCGGCGCCGTTCACCGGGTAGGCGCCGACGACCGCCCACGACGGGACCGGCCCGTTCGGGTCGAAGGCCTCGTCGATGACGTAGAGCCAGCTGTCGGGGTTGGCGCGGGCGTTCGCCCGCATCTCCGCGGTGATCTCGGGCGTGCCGTGCTTGCCGGACCGCCGGGCCTGCTGCCCGTTGCGCCGCGCCGCGCGGCTGTGCTTGCCGGGGCGTTCGGCCCCGCTTCCGGTGGGCTGCTGCGAAACCATCCGATCTGCCTCGTCCCGCTGCGCCATGTGATCCCCACGTTCTCGGGTGTGCCGGAAAACTCTTGGTGCGCCACTCTACTGTTTGCCCATGGCCTCTTCGCGTTCGGTCGACCCCGGACAGTTACGTGCGGCGGTGCAGGCGGTTTCGCCGTGGTTGCAAGGCGCCGCGCCCGACCCGGCGCGAGCGGAACTGGCCGCCGCGGTCCGGCTCAGCCTGCGCGCGCTGGCAGCCGACGCGCCGGGCCGCACGGTGGAAGTCCGCGTGCCGCCGTTCGCGGCGGTGCAGTGCGTGGAAGGGCCGCGGCACACCCGCGGCACCCCGCCGAACGTGATCGAGACCGACCCGCGCACGTGGCTCGAACTGGCCACCGGCCGACTGGACTGGACCACTGCGGTGGCGGACGGCCGGGTGTCCGCGTCGGGCACCCGGGCCGACCTCTCCCACTGGCTCCCCCTCGTCCGCCTCTGACGGACGGGGATCCCTACGGCTTGCGGCCGACGCCGCCGGCGATCGTCCGCTGCGCGACGTTCAGCTCCTTGAGCCGCGGGCCGTCCGGCCACCAGTCGGCGCACCGGACCACGCCCGGCGGGACCATGTCGAGGCCGGGGAACAGCTCTTCGATCTCCTTCTGCGTCCGGAAGGAACCGGAACCCATCGGGCTGTGCAGGAAGAAGTCCTCCATGCGGCGCGCCGTCTCGGAGTCGTCGTTCTCGGGGTCGTAGAAGTGGCTGAGGCCGACGAAGGAGCCGGACGGCAGCGCGTCGACGTACTCCCGCATGATCTCGGCGGGCCGGCCGGGGTCGCCGTTGAAGTGGTGCAGCGTGCCCATCTGGAGCAGGACCAGCGGCTGGCTGAAGTCGATGTGCTCGCGGACGATCTCGTTCTGCAGGATCCGCTGCGGCTCGAAGATGTCTTCGGCGACGAAGTGGGTGTGCTCGTTCTCTTCCAGCAGCGCCCGCCCGTGCGCGAGGACCACGGGGTCGTTGTCGACGTAGACGACCTTCGTCTCCGGGTTGATCCGCTGGACGACCTGGTGGGTGTTCTCCGCCGTCGGCAGGCCCGAGCCGAGGTCGAGGAACTGGCTGATGCCCGTCTGGCTGGCGAGGAAGCGGCAGGTGCGGATGAGGAAGCCGCGGTTTTCGAAGGCGAGGTCCTGAGCTTCCGGGGCGGCCTTCTGCACCTTGTGCAGGACCTCCCGGTCGATCTCGTAGTTGTCCTTCCCCAGCAGGAAGGCGTCGTACACGCGCGCGATGCTGGCTCGGGTCGGGTCGACCCCCACGGGAACTCGTTCGGTCCGGGTCGCGGCGTCGGGCATCTTGAACCTCGCAACTTCTGTGTGGAAAGTCTCGTACTCTACGTAGAGTAGGCCGACGCGCGCACGGGGTAAACCGGGTCACCTCTTTGCGCAGGACGGGTTAGCGTGTACTTTCGGTAGTCGGGCTAGAACCCCCTGGTGACGTGAGCGCGGAAGGTCCGGGAATGAACGCGGTGAACGCGTCCGCAGGAGAACAGAACATCGGCCCCACTGCGCGCCGCATGATCCTGGGCTCGCAGCTGAGGCGGCTCCGTGAAGAAGCCGGCATCACCCGCCAGCAGGCCGGGTACAACATCCGCGGGTCCGAGTCGAAGATCAGCCGGCTGGAACTGGGCCGCGTCGGCTTCAAGGAACGCGACGTCACCGACCTGCTGACGATGTACGGCGTCGAGGACTCGACGGAGCGCCAGACGTTCCTCGACATGGTCAAGCAGTCGAACGAGCCGGGCTGGTGGCGGCGCTTCGGCGACACCATGCCGAACTGGTTCACCGACCTCGTCGGCCTCGAAGAAGCCGCCGCGCGAATCCAGATCTGGGAGCCGATCTACGTGTCGGGCCTGCTCCAGATCGAGCCGTACGCCCGCGCGATCTTCAGCCACGGCCGCCCGGAGATGGCCGACGAGCGCGTCGACCAGCTGGTCGCGCTGCGCATGCGCCGTCAGAAGATGTTCAGCAGGCCGGACGCGCCCCGCGTGTGGATGGTGCTCGACGAGTCGGTCCTGCACCGGCCGATCGGCGGCGTGAAGGTCCTCAAGCAGCAGATCGAATACCTGCTCGAGATGAGCGCGCTGCCCCACGTGTCGGTCCAGGTCCTGCCGTACACGCGCAGCGGGCTGTCCGCGGAGCACGCGTTTTCACTGCTGCGGTTCGGCGAACCGGAACTGCCGAACATCGCGTACATCGAATACCTGACCGGCGCGCACTACATCGAGAAGCGCGAAGAGATCGAGAAGTACAGCCGCGCGCTCGACATGCTGGCGGTCGATTCGGAGACGCCGGACCGCAGCCGTGCCTTGCTGGCGAAGCGGCGCGCGGAGATCTGACCTGCCCCGATGGTCGCGAATGACTCATTCGCGACCTCTGACGTCCCCAATGAGTCATTCGCGACGCTCGGCGTCAGGGCTCCGGCGAGGTCGCGGTGGTCCGGTACCCCCGGCGGTCCCGCTGCTCGCGGTGTCCTGAAGGGGACTTTCCTGTCATGTGATGCCAGGAAAGTCCCCTTCAGGTCATCAGATGCCGGCAACGTCCCCTTCAGGTCGGCGGGACCCGACCCGATGGTCGCGAATGACTCATTCGCGACCTCCGGCGTCCCCAATGAGTCATTCGCGACGCTCGAGCCCGCCGCCCCGCCTGCCGCCGCTTTCCGTCGTCACTCTCCGGAGTCCCCGCCCCAGAACGCTCCCATCCACCGGTAACTACTCGTAGTTGTTAACCCGAAAGGGCAACGGCCAATCACCCGAAAGGTGAACCGTGACCAGGTGATTCTTTACCGTCCGCCAACTTTGCATGAAATTCTGCACGTGCATTTACCATTGCAGGCACACGTGCTAGCCTTCGATACGCGGGCAAATGCACATGCAGATGCGACGCCCGGGGCAAATCAGCTTCGAGAGGTGGGAACATGGCTGAGCGACTCGAGAACGGCATCCCGGCCGATCGGCTCTCCGGCGCCCAGTGGCGCAAGGCGAGCTACAGCGGCGCTTACGGCAACTGCGTCGAGGTGGCACCCCTGTCCACCGGCGAGATCGCGATGCGCAACTCGCGGTTCCCGACCGGTCCCGCGCTCGTCTACACGCGCGCGGAGATGGCGGCCTTCCTGGCCGGTGCCAAGGACGGTGAATTCGACGATGTCCTCGGCTGAGGCCGTCGCCTCCGTCTTCGACATCGAGACCGGATTGCAGGAGCTGGTCGCTCGCGGTTACCAGTTCGTGCACCCCGCCGACGAGAGTGGCGAGGTCCTCGCCGTCGTCGGCGTGCGGGTGCACGACGACGTGGTGGACGTGGTCCGGCTCAACGCCGAGGACGATGTAGTGGCGACCCGGATGCCCGGCACCGAAGACAACATCTTCGAGCCGGAGCGGTGGCTTTGGCGCCGCCGCGGCGAAGGCGCACAGGTGCTCTCAGAGATCCTCTCGTTGCCGGATGCGTGTTAGGAACCCAAGCTTGCGGGCCCCGTCCGAAGTGGTCAGAACCACTCCGGGCGGGGCCTGACTCATGTCGGCACCGTTTACACTGAAATCGGCCTGACCACGTCTTCCCAGGAGCTCCTCGGTGGTTTCCGACCCGCAAGTCGTGTCCGACCAGCCCGACCCGGAACCCCGTGAGGAGTGTGGCGTCTTCGGCGTCTGGGCTCCCGGGGAAGAAGTCGCGAAGCTGACCTACTACGGCCTCTACGCCCTGCAGCACCGCGGGCAGGAGGCCGCCGGCATCTCCGTCTCCGACGGCTCGCAGATCGTGGTCTTCAAGGACCTCGGCCTGGTCAGCCAGGTGTTCGACGAGCAGATCCTGCAGTCGCTGCAGGGGCACATCGCCGTCGGGCACTGCCGGTACTCGACCACCGGCGCGACCATTTGGGAGAACGCCCAGCCGATCTTCCGCACCACGGCGACCGGCAGCGGCCTCTCCTTCGCGCACAACGGCAACCTCGTCAACACGGCGGAGCTGCGCGAGCGCACCATCGAAGCCGGGCTCAAGCCGCACGCGGGCTTGACCGGCTCGTCCAGCGACTCGGACCTGGTCTGCGGCCTGCTCGCGGCCAACGCCGCCGACAAGGGCATCGAAGCCGCCGCGATGGAGCTGCTGCCCACCCTCAAGGGCGCCTTCTGCCTGGTCTTCGCCGACGAGAACACGCTGTACGCGGCCCGTGACCCGCACGGCGTGCACCCGCTGGTGCTCGGCCGGCTCGAGCGCGGCTGGGTCGTCTCCAGTGAGACCGCGGGCCTCGACATCGTCGGCGCGTCCTTCGTCCGCGAGGTCGAGCCCGGCGAGCTCATCGCGATCGACGCCGAGGGCCTGCGTTCCTCCCGCTTCGCCGGCCCGGACCCCAAGGGCTGCGTCTTCGAGTACGTCTACCTCGCCCGCCCCGACACGACCATCGCCGGCCGCGGGGTGCACGCCACCCGCGTCGAAATCGGCCGGCGGCTCGCCACCGAGGAGCCGGTCGAAGCCGACCTCGTGATGCCGGTGCCGGAGTCGGGCACGCCGGCCGCGATCGGCTACGCGCAGGGCTCGGGCATCCCCTACGGCACCGGCCTGGTGAAGAACGCCTACGTCGGGCGCACGTTCATCCAGCCGTCGCAGACCATCCGCCAGCTCGGCATCCGCCTCAAGCTGAACCCGCTGCGCGACGTCATCCGCGGCAAGCGCCTGGTCGTGGTGGACGACTCGATCGTCCGCGGCAACACCCAGCGCGCGCTCGTCCGCATGCTGCGGGAGGCCGGCGCGCTCGAGGTGCACGTCCGGATCGCGTCGCCGCCCGTGCGGTGGCCGTGCTTCTACGGCATCGACTTCGCGTCGCGGGCCGAGCTGGTGGCGAACGGCGTCGACCTCGACGGCATCCGGCGTTCGATCGGGGCCGACTCCCTGGGTTACATTTCCCTGGACGGCCTGGTCGCGGCCACGGAGCAGCCGAAGTCGCGGCTGTGCACGGCGTGCTTCTCCGGCGAGTACCCGATCCCGCTCCCGGAGGACGCGCTGATCGGGAAGCACCTGCTCGAAAGCCTCGACTCGGTCAATGGCGCGGCGACCCCGGTCAGCCCCGCCGGGTACGGTGCCGAAGACGCCGTCCGGCGTCCGTGACAGTCCAGTAGGGAGTCCTTCCACCGTGAGCGAGTCCACGAGCGCCACGTACGCCGCCGCCGGCGTCAGCATCGACGCCGGCGACCAAGCCGTCGAGCTGCTCAAGCCGCACGCCGAGCGGGCGACCCGCCCCGAGGTCATGGGTGGTGTCGGCGGTTTCGCCGGGCTGTTCTCCCTCAAGCTCGACAAGTGGAAGGAGCCGGTGCTCGCGTCCTCGACCGACGGCGTCGGCACCAAGATCGCGGTCGCGCAGGCGCTGGACAAGCACGACACGGTCGGCATCGACCTGGTCGCCATGGTCGTCGACGACCTGGTCGTGACCGGCGCCGAGCCGCTGTTCCTGCAGGACTACATCGCCGTCGGCAAGGTGCACCCGGAGAAGATCGCCGCGCTGGTCGGCGGCATCGCCGAGGGCTGCGTCCAGGCCGGCTGCGCGCTGCTCGGCGGCGAGACCGCCGAGCACCCGGGCCTGATGGGCGAGCACGACTACGACATGTCGGCGACCGGCGTCGGCGTGGTCGAGGCCTCGCAGCTGCTCTCGCCGGAGAAGGTGCGCCCGGGTGACGTCGTGCTGGCGCTCGGCTCGTCCGGATTGCACTCGAACGGGTACTCCCTGGCCCGGCACGTGCTGCTGGACATCGCCCGGATGCCGCTCGGCGGGCACGTCGAGGAGTTCGGCCGCACGCTCGGCGAGGAGATGCTCGAGCCGACGCGGATCTACGCGAAGGACTGCCTGGCGCTCGCCGCCGAGACCGAGGTCCGGACGTTCGCGCACATCACCGGCGGTGGCCTGGAGGCGAACCTCGCCCGCGTCATGCCGCGCGGCCTGGTCGCCCGGCTCGACCGCGGCACCTGGACGCCGGCGCCGGTGTTCGCGCTGATCGGCCACCGCGGCAAGGTCGAGCGCGCCGAGCTGGAGAAGACCTTCAACATGGGCGTCGGCATGGTCGCGATCGTCGGTGCCGAGGACGTCGACCGGGCGCTGGCCATGCTGACCGCGCGGCACGTCCCGGCGTGGGTGCTCGGCGACGTGCAGCCGGCCGGCGACGTCGACGGCCCGCGCGCGGTGCTCTCGGGCGACCACCCGCGGTTCTGACCGTGGCCACCGGGGACGTCGTCGTCGGCTCCCGCTTCGTCGTCCCCGAGGCCGAGCTCAGCGAACGCTTCTCCCGGTCGTCCGGCCCCGGCGGTCAGGGCGTCAACACCACGGACTCGCGCGTCGAGCTGTCGTTCGACGTCGCCGCGTCGCCGTCGATCCCGGAGCACCTGCGCGACCGCGTGCTGGCCGCGCTCGAGCCTCGGCTGGTCGACGGCGTCCTGACCATCGCGGCCAGCGAGCACCGGTCGCAGCTGCAGAACCGCGAAGCGGCGCGGGGGCGGTTGGCGAACCTGCTGCTCGACGCGTCGGCACCGCCGCCCGCCACGCGGCGCCCCACGAAGCCGTCCCGCGGTTCGAAGGAGCGCCGCCTGGCGTCGAAGAAGCGCCGGAGCGACGTGAAGAGAGGCCGCTCCGGCCGCTTCGACGACTAACTGTGCTGATTGGTTGCCGATCCGGCCACAGCCACGGCCACAGCTTCGTGACTACGGTCGCGTGCCGCCTGGCGTCGGCCTGCTTTTGGCCGGCTCGGCAACGGCGCTCAGGTGCACGCACTCCCCGGCCGGCCGGTAGCCGACCCGGGCGTAGACGTTCCCGATCCCCAGGTCACCGGGGGTGAGGAACGCCGTGTGCGCGCCGGCCTCGTGGACGTCGCGGGTGAGCCGCGCGGTGAGCGCCGCGGCGATCCCGCGCCCGCGGTACGGCTCGAGCACCGCGATGCCCGCGATCTCGGTGGTGCCGTCGACGACTTCGAGCGCGAGCCCGCCGCCGACGACCACGCCGTCGTCCTCCGCGAGGAGGTGCCGGACGCCGGCCTCGACGCCCGACTTCAGCTTCTCGACCTCGTCGTCGCCGATCTCCGCGGGTTCGCCGAACGCCGTGTTCTGCGCCGATCGCAGGCGCCGGAAGTCGTCATCGGACTCCGGTGCGCGCAGCCGGATCCCCGCCGGCACCGGCCGATCGAGCCGGTCGGCGGGGCCGCAGGTCATCAGCGGCACCCGCCGTTCGAGCGCGTACCCCGCCTCGACCAGCAGGTTCTCCAGGTCGGGGGCGACGTCGGTGAAGTACTCCAGCCGCGGGAGCAGGTCCCGCCGCCGGAACGCCGCGGTGAGCGCGTCGATCTCGGCCGCGACCGGCTTGGCGCCGTCGTCCGGGATCGCGTAGTTGAGCATCGGGTGCGCCGTGCCCGGCGAGTAGGTCGCGAGGAACGGGCCGACCTGCTCGGTTTCCCGGCCGCGTGGCGCGGTGGTGCGGACATACGTCTGGATGGCGGACATTCGAGCCTTTCGAAAGCACGTCAAGGAACCGCAGCCGCTTCACCGGCTTGCGGGCGAATCGCTGGGCGTCGGGCCTAGCGGGGGCCGACGCCGGAAGCGGCGCCAGGCATAGGCGGTCATTCCTTGACTCGAAGGGGCTCTTCGCGCTCAGTTTCGCACGAGCCGCAACCGGATTACTGGCGCTTCGGGTGCGCGATGGCGGCGTAGCGCGCGTCCCACACCGAACGCGGCACGCGCATCGTGAGCGTCGGCGACTCGCAGATCCGCCGCCGTTGCGCCGGGATCGCCACCGGCACCGGTGGTGGCGGGTCCAGCGCGCGCCAGCCGCGGCGGCTCAGCGCCGCGCCGAGCGTCGCGCCCGCGGTGTTCAGCAGGACGTCGTCGGTCGAGGTGACCCGGCCGGAGTGGATCAGATATTGCGTACCTTCCACCAGTAGGGAGGCGAGCAGCGCGGCCAGCGCGACGCGCGAAAGTGTGCGAAGCCGGCGCACCCGAAGCGGCAGCAGGGCACCGAGCGGGCAGAGCAGCAGGACGTTGCCGATCACTTGCCAGAGTGAACCGTCGTCGGCGAACGCCGCGGTGATGTCAGCGCCGGGAACGAGGTCGAGAGTGCTCTCGGAAGAGTCGCCGACCGGCAGGATGACCAGGCAAAACACCAGAAAGGCAACGAGCAGGGCGGCGCAGTCGACGCCGGCTGTCGCGGTCGCGAAGCGGGCCGGGAGTCTTCGGCGGCGCCGGGCCGCGAGCAGCGGCCAGCCGAGCAGCGCGTACGGCAGCGCGATCGCGGAAATCGGAATCATCCCCCAGAAGGCGCGAAGCAGGGCTTCCATGCGCCTCCTCTCTCGGAACCCCTCCACTCGAAATCACCTTCGCATTGCAAGATCGACTCGGCAGTCCGAGCGAGCCGCACTATTCGGTGATCTTTTCCGGTGGCGGAGTCCGTCCCGCCGTGGTTCGGTCGGGAGGCGCACTGTCCACAGTGGAGATTGTGGACAACCCTGTGGAAGAAATGGGGGATGGTGGCGGAAACCGTTGTCCCGCAACGGAAACGCGCGGGAGGGGCCTGTGTACTACTCGGCGAGCCGACGGGCCTGGTCGAGCAGCGTCTGCAGGTGCAGCCCGCGCCGGACGTCGCACGGGTGGGTCGTCGTACCGCTGGCGATCATCGCCGCGAAATCATCCAGAAGCGCGGTGTAGGACTCCTGTGCCGAGCCCGGTTTGCGCCCGAGCGTCCGGTAGCCGTGCTGGCCCCAGACGGCGACTTCGACGACGGTCGGCTGCACCGGCAGCCGCAACGAGAGCGTGGCGGTGCTGATCACGCCGTCTTCGTGGGCCAGCATCAGGTGCCAGAGGTCGCCGGGGCTCTGCCGCGCGGCGACGACGCCGGTGATCGGGCCGAGCGCCGCGTCGAGGAGGTCGAGCGCGTGCGGGCCGATGTCGAACAGCGCGCCGCCGTCGTCTTGGCGCCACTCGGACGCCGCGTACTGGCCACCCAGCAGGGCGCCGGACAGCCAGCGCGCGCCGCCGCCGGCCCAGCCGCCCGCCTGGGCGAGGTCGGCGAGCCACTCCTGGGTCTGCGCCGAGTACCGCAGGGTCAGCACGACGAGCGCGGCGACGTCGGCAGCGGCGACCGCGTCGGCCAGCCGACGTGCGCCGTCGAGATCGGCGGCGATCGGCTTCTCGAGGATCAGGTGTTTCCCGGCTTCGGCCGCGTGCACGCCCAGCTCGGCCTGGACCGACGGCGGTACGGCGAGCGCGACCGCGTCGACCTGCTCGAACAGCTCCTCGACGCTGCCCGCGGTGTTCGCGCAGTGCGTCTCCGCAAGCGCTTGCGCCGCCTCCGGCCGCCGGGCCCAGACCGCGGTCAGCGCCGTGCCGGGGTGATCCGCGATGCCGGGCGCGTGCACCGTCTTCGCCCAGGGCCCGGCGCCGATCAGGCCGACGCGCAGCTGTCCGTCCGCGATGAGCTGTCCCACGGCCCGCAGTCTAGGTGTGGTGCTCGTCGCGCCGGAACCGCACCTTCGGCGGGGGCCGTCCTGGTTAAAGTGCCTGCATGATCGCCTCCCGTTTCGCCGTCGTTTGCGCTCTCCTGTTCGGCGCCGCCTTCGTGGGCGCCGCGCCCGCGTCGGCGGCGGGCACGGACGGGGCTTGCCCGGAGGGTGGCGGCGTCACGGTGGTCGTCGACTTCGGCGACCTGGGCCCGCAGCCGGTGATCCGCTGCGCGCCCGGCACGCCGGCGAACGGCATCGCGGCCCTGCAGGACGCCGGCATCGAGGTCGCCGGCTCGCAGAAGTACGGCCTGGCGGTGGCCTGCCGGATCGCGGGTCAGCCGGGGCCCGACGTCGAGTCGTGCGCGGGGATGCCGTCGGCGACGGCGTACTGGAGCTACTGGCACGCCTCCGCGGGCGGCACCTGGACGTCGAGCCAGGAAGGCGCGCAGACCGCGAAGCCGGTGGCCGGCGGGTTCGAAGGCTGGGCGTTCGCGCGGCCGAAGACGGCCGACGACCTGCCGTCGCCGCCGAAGGTGGCCCCGGTGCGGCAAGCCGCGACGGCGGCTCCGGCGCCCGCCGAACCGGGCAGTTCGTTCCCGTGGGGCCTGGTGATCGGCGCGGTCGTGATCGTGGTGGTCGGCGGCGCCGCGATCGTCGTGGCGCGTCGCCGGCGTGCGCAGTAGGACGCTGCACCCCGGCGCCTGGTGGGCGTGGGCGCTCGCGCTGGCCGTCGCCGCCAGCCGCACGACGAACCCGCTGCTGCTCGGCCTGATCATCGCCGTCGCCGGTTTC
The DNA here is from genome assembly GCF_033441515.1 of Amycolatopsis solani. Lineage (NCBI taxonomy): Bacteria > Bacillati > Actinomycetota > Actinomycetes > Pseudonocardiales > Pseudonocardiaceae > Amycolatopsis > Amycolatopsis solani. The sequence continues at coordinate 1,608,383 of NZ_JAWQJT010000001.1, forward strand.
GTCGTCGCGAACCGGCGGAGTGACGCGCCCTGGGCGCTGGCGTTCCGGCTGTACGCCTACGTCGGTGCGGTGATCGTCGCCTCGCGCGTGGTCTTCCGGATCCTGGTCGGCGGCGAAGACGGCGGGCACGTGCTGTTCTCGCTGCCGCGGATCCCGCTCGCCGCTGGGCTGTCCCTGCTCGGGCCGACGTCGGCGGAGGAGCTGCTCGGCGGCTTCTACGACGGCCTCCGGCTGGCCACGATGGTGGTCTGCGTCGGCGCGGCGAACGCGCTGGCGAACCCGAAACGCCTGCTCAAGGCAGTGCCGGGGGCGTTGTACGAAGTCGGTACGGCGGTGACGGTGGCGCTGACGGTCGCGCCCCAGCTCGTCGAGAGCGTGCAACGCGTCCGGCGGGCGCGGCGGCTGCGCGCGGGGCGGACTCGCGGGATACGGGCGGTCAAGGGCATCGTGGTGCCGGTGCTGGAGGACGCGATGGACCGGTCGCTGCGGCTGGCGGCCGCGATGGACTCCCGGGGCTACGGGCGCCGGGCGTACCTGAGTGCCGGGCTGCGGGTGCTGATCGCCGCCTGCGTGCTGGCCGGGCTGGTCGGGGTGTGCGTCGGCGTCTACGGCGTGCTCGACGGGACGTCGTCGTGGCTCGGCGTGCCGCTGCTCGCGGCCGGGCTGGCGGTGGCGGTCGTCGGGTTCGTCCTCGGCGGCCGGCGCGTGCGGCGGACGGCGTACCGGCCGGACCCGTGGGGCTGGCCGGAGACGCTGGTCGTCGCGGCCGGGGTCGGGGCGTGCGCGCTGCTGTTCGTCACCGCGCGGGTCGACCCGGGTCGCTTGTTCCCCTCGCTGAGTCCGTTGCGCTGGCCGGAGGTTTCCTGGGTGCACGCGTTGTCCGTGCTGGTCGCGGTGCTGCCGGCGTTCGTCGCGCCCCCGCCGCCGTCGTTGTCGGAGGTCGTCCGGTGATCGAGTTCTCGCGGGTCACGGTGACCTACCCGGACGCTTCGCGGCCGGTGCTTTCGGACGTGTCGCTGGTGGTCGAGGAAGGCGAGTTGTGCCTGGTCGCGGGCCCGACCGGCGCCGGCAAGTCGACGTTGCTCGGCGCGCTGAACGGGCTCGTCCCGCACTTCACCGGCGGCCGCCTGGCGGGACGGGTGGTCGTGGCCGGGCTGGACACATCGGCCCATCCGCCGCGTGAGCTGGCTTCGGTCGTCGGCGTCGTCGGGCAGGACCCGCTGGCGGGGTTCGTGACGGACACCGTCGAGGAGGAGCTCGCGTACGCGATGGAGCAGCTGGCGGTGCCGCCGGACGTCATGCGCAAGCGCGTCGAGGAAACCCTGGACCTGCTGGGCATCGCGGAACTGCGCAACCGTCCACTCCGGACCCTCTCCGGCGGCCAGCAGCAGCGCGTCGCGATCGGCTCGGTGCTGACGGCGCACCCGTCTGTGCTGGTGCTCGACGAACCGACGTCCGCACTGGACCCGACCGCGGCGGAGGACGTCCTCGCGGCGATCACCCGGCTGGTGCACGACCTGGGGACGACGGTGGTCGTCGCCGAGCACCGGATGGAGCGGGTGGCGCAGTACGCGGACCGCCTGCTGTACCTGCCGGGCGACGGTTCGGTCCGATCCGGACCGCCCGCGGAGATCCTGGCGACGTCGGACATCGCACCCCCGATCGCCGAGCTGGGCCGCCTCGCGGGCTGGTCCCCCCTGCCCCTGTCGGTCCGCGACGCGCGACGTCTCGCCGGCCCGCTGCGGACTCGGCTTCAGAAATTGTCGGTGGTGGGTCGTAGCCTTTCGGTGACCGGTCGAGCACTGGACGTGAGAGGGGTGGTGGTCCGCTACGGAGATGTCTCGGCGGTGCGCGGGGTGGACCTGCGTGCCGGGCCGGGGGAAGTGATCGCGCTGATGGGACGCAACGGCTCCGGCAAGTCGTCGCTTCTCTGGGCGGTGCAGGGCAGCGGCCCGAGGTCGGCGGGGAAGGTCGACGTCGGAGGCGCGGACCCGGCGTCGCTCAAGCCACGAGCGGCCCGTCAGCGCGTGGGGCTGGTCCCGCAGACACCGGCGGACCTGCTGTACCTGGATTCGGTGGCCGCCGAGTGCGCACAGGCGGACACGGAGTCGCAGGTAGCGGCGGGAACGACGCGTGAGCTGCTGGACCGCCTGTCCCCGGGAGTAGCCGGTGAAGCGCACCCCGGCGACCTCTCGGAGGGACAGCGCCTGGCCTTGGTGCTGGCGGTCCAGCTGGCCGCCGCCCCGCCGGTCGTCCTGCTGGACGAGCCCACCCGCGGCCTGGACTACCACGCGAAAAGGCGCTTCGCCGCGATCCTGCGAGAGCTGGCCTCGCAGGGCCGCGCGGTGCTCCTGGCCACCCACGACGTCGAGTTCGTGGCGACGGTGGCAACCCGCGTGGTGGTCATGGCCGAGGGCGAGATCGTCGCGGACGGCCCGACGAAGGAGGTGATCGTCGCCTCCCCGGCGTTCGCGCCTCAGGTGGCGAAGATCCTGGCCCCGGAGCGTTGGTTGACGGTGGACGAGGTCGCGGAAGCGTTGGCATGAGGACACGGGAGGGTTCGAGGTCGCCGCGCCGGGTTGGCGCAGTGCGCTGCGGCGGGATCACGCCGGTCGTGCCGGGCTCGCCCGCGCCGCCCGCCGCCCTAGTGCAGGCCCCTGCGCGATTCAGCGCGGCGGGCCACCGAGGTGCGCCCGTCTCAGCGCCACGCTCAGGGCAAACGCGGCTGGCCGTCGGCGCAGGCTCTTTCCGGTCCCTCGAAGCCGCGCCATGACCGACTTCCTCCCGCCGAAGCCCCGCACCATCCGGCTCACCCCTCGGCCCGCGCTGGTCCTCACCACCGCGAGCCTCCTCGGGCTGGCCATGTTCTGCTGGCCCCTCTTCGCGAACCCCCGGCCCACCGCGGCCGCCCACACCGCCGATGCGCCGTTCGTCTTCATGGCGACCCTGCCGGTGCTGATCCTCGTCGTCCTGGCCGAACTGTCCCGCGGCGGCATCGACGCCAAAGCGCTCGCGCTCCTCGGGGTGCTCTCCGCCGTCAACGCCGGCCTGAGACCCCTCGGCGCCGGGACCGGGGGCATCGAGCTGGTCTTCTTCCTGCTCGTGCTCGCCGGCCGGGTCTTCGGTCCCGGCTTCGGGTTCGTGCTCGGCTCGACGTCGCTGTTCACGAGCGCGCTGCTCACCGCCGGGGTCGGGCCGTGGCTGCCGTTCCAGATGCTGGCGTCGTCGCTCATCGGGCTCGGGGCCGGGTTGCTGCCCCGGGCGCGCGGCAAAGCCGAAATCGCGATGCTCGTCGCGTACGGCGTGTTCGCGGCCTACTTCTTCGGGCTCCTCATGAGCCTGTGGTCATGGCCGTTCCTCGCCGGGGACAGCACGCAGCTCGGCTTCGTCGCCGGCGCGCCGCTGCTGGAGAACCTCCACCGGTTCGCGGTGTACACCGTGCTGACCTCGACCCTCGGCTGGGACACCGGCCGCGCGATCACCAACGCCGTCGCCATCGTCCTTCTAGGGCCGGCCATCCTCGCCGTCCTGCGCCGGGCGGCGCGCCGAGCAGCGTTCGGCGCGCCCGTCGCCTTCGATCAGCTGTAGGAGTAGAACCCGCGCCCGGTCTTCTTGCCGAGCAGGCCCGCGTCGACCATGCGCAGCAGCAGCGGCGGCGACGAGTACAGCGGCTCCTTGAACTCCGCGTACATCGAGTCCGCGATGGCCTTGATCGTGTCCAGCCCGATCAGGTCGGACAGCCGCAGCGGGCCCATCGGGTGGGCGGTGCCCAGCTCCATGCCGCGGTCGATGTCCTCGGCCGAAGCGAAGCCCGACTCGATCATGCGGATCGCCGAGAGCAGGTACGGCACCAGCAGCGAGTTCACGATGAACCCGGCGCGGTCCTGCGAGCGGATCACGGTCTTGCCCAGCGCCGTCGTCGCGTGTTCCTCCGCGCGGCGGGCGGTCTCCTCGCTCGTCAGCAGCGAGGGCACCAGCTCCACCAGCGGCAGCACCGGCACCGGGTTGAAGAAGTGGATGCCGACCACCTGCTGCGGCCGGCTCGTCGCCATGCCCAGCTTCATGATCGGGATCGACGACGTGTTGGACGCGAACAACGCGTCCTCGGCCTCGACGATCTTGTCGAGCTGGCGGAAGACGTCGACCTTCGCCTGCTCCTGCTCGAGGATCGCCTCGACGACCAGTTCGCGGTCGGCGAACTCGGCGATGTCCGTCGTGAAGCGGAGACGGCCCAGCGCCGCCTCGGCGTCTTCGGGCGAGAGCTTGCCGTTCTTGACGCCGCGTTGCAGCGACTTCTCGATCCGCGCCTTGCCCGCGTCGAGCGCCGGCTGGTTCACCTCGGTGACCACGACGTCCAAGCCGGACCGTGCGTGCACCTCGGCGATGCCGGACCCCATGAGGCCCGCACCGACGACTCCAACCCGACTTACCACCGGCTCACTCCTTCGTCGCTTCGCAAGCCCGTTCTTGGGCAGCATGCAGCGCGCGAGGGCGGTCGCCGGGGATGTCCCGGCTACGCCCTCGCGCGGTTACGCGTGCTCAACGACGGTACTGGTCGTACCGGTCGTCGTACGGGTCTTGATCATCGCTATCGGACTCAGGCTCCTCATAGTGACCACTAGAGGAACCACTCGACAGCTCGCGCTGCAAAGCATCGAAGTCGGTCTCGTGCGAGCTGTACTTGAGCTCGCGCGCCACCTTCGTCTGCTTGGCCTTAGCCCGGCCGCGCCCCATGGCTCGACCCCCTCGCACAGGGGCGGGGCGGCCGGGGGAATCGGCGGCCCCGCATCGTCTCGACAATTCTTTCCTGCTCACACCGTACCGTGTCCGGGGGGTTCGATGCGACGTGGCACGGTGTGCCGGTGGTGACAGTGTCGGCCGGACACCGGTTACCGGCCGGTCGGTGGCGATCGGCGCAGGTAGACGTGCCACGATCTACCTGTGCTCCGTCCCTTCGTGGCCTACCTGCGGGTGTACGAACCCCTGCTCGCCCTGGGCGACCCACCGGACGAACGGCTGCGCGCGGCCGTCGCGGCGGCCAAGCTGCGGCGGACGGACGCGGGCACTCGCGAGCAGGCCATGTGGCTCAAGTCACAGGTCGCCGCCCCGCGGCGGTTGCTGCCCGCCGAGCTCGCCGACGGCCGTCCCGCGCCGAGCCTGCTGACCGACGTCCTGGTCCTCGACCCGGCGGACGTCCCGGGCGGCAAGGCCGAGGTCGGCCCGCTGGTCTGCCCACTGGAACTGCGCGCCCGCTCGGCGGCCGCACTGGTGACGTTCCTGGGCGACGCGCACCCGGCGCTGAAGAACGTCGTCCTCGACGAAGGCGGCTTCACCCAGGAGACGATCCGCGCCCGCACCAAGTCGGCGATGGCGGACCTGAGCACGACGGCGGCCCACACGCTGTCGACGACGTGGACGGTCCCGCTGCCCTGGTTCGTGCTGGTCGACCCGGACGACCGCCGCCTGGTCCTCGGCACCGGCCGCGACGATCCGAAGCGCGAACTGTCCTGGCGCGCGACGCTCGCCGACGCCCAGCACCGCGCCCGCGAGGCCGGCGACCTGCTGGAACAGACCTTCGGCGACTCCGGCCCGGGCCGGGTGCTCTTCGAGACCCGCCGCTGGCTGGACAACTTCCACCCGGACTCGGTCATCGAGCTCGACTACGGCGGCCTGGTCCAGCTCTTCGCGGACGCGGTCCTGGAAGCCGACAACACGGCGGACGAGGTCCACGACATCCTCGACGCCCTGCGCTCGGGCAACGTGGAGGAGCTGGCCGAGCTGTTCTCGGACCTGCGCGAGTTCTGGGGCGACCTGGCCTCCCGCGAACGCGCCAACTGAGCCGGCCCACCGCGACCGGCCGGCGCCTGAGCCTGGTGCCGCCACCGGTGACGAGCAGGCTTCGCGCCGCTGCCTGGCCCCGCTGCTGAGCGCGCAGTCGCCCAGCCTGCGATCCCGCCGCTCGGGCAGCTGCCGCCCAGCTGGCCGAACCCGCGGCGCAGGTCGCGCCGAGCCAGCCGGACACGACCGGCGACCGGTCCAGCCCAGCGAGAGTTGTCTCAGCCGTGCAGTTCCGGGACCCGGATCTCCCCGACCGGCCGGCCCCCGCCCAGGATTGAGCCGTTGGCCGGTTCCGGGAGGCTTGTCACGTCCGCGCCCAAGTACCGCAACGCCGCGACCGCCAGCGGGGCGCACGCCCGCTTGTTGCCGTCGTCGATCTTGATCGCCACCGCGAAGCCGTCCGGCAACGCGAACGCCTGCACGCCCTCCGCGCCCGCCTTCGAAACCAGGCTGTCCACCGCGGACATCAACGCCGTGTCCTCGCGGCCGGTGCCGGCGACCAGCCACGGGTGCGCTCGCATCGCCGTGGCCACTCGGCGGGCGGGGCCGTCCGGTGCCGAGGCCACCCGGCCGAACGCGCGGGACAAACCGGTCAGGGAAAAGGCGAACAGCGGGGCTCCGCAGCCGTCCACTCCCGTGTGGGCGATCGGCTCGCCCGTCAGCTCCGCCACCGCCGCCGCGATCTCCTGCTGGAGCGGGTGGTCCGGGTTCTCGTAACCCGACGTCGGCCAGCCCGCGCGGAGGCAGGTGGTCAGCATCGCCGTGTGCTTGCCGGAGCAGTTCATCATCACGCGCCGGGGCTCGGCCGCGTCGCGCATGCTCGGGAGGTGCAGCGGGAAGTCCGGTGGGCAGGCCAGGTCGTCCTCGTGCAGGCCGGCCGCGGCCAGCAGCTCGAGGACCCGCTTCACGTGGCCCGGCTCGCCGGAGTGCGACGCGCACGCCAGCGCCAGGTCCTCGCCGTCGAAGTCCAGGCCCGAGCGCAGCATGCCGACCGCCTGCAACGGCTTGTTCGACGAGCGCGGGAACACCGGCGAGGTCACGTCGCCGAGGGCCAGGCGGGCTTCGCCCTCGGGGCCGGTCACGACCAGGGCGCCGCGGTGCACGCTTTCGACGAAGCCGGACCGGACGACCTCGGCGAGGACCGGGTTGGTCACGGGGCCTCGCCGCGTCCGCGCTCGCTTTCCAGCAGCTCGTCCACAGTGGCCGAACCCTGCTGGTAGCGCTTCGCGATCTCCGCGTTCAACGTGTCCATCACGCCCTGGACCTCGCGGCGGAAGGACGACACCGACAGCTCTTCACTCGCGTAGGTGTCCAAAGCGGAGGCGAGCTTCTCGTCCGAGAGGGACCCGACGTCGGTCAGGTCGGTGTCGCCGATCAGCGCTTCCGCGTGCCGGCGGTGCTCGCCCGCCCGGGACGGCTCCAGCTGCTGGTGGCGGCCCGAACCCGCCGCCGGGCCCAGTGCGTTGTCGGCCAGGATCGTCGCCAGCTGGTCGACGATGCTGGCTTCGCCGCCGGAACTGCGCCGCGCCTGCTCCGCGCGCACGATGTCGATCCGCGCGTGCAGGAGCCGGCGCAGGTAGGAGAGGTCCGTCTCTTCCTGCGCGGCTTCGTCGCGCCGCTCGCGCAGCACCTTCAACGGCAATTCGCCCAAGCCGCTGAGGTACCCCGGGCCGAGCACGCGGTCGATCCGCCGCCTGCCGCCGGGCCGCACTTCGATCACAGCGCAGTTTATCCCGGTTGAGCGTGATCTCGCTGTCAGGGGCTTTCGTTCAGCCACGGAGTTGCGCCGCCGCCGCACGGCCGGGGGCGGGGAGTTCCGACGGCACCGAGTCGGGGTCGATCGCCGCCTGGACGAGGTTGTCCTCCGAGCCCGCCAGCAGCTCCGCGCCCACCGGCGTCGACCGCTTGACCAGCGCCAACGCGATCGGGCCGAGTTCGTGGTGCTGGATGACCGTGCCGATCCGGCCGACCGTGCGGCCGTCGAGCAGCAGCGGGTCGCCGGGCTCCGGCGTGACCTCCGGCGAACCGTCGAGGTGGAGCAGCAGCAGGTTCCGCGGCGGGCGTCCCACGTTGTGGACCTTCGACACCGTCTCCTGGCCGCGGTAGCAGCCCTTCGCGACGTGCGCGGCCGAGCCGACCCAGCCCACCTCGTGCGGGATCGTGCGGTCGTCGGTGTCCACGCCCAGGCGGGGCCGCAGCGACTCGACGCGCAAGGCGTCGAACACCCAGCTGCCCGCCGCCCGCGCGCCTGCGTCCGTCAGCCGCTTCCACCAGTCGAGCAGCGCCGCGCGCGGGACCGCCAGGTCCACGCTGGACCGGCCTGGCCACGGCATCCGCCGCACGAAGCCGCCACCCGGCAGCGCCGCCACCGCGTACGGCTCCGGCCCGATCTCGGCGCCGACCGCGCTCAGCACGCGCTCGGCGTCCGGGCCGAGCACGGTCAGCAGCGCGAGCTCCCCGGTCGCGTCGCGGAGGTCCACCTTGGACCAGAACTTCATCGCCTCGAGGTATTCGAGCAGCGTCTGGGGGCCGCCCTTGGGGAGCGCGCTGGTGACGCTCGGACCCGGGTCGGTGTCGAGGTACACGGTGCCGTCGACGTGCGCGACCACCATGTGCGTCTCGACGCGGCCCTGGCTGTCGAGGACCAGCGCCTCGGTGCCGGAGCCTTCGGCGAGCCCGGTCACGTGCTGCGAGATGACCAGGTGCAGCCACGACAGCCGCTCTTCGCCGGTCACGGCGAGGAACTCGCGGTGCGACCGGTCGATGACGACCGCGCCGCGCGAGGCCGTGCGCTGCTCCGCGAAGGGGTCTCCCCAGTGCCAGGGGACGCCGGCTTCGGGGTGGTCGTCAGGAGAAGGGATCGATCCGGGCACGTCCAGCAGCGGCGAGCGGTACGGCATACCGCCCAGCCTAGGTGAGTACGGTGGCCGCATGCGCGTCCTCGTCTTCCTCGACGGAACCCCGGCCGACCCCGGCGCCGCCCAGATCAAGGTCGACGACCTCGGTCTGCTGCGCGGCGACGGCGTCTTCGAGACGATCCTCGTCGTCGACGGCCAGCCCCGTGAGCTGCGGCCGCACCTCGAGCGGCTGGCCCGGTCGGCGGCCATGCTCGACCTGCCGGAGCCCGACCTCGCCGCCTGGGAGCGGGTCGTCCAGGTCGTACTCGATCGGTGGACGGGCGGCCGCGAAATGACGCTGAAATTGGTGTACACCAGGGGATCCGACGGCGACCCCGCCGCGAAGCCGACCGGGTTCGCGCTCGGCGCCGAAGTGCCGCCGTCGATCTTGAAGGCCCGCGCGGACGGCGTCGCCGCGATCACCCTCGAACGCGGTTTCCCGCCGGACCTCGCCGAGCGCGCGCCCTGGCTGCTGCTCGGCGCGAAGCCGTTGTCCTACGCGGTGAACATGGCCGCGGTGCGCGAAGCCGGCCGGCGCGGCGCCGAAGATGTGATTTTCACCGCCGCCGACGGTTCGATCTTCGAAGGGCCGACGTCGACCGTCGTGCTGGCGAAGGGCCGGACGCTCTACACGCCGCCGTCGAGCATCGGCATCCTGCCGGGCACCACCCAGGCCGCGCTGTTCCGCGGCGCCGAGAAGGCGGGCTGGGCGATCAAGGTGGAGCCGCTGACGGTCCGCGACCTCGTCGAGGGCGACGGCGTCTTCATGGCTTCGAGCGTCCGGAAGCTGACCCGCGTGCACACGCTGGACGGCGAACGGCTGCCCGACTCCTCCGCCGTGTACGCGGAGCTGGTGGCGGCCTACGAGGCCGAGTACGCCTGAGTGATCCGCACGACCGCCGGCGCGACCGCTTCCGCGCGGTACGCGGCGATCTTGTGGTGGCCGTCGATGATCAGCTCGCGTTCGCCGTCGGCCAGCACCACCGCGACCGGCCGGTGCCCGGTGCGGATGGCGGTCCGGTAGTACCCGACGCGGGCCTCGTCGGACGGCGGCCACGTGTCGGTCGGCGTGAGCTCCTGGTCCGCGGCGAGCCGTTCGGGGCCGCTGACGCGGTAGTCGCCGTCGACGAGCAGGTCGAGGACGGGCCCGAGCGTGGTGGCCAGCGGGCGGCGCAGCTGCCCGGTCGCCAGTGCGATCCGCAGCGATTGCGGGAGCTCCGCACGGGCCCGCGTGTTCACGTCGAGGAAACCCGCGCCACCGCTGATCGTCACCTGTTCCACGACTATCAGGACGGGCGGCGGTGCGACATGGTTCCAGCCCCTACCCGGACGGGTGCACCCCGTGACCGCGGTCTCACTCTCCCGGCGGTACCGGACTTTCAGGACATCCGGAACCGGACCCGGGTGCCCGGCCGGGCCTGCGCGAGCGCGCCCAGCGCACCCGCGCGGACGACGGCCGCGACGGGGTAGCCGCCGGTCGTCGGGTGGTCGGCGAGGAAGACCACCGGCTGACCGCTCGGCGGCACCTGGACCGCGCCGGTGACGACGCCTTCGCTGGGCAGCTCGCCGTCGATCGCCCGGCGCAGCGGCGCCCCGTCGAGGCGCAGGCCGACGCGGTTCGACTCGGCCGTGACCGTCCACCACGCCGAGAGCCCGCCGGCCGCGTCGTCGAGCCAGTCGTCGCGCGGGCCGAGCGTCACCGGCACCACCAGCTCGCCCGGCGCCGGGACGGGGACGACGACGTCCGCGCCCGCCGGGACGCCCGTGGGCGCGCCGACCGGGAGCACGTCGCCGGTGCGCAGCGGCGCCGGGCCGATGCCGGAGAGCACGTCCCGCGAGCGACTGCCCAGCACCGGGTCGACGGCGATGCCGCCGGACACCGCCAGGTAGCAGCGCAGGCCGGTCGCCGGGGTGCCGACCGACAACGTTTGCCCGGCGCGCACCGGCACCGGCACGTGGGAGCCGAAGGGCCGGTCGTCGACGGCGACCGCGACCGCCGGGCCGGTGACGGCGACCGTCACCGCGGCGGAGAACCGCGCCGAGAAGCCGCCGAGCAGGGCTTCGACCCCCGCGGCGGCTTCGGCGTTGCCGGCCAGCCGGTTGGCTAGCCGCAGCGACGCCGCGTCGAGCGCTCCGGAAGGCGCGACGCCGAGGTGGGCGTAGCCGGGCCGGCCGAGGTCCTCGACCAGCGCGTACCGGCCCGGGTCGAGGACTTCCAGGGACCTCACCGGACGCTCCGGAAGCGCACGCGGTCACCCGGCGCGAACAACGCGGGCGGGTCCGCGTGCGGGTCGAACAGCGTCGCCGACGTGTGCCCGAGCAGCCGCCAGCCACCCGGTGACTCCCGCGGGTAGACGCCGGTGAACTCGCCCGCCAGCCCGACCGAGCCGGCCGGGACGCGGGTCCGCGGCGACTCCAGGCGCGGCTGGCGCAGCGGCTCGGGCAGGCCGGTCAGGTAGCCGAAGCCGGGCGCGAACCCGGTGAACGCGACGGTGTAGACGGCGTCCGTGTGCAGCTCGACGACCGCTTCCGCGGAGATCCCGGCGTCCGAGGCGATGAGCTCGAGGTCCTCGCCGTCGTAGTGGACGTCGAGGGTGACTTCGCGCGGCTCGCCTCCGGGCGGGTGGGTGAGGTCGGCGCCGTCCAGCAGCGCCCGCACCGCCGCGACGCCCCCGACGACCAGCAGGCTGCGCGCGCCGGGCACGAGGTCGACGACGCCGGCCGGGCGTTCGGCCAGCACGGTCGCGTGCGCGGCGCGCATCTGGTCGAGCGAGTCGCAGTCGAGCAGGGCGGCGTCCTCGCCACACCGCCGCCAGCGCACCGCGTCAGCCGACGACGCGGTGCAGCAGGGCGGAGCTGTGGGGCTGCAGTTCCTGGCCGACCATCGCGCGCTCCTCGACGTAGCCGAGAGAGCCGTCGATCAGGCCGTACAGCCGCTGGGCGGCGGTGACGTCCTTCGCCGTGGCCGTGCGGACCACCGCGTCGGTGCCGAGCTCCCAGGACGTCTGGTTGCGCGGCTTGCCGTAGTACAGCTCGATGATGCCGGTGTTGTGCGTGAGCAGCAGCTCGATCGTGTCGTCTTCCTGCGGCCGCCAGAACCCGGACTCGCGGGCGGCGGGGCGGATGACGTTGCCGTCGTCGTCGAGCAGCCAGGCCCTGGCCTCGTGGATCAGGAAGGGCCGGCCGTCGTGCGAGATCGTGAGCTGCTGCGCGAACTTGCGCGGGCCGTCGATGGTCGGGTAGTCGACCTCGCCCTCACCGCGCCACACGCCGACGAGCGGCAGCAGCGCGAGGCAGGCGTCGTTGAGGTTCGGCCCCTCGCGCAGGTTCGCGGTGTCGTTGGGGATGGGCAGGTCGTCCCACAGCGGGAGGTTGCGCGCCCGGGTGCTCTCCGCGCGCTTCTCCGCTGCCACGATGGCTTCGTCGCCGCTGGCGGTCATGGGTCAGCGCTGGTCCGCGTACAGCCGGTAGACGACGTACACGGCGAACCAGGTGATCGCGATGCCCGCCAGCACCAGCAGGGTCGTAAACAGGATTTCCACGCTTCGGAGGATAGTCCGCCCGGTCCCAGGCGGCCCGGCGCAGGGTCGCCGCGGTGAGCACGGTCACCAGGCCGAAAAGCCGTGAAGGCCTCCTTACCGGCTCTTATGGCCGGTAAGGAGGCCTTCACGGCTTTGGACTCAGGCGACCGAGATCGCCAGCTGGTGGACGCCGGGGCCTTCGGCCGTGACCGTGGCCTCGCCGTTGCCCGTGCGGTGCAGGGCGCGAACCGTCCAGTCGCCCGGCGCCGCGTAGAAGCGGAAGTCACCGTCGGCCGAGGAGACGACCTCGCCGGTGAAGTCGCCGCCGCCGTCGAGGAGGCGGACGAACGCGCCGCCGACCGGGCCGTTCTCGCCCGTCACCTTGCCGGCCAGCACGACCTGGCCGCGTGTGTCGTAGTCCGCCGGCGTGGCCACCTGGACCGGTGCGCCGCAGCTGTCGTCAACCGCCATCACTTCGCTCCCAACTCGACCGGCACGCCGACGAGCGAGCCGTATTCCGTCCATGAACCGTCGTAGTTCTTGACGTCCTCGTAGCCCAGCAGCTCGTGGAGCGCGAACCACGCGATCGAGGAGCGCTCGCCGATGCGGCAGTAGGCGATGGTGCCCTTGCCCTCGTCGATGCCCTCGTCCTTGTAGAGCTCCTTGATCTCGTCCTCGGTCTTGAAGGTGCCGTCTTCGTTGGCGACCTTCGCCCACGGCACGTTCAGCGCGCCGGGGATGTGCCCGGGGACCTGGGACTGCTCCTGCGGCAGGTGCGCCGGGGCGAGCAGCTTGCCGGAGAACTCGTCCGGCGAACGCACGTCGACGAAGTTCTTCGCGCCGATCGACTGGACGACCTCGTCGCGGAACGCGCGGAGGGACAGGTCCTGGTCCTGCGCCTTGTACTCGGTGGCGGGGCGCTTGACCTCGTCGGAGTTCAGCTCACGGCCGTCGAGCTCCCACTTCTTGCGGCCGCCGTCGAGCAGCTGGACGTTCTGGTGGCCGTACAGCTTGAAGTACCAGTACGCGTAGGCGGCGAACCAGTTGTTGTTGCCGCCGTACAGGATCACGCGGTCGTCGTTCGAGATGCCCTTCTCCGACAGGAGCTTCTCGAAGCCCTCCTTGGAGACGAAGTCGCGACGCACCCCGTCCTGCAGGTCCTTGCGCCAGTCGAACTTCACCGCGCCCCGGATGTGGCCTCCGTCGTACGCGGTGGTGTCCTCGTCGACCTCGGCGAACACGACGCCGGGGGTGTCCAGGTTCTCCTCGGCCCACTGAGTGGTGACCAGGACGTCTTCACGGCTCATGGAACGGACTCTCTTTCTGGGGTTGAACTTCTATGACGCGCGGGCGGGGGTGAAGCGTTTGATGAGCAAGAACATTTCGCAGCCGAGGCAGAAGTTGAAGGCCGCGTTCAGGAAGGCCGCGAAGAGCGCGAAGGCCGTCGCGACGATGCCTAGCGGGGTGATCCCCGCGGCGAAGCCGATCGTGCCGACGAGCGCGAACACGAACCCGACCGCCTGCGCGAACCGCAGCGGGGCCGCGTCCTCGCGCTCTTCGGTCGGGCCCAGGCGTGGGGCGACCAGGGAGCGGTACACGATCGAGTAGGGCGCCGGCTTCAGCCCGACGAACGCGCCGATGGCGAACACGACGGTCTGGATCGCCAGCAACGGCCACCACTGGGTGACCAGGACGACCGCGAGCACGATCGTGGTCAGGATGGCGGCGAACCGCGGGCCTCGCGGGTCGACGGCCGGTCCGGCGGACATGGATCCTCCAGCTGGAGCGAAGAGATTACGTGCGAACGGCACGTGTCAGCGGCATCAGGGCTGGCGGGGACGGGCGTGGTTCAGCGCCGGTCGGACGAAGCGCGACACAGGCTGCTGCGGACGCGGCAGAGGTCTACTGCGCGTCGCTGCGTGAGGAAAGTGCTCAGCCTGGTCACGGGTGCGAGCGTACCCAGCTCTCCCTCAGAGTGGGAACCACGTTCACACTCTGGGAGAAATCCCAATTGACGGGAAGGTCCCTGGTCAGGACGTCCGAGTCGTGAGATGCGGCTGCAGCGCGGCCAACAGCTCGGGTCCTTTCGGGACGCCGCCGACGCGCAGCAGCTCCCGGCCGTCCGGGGTCAGCGCGATCGTGGTCGGCGTCCGCAGCACGGACAGCGACTGCGCGACCTCCGGCTGGTTCGTGACGTCGAGTTCGACGTGGTGCAGGCCCTCGGTCCGCTCGGCGAGCGGACCGAGGACGGCCTTCGCGTGCCGGCAGGGCGCGCAGAAGGTGGTGGAGATCTGGACCAGCGTCACGGCGGACGCCGGGTCGAGGGCGGCGGCGACGGGGCCGGGCAGCTCGCGCGCGACGGGTTTCGCCTTGCGGACGCGCCCGTTGCGGGCCTTCAGCAGGACGCCGACGGCCACCGCGGCCACCAGCGTCACCGCGAGCACCCACAGTCCCGTCACCGCACCGCTCCTCTGCTACTTGCTCAAGTCCGCGAAGGACACATCGGTCGCTTCGCCCTTGATCGTGACCGATCCGCTCTGCACCCGCACGCCGGTCGGGGTGACCGACAGCGGCAGGTCCTTCGTGCTGATCGACGCCTTGAAGTTCGGCATCAGCGCCTTCTGCACCGCCTGGGGAACGACCGTGGTCTCCTGGTCATTCCCGAACTGCAGCCGCTTGGGGACGAAGTTGATCGTCCCGCCCTTCGCGTCGGCTTCGATCATCGCGAAGCAGAAGATTTCCAGATCCTTGCCCGCGAACTGAAGGTGTCCCGAAATGCGGACGCCGGTGCTCGACTCGTCGACGGGCTGGCCGTCGGCGCCGGTCGTGGTGGTCGGCGTCGGCTCGCTCTGGCCGGCGTCGCCGTTTTCGACGTAGGCGGTGCTCGACGGCTCGATCCGCAGGTCCTTGATCTTGTCCAGCGGCGAGAGGCGGGCGAGGTCGGCCGCCTTGATGGTGACCGAGCCGGTCAGCTCGCCGATGGTGATCGCCTTCGTGTTGCCCGAGGTGAGGTCGGACAGCGGCGCCGACACGTTCTCCAGCTCGGCGTTCACGGCGACGTCCTGCAGCTTGTCGGCGACCGGGAGGCCGGCGGCCGAGACGCTGATGTGACTGTAGTCACCGCCGAGCGCCTGCGTGAGGAACGGGAAGCCGTGGATCGTCACCGAGGGGTCGTCGCTCAGCTGGAGCTGCGTGCGCGCCTTCTGCGAAATCATGTGCTCGGCGTACGCGGCGGCCCCGAAATCGGCGCCGACCAGCAGGAGCACCAGCACGATGAGTGCGATCACCCAGCGCCGGGCCCGGCGGCCGCGGCGCCGCGTGTCCGGCGTCGGTCCGGGTCGGTCGTCCCGGGTCACGGGCCTGCTCACCATCGCGTCCGTTCTCCTGTTCGTCGGGTCCACCGGTGTTTCTCCAGGTGTGATCGATCCAGCAAGGGTTAGGTGCCGGGCCGTCGAGCCGCTATTCTCACTTAGCACCGGACAACGCCATCGTGCGGCGACGATTTGTGAAGGCGGTGCGGCTCATGAGCCTGGACCTTCTGGTGCTGACTGCGGAAGCCGACGCCACTTCGGTGCTCCCGGCGCTGGACCTGCTGCCGCACACCGTACGCGTCCGTCCTCCCGAGGTGACGGCCCTGCTCGACGCGGGCCACCGGGACGTCATCGTCCTCGACGCCCGCAGCGACCTGGCCTCGGCGAAGAGCCTCTGCCGGCTGCTCAAGGGCGCCGGTGAAGACGAGGCAGCCACGCCGATCATCGCCGTCGTCGGCGAGGGCGGCCTGGTGGCGGTCAGCGCCGAGTGGCGCACCGACGACATCCTCCTGCCCACCGCGGGCCCGGCCGAGGTCGACGCCCGGCTGCGGCTGGTCACGACCCGCGACGGCGGCTCCGCGCAGGTCGACGCCGAGCTGCGGGTCGGCGAGCTGGTCATCGACGAGGCCACCTACACCGCGCGCCTGCGCAAGCGCACCCTCGAGCTCACCTACAAGGAGTTCGAGCTGCTCAAGTACCTCGCGCAGCACGCCGGCCGGGTGTTCACCCGCGCCCAGCTGCTGCAGGAGGTCTGGGGCTACGACTTCTTCGGTGGCACGCGCACGGTCGACGTCCACGTGCGGCGGCTGCGCGCCAAGCTCGGCCCGGAGCACGAGCAGATGATCGGCACCGTGCGCAACGTCGGCTACAAGTTCGAGCGGCCGGCCAAGGGCGGCGCGCCGCGCCAGCCGGTCCCGGCCGAAGCCCCGGCGGAGACCCCCGAGCTCGCGCACTGACGCCGTCACACCTCCCAGGACGCGCTGACAACTCGCGCGTTGCCCCCGGCGCCAAAGCGGCACTTTCATCATGAAAGTGCCGCTTTGAAACGCAAAGCCGCACTTTCACGTGAAAGTGCGGGCTCGCGGGTACGGTCGGAGGGTGACCGGAGAAGGCGAGTGGCGGCAGGAACTGGACGACAAGCAGCTCGAGGACGTCCGCGGGCTGCTGCTGGCCGTCCGCGAGGCCGACGGGCGCCCGGAGGTCGAGCCCGAGGGGCCGCTGCCCGGCGAGTTCGACGGTGGTGAGCACCTCGTCGCCTGCGTCGAGGGCGAGGTCGTCGGCTACGTCCACCTCGACACCACCGGCGACTCCTTCGGCCACCAGGTCGCGGAGCTCTTCGTGCACCCGGCCCACCGCGACCGCGGCTACGGCGCGAAGCTGCTCCAGGCGCTCGACGAGCGCGCCGCGGTCGGCTTCCGGCTCTGGGCGCACGGCGACCACCCCGCCGCACGGAAGCTGGCGCTGAAGACCGGCCTGGAACGCAAGCGCGAGCTGCTGATCCTGCACACGGACGTCGAGGGCGCGGACTGGCCGGAGCCGGTGCTGCGCGACGGCGTCTCGCTGCGGACGTTCGTGCCGGGGCAGGACGAGGACGCCGTGGTCCAGGTGAACGCGCGGGCCTTCGACTGGCACCCCGAGCAGGGCGCGCTGACCGCCGACGACATCCGCGCCGACGAGGCCCGGCCGTGGTTCGACGCGGACGGCTTCTTCCTCGCCGAAGCGAAGGGCGAGGTCATCGGCTTCCACTGGACGAAGGTGCACGAGGCCACGCCGGGCCGGTTCGGCGGCGAGCGCGTCGGGGAGGTCTACGTCGTCGGCGTCGACCCGGCCGCGCAGGGCGGCGGCCTCGGCCGGGCGCTGACCCTGGCCGGGCTGCGGTACCTCGCGGGCCGGGGGCTGCGGCAGATCATCCTGTACGTCGAAGGCGACAACGCGCCGGCGCTCGCGGTCTACACGAAGCTCGGGTTTGCCCGTCACGAAACCGACGTCCAGTACGGTCGGTGACGACGATGGACACCGCGCGAGCACCTCGTCACGGTGTGCGAACGCGCAGGTCACGGCCCGGACACAGCACCCTATCGGGGTAGTAGCACTGCTCACATCCGGAGCCTTGTTCACTTTTCGTTCATCTGGACAGGGTCACCCGTCCACCGGCGCTGCCTAATGTCCGGATCCGGCGCGGCAGCACGCCGCGACGACCCGGTCAAGCTCCTGATGGAGGAAACAGCAGTGAAGATCATGCGGCCCCTGAGCGCGGTGGGCATCGTCGCGAGCGCCGCCCTCGTGCTCGCCGCCTGTGGTTCCGACCCCGCGGCGACCAACAGCAGCAGCTCGAACTCGGCTTCGGCGCCCGCTGCGACCGGCACCGCCGACGTGGAGTGCGGCGGCAAGACCCCGCTCTCCGCGGAAGGTTCGTCGGCGCAGAAGAACGCCATCGACATCTTCACGCAGCAGTACGGCAAGAAGTGCCAGGGCCAGCAGGTCAACTACAACCCGAGCGGTTCGGGTGCCGGCGTCAAGCAGTTCAACGCCAACCAGATCGACTTCGGCGGCTCGGACTCGCCGATCAAGGACGCGGACCTCGAGGCGGCCAACAAGCGCTGCGCGAGCGACGCCCTGAACATCCCGCTGGTCGTCGGCCCGATCGCGGTCGCCTACAAGCTGTCCGGCGTGGACAAGCTGGTGCTGACCCCGGCGGTGACCGCCAAGATCTTCAGCGGTGCCATCACCAAGTGGAACGACCCGGCCATCAAGGCGGTCAAGGGCAACGAGAGCCTGACCCTGCCGGACAAGGCGATCCAGGTCGTCTCCCGCGCCGACGAGTCGGGCACCACCGACAACTTCCAGAAGTACCTGGGCGCGGCGGCGAAGGCCGACTGGACCAAGGGTGCCGGCAAGAAGTTCAACGGTGGCGTCGGCAACGGTGCGCAGGGCTCCAACGGCGTCGCGACCGCGGTGAAGGCCTCCGACGGCGGCATCACCTACGTCGAGGGCGCGTTCGCCAAGGACGGCCTGACCGCGGCCCTCATCGACAGCGGCTCCGGCGGCGTCGAGCTCAACGCGGCGAACGTGGCCAAGTCCCTCGACGCGGCCAAGTTCCTCAAGGACGGCTCGAAGGACCTCGCACTCGACCTCAACGGCATCTACGCCAGCAACACCCCGGGTGCCTACCCGCTGCTGCTGACGACCTACGAGATCGTCTGCTCGAAGTACGCGGACCCGAACGTCGCGAAGGCCGTCAAGGCGTTCCTGACGGTGGCGGCCACCGACGGCCAGCAGCCGCTGTCCTCGAAGGGCTACGTGCCGATCCCGCAGTCGCTGCAGACGAAGGTCCTGGACTCCATCAAGGCGATCTCCTGACCCGGCGTTGCGACTGACACACGAGTGATAGAGGCTGGTCAGAAGTCCTGATGAGCGAGTCATCCTCGACGCGAACGCCCACCGGCGACCCCGGTGGGCGTTCGTCGTCCGCCACGACGCCCCCGGAGGTCCCGATTTCGGAGCAACCAGCCCCGCCGGCGGCACCGCAGCCGCCCGCGGGCGAGAAAGCGAAGAAGGTGCGGGCCGGTGACCGCATCTTCCAGAACCTGACCACCGGGGCCGGGATCTTCGTCGTCGCCCTGATCGGCCTGATCGGCATCTTCCTGCTCATCCAGGCGATCCCGGCGCTGAAGGCCGACAAGGTCAACTTCCTGACCAACCACGGCTGGTCGACCAACGACCCGGCGAACATGGCGTTCGGCATCCTCGACCTCCTCGAGGTCACGGTGGCGACGTCGCTCGTGGCGCTGATCATCGCGATGCCGGTCTCGCTGGGCATCGCGCTGTTCCTGACCCAGTACGCGCCGAAGCGGCTCGCGCGGCCGTTCGCCTACGTCGTCGACCTGCTCGCCGCGGTGCCGTCGATCATCTTCGGCCTCTGGGGCATCCTGGTGTTCGCCCCGGCGATCGAGCCGTTCTCGCAGTGGATCAACGACACGTTCTCGTGGTTCCCGCTGCTGGCGCCCGGCAACGTCGCGCCGAGCGTGCGCGGCACGATCTTCACCGCCGGCATCGTGCTGGCCGTGATGATCCTGCCGATCATCACGTCGCTCTCGCGCGAGGTGTTCGAGCGGACGCCGACCCCGCACATCGAGGGCGCGCTGGCCCTCGGCGCCACCCGCTGGGAAGTCATCCGCACCACGGTCCTGCCGTTCGGCAAGGCGGGTTACGTCGGCGCCTCGATGCTCGGCCTCGGCCGCGCGCTGGGCGAGACGATCGCGCTGGCCGTCATCCTGCTCATCCCGCAGGGCAAGAACTTCGACTGGAGCCTCTTCGACGGCGGGTCGACGTTCGCTTCGAAGATCGCCGCGAACTACAGCGAGTTCAACAACGAGGTCTCGGCCGGCGCGTACATCGCGGCCGGCCTGGTGCTGTTCGTGCTCACCTTCGTCGTGAACTTCGCCGCGCGGTCCATCATCGCCAAGAAGGGGGACTGAGCATGTCCACCACGACGCTCGAAGCTCCCGCAACGACCCCGGCGTTCCAGCAGGTCAGCACGGCCCGCAAGCTCAAGAACGGCATCGCGACCACGCTGGTCTGGCTGTCGTTCCTGATCGCCGTCGTCCCGCTGGTGTGGGTGCTCTACACGGTGGTCGTCGACGGCATCACGCGCATCCCCTACAGCAACTGGTGGACCGAGGACTTCGGGGACGTGCTGTCCGACGAGGTCGGCGGCGGCGTGCTGCACGCGATCATCGGCAGCCTGCTGCAGGGGCTCGTCTGCGCGATCATCGCGGTGCCGATCGGCATGCTGGTCGCGATCTACCTGGTCGAATACGGGCGCAACGGCAAGCTCGCCAAGGCGACCACGTTCATGGTGGACATCCTCTCCGGTGTCCCGTCGATCGTGGCCGCGCTGTTCATCTACGCGCTCTGGATCACCACGCTCGGCCTGCCGCGCAGCGGTTTCGCCGTGTCGCTGGCCCTGGTGCTGCTGATGATCCCGGTGGTCGTCCGCTCGTCCGAGGAAATGCTCCGGATCGTCCCCGACGACCTGCGCGAAGCGTCGTACGCGCTGGGTGTGCCGAAGTGGAAGACGATCATGAAGATCGTGCTGCCGACGGCGCTGTCCGGCATCGTCGGCGGCGTCATGATGGCCCTCGCCCGCGTGATGGGCGAGACCGCGCCCCTGCTGGTCCTGGTCGGCTATTCGGCTTACACGAACTGGGACATCTTCAGCGGTGAACAGGCGGCGCTGCCCCTGCTGATGAACAACGAGCGCGTCAGCAACCCGATGGACCCCGGGTCGGTCGGCTTCGACCGCATCTGGGGCGCGGCGCTGACCCTGGTGCTCATCATCGCGCTGATCAACCTCCTCGCCACCGTGTTCGCGCGCCTCGTCGCCCCGAAGAAGAAGTGAGCTGTTCCTGATGGCCAAGCGAATCGATGTCAAGGACGTCGACATCTACTACGGCAAGTTCCACGCCGTGGACGGCGTCACCCTGTCCGTGCCGCCGCGCAACGTCACGGCGTTCATCGGCCCGTCGGGCTGTGGCAAGTCGACGGTGCTGCGCACCCTCAACCGCATGCACGAAGTGATCCCCGGCGCCCGCGTCGACGGCCAGGTCCTCCTGGACGGCGAGGACATCTACGCGTCGGCGGTCGACCCGGTCCAGGTCCGCCGCACGATCGGCATGGTGTTCCAGCGCCCCAACCCGTTCCCGACGATGTCCATCAAGGACAACGTCGTCGCGGGCCTGAAGCTGGGCGGTACCAAGGGGAAGAAGACCCTCGACGACATCGCCGAGCGCGCCCTGCGCGGCGCGAACCTCTGGAACGAGGTCAAGGACCGCCTCAACAAGCCGGGCGGCGGCCTTTCGGGCGGTCAGCAGCAACGGCTCTGCATCGCCCGCGCGATCGCCGTCCAGCCGGACGTGCTGCTGATGGACGAGCCGTGCTCGGCGCTGGACCCGATTTCGACGCTGGCGATCGAGGACCTGATCGGCGAGCTGAAGAAGGACTACACGATCGTCATCGTCACGCACAACATGCAGCAGGCGGCGCGGGTTTCCGACCAGACGGCGTTCTTCAACCTCGCCGGCGTCGGGCAGCCGGGCCGGCTGGTGGAGCTCAACGACACGGAGAAGATCTTCTCCAACCCGGACGAAAAAGCCACGGAGGACTACATTTCCGGCCGCTTCGGCTGAGTAGCCGTTTTGTCCTAAGTGGAGCAACGAAAAAGCCCCCGGCACCGGCCGGGGGCTTTTTCGTTGGGGTGAATCAGATGTCGTCGTCCGAGCCGTAGCCCGGCATCTTGCCGGTGACCACGAAGATCATCCGCTTCGCGACCGACACCGCGTGGTCGGCGTAGCGCTCGTAGAAGCGGCCGAGGAGGGTGACGTCGACCGCCGCGGCGACGCCGTGCGGCCATTCGCGGTCCATCAGGACCGTGAACAGGTGGCGGTGGATGTCGTCGACCTGGTCGTCGTCGGACTCGAGCGTCTTCGCCGCTTCGACGTCCTTCGTCTTGATGACCTGCTCGGTCGAGCGGGCCAGCTTGACCGCGACCTCGCCCATCTCGGCGAAGTACGGGCGCACGGCCTCGGGCAGCACCGGGTCGGGGTGGCGGCGCCGCGCGGCCTTCGCCACGTGCAGCGCCAGATCGCCCATCCGCTCCAGGCTTTCCGCGGCGTGGATCGCGGCCAGGACGGTGCGCAGGTCGGTGGCCACGGGCGCCTGCAGGGCCAGCAGGGCGTACGCCTGCTCCTCGCACTGGGCGCGCGCGTCGTCGACCTTGGCGTCGTCGCTGATCACCTGCTCGGCGAGACTGAGATCGACCTCCAGCAGTGCCCTCGTGGCCCGCTCCATGGCGTCGGCGACCTGGACCGACATGGCGGCCAGGTTGACGGCGAGCTGTTCGAGTTCGACATGGTAAGCCTCACGCATGGCCCAACCCTACGGGCAACCGTGACCAAACACCGCATCGCCGGGTGAACCGCACGTGAACCCGGTCTAACGATCCTCGCGGATCAGCCCGTGGTGCTGCTCTTCTTACTCGTCGTGGTGCTCTTGGAACTGCCGGTCTTCGACTTCGACGTGCTGGTCGGCGGCGCCTGCTCGCTCACCGGGATCGGCGCGTTCGGGTCGGGCAGCGGGGTGTTGTTGCGCAGCGCGTCGAAGAGCACCTTCGTCTTGCTGCGGACCAGGACCTCGTTGCCGCGGGTGTTGGGCAGGCCGACCGTCGGCACGGTCAGGAAGGTGATCTTCGAGGCGTCGAGGCCCTTCATCGACTGCGCCAGCGTCATCATCTGCTTTACGCCGAGGTTGTCGCCGAAGGTGGCCTTCGCGAAGGCGGTGATGAAGTCGCTGAGCTTGCCGGGGTCGAGCACGACGTCCGACGACATGACCTTCCGCAGCAGCGCGCCGATGAACTCCTGCTGCCGCTTGATCCGGCCGTAGTCGGACGTCGGGTCGCCCTTGACGTGCCGGGCGCGCACGAAGTTCAGCGCCTGGTCGCCCGAGATCGTCACGTCCCCGGTCTCCATCAGCACCTTGCCGAGGGTCGTGTCGTCGATCGGGGTCTCGTTGTGCACGGTGACGCCGTGCACGGCGTCGACCATTTCCTTGAAGCCGTTGAAGTCGATGCCGACGAAGTGGTTGATCCGCAGCCCGGTGATCTGCTGGATCACCTTGGTGGTGCAGGGCGGCCCGCCGACCGCGTACGCGGTGTTGAGCTTCGCGATCTTCTGCTCGGGGACCTTTTCGTCGGTCGTCTTGCTCTGCGCGGGATCCCAGCGCTGGCACTCCGGCCGGTCGATCTCGAGGTCGCGCGGGAAGGACGTGACGACGACGCGCTTCCGGTCCGCAGGGATGTGCGCCACCATCACGGTGTCGGAGCGCGCCCCCGGATTGCTGTCGGCGGTCCCGACGCCCTCTTCGGCGGAGGCGCCGTCGCGGGTGTCGGAGCCGACCATCAGGAAGTTTTCGTCGTTGGCCTGCGCGTCGGCGTCCTGGATGTCGGCCGAGTTCTCGTCGAGCGCGGAAACCTGGGTGAACTTCGCGTCGAAGTAGGTCTGCGCGCCCCAGGCACCCCCGATGCCGAGGAAGACGAGCCCGGCGACGACAGCCGCGGCGATCCGCCCGAACCGCACCGAGCGTTCGATCTTCCGCGCCTTCTTCTCCTGCAACCGAGTCTGCGCGGCTTGCTCTTCGGAGACGGCTTCGTCATCGCCCTGGGGCGTGGTGGTGACCACGCGCTGCAGGGCGGTGCGGGTGCTTTCGATGATCGACGCGGGCGAGAGGCGCTCACGGCGTTCACGCCGCTTCGCTTCTTCGGCTTCCATCTCGTCGTGCGCGGCGGAGAACCGGGCGAGGGTGTGATCGATCTTGCGGCGGTACTGGGTCGCCTCGTCGATCGCCTCCATCTCGTCCGTCATGGTCAGCGGATCGAGCGCTGCCCGCGGCGGCACCCCGTCGGCCGGGCTCTCGTCGGGCGAGGCTCCCCGGCTGTCCGGGGTCGCGCCCCCGGGACGGCGCCCGGCTCGACGGACCCCTTCGACGCGGCCGGCGTTCTCCTCGGGCGTGGCCCCTCGGCGGGGAGCCGGGCTGTCCGGGGTCGCGGCGGCGGGGCGGCGAAGCGCGGGCCCATCGGCCCGGCGGACCCCTTCGGGCGTCCCAGCGCGACCGGCGTTCTCGTCGGGCGCGGTCCCTCGGCGCGGAGCCGGGCTGTCCGGCGTCCCCGGAGGGCCGACGGGCCGCGCGGCAGCGGGCCGCCGCGGCGGGGCTCCCTCAGGAGCAGAAGCACGGTGCGGCGCGGGCCCATCCGGCGCGACACCACGGCGAGGCGCGGGCCCCTCAGCCGCACGCCGAACGCCGGCGTTTTCGGCCGGGATCCGCCGAGGGGCGCTGTCGTCGGGCGCTGGGCGCCGGGCGGCGGGGTTGTCGGCCGCGAGAGTGCGTCGAGCGGCCGCGTCGTCGGGCGCGGCTCCGCGTCGGGGGCCGTCGTCGGGTCCCGGGCGCCGGGCGGCGGGACCGTCGACCGGCGTGTGCCGAGGAGCGGCCACGGGGCCGTCGGCGGGAGGTGCGTGGCGGGCGTCGGGTGCGGCGGCGCGGCGAGGGCCTTCGGCCGTGGGGCTGCGCCGACCGGCGTCGAGTGCTCGGCGGGGCGTTGCTCCGTCAGCCGGCGGGGTCGCCTCCGCGCCCGGTCGCCGGGGGCGGCGCGGGGGCTGGGGGGCCGCCGACGTCTGCTGGGGGCCCTGGTTCGCCGCCGGGGGGCGGCGCTGGAGAGGCGCCTCCGGGGCCGGGGCCGCCGCACGGCGGGGCTGGCGGGGGCGCGGGGGGCGGGGTTGACGGTTCGCGTCCGTGGGTACTGGGTCTTCGGCGGGCGGCTGCGGTGTCCGCGCCCGGGACGGCGGCTCCGCGGCCCGGCGGCCCGGCTGGTCGGGCGGTGTCGGCCGCACTCCGGTGGTCTTCGCCACGACGTCCGAAACGCTGAGGCCGCCCTGGTCCTCCATCGACCTGCGTCTACCCGTCCGGGGCCGCGCCGGACCATCGTTGTGGCGACCGGTTCCCGGGCTGTCGTGCTCGTCCGGCACTCGGTCTCCTTCCGCACGATCTCGACTAGGCCGTCCTCCCCCGCAGGAGGTGATCGTTCCCCCGGAGGTTTTCGTTATCGTACGGATACCCCCCGTTCGTGACGACACCCTCCCGGAAATTTCTTCACCTTGAGTCGACGAACGGCCGGTCGGCGTCGACAAACGGGTGAAGGCCCTCGTCGGCAATCCGGAGTAATGCGGTGTTTACGTTACTCAGAGTGGGTTATTAACTGCGTGCTTTGCGCGTCGTGATAGGCCACTTTGTTGCGGCCCGCGCGTTTCGCCGCATAAAGGAGGCTGTCGGCGTCACGCAGCTGGCGTTCGGGTGACGACGGCGCGCCGGTCTCGTGCGCCAGCCCGGCGCTGATCGTCACGTGCAGTCCGGGCTGGAGTTCTGACCAGGGATGACGGGCGACGCGCACGCGGGCCGCGTCGACAATGCGGATCGCGTGCCCCGCGTCGACGCCCGGCAGCCACAGCACGAACTCTTCGCCGCCGTATCGGGCGCAAAAGCCCTCCGAGGGCAGCTCCTCCTGCAGCAGATCGGCGACCCGGCGGAGGACGCGGTCGCCGACGAGGTGACCGTACGTGTCGTTCACGCGCTTGAAGCGGTCCAGATCGACGAGCGCGATCCCGAGTGGGAGACGGTCGGTGAACGGTCCGTAGAGCCGCTCGTCGAGGTAACGGCGGTTGTAGCTCGAGGTCAGGGCATCGCGCAGGCTGCCGTCGCGGGCGATGTCCAGCGCCGACCGCAGGTGCTGGTACGCGCGGCGCCAGTCGCCTTGGGTCGCGAAGAGGCTCGCGATGGCTTCGTGCAGGCGGAGCAGGTCCGGCGGCTGCGGGCGGCCGGCCCGGCTCAGCGCGACTTCGCCCTCGGCGACCATGCCCACCTCCACCACCCATTGGTTGTCGTCGCGGCGGAGGCCACCCTTGAGGTGTCGGTGCGGACGAAGGTGAATTTCGCTCAAACGGGACAGCGCCGGTGACTCTGCGGAGCGAAACCCTCAGAGTCCGGAGAACGGCTCGATGCCCTTGAGCTGTGCGAACTGGTCTTTGGCCCAGTAACTCACATTAGCCGTCACGTCGTTCAGTAGCTCCGTGTAGTCGGCCCAGGCGACCCATCGCCAGTCACCGACCTCGGCCGGGTTCGGCGACGGCTCGTCGTCGGCCCACGCGATGAACACCGGGCAGAACTCGTTCTCGACGATGCCCTGGAACGGCGGCGTCCGGTAGCGGTAGTTCGGCAGCACGCAGCGCAGCCCCGACAGCGACGGCAGCCCGAGCTCGTAGGCCGCGCGCCGTCGGACGGCGTCTTCGAGCGGCTCACCGGGCGCGGGGTGGCCGCAGACGCTGTTGGTCCAGACCCCCGGCCAGACCTTCTTCTCCTGGGCGCGCTGGGTGATCAGCAGTGCGTCGTCGCTGCGGCGCAGGACGTAGCACGAGAAGGCCAGGTGCAACCGGGTGTGCTCGTGGTGGCTGGCCAGCTTCGGGCCGGTTTCGCCGGTGGGCACGCCGTCTTCGGTGACGAAGACGACCTGCTCGGTCTCGGGTTCGGTCGCGGTATCCACGCGTCCCAGTGAACACGAACGCGCCGAACCGGCCGTACCGCGAGGTGGGTGGGTTACGCGCGATCCGCCCGGCGGGGTGACGGGCCGTTACCGCGCGTCGAGGTGCTCGACGAGCAAGGAGGTGACGGCCTCCGGCGCCTCTTCCGGCACCCAGTGCGTCACGTCTTCGAGCATTTCGAACCGGTACGGCCCGGTGACCCAGTTCGCGGTATCGAGCGCGGCGGTCGAGCCGAAGGAGACGTCCTCGGTGCTCCAGACGTAAAGCGTCGGCACGGCGATCTTCCCGATCTTCCCGCCCGGCCGCCCCGCCCGGTACCAGTTGAGCGCCGCGGTGAGCGCCCCCGGCTCCGACAGCCGCTGCACGTAGTCGTCGACCTTGGACGGCGCCACCCGCCGCTCGAACATGTCCCGCAACGCCCGACCGTCGTTCTCCAGCATCCGCCGCTCGGTGACGCGCGTCTGCCGCCACTCGGTCATGTACCGCGTACGCAGGTGCTGGTCCTCGTCGGTCTTCATGGCCTCAGCGAGCGCGGCGGGGTGCGGGGTGGAAATGACGGCAAGGCTGCGAAGCCGCTCGGGATGCGCATCGGCGGTCCACCACGCGACGGCACCGCCCCAGTCGTGCCCGACGAGGTCGAACCGCTCCCAGCCGAGTTCTTTCGTGATCGTGACGACGTCCCCGACGAGGTGATCGATCGAGTAGTCAGCGGCCTGCTCCGGCCGCACCCCGGGCGAGTACCCCCGCTGATCGGGCGCGACGGCCCGATAGCCGAGAACGCCAAGGGTGGCAACCTGGTGCTCCCACTCGACGGCGGCTTCGGGAAAGCCGTGCAGCAGCAACACGGGCCGCCCGTCTTCAGGCCCGGCGGCGATGGCGTCGAAGGTTCCGGCCTCGGTGGGGATGCTGATGTGGTCGATCACGGGCTCGAATCTACTTCGTGCGGCGGCCGCCGATCCGCTCGACGTGGCTCCCCGGACCCAGCGACTCCTCGCCGAGGAGCCGGACGTCCGCGCTCACGTGCACTTCGAGATCGGGCCGCCCGGCGAGGGGTGTCAGGTCGATCTCGTCGGGACCGTGCAGGGTCAGGTGCCGCAATGCGTCGAGTCCGGCCAGCAGCCCGAGGTCCGGCATCGAGGTGTCCATGAGTTGCACCAGCCGGAGTCGGGTCAGCGAAGGGAGCACGGTCAGGTCCACGGCGGGACAGTTGGCGAAGCTGAGCTTGGTCAGGCTGTCGGCCCAGCCGAAAAGCGCATCGACGTCCTGGAGCCGGGGGCAGTTCCGGAAGCCCAGTCCGCTCGGCCGGTCCAAAAAGGACAAGGGGCGCAG
Organism: Amycolatopsis solani; assembly: GCF_033441515.1. Classification (NCBI taxonomy): domain Bacteria; kingdom Bacillati; phylum Actinomycetota; class Actinomycetes; order Pseudonocardiales; family Pseudonocardiaceae; genus Amycolatopsis; species Amycolatopsis solani. Next base: position 1,636,420 of record NZ_JAWQJT010000001.1, read on the forward strand.
GTCTTCGAGGTCCGGCGCCCAGTCGAGGTCCAGCCCGGGCAGGTGGGACAGCCCGGCCAGCTCCGCGAGCCGGGCGACGTCCTCGATGTCGCTCAGCTTGAGGTGTTCGAGGTTCGGCAGCTCGGCCAGCCGCGCCCAGCCGTGCGTGTCCACCTCGGCGAGGATGGTGCGCAGGGTGGGGATCTCGGCGAGCGGCCCGAGGTCGGTCGACTCGGGCGGGTCGCCGCACAGGGTGATGCGTTCCAGCGAGGTGCCGACCAGCGAGCGCACGTCGAACCCGGCGGGATCGCCGACCTCGAGCCCCTTCAGCCCAGGTAGCTTCCGGGCGAAACCGAGGTCGCCGTGTGGCTCCTCGAACCAGCAGTCGAGGTATTCGAGCTGCTGCACGTGTTCCAGACCGGCCAAGTCCGCCGGGTCACCGACGAACAGGTACTCGATCGGCAGATCGGCCAGCACGCGTTCGGCGAATTCGGCCGGTTCGAAGCGGCTCCGGGCCTTGAGCAACTCGTCCACGACGCCCGCGTCCTGCGGCCCGTCGTAGCGGGACAGCAGCTCCAACGCGCCCGGGCCGCCGATCAAAGCGATCGCGTGGACGGTCGCCGCCTCCGCATCGGGGTCGGAGGGCTCGCAGTCGGCGAGGAGGTCCAGTACGAATTCGCCCGTGGCCGCCAGCGCTTCCGCTTGTTCGAAAGTCGTCGGTGGGATCAGGGTGCTCGCCCGGTCTTCGATCTCGTTGCGCACCCTCTCGTTCAACTCCGGCGAGGTCTCCAAGCAGGCCAGCGCGACCAGGTCTAGCTTCAGTCGCCGGGGTTCGTCGACGTCCCAGTCGAGGATGCCGTCCAGGAGTCGTTCGCGTTGCGTGGGATGGGCGTGGCCCGCGGCCAGCACCACTACTTCGTGCCACTCGTCCAGGTGTGCGTTGGCGGTCAGGATGCCGATGTCGTCCTCTTCGACCGCCGCCTGCGCGGCGAGGTACTCCTGGAACGTGCGGTGGACGAAGTCGATGCGGCCGGGGACCGGTTCGCGGAGCACTCCGCCGCGGTCGAGGAGGTGGCGGAACACCGTGCGCGGGGTGACTTCGATCTGACCCATCGATCGCAGCTTCGCCTCGATGCGGCGTTCGGCGGCGGCGGCGGTGGCGTCCGTGTGGCCGTTGCGGACCAGCCAGTACGCGAGGTGCCGCAGCAGCACCAGTTTCTCGGTCAGTGAAAGGCGGACGCTCGCTTCGATCCGCCGCTCGACGTCGCGGCTGTCGAGCAGCATGCGCAGCGCGACGTCGTAGAGCTCCATGCGGTTGTCCGGCAGGCGCCCATTGCCTTCGTGGTGCAGGGCGCACAAGAGCGCGCACAGCAACGGGTTCTCGGCGAGCCGCCGCAACGCGCTTCGCGAGCCGATGGCCGCGAGCAGGGCGTCACGCTCGGCGTCGAGCGCTTCGCCCGGCAGCGCGCGGTGCCAGCGCGTCACGAACGTGCGGACGTCCCGCCGAGTCATCGGCTGGAGCCGCACTTCGGTGAAACCCTCGTGGTGAAGCCAATCCGGGGTCACCGCCGCCGGGCGGGTGGTCACCACGAACCGGGCGCGCGGGAACGCGACGACGAGCTCGCGGAGCCACTCGCGCACTTCACGGCGCCGGTCGTCCGGGACCTCGTCGAGGCCGTCGACGAGCAGGACGCCGTTGCCTCGGCGCAGGCGTTGCTGCACCCAGCCGAGCGGCATCTCGTCGGCGATGTGCCTGCCGACCTCGTCGAGGAAGCGCTCCGGCGCCGGTAGCGGGGCGTCGCTGAAGCGCCGCAGCCGCACCAGGAACGGCTCCAGGTCCTCCCAGCCGTCGACGTCCCGGAGGCGACGGCTCGCGCACTGCACGGCCAGCCACTGCAGGAGCGTCGTCTTGCCGGAACCCGCTTCGCCGCGCAGGAGGATCCGCGACGTCTGTGGCAGGACGTGCTCGATCCGGTCGCCGGCCGCGGCGTCCTCCTCCGAAGTGACGCTCAGGCTCAAGTAGGCGACCGACAGCGGGTACAGCCGGGTCGCGTCGGTCAGGCCCGCGCCGTACAGGGCCATCCGGTCGAGGGCCGTGACCACCTGGCGGCGGAAGTCGGCGGCGAAGTCGTCCGGGTGACGGCGTTCCGGCAACGAGGCCAGGACGTTCCGGACCGCTTCGAGGATCTCCGTCTCGCGACGGAGCACCTCCACCAGCGCGCCGGGCTGGAAGCGGGGCAAGGTACTCGTCACCTGCACCAAGTACGCGCAGCATTCCCGCAGCACCCGCTTGTAGAGCTCGGTTCCGTCGGCCGGCAGGAGCGCGGTGACGCCGGGAACGGTCCGGCGCAGGTAGCGGTACAAGAACGCCGCGTCGAGGTCGGTCGCGAACAGGTCGTCGTCGGTCAGTGCGGCGCGGTCGAACGTCTCGCGCACCGCGTCGACGGCCGCGGCCCGCTCGTGCTCCGGCAGTGCGCGGAACTCGACGTCGACGAACGGCAGCAGCCGGTCCGCGACGCGGGACTCCAGGTTGGTGAACAACAGCCGGATCTTGCGGCGGTCGTTGAGGCCGGTGACCTGCTTCTCCAACAGGTCGAACACCTTCGCGGTCGCGTCGGCGGCGATCGGACGGTCGCCGAGCCAGATCTTCGCGGCGGCCTTCACCACCGCTGTGGTCAGCGCGATCGCCGAGGCTTCGAGGCTCACCGAGTCAACGTTAGCCCAGCACCTCCTCCGTCGTGGCCACCTTCACCAGCGGGCCGTAGAGCCGCATGATGTCCAGCGCCTTTGCGTGGCTTTCGTCGTCCACGCCCGCGCACGCGTCGGACACTACGGTCACCGAGACGCCCGCGTCTGCCGCGGCCAGGGCTGTCGACAGGACGCAGCAGTCCGTCGATACGCCCGCCAGGACCAGGCGTGCGCCGCCTACGCGGGTGGCCAGGCGCGGGGTCCACTTGCCGAACGTTGTCGCGTCCACTGTGGACGGCGGTTGGAAGTCGGAGATCACTTGGTACAGCGGTGCGTCCGGTGGTTGCAGGGCGAAGGGCCACTGCGCGTAGTACTGCTTCCACGCCCCTTCCGGAATCGAAGGCGCGACGAATCGCGTGAACACGACGTCGTCGCCGAATGCCGCCACCAGGCGGTGGATCGGGGGGACCACCTCGGCGAAGCGGGGGGTGAACCACGCGCTCGCCGGGTCGGCGAAGACGTTCTGCAGGTCGATGACCGCCAGGACCGCTCTCACGCTGCCTCCTGCGCGCGGACCCGCTGCCGCGTCAGCAACGTCACGAGGAAGCCGAGCGCCAGGGCCAGCAAGACGCCCAGGTTCGCGTACGCCCACGCGCCTTCGCGGCCGCCCAGTCCGAACGGCTCCAGGAGGTAGCCCTGCCACTTCAGCCAGTCCGCGGACGTGTTCGTCACCAGGCCCCAGCCGAGCGCCGTCGCCACCAGTACCAGTGCGATCGGCCCGACGCGGACGTCGCCGTAGCGGCCCGCCGGGTCGAACAGCTCCTGCTCGGCGTAGTCGCGGCGGCGCAGCAGGACGTCCGCGAGCATCACGCCGCACCAGGCCGCCACCGGCACGCCGAGGGTGACCAGGAAACCCTGGAACTGGGCGAGGAACTCGCCGCCGAAGAACACGATGTAGATCGTGCCCAGCACCATCAGCACGCCGTCGACGAGCGCCGCCACCGGGCGCGGGACGCGCAGGCCGGCCGACAGCAGTGCCAGGCCCGACGAGTAGATGTCCAGCACCGCGCCGCCGACCAGGCCGAGTACCGCGACGAGTGCGAACGGCACCAGGAACCACAGCGGCAGCAACGTCGTCAGCGCGCCGATCGGGTCCGCCGCGATCGCCTTGTTCAGGTCCGGTGACGAGCCGGCCAGCAGCAGCCCGACCACCAGCAGCACCAGCGGCGCCACCGACGCGCCGAACGTCGTCCAGCCGACCACGCCCCGGCTCGACGACGAGCGCGGCAGGTAACGTGAGTAGTCGGCGGCCGCGTTGACCCAGCCGAGGCCGAAGCCGGTCATCAGGAACACCAGCGCGCCCACCCACTGCTGCGCCGAGCCGGACGGCAGTGCGCTGACCGCCTCCCAGTGCACGTCACCGGCCACGAGGACCACGTAGACGACCGTCAGCACGCCGGTGATCCAGGTGATCCACGTCTGCAGCTTCATGATCGCGTCGAAGCCCAGCACGCCGGCGGCGACGGTCAGCGCGGCGACGACCACCAGCGCGACCACCTTCGTCACCGTCCCGCCGCCCCAGCCGAGGCGGTCGAACACGGTCGCCGTCGCCAGCGTCGCCAACGCCGTCAGCACGGTTTCCCAGCCGACCGTCAGCAGCCACGAGATCGCGGACGGCAGCCGGTTGCCGCGGACGCCGAAGGCGGCGCGCGAGAGCAGCATCGTGGGCGCCGACCCGCGCTTGCCGGCGATCGCGATGAACCCGCACAGCAGGAACGAGAACAGGATGCCGACCACGCCGGCGACCAGCGCCTGCCAGAACGAGATGCCGAAGCCGAGAGTGAACGAGCCGTAGCTCAGCCCCAGCACCGACACGTTCGCGCCGAACCACGGCCAGAACAGCTGCCGTGGCCTGCCGCGCCGCTCGGCGTCGTCGATCACGTCGAGGCCGTTGGTCTCCACCTCGAGCTTGCGGGAACCGCTCATGTCGTGGCCTCCACCCAGTGGTCGATCTCCGCCCGGTCCGGTGCCGTCGCCGGGCCGTGCCGGGTCACCGAAAGCGCGGCCGCCGCGTTGGCACGCACGGCGGCGTCGAGGAGGGTACTGCCGCGCAGCAGCTCCGCGGCCAGCACGCCGCAGTGCGTGTCGCCGGCGCCGTTGGTGTCCACCGCGTCGACCGGGAAGCCCGGCACCTCGGTGACGCGGCCGTGGTCGTGGACGCGGCAGCCCTTCGCGCCGTCGCGGACGATGGCCACCTCCGGCAGCTCGCCGAGTACGTCGGCTTCGCGCGCGGTGCAGCTCAAGATGTCTACAAAGGACAGTAAGTCGTGAAGGTCTCCGGGGGTGAGTTCACCGGCCAACGGGCCGGGATCGAAAAGGGTTCTCGAGCCGGAAGTGTGGGGAAGCCACTCGGCGAGAGCCCTGCGATTGCTCTTATGCAACCAACTGTAGCCGGACACGTACACGACGTCGTCACTCGATGGGAGGACGTTGGCGAGCGCCGCGGGCGTCAGCCGTCCTTCGGCGCCGGTGCCGGTCGCGAAGGTGCGCTCACCGGTCTGGTCGACGAGCGCGACGACGACACCGGTGTCCAGTTCCGGCGTCGGTTCGTGGGCCAGTTCGATGCCTTCGGCCGTCAGCGCGGCACGCATGAGGTCGCCCAGCACGCCGGTGCCGTGCGCGCCCGCGTAGAGCACTCGCGCACCGGAGCGCGCGGCCGCGGCCATCACGTTGAACCCGCCCCCGGGCACGAGGTTCGTCGAAGACGCCATGACGTCACCGCCCCGAGGCGGCAGGGCCGGCACCGCCATGACCAGGTCGAGGACGACCTGCCCGGTGTGCACCAGCCGCCCGGTCATCGACGGCGCAGCGCGAGGAGTTCGTCGACCAGCGGGCCGAATTCCAGCCGGTTGACGGCCAAAACGGTCTCGACGACGTCGGGGCGGAAGGCGCCGACGCCGTGCGCGGCCCCGAGCATCGCCCCGCAGATCGCGGCCACGGTGTCGGTGTCGCCGCCCAGTCCGGCGGCCAGCCGCAGCGCCGACGGCGGGTCGTCGCCCATGGCCTCGGCCAGCGCGAACGAGGCCACGACCGACTCCTGCGACGCGACCGAAGTGCCGATCACCCTGGCGACCGCGTCGGCGACGGCGGCCGGCGCCATGCCCCGCACCCAGCCGCGCGCCCAGTGGATCCGGGCGGCGATCTCGCCGCCGGGTGCCCAGTGCCCGCGTTCCCCGCCGACGACGGCGGCGCGCTCACCCGCGTCGAGCGCTTCGGCCAGGCTCGCGCCGTCGACCCCGGCGGAGACGGCGGCCGCGACCGCGGCGGCGGCCGCGATGCCCAGGCTGGTGTTGTGCGTGACCCGCGCGGTCGCGACGACGGCGTCGACCAGGCGGTGCAGGTCCCCGGCCGGCGTGGCGATGCCGACCGGCGTGACCCGCATGGCGGCGCCGTTGGTCGTCCCGGTGCGGCCGGCTTCGTCGGCCGGGATGCCTTCCTGCAGCAGGGAAAGCGCGCGTTTGGTCGAGGGGCCGAGCAGGTCGGCGGAGCCGCGGCGGACCATGTCCGCTTCCCAGCCGAGCAGGGCGTCGGCGAAGACGTCCGGCTCGACGGTGCCCCGACCGTCGATGAGCAGCCGGGCCAGCAGGACGGCCTGCTCGGTGTCGTCGGTGACCGACCCGGCGGGCATCGACGGCGCGATCGGCTGCTCGGCGGCGGCGGTCAGCAGGCCGGTGACCGGCCCGTAGGTGGCGGCGATCGCGGCGCGGGACATGGACTGCGTCGGCATCCCGAGTGCGTCGCCGACGGCCAGTCCGGTGAACGCGCCGAGCGCCCGGTCCCGCGCGTTCACCGGTGTCCGAAGGTGAGGTGGAACTGGAAGCGGTCCGGGTCCAGCAGGCTGACCACCCGCTCGACCAGCCTGCCTTCGACGTCGACCGAGGTGCGTTCGGCGCGGAGGAAGAGCTCGCCGATGCCGCGGCCGAGGAGTTCGGCGGCGCCGGCGTCGAGGCGTTCGGTGCTGATCCACTGGTCGCCACCGACGGCGACCAGGCCGGCGGCTTCGAGGGTCTTGGTGAGCGAGTCGTCGCGCAGCCCGGTGCCGGGGAGCTCGGCGAGCGGCCCGACGGCGGGCACGGTGGCGGTCTCCAGCGAGACCCCGCGGTCGTGCTCCCGCCGCAGCCGCCGGACGGCGACGTAGGTTTCCTGCCCGAATTCCTCGTGGAGCGCCTGGTCCCGCACAGTTTCGATGCCGAGGATTTCGGTGGTGACGGGCGCGCCGGCATCGGCGAGCGCGCGGGCCCAGCCGATCCGCTGGTCGAGCTGGACGCCGTCGAAGGTGACGAACGAGCCGACGCCGGCCTGGGTGGAGATGAGTTCGAGCTGCTGCAGCTCGGACAGCGCGCTGCGGACCGTGCCGCGGCTGACTTGGTACTGCAGGGCGAGCTGGTTCTCACCGGGGAGGCGTTCGCCGTTGGCGAGGCGCCCGGAGCGGATCAGGTCGGTGAGGTCGCCGACCAGCTGCTCCCGCTTGCTGTACATGTACACACCTGTACACCCCGGGGTGTCGCAGGTCAAGCGGCGACGAGCGGCCGGGCGTCCGCGACGATCAGCTTGCCCGCCTGCTCGGCGACCTTCCCGCCGACGACCATCAGCACCGCGAAGGTGCTCACGAAGATGACGGTGCTCAGCCAGACCATGGTCTCGATCGGCAGCGTGAAGGCGCCGATCACGCGGGCGGCGGACTCGAGCACGAACCCGATCCCCCAGATGACGCTGGTGCGACGCATGATCCCTAGGAATTTCGCGGTCCCGGCCAGGCGGTCCCACGCGGCTTCGTTCTCCGCCTTGCCGCGGGTGAGGAACGGCTGGATGGTCTTGGTCATGATCGGCGCCGCGGTGAACGCGGAGACGAGGATGACGAGCCCGGTGATGCCGCTGCCGATCGAGTCCTTCGCGATCATCATCCGGGCGTCGCCGGAGACGAACGTCAGCAGCATGCCGACCACGTTGGTGACCAGCACGACCAGCGCGAGGCCGTTGAGGGTGCGGTACTTGGCGAACTGGTAGAGCGTCCGGGCGAGCGGGACGACGCCGCTGAGGGCGAGGCTCAGGAAGACGCTGGCACCGAGCGCGTGGAGTCCGTAGTAGACACCGATCGGGACGGCGATCTCGATGGCGAGGGTCTGGAGCGGGGAACCGTTCTTCGTCATGCGAAAAGCTTGTCGCGACGCGGGTTCGGGGACGGATGTCGTTCGCCACGACTTCGGCCTGACAGATGTCACGGCCTCACGTTCCGGTGGGCTTCGTCGTCGGGTGGGCATGGAAACGTTCTCGCGCGCCCTGCAGACCCTCGCGGTCTTCCTCTCGGCGGTCACCGCCGGCCTGCTGCTCACCACGCCGAGCGGGCATTCGCTGCACAGCGCGGCGGCGTACACGGTGTTCGTGGTCGCCGTCGTCCAGGTGGTCGCCGCGGTCCTGGCGTGGAAGCCGGGCGGGGATTCGCCGTGGCCGATCGGGTACGCCGGGGTCTTCCTCGTGCTCGTGACCGCGCAGGTTGTGCTGGGGATCGCGCACGTCACGGCCGTGCACGTGCCGCTCGGGGTGCTGCTGTTCGGGCTGAGCCTCAGCCGCCTGAGTGCATGTCTTCCGCTTCCGGGACGCAGTCGTCGTCCGGGTCGTCGAGCCAGCCGTGCGGCAGTGTGACCTTGCCCGGGGAGCCTTGGCGGCCGCGGGGGCCGTCGGCGTTGTCGGGGAACGGGGCGTCGTGGTCGAGGCGGCCGATGAGGTCGTCCAGCTCGGGGAGGCTGGACACCATCGCGAAGCCGCGGCGGAGTTCGGAGCCGACCGGGAAGTTCATGAAGTACCAGGCCATGTGCTTGCGCAGGTCGCGCAGGGCCTTGGTCTCGCCGTCGTGCTGGACGAGCAGCTCCGCGTGGCGGCGCAGGACACCGGCGACCTCGCCCAGGTTCGGCGGGGTCGGCAGCGGGCGGCTGGCGAAGGCGGCCTCCAGCTCGCCGAACAGCCACGGTCGGCCCAGGCAGCCGCGGCCGACGACGACGCCGTCGCAGCCCGTCTGCTCGACCATGCGCAGGGCGTCGGCGGCGGAGAAGATGTCGCCGTTGCCGAGCACCGGGATGGTGGTCACGGCCTGCTTGAGCTCGGCGATCTTGGTCCAGTCGGCCTGCCCGGAGTAGCGCTGCGCGGCCGTGCGCGCGTGCAGGCTGACGGCGGCCGCGCCCTCGCCCTCGGCGATGCGGCCGGCGTCGAGGAAGGTGCGGTGGTCGTCGTCGATGCCGATGCGGAACTTGACCGTGAACGGGACGTCGCCCGCCGCCCGCGCCGACTCGCGCACGATGGCTTCGAACAGCTTCCGCTTGAACGGCAGCGCCGCCCCGCCGCCCTTGCGCGTCACCTTCGCGACCGGGCAGCCGAAGTTGCTGTCGACGTGGTCGGCGAGCCCCTCGCCGACGATGATGCGGACGGCTTCGGCCATGGTCTTCGGGTCAACGCCGTAAAGCTGCATCGACCTGGGCTTTTCGTTCGCCCCGAAGGTCATCATGTGCATGGTGCCGGGGTGCCGTTCGACGACGGCGCGGGCGGTGATCATCTCGCACACGTAGATGCCCGCGCCGTACTCGGCGCACAGCTGCCGGAAGGCGACGTTGGTGATGCCGGCCATCGGGGCGAGCACCACTGGGGGATCGACCTGGTATGGGCCGATCTTCAGGGCGGGCTTGCTCAGGGTGGCGGTCACGTCCTCCATTGTCGCTTGTGGTGTCGATCACGTCGACCAGGGGCCGTCAGTCGAACGGCGTGGTGTGCGCCGCCTTGAGGGCCGCTCGCACGCGCTGCCAGAATTCGCGGAAGCCGGGCTCGGCGTCCGTCGACTGGGACGCGGCCTCGGCGACGCGCACGAGCACCGCGAACTGCTCCGGCGTCAGCAGCAGGGAGAACTCCATCTTGCCCTCGCCGGTCGCCGCCGGGATGGCCAGCTCGCGCCGCTTCGCCATGGCGCGGGCGACCAGCCGCAGGTGGAGGATGGTTTCGCGGAGCCCGGCGTCGGGTGCCGCGTCGCCCTTCAGCTGCTCGATGAGGTCGCCGACCAGGGACGTCGTCCAGTCGTAGTCCTGCACCGAGAGATCGAACCCGTAGAAGTTTTCCACGGTGCTGACCCGGTTTTCGGACCGCTGCCACCACCACACAGGCGCGGATTCCGCGGGATCCGGCGCGCCGGACGAGCGCAGTTCCGCCGCGTACTTCCGCAGGTTCCCTTCGCCGATCCGGTCGTAGTACTCGAACGCGACCGCGGGCAGGTGGGGCCGCGCGGGCCTGAGGAGGCAGAAGTGGCCGAGGATCATCGACCCCTCGTCCGCGGTCAGCGTGCCCCATTCCCCGTATTGGCCGCCGCACGCTTCCTGCAATTCACCGAGGCAAATCGCGAAAGCTTGTGGTTCGGTGCCGAATTCCGTGTTGATCCACTGCTCGTGCTCGGTGTCGGCGGGCATGGGTCCCCCTTCGCTCGGTCGATGGTCCAGCGGTGGTCGTTCGAACGGTTTGTGGCCCGCCAGCGCGCCGAGGCCCAGCTCCAGCCGGCGCCGCAGCCCTTCCAGGCTCGCCCGCGCGCCGCCGTGACCGCCGGCGGCGGCCTTCTCGTACCACTTGAGCGCCTCGTCGGGGTCGCCGAAGTGCTCCTCGTGGACGCGGCCCAGGTGGAAGGCGCCGAACACGCTGCCGCGGTCCGCGGACTTGGCGTACCAGTGCAACGCGGTCCGGACGTCCGCCGCGGACGGGGCACCGGATTCCTGCCCGAGGACGCTCGCGCGCAGCCTGCCTTCGACGGTCAGGCCGACCATGGTCATCGCGTCGGCGTGGCCGGCGTTCGCCGCCTGGCGGTAGAGCCGTTCGATCTCGACCAGGTCGTCGACCGTCGTGTCCCAGCTCCGCTGCAGTTCGCGGGCCGCTTCGTAGGCTTCGACGGCTTTTTCGCCGTCGCGCGAGCTCAGGCGGGTGAGCAGCTCGAAGGCGAACGCGGCCGCGTGCCGGGACGCCACCGGCTGCCAGTGCTCGTCGGCCGCCTCCGTCTTGCCGGACAGCAGGTCCGAGATCCCGCGGACGACCAGTGCCTGCACGCCCTCGTTGACGTAGGCGCCGTACAGGAAACCGTGTGCCTCCATCTCGACCGCGGCCGCGTCCCCGCAGTGCTGGGCCAGGAACAGCGCGGTCGCCGACGCCGTGTCCGCGATGACCTTGCCGCCCGCCGCGATCGGCTTTACGACCGCTCGCGGCAGGGTGTTCGGGACGGCGGGCCGGATGCGGTGCTGCCACGCGGAGTCGCGGGCCAGCTGTCCGGCGCGGCGCAGCAGCGGCATCGAAGCGGCGGCGGTCTTGATGCGTGGCAGGAAGCCGGCCGCGGTGTCCTTGCCGGACTCGTAGTCGTAGACGTGGTCGGCGACGACGACGTCGCCGAGCGAGACGTCCTTGCGGCCGCCCGCCACGCCGACGAACAGGACCACTTCCGGGCGGAACGCGGCGATGGCCCGCTCCAGTTCCACGCCCGCCTGGGTGCCCCCGGCGCCGGTTTGGGCCAGCGCCACCGTCCAGCCGCCGAAGGCGCCGACGTCGTACAGGGCACCGCGTTCCTCGCGTTCGGTCAACGGCCCCGGCAGGTGCTCGCGGACGGCGCGGTACTCCACGTCGAGCGCGGTGCAGATGACGACCGTGCCCGGCTCGGGGCTCACCACGAGTCGTCCCGCAGGATCGCCGGGTGCAGCCGGGTCGCCGATCCGACCCGGTAGAGGGCCGCCGGCCGGCCCCCGGTGCCCGCGGCCTTGCCGCCGGTCGGGACGAGGAAGCCGGGGACGTTGGTGACCTTGCGGTGGAAGTTCGCGGGGTCCAGCCGGGTGCCCCAGACGATCTCGTAGATCTCCCGCAGCTTGCCGACGGTGAACTCCTGGGGGCAGAACGCCGCCGCCAAGGTGGTGTGGGACAGCGTGTCCCTGGCGTGCTCGACCGCGTCGGCCAGCAGGCGGTGGTGGTCGAAGGCCAGTCCGCGCGCGGGTTCCTGCAGCGTGGCGACGGGGATCCAGTGCGCGGCGCGGGCGTCGCCGCCGGCCACCGGCAGGGGCAGGTCGGGCATCAGGGCGACGTAGCAGACGGACACGACCCGGCCGCGCGGATCGCGGTCCGGGTCGCCGTAGGAGCGGAGCTGGCGGATGTGCAGGCGGCCGGTGTCCAGGCCGGTCTCCTCGGCCAGTTCGCGGTGGGCGGCCTGGTCGAGGTCTTCGCCCGCCTCGAGGAATCCGCCCGGCAGGGCGAACCGGCCGGCGAAGGGCTCGGTGGCGCGTTCGACGACGAGGACGTGCAGCGCGCGCTCGCGCACGGTGAAGACGGCCAGGTCGACCGCGACCGCGCTGAAGGGAACTTCTCCGCTGCTCACCTGGCAGATGATAGCTTTTTGTCGGACTGACTAAAAGGGGTTGGCCACAACCGGCCATCGGCGGGGATGAGCCGGGCAGAGGTTCTACGTTCAACGCGAAGGCCGTTTGCTTCGGCGCAAGTGCTCGAGGGGCAGCACCTCCTGCTGTACCTCGAGGAGGTCGACAACCCGACGGCCGCGCACGCGCACGCACGTTGCGCGAGGTGTCGTCGGGCTGCCGCCCTGCTCCGGGCGACGGGTGCGCGGTCATGGCGCTCGCCGCGTTGGGGAGCGCGGGCGCGCTCGTCGTGGCCGTGGCGCGGGGTAAGTGGGGTATCTAGGCTCGCGGTCATGAACGACAAGCCCCTGCGCTGGGGAATCATGGGTACCGGCGGTATCGCGAAGGCCTTCGCCGACGACCTGGAGCTGACCACCTCCGGCGTCGTCACCGCCGTCGGGTCCCGGAGTGCCGAGAGCGCCGAGCGGTTCGCCGACGCGCGGCACATCCCCGCCCGGCACAGCAGCTACGAAGCCCTTGCGAACGATCCCGACATCGATGTCGTCTACGTCGCCACCCCGCACCCCATGCACCACGCCAACGCGCGGCTCGCGCTCGAGGCCGGCAAGGCCGTGCTGGTCGAGAAGCCCTTCACGATGAACGCCGACGAGGCGCGGGACCTCGTCGAGCTGGCGCGGGACAAGAACCTCTTCCTCATGGAGGCCATGTGGACGCGGTTCCTGCCGCACATCCGGCACATCCGCGAGCTGCTGCCGAGCCTCGGCCGGGTCGTCACCGTGGCCGCCGACCACGGGCAGTGGTTCGCCGAGGACGCCGGCTTCCGGTTGTTCGCCCCCGAACTCGGCGGTGGCGCACTGCTCGACCTGGGGATCTACCCCGTCTCCTTCGCCTCGATGGTGCTCGGCGAACCCGAGCGCGTTGCCGCGATCGCGACGCCCGCCTTCACCGGCGTCGACGCGCAGACGTCGATGCTGTTCGGCTACGGAAGCGGCGCGCAGGCGGTGCTGAGCTGCACGCTGAGCGCGGTGACGCCGACCACCGCGACGATCGTCGGCACCGACGCGCGCATCGAGGTCGAGGGTGCCTTCTACGCGCCCGCGTCCTTCACGCTCATCCCGCGCGAGGGCGAGCGGAGCCGCTTCGAGTACCTCGATGAGGGCCGTGGCCTGCGGTACCAGGCCGACGAGGTGGCGCTCCGGCTGGCGAACGGGGAGACCGAGAGCCCGCTCATGCCGCTCGCCGAAACCGTTTCGATCATGACCACCATGGACCGGGTGCTGGCCGCGACCAGGACGTGACCCGGGTTTGAGTAGTGCTACGGATCCGCAGGTGGGCGCCGTGCGTGACCCTGTCCGGTATGACCACCGAAGCAGATGTGCTCCTCCGGCTCGCCGGCGAGATCGACGACCTGGGGCGTCGTCTCGCCCTGGTGGGTGCCGAACTGCGGACCGCACGCACCGAACAGCCGAAGCCGGCTCCGCAGCCTGAGCTGGCGCCGCCGCCCCAGCCCCAGCCCCAGCCGATGCCGCCGCCGTGGCCGCCGCAGTACCAGTGGCAGCCGCCGCCCCCGCCGCAGTACTTCCCGCAGCCGCCCTACCAGCCCGTTCCCCGGCAGACGCTCGGTGAGAAGCTCGGCAAGGAAGGCGCCGGGAGCCGCGTGCTCGCCTGGGTCGGCGGTGCCGTCACGCTGCTCGGCGTCGTCCTGCTGCTCGTGCTGGCCGTCCAGCGGGGCTGGCTCGGGCCGCTGCCGCGGGTGCTCGTCGGCGCCGCGTTCGGGCTGGCGCTGACCGGCACCGGCGTGTGGCTGCACCGCAAGCCCGCCGGCCGCACCGGGGCCTTCGCCCTCGCCGCCACCGGGATCGCGACGCTCTACCTGGACGCCGTCGCCGCGACCACGCTCTACGAGTTCCTGCCGGTGCTCGCCGGCCTCGCCGCCGGGCTGGCGATCACCGTCGGCGGGCTGCTCGTGGCCGTGCGCTGGGAGTCGCCGCTGCTGGCCGCGGCCGTCGTCGTCGGCTGCGTCGTCTGCGCGCCGATGATCACCCGCGGGTTCACCCCCGAACTGGTCACCTTCCTGCTCATGGTCCAGCTCGCGACGACGCCGGTGCAGCTGCGCCGCGACTGGTCGTCACTCACGCTCGCCGCCGGGATCCCGCCGCTGTTCGCGTCCGTGATCAGCACGGCGGTGGTCGGCCAGGGCGGCGGCTGGGCCAACACCGCCGCGGCGGGCGGGGCCGGCGTCGCCGGGATCGTGCTCGCGCTGATCGTGCTGCGCCGCCGCGAGAACGACCCCGCCGCGCTTTCGGTGCTGGCGACGGCCGTGCTCCCCACGCTCATCGCGGCGCTGCTGCTGCCGAAGCCGCAGGCCGTGCCGATCACGGCGGGCGCCGGCGTCCTCTTGCTCGCCGTCTGGGCCGCGCGCCGCTTCTGGCCGGGCGTCGCCGGGCAGCTGGCCGGGCTGGCCGGTTTGCTCGCGATCCTGCAGGCGACCGTCACGCAGTTCGACGGCGCGGCCCGCGCCGGGGTCCTGCTCGGCGAGGCGCTGCTGCTGGTGGTGGCCGCGGTCGCCGGCCGCAACCGGTTCGCGCTCGGCGCCGCGCTCGGGTTCGCCACGGTCGGCGGCCTGCTCGGCGTGTTCTTCGACGTCACGCCGGCGCTGCTGATCGTCCCGCGCACCCGCTCGGCCGCCGAGCTGGCCGGCGCGCTCGCGGTCGCCGCGCTCATCCTCGCCGTTTCGGTCGCGCTCCCGTGGGCGGCGGCCCGGCTGTCGGTGTTCCGCGGTCCGGCCGACGACCTGCCGGTGTGGCTCCTCGCCGGCGTCGCCGCGCTGTACGGCGCCGGCGGGGTGGTGCTGTGCGGGTCGCTGCTCGCGGCCCCCGGCCGCCCGGGTTTCCTGCTCGGCCACGCGCTGATCACGGTGTCCTGGACGGTCGCCGCGCTCGTCCTGCTGCTGCGCGGGATCGACGTCGTCGGGCTGCGCGTGACCGGGCTGGTCCTGGTCGGCGCCGCGGTGCTCAAGCTGGTGCTGTTCGACCTCTCGGCGCTGGACGGCCTCGCGCGGGTCGGCGCGTTCCTCGGCGCCGGACTGGTGCTGCTGGCCGCCGGAACGCGGTACGCCAGGCGGGTCGCCTCGCGCTAGCGGGGAAGAATTGTCGGTGCCCCGTGGTTACCTGGGTCACAGGACCGAGGAGCCAGGGGGCACCGACATGACGGAACCGAACCTCGCCGACCGGGCGGGCGAAAAGATCGCGTGGCTGACCACCACCACGCCGAAGGGGCGGTCGGCCCCGCGGCCGGTGTGGTTCGTGCTCGACGGCGACGACGTCGTGCTGTTCAGCAAGCCGGACACCGCGAAGCTCCGGCACATCGAGGCGAACCCCGAGGTGAGCTTCCACCTCAACAGCGACGAGCACGGCGGCTCGGTCCTCGTGCTCAACGGCAAAGCGACCGTCGACGAGGCGAAGGCCTCCGAGGCGCCGGGCTACCTCGACAAGTACGGCTCCGACTACGCGGCGGCCGGCTTCGAGACACCGGAAGCCTTCGACGCCGAGTTCTCCGCGCGCATCCGCGTGGTGCCCGAGCGCACCTGGGGGTGGTGACTAGAAGTCCACGTCCAGGCAGGCGAGCCGGGCGCCCGCCGTCCCCGCGTGCCCGGGGTCGGTGTGCGTGTGCGTCTCGTGCACGACCACGGACCGGGCCCGCCGCCCGGCGAACGTCCAGTCCACAGTGGACCGGGCGAAGCCGGTGCCGAGCCGGTCGGTGGTGAAGTCGAGCCAGATCTCGTTGCGGGGGTTGGCGTACGCGGGGTCGGTCGAGGGCTTCACCGGGTCCGGCACGTGCTGGAAGTGCGGCCCGGCGGCGTCACCGGTGGCGCCGCACGGCTGCGCGTGCGCGTGGGCGCCGTAAGCGCGCCCGGGCCGCAGGCCGGTGACGACCAGCGTGGTCGTCGTGCCCGCGTGCGGGGCCGAGAGGCTGAACACGTGCGCACGGGTGCCGGTGGGGACGAGGTCGGGGCGGTACGTCACCGCGTGTGCGCTGGGGGCATACGCGGTGAACGTGCCGTGCGCGGTCGCGACGTGCACGGGTGACGTCGACGCGGAAGCGGCGCCGGGGACGAGTGCGGCCAGGACGGCCGCGGTGGCGAGAGCCGGGAGAAGACGCATGGTCCTTCTCTAGCAGCGCGAACACCGCTCACCATGATCTTCACACGAACGAGTGATCGCTTGCGGTGGGAAACTCACGCTTTTCCCATCCGGTGGGAGATCCCGGGCCCGGTTAAGGTCGTTCCGTGCCCGAACACACCGGCGAGACCCGCAACGAGCAGCTGACGCGCAACGTCGGCGAGCTGCTGCAGGAGCTGCGGGTCGCGCAGGCCGGCGTGCAGATCCTGTTCGGGTTCCTGCTGTCGGTGGTGTTCACCGACCGGTTCCACGACGCCAGCGGGTTCGAGAAGTCGCTGCACCTGTCCGCGGTGGCGCTCGCGGTGGCCGCGACGGCGCTGCTGACCGCGCCCGCGGCGTGGCACCGGCTGCTGTTCCGCACCGGCAGCCGCGAACGGATCCTGACCGTCGGCAACCGGTTCGTCCTGGTCGGGGTGGTCTGCCTGGCCCTGGCGATCACGTCGACCGTCGCGCTGATCGCCAAGGTCGTCTACGGCGGGATCGCGATGGCCGTGATGGCCGTGCTGTGCCTGCTGATCTTCGGGATCCTCTGGTTCGTCATGCCGTTCCGGCTGCGGTCGGCGAACGGCGATCAGCCGACGGGCCCGCCCGAGTAGCGCGTGTCCTCCTGGACGAAGCACAGCGGGTTGCCGAACGGGTCGTCGGCGTAGAAGGAGCGTTCGCCCCAGAACTGCGTCTCGATGGCGTCGTCGATCCAGCGCGGCTGGGCGGCGCGGACGCGCTCGAACGTCTCCTCGACGTCGTCGACCGCGAGGTAGACGATCCGCGGGTCCTTCCGCGGCCGCGGCTCGCGGTGCTCAGGCGGCGTTTCGACGCAGGCGAGCACGATGCCGCCGCAGTGGAAGTAGTGGCGGTTGAGCGAGATCCGCTCGCCGGCGTGGCCGAGGACCGCGGCGTAGAACGCGACCGCGACCTCGATGTCGTCGACGGGCTGGATCAACCGGAACACCCGTGGACCGCTCATGGGCGAAGAGTACCGCTGTCCACCCCGCGCCGGGCCGAACCCCTTGACAGCGGGTGGACAATAAAAAATCGGCGTGCTCTCCGAAAACAAAGAGAACTCGCCGAACCTGGTGCCAGTCTAACCGCTGTGAGGGGAAATTGTCAAATCAGGGGTACGACGAGGAATTGCGGGACGAGCGCGCGTACATCGCGGGGCTGTACGCGCGGCTCGACCGCGAACGCGAGCAGGCGCGGGCCCGCTACCGGGCCGCCGTGGGGGAAACCGGGATCGCGCTGGTGGAACGGGACGCCGACGTGCGCATCCGGGCCCGGGAAGCGACGCGGCTGAACGTCGCCGACAACGGGCTCTGCTTCGGCAGGCTGGACGCCCTTTCGGGCGAACGTTCCTACATCGGCCGGCTCGGTCTCTTCGACGGCGAAAACGACTACGAGCCCCTTCTCCTGGATTGGCGGGCGCCGGCGGCGCGCCCGTTCTACGTCGCCACCGCGGCGTCGCCGGAAAACACGCGCCGCCGTCGCCAGTTCCATTCCGTCGGGCGCCGGGTCACCGAGTTCACGGACGAGGTGTTCGGCCGTCCGGGCGCCGGCGAACGCGGGGACGCGGCGCTGCTGGCCGCCGTCACCGCACCCCGCGGCGAGGGCATGCGGGACATCGTCGCGACGATCCAGGCCGAGCAGGACGAGATCATCCGGCTCGGTCACGCGGGCGTCCTGGTGGTCGAGGGCGGTCCGGGCACCGGGAAGACCGCCGTCGCGCTGCACCGCGTCGCCTACCTGCTCTACACCCAGCGCGAACGGATGTCGCGCAGCGGCGTGCTGGTGGTCGGGCCGAGCCCGCTGTTCCTCGACCACATCGGGCGCGTGCTGCCGTCGCTCGGCGAATCGGACGTCGTCTTCCGGACCACCGGCGACCTCGTCCCCGGCTTGCGCGTCACCGCCGAAGACGCGCCGGAGGTGGCTCGGCTCAAGGGATCGTCGACGATGGTCGACGTCCTGGCGGCGGCGGTCGCCGACCGGCAGCGGGTGCCGGACGAACCGGTGCCGGTCGAGCTGGCCGACATCACCGTCGACCTCGACGCGGGCACCGCGGCCGAGGCCCGGCTCGAAGCGCGCCGGTCCGGTCTGCCGCACAACGAGGCCCGCACGGTGTTCCGCGAGCACGTCGTCGCGATCCTCGCCGAGCGCGCGGTGGCGAAGATCGGCGAAGGCTGGCTGACCCGGGCGGACCGCGGGGCGTGGGCCGATCTCCGCGCCGACGTCCGGGAAGAGCTGGCCGAGCACGAAGAACTCGACGCCGTCCTCGGCGCGCTGTGGCCGGAGCTGACGCCGGAGACGCTGCTGGCGCCGCTGTACACGTCGCCGCGCCGGCTCGCGGCCGCCGGCGCCGACCCCGCGTTGTTCCGCGCCGACGGCGCCGCCTGGACGGTGTCGGACGTGCCGCTGCTCGACGAGCTCGTCGACCTGCTCGGCCGCGACGACGCCGCCGACCGGGCCGCCGCGCGCCGGCGGGCGGCCGAAGCGGCCGAGTACTCCGCCGGTGTCTTCGACGTCCTCAAGCTGGACCGCGAGGAAATGGACGAGGACGTCCTGCTGTCGGCGGAAAACCTGCTCCACGCCGAGGACCTGGCCGAGCGGTTCGTCGAGCGCGACCACCGTGACCTCGCCGAACGGGCGGGTGCGGACCGCGACTGGACGTACGGGCACGTCGTCGTCGACGAGGCGCAGGAACTGTCCGAAATGGACTGGCGGGTGCTGATGCGGAAGTGCCCGAGCCGGTCGTTCACCATCGTCGGCGACCTCGCCCAGCGCCGGTCGGCGGCCGGGGCGACGTCGTGGGGCGCGGTGCTGGCGCCGTACGTCGGCGACCGCTGGCAGTACCGGGAGCTGACCGTGAACTACCGGACGCCGGCCGAGATCATGACCGTCGCCAGTGCCGTGCTGGCGAAGTTCGCGCCGGACGCGCGGCCGCCGGAATCCGTGCGCGCCTGCGGGATCCGGCCGTGGTCCAGACGGGTTGCAGACGGCGAATTGCCGGAGGCCATCGACGATTTCGCCCGCGACGAAGACGGCCGTGAAGGCACGGCCGTCGTGATCGGCCCGCCGGGCGTGCCCGGCACGGTTCCGCCGTCGGCCACCAAGGGCCTGGAGTTCGACGCCGTTCTCGTCGTCGAACCGGAGCGGATCCTGGCCGGGGGCCCGCGTGGCGCGGCCGAGTTGTACGTCGCGCTCACCCGCGCCACGCAGCGCCTGGGGGTGCTGCACCGGGAACCGCTGCCTTCGGCGTTGTCGGGGCTCGCCGAAGCCGGGGCTCCCGCGCGGGCCGGGTACCGGCGGTTCGTCTAGCGCCTCGTGAGTGAGAAACAGCGTGCCTGTTTCTCACTCACGACCGCTACGCCGTGAGCCGGCCCCAGGAGTAGTTCTGCTTGGCCAGCTTGAGGTAGACGAACAGTTCGGTACCGGAGACGCCCGGGATCTGCCGGATCTCCTCACCGAGCACTTCGAGCATGTGGTCGTCGTCCCGGCAGACCAGCTCGGCCAGCAGGTCGTACCGCCCGGCGCACAACACGACGTAGTGCACGTTCGGCAGTTCGGACAGCTTGTCCGCCACCTCGCGCGGATCGGCGCCGTCGACGCTGATCCCGACCATCGCCTGCCTCGTCAGATCGACGTTGACCGGGTCGGTCACCGCCACGATCTGCATGAGGTCGTCGCGCAGCAGCCGCTGCACCCGCTGGCGGACGGCTCCCTCCGAAAGCCCGACCGCCTTCGCGAGCGCGGTGAACGACGCGCGGCCGTCCTGCTGGAGCAGGGCGATCAACGATCTGTCCGTGTTGTCCAGTCCGCGCGCACGTGAATCGTCACCCATGCCGTCCCTCCCTGTGTTTCGGCATGTGATTTGTCAAGTGCGCAGCGTATCGAGACCTGACCAGAAAGCGAGACCCCTGCGCCAGCTTCGCGTGATCCGGCGTTCACATCGCGGTCTGCCGAGGAATCGGTGGCTGGGGGCGAAAATCACAAGGCTTTCCGAGGCGGTTTTGTGCGCCCGCGCACAGCCGCACGCGCTCGGCGCGCTCCGCCGGGTACCGTCTGGCGGCTCTGTCGTCTCCCGTTACCCCAGGAGGACCAACGCATGTCGGAGGCCGTGGCGCTCGGCGTCGCTCCCGCCGTCCCCGGGAAGGGGCTGCGCGGCGGCACCCTGGGCATGGTGTCGTCGATGGTCATCGGGATGTCGTCGACCGCTCCGGCGTACTCGATCGCGGCCACGCTCGGGCTGATCGTCTTGGCGGGCACCGGCTTCAAGGCGGCCGCGTTCGTGCTGCTGTCGTTCGTGCCGGTGCTGTTCGTCGCCCTCGCGTTCCGCGAGCTGAACACCGCGGAACCCGACTGCGGGACGAACTTCACGTGGGCGGCGCGCGCGTTCGGCCCGCACGCCGGGTGGTTCACCGGCTGGGTCGTCACGGTCGCGCAACTGCTGGTGATGAGCAGCCAATCCGCGCTGACCGGCCGGTACACGCTGCTGCTGTTCGGCGCGTCCGATGCCGCGGGCAACCGGTGGGTCACGACGGCGATCGGGGCCGCCTGGCTGCTCGCGTTGTGCTGGCTCTGCCACCGCGGCATCGAGGTGTCCGCGCGGGCGCAGTGGATCCTGCTGGGTGTGGAGCTCGTCGTCCTCGTGCTCTTCTCGGTCGTGGCGCTGGTCCGTGTCTTCGAGGGCACGGCCGGACCGCAGGCGTCGGTCCCGCACCTCGACTGGCTGTGGCCGAGCGGGGTCGGCGCCGGCCCGGCGGTTTCGGCGGTGCTGCTCGCTGTGTTCATCTACTGGGGCTGGGAAAGCTCGCTGTCGGTCAACGAGGAGTCCGCCGATCCGCGCCACGCGCCGGGTCGCGCCGCGGTGCTTTCGACCGTGTTGCTGGTGCTGAACTACCTGCTCGTCACGGTCGCCGCGCTGGCCTTCGCCGGGGTCGGGACCGAGGGCATCGGGCTGGGCAACGAGGCGAATTCCGACGACGTCCTCGCGGGTCTCGGCGGCGCGGTGTTCGGGGACGGCACCGCGGGCAAGGTGCTGGGTGTGCTCCTGATCGTCTCGGTGCTGACCAGCGGCGCGGCCACCAGCCAGGCGACGATCATGCCGGCCGCGCGCACGACGTTGTCGATGGCCAGCCACGGCGCGCTGCCCCGCGTCTTCGGGCGCGTGCACCCGCGGTTCCGGACGCCGTCGGTGGCGACCTGGGCGTTCGGGCTCGTGTCGCTGGCGGTGTACGTGCTGCTCGCGCTGATCAGCGACAACGTCCTGTCGGACTCGGTCGACGCGGTCGGGCTGACCATCGCGATCGAGTACACGATGACGGCGCTCGCCTGCGTCTGGGTGTTCCGCCGCACGCTCTTCGCGAGCGCGCGCAACTTCCTGCTGCGCGGGCTCCTGCCGTTCCTCGGCGGGGTGTTCTTCCTGGCCGTGCTGGGGTTCGCGCTGGTCGAGTACGCGCGGCCGGACGCGGGCGAGACGACGGTGTTCGGCATCGGCGGTGTCGCGGTGATCGGCGTGGTGTCGATCGTGCTGGGCGTGCCGCTGATGTTCGCGGTGCACCGCGGCTGCCGCGACTTCTTCGCCGGCCGCCGCCTGCCGCGCGGAGTGGTGCGACGCGGCGGCGACGTCATCGAGCGGGGTTAGGACTAGCCGAGGTCGCGGCGGCTGAGGTCCTCCTCGGTTTCGCGGCGCACCAGCAGCGTCGCGACGCCGTTCTTCACGCCGACCAGCGGCGGGCGGCCGACCTGGTTGTAGTTCGACGCCAGCGAGTGGTGGTAGGCGCCGGTGCACGGCACGGCGAGCAGGTCGCCCGCGCGCAGGTCGGCGGGCAGGCTGAGGCCGTCGGCCAGGACGTCGCCTGCTTCGCAGTGCCTGCCGACGACGGTCATCGGGACGCGCTTCGCGGTGGAGCGCCGTCCCACCAGGCGGGTCGTGTAGCGGGCGCCGTAGAGCGACGGCCGCGCGTTGTCGCTCATGCCGCCGTCGACCGCGACGAACGTGCGGCTGCCGCGCTTGACCGCGCACACGCGGTACACCGTGATCCCGGCCGGCCCGACGATCGCCCGGCCCGGCTCGATCGTCAAGCGGGGCAACGGGAAATCGTGCGCCGCGCACTCGTAGGCGAGCGCCACGCGCAGCCGTCGCGAATACCCGCCGAGGTCGAACGCGGGCTCGCCACCGACGTACGGCACCGCGTGCCCGCCGCCGAGGTCGAGCTCCCGCAGCGTGACGCCGTGGGTGTCCCGCAGCCGGACGAGCACCTCGGCCATCCGCCTCGCGGCGGCTTCGTACCGGTCGACCCGCGAGACCTGCGAGCCGATGTGGCAGTGGAGGCCGGCCAGCCGCAAGCCGGGTTGCGCCAGCACGGCCCTGGCGGCCGCGTCGACGTTGTCGGGCACGCCGTCGAGCAGCGAAAACCCGAACTTCTGCCCCTCGGCGCCGGTGCTGATGGCGGCGTGCGCCCCGGCCGCGACGCCCGGCGTCACCCGGATCATCACCTGCTGCCCGCCGTGGGCGAGCGCGCCGAGCTGCTCGATCTCGTCGAGTGAGTCGACCACGATCCGCCGCACGCCGTAGCCGAGCGCGGCTTTCAGGTCTTCGGGCGTCTTCGCGTTGCCGTGCAGCAACATGCGCTCGGCGGGAAAGCCGACGGACCGGGCCACGGCGATCTCCCCGGCGGAGCAGGTGTCGAGCGACAACCCCGCTTCGGCGACCCAGCGCAGCACGGCGCGGGTGCAGAGGGCCTTGCTCGCGTACGCGACCTCGACGTCCGGGAGGGTTTCGCGGTACTCGCGGGCGGTGTCGCGGACCTGCTGCTCGTCGATCAGGTAGGACGGTGTCCCGAAGCGGGCGGCGAGGTGGCTGACTCGCGCGCCGGCGAAGAGGAGCTCGCCGTCTTCGCCGAGTCGGGTGCTTCGCGGCCAGACTCCTGGCTCGAGGTGATCGGCGGCTTCGCAGCCGAGGCTGGGAAGAAGCTCGCTGAGCGTCACGGGGTGCCTCCGGGCATCGCGGCGGATCGGACCCCGTCAGGACACCGCCGGTCGCCTCGCCCGGAGTCCCCCGTGAATGCGGTCCTGACGGGTTCCCGCCGCCCGCTTACTCGTCTTTAACGCGCGAGTAACGTCTGCCACAGTGTTGCCTAGGGGGCCTTGACGTGGTCCTGCGCCGAGCCGCAGACGCAGCCGCGGCCGGCCGTCCCGCTGGCCGCGGTGGCGGCGCAGTAGCGGCGGGCGATCGCGTCGTGCGTGCCGAGCGGGTGCGGGCAGCTCGGGCACCCGCCGTCGGAGCGCGGCGCCTCGGGCGCCGGGGTCGTCATGCCGCCACCTTCGCCGGCCGTCGGAGGGGTTCGCCCGCTTCGTGCAGGTGCTGCAACACGTACCCGTAGGAACGCGCCCAGCCGCACTCGGCGTAGGAAATCCCGCGCCGGGCGCAGAAGTCACGGACGATCACCTGCGCGTGCTTGAGGTTGGGCCGGGCCATGCTCGGGAACAGGTGGTGTTCGATCTGGTAGTTCAGCCCGCCCAGCGCGAAATCCGCCACCGGGCCGCCGCGGACGTTGCGCGAGGTCAGGACCTGCTTGCGCAGGAAGTCGAGCTGGTGCCCGCTCGACAACATCGCCATGCCCTTGTGGTTGGGCGCGAACGAGCAGCCCATGTACAGCCCCCACAGGAACTGGTGCACCAGGATGAAGATGATCCCGGTGAGCGGCGAGAGCACGATGAACACCGCGGCGAGGTAGGCCGCCAGGTGCGCGATCAGCAGCGCGGATTCGAGCTTGTGCTTGCGGACGTCCCGGCGCCACACGGCTTTCACGCTCGACACGTGCAGGTTGAGGCCTTCGAGCAGCAGCAGCGGGAAGAACAGGAACGCCTGGTACTTCGCGATCCAGCGCAGGAACCCGCGCTTGCCGGCGCTCTGCGCCTTGCTGAACGCGAGCGCCGCGATGTCGACGTCCGGATCTTCGTCTTCGTTGTTCGGGTTGGCGTGGTGGCGCGTGTGCGTGCCCATCCACCAGCCGTAGCTCAGCCCGGTCAGTCCACCGTGGACGAAACCGGTGGCGTCGTTCGCCCGGCGGCTGCGGAAGATCTGCTTGTGCCCGGCGTCGTGGCCGATGAACGACAGCTGCGCGAACATCATCGCGAAGAACGCGGCGAGGAAGAGCTGCCACCACGAGTCGCCGAGGAAGGCGAAGGCGACCCAGCCCCCGCCGAACGCGGCGAGGTTGAGCCCGATGCGCACCGCGTAGTGGCGGCGCCGTCGTCGGAGGAGACCGGCGTCCTTGATCAGCCGCGACAGCTCGGCGAAATCGCTGCCTGCGGTACTCGGGGTGTCCGGAATCCGGGTCGAAGTCATCGGCGTCACCGCTCTGGGCTAAGTCGTAAAGGCTTGTCCAGCAACGGTTTCCGGACCCGACGGGGTCCGGGGCCGGTCCGGGAAAAGGGCACTGGGGCCTGGCCGTGGTGGCACCGCGGCCTTCCCCCAACACTCCCACCTCGTCACCGGATTGGCAATTCCCCGAAGACTGCCGAAGAGGTGTACAGTCAGCCACATCGGGATGACGGTGACGTACCGCACACCCGTGGCCTTCCGGCCGGATCGCTCCGGCCGGGACAGGAGCCGAGCCCGGGTCGGAAACCCGCTCGTACCGCAGCCGTGCCGGCCGATCGGCCGGCGAGCAGCCGCCCGCAGTCGCGTTCAGCGACGCCCGGGGCGCCCAATCGGGTTGCTACAGCGTGGTTTTCCCATCGGTTCGGCTTCTGCCACCGGCCTTCACGAAAGTCCCCAGGACGACAGCAGTCCGGAGATCTGGTCCCGTTCGGCCGCGGTCAGCGGGCGGCTCGGCGGCCGGACGTCGGGGCGGCACAGGCCCAGCTGGGCGAGCGCCTCCTTCACGACGCTGACGTTGTTGGCGTTCCCGTTCGCTGCGCGAAGCTCTTCGAAGGGCCGGATCCGTTCCCAGACGGCCATCGCCGCCGGATAGTCCCCTGTGGACAGTGCCTGGCACATCGCCAGCGACGTCGCCGGGTCGACGTTCACCAGCCCCGAGGTGAAACCGGTGGCGCCGACGGCGAAGTAGCCGGGCGCGGAAAGCTCGGCCAGCCCGGCGATCCAGGTGAACCGGCCGAACCCGGCGTCGCGGGCGACCGAGCCGAACCGGACCGGGTCCGGCACCGCGTACTTCACGCCGATGACGTTCGGCGCCGCCTCGCCCAGCGCGCGCAGCTGCTCGCCGGCGATCGCGGGGTTGCGGACGTAGAGCACGACGCCGAGTTCCGGGACCGCGCCGGCGATCGCCGCGTGGTAGTCGACCCAGCCGTCGCCGGAGATGTACGGGTGCACCGGCTGGTGGATCATGATCAGATCGGCACCGGCGTCCCGCGCGTGCGCGGCGGCCCGCGTCGCCGAAGCGACGTCGTGGCCGATCCCGGCGAGCACACTCGCCCGGCCGGCCACGGCCTCGACGGTGACCTCCAGGCACAGCCGGGCTTCACCGGCGTCGAGCGCGTAGAACTCGCCGGTGTTCCCGTTCGGCGTCACGACCTCGATGCCCCCGGTGACCAGCCGGTCGACCAGCTTCGCGTACGTCCCGGTGTCGACCGCGCCCTCGGCGTCGAACGGCGTGACCGGGATGGCCACCACCCCCGAAAGCCGCCGCTTCTGCTCTTCGAACGTCATCGGGCCCCTTTTGCCAGCGGTCCGCTCTCGGCGTGTCCGATCTGATATATGATGCGACATACAACATTATCACGGACCTAGGGAGCAGCCATGCACCGTCGCACCGGCTTCCGATTCCGACGAGTGCTGCTGGCGGCCAGCCTCGCCGCCGGCCTGACGGCCTGCGGCGCACCCGGCGGCGACGGCGGCGGCCAAGCGGCGGACCCCCAGGCCGTGCCGGACAAGCCGAGCAAGCCGGTCGAGCTGAACATCCTCGACGTCGCGGGCAACCTGCAGCTCACCAAGCAGATGATCGAGAACTTCAAGGCCGCCCACCCCGACGTGCTCGCCAAGGTCACCTACTCGACCGCCCCCGCCCCGAGCATGGCGGGCAAGCTTAAGGCCGAGCAGGACGGCGGTGCCGCCCAGACGCACCTCGTCCTCAGTGGCACCGACGGCCTCTCCGCCGGCATCGCGAACGGCACTCTGGCCAAGATCCTCCCGGACTTCTCCGGCCGGTTCCCGAACCTGATGCAGAACTACCTCGAGCCCGCGGCCAAGATGCAGGAGCTCGCCAACGGCTACGGCGTCGAGGTCGTCTACTACCCCTCCGGCCCGCTCCTGGAGTTCAACCCCGGCGCGGTGCCCGCCGCCCCCGCGTCCCCGCAGCAGCTGCTCGACTGGGCCAAGGCGCACCTCGAGAAGTTCCAGTACGCGCAGCCGTCCAACTCCGGCCCCGGCCGGACGTTCCTGATGGGCCTGCCGTACCTCCTCGGCGACCAGGACCCGAAGGACCCGGACAAGGGCTGGGACAAGACGTGGGCGTTCCTGCAGGAGCTGGGCAAGTACGTGAAGTACTACCCGTCGGGCACGACCGAGACGATGAAGAACCTCGCGTCGGGGTCGGTGGACATGATCACGTCGACCACCGGCTGGGACATCAACCCGCGCAAGCTCGGCACCGTGCCGAACACGGTCAAGACCGCGATCATGCAGCCGATGCACTGGGTCACCGACGCCCAGTACGCCCTGATGCCGAAGGGCCTCTCGCCCGACCAGGAGTCGGCGATCCTGCAGCTGATCGCGTGGATGCTGAAGCCGGACCAGCAGGCGATCGCCTACGACGACGGCTACTTCTACCCCGGCCCGGCCGTCAAGGACGTCACCCTGCAGATGGCGCCGCAGAAGAGTCAGGACACGATCAAGCAGTTCGGCCGCCCGGAGTACGAGCAGTGGATCGCCCAGTACCCCAAGGAGACGTCGCTGCCCGCCGAACAGCAGGTCAAGGCGTTCGACAAGTGGAACCAGCTGGTCGGCGGCTCGAAGGTCGGCAAGAAGTGACGTTCGAGCAGCTGCGCCTCGACGGGGTCTCTCGCAGCTTCGGCACCGCGAACGCCCTGCGCGACCTCGACCTCGCCATCACACGCGGCGAGTTCGTGGCCCTGCTCGGCCCGTCCGGCTGCGGCAAGTCGACCGCGCTCAACTGCCTGGCCGGCCTGCTCCCGCTGACCGGCGGCAGCATCTGGCTCGACGACGCCCGCATCGACGGCCGCCCGCCCGAGCAGCGCGGGTTCGGGATGGTGTTCCAGAACTACGCGCTGTTCCCGCACATGTCCGTCCGCGCCAACGTCGGCTTCGGCCTCAAGATGCGCAAGGTCGCCCGCGCCGAAGCCCGCCGCCGGGTCGACGACGCCCTTCGCCTGGTCCAGCTCACCGAGCACGCGGCGAAGTTCCCGGCGCAGCTCTCCGGCGGCCAGCAACAGCGCGTCGCCATCGCCCGCGCCGTCGTGCTGGAGCCACCGGTGGTCCTGATGGACGAACCGCTGTCCAACCTGGACGCCAAGCTCCGCCTCGAGATGCGGATGGAAATCCGCCGCCTCCACCAGACGCTCGGGCTGACCACCGTCTACGTCACCCACGACCAGGAGGAGGCCCTGTCGCTGGCCGACCGCCTGGTGGTGCTCCGCGAGGGCGCGGTCCAGCAGGTCGGCACCCCCGAGGAGGTCTACGCGCAGCCGGTGAACAGCTACGTCGCCTCCTTCATGGGCTACCGCAACCTCCTGGACGTGACGGTCACCGGCGCCGCCGGCCCCTCGGTCACCGTCGAGGGCGACGGCGTCCGCCTGACCGGTGCGAACCGCGGCTCCCTCACGGAAGGCCCCGCGAAGGTGGCGATCCGCCCCGAGGACTTCGTCGTCGGCGACGGCGCGGAGAACGCCCTCGACGTCACGATCGAGATCGTCGAGTACCACGGCCGCGAGCTCTCCGTCTCCGCCCGGCTGCCGACCGGCGTGCCGGTCTACTTCCGGACGGACAAGCGCCTGGCCCCCGGCGACACCGCGAAGATCGGCGTCCCGGCCGAGCGCGTCCTGGTGTTCGCGCCGTGACCGCCGTGTCGACGGCCCGCCCGGCCCTCCGGCACCGCCTCGCCGAACGCGGCATCGACCGCACCCTGCTCCTGCTCGTGCCCGGCCTGCTGGTGATCGCTTGCCTGTTCCTCTACCCCTTCCTCTACGGCCTGCAGTTGTCCTTCGCCCCACGCCGAGGCGGCGTCTTCGCGAACTACGCCCGGTTCTTCGGCGACCCCTACCTGCGCGACACCATCTGGACGACGCTGGGCATCGCGCTGCCCGCGACGTTCGTCAACGTTTTCGCCAGCATCCCGATCGCGTACGTGCTGCGCGGCCGCGTCCGCGGCAAGCGCCTCCTGACGACGATCCTGGTCGTGCCGATCACGCTCGGCACGGTGCTCACCGCGCAGGGCCTGATCATGTACGGCGGTCCGGCGGGCTGGCTGAACAAGGTGCTCACGGTCCTGGGCATCACCGACCAGCCGCTGCCGCTGATCCACAACTACACCGGCGTGCTGCTGTCCCTGGTGGTCACCGGCTTCCCGTTCTCCTTCCTGCTGACGCTGTCCTATCTCTCGGGCATCGACCCCTCCCTGGAGAAGGCGGCCGCGACGCTGGGCGCGAACGGCGTCCAGCGCTTCCGGCGGATCACGCTGCCGTTGCTGGCGCCCGGCCTGGCGATCACCTTCTGCTTGTCGTTCGTCATGGCGTTCTCGGTGTTCCCCTCGGCGCAACTGGTCGGCGACCCGGCGAACGAGACCCGCGTCATCTCGATCGCGGCCTACCACGCCGCGTTCGAGGAGTACGACTACTCGATGGGCTCGGCCGTCGCGATGCTCATGGCGGTGGTCATGCTGATCGTGATCGGCCTGGTCATGGCGTGGCGCGCCACGCTCTACCGCGGAGCGACCGGAGGCAAGGGATGACCGGTTGGGTCGCGCGTCCTGGACATTGGGTCGTCTGGGCCGTCGTCGCGTTCTTCTTCGTCAACCTCGCGGGCCTGGTGCTCTCGGTGGTCGTCGACTCGTTCGGCACGCAGTGGTTCGGCACCTGGCTCCCGGACGGCTTCACCACTCATTGGTATGCCGACGCGTGGCGCGAGTTCGGCCTCTCGGACGTCCTCCTGACGACGGCGGTCGTCGCGCTCGTGGTGATCGCCGTGTCGGTGGCGGTCGGCGTCCCGGCCGCCTACGCGCTGGCTCGCCGCTCGTTCCCCGGCAAGCGCCTGGTGATGCTGCTGTTCGTGCTGCCGATCCTCATCCCGCCGATCACCTACGGCATCCCGCTGGCCACCGTCCTGTACAAGGTCCACCTCGCCGGCACGACGACCGGCGTCATCCTGGCGAACCTGGTGCCGTCGGTGCCGTTCGTCGTGCTGACCATGACGCCGTTCATCGAGCAGATCGACCCGAAGATCGAAGCCGCGGCGCGCATGTCCGGCGCCCGGACGGCGTCGGTGTTCACCCGCGTCCTAGGCCCGCTGCTGCTGCCGGGCATCCTGGCCGCGTCGATCCTCGTGCTGGTGCGCACGGTCGGCATGTTCGAGCTGACGTTCCTCACCGCCGGCCCGGATTCGACGACCCTCGTGGTGGCGCTGTACAACTCCGTGTTCGCCGCGGGTATCCGCGCGAACCAGTCGGTGGACGCGATGGCGACCATCTACACGACTTCCATGCTCCTGCTCCTCCTCGTCGCGTTGCGGTTCGTGAACCCGACCCAGCTGGTCACCCGGATCCGGGAAGAGACCTGAGGGGCCGGCGGTGCTCGTTCGCTCATGTGATCCACGTTACCGCGAATCATCGAACACGTGATCGACACGATGAGGTGAATCAGGTCTTGCGGCTCCCCCGCGGGGAGCTGCCAGGCTGAGGAGCATGCGGTATTCGATCGGCGAACTGGCCCGGCGGACGGGACTGACGATCAAGGCCGTCCGGTTCTACTCGGACCGTGGCCTCGTGCCGCCGTCCGGACGCAACACCGCAGGTCAGCGCCGATACGACGACGCCGCGCTCGCCCGGCTCGGCCTCGTCCGCACCCTGCGCGAGCTCGGCCTCGACCTCGCCACGATCCGCCGGATCGCCGACGGCGAAGTCGCGGTCGCCGACATCGCGGCACGGCACGTGGAGGCGCTGGAAGCGGAGATCCGCCTGCTGCGGCTGCGCCAAGCGGTGCTGACCGCGATCGCCAGCCGCGGCTCGACCAATGAGGAGACGAGACTCGTGCACGAACTGGCCCTGCTGTCCGAAGCGGAACGCCGCCACCTGGTCGACGACTTCCTCGCCGAAGCGCTGGGCGACCGTCCCGGCCTCGCCGGCGTCGCCAGGACGCTGACCCCGGAACTGCCGGAAGACCCGAGCCCCGAACAGCTCGACGCCTGGATCGCGCTGGCCGAACTGACGCGGGACGTGGAGTTTCGCGCCATCCTGCGCCGGCTCGCCGACCAGCTCGAACCCGGCCTGCGCCGCGACTTGGCCGCCGAGGTGCGCAAGGCCGTCACGCCGGCGCTCGAGGCGGGAATCGCCCCGGACACCCCGGAAGCGGCGTCGATCGTCGACGGCCTCGGCCTCGACCCCCGCGAACTGCGGGAGTGGCTCGAAGCCGTCAACGACCCACGCCGTGAGCGCTACCTGGGACTGCTCGCGGTCGTCAACGGCTGGGCGGCGCCGGAAAGCCTGGCCCCGACCCTCGACTGGCTGACGGCGGCGAGCTCTCGGCCCTGAGCCACGCGAGCGCGTCGTCCGCCGGCCGCGCGTCGAGCCGGCTGCCGTCGCGCAACCGCAGGGAAAGCCGTCCCGCGGCCACCTCCTCCGGCCCGATCACGGCCTGGAACGGCACCAGCCGCCCGTCCCGGATCCGCGCGCCGAGGCTGCCCTCCGACGCGATCTCGGCCCGCAGGTCGCCGCAGCGATCGAGGAGTTCCCGCGCGTAGGGCAGTTCGGCTTCGGAGAGCGGGAGCAGCCGCAGCTGCACCGGCGCGAGCCAGGCCGGGAACGCGCCGCCGTGCACTTCGATCAGCTGCGCCACCGCGCGTTCGACGCTGCCGATGATGCTGCGGTGCACCATGACCGGCCGGTGTTTCGCCGCGTCCGCGCCCACGTATTCGAGGCCGAACTGCGCCGGCTGGTGGAAATCGACCTGGACGGTGGACAGGGTCGATTCGCGGCCCGCGCTGTCGGCGATCTGGACGTCGATCTTGGGCCCGTAGAAAGCGGCTTCGCCTTCGACGGCGTCGTAGGGCAACCCGCTCAGGTCGAGCGCGGAACGCAGGATGTCCGAGGCGCGGTCCCAGTTCCCGGCCACGTACTTGCCGCCGTCGCCGGGCAGGGACAGCTGGTAGCGCGCCGGGCTGATGCCGAGCGCGTCGTAGGCCCGCCGGATCAGTCCCAGCGCCGCGACCGCCTCGGCTTCGACCTGGTCGAGGGTGCAGAAGACGTGCGCGTCGTTGAGCTGGATCGCGCGCACGCGGCCCAGCCCGCCGAGGACGCCGGACAGCTCGCTGCGGTACATCCCGCCGAGTTCGGCGAGCCGCAGCGGCAGTTCGCGGTAGCTGCGGCCGCGTGACCGGTAGATCAGCGCGTGGTGCGGGCACAGGCTCGGCCGCAGCACGAGCTGCTCGCCGCCGACGTCCATGGGCGGGTACATGTCGTCGCGGTAGTGCGCCCAGTGCCCGGAAATCTCGTACAGCTCGCGTTTGCCGAGCACGGGGGAATGGACGTGCCGGTAGCCCGCGCGCCGTTCGAGGTCGCGGACGTATTCCTCCAGGCTGTGCCGGACGACCGCGCCGTCGGGCAGCCAATAGGGCAGGCCCGCGCCGATCAGGGGGTCGGAACCGAACAGGCCGAGTTCGCGGCCGAGCTTGCGGTGGTCGTGCATCGTGGACTCCTCGGGAACGGCGAGGCGGAGCACCACAAGACGAAGCCCGGGGCGACCGCCCCGGGCTGGAATGCGTGGTTCAGCGCGCCGGGACACTCTCCGGCGTCGTCGTCATCGCGCGCTTCATGGGATCGACGGTAGCAGCGGGAGCCACCGGTTTTGGTCCTCGACGTCGGACCGGCGTCACCCACCCGACACTCAGGCCAGGAACAGCTCCAGCTGCTCGACCACGAACGCGTGGTCCTCGGCCTGCGGGAGCCCCGACACGCCGACCGTCCCGACCGGACCGACGCCGCGGACGAGCACCGGGAACACCCCGCCGTGGGCCGCGTACTCGTCCGGGTTCAGGCGACTGTCCTCTTCGAACGAGCCGCCCTTGGCGCGGAACTCGGTGCCGACCAGGAAAGAGCTGTGGCCGTAGCGGTCCACCACCCGGCTCTTGCGGTCGATCCAGGCGTCGTTGTCCGCGGACGTCCCCGGCAGCGCCGCGTGGAAGAGGCGCTGGCCGTTGCGGCGGACGGAGATCGTCACCGGCAGTCCGCGGTCGCGCGCGGCCGCGAGGAGCTGCTGGCCGAGGGCGAGCGCGGTCTCGTTGTCGAACTTCGTGAACTGGAGGCGTTCCTCCTGCTCGGCGAGCTGGGCGAGGGCGTCGGCGTCGGTCATCCACCTATTAAATCAACGCTGTTGTGTAATTGCCAGTGAACCTCGCCGGCGACTTTTTGTCGGTGCCCTGTGGCAGCGTGTCGAACGTGGGGTGCGGCGTGAACTCGCGCCTGGCGACATCCGTGTAGAAGACGCTCGAAGGTGCGGAGGAGGAGGTGGGCATGGGCCGGATCCGGCGGCGCACGGTGCTGGGCGGCGCGGCCGCGGTCACCGTGGCCGGCGCGCTGTCCGCGGCGTGCGCCCCGGCGTCGCGGAAGGGCACGATCGACGACGTCCGCCACGTCGTGGTGCTGATGCAGGAGAACCGGTCGTTCGACCACTACTACGGCACGATGGCGGGCGTACGCGGCTTCGGCGACCGCGCGGCGCTTCGCGACGTCTTCCGCCAGCGCGGCGGTGGCGATCCGGTGCTGCCGTTCCGGATCGACACGTCCGTTGTGGACGGTCAGGACCTCGGCGAGCTGCCGCACGACTGGAACAGCACGCACCGCGCGTGGAACGACGGCGCGTACGACGGCTGGATCGCGGCGAAGAGTCCCATGACGATGGGCTATTTCACGCGGGACGACATCCCGTTCCAGCACGCGCTGGCGAGCGCGTTCACGTTGTGCGACAACTACTTCTGCTCGCTGCAGGGCCCGACGCACCCCAACCGGCTGTTCCACTGGACCGGCACGATCGACCCGGACGGCGTCGCCGGCGGCCCCGTGACCCGCAACGCGCCGGACTACGAGCCGTCGTTCCGCTGGACGACCTACCCCGAACGGCTCGAATCGGCCGGCGTCACGTGGCGGATCTACGCGAACGACGAGGAGCGCGGCGTTCCCGAGCACTTCGTCGGCGACTACGGCGACAACCCGTTGTGGCTGTTCCAGAACTACCACGACGCGCTGTACTCGATGAACCCCGTGCGGCGGCGGCTGGCCGAGCGCGCGAACCTGCGCAAGGAGCTCAAGCCCGACTCGGGCCGGGGCCGGGACGTCGACCACGTGCTGGCCGAGTTCCTCGCCGACTGTGCGGCCGGCACGCTGCCCGCGGTGTCCTGGGTGGTGGCGCCCTACGGCTACTGCGAGCACCCGGCCGCTCGCCCGGTCGACGGCGCCGCCTACATCCAGCGGATGCTGAAAGCGTTGTGGGACAAGCCGGAACTCTGGGAATCGACCGTCTTCTTCATCAACTACGACGAAAACGACGGCTTCTTCGACCACGTCGTCCCGCCGGCGCCACCGCCCGGCACGCCCGGCGAGTTCCTGCCGGGGAACCGGCCGGAGAAGGGCGAGCCGTCCGGGCCGCCCACGCCGATCGGGCTGGGGCCGCGCGTGCCGATGACCGTCGTTTCGCCGTGGAGCCGCGGTGGCTGGGTGAACTCGCAGGTCTTCGACCACACGTCGGTGCTGCGCTTCCTCGAGACCTGGACCGGGGTGCGCGAGCCGAACATCTCAGCGTGGCGGCGTGCGATCTGCGGCGACCTGACCAGCTGTTTCGACTTCCGCACGCACGACACGACGATCCCGCTGCTGCCGGACGCCGACGTGTTGCGCGCGGAAGCCGACCGGACGCAGTCACGGCTGCCGAAGCCCCGGGTCCGGCCGGGTGCGCTGGTGCAGGAGCCCGGGACGGCCAAGGCGCGCCCGCTGCCGTACCAGCCGGTCGCCTGGGCCGAGGTCGAACCGGGCGCGCTGAAGCTGCACCTGGCCAACCACGGGACGCAGGCGCTGCAGCTGGCCGCGTACGCCTACCACGTGGGCGGGCCGCCGCAGCGCTTCGACGTCCCGCCGAACGGGGAGGTCACCGGCCGGATCCCGCACGGCGGTTCGTACGACGTCGCGATCCACGGCCCGAACGGCTTCGTCGTCGAGGCCTCGGGCGGTCCGGGTCTCGACGCCGCCGTCACCTTCGCGAGCACGCCCGCGCTGCGGGTGACGGTGACCAACAGCGGGCCCTCGCCGGTCACGCTGAACGACGTCGTGGTTCCGCCGGGCGGCTCGCGGGACTTCCCCGTGCCGGCGCGCAACGGCTGGTACGACGTCGCGTTCGAAGTCCCGGGGTGGCGCCGCCGCTTCGCCGGGCACCTGGAAGACGGCCGCCCGTCGCGCACCGGGCCTTAACGGAGGGAGTCCAACGCGAAAGCAGCCAGCATCGCGACGCCGCTCGGCATCGCGTCCTCGTCGAAGACGACGCGGTTGGAGTGGTTCGCCGCCGCTTCGGCCGGGTCGACCCCGGGCGGGCACGCGCCGAGGAACGCGTAGGCGCCGGGAACGCGTTGCAGGACGTAGGAAAAGTCCTCGGCGCCCATCAGCGGGTCGGCCATCAGCTCGACGTTCCCCGGGCCCAGCACGGTCGCGCCGAGGCGCAGGACCTCGGCCGCGATCCGGTCGTCGTTGACGGTGACCGGGTAGCCCGGCTCGACGTCGGCGACCACGCGGCAGCCGTACGCGGCGCCGACCTGCTCGCAGACCTTGGGCAGCTCGGCGCGGACCAACGCGCGCGTCTGCTCGGACAGCGTGCGGATGGTGCCTTCGAGCTCGGCGGTCTCCGGGATGATGTTGGACGTCGTGCCGGCCTGGATCCGCGTCACCGAGAGCACCGCGGGGTCGAACACGCTGACCCGGCGCGTGATCATCGTGTGCAGCGCGCCGACCATCGCCGCGGCCGCCGGCACCGGGTCGATCGTGTGCTGCGGCGCGGAGCCGTGGCCGCCCTTGCCGGTGACGCGCACGGTGAACGAGTCCGCCGACGCCATCAGCGGGCCGGGCCGCAGCTGCAGCAGCCCGCTGGGCGCGTTGGCGAGGATGTGCACGCCGAACGCGCGCTCGGCCCGCGTCCCGGCGGCGTCCAGCACGCCCTCGTGGATCATGAACCGGGCGCCGTGGTGCCCCTCTTCGCCCGGCTGGAACATGAACACGACCGAGCCGGCCAGCTGGTCCTTGCGCTCGGCGAGCAGCCGCGCCGCGGACGCCAGCATCGCGACGTGCGTGTCGTGCCCGCAGGCGTGCATCGACTCCTCGTCCTCCGAGGCGAAGTCGAGCCCGGTCTCCTCGGTCAGCGGCAACGCGTCCATGTCGCCGCGCAGCAGCACCGCCGGGCCGGGCCGGGCGCCGCGCAGAACGGCCGTCAGCGACGTCGTGGCCTTGCCCTCGGTGATCTCCAGCGGCAGGTCGGCGAGCGCGTCCCGGATCGCCGCCTGGGTGTGCGGCAGGTGGAGGCCCTGCTCCGGCCTGCGGTGCACGGTGCGCCGGAGCGCGACCGTGCGGTCTTGCAACGCACGCGCGTCGTCGAGGAGGCCGGCGAACGGCGTGCCGGGCAGGGTGGGCAGGTCAGTGGGGCCGGTCATGGTCCCGATAGTGCCCCATGCGGCGCTTCGGGCGCACCGTGCGTGCGTTCGGTCGGGCAGCGGAATACGGTGTGCGCATGGCGGTGGATGAGCCGGTCACGGGCTTCGCGGTGGCAGTGGTCCGTGAAGACGGTCGGTGGCGGTGCAGTGCGCTCGACCCAGGGGCGTTGACCGAGCTGGACGCGGCGATCACGGAACTGGGCAAACTACGCTCCACCGGTGCGGCCTTCGGGCTGCTGGCGGTCGACGACGAGTTCTTCGTGATCGTCCGGCCCAGCCCGCGTGGACCGTCTTTGCTCCTTTCGGACGCGGCGGCGGCGTTGGACTACGACATCGCGGCGGACGTCCTCGACGTCCTGCGCGTCGACCCACCGGACGAGGAGGACGACTCCGTCTGGCCCGAGGGTGACCTGGGGCTGCTGGCCGACCTCGGGCTGCCGGGGCCGGAGCTGGAGGTCATCGTCGGCGAGGTCGACCTCTACCCGGACGAGCAGCTGCAGATGGTCGCGCAGCGCTGCGGGTTCGGCAGCGAGTTCGCCAAGCTCCTGGACGAGCTCTGAGACGCCCGTCCGACACCGAGGCCGTGGAGGCGGCGCTGGAGGCCGCGCGCGCCCCCGGCACGGACGTCCCGATCGGGGCGGTCGTGTTCGCCCCCGACGGCCGCCCCCTGGCGGCGGCCCGCAACGCGCGCACGGAGCTCGGCGACCCGACGGCCCACGCGGAGATCCTGGCGCTGCGCGCGGCGGCCGGCGTAGCGGGCGACGGCTGGCGGCTGGAGGGCTGCACCCTGGCGGTGACGCTGGAGCCGTGCACGATGTGCGCGGGCGCCCTGGTGCTGGCGCGCATCTCCCGGCTGGTGTTCGGCGCGTGGGAGCCGAAGACGGGCGCGGTGGGGTCGTTGTGGGACGTGGTGCGTGACCGACGTCTCAACCATCGCCCGGAGGTCCACGGCGGAGTGCTCGCCCCCGAGTGCGCCGGGCTGCTGGAGACGTACTTCGCGATCCGTCGGTGACGTTTTTGGGTACTCCTCCGGCATGACGGTGAAGCACAAGATCCAGCGAACGATCGGCAGCGCTCGTCAGAAGTTCGGCTCGGCGACGGGCAACCGCAGGCTCCAGGTGCAGGGCATGGCCCAGCGCCACGGAGCCCAGGCCCGCGAGGCGGCCCACGACCTGCGCGTGAAGGCCCGGAGCGCGGTCCGCGAAGCCCAGGTCAGGTGGCGTTCGAACGGCCCGAGCGACCCCTCGTGAGGCGACGCGACCCCCTCCGGTATTGTTCTCGGCGGTGGCGTGTCCGAGCGGCCGAAGGAGCACGACTCGAAATCGTGTGACGGCTAATCCCCGTCCGTGGGTTCAAATCCCACCGCCACCGCTCTCATCCGGACCCCCGGTCAGCCCAGCTGGCCGGGGGTCCGTTGCGTTCAGCCGGGGACGAGCCGCCGGAGGTTCGGAGGCGGGGCTTGGTCTTCGACCACGATCATCATGAAGATGCCCTGGTAGTAGCGGTCGGGGAAGAGCTCGAAGCCGTCCTCATCGACCATCTTCCAGTGGATTTCCGCGGTTCCCGGCAGGATGTGCGACTTCAACGGCACGCAGATGTCGACGGTTTCGCCGGGCAATGTGTCGGCTATCCGCACCCGGACCGTCCCGGTGGCATCACGGTTCCGTCCGGAACGGTGACGTCGGCGACGAACGCCGATTCGTCACCGGCGATCGGGTACGCGGGGTGCGCTGTTCGCTCTTGACGTCGTCGTGGTGCCGCCACCGTTTCCACGTACGTCGACCACAGCTGGCCGTCGCCGTCGTAGGTTTCCTCGTAGAAGCCGACGTTGCTCAGGTGACCTTTGCTGACACCGGCCGTACGGGCGGCGGCCGTCAAGCTCACGCCGTGCGCGGTCCGGAGTTGGCGCATGGTCTCGCCCAGCGTCCGACCTAGCGTGATGGCTCCTTTCCCTCGCGACTCGCCAGGAGGCTGCTGATGGCCACTCCCTCCGACGCCGACCTCGGTCGGTCTCTGCTGTTGGTCCGGGCTTTGAGCGCACTGCGGGCAAGCCACAAGCACGGACCGCTGCCTCAGATGGAAGCCGCGGACATCCTTGCCTGGCAGCTGGTCGTCGAGATGCAGGAGTGGGCATGCTGCCAGACAATCTGGGGCCAGCAGATCCGCGACTTCCGCCGAAACGTGTTCGACAAGCGCGTCGTCTGGTGCGGAGCAGCGCACCAGAACCACTGCTACGTGCTGATCTTGGTCGCCAAAGCAGCTTGACTTGAAGGGAACTTGAAGTGTGACCGTGGTCGGCACAAGCTGATCAAGGAGCACACCATGAAAGTTCTCGTCACCGGAGCCACCGGCCACTCCGGGCGGCACGTCGTCGCCGCGCTCAACACCGATGACGTCCGGGTTCTCGTCCGCGACCCCACCAAAGCGCCGGCCGGAGCCGACGTAGTCGTAGGCGACATCCGAGACCCCGCCCAAGCCGCCGAAAACATCGACGCTGTCTACCTGATCTGGCCGTTCTTCACCGCCGACGGCATCGAACAGGCCGTGAAACCCTTCACAGACAAAAAGATCGTCTACCTCTCCGCCATGTCCGCCGAAGACGGGGGTGTCTGGGGCGACGTCGAGGCCGCCATCCGAAGTGTCACCGACGACTGGACCTTCCTCCGCGTCACCGGCCTCGCCACCAACACCCTCGGCTGGGCTGCACAAGCAGAGAACGGTGTCGTCAAAGGGCCGTACGGGCAAGCCAGGCGCTCGCTCGTCCACGAACGCGACGTCGCCGACATGGCCGTCAAGGCGCTCACCGGAGACCACCGCCAGGAGATCTACCTCGTCACCGGCCCGGAAGCGCTTCGGCAAGCTGAGCAGGCCGCGGTCATCGGTGCGGCGATCGGAAAGCCCGTCCGGTGGGAAGAACAACCAATCGCAGAAGCGAAAACGCAGCTCGCCGAACACCTGGGCGAGGAATTCGCAGCCGGTGCACTCGCCCACTGGGCGTCACTCGTCGACGATCCGGAACCCGTCTCGCTGGACGTCGCGAACGTGACCGGGCATCCCGCGCGGCCCTTCGAAGAATGGGCCCGCGAACACTTCAGCCGAGCTGAACCGCCGGCGTAGTCAACGGCTCCAGCTCCTCCACGAGCGAAGACAGCGACGCCACCTTCGCCGAAACTGTCCGGAGTACGGCGGTGCACGCGGTGCTCACGTCGCTCACCACCTCGGCCGAGCGGTCGCCCGTCAGCACCGCGGCCACCGATGGCGCAACGGCGGACGCTATGGCGCGGACCTCCGTCGCCGCCGACTCCGCCAGTTCGTCCAGGCGCGACGCGATCCGGGCGCCCAGTGCCGCCGTCGCGGTGGCCGCGTGGGCGGCCGCCGCGTACTGACCGTCCACTGTGTCCGCCCACGTGCCGAACGTTTCCGCGCTGCCACCGGTCTCCGCGCGGTCGACGCCGGCGCGGAACTCCGCCTGGGCCGACGTCACCACCTGCGCACCCGCGTCGACCGTCGATGCCGAGGTGCGGATCGCGGAGGGGGCGCAGTCCAGGTGTCGCAGGGCCGCGACCGGGTCCGGGACGCCGATGCGGCCCGCTGCCAGCCGCAGCGAGGACAACGCCGACGCCGCCGTCGTCAGGGCCGGGTGTTCGAAGACCTCGGGGACGGAGGTCACGGGGCCACCGCGATCCGCCCCCGGAAGCCCGTGCTCCGCGTGCTCTCCGCCGCCATGCGCAGCCGGCCCGCCAGGTCGGACGTCGCGTCGCCGAGGACGCGGGCGTCGGCTTCGCGCGCGGCCAGTGCGGCCGCCCAGCGGGTCGCCAGCTCTCGGGCCTGGGGCGAGATGCCGAACGGGGTCGAGTCGACGCGGGCTTCGGCGAACCGTCCTGCCGCCTTGTCGTCGGCTGTCGTCGCCTGGTCCAGCAGGTCGGCTGCCTGGCGGAGCCGATCCGGGTCGATCCGCGAGCCTCTGCCTTCCGGCATGGGGACCTCCGTCGTCAAGGGCGCTCACTCGATCGTGGAAGATCTTGCCTCATGCTCCCGCGCGGCCCGCATCGCGGTGACCTGCGCCGTTCGGCACGTTCCAACAAGTGGACGCCTTGACCGCGAGGCGGGACGGCGCGGACCATGAGGACATGCCCGCCACCTCGGAACGCAGCATCGTCCGGTGGCCCGGCCGCGCCTCGAAGCGGTCGATCGGTGAGGGCGTCGCGGAGCTCCTGCTGCGCCGCGGCCGCCTGGGCTCGCCCCCGGCCTGACGCGAGCCCGGCGTCCGAACACTCCCGAACACCCTTGGAGCACAGCCATGTCCGTAGATCTGCCTGCCCGGATCCAGCTCCGCGAAGCCGTCACGCCCACCGGTGGCATCGTCGAAGGCCCACGTCTGCTGCGGGACCCCGAGGAGAAGTTCGAGCTGTTCACCCTCCGGCCGCTGAGCCGGGTGATCGGCGCGGAGATCGACGGCGTCGACCTGCGCGAACCGCTCACCGCCGAGCTGCGCGAGGAGCTCAACCGCGCCCTGCTCGAGTGGAAGGTGATCTTCTTCCGCGACCAGGACATCACGTCGGCGCAGCAGCGCGCGTTCGCCGCGAACTGGGGCGAGCTGGAGACCAACCCGTTCATCCCGAAGGGCGACGACGACGCGGTCACGCGCTTCGAGCGCACCGCGTCCATGCCCGGCTACGAGAACATCTGGCACGTCGACGTCACCTGGCGGCCCAGCCCGGCGCTCGGCTCGGTGCTGCGGCTGATCGAGGTGCCGCCGGTCGGCGGGGACACGATGTGGGCCGACATGGCCGCCGCCTACGACAACCTGCCCGCGGACGTCCGTGCCCGCATCGACGGGCTCACCGCCGTGCACGACTACCTCCCGGGCTTCGACCGGTTCTCCGATCCTGCGCTCCTCGCCCGCTGGCAGGACGAGTTCCCGCCGGTCGAGCACCCGGTGGTCCGGACGCACCCGGAGACCGGGCGGCGCACCCTGTTCGTCAACCAGGCGTTCACCACGCACATCGTCGGGCTGGACCGCGACGAGAGCGACCGGCTGCTGCGCTACCTGTTCCTGCAGGCGCACACGCCCGAGTTCCAGGTCCGGTTCAGCTGGCGGCCCGGCTCGGTGGCGTTCTGGGACAACCGCGCGACGCAGCACTACGCGGTCAACGACTACCACCCGCACGTCCGGATCGCGGAGCGCGTCGCCATCGCGGGCGACCGGCCGTTCTGAGCCTTAGCCTGGGGGCATGACCGATGAACCCCAGGCAGTGGTGACCGGTTTCCTCAAGGCCCTGGAAGACCTCGACATCGACCGCGCGTTGACGTTCGCGGCGAGCGACATCGTGTACCAGAACGTGCCGTTGCCGCCCGCTCGCGGCGTCGCCGCGGTCGAAAAACAACTGCGTCTCCTGGCCCGGTTCGGCTCCGGGTTCGAGGCGCGCACGCACCACATCGCCGCGGACGGCAACGTCGTGCTCACCGAACGCACCGACGTGCTGCGCCGTGGCGCGTGGGAAGCGGAGTTCTGGGTGTGCGGCACGTTCGTGGTCGAAGGCGGCCGGATCGTGCTGTGGCGCGACTACTTCGACTGGACGACGGTGCTGGCCGCGAGCGCGAAGGGTGCCGGGCGGGTCGCGCTGGCCGGCGCCCGCACGCTCCTCGGCCGCTACAAAACGAGGCAGGCGGTGCGCTAGACCCGGTGCTCGCCGCGGTCGTGGTCCCGAAGGTCCACGACCGCGGCTATCCCCAGCACCAGCACGAACACGCAGCTGAGAACAATCAGCCCCCACATGATCGTTCTCCCTCCCCCACGTTTCCGTGCCGACCGCGAGCTGTCGAGGAGTGGTCTGTGCCACTTTTCCGGCGGCTCACGCAGACCGTACCGCCGCTTCACGCAGGTTGTTCCGACCCTTGAGCTTCATTTAAGGCAGATGCGCCGGATGGGTGACAAGCCGGTGTGCGGCTGTCACAGAACGCGCGCAACCCGTTACGCGCCAACACCTAGTCCGGACACCGAGGCGATTCCCTCGTGGACGGACACCTTCGTCGACCGCAACGCCGAGACGTCGGCCAGGTACCGCAGCACCTTGCTCGCTTCGTCGCCGGCCAGC
The DNA here is from genome assembly GCF_033441515.1 of Amycolatopsis solani. Classification (NCBI taxonomy): domain Bacteria; kingdom Bacillati; phylum Actinomycetota; class Actinomycetes; order Pseudonocardiales; family Pseudonocardiaceae; genus Amycolatopsis; species Amycolatopsis solani. The sequence continues at coordinate 1,678,664 of NZ_JAWQJT010000001.1, forward strand.
GGCTCGCACTCGTTGTCCGCGTTCCGCCGCACCGGGATGAGCTCGAGCCGCGGTTCGGCGCCGAACATGCAGCCCGCCAGCAGCCCGTCGACGTGTCGCCCGCGCATCGCCGGCCAGTCGAAGACGAGGTTGCCGAGGCTGTAGAGGATCGGGCGGCCGCGGTGGACCTCGACGGCCTGGATGGTGTGCGGCCCGTGCCCCACGACCAGGTCGGCGCCGGCGTCGATGGCGGCGCGGCCGTACGCGACCTGGTACTCGGTCAGATCGGGCCCCGGCAAGCCCCAGTGCATCGAGACGACGACGTGGTCGTGGTCCGCTTTGGCCCGCTTGACGTCGGCGACGAGCCGGTCCAGGTGCTCGGGCACCGGTGCCGTGCGGACGAGGGGTGGGCGCCCGGGGATCTCCGCGACGCGCGGGTCGGGCTGGTACGCCGTGGTCGCAAACGCTTGCGCGACGCCCGGGAAGTCCGGTTGCGCATTTTGGGCTCGCGAGCGAAGTGACGTGTAAGCGAGGAATGCGACCTTTTCGCCCGACCGTTCGAGCGCCGCGGGCGCGTGCGCGGCGTCGAGGGTCGCGCCGGCGCCGCAGTACGCGATCCCGGCGTGGTCGAGGACCGGGAGGCTCGCCATCGCGGTGAGGTCGTTGGCGCACGAGACGACGTCGATACCGCCCGCTTTGAGCGCTTCGGCCACCGGCGCGTCGACCGCTCCCGCGAGGTTGACGAACCGGAGGTCGGCGCCCTGGAGCAGCGGGTTCAGCCGCTCGAACGCCGTCGCCGGGGTGGCCCGGCCCTGGATGTTGACGTCTCCGCCGAGTACCAGCGTGATCACGAAACCTGCTCTGCCGAACGAGTGACGACGAAAGTAGTTGTTACGAATCGTTGCATCTTTGTCTTCCTCCTCCTCACTTGCCCGGGGGACTATGCCACGACTGTTCAAGCACAAAGGGGACTCAGGGTGACCAAGACCCACAGATCCAAGGCCGCCTTCACGGTGGCCGTCGCGTCGGGCCTGGTGCTCGGCGGCGTGGCCGCACCGGCCGCGCTCGCCGCACCCAGCGCCGACGCGGTCATCGCCGAGGTCTACGGCGGCGGTGGCAACTCCGGCGCCACGCTGACCAACGACTTCGTCGAGCTCGCCAACCACGGCGCGGTGGCCGCGAGCGTCGACGGCTTCAGCGTCCAGTACCTGCCCGGTTCGCCGAGCGCGTCGAGCACCTGGCAGGTGACGCAGCTGACCGGCAGCGTCGCGCCGGGCGGGCGCTACCTCGTGGCGGAGGGCAAGGGCAGCGGCGGCACGGTCGCGCTCCCGGCGCCGGACGCGACCGGCGCGATCGCGATGTCGGCGACCGCCGGCACGATCGCCCTCGTCTCCGGTACCACCGCGCTGACCTGCAAGACCGCCGCGGACTGCGCGGCCGACACCCGGATCAAGGACCTCGTCGGGTTCGGCACGGCGACCGTGCGCGAAGGCGCGCCGACGGCCGCGCCGTCCAACACGACGTCCGTCGCGCGCGGCACCTCGCTGGCCGACACCGACGACAACGCCGCCGACTTCACCGTCGGCGACCCGTCCCCGACGAACACCAAGGGCGAGACGACCGGCGGCGGCAACCCGGGCGAACCGGGCACGCCGGCGAAGATCCACGACATCCAGGGCACCACGCGCCTTTCGCCGTTCAAGGACCAGAAGGTCAGCGGCGTCACCGGCGTGGTCACCGCGACCCGGACGTTCGGCTCGACGCGCGGTTTCTGGCTCACCGACCCGAACCCGGACAGCGACCCGCGCACCAGCGAGGGCTTGTTCGTGTTCACCGGCTCGACCAGCCCGGCCGTCGCGGTCGGCGACGCGGTGACCGCGGCAGGCACCGTCCGCGAGTTCTACCCGGACGCGCCGGCGACGTCGAACTACCAGTCGCTCACCGAGCTGAGCAGTGCACAGTGGACGGTCGACGCGCACGGGAACGCCCTGCCGCCACCGACCGTGCTGAACCCGGACACCGTGCCGGTCGCCTACGCGCCCGCACCGGGCGGGAACATCGAGGCACTCCCGCTGGAGCCGTCGAAGTACGCGCTGGACTTCTGGGAGTCGCACGAGAGCGAGATCGTTTCGGTCACCGACGCCCGCGTCGTCGGCCCGTCGAACTCGTTCAACGAGCTGTACGTGACGTCCAAGCCGGACCAGCACAAGTCCGTCCGGGGCGGCAGCGTCTACCTGGGCTACGACCAGCTCAACAGCGGCGTCATGAAGGTGTCGTCGCTGATCCCGTTCGACCAGCGGCCGTTCCCGAAGCTCAACGTCGGTGACGTGCTGACCGGCACCACCTCCGGTCCGGTCGAGTACAGCAACTTCGGCGGCTACACGCTGTTCGCCAGCGTGCTCGGCACCGAAAAGGACAACGGGCTGCAGGGTGAGACCACGCGCAAGCAGCGGTCGGGCGAGCTCGCGGTCGCGACGTACAACGTCGAAAACCTGGCCCCCGGCGACCCGCAGGCGAAGTACGACCGGCTCGGCGAGGCGATCGTGACGCACCTCGCGACGCCGGACATCGTGAACCTGGAAGAGATCCAGGACAACACGGGCGCGACCGACGACGGCACCGTCGCCGCGGACCAGACGCTGCAGAAGTTCACCGACGCCATTGTCGCCAAGGGCGGCCCGCGCTACCAGTGGCGTTCGATCGACCCGGTGAACGACCAGGACGGCGGCCAGCCGGGCGGCAACATCCGCGTGGCGTTCCTGTTCAACCCGGCCCGCGTGTCCTTTGTGGACCGTCCGGGTGGGACTTCGACGACGGCGGTGGGTGTCACCCGCGAGCACGGCAAGGCGCACCTGACGGCGTCGCCCGGCCGCGTCGACCCGGCCAACGAGGCGTGGACGGCCAGCCGCAAGCCGCTGGCGGGCGAGTTCGTCTTCAAGGGCCGCACGGTGTTCGTCATCGCCAACCACTTCAACTCCAAGGGCGGCGACCAGCCGACGCACGGCCGGTTCCAGCCGCCGTCGCGGAGTTCCGAGGTGCAGCGGGCGAAGCAGGCCACGGTGCTGCGCGGGTTCGTCGATTCGCTGCTGGCGGCCGACAAGAGCGCCAACATCGTGGTGGCGGGCGACCTGAACGACTACCCGTTCTCGCCCGCGGTCCAGACGCTCACCGCCGGTGGCGTGCTGAAGGACCTGATCGCGTCGGTGCCGGAAGCCGAGCGGTACAGCTACGTGTTCGAGGGCCAGTCGCAGGTGCTCGACCACATCCTGGCGTCGAAGGCGCCGCGCGGGGTGGACTACGACGTCGTCCACATCAACGCGGAGTTCGCCGACCAGGCCAGCGACCACGACCCGCAGGTGATCCGGTTCCGCCCGGGCGCGGGCAACGCGCTCCAGGACGGGCTCTGGGACCTGCTCGATTACCTGGAGCAGATCTTCGGCAAGTAGTTCTCCTTGCCAGAGGCCACCTTCGGGCGCATCGCCCGGAGGTGGCCTTTGTCGTGTTGACACCTTCGGGTGACGAGGAAACCGCATCGCGTGCGCTGCCGTCTTTACTGGTGACGGGACCACAGGGGAGGGGTGGCGTGGACGGGTACGCGGTCAAGGCCGACGAGCTGGGCAAGCTCATCGGCGACCTGGATACGGCGGCGGGCCGGATGGCCGACGCCAACAAGAAGCTCGGCGGCGGTGGGGCGTTCGGCTCGCTGGGCACCGCGGAGGTGGGCAAGGCGGGCGTCGAGTTCGAGGAAGCCTGGCGGTTCGGCATCGGCCGCCTCGGCGACGCGGCGTCGGAGATCACGGAGCTGCTGAAGGTGGCGAAGGGGAAGTACGAGCGGATCGAGGCTCAGTTCAGCGGTGAGCTGGGGAAGTTCGGCTCGGCGGTGCTGGGGGACGAATCCGGCGACGGGCCCGGCACCGGCACCCGGGGGCACTACCCCCGGGTCGGGCAGCCGTCCGGCGAAGCGCCGATGGGCGATGGCGGCATGGTGGGCGGCGGCGCGACCGGTGGCATCACCGGCATCCTGGACGGACTCGGCCGATGAGCACGCGCGACTTCCCGGCCCTGGGCTTCGACCCGGCGCCCGGCGACCTCGACGGCGTCACCGACCTGGCGAGCAAATACCGGGCGGTGAGCGAGGACCTGACCGAGGCCGACGACGCGTTGCGCCGGATCGTCCGGAAGCAGGGCATCTGGCAGGGCGAGGCGAGCGACGCGTTCGCACGACGCATCGGCCCGCTGCCGCAGTACCTCGAGGGCGCGGCCCGTTCGATGGGCGACGCCGGCTCCGCGCTCGAAGCCTGGGCCCGGCAGCTGGGTGACCTGCAGAAACGCGCGGCGGACCTGGAGGCCCGAGCAGAGTCGGCGGCCCAGGCGGCGGAGGCGGCGCGGGCGAACCCGGACCTCGCGCTGGCGAACCGGACGTTCCCCGACCAGCAGTCCCTGCAGATCGCCCAGAAGCTGCTCGACAACGCGGGCCGGCAGCTTCAGTCGGCGATCGACGGCTGCCAGAACATCCAGGACGCGGCGAAACAGCTCCAGCAGGAGCACACGGAGGCGGCGGACCGGGTCGCGGAGGCGTTGCGGAAGGCGAAGGAGCTGGCTCCGGACGAGCCGGGCTTGCTCGACAAGCTGGGTGACGCGGCGGGCGGCGCCCTGGCCGACTTGACGAACACCATCGCGGACGGCGTGGACGACGCGTGGGACTTCGTGCAGGACCACGCGGAGCTGCTGTCGAAGCTCTCCGACGTGATGGGCGACATCGGCAACGGCATCGGTGTCTTGAGCGATGTCCTGCCGCCCCCTGCCGACGAGGTCGCCGGCGCCGTTGCCACCGGCCTGGGGCTCGGCGCACTCAGCGGTCACGCGATCGCCAAGGCCGCCGGCGCCGACGTGTCGAACGAGACGCTGATCTTCGACGCGGTGGGCGCCGCCACGTCGGTGGCCGGCCTCGCCGAAGTGCTTCCGGACGCCGCGATCAAGGTGGCGAGCTACGGCTTTGTCGCCGACCAGTTCGCCGGTGAAGGCATAGGCGGCAAAGACTTCGAGAGTCCCCTGGACGACTTCAAGAACTATTGGATTCCCAAGGACTGGGGGCAAGCCGGTGTGGTCGCCGGCACGCTCGTCGCCGGGCCCGCGCCGTGGGCGGCGGTGGCGTTGGGCAACGCGACCGAGGCCGGCGTCCAAGCCGACAACGCGCCCGAGCGGCGCCGCGAGCGCGCGGAAGACGAGGTGTGGAACTGATGCCTCTGCACATCGACCTGCCGCCCGGCTTCGCCGGGATGCCGGTGGGCGCCGACGACAAGATGAACCGCGGCCACGCCTGGGCGGTCGCCGAGAACCTGGCGGCCGGTGCCGGAACGAGCATCGAGCAGTTCGGCAGCTACCTGATGGCGCTGGTGCCGACCATGCAGGCCAATGGCATCCGCGTGTTCGGCAAGTTCGCAGTCGGCCGGCGAAAGGGCGATGTCGCGACCCTGACGCTGGGCGTGGTCCAGTGGCCGGAGACCTCGCCGGGCAACCGGGACGCCGTCGTCGCGGCGATGGCCGCCGCGTACCGCACGAGCCACCCGCGGTCAGCCGTTCAACCGGTGAGACTGCCGATCGGCCCGGCGCTCGTGGCGTTCAGCGGCGGCGAGTTCCACCTGCCCGAGCACGACGTGCGCACCCAGATCAAGGCGGAGTACCAGATCCCCCTGCCGGACGGCCGGTCCGTGGTGATCCTGTCGGTGGTCGCGGAGTCGGAGGACGCCTGGCCCGCGGTAGCCGAGGCGACGGCGAAGGTGGCCTGGAGCCTCCGCAGCGGGGAAACGTCGTGATCAGTACGGTGGCCGCCGATTCGGGTGACGACCCGGCGCGGGTGATGTTCCTCGCGCTGATGGGCTTGGTGATCGTCGGCGGTCTGACGTTGACCATCGTCCGTGCGATGCGTTCGAGGAGGCCGCGCGAGAAGCAGATGGCGTTCCTGGCCGCGGAGCTGGACGGCCGGGCTCAGGTGTACCTCCGCATGATCGAGATCGGTCTTGCCGAGCAGGACCTCGCCTGGGTCGCCGGCAGCCGTGGCTACAGCGTGATCGTCCATCGATCGTTCAAGTACTACGAGTTCGTGTACACACCGCACCAGCCGGGGAGAATCGCATGAGCGACAACGCTCAGCTGATCGAGGAAATGCGCTGGCAGCTCAAGCAGATCGAAGAGCGCAAAGCCGAAAACCAGCGCCTCCTCGCCGGGAGCGATCACACGACCGTCGTTTCGCCGGATCGGTCCGTCACCGTTCTCGCCGGGCCCGGTGGCGTCGTCAGCGAGGTCCGGCTCGCGCCCGAGGCCATGCGGTTCGACGCCGTCGCGTTGAGCCGGACCATCACCGCCGCCATCCGGGAAGCGGTCTCCGCCGGGAGGCCGCTCGACCGGCCACCGGCAGCGCAAGCACCACGACAAAGGCCGCGCAGGCAAACCCCGGCTGACGACGACGAGCCCTACGACACCGTGTTCGATCTCTAAGCCGGCGGCTGCTCTCCCCGCTTCGCCGCTGCCCGCTTCGCCCGCCAGCCCAGTGACAGCACCGCCTGCACCAGCTCCTGGTAACTGGGCTTGACCTCCTCGAGGTACCGCTCCAAGTACGCCGGACGCGCCGTCGTGACCGGGCGGGGTTCGTCGCCCGGGTCAAGCCACAGCAGGCCCTGGATGTTGTGCAGCGCCATCTTCCACCAGCGCGTCGCGCGTTCGGCCGCCCGGACTTCGCGCTCGGTAGCCGCCTCGATGGCGGTGCGGGCTTCCTCGATCTGCCCTTCCAGCGCTTCGGCCCGGGCGAGTTCCCACTCGCGCAGGTTCTCCGCCGAGCCGCGGGACAGGGCGATGATCTCCTTGTACCGCATGGCCGCGGTGGCGCCGTCGTCGGTCATTGCGCGTTCTCCGGACGCTGGAACGGGATGATCACTTCGGGGGCGCCGTGGGTCGTGCGGTCGAAGAACAACGCGCGGCCCGGACGCGGTGACCAGTGCACCACCTGGCCCGCCGCGAACACCGACAGCTCGTTGCCCTGGACGTCGAGTGCCGCCCACGTGCCGATGTCGTCGGTGCCACCGAAACCCAGTGTGTCCTTCAGCCGGGCGATGCTGCGCCACCAGCCGATCGTGTGGATGCCGTGCCCCGGTCCCTGTTTCAGGACCACGCGCAGGTGGTCCAGGCCGCTCTTCAACTGGCCCACCGCCTTCGCCTCCAGGGCCGGCAGCGCCGCGTCCACGCCGTACAAGAGCAGTACTTTCGGGCCGCCGGTCATCGAGCCGGTCAGCGATTCCAGCACGCCGGTCAGGTCCTCCACCAGTGAGGCCGCGTGGCCGTCTTCGCGCAGCCGCTCGGTCAGCTCCAACGCGGCCGGGGCGCACGCCTCGATCGGGCAGCTCAGCACGAACTCGACCTCGCCGGGCTCGTACTGCCGGGACAGCGAGCGCGCCGAGGAGTCCATGATGGACAGTGCCTCCGCGGTCGCCGAGCCGAGCACCGCGACGTTGCGGCCGGGTGCGCGCGGGAGGTCCACGCCGCACGCCGTCTCGGTCACGTCGATCGACTGGCCGAGCAGGGCGCGTGGCTTCGAGTTCGGCTTGAGGTCCAGGTACGCCGGGAACTGTTCCAGGATCGGCTGGTGCGCGCCGTCGAACAGGCGGGGGCGCGGGAAGCGGCCCGCGTAGTCCTCCCACAACCGGTGCTGGAGCCGGACGAACACGTTCTTGCTGCTCGCGTCCGGCACGTGGGCCAGCTGGTTGCCGTGCGCGACACCGGAGTCGTGGTTGATCACCGCGTGCCACTTCGGCGCGGACACCGCCGCGTTGTTCGTCTCGGCCAGGACGCGCCGCGCTTTCGGCATCGCGATCCGCAGGGTGCACTGCTCGAACACCGCCGGCTTGCCCCAGAACGCCTCGATGCCGGCGACGTCCTGGCTGGCCAGCACCAGGTGGATGCCCTGGGACCGGCCGCGCCGCGCGATGTCCTCCAGCAGCTGCGTGGCCGTGGCCGTCACCTGGTCGCGGCCCGCGAACAGGTACTGGAACTCGTCGACCACCGCGACGATCCGCGGCCAGTGCCCGCCGGGGTCGGCTTCGCGGAGGTCGGCGAGGTTCGTGACCTCGTGCTCCTTCGCGGCGGCGGAGCGGCGGCGCAGTTCGTCGGCCAGGAAGCGCAGCAGCGCCAAGCCGAACTCGCGGTCGGTGTTGACGTTGACGCCGACGAGCCGCGCGTGCGGCAGCCAGCTCGCGTCCTTGCGGCCCGGCGCCAGCCCGGCGAACGACACGCCTTCCTTGAAGTCCAGCAGGTACAGCGCCAGCTCGTCCGGGGTGTACCGCGCCGCCATGCTGCCGAGCAGCGCGTACAGGAAGTTGGTCTTGCCCGAACCGGACGGTCCGCCGATCAGGACGTGCGGGCTCGCGTCGCCGATCACGACTTCGATCGGCTCGCCTTCGAAGAACCCGACCGGGGCACGGAGTTCCCGCGCCGAGCTTTCGCGGCCGAGCTCCGTCGGCAGCAGGTCGTCGAACGAGCGTGGCCCGCCCTGCTTGGCGATCAACGCCTTCGCGATCTTGTCGACGGCGCGGATGACCTGCGCGGACGGCATCGGCGGATCGAGGTCGACGACCAGGTCGGTGCCGGTCATGCTGCTGATCGCGTGCCGGTCGTCGAGCAGGCTCAGCGTTTCGACCGGCGCGCTCACGGCCGTCGGCACGTCGACCATGATCAGGCAGATCCCGGCGGCCAGCGCACCGCTCGCGACGCGCTTGAGGTCGCGGGCGCGTTCGGGTTCGAGGGTTTCGCCGTTGCCGTACAGCACGACGATGCGGAACGGTTCGCCCCGCTGGCCCGACTTCTTCCGCAACTCCCGCAGCGACGTGAACCCGGCGGCCATGCCGGTGGAGTGGATCCGGCGGATGTGCCCGGCCAGCTCGTCGAGGAGGTCCTCGAGGCGGCCCGGGTCGTACAGCGAGAGCGCGCTGGTGTGGCTGAGCGGGTAGAGGTCGGGCAGGATCGCGGTCAGCTGCCCGATGTCCCACAGGTGCACGCGCACCGCGCCGGGTTCGAACGTCGAAAGCACGCGGATCAGCAGGTTCTGCACGATGCCGTCGATCACCGGCCGCGTCTTGGGCGCCGACGAGATGGCCAGGTGCGACTCGTCGAGCAGCGGCACGGCGACGTCGAACACGCGGGTCGGGTCGTTGCCGGCGGCCGTCGCCGAACCGACGCGCCACAGGCCCGGCGACGTCAGGCCGAGGTTGTGCCCGACGGTGCCCAGCCAGTCGCCCGGCGGCAGCCCGGCCGGGCCGGGTGCGTTGTGCGCGACCAGATCCCGCAGCGTCGCGGGGCCCTGGCTCCAGTCGGTGTAGAAAGCGCTTCGCACGGTGCCGAGCGCGCCGAACACTTCGTGCGCGGCGGGGTGGCGCGACCACTCGTTCTGCTGCTCGGCGCCGGCGTGGTTCATGCCCACGTGGACGATGTCCCGCTCCAGCTCGAGCTTGGCGAGGTCGGCTTCGGCGGCTTGACGCGCTCCGGCCGCCGCGCCCAGCACCAGCCCGATCTGATGCCGGACCCGGTCGAGTGCGGTTTCGACGCGGTTGCGTTGCTCGGCTGACTTGTTGGCCATCGGCGTCCCCAAGAAAAAGGTGTCCCTACCAGGATTACAGGCGCGACCGGTATCCGCTGACCAGGTCTTCGGCCGCGGCCAGGCGGACGAGGAGCTGGTCCAGCCCCTCGCCGGCCTGCGCGTACTGCGAAGGAAGCCAGGGATCGGCCTTGGCCTGGGCGTCCACGAGCGCCTGGCGGGCTTCCCCGAGCAGGCTCGTGGCCCGCTCGGAGTGGGCGCGCGCGTCGGCGAGTCCAGCCACGACCGCGGTCAGCAGCTGGTGCAGTTCGGCGAGCGTCATCCGGCTAGAGACGCGCCGAGTAGGAGTCAGCTGAGGAAATGCTTGCTTGGACGGTGCTCTGCAGACCATTGATGCCTTGCAGGGCTTCCGCCAGCAGTCCGTGCGCCTGGCTCACTTCGTGCTGGCTGCTGCCCTGAGTCGCTTGTGCGAGCGACTGCTGGGCTTCTTCGAGAGACTGCGCTGCCTGTTGCAGAGCGGCGATGCTCGCGGACGCCTTTTCGTTGGCGAGCGCGATGCCAGCGCGGATCTCTTCGACTCCGGCCATCGGGCCTCTACTCCTCGAAATCTCTGGTGTCGTACGGGACGGATTCCATTGAAACAGATCCAACGACTCAGCGTGATCATCTGACTTTGCCGAGTGATCGCGGGTCCGGAATCAGCAAGGCCCCGGACGTGGGAACGTCCGGGGCCGGGCCGATCACGGTCTGTGCGGGGGTCGTCCCGGCACCAGTACCGCACGCTGAAGTCGCTGGCCAGCGCTACCCCAGGTCAGAGCGGTTTTCGTGCCACTGCTGGCCTTTCTCGACAGGGGGCGGGCGAGGCGTCGCTGAGACTAGCGCGACGTGAGTAACCCGTTTCGCCCAGCCCTGTTCGTGACTGGCCGTACCCGTGGTGAATTGCGCAGCACCGAAGAGGTTTCACATTTCGGACAGCGGAAAATCTTCAGTGAGCAGCGCTGACGGGCGCTGTGTCCTCCGGCGGCAGGCGCCGACGCGAGGCGAGCCGTCCGCGCGGCCGTCTGGAGCATCGATCCCGGGCAGGCCACCGGTTCCGAGGCCGCAAACGACGAAACGCCGGGCGCGCGGCCCGGCGTTTCGCCTGATCAAACGGCGGAGGATACAGGATTCGAACCTGCGAGGGCGTGAACCCAACACGCTTTCCAAGCGTGCGCCTTAGGCCGCTCGGCCAATCCTCCGCAGGAGACGATACCGGACGCCCTTTCCGGAGTACGAAGGTGGGTCAGGCCGTGACGTCGGCCACCACGCACGTGATGTTGTCCGGTCCGCCGGCCTCGTTGGCCAGGCGGATCAGCTCCGGGATCGCCTCCGCCGGGTCGGTCACCGCCGACAGGACGTCCCGCAGTCGCGGTTCGCTGACCGGGCCGCTCAGGCCGTCCGAACAGAGCAGGTAGCGGTCGCCCTCGATCGCCGGGAAGGTCCAGATGTCCGGGGCGCCGGAACCCGCTGTCTGCAACGCCTTCATCAGCAGTGATCGCCTCGGGTGCGAATCCGCGTCTTCGGCCGCCACCCGGCCGTCTTCGACCAGTGCCTGGACGAGCGTGTGGTCGCGGGTCAGGCGGCGCAGGGCGCCGTCGCGCAGCAGATAACCGCGGGAGTCGCCGATGTGGGCCGCCGCGAACTCGACGCCGTCGAACATCAGGGCCGTCAGCGTCGTGCCCATGCCCGTCGTCTGCGGCTCCTGCGCCGCCACTTCGTGCAGGCGCTCGTCGATCGACTTGACCACGCCGGTCAGCGTCGCGGCCAGGTCGACCCCGGTGAGGTCGAGCCGCCGGAGGTCGATGTCGAGTTCGCGCAGCACGTCCACCGCGGTCGCGCTGGCGACCTCGCCGTACGGCTGGCCACCGATGCCGTCGGCGACGGCGAGCAGGTGGGAACTCGCGTACACCGCGTCTTCGTTGACCTGGCGACGCTGCCCGACGTCCGACCCCGCGGCGTACCGCAGGACGTACCGATCGTGTGTCATGTTCCCCATGTAAGCATTGGTTGACTGAGTTCACAAGCATCTCGGCTGAATGGAGCATCCTCCGATAGAGTCCTCGCCATGGACGACGACGCCACGGTCAGCGCGGCCGACATCGCGCGGCTCGCCGGGGTCGGGCGGGCCGCGGTGAGCAACTGGCGCCGCCGCTACCCGGACTTCCCGCCGCCGGTCGGCGGCACGGCGTCGAGTCCGTTGTTCGGCCTGTCCGCCGTCGCCGCTTGGTTCGAAGCCCGCGGCAAGCCGTTCGAGCTGAGTGAGGGCGAGCGCGCCTGGCAGCGCCTGCGCGCCCTCGGCGACGACCTCGGCCTCGCCGAGCGCGTGAGCCGCGCGGGCGCCTTCTTCGCTTTCCAGGCCGGGATCTCCGACACCTTCGACCGCGAGCTCGACGACCCCGAACTGCTCACGCTGCTCAGCGAGATGACGCACCGCGCGGGCCCGGTCGAAGCGTTCGAACTGGTGTGCCGCCGGTACTTCGAGGCGCACTCGCGGCGGCTGTCGGCCACGCCGGAGCCGATCGCCGAGCTGATGGCGCGGCTGGTCGGCCCGGTCTCGACGATCCTCGACCCCGCGTGCGGCTTCGGCGCGCTCGCGCTGGCGAGCGGCGCGAAAACCGTGCTGGGACAGGACAGCGACCCGATGACAGCGTCGATCGCGGCGCTGCGGCTCCGGCTGCGCGGCCTCGAGGCGGAGGTTCAGCCGGCCGACGCGTTGCGCGAAGACGCCTTCGCCGGGCGGACCGCGGAAGCCGTGCTGTGCGATCCGCCGTTCAACGAACGCGCCTGGGGTCACGACGAACTCGTCGGCGACGAGCGCTGGGAGTACGGCCTCCCGCCGCGCGGCGAGCCCGAACTCGCCTGGGTCCAGCACTGCCTCGCGCACGTCGAACCCGGTGGCGCGGTGGCGATCCTGATGCCGGGCGCGGCGGCCGGGCGGCGCAGCGGCAAGCGCATCCGCGGCAACCTCCTGCGCGCGGGCGCGGTCCGCGCGGTCGTCACGCTGGCGCCGGCCGGCCCCGACCTTTGGCTGCTGCGGCGGCCGGTCCCCGGCGAACGCCCGCCGTCCACCGTGCTGCTCGGCGAGGCGGGTGACGATCTGTCCACAGCGGACGAAATGTGGCGGGAGTTCCTCGCCCACCCGGAAACCGGCGTCCGGATCATCGACCTGCTCGACGACGACGTCGACCTGACCCCGGCCCGGCGCCGCACCAGCGACGAGGACCCCGGGCAGGCGTTCGAGGTCCTGCGGAGCCGGTTCACCGGGCTCGTGCCGGAGCTGCCGCCGCTCGAAGCGGCGGACGGCGAGCCCGCGTTCACGACGATCGGCGAGCTGGTCAAGGCCGGCGTCGTCGAGGTACGGCACGCGGCGGCCCGCGCGGACGCCGAGCACCCGCTCGCCGAGGCGGGCGACGTCGTGGCGTCGGTGACCGGGATCGCGTACGTCCACAGTGGACCGACGCGGCCGGTGGGCGCCGGGCTCAGCGTGTACCGCGTCGACCCCGGCCGGCTGGACGCGGACTTCCTCGCCGGTTGCCTGCGCGCGGCCGACCTGCCCGCCACGTCCGCCTCGACCCGGATCGACGGCAGGCGAGTGCGGATCCCGCGGGTCCCGATCGCGGTCCAGCGCGAATACGGCCAGGTCTTCCGGAACCTCGCGGAGTTCGACACCGTCCTGCGCCAGGCGGCCGAAACGGGCCGTGAGCTGGTGCGGCTAGGCTTCGCGGGACTTGTCGAAGGACGGCTCCGCCCGGGCCGATAGGGGAACGGATGCTGATCGCCGACCGCTACGAGCTCGACGAGCTGCCGCTCGGCCGCGGCGGGATGGGCGCGGTGCACGGCGGTTTCGACCGCAGGCTCGGCCGGCGCGTGGCGATCAAGCTGCTCCGGCTGCCGGGCCGCGACGAAGAACTGGAAGCCCGGTTCGCGCGCGAGGCGCGGATCCTGGCGACGCTCGACCACCCCGGCGTGCCGGCGCTGTACGACTACGGCACGCACGACGACCGGTTGTTCCAGGTCATGCAGTTCGTCGAGGGCGTGACCGTGGCCGATCTGCTCGCCGAGCACGGGCCGCTGCCGGTTTCGTGGGCCGCGGCGATCGCGGCGCAGGCCTGCGCGGTGCTGACCGCCGCCCACGCGCTCGCGGTGTGCCACCGCGACCTCAAGCCGTCCAACCTGATGCTCGGGCCCGACGGCGGCGTGAAGGTGATGGACTTCGGGCTCGCCGTGCTGCGGGAAGCCGATGCCGCGCAGTTCACGCGGGCCGGGCAGCTGCTCGGGACGCCGTCTTACATGGCTCCCGAGCAGATCCAGCGGGGCGGCGCCGAACCACGCAGCGACCTCTACGCGCTGGGCTGCGTGCTGCACGAGATGCTCACCGGGCGGCGGCTCTTCGACGGGCCCACGGCGTACGCGGTGTTCGAGCGGCAGGTCAAGGAGCTGCCGCCGCCGGTCCGCGGCGTCCCGAAGCAGCTCAACGCCCTGCTCGCCGAGGTGCTGGCGAAGGAGCCCGAGGCCCGGCCGTCCGGCGCGGCCGAGCTGTACGAGCGGCTCGGCGGGTTCGTCGGCGGGCTGCCGCCGCTGCCCGGGTTCCTGGTGCCGCCGTCGGTGCCCAGCCCGGGCCGGATGTACGCGCGGATGCTGGGCCGGGTCAGCGACTGAGCGCTGCCGGGCGCCGTTCGGCCAGCGGCAGGCCGCGGCGCTGCACGCGGAGGTAGGTCGTCGCGTTCTGCACCGCGATGCTGACGCCGAGGGTGAGCGCGATCGACGCCGAGGTCAGCGGGCCCGCGACCCCCAGCGCGGTCCCGAGCGCGACCAGGCCGATCCGGACCGCGACGGTCAGCGCCCACAGCCCGACCGTGATCGCCGAGCCCTTCTGGAACGTCGTGCCGCCGCGCTCGGTGAGCGTCGTGGTCGTGCTGCGCAGGACGCCGAGGCCGGCGAGCACCACCAGGTCGGCGACGAGCAGGGCGAGCTCGCCGGCGGACGTGCCGGGCAGCGCTTTCAGCGCCAGGTAGCCACCGACCGCGGTCAGCACGAGCGGGAGCGTGACCAGCGACTTGCGGTCGAGCAGCGTGCCGCGGACCTGCCGGTAGACGACCCGGTAGAGGACGAGCACCGCGATGGCGGCGTAGAGCAGGACGTTGGCTGCGGTGGGCATGGCCGGGCTCCTCGGTTCGTCAGGTGCTCCCAGCTTCGGCCGGTGGCGGCCCGGTCACGTCGGCGCGGGGATCGGGCCCGGGTGGATTCCGGGCTCAACCCACGGGTTGAGCCCGGATCGTGACCTTCACCGACGAACCTCTACCGGGTGACTGCCGTCTTTACGGATGTCCCAAGCGATGATCGAGACACTGGGGGTACCGGATCGTGAAGAGGCTTCTGGCGGGAGCGGCCGCACTGGCCACCGCCTTCGTGCTGGCCGCCTGCTCCGGTGGCGGGGGTGCGGCCGGCGGGCCGAACGCGGGCGGCGGGGCCGTCGCGGCGGCGGGCACCGGCGGCGGCACGCCGACGACGTCGAGCGCCGCGCCGACCACCACGCCCACCCCGACGACGTCGAGCGCGAGCCCGACGCCCACGACGTCCAAGCCGGCCCCCACCACGACCAAGCCGAAGCCCAAGCCGAAGCCGGCGCCCGCGGCGAACCCGGGCGTGCCGTGCGCGGCGGCGGCCGCGGCTTCGGGCACCGCGGCCTGCGTCGACCTCTCGGCGCACCAGGCGTGGCTGCTGCAGGGCGGCAAGGTCGTCTACGGGCCGGTGAAGATGCTGCCGGGCCGCAAGGGCTACGCGACTCCGACCGGCACGTTCCACGTGCTGTCGAAGGAAAAGATGCACCTGTCGAAGGAGTTCGACAACGCGGAGATGCCGAACTCGGTGTTCTTCTACCCCGGTGACGCATTTCACACCGGAAGCCTTTCGGTGTATTCGCACGGCTGCATCCACCTGTCGCCCGCCGCGTCCCTGAAGTTCTTCAACACGTTGCACGTCGGTGACGTCGTGCAGGTGGTCCCGTAACGCGTTACCAGGCAATACGGACAGTAGGTCACAGTCCGATAAATTCACTCTGACGAGTGCAACTGGCCCCCCTGTTCAGGCGATAAGTGATCGCTTGGGAAGGGGGGCCAAATGGCCTTGCGAAAACTTCGCGCACTCCGTCACGCCTTCGTGGCGGCAGTTTTGACCGGGGCGATGTTGCCCGTCGTGGCCACGGGGGTGGCGACGGCGGCGACTGCGCTTCCGCAGGGGTTCGTGCTGCGGGACACCAGCGCCGGACTGGGGCAAGAACCACTCACCGACTTCGCGTACCTGCCGGACAACTCGGTGCTCGTCACCGGCAAGAGCGGCACCGTCCGCTGGCTGCCGGCCGACGGCTCGGCGGGCCGGGCGCTCACGCAGCTCCCGGTCCGGACCAACGAGGACCTGGGGCTCGTCGGTCTGGCCGTGGCGCCGGACTACGCGACGTCGCACACGATCTACCTGACGCGCTCGATCAACCAGACCAGCGGTTTCGTCATGCGGCTGGCGCGGTTCACGGTCACCGTGGACACGGCGGGCGCGCCGACCGGGCTGACCGGTGAGCAGACGCTGTTCGAGGTGCCGGGCATCTTCAACGTGCACGGCATCGACGAGGTCGTCGCCGCCACCGACGGGACGCTCTGGCTGTCCATCGGCGACAACGGCGACTTCCGGCAGGCCGACCCGGGTTCGCTGCGCGCCCAGGACGTCAACCAGCCGTACGGGAAGGTCTTCCACCTGGCCGCCGACGGCAAGGGTGTGCCGGCCAACCCGTACTACGACGCGGCCAACCCGGGCTCGACCGCGAGCAAGGTGTTCGCGCGCGGGTTCCGCAACCCGTTCCGGTTCAGCATCGACCCGAACCTCGGCCTGCCGGTCGCCGGTGACGTCGGCTGGAGCAACTGGGAGGAGGTCGACGTCGTCCAGCGTGGTTCGAACCAGGGGTGGCCGTGCTGGGAGGGCAACCACCCGACGCCGGGCTTCAGCGGCTTCGCCGAGTGCGCCGGCGTGGCGAACCAGCCGCCGATCTTCGAGTACCAGCACGGCAACGGCGTCATGCAGGGCAACAGCGTGAGCGGCGGGATCGTCTACAACGGATCCAGCTACCCCGCCTCCTACCGCGGTTCCTACTTCTTCGGCGACTACGTGACGAAGAAGATCTGGACCCTGCGCTACGACAAGCAGGGCCAGCTCACGCAGGCTCCGGAGAACCCGCCGGTCTTCACCGACATCGGCGGTCCGGTCAAGTTCGCGGCGGCGCCGAACGGCGACATCGTCTACGCCGACATCCTGTCCGGCAACCTGCGGCGGCTGACCTACTCGGCCAACAACACCGCGCCGGTCGCCAAGGCCACGTCGGTGACGGACCCGGACACCCGCACCGTTTCGTTCGACGGTTCGGCTTCGGTCGACTACGACAACGACCTGCTGAAGTACGACTGGGACTTCGGGGACGGGAACACCGTGACCGACGCCGGTCCCAAGGTGTCGCACGCCTACGCGGCGGGCACCGAGGCGTTCACCGCGAAGCTGACCGTCCGCGACCCGCTGGGCGCCACCGACACGACCAGCATCGCGGTCGCGCCGGGCAACCACACCCCGGTGGTCACCCTCACCACGCCGGGTGACACCGCGACCTTCGCGGTCGACCAGCAGGTTTCACTGAGCGGCACCGCGACCGACGCGGAGGACGGCACGCTGCCGATCACCTGGAGCACGACGGTGCGGCACTGCCCGAGCGAGGCGACGTGCCACTCGCACCCGGGGGCCGGCGGCACCGGGGAAAGCTTCGCGGCGCCGTTCACCGAGCACCCGGACTCGCGGATGGAGTTCACCGCGACGGTGACCGACAGCGCGGGCGTCACGACGTCCAAGACGTACACGGCGTGGCCGCGCGAGCACCGGATCACCCTGGTCAGCACGCAGCCCGCGGCGCTGAGCATCCCGGTCGAGGGCGGCGTCAGCACGGCCATGGTCGCCGAGGGCGCCACGTTCGACGTCGAAGCGTCGGCGAAGGCCATCGACGGCGTGTCGACGTTCTCCGGCTGGCAGGGCGGCCCGACGGACCAGAAGTGGATCGTCACCGTCGGCACGACCGACATGACGCTGACGGCGAACTACGCGACCCCGATCGACCAGCGCTACAACGCCGACCCGGCGCTGCAGGCGAAGCTGGGCGCGCCGACGGCGGCCGAGGTCACCGACGGCCCGGTCCACTACCGGGTCTACGCGAACGGCCGGCTGTACTGGAGTGCCGTGGGTGGCACGAAGTTCGTGACCGGCCCGGTGCTCGACAAGTACGTCGCGTTCGGCGGCCACAGCGTCCTCGGCCCGCCGACGTCGGACACCGCGGCCACGCCGGACGGGGTGGCGCAGTACAGCCACTTCGTGAACAACGGCAACGTCGGTTCGATCTACTACACGGCCGCGACGGGTGCGCACGCGCTCTACGGTGAAATTCGGAAGAAGTGGGCGGCGCTGGACTACGAGCGTGGTCTCGGCTACCCGACGACCGACGAAGCCGGTACGCCGGACGGGGTCGGCCGGTACAACCACTTCGTCAAGGGTGGCAACGTCGGCTCGATCTACTACACGGCCGCGAACGGCGCCCACGCGATCTTCGGTGAGATCCGGAAGAAGTGGGCGGAGTACGGGTACGAGCGCGGGCTCGGCTACCCGACGACCGACGAAGGCGTTACGCCGGACGGGGTCGGGCGCTACAACCACTTCAGCCTCGGGCACTCGATCTACTACACGGTGGCGACCGGTGCGCACGCCGTGAAGGGCGAGATCCGCAAGCGCTGGGCGGCGCTCGGGTGGGAGCGGTCCTACCTGCGGTACCCGACGACCGACGAGTACGTGACGAACGGGGTGTACCGCAGCGACTTCCAGGGCGGCTACATCACGTTCACGCTCGCGGGCGGGGCCGTCGACCGTCCTTGGTGAACTGAGCGGTGAAAAGCGGGCCGTCCCTTCGGGGGCGGCCCGCTTTTTCTTTCAGGACCGCAGATCCGCCGGTGTCGTCCCGGCCGACGTCAGCGGGAGGCCGAGTGCGACGCGCTCGGCGAGCCACGGACTCGGCCGGTAGCGCGGGTCGCCGGTGGTCGCCGCGAGGCCGCGCAGGATGCGCAGCACGACGTCGCCGCCGACGAGGTCGCCCCAGGCCAGCGGACCACGCGGGTAGCCGAGCCCGAGGCGGACTGCCGTGTCGATGTCCTGCGGCGTCGCCAGGTGCTGGCCCGCGATGAAGCACGCCGTGTTGACGATGGAAGCCAGCAGGCGCTGGGCGATCGGGGCCGGCCCGTCGCGGACGACGGTCACCGGGTGGCCGGTCGCGGCCAGCGCGCCCCAGGCGGCGCGGCCCACCGCCGGGTCGAGACCGGGGTGCACCGACATCGTCAGCCGGCGTTCGTAGCCGCCGAGCGGGTCGACGCCGGCGACCCTTTCCAGCGGCAGCCCGGCGCGGGTCCCGGCGTCCACTGTGGACTCGCCGTAGAGCGGCACGAGCAGGACCGCGTCCGGGTAGGCCTGGGACACCACGTGCACACCCGCCGACGACAGCGCGCGGGCGAGGTGCTCGTCCGCGGTGAACACCGGGCTCGACGGCTTCGGCGGCGCCGCCGGCTCGTCGGTGACCTGCTGCTTGCCGTCGGCGTAGGAGTAGAAGCCTTCGCCGTTCTTCCGCCCGAACAACCCGGCGGCGACCCGCGGCCGCGTCAGCCACGACGGCCGCAGCCGCGGGTCGCCGTGGAAGCCGCTCCAGATGCTTTCGAGGACGGCGTGCGAGACGTCGAGGCCGGTGAGGTCGAGCAGTTCGAACGGGCCCAGCTTCAGCCCGAGCACGTCCCGGGCGACGCGGTCGACGTCGGCGGGCTCGGCCAGCGCCTCGGTCAGGATCTGCAGCGCTTCGGTGTTCAGCCCGCGGCCGGCGTGGTTGACCAGGAAGCCGGGCGCGTCCTTGGCCAGCACCGGCTCGTGGCCCCAGCCCCGCACCAGCTCGAGCGCCTCGCCGGGCAGCCAGTCGTGCGTGCGCGCGCCGGGCACCACCTCGACCAGGCGCATCAGCGGCACGGGGTTGAAGAAGTGCAGCCCGACGAGCCGGCCGGGCTCGGCCAGTTCGGCGGCGATCTCGGTGACCGACAGCGAACTGGTGTTGGTCGCGAAGATCGTCTCCTGTGGACAGACACGTTCGAGCGCGGCGAACAGGGCCCGTTTGGTCGCGATGTCTTCCCGCACGGCTTCGACGACGAGGTCGACGCCCTCCGCCGGAGCATCGGGCGCGGCCACGGCGACCAGCCGCCCCTTCACCGCCGCCGGGTCGTCGAGCTTGCCCTTCGAAGCGAGCTTGTCGACCATCCCGCCGACGTACGCGACGGCGTCGTCGACAGCCTCGCGGCGGACGTCGGCCAGCTCGACGGTCACACCCGCGGTCGCGGCCAGCTGGACGATCCCGCGGCCCATCACCCCGGTCCCGATCACCCGGATCCTGCTGACCTTCCCGGCCCACCCCGTCACGTCGCCCGCCTTTCCGTCGGCCTTTTGGCGTGACGGTACCGCCTAGAGGCCGACGAACTCGGCCATCCGCCTCGCCGTGTGGGCGAAGAACGCGTCCGCCGGGTCGACGCTGCCGACGTACTGGCCGAAGAGGTCGAAGCTGATCGCGCCGAACAGCTGGGTCCACGCCATCAGCAGCCGCGTCACGGTCTCGGGCCCGGCGACGATCCCGAGTGCCTTGGTGAGCGTCAGCGCCTGGGCCCGCAGCTCGGCCGGGACCTCGCTGGCCGCGCGGACCTCGGTGTCGGTGTTCGCGAGGACCTTGACCAGCGCGAGCGCGACCCGGGCAGCCGGGGCGACGGTGTCCTGGGGTGCTTCGTACCCGGGGATCGGTGAGCCGTAGATCAGCGCGTACTCGTGGGGGTGGGCTCGGGCCCAGTCCCGCGTTCCGTTCCAGATCGCCAGCCAGCGGTCTTGGGGGTCGCCTTTGCCGGGGTCGGCCTTTTCGGCCGCTTCGCCGATTGCGTTGTAGGCGTCGACGATCAGGTCCGTCAGCAGGTGGTCTCGGCTGGGGAAGTAGCGGTAGAGGGCGGAGGAGACCATGCCCAGCTCGCGGGCCACCGCGCGCAGGGACAACCCGTGCGCCCCGACGTCGGCGAGCTGGCGGCGGGCTTCGTCTTTGATCTCCTGGGTGAGTTCGGCGCGGGCGCGTTCGCGGGCGGTGCGGGTCGCGGTCATGGCGATCAGTGTGCCACGACGAGAGCGGCGCACCAAGTCGAGAGCAGTGCTCTGTTCAGTGAGCGGCAGCTTTTTGAGTGCTGCTCTGTTCCGAGAGCACTGCTCTCGATTCGGGGCGGCCTGTGCTGCGCCAGGTCGCCGCTCGCTACGGCCGGGGCGCGGCGTGCGCCGGCTTCGGCGACCCGCCGAGGTTGGCCGGCGTGCTCGGCGAGGTCGACGCGAAGGTGCGACCGCGGCCGCGACCGCGGCCGCGAGCATGTCCGCGACCGCGACCGCGACCGCGACCGCATCCGCAACTCGGCTGCGATCGCGACCGCATCCGCAACTCGGTCGCGACCGCGACCGCATCCGCAACTCGGTCGCGACCGCGACCGGGCTGCGGCCGCAGCCCGGTCGCTCCCTCGGCCCCGACGCCGACTCCTACTGCGACCGCGACCGCGACTCCCACCGCGACTCGCACCGCGACTCCCGCTGCGACCGCGACTACGACCACGACGGTGACCGAGGTTGAGGCCGAGATCGAGACCGGGAACGCGAGCGAGCTGACCGTGGCCCCGACTGTCGTCGGGTTCTGGTTGCGGGCGTGTTTGCGGGAAGCCGGGGCGCGGTCGCTGCGATCGTGCGGGCACGGCGAGAGCGGTGCGCCAGGTGGAGAGCAGTGCTCTGGTTGATGAGCGGTGTTCGGGCGTTCAGTCGCTCCGAGTCGAGAGCGCTGCTCTCCAAAGTGTTCGGAGTGTCCGATCTTGCCGCCGGCTCCTGCGGGCGTGGGCGTGGGCATGGGTGCGGGCGTGGGCGCATGTACGGGTGCGGAGGCTTGGGGTGTCGACTTGGTGATCAGCGCACTGTGTCGAGAGCGACGCACAGAAAAGAGAGCGGTGCTCTTGACAGTGAGCGCCGCTCGGGTGTTCACTGCTCTTAACCGAGAGCACTGCTCTCCCAAACCTCGGAGGACACCATGCCCGCCGCCCGTTACGTCGAGCCGAAGAAGTCCACCAGTCTCTTCAACGAGATGGTCGCCAAGCTGACCAGGATGGGGCTGAGCGTCTGGGGCAGTCGGGTGCTGACCGTCGTCGGGCGTAAGACCGGCGAGCCTCGGTCGGTTCCGGTGAACCTGCTGACCGTTGACGGCGTTCGGTACCTCGTCGCGCCGCGGGGGGAGACGCAGTGGGTGCGGAACCTGCGCGTCGCCGGTGAAGGGACGCTTCGGGTCGGGAAGCGCGTCGAGGGGTTCACGTTCCGGGAGCTGGCCGACGACGAGAAGCCGGGCATCCTGCGCGCCTACCTGAAGCGCTGGAAGTTCGAGGTCGGCGTGTTCTTCGACGGCGTCGACGCCAAGGCCTCCGACGAGAAGCTGCGTGAGATCGCGCCGGGCTACCCCATTTTCGAAATTTTCACGAAGTAGGTTTGCGCCGCCGCGTCAGGTTGGCTGCGATCAGGACCACGCCGACCAGGATCGCGGCAAGTCCGATCAGGAACCACAGCTTCTGGCCGGTCATGAAACTGCCCGTGACGACGCCGATGCCCTGCAACACCCAAACCGCGCCGACCAGTACGAGCACGACCCCGGCCGCCAGGGTGATCCACCGCCTCATCGGGTCAGCTTAGGCCGGTCGCTCGTCCGGCACGAGTTTGTGGCGGTACGCGTAGACGACAGCGTGCACGCGGTCGGGCAGCCCGAGCTTGCTCAGCACCCGCGACACGTGGGTCTTGACTGTCTCCTCGCCGACGTGCAGGCGCCGCGCTATTTCCGCGTTGCTGCACGCATTCGCCAGCAAGAGCAGCACCTCGCGTTCGCGGGACGTCAGCCGGGCCAGCTCGGGGGGTTCGGCGGACGCGGGTTCGAGCACCGACGTGAACTTCGCGACCAACCGCCTCGTCACCGACGGGTCGATCAGCGCGTCGCCGCGGGCGGCCACGCGCATCGCCGCGACCAGCTCCTCCGGCGCCAGGCTCTTCAGCAAGAACCCGCTCGCGCCGGCGCGCAACGCGCGGTAGACGTACTCGTCGGCGTCGTAGGTGGTCAGCACCAGGACACGCGTGTCGTTGCCCGGCGCGGCGAGGATCGCTTCGGTCGCGGCGAGGCCGTCGAGGCGGGGCATGCGGACGTCGAGGACGGCGACGTCCGGGCGCAGCCGCGCGGTCTCGGTGACGGCTTCGCGGCCGTCGGAGGCTTCGCCGACGCAGGTGAAGTCGGGCTGGGTGTCGAGCAGCGCGCGCATGCCGGAGCGGAACATCGCGTGGTCGTCGGCCAGCAGGACGCGGATCATGTGCTCTCCACCGGGAAGGTCGTGCGCAGCTGCCAGTGCTCGTCGGCCTCGCCGTAGGAGACCTGGCCGCCGAACAGGGTGACGCGCTGGCGGATGCCCGCCAAGCCGCGGTGCGCGTGCTCGTTCTGCCGCGGGCGGTCGGGGCGGAGCCCGTTCGTCACCGTGAGCACGACTTCGGTCCGGCCGTGGTTCAGCTCCACCTCGACCGGGCCTTCGCCGTGGCGGAGCGCGTTGGTCAGGGCTTCCTGCGCGATCCGGTACAGGGCGACGTCGAGCGAGCCGGGCAGTTCGCGGGGCTCGCCGCGCAGGGTCAGCCGGGTGGGGAGGCCGGCCGCGCGGACGGTCTCGACCAGCTCGTCGAGGTTGTCCAAGCCGGGTTGCTCGGCCTGGGTTTCCGCGTGCAGCAGGTCGAGCAGCCGTCGGAGGTCGGCCATCGCCGAACGGCTGGCCGATTCGACCGCGCCGAGGGACTTCCGCACCGGCGAGTCGCCGGCGGGGAGGCCGAGGCGGGCCGCGCCGGCGTGCACGCCGATGGCGCTGACGTGGTGGGAAATGACGTCGTGCAGGTCGCGTGCGATCGTCGTGCGCTCCTCGAGCACGGCCCGGCGCACGGCCTCTTCTTCGTGCTGGCGGCGTTCGTCGGCCGCGCGTTCGAGGTCGGCGATGTACGCGCGGCGTGCGGTCGTGTACCGGCCGACCAGCCACGGCAGGAGCGCGCTCACGCTGACGCTGATGGCGGTCAGCCGCCAGTCGGCCGCGGTCCGGCCGCCGCCTTCGATGCAGCCGGCCGTGACGCCGATGAGCAGGGCGAGGAGCGCGAGGACGGCGGGTTTCGGCCGCAGCCAGGCCCCGGCGCGGTAGCCGGCGATGAGGATGCCGGAGTTGTTGCCGACGACGTACCCCGCGCAGGTGCAGAGGAGGAGCGGCGAGGCGGCGAAGAGCACGGCGTGCGCGAGCGCGACCCAGCCGGAGTGGCGGGCGGCGCCGGCGAGCGCGACGTTCACGGCGATGCCGCCGAGCAGCACCGCCCAGGCCCGCCAGCCCGCTTCGCCGAGCGGGCCGCGGAGGGCGAACAGGGCGGCGTCGCAGACCACGCAGACGAGCGCGACCAGCAGCGACTGGCGCCTCAGCGACCCCCTGATGTCCGGCACACCCGCAACTGTGCCCTAACGCGGCCGCCCGGTGGGCGGGAATGCGCCGAGGTGGTGGGTGGGGTGGGTGGCCGGGTGGTCGGGAACGCCCCGCGGCGGGAGAGGTAGGCGGCGGCGCGGTGGTCGGGAACGTGCCGAGGTGGCGGAGGGGTGGGTGGCGGCGCGGTGGTCGGGAATGCGCCGAGTGGTGGGAGCCGAGGTGGTGGGAGAGGTAGGCGGCTGCGCGGTGGTCGGGAATGCCCCGACGGGGCGGGAGGGGTGGGCGGCCGCGAGGTGGTCAGGAACGCCCCGTGGCGGCGGCGCGGTGGTCGGGAACGCCCCGACGCGGCGGGAGGGGTACGCGGCGTCGGGGCGATCCCTGGAAGGGGAAGCCGGAGCGGAGCCGTCAGCTGGTGGGGCGGCCCGGGTAGTCGCCGCTGCGGCGCTGGCCCGGCTGGCGCTGGCCCTCGAAGCCCTGGCCCAGTGACGTCGCCGTCGCGGTCTGGCCGTCGACCTTCGCCACTACCGTCACGTTCGTGGCGCCCTGCTTCACGTCGCCCGTCTTCTGGGTCGACGAGTCGATCGTGTACGTCTGCTTGTAGCCGTCCTTGCTGGTCAGCGTCACCGACGTGGCGCTCAGCTCGGTCACGTCGCCGGTCTGCAGGCGCTCGGTCGTGTAGCCGCCGTTGGGGTCGGCCACGACGAAGTCGCCGTGCAGGGCGTCGCGCATCGCGGCCAGGCCGCCGCCGAATCCGCCGCCCGGCATGCCCTGGCCGCGGAACTGACCGCCGCCCGGGCCGCCGAAGCCGCCGGGGCCCTGTGCGGTGTTGTCGGCGCTGCTGGTGCCGGCCCAGATCGCCGCGCCGCCGCCGGCCGCGATGACCACCGCGATGCCGGCCGCGATCGCCGTCTTCTTGCCGGACCAGCCCTTCTTCTGGGCGGCTGGGGCCGGGTCGCCCCAGTTGGCGGGGGCCGGCTCGCCCTGGGGTGGCGTGGTCGGCGTCGGCTCGGTCGTCATCGTGTCCTCCGGTGGTGCCCACACTGGTCCCGATCAGGTTCGCCGCCCAGGCTGTGTTTGAGCTGTGCGGGGCGTCAGCGGGTGCTGTGCCTCGACCGGGCGAACTCTCACAGGGAACGCACAGCGAGTGCACAGCGAACACCGACGGTGGGCCGGGAAGGTGGCACCATGACCGCTATGAACGCCACGTCACCGGGCCCTGGCAAGGCCGACCTGCGCCGGGCCGACGGCAGTCCCGTGCGGGTGCTCGTCGTCGACGACGAGTCGACGCTGGCCGAGCTCGTGTCGATGGCCCTGCGGATGGAGGGCTGGGAGGTGCGCAGCGCGGGCGACGGCACGGAGGCCGTCCGGATCGCGCGCGACTTCCGCCCCGACGCCGTCGTCCTGGACGTGATGCTCCCCGACTTCAGCGGCCTCGAGGTGCTGCGGCGCATGCGGTCCGAGGCGCCGAACCTGCC
Organism: Amycolatopsis solani; assembly: GCF_033441515.1. NCBI lineage: Bacteria > Bacillati > Actinomycetota > Actinomycetes > Pseudonocardiales > Pseudonocardiaceae > Amycolatopsis > Amycolatopsis solani. The sequence goes on from NZ_JAWQJT010000001.1 coordinate 1,704,379, forward strand.
GGTGCTGTTCCTGACGGCGAAGGACGCGGTCGAGGACCGCATCGCCGGGCTCACCGCGGGCGGCGACGACTACGTCACCAAGCCCTTCAGCCTCGAAGAGGTCGCCCTGCGGCTGCGCGCGCTGCTGCGCCGCGCGGGCGGGGTCACCGGCGCGAGCGGGTCGCAGCTGGTCGTCGGCGACCTCACCCTGGACGAGGACAGCCGCGAAGTGCACCGCGGCGGCGACCTGGTGCCGCTGACCGCGACCGAGTTCGAGCTGCTGCGCTACCTCATGCGCAACCCCAAGCGGGTGCTGTCGAAGGCCCAGATCCTGGACCGCGTCTGGAGCTACGACTTCGGCGGCCAGGCCAACATCGTCGAGCTCTACATCTCCTACCTGCGCAAGAAGATCGACGCCGACCGCGAGCCGATGATCCACACCATGCGGGGCGCCGGGTATGTCCTCAAGCCAGCGGGCTGAACCGAAGCGCGCGCGCCGGCCGTGGTCGCTGCGCCGGCGGCTGATCGTCCAGCTCGCCGCCCTGCTCGCGCTGGTGTGCCTGGTCGTCGGCGTCGTGACGGAGTTCGCGCTGAGCGAGTTCCTGGTGCGCCAGCAGGACGAGCGGCTCGCGGCCGCCACCGACCGCGCGACGCACGGCCGCGGCGAGCCGGGGCCGTGGCCCTACGGCGAGGCACCGCCGCCGGACCCGCTGCGCGTGCTGGGCCAGGGCGACGGCACGCTCGCGGTGGTCCAGAACGGCTCCGGGTACACGGCGGGCGTGCTCGACTCGAGCGTCGGTTCGCCGTTGAAGCGCAAGGCGCCGTTCCGGGGCATGCCGGTGGAGCAGGCGCTGACGCTGCTCGCGCTGCCGTCGGACGGGAAGCCGCACAGCATCGACCTCGGTGGCAACCTCGGGCCGTACCGGGTCGTCTCGTCGACGTCGCCGGGCGGCCAGCGCACGGTCATCGGCCTGCCGCTCAAGGACGTCAACGAAACGCTGTGGCGGCTCGGGTTCATCCTCGGTGGCGTCGCGCTCGCCGGGATCCTGGTGGCGGGCGCGGTCGGCGCGGCGACGATCCGGCGCACGATGAAGCCGCTCGACCGGCTGGCCGCGACCGCGACGCGGGTGTCGGAGCTGCCGCTGGACCGCGGCGAAGTCGCGCTGTCGGAACGCGTCCCGGACGCCGACACCGACCCGGGCACCGAGGTCGGCAAGGTCGGCTCGGCGCTGAACCGGATGCTGCAGCACGTCGCGAACGCGCTCACCGCGCGGCACGCGAGCGAGAACCGCGTCCGCCAGTTCGTCGCGGACGCGAGCCACGAACTGCGCACGCCGCTGGCCGCGATCCGCGGGTACGCCGAGCTGACCCGCCGCAGCGGCGAGCAGGTGCCGCCGGACGTCGCCTTCGCGATGAGCCGCGTCGAGTCGGAGTCGCGCCGGATGACGACGCTGGTCGAGGACCTGCTGCTGCTCGCGCGCCTCGACTCCGGCCGGCCGGTGGTGCACGAGTGGGTGGACCTGTGCCGGCTGGTGGCCGACGCGGTCGCGGACGCGCACGTCGCGGGCCCGGACCACAAGTGGCTGATGGACGTCCCCGGCGAGCCGATCGGCGTCCTCGGCGACGCGGGTCAGCTGCACCAGGTGGTGATCAACGTGCTGGCCAACGCGCGCACGCACACCCCGGCGGGCACGACGGTGACCACCGCTTTGTCCACTTCGGACGGAACGGTCCGCCTCCACGTGGCCGACGACGGCCCCGGCATCCCGCCGGACGTCCTCCCGGACGTCTTCGAGCGCTTCGCCCGCGGCGATAATTCGCGGTCCAGGGCCGCGGGGAGCACGGGTCTCGGGCTGGCGATCGTGGCCGCGGTGGTCGGCGCGCACGGCGGCCGGGTCGGGGTGCGGAGCCGGCCGGGACGCACGGAGTTCGAGATCACGTTCCCGGCGGCACCCTCGCCCTCGTGAGTGATAAGGCGGGTTAGAACCGCCCTGAACACTCACGAGGCCGGATGCACAGCGCGCTCACAGCTTCGGCACAAGTTCACCACATGCGGTGGCGACACGGTCGGGACCATGACGACCACGCTGACGGCGCCCGCGCACGCCCAGCCCGTTCCGCCGGCCGCCCGGGAACCGCGGTGGGTCAAGCCTTCCGTGGCCGCCTTGCTGCTCGGGACCGGCCTGCTCTACCTGTGGGACCTGGCGAAAACCGGCTGGGCCAACGACTTCTACGCGATGGCCGCGCAGGCCGGCACGTGGAGCTGGAAGGCGTTGTTCTTCGGTTCGCTCGACCCCGGCAACGTCGTCACCGTCGACAAACCGCCGTTCTCGCTGTGGGTCATGGGGTTGTCCGGGCGGCTCTTCGGCTTCTCCAGCTGGAGCCTGCTCGTCCCGAACGCGCTCGCCGGCGTCGCGTCGGTGGGCCTGCTCCACCTCGCCGTGCGGCGGCTTTCCGGGCCGGGGGCCGGGTTGCTGGCCGGGGCCGGGCTCGCGCTGACGCCGGTCGCCGCGCTCATGTTCCGGTACGACAACCCCGACGCCTTCCTCGTGCTGCTGCTCGTCGCCGGTGCGTACTGCGTGGTGCGCGCCCTCGAGCGCGGGAGCACGGGGTGGCTGCTGCTCGCCGGGGTCGCGGTCGGGTTCGGCTTCCTCGACAAGATGCTGCAGGCGTTCCTCGTGCTGCCTGCGTTCGTGCTCGCCTACGCCGTCGCGGCGCCGACGTCGCTCGGGCGGCGGATCTGGCAGCTGCTCGCCGCGGCGGGGGTGGTGCTCGTCTCCGCCGGCTGGTGGATCGCGGTCGTCGCGGTGTGGCCGGCCGCCGACCGGCCCTACATCAGCGGGTCGACCGACAACACCGTGCTGGAACTGGCGTTCGGCTACAACGGCCTCGGCCGGATCTTCGGCGAAGGCCGCGGTGGCGGCGGTGGCGGGACGTTCACGCCACCGGCGGGTGGCGGCTTCGGCGGCGGTTTCGGGGGTGAGACCGGGCTGACGCGGTTGTTCAGCGGCGAGTTCGGCGGCGAGGCGTCGTGGCTGCTGCCCGCCGCGGTCATCGGGCTGGCCGCCGGCCTGTGGTTCACGCGCCGCGCGCCGCGCACCGACCGGACGCGGGCGGCGCTGCTGCTGTGGGGTGGCTGGCTGGTCGTCACCGCGCTGGTGTTCAGCTACATGAGCGGGATCATCCACCCCTACTACACGGTCGCGCTGGCGCCGGGGATCGCCGCCACGCTGGGGATTTCCTCGCGGGAGCTGTGGCGCGGCCGGGCGAACTTCGCGGCTCGCGCGGTGCTCGCCGTCATGCTCGCGGTGACCGCGGTCTGGGGCTTCGTGCTCCTCGCGCGGACGCCGGACTGGCAGCCGTGGCTGCGCTACGCGCTGCTCGTGCTGAGCGCGGCCGCCGTGCTCGCGCTGCTCTTCGGCGCCGACCGGCTCCGGCGGCTCGGCCCGGTCGTGGCCGTGCTCGGCCTCTGCGGCGCGCTGCTCGGGACGACGGCCTTCACGCTGGCCACGGCAGCGACGGCGCACTCGGGCGGCACGCCGTCGTCCGGCCCGGCCGCGGCGAGCGGACGCGGGTTCGGCGGCGGGGCGCGGGGCTTCGGCGGCGGCCAGGCCGACACCGCGGTGATCGACCTGCTGAAGGGCACGACGACGAAGTGGGCCGCGGCGCAGAGCGGGGCGATGGAATCGGCCGGGCTGGCGCTCGCGAGCGGACGGCCGGTGCTCGCCATCGGCGGCTTCAGCGGCAGCGACCCCGCGCCGACGCTCGAGCAGTTCCAGCGGTACGTCGCGAGCGGCGACGTCCACTACTACGTCGCGGGCGGGCGCGGCGGCTTCGGGGGCGGCCGCGGGACCGCCGGTGAGATCCAGTCCTGGGTCGAGCAGAACTTCGCGCCGGTCACCGTCGGCGGCACGACCGTTTACGACCTGACTAAATCTATCAATTGATAGAAATGCGGAACCGTGTTTCGATCGTGTTAACGACCGGAGAAACATTCGCGGATCCGAGACCGATGCGGTATCGGCGGAGCCGCACACATGTTCGACCCGCGTCTCGGTGAGTGGGACACGGCGAACGTGTGTTCGCCGGCGCGAGATAGCGCTCGGTGATCAAGGTCCCGAGTGGTAACGCCCGAGGACTACTGCCCGTGCAATTGCACGGGCCGACTCCCCGATCTTGGCCGGGCGGCCGACAGAAACCGGCCCGAAACTGGTCGTCGAAAAGGTCGATGTTGCTGGTTGACACGGTTGATGGTCACTCGTTCGGATGCACTACTGGGGCGTTGTGTGGATCTTGTGCTACTCGCTAGGGTGTCCGCCGGGAGAGGGACAAGGGGTGGCTGACCTGGCACGCTCAGTGCTGCGTTCACAGTGTCGTGGGTAATCCTTGTCTCGCGTTCTCTCGCTATGACCCGATCAGGTGCGGCTGGAAGAGAGCAGCGATGACCGTGCGCGGTGGCGCAGCTCGGCCTTACCCGCCTCCTCGTCGTCACGACCCGTAGTCCCGAGCACCGCAATTCACCCTTTAGGTACGGCACCACTCCACTTCCCCCGCACTCTGGAGTTCGTTGTGATTTCCCGTCCTCGACCCCGTCTCCTGACGGTGCTCCTCACCGTGCTCACCCTCGCGGGAGTCACCGCGCTTTCCGGGTGCAGCGACAGTTCCGCCTCGGGCAGCGGCGGCAAGATCACGCTCGGGTTCAGCGCCTGGCCGGGCTGGTTCCCCTGGCAGGTGGCGCAGGAACAGGGCCTGTTCGCCAAGAACGGCGTGAACGTCGACCTCAAGTACTTCGACAACTACACCGACAGCATCAACGCCCTCTCCAGCGGTGCCATCGACGCCAACAGCCAGACCCTCAACGACACGCTGTCCTCGGCCTCCGGCGGCGCCAAGCTGTCGATCGTGCTGGTGAACGACAACTCCACCGGCAACGACAAGATCATCGCGCGGGACGGGATCAACGCCATCGCGGACCTGCGGGGCAAGAAGGTCGCGGTCGAGCAGGGGACGGTCGACCACTACCTGCTGCTCCTCGCGCTCCAGGCGGCGAAGCTGACCGAAAAGGACATCCAGCTCGTCAACCTGCCGACCGACGCCGCCGCGGCCGCGTTCGTCGCCGGCCAGGTCGACGCGGTGGGCGCGTTCGCGCCGTTCACCTCCAAGGCCCTCGAGCGCCCGGGCAGCCGCGCGATCTCGACGTCGGCGGAGTTCCCCGGCGCCATCCCGGACCACCTCGTCACGTCGCAGAAGCTGGTCAAGGAGCACCCGAAGGACGTACAGGCGCTGGTCAACACCTGGTTCGAGACGCTGACCTGGATCAAGAACAACAAGGACGCGGCCGTCGGGATCATGGCCAAGCGCGGCGGCGTGTCCGACGCGGACTACAAGTCCTACGACGCCGGCACCACGATCTTCACGCGCCAGCAGAACCTCGACGCGTTCACCCCCGGCGTCACCGCGCAGCACCTGGACTTCCAGGCGAACAAGATCATCGACTTCATCGTGAGCACCGGGCTCGCCCAGCAGCGCCCGTCGCTCGACGGGTTGTTCGACGACCAGTTCGTCAAGGCCGCGCCGCAGTGACCGGTCCGACCCAGCGCACGACCTCGGCGAGCTCCGCGGACGAGCGGGCCGCCGAGGCACTGGAAGCCGAGCAGCGGCTCGCCGAAGCGCAGGAGTCCAGGCGGGGCCGTCCCGCCTGGACCCCGCTGCCGCGCCGGACCCCGCCGAGGCGGGCCTCGGCGCTGTTCTCCCTGCGCACGCCCATTTCCGCCGGCGCCCGCTGGACGCTGGCGGTGCTGTCGTTCGCGATCCCGTTCCTCGCGTGGGTCGGGCTGAGCGTCAGCGGCGCCGTCGACTCGACGTTCCTGCCGTCCCCGGCCGCGGTGCTCAAGGCCGGGCTCGACATGGCGGGCAGCGGCGAGCTCTTCGGCGACCTCTGGGCGACCACCCAGCGCGTCCTCGAAGGCTTCGGCCTCGCCGTGCTGGTTTCGGTGCCGCTCGGCATCCTGATGGGCACCTTCGCCGCGGGGCAGGCGTTCTTCGAGCCGCTGATCGGCCTGCTGCGCTACCTGCCGGCGAGCGCGTTCATCCCGCTGCTGATCATCTGGCTCGGCCTCGGCGAGCCGTCGAAGATCGCCATCCTCTTCATCGGGACGGTCTTCTTCAACACGCTGATGACCGCCGACGTCGTCCGCGGCGTGCCGGGCTCGCTCCTCGACGTCTCCTACACGCTCGGCGCGCGCCGCGGCGAGGTGCTGCGCAAGGTCGTCGTGCCGCACTCGCTGCCGGGCATGATCGACGCGATCCGGGTCAACGCCGCCGCGGCGTGGAACTTCGTGGTCGTCGCCGAGCTGATCAACTCCTCGGCCGGCCTCGGCTACCGGATCGTCCGCGCGCAGCGGTTCCTGCAGACGGACAAGATCTTCGCGGTGCTGGTGGTCATCGGGGTCGCCGGGCTCGTCATCGACGTCCTGCTGCGCCTGTTGCGCACGCAGGTGGGGAAGTGGGCGGCATGACGCTGGAACTGCGGAACGTCGCCAAGGACTACGTCGTCCGCGGCGGCGTGACCCGTGCCCTCGACGGCGTGGACCTCGAAGTGCTGCGCGGCGAGTTCGTCTGCGTCGTCGGCGCGAGCGGCTCCGGCAAGTCGACGCTGCTGTCGCTGGTGGCCGGGCTCGACCGGCCGACCGGCGGCGAGATCGTGCTCGACGGCGTCCCGGTGACCGGCCCCGGGCCGGACCGCGGGCTGGTCTTCCAGTCCGGCGCGCTCTACCCGTGGCGCAACGTCGAGAAGAACGTCGCGTTCGGACTGGAGCTGCTGGCGCTCGACGCGGCCGAGCGCGCCGAGCGCGTCGACTGGTACCTCGCCGAAACCGGGCTCGACGGCGTCCGCAAGTCGCTGCCGAAACAGCTTTCCGGCGGCCAGAAGCAGCGCGTCGCGATCGCGCGGGCGCTGGCGTGCGAGCCCGATGTGCTGCTTCTGGACGAACCCTTCGGCGCGCTGGACGTCCAGACCAAAGAGGACATGCAGGTGCTGATCCGCCAGGTGTGGGCCGACACCGGCACGACGGTGCTGATGGTCACCCACGACGTCGAGGAAGCGGTGTTCCTCGGCGGCCGGGTGGTCGTGCTCGCCTCCGACCCGGGGCGGATCGCCGCCGACGTCGAGGTGGAGCTGCCCGCCGAGCGCGACCTGGCGGTGAAGCGCGAACCGCGGTTCCTCGCGCTGCGCGCCCGGATCGAGGACCTGGTCCGGGAGCAGCACCGGGGCCACGTGAGCCGGGTGGCCGCGGTCGAGTGAGAACGGAAGACGGGAAGGTGGCGGGATGAAGCACGGCGGGGCGACCGCGAAACGGGCGGGCGGCGGGGGTTTCCTCGCCCGGCTCGGCATTCGCGGCAAGCTGAACCTGCTGCTCCTGCCACCGCTGGTCGCGGTGGTGCTGGTGTCGGTGCCGTTCGTGCTGACGCAGGCGGAAAGCGCCGGCGCGGCCACGCAGTCGGCGACGGTCGCGCGCTACACCCAGCAGCTCGGCGGGCTGGTCCTGCAGCTGCAGCGCGAGCGGCTGCTGACCGGCGCCTTCGTCGCGACGCCGTCGATGCCCGCCGACCAGATGGTGCAGCAGCGGAAGTCGGTCGACTCGGCGGTCGAGAACGTGCGCTCGTCGCTCGGTTCCGGCGCGCCCGACGAGCTGGCGGCCGCACTGACCCGGATCGGCTCGCTCGCCGAGCTCCGGCAGAACGCCGACCGCCGCGGTGTCGCGCTCGACAGCGTCGCCCGGACCTACCACGCCGTGATCGGCGCGGTCATCGACGCGCTACGGCTCGTCCCGCAGCTCTCCGGTGACGCCGAGGGCACCCGGGAGCTGACCGCGCTCGAAGCGCTGCTGCGCGCGAACGAGGAGAACTCGTTGCGCGGCATGGCGTTGATCGTGACGGCGGTGTCACCGGAAGCCGGTCGATCCATTTTGGACGACGCGACCCAGCAGTCGCCGATCTTCACCGACCGGTTCGTCCAGCAGGCCGACAGCGCGCAGTCCGCGCTGGTCGTCAACGTCGACCAGAGCGAAGCGGGCCGCCGGATCAACGAGCTCGCCGCGCAGATCGACAACCCGCGTGACGCGGCCGGGACCACCCAGTACGTCGCCGACGTCCTCAGCGCGTCGGAAAGCCAGGCGGGACAGCGGAAACTGGTGCAGGAGCGGGTCACCGGCGAGATCGCCGACGCGGCGACCGGCCGAGCCGACGCCGGCACCCGGCTGGCCTGGACGGTCGGCCTCGGCGCGGGCGCGCTGTTCCTGCTGGTCGCCTTCCTCGCCGTCGCGGTCTCCCGCTCGATCGCGCAGCCGCTGCGGCGGCTGACCACCGCGGCGACGTCGGTCGCCGACCTCGCCGGCACCGAGCTCGTCCGCGTGACCGACACCGAGGAAGCCGAGGAGCAGGTCCCGCGGCTGGCCACCATCGACGTCGTTTCGAGCGACGAGCTCGGCAAGCTGGCCGCCGCGTTCAACCGGGTCCAGACCACCGCGGCCGAGCTGGTCGAACGGCAGGCGCTCACCCGGCGCAACACCGGCCTGATGTTCGCGAACGTCGCCAAGCGCACGCAGAACCTCGTCGGCCGCCAGCTGGCGCTGATCGACGAGGTCGAGCGCAACGAGCAGGACACCCGGCTGCTGGCCAGCCTCTACCGGCTCGACCACCTCTCCACCCGCCTCCGCCGGAACGCGGACAACCTGCTCGTCGTCTCGGGCACCCGCGACGAAACCCGCATCGCCGGCCCGATCGAGCTGTCGACGGCGCTGCGTTCCGCGCTCGCCGAAATCGAGGACTACCAGCGGGTGAAGCTCGGCGTCGTCGCCGAAATCCTGCTGTCCTCGGCGCTGGGCGCCGACCTCGTGCTGGTGTTCGCCGAACTGCTGGAGAACGCGACGTCGTTCTCGCCGCCGGGGTCGATGGTCGAGGTGGACACGATGCTCCTCGCCGACGGCTCGTGCCTGGTGAACGTCGTCGACCACGGCATCGGCATGACCGCGGAGAAGATGGCCGAGGAGAACAAGCGGCTCGTCGAGCGCGAACGCCTCGAGCTCGCGCCGACCAGTGTGCTCGGCCTGTTCGTGGTCGGCCGCCTGGCGCGGCGCCACGACCTGGGCGTCGAGCTGCTCGCGACGCCGACCACCGGCGGCGTGACCGCGCGGCTGACCATCCCGCCGTCGCTGTTCAGCCACCGCACCGGGCTGCTCCCGAAGACCGAGCCGGTGCCGGCGATCCCGGCACCGGTGGCACCCGCGCCGAAACCGCGTCCCGCCGAAGCCGCCGCGGTGGCCGCCACGGCGTCCTACCTGTCCACTTTGGACGAGGTGCGCCCGGTGGCGCGCCCGGCCGAACTGCCGGCGCCGGCGATCCCGGCCCTGCTGGGCCACGGCAACGGCTTCCGCTGGTTCAACCAGCTCGAACCGGTGTGGCCGGACAGCGAACCCGCCGAGCCGCCCGCGGCCGAACCCGAGCCGGAGAGCCGGGGCGGGCTGCGCCGCCGTGTCCGCGGTGCCCAGCTGCCCGACCCGGGCACGACGGCGCCGCCGGTCGACGGCAAGCCGCGCCACGACCCGGCCGCGACCAAGCTCGCCATGGACGGCTTCCAGAGCGCGTTCGCCAAGGCCGCCGAGGAGACCGACCCCGCACTTTCACGTGAAAGTGCGGCCCCGAGGTCAGCACTTTCACGTGAAAGTGCGGCTTTGGCCGCGCCGACGGTCGTGACCTCGGCCGTCCAGCCGCCGACCGCGCCCGTTCCGTCGCCCGGTGACGGCGCGTCGCTGCCGGTGCGCGTACCAGGGGACTCGGCGATGCCCGGTGGCGCGGTGCGCGCCGCCGCGCCGGCCGCCGCGACCCCGCCGTCCCGGGACGGCCTGGTCCGCCGCGTCCCCGGAGCCCAGCTCGCCCCCGGCCTGCGCCAGCAGGCCGCCGCGGGGCGGCCGATCGCCCGAGCCGTCGTCAACCGCAGCAAGCGGGACCCGGCGGCCGAGCGAGCGGCGTTCGACGCGTTCGCCGCCGGCCTGGCCAAGGCGGACGTGGTGACGGCAGACAGCCCGCCCCAAGGCGTGGTCGCCGGTCGTGTGATGGAACGAGGAGAAGAGAGCAGGAAATGAGCATCCCCGCACCTGGAGTCAGTGTCGAAGCCCAGAACTTCAACTGGCTGGTGAGCCGCTTCGCGCAGCACACCGCGGGCGCGATAGCCGCCATCGCGGTCTCCGCCGACGGCTTGCTGATCGCGGTGTCGTCGGAGCTCGAGCGCTCCAACGCCGACCGCCTCGCCGCCATCTCCTCCGCCATGCTCGGTCTCGCGCACGGCGTCTCCGAGAGCCACCCGCTCGGCTCGCCCGACAAGGTGATCATCGAGCTGGAGCACGGGTACCTGCTGGTCTGCACCATCAGCATCGGCTGCTCCCTCGGCGTCCTCGCGAACAAGCAGGCGAGCCTCGGCACGATCGCCTACGAGATGGCGATGTTCGCCAACCGCGCCACCGAAGTCCTCACGCCGGGCCTGATCGAGGAGCTCAAGAACACTGTGGGTGCGTGATGACCGAAGAGCCGGACATCTCGCTGCTGCGGCCGTACCTGATGACCTCGGGACGAGCCCAGCCGGTGGACCAGACCCTCGAAATCGAGGCTCAGGTCATGACGTCCCGCTTGGGTGCGGCGTCGCACCCGAAGCTCACGTTCGAGCGGCAGGAAATCGTTTCCCTCTGCCGGAGCACCATGTCGGTCGCCGAGGTGGCCGCCATGCTCGGCCTCCACATCGGCGTCGCCCGCGTCCTGGTGGCCGACCTCGCCGAGCTGGGCTACGTCGTCGTCCGGCGCCCGGGGAACCACAACAAGCACGACCTCGGCATGATCGAAAGGGTCATTCGTGGACTCGAAGCCATTCACTGAACCGGCGGCCCGCCCGCCGGCCCCGGTCAAGATCGTCATCGCGGGCGGCTTCGGCGTCGGCAAGACGACGGCGGTCGGCGCCATTTCGGAGATCAAGCCGCTGACCACCGAAGCGGCGATCACGTCGGTGGCGGCTTCGGTGGACCGCACCGGCCACGTGCCGGCCAAGACCACGACGACGGTCGCGCTCGACTTCGGCTGCATCACGATCGACGACGAGGTCAAGCTGTACCTGTTCGGCACCCCGGGCCAGGACCGCTTCGGCTTCATGTGGCAGGACCTGGTCCACGGCGCGCTCGGCGCGCTGGTGATCGTGGACACCCGCCGGATGGACGACTGCTACCCGGCCGTCGACTACTTCGAGAACGCGGGCCTGCCGTTCGTGGTCGCGGTGAACATGTTCGACGGCTCGCTCGGGCACAACCTCGAGGACATCCGCTGGGCCCTCGCGGTCAGCGAGGACGTCCCGCTGATCACGTTCGACGCGCGGCAGAAGCTCTCGGTGCGGGACGCCCTGCTGGCGGTCCTGCACAACACGTTCAAGAAGGCTCGGGCCCAGGCGGGCGCAGGGGCCTGAGAGCCTGTGGGTACACTGATCCACGGACCCCGCGCGGCGTCCACCCTGTGAACCTCCCCAGGGCCGGAAGGCAGCAAGGATAAGCAGGCTCTGGCGGGTGCGCGGGGTCCCCTTCGTTTCGGCTCCGGCTTCCTTTCGGCTCCGGCTCTCGGGGCTTCGCCCCTTCGCCGGGCCTGCACTTCGTCCTTTTGCCCGGGGGCCGAGCCCCCGGACCCCCACGGTGCCTCGTGCGCCGGTTGGGGGGTCTGCCGTGGCTTTGGGCGCCTGCCCGTGCGTGGGTGAGTGGGTGGGGTGCTGCGGGTGGTCGTGAGTGTTAAATCGGGTTAGAACCCGACTTAACACTCACGAGCTTTAGAAGAGGCCCAGGACGTCGTTGGGGGGCTGGGGGGATGGTGGGAGGTCCGCGTCTGTGAGTGGGGCCGCTCGGCCTGCCAGCTTGTGCAGCTCGGGGCCGTGGACGCACCTTGCCGGGAATGCCGCTGATGCCGTTCGGCGGTCGAGTTCTGCCGTGGGGAGCGGGGCCGCCGAGGCCGCGAAGACCAGGTTGCCGTAGCGGCGGCCCTTCAGGACCGCCGGGTCCGACAGCACCAGCACCTCCGGGAAGACCTCCCGCAACGTCGCCAGGAAGCGGCGGGCGAACGGGAGACCCGAGCCGTCCGTGATGTTGGCCAGGTAGACGCCCGGGGCGCGCAGTACTTCCGCGATCGCGCGGGTCGCCTCCAGGGTGGCCAGGCCGCCGGCCAGCGTCGCGCGCTCGAACGCGTCGACCACCACCAGGTCCGCCGTGTCCTCGCGGCGGGTCGCCAGGCCGGTCCGGCCGTCGGTGATCCGGACCCGCAAGCCAGGGATCCGCAGGCCCAGCTGGGTGCGGACCAGGTCGACCAGCTCGCCGTCGGCGTCGAACACCAGCTGCCGCGAACCCGGCCGCGTCGCCGCGACGTACCGCGGGAGCGTGCACGCCGCGCCGCCGATGTGCAGGGCGTCGACCGGCCCCGGCGGCAGCAGGTCGACCACGTCCCCGAACCGCCGGACGTAGTCGAACTCCAGGGTGGCCGGGGCGTCGAGGTCCACGTACGACTGCGCGACCCCGTCCACCGACAACAGCCAGGCGTTGCCGCGGTCGGCGTCGCGGATCAGCTCCGCCGTCCCGAAGCGCACCGGGTACCGCCCGGCCACCGGCCCCGTCTTTCGCGAGCGACTCACGAAGTCCGAGGTTATCGGAAACATTCCGCCGGCCGCGGCGATAAGTGAGCGGAACGATCATCGATCGAGGGGGCTTTTCCTTGCGTGCGAACGCAGTAATCGTTGTCGCGGCACTCGCCGCCGTCGCGCTGGCGACGCCGGCCGCCGCGGACGTCCGGCCCGACCGGGCCCAGGCCGTCTCGCTGCTGGAGACCGGCGGGCCCAGCGTGAGCCGGGCCGCCGAGACGGCGCTGCTCGGCTCACCCGCCGACCTGCAGACCTTCCTGACCGCCGGCCAGTACCAGGCGAAGGACGTCGACGACCGGGTCCTGGTCAACCAGGCCATGGCCGCCGGCGGCCCGGCCACCCAGCGCGCCGCCCAGCAGGCGCTGGACGGCAGCGTCGAGGACATCCGGGCCTTCCTGGCCACCGGACTGGCCCAGGCGCGGATCGCGGACGACCGGATCGCGGTCGGCCAGGCCATGAGCGCCGGCGGCCCGACGGTGAACGCCCGCGCCCAGAAGGCGCTCGACGGCACGCCCGCCGACGTCCGCGCCTTCCTCGAGACCGGCCTGCAGCAGGCGCGCGAGACCGATGAGCGGATCACCGCCGACCAGGCCCTCGCGGCCGGCGGACCCGAGGTGAAGGCCGCCGCGCAGACGGCGCTCGACGGCACCCCGGACGACGTCCGCTACTTCCTTTCCCTCTGGCGGCAGGTCGCCGCGAACGGTGACGCCGAGCTCGCCGCCGTCCAGGCGCAGGTCGACTACGGCAAGGCCGCCGCGGCCAACCACAGCGCCATCGGCGTGCAGCTGGCCAGGAGCCGCGCCACGACGATCGCCTCGGACGCGCGCCAGGCGAACACCGACCGGCTCACCGCCCAGCAGGACGCGGCCCAGCACGACGCGCAGGTCGCGGCCGGCGCGGCTGCCGACGCGGAGCAGCAGGCCCGTGACGCCGCCGCCCGCGCGGCGCAGGCCAAGGCCGACAACGACAAGCTGCTCGCCGACGCGGCCGACCCGGCACTGACCGTGCCGAACGGCCGCCGGGCCTCGGCCTACCTGCTGCGCAACGGCGGCGCCGCGGTGAAGAACGCGGCCCGTGCGGCGCTGAGCGGCTCCGACGACGACGTCGTCACCTTCGTGCGGAGCGGGCTCGTGGCCGCGCAGGAGACCGACGACCGCGCCGCCGTTACGGCGATCGCGGCCGACGCGAAGGCGCGCCCGGGGCTGCGTCAGGCGGCCCGTGACGCGCTGGCCGGGCCGTACTCGGCGGTGGCCGCGCTGCTGCGCACCGGGGACTACCCGGGCCGCGACACCGACGACCGCGTCGAGGTGAACCAGATCATGGCCGCGGGTGGTCCCTCGACGAAGTCGTCGGCCCAGCGGGCGCTGGACGGCACCGTCGCCGACGTCCGCGAGTTCCTGGCCCACGGCCAGTACGCCGCCCACCTGATCGACCTGCGGGTCAAGGTGACGCAGACGCTGTCGGACGGCGCCGAGGTCGAGGCGGTCGCGCAGGGCGTCCTCGACGGCCCGGCCTCGTTCCTGCAGCCGTACCTGGACGGGGAGCTGGCGAAGGCGCGGGCGCGGGACGCCTTCACCGCGGAGCACGTCGCCAAGGTGAACGCGCTGCTGGCCCAGCTGCCCTGACCGCACGGCGAAGGTTGTCGGTGGTGCCCGGTACTCCATCCATGCCCCCGCCACCGCCCTCAACGGAGACGCTTCGCGTCACGGTAGATTCACGGGCGTGGCTCTCGCGCTGTACCGCAAGTACCGTCCGGCGACCTTCGCCGAGGTCGTCGGTCAGGAGCATGTGACCGATCCCCTCCGCACGGCGTTGTCCGCCGGGCGGATCAACCACGCCTACCTGTTCTCCGGCCCGCGCGGCTGCGGCAAGACGTCGAGCGCGCGCATCATGGCGCGCTCGCTGAACTGCGCCAAGGGCCCGACCCCCGACCCGTGCGGCGAGTGCAACTCGTGCCGCGCGCTGGCGCCGGAGGGGCCGGGCAGCGTCGACGTCACGGAGCTGGACGCGGCGAGCCACGGTGGTGTCGACGACGCTCGTGAGCTGCGGGACAAGGCGTTCTACGCGCCGGCCGAGTCGCGCTACCGCGTGTTCATCATCGACGAGGCGCACATGGTCACCACGCAGGGCTTCAACGCCCTGCTGAAGATCGTGGAAGAGCCGCCGGAACACGTCATCTTCATCTTCGCGACGACCGAGCCGGACAAGGTGCTGACCACCATCCGCTCGCGCACGCACCACTACCCGTTCCGGCTGATCCCGCCGAGCTCGATGCGCGCCCTGCTGGAGCGCAACATCGCCGCGGAGGGCGTCGAGGTCGAGCCGTCGGTGTACCCGCTGGTCATCCGCGCGGGCGGCGGGTCGGCGCGCGACACGCAGTCGGTGCTCGACCAGCTGCTCGCCGGCGCCGGGCCCGACGGCGTGTCGTACAGCCGCGCGGTGGCGCTGCTGGGCGTCACCGACGTCGCGCTGATCGACGACATGGTGGACGCGCTGTCGACCGAGGACGCCGCGACGGTGTTCGGCACGGTCGAGAAGCTCGCGGAAGCCGGCCACGACCCGCGCCGCTTCGCCACCGACCTGCTCGACCGGCTGCGCGACCTGGTGCTGCTGCGCGCGGTCCCGGATTCCGCGGGCGGGCTGGTGTCCGCGCCCGAGGAGGAACTGACGCGGATGGTGGCGCAGGCCGAGCGCATCGGCCTCGGCACGCTGTCGCGCTACGCCGACATCGTCCACAATGGACTCCTGGAGATGCGCGGCGCGACTTCCCCGCGGCTCGTGCTGGAGTTGCTGGCGGCCCGGATGCTGCTGCCTTCGGTGACGGACGCGGAAAAGGCGCTGCTCGCCCGCATCGAACGCCTGGAGCGCCGCGCGACGGCCCAGGTGCCCCCGGCGGAGGGTGGCGTCGAGCCGCCGTTGCGGGGAGCGTCCGAGCGGGAGTTCTCACGTCCTTCGCAGCGCGCGGCGTCGGCGGGTCCGGCACCGGTGGCGGAGCCGGTCCAGCGCCCGCCGGCCCCGGAACCTACGAGCGCTCCGGCGGCTTCGGGCGCTGCTGCTCCGTCGGCTGGGGCCTCCGCTCCGGCAGCTCAGTCCGCGGACGGCGGCTGGGGTGCCCCGCGCACGCCCGGTGGTGGCACGCCCGCCCCGGCGGCCGGTGGTGGCGCCGCTGGTCCGGCTGCTCCTGCTGCTCCCGTGGCTGGTGCTGCTGCCGGCGCTCCCGCGGCTGGTGTGGCTTCAGGTGCTCGTGCGGCCGAGTCCGGCGCGGCGCAGTCCGCCGACGGTGGCTGGGGCACCCCGCGCACCCCCGGCGGCGGGACGCCCGCCCCGGAAGCCGCACCCGCACCCGCACCCGCTCCCGTCGCCGCGCAAGCCGCGCCCGCGGCGGAGGGTGCGATGGACGCCGCCGCGATCCGGAACATCTGGCCGCAGCTCATGACCGCGTTGCGCAAGTTCACCGGGGGGCGCAGCCTCGAAGCGATGCTGACCCAGGCCACCGTGGCGAGCGTCGAGGGTCATGCCGTCACGCTCACCCACAAGTCCGAGCCCCTGTCGCGCCGCCTCTCCGACCAGGACAACGCCCGCAAGATCGCCGGCGCGCTGACCGACGTCCTCGGCGGCGAGTGGCAGGTCCGCTGCGTCCACGGCAGCGCACCGGCGGCCCCCGCCGCCCGCGCTCAGCAGGCCGCGCCCGCGCCGGAGCGTTCGTTCACGCGCCAATCCGCCGCGGCCGCCCCGCCCGCCGAAGCCCCGGCCCGGCCGGCGACCCCGCCGCCACCGCCCGCGCGGCCCAAGGTCGCGACGAGCGAACCGGACATCCCGCTGCCCCCGGAACCCTCCGACGAGGACGACGAGGACCTCTACAACGAGGACGCCAGCCCGGCCCCGCCGCCGCCCCCACCGCCGCCGGACCAGGACCCGGACGAGCTGGCCCGCAAGCTCATCTCCGACCACCTGGGCGCCCGCCCGCTGGACTGACCGCGGCTCAGGGCGCCGGCCCGGCCCGGCTGCCGGACCAGTACCCGGATCACCTGGGCGCCCGGCCGCTGGACTAACTGCGGCTCCGGACGCCAGCGCGCCCCGCCGCCGGACCAGGACCCGGACGAGCTGGCCCGCAAGCTCATCTCCGACCACCTGGGCGCTCGCCCGCTGGACTGACCGCGGCTCAGGGCGCCGGCCCGGCCCGGCTGCCGGATCAGGACCGGACCACCTCGGCGCCCCGCCGCCGGACTGACCGCGTCTCGGGACGCCAGCCCGGCCCCGCCGCTGGACCAGGACCCGGACCACCTCGGCGCCCGGCCGCTGGACCGATCGCGGCTCAAGACGCCAGGTAAGCCTCGATCGCCGCGGCGATCGAGGCCGCGAAGCGCTGGCGACCGTCCGCGCTCGTCATCCGGGCCGCCTCCACCGCGTTGCGCATGTTGCCGCACTCCACCAGCGCGGCCGGGAGGGTCGACAGGTTGAGGCCGCCCAGGTCCGAGCGGGCCGACAGGCCGTTGCCGCCGATGTAGTTCGACGTGCTGAAGCCGCCCGTGCGCATCGTGTCGCGCAGGACCTCCGCCAAGCGCAGGGAAGGCGCGCCCTGTGCGGCGTTCAACGGCGGGGACGAATACGCGACGTGGAAGCCGTTCGCGCCGGGCGCGGTCGAGCCGTCGGCGTGGATCGACACGACGGCGTCCGCGTTCGCCTCGTTGCCGATCGCCGCTCGGCGGTCGACGCAGGGGCCGACGCCCGTATCGTCCTGTCGCGTGTACACGACCCGGATTCCCTTGGCCGCCAACGCGTCCCCGACCCGGCGGGCGACGTCGAACGTGAACGCGTGCTCGGGGTAGCCCGCGTTGGTCGCGGTGCCGGTGGTGTTGCACGGCTTGGTCTGGCCGCGCCCGGCGGGCACCTGGCGGTTGATCTCCGCCGGGTGGGACGCGTTGCCGCCGTTGTGCCCCGGATCGAGGACCACGACCTTGCCCGGCGCGGGTGCCACCGAAGACGCCGACGTGGACGGCGCCGGTGAAGGGGTCACCGTCGTCGGGGTCGGCGTGACCGTCCGCGTGGTGACGGGAGCGGGCGCCGGAGCCGCCGGGGTGTCTTCGGAGCAGCCGGTGAGCAGCAGGGCACCGGTCAGCAGCAGGGGGGCAATCGCGCGTCGCACGGCGACCACGGTGCCACAGCCCGGCACCCCGCGTGGCGCGACTACCCTGGTGGTGACACAGGCGTGCAGAGAGGACCGAGTGCGATCATGGTGCAACCCGGCGGCGGTTTCGACATCTCCCAGCTGATGCAGCAGGCCCAGCAGATGCAGCAGAAGCTCGTCGAGGCCCAGGAGGAGCTCGCCAACACCGAAGTCACCGGCACCGCGGGCGGCGGGCTGGTCACCGCGACCGTCTCCGGCGACAGCCAGCTCAAGGGCCTGCAGATCGACCCCAAGGTGGTCGACCCGGACGACGTCGAGACGCTGTCCGACCTGATCGTCGCCGCGGTGCGCGACGCGTCGGCGAGCGCGCAGAAGCTCACCGAGCAGAAGCTCGGCCCGCTGGCCGGCGGGCTCGGCGGCGGTGGCGGCATGCCCGACCTCGGCAGCCTCGGCTTCGGCGGCTGACGAACTTGTACGAAGGTGTCGTCCAGGACCTGATCGACGAGCTCGGGCGGCTGCCGGGGGTCGGGCCGAAGAGCGCCCAGCGGATCGCGTTCCACCTGCTGGCCGCCGATCCGGCCGACATCTCGCGGCTGCAGGACGTCCTCGGCAAGGTCAAGGAAGGCGTGCAGTTCTGCGAGATCTGCGGCAACGTCTCCGAGCAGCCGACCTGCCGCATCTGCCGCGACGAGCGCCGCGACCTCACGGTCATCTGCGTGGTCGAGGAGCCGAAGGACGTCCTCGCGGTCGAGCGCACGCGTGAGTTCAAGGGCCGCTACCACGTCCTGGGCGGCGCGCTCGACCCGTTGTCCGGCATCGGCCCGGAGCAGCTGCGGATGCGTGAGCTGCTCAAGCGGATCGGCGAGGCGGACATCACCGAGATCATCATCGCGACCGACCCCAACACCGAGGGCGAGGCGACGGCGACGTACCTCGTCCGCATGCTGCGGGACTTCCCCGGCCTGTCGGTGACGAGGCTGGCGTCCGGTCTCCCGATGGGTGGCGACCTCGAGTTCGCCGACGAGCTGACCCTCGGGCGAGCGCTTTCGGGCCGCCGGGCGCTTTAGTCCGTTCGAAAATGACCGAATTGTCCGGACGGACGTTTTCGACAGTAAGAGAATTGAGTTCGACGAGGAACGAGAGCCTGCGCAGCGGGCCAGTCAATAGCCAAAATGTGATATGCGCCACCGACGTCTGCGGTAAAAACCTGTCTCCGTTTTAGCGATGAGCCCCGAGGATCGGAAACTGATGAGGGGGCTCTCTGTGGATCGTTCACGCATGGCAGGCAGATCGGCGATCGGTGGTGTGCTGCTGCTGACCGGGCTGCTCGCCGCCGTTCCGGCGTCGGCCGTTTCGAACAGCTCGGTCGCCGCTGACGGGACCTACGGCTTCACCGCCAAACTCACCATGGACGGTCGTGCCTGCAGCGGTGTGCTCGTCGCGCCGGACTGGGTCGCCACGGCCGCCAGTTGCTTCCCGGAGAACCCGCAGGGCGGGGTGCCGGCGAAGGCGACCACGGCCGTCGTCGGGCGGACCGACCTCACCGGAACCGCCGGGCACGCCGTCAGCGTCTCCGGCTTGGTGCTCGCCGCCGGGCGGGACCTCGCGCTGGCGCGGCTTTCCGCGCCGGTCACCGATGTCGTCCCGATTTCGCTGGGGGCCACGGCGCCCGCGGCGGGCGAGAAGCTGCGGGTCGCGGGCTTCGGCCGCACCGACACCGAGTGGGTGCCCGGCAAGCTGCACAGCGCGGTCTTCACCGCCGGGGCGAACACCGCCACCACGGCGAGCCTCACCGGCGACGCCGGCGCGGACACCTGCCTCGGTGACGCCGGGGGCCCGGCGTTCCGCGAGGTCTCCGGCCGCGCCGAGCTGGTCGGGGTCAGCAGCGCTTCCTGGCAGCACGGCTGCTTCGGCGAGACCGAGACCAGGCAGGGCAGCACCGCGACCCGGACCGACGACGTCGTGTCCTGGATCCGGCAGACGGTGGTCACCCCCGCCGCGAAGGGCGTCGCGCACACGATCGTCGTGAGCTGGCCCGGGTTGCCGGCGGCGGACAACGCCAGTTACGCCGTCTACGGTTCGACGACCGCGGACGTCCCGGTCGACGCGGCCCACCAGCTCACCACGACGTCGTCGCTGTCGTTCACCCACACGCAGCTGCCGGCGAAGCAGACGCGGTACTACCGGGTGGTCGCCACCGCGGCGACCGGCCCGGCCGGTACGCCGTCGGCCGTCGTCTCGGCCACGACGCCGCTGTCCACGGGCACCGACTTCACCGGTGACGGCCTGGAAGACGTCGGCGCGATCTACGACTTCAAGAACGCGCGCACCGGCCTCTACGTCTGGCCTTCGCTCGGCCCGGGCTCGGTCGAGTCCCCGATCCTCGGCTCGCCCGCGCTCAAGTGGGACAGCGGGAACGGCGCGGTGAACGCCGCCCAGGCGCGCTGGCTGACCGGTGACTTCAACGGCGACGGTCGCAGCGACTTCGCGATGGTCTACGACTACCTGAACAACAGCTCGACGATCTGGCTCTGGTACGCCAACGTCGCCGGCGGGTTCGACGCGCAGGGCGTCAAGTGGGACAGCGCGAACTTCTCGCCGAGCAAGGCGCGGTTCGTGGCCGGCGACTTCGACGGTGACGGCCGCACCGACATCGGTGCCGCCTACGACAACGGCAACGCCAGCATGTCGTTCCTCACCTGGCACGCCACGGCGACCGGGATCGACGCCCCGGTGACCCAGTGGACCACGCCCGCCGGCGCCTGGGGCCTCACCCAGTCGACGTGGGTGGCCGGCGACTTCACCGGCGACGGCCGCGCCGATCTCGCGTCCTTCTACGACTACCGCAACAACACGGCGAACCTGTTCCTCTGGACCGCGAACGCGGCCGGCAAGTTCGACGAAAAGGGCGTGAAGTGGAACGGCACGGCCTTCACCCCGGCCAAGGCGCGCTTCGTGACCGGCGACTTCGACGGTGACGGCCGCACCGACATCGGCGCGGCCTACGACAACGGCAACGCCAGCACCACGTTCTCGACCTGGCGTGCGACGGGTGACGGCTTCGACGCCCCGGCCGTCAAGTGGTCCAGCGGCGCGGGCAACTGGGCGTGGGCCAAGTCGCAGTGGACCGCGCCGGACATCGACGGTGACGGCCGGGCGGACGTGATCGCCAGCTACGACTACGGGAACTCGAACACCGGCCTGTTCTACTGGCACACGGCCCAGAACGGTGCGCTCGAGGACCGCGGCGGCAAGTGGAACAGCAATGGCACCTTCAGCGCGGCGCAGGCGCTCTTCCTCTGACCGGCTGAGCCGAAGCGGGCCGTTCACGATTCGTGAACGGCCCGCTTTCTCTTTATCGGCCCCAGTTTTCGACGTCGGGGGCGCCCATGTCGGTGTTCCAGTACCAGTGGGTCAGGGTGCCGTCGGTGGCGCGGCCGTAGATGTTTTCCTGGGTGTCGGTGGCGAAACCGGTCGGGTTGGCGCCGAGGTTGCCGCCCCAGTTGTCGTGCTGGGGCAGGTTGTCTTCGGGGGTCCAGTACCAGTGGCCGAGCTGGTTGTCGGGCGTCCGGGCGAACACGTGCTGCTGGTCGTTCCACACGTAGGCGACCGGGTTGCCCTGGATCGCGGCGCCGAGGGGCTCGTCGATCACGTCTTCGGCCGGGGTCCAGTAGAAGTGCTTCAACGTCCCGTCCGTCCCGCGGGCGAAGACGTGCTGCTGCTCGCCGAAGGCGTATCCGGTGGGGTCACCCGCCAGGGTGCTGGAGCCCCAGATCCCGTAGTCGGGGTCCGCGTCGGTGGGAGTCCAGTACCAGTGGGCCAAGTGTCCGTCGGTGCTGCGGCCGAAGACGTGCTGCTGGTCGCCCCAGACGTAGGCGACGGGGTCGCCGGCGATGCTCTGGGCCTGGGTTTCTTCGACCATGCCGGTGTCCGGGGTCCAGTAGAGGTGCTTGAGCTTGCCGTCGGTCCCGCGGGCGAAGACGTGCTGCTGGTCGCCGAAGGCGTAGCCGGTGGGGTTACCGGCGATGTCGTCGGCGCCCCACTGCTCGAAGTTGGGGTCGGCGTCGGTGGGGTACCAATACCAGTGGCCGATGGTGTTGTCGGTCAGCCGCGCGAACACGTGCTGGGTGTCGCCCGCGACGAAGGCGACCGGTTCGCCGGCGAGGGCGCCGGGGTAGGACTCGGATTCGATCGACTCACCGGCGTTGTAGGAGTGCAGCAGGGCACCGTCGGAACCGCGGGAGAACATGTGCTCCTGCGTCCCGTACCGGTAGGACGCCGACGCCGCGATCCCCTCGTCGCCGAGTGACGCGCCGGGCGCCGTGCCGGAGTCGAAGCGGTAGAGGTCGTAGGTGTTCATCAGCGAGATGACCTTGTTCGCGTAGTTCGGGTCGGTGGCGTAGTGCTTGCTCACCTGGCGGATGAAGGCGTCCGGGTCGTGGCGGTACGGGAGCGCGTCCGAGTAGTACGAGCTGGTCGTGAGGAGGCGGCCGTAGTCGCGGAACGAGTTCTCCATCGAGTCGTAGGACCGGAAGTACGCGTTGACGGTGTGGCACGGCGCCGGCACGCACTCGGTGGTCGGGTACGGCGCGCAGCCCTTCGCGAACGGGCCGGGGCTGGTCGGCGAGGTGCACTTGAAGCCGAAGTAGTTCCGGTCGTTGACCGAGAGCGTGCTGCGGCCCCAGTCCGACTCCAGGATGGACTGGGCGGCGGTCACCGAGGCCGGGATGTCGAAGTCGTCGCGGACGCGTTGCGCGGCGGGGCCGGCCGCGGCGACGTACTCGTCCTGGAAGCCGGCCTTGACGGCCGCGTCTCTCATCGCGGCCGACCGTTGTTCTTCCTGGGTCGTGGTGCTCGTGCCCGGGTCGCTGGTCGTCGGCTGCCCGGCCGAAGCGGGCGCGACGAGGGCCAGCGTGCTGATCAACGCGCCGAGCCCGCCGACGGTGATCCGGGTGGCGGTGCGGGTCATGGTGTCCTCCAGGTCGTGGCGATGGGCCCAGCCTGGAAGCCCGGTCTCCAAGTCGACTCCAAGTCGCCTGCAACGCGCGTTGAAGCGGTTTTGGGGCGGACTTGAAGCCTGCCGCGACACGGTTTGCCGGTGACTCCGCCGCACCGAAGACGGCGGAGCGTTCACCCGGGAGGAACCCCCATGAACGTCCAGCGCACCGGTGCCGTCGTGGCCGCCGTGCTGACCTCGCTCGCGATCGCCGGTGCCACTCCCGCGCTCGCACAGGACCACCCGCTCGGCCCGGCGGCCGCGTACTACGACCCCGCTCACCCGGGCGCGCTACCGCACGAAGGCACGGCGGGCGTGCCGAGCCACCCGAAGGCCGGCCTGCGTGCGACGGCCTCGGTCGAAAACGGCCAGATTACGCGGTCCGAGGTGCTGACCAGATCGAGGTCGTGGATCGACGAGCACGTGATGTACAGCCAGTCCGCGTACCACACCAACCAGTACGGCACCTACCGCCAGGACTGCTCCGGGTTCGTTTCGATGGCCTGGAACCTCAGCACGAGCCTGACCACCTACAGCCTCCCGACGCGGATGGACGCGATCGGCTGGGCGGACCTGCTGCCCGGCGACGCGCTGTGGCGCGACGGGCACATCGCGCTCTTCCTCGCCTGGAACGACGCCGCGAAGACGCAGCCGATCGTCCGCGAGGAGTTCGACTACGGCAACCCGGCGGTCGAGCGGGCGTGGACCGCGCAGTCCTACATCCGCACGTTCACCCCGATGCGCTACCGCAACATCGTCGACGACATCGGCCAGCCGGCCCCGATGGGCGACGAAGGGATCGCCGCCTCGGCGTCGTACCGCTACGGCACCCAGGAGCACATGTTCTCCAAGGGCGCGGACGGTTCGCTGCTGCACTCGTACAACGCGGGTGAGTCGATCGAGTCCGAGTCCTACCCCGCGGCGCTGGCCGGCGAGCCGGTCGCGTTCGTTTCCGGCGACACCCAGCACGTCTTCGCGCGGCTGACCGACAACACCATCGGTCACTGGTACTGGTACCCGACGGATGCCGACCCGAACTTCGAGCAGTGGGGCGCCGGTGACATCGCGGGCAACCCGACGGGTTACGCGTTCGGCGACCAGCAGCACGTCTTCGCCCGGGGCACGGACGGCAAGCTCAAGCACCTGTACTGGACCCCGGACACGGGAACGGTGGAGGAAACCCAGACGCAGTCGGTCGCCGGTGACCCGGTGGCGTACGTGTGGGGCGACCAGCAGCACGTCTTCGGCCGCAGCGCCGACGGGCACTTGGCCCACTGGTACTGGACCCCGACCGACGCCGACCCCAGCTACGGGATCTGGGGTTCGAGCACGCTTTCCGGTGACCCCACGGGGTACGCCTTCGGCGAGCAGCAGCACGTGTACGCCCGCGGGACCGACGGGACGTTGAAGCACTTCTACTGGACCCCGGCGGAGGAGGTCGTCGACGAACCGCTGGGTGCGCAGATCCAGGGCAACCCCGTGGCCTACGTCTGGCAGGACCAGCAGCACGTGTTCGCCCGGACGCCGGACAACCAGCTCGGCCACTGGTACTGGACCCCCGAGGACAACCTGCCCCAGCACGACAACTGGGGCGGCAACCTCGGCGCCGACCCGACCGGTTTCGCCACCGACAGCCAGGAAAACATCTACGGCCGGTCCACCGACGGCACGCTCACGCACTGGTACTGGAACACCGACATGGGCGCCCCCGACGTCGAAAACTGGGGCCAGTGAAGGAAAGGAAGCACGTCATGCGCACGAAGATCGCGCGGCCGCTCGCCGCGCTGGTGCTGGCCGCGGCGACCGTCGCCGCGGTGCACAGCCCCGCCGCCGCGGACACCACCACGACGCTCAGCTTCTCCGCGCACCAGGACGACGACCTGCTGTTCATGAACCCGGACATCGCCTCCGACGTCGAGGCCGGGTACAACGTGTGGGTCACCTACCTGACCGCGGGGGAAATCCCGTGTGCGAGCCACAACCCGTGCGGCATCGACTACGCCGACCACCGGGTGCAGGGCGAGCACGCCGCCTACGCCGAGACGGCCGGGGTGCCGAACTCCTGGACGTACGAGGAAATGTGGTTCGGCGGGCACCCGGTCGCCGTCGACCACCTCGACGGCACGAACGTCCACCTCGTGTTCACCTACATCCACGCGGCCGCCGGGCCCGAGGACAACTGCGGTGACCTGTACCGGATGCTGCACGACGACTCCTACGTCGCCGAGCCGATCGACGACCGGCCCGCGTACACGAAGGACTCGTTCGTCGACATGCTGCGGTCGATCATCGACTACGTCCAGCCCGACTACCTGCGCACGCAGAGCACCCTCGGGCACCGGGAAAAGCGCGCCGACGGCGTCGCCGACAACGTCGACCACGTGGCGGGCGCGATCCTCGCGGCCGACGCGGACGTCGACGGCGCCGGCAACACCTGGATCCGCCGTGACGAGTACCAGGGCTACGTCATCACCGACTACCCGGACAACGTCGGCGGGTACTGGCGGGACCGCAAGCAGCAGATCTGGAACGCCTACAAGCCGTTCGACTACCAGATCAGCCCCTGGTCGTGGGACAACGTGATGGGCAAGCAGTACCGGCCGGAAGGAAGGATCTTCTGGCCGGGCATCCCCTGGGTGCCGCCGGGCGACTTCAACGGCTGCTAGTGGTGTTCCGTGAAGACCGCTTTCCCGGAAGCGGCCTTCACGGGCAGCCGCGGTTCGCCGGCTTCCCGGGCGCCGTACCGGGCGAACAGGGCCTGCGCCTCGGCGTGGGTGGCGTCGGATTCCGGCCGTCTGCCCAGTGCCAGCTGGGCCGCCGCGAGGTCACGCAGGTTGCGGGCGCGCCACAGCGGGAGGGAAAGCGCGTCGCACCAGGTGAGGGCCAGCTCGAGGTGGCGTCGGGCGGACTCCGGCTCGCCGCGGACGAGGTCGAGTTCGCCCAGCGTCCGGAGCATCAGCGCCTGGCCGAAGCCGTCTTGCATCTCGCGGCAGGTCGCCAGCGCGTCTTCGAGCTCCGCGTGCAGCTCGGCGGTGTCCCGGCGCCCCTGCCTGAGGTGGACTTTCACGAGGGCCTGGGTGGCGTAGGCGATCATCAGCCGGTCGCCGACTCCCCGCAGCAGGTCCAAGCCCCGCGCGCAGGCCCGTTCGGCCTCGGCGAGCCGCCCGGCCGCGCGGTGCACGATGCCGGTGGAGCGCAGGACGAGCGCGACGCCGTGGTCGTCCGGCAGCGCCCGGTACCTGGCGAGGGCGTGCTCCAGCTCGGTGAGCGCTTCGGGCAGCCGGCCGAGCTCGGTCAGGACCATGCCGCGGCCGTGGTACCCCCGCGCCTCCGCACGGGGGTCGCCGAGTTCGCTCAGCACCGGGAGCGCTTGCCCGAGCAGCTCCAGCGCTTCGGGCAGCCGGGCTTGCTCGCGCCGGACGCTGCTCAGCATCAGCCTCGTGACCGCCTTGCCGTGGCCGTCGTCGACCTCGGTGTACGCCTGGAGGGCCTGCGCGTAGTAGTCGGAGGCCTCGTCGAGCCGGTCCTGCTCGCTCCGCAGCCAGCCGAGGCCGGACAGCAGCAGGCCCTGGCCGGAGAGGTCACCCGCCCGCCGGGCCGCTTCGAGCGCGGCCGTGTGGGTCCGCCACCAGTGGTGGAAGTGGTTCTCCACGGCGAAGGACGAGGAGCACAACGCGGTCGCCAGCCGCACCGCCGTGTCGGCCAGCCCGAGTTCGCTGGCGCGTTCGACGATGTGCACCAGCGCCGCCTGCTCGGCGTCGAACCAGGCGAGGGGCTCGCCGAGGGTGTCCGTGCGGACCAGCTCGGGGGCCGTCGCCGCGGCCGGCCGCAGCGCGCGCACCGGGGTGCCGCCCGACGCCCACTCGACCAGCCGGTACCACTCGTCGGTGGCCTGCCGGACCGCGAGCCGCAGCTGCTCGGCGTCTTCCTCCGCTTCCGCGCGCTCCCAGCCGAACACGCGGATGAGGTCGTGCAGGCGGTACCGGGTGACGGCCGATCCGTCGGTGCTGACCACGTCGAGCAGCTGGGCGCGGACCAGTCCCTCGACGATGTCCTCGGCGTCGTCCTGCGGCACCGACAGCAGCACGCTCACCAGCCAGGCGCCGAAGTCGGGCACGCCCAGCCAGCCGAGCCGGCGCAGCGCGGACCGTTCCAGGTCTTCGAGCCCGCGGTAGGAGAGGGCCAGGCTGCCGCGGACTTCGAGGTCTCCGATCGCCAGCTCGTTCAGGGACTTCCGCTGTTCGCGCAGCCGCGGCACCAGCCGGGACGGCCGCCAGTCCGGCCGCGCGGCCAGGCGGGCGCCGATGATGCGCACGGCCAGCGGCAGGTTGCCGCAGAGGTGCACGAGGGCACGGGCCGCGTCGGGTTCGGCGGCGATCCGGGTGTCGCCGACGATCTGGGTGAGCAGGGCGAGACCGGTCTCGTCGTCGAGGACCCGCAGGTCGATGTGCTCGGTGGAGTCCAGCGCGGCCAGTCGCACCCGGCTGGTGAGCACGCACAGGCAGCCGTCCCCGGTGGGCAGCAGCGGCCGCACCTGGCGTTCGTCCGCGGCGTCGTCGAGCACGACGAGCAGCCGCTTCGACGCCGAAAGGGCCCGGTACAGCTCGACGCGCTCGTCGAGGCCCACCGGGAGTTCCGTGTCGGCGACGCCGAGGGCGCGCAGGAACCGGCCGAGCACTTCGACCGGGTCCACCGGCGACTGCTGCGCACCGCGCAGGGCCACGTACAGCTGGCCGTCGGGGAACCGGGGTCGCAGCAGGTGGCTCACGTGCACGGCCAGCGAACTCTTGCCGGAGCCGGGTTTCCCGGAGATCGCCACCCGGCGGGCGGCCGGCTTGGTGAGCGTCGCCGCTTCGGTGCTCCGGCCGGTGAAGTCGGTGATGTCCGGTGGCAGCAGGCACGGGCCGCCGGGCGGTTCGGGCGCCGGTTCCGGCTCGGACTTCGGTGCCGCCGGTGCCGCCGGTGCGCCGGGCTCGGGCGGCACGGCGTCACCGCGCAGGATCCGCTGGTGCAGTGCCCGCAGTTCCGGCCCTGGTTCGACGCCGAGCTCCTCGACGAGCAGATTCCGCCCGGCTTGGTAGCAGCGCAGGGCGTCGGCCTGCCGCCCGGTCGTCCACAACGCGGTCATCAGCTGGCCGCGCAGGCGCTCGCGGAGGGGGTGCTCCGCGACCAGCGCGGTCAGCTCGTTGACCAGCCCCGCGCCGCGGTCCAGCGCGAACGCGCAGTCGATGCGCTTCTCCAGCACGTCCAGCCGCAGGTCCGCCAGCCGCGCGGCCTCCGTCTCGGCGAACCGGGACTTGAGGCCGCCGAGGGCCGGGCCCTGCCACTGGTCGAGCGCCTGTTCGTAGCGCCGCTCGGCGGTTTCGTGGTCACCCGCCGCGGCGGCCGAATCGCCTTCGGCCGCCAGGCCGGCGAAGTCCAGCAGGTCGACGGTGCAGCCGCTCAGCTCGATCCGGTAGCCGCCCTGCTCGGTGCGGATCGCGCCGTCCTGGAACGCGCGGCGCAACGTCGAGACGTAGGTGTGCAGCAACGCCGGCGCGCTGTCCGGCGGCGTCTCGTCCCAGATGATCGAGATCAGCCGGTCGGCGTGGAGCACCCGGCCTTCCGCCAGCAGAAGCGCCGCGAGCAACGTGCGGGGTTTCGGCCCGCCCAGCGGGACATCGGTCCCGTTTCGCCGCGCGGTCACCGTCCCCAGCAGCTGAAACCGCATCGAGATCCCCCCAGTCCCGTGAGATCACACTTTCAGGTGACCTCGCTTGGGACCCTAGTCACGCTTGATCACGTGCGGCGGGGAAAACACTCGAACGGCGGAAACCGTCGTTTCGGTCAGCAGTAGCCGAGCTGAGCCAGGGTGTCCACGACGATTTCGGACGGGTGGTACTTGTCCATCCAGGACTCGCCGCGGCGGTTCTGGTACGTGTCGAGGAAGTTCTGCAGCTTGTCGCCGCGCATTTCGGTCAGCACCACCGTCTCGCCGAGGTGCTGCGGGGTCTCCGTGCGCTCGCGGTGCACCGCGCAGGGGAGGCCGAGGTAGTAGCACTCCGCCGACAGGCCGCCCGAGTCGGTGACGACGTACTCGGCGCGCGCGACCAGCGGCAGGAACTTCAGGTAGCGCATCTTCGGCTGGACGATGAACTGGTCGTCGAAGATGTTCCCGATGCCCAGCGCGCGGATCTTCTCGCGCTCCGGCGCGCCGGCCATGTAGAGGATCGGCATCTTGCGGCTCTGCTCGCGCAGGATTTCCAGCGCCTCGCGGTACTTGTCCGGACGCGAAACCAGCTCGAAGCGGTGCAGCGTCGCCAGGCCGAACTTCTCCGGCAGGTTCGGCACGTCCAGCGGCCCGTTGATGGCCAGCCGCATCGCGTCGATCGCCGTGTTGGCCTCGGTGTCGACGACGACGCCGCGGGCGTGGCGGAGGTTGTTGACCTCGCGGATGCTCGGCGCGAAGTGGATGTCGACGATCTTCGCCGCGATCTTGCGGTTGAGCTCCTCGGGCAGCGGCGACAGGATGCTGCCCGACCGCGCGCCCGCCTCGACGTGCCCGACGCGGGACTTGAGGATCCGCTTCCCGATCAGCGAGCCGTACGGCGTGGTGAACGTGTCGCCGTGCACCAGCACCAGCGGCGGGCGGCCGTCCTCGTTCAGCGCGGCGCGCAGTTCGTGGCGGCGGCCCCACGCGGTGCGCAGCACCTGCGCGGCCCAGCCGGGGACCTGCGCCGGCGACTCGAGGTTGTGGGCCTTGTCCTCCGGCACCAGCCAGACGTCGGGCTCCGGCATGTTCAGGTCCGCGAGGACGTCCGCGACCTCGTCGACGTGCTGGGCGGTGAACCAGATCTTCGGCCGCATCCCGCGCTCGCGGATCCCGTGGTAGACGGGCGCGATCTTGATCAGTTCCGCGGTGGTGCCGAGAATGAAGGAAATCACCAGAGGAGCCCATTTCCGGTCGGGTGCGGTGGCGCAAGGATACTGGCCGACCCGCCGCGGGGGCCGCCGGGTAGCCTCGGCACGGTGAGTGCGAACCCGCTCCTCCCCTCGCTCAGCGTCGTGATCCCGGTCTACAACGAGCAGGACTGGATCGAACGCAGTGTCGGCGCGCTGCTCGCTTCGGCGTCGGCGGCGAACTGGCCGATCGAGGTCGTCGTGGTCGACGACGGCAGCACCGACGCCACCCCGTCCCGGCTCGACGACCTGCGCGAACGCCACGGCATCACGGTGCTCAGCCAGGCCAACGCGGGCCGGTTCGAGGCCAGGAGCGCGGGCATCGCCAAGTCGTCCGGCGAGTGGATCGCGCTGCTCGACAGCCGCGTCATCGTCGACGAGCACACCCTGACGTTCCTGCGCGACCAGCTCGTGGACCACCCCGAGCGCGCGGTCTGGAACGGCCACATCAACGTCGCTTCCGAGCACAACCCGTACGCCGGTTTCATGGCCGGGCTGGTGAAGGTGCCGTGGCGCAAGTACTGCGCGAACCCGCGGCTGATGTCCTACGGCATCGAGGAGTTCGACGTCTACCCCAAGGGCACGACGTTCTTCTGCGCCCGACGCGGTCTCCTCGAGGGCTCGGTGACGGCGTTCGCGTCGCTGTTCGACGACATCCGCTTCGCCAGCGACGACACCCGCATGCTGCGGTGGATCGCCGAGCGGGAGCAGATCTGGCTGGCCCCCGAGCTGTCCGCGACCTACAACGGGCGCGACTCGTTCAAGAAGTTCACGCAGCAGGCCTACTTCCGCGGCACGACCTACGTGGACTCCTACATCGCTTCGCCCGGTCCGGCCCGCAACGCCCTGTTCGGCGCGCTCGCGGCCGGCGTCCTGGGCCTGGCCTTCGCGGCGAAGAAGCCGAAGACGACGCTGGCCGCCGGGGTGCTCGGCGCGGTCGCGGCCGGCGAGGTCGTCAAGAAGTGCGGCGCGACCGGTCCCGAGGCGCGCGCGGTCACCAAGCTGCTGCCGGTGTTCGCCGGCGGCTTCGGCGCCGGTGTCCTGCGCGGACTGGCCATGGTCGTGCGGACCAAGCTCCGGCGCCGATGAGCGCCGAGGTGGACACCCCGGCCCCCGCCCGCAGCGGACGCGCCACGGCGGGCAGCCTCGGCGGCTCGCTGATCGTGTCGATCGGCCTCGGCTACGTCCTCACCGTCGCCTGCCAGCGGCTGCTGTCCCCGCAGGACTACGCCGTCTTCGTCACCTTCTGGGGCCTGGTGATGGGCCTCGGCAGCACGCTCTCGCCGCTGGAGCAGGAGCTTTCCCGCCAGTCCGCGGTGGCCGCGTTGACCGGGGGCAAGGCGGGCCGTCCGGCGTTGCGCGCGGTCGCCGTCGGCATGCTGGTCGCGGCGGCCTTTTCGCTCGCCCTGCTGATCCCGCCGGTCAACGAAAAGCTCTTCGACGGCGACTGGTCGCTGGCCCTGATCGTGCTGTGCGGCGGCGTCGCCTTCGCGTGCCAGTTCGGCACGCGCGGGCTGCTCATCGGGCAGCACAAGGTGAAGGCCTTCTCGCTGCTCGTGGTGGCCGAACCGGCGGTGCGGGCGCTGATATTGGGCGTGCTGGTCGTCTCGGTCGCCTACAACGTCGTCTCGCTGGCCATCGCGGTCGCCGCGGGGTCGTTCGCCTGGCTGCTGTTCGCCCGCCCGGCCCGGCAGCTGCTCGACGTCCACGTCGAGGGCGACGGCTGGGGCGTGACCTCCCGCCGGATGGGCATGCTGCTGGTCGGGGCCGCGCTGACGGCCGCGGTCATCACCGGCTACCCGGCGCTCGTCGGCCTGCTGGCCCCGGGCGGCGACCGCGACCGCGTCGGCGCGCTGTTCGCCGCGCTGGTCATCGCGCGGCTGCCGCTGACCCTGATCGGGCCGGTGCAGTCGCTGGCCGTGCCGTTCGTCGTCCGGCTCTCGGTCACCGAGGAAGGCCGCCACAAGCTCCGCCGCGTGCTGGCACTCGGCGCCGCCGCGTCGCTGGTGCTGGCCGCGCTCGGCGCGCTGGTCGGGCTGTGGCTCGGGCCGTGGGCGGTGCGGTTCGTCAGCGGCCCGAAGTACGACATCGACGGCTGGTCGGTCGCCGGGCTCGTCTGGTCGTCGGTGCTGCTGGTGCCGATGCAGCTGCTCACGGCCGTGCTCGTGGCCCGCACCCAGGCCCGGCTCGTGCTGGTCACCTGGGCCGTGGTCACCGGCACGGCGTCCCTGCTGCTGGTGCTGCTGCCCGGTGACACCGTGTTCCGCGCGGTCGTCGCACTGGCCGCGGCGCCGGCGCTGGGCCTGGCCGTGGTGCTCGCGTTCGTCCTCCGGAAAGCACCGGAAACGGTTTCGGGGACAACCCCGGGCGCCGGTGAAACGTCTTCGTAGCGGCCCAGTAAGGTGCGATGCGAACCCGCCGGTGGGGACGGGAAACGGCGTGAAACGCCGGTAAGGTTTGGACTGCGAATTCGATGAACGTGCTACTCGTTTTGCTCGCGTTCTGGTTGCCGGGTCTGGTGTTCGGTGCCGCGATCCGGTTGCGCGGCTGGACGCTGGCCGCCGCCGCGCCGATGCTCACCTTCGGTCTCGTCGCCATCGGCATCCCGGTGCTCGGCCGCTTCGGCATCCGCTGGTCGATGCTCAACGTCGCGCTCTGGACGCTCGTGCTGTCGGCCGCCGGGTTCGCGCTGGCCTTCGCCGTGACGCGCTACACGCGCCGCCGCCACCCGGACTGGGAAGAGCCGGAGCGGCCCGAGCGCAGCGTCCGCGACCACGTCCTGATCGGCCTCGGCGTCCTCGCCGGCCTCGGCATCGGCACCGTCACGTTCCTGCGGGGCATCCGCAACGTCGGCAACGTCCAGCAGGGCTGGGACGCGCCGTTCCACGCCAACCTGGTCCGCTGGATCGCCGAGCACGGCGACGCCCGGCCCTCGACCGTCGGCACCATCGCGAACCTGCCGGACGAGACGCACTACTTCTACCCGGACACCTACCACGCGCTGCTCGCACTGGTCTTCGGCAAGGGCGGCCTGACGATCATGCCGACGCTGAACCTGGCGGCGCTCGCGGTCGTGCTGACCGTGCCGCTCGGCGTCGCCGCGATGTGCCACGCCTGGCGGATGCCGCCGATCGGGGTGGCCGCGGCCGCGGCGGTGTCGGCCTGCTTCACGGTGTTCCCGTACGACTCGCTGTGGCGCGGCCCGCTGTGGCCGTTCGTCGCCGGCGTCGCCCTGATCCCGGCCATGCTCGCGGTCGCCCGGCACCTGCTGGAGCCCCGCGCGATCGCCGGCCCGGTCGCCATCGGCGTCGGCGTCGCCGGGCTCGCCGGCCTGCACACCAGCGTCGTGTTCGTCGTCATCGTCTACTTCCTGCTGATCCTCGCCGCGGTGGTGTTCCGCTTCGAACCGATCACCTGGCGCCGCTCGCTGCCGTCGCTGCTCGCGACCGTGGTGCTGGCCGCCGCGCTCGGCATCCCGGTGGTGCTCCCGTCGCTGTACAACGCGGGCGGCGTGACCAGCGCGTACTGGGCGTCCGAAGCGACCGTGACCGGCGCGGTCGGCGAGACGATCACGTTCTCCCCGATGGCCGCGTTCCCGCAGTGGTGGATCGGCATCCCGGCGATCATCGGTGTCTTCCTGCTGGTGAAGCACCGCCGGATGCTGTGGATGGTCGGCGCGTACGTCGTGCTGGGCGCGCTCTTCGCCGCGACCGTCTCACTCGAGACCGACCTGATCCACACGCTGAGCAGCCCGTTCTACAACGACAACTGGCGGGTCGCGGCCCTGGTGCCGCTGGCCGGCTGCGTCGCGTTCGGCGAGTTCGTGCACACGGCGTCCGGCTGGTTCGCCGAGAAGGTCGCCCCGCGCCTGCCGAACCTCAAGCCCGCGACGCTCACGCTGGTCGGCGTCGTGGTCCTCGCGCTGGTCGTCGGCGGGCTGAGCCGCGGCGGCTACATCGGCCGCAACGCCGCCCGCCTGCAGCTGAACTACAGCGGCGGCCCGACGGTCAGCAAGGACGAAGAGGCCGCGTTCACCTGGCTCGCGCAGCACACCGCGCCGGGCGAGCGCGTGCTGAACGACAAGGCCGACGGCTCGGTCTGGATGTACGCGCTGGCCGGCGTGATGCCGACGCAGTGGAACTTCTACGGCGCCGAGTTCGACACCGACGCGGGCTACCTGAGCGTGTTCGCCAACGACGTCGAGAAGTACCCGAAGGTGCGCGAGCTGCTCACCGACCTGAAGGTCCGCTACGCGTTCGTCGGGGCGGGCAAGGTGACGCCGACGACGCAGAACGACGTCGGTCTCCAGCACCTCGACACGAGCCCCGGGTTCAAGCTGGTCTACCGCAACGCGGGCGCGAAGATCTACGAGATCGAGGGCCAGCAGGGTGTCGTCACGGCCGGAGCGGCGCCTGGGTCCGCGGCCGGTAACGGGCAGTGAAAGGCTAAAGTGATCGCGTGTCCACCACCTCCGTGACCACCCGCCGGGTACTGATCGTGATGCCCGCGCTCAACGAATCGGCGAGCGTCGCGACGGTCATCGCGCAGGTCAAGCGCGCCTTGCCGGACGGCGATCTGCTGGTCGTCGACGACGGCTCGGTGGACGACACCGCCCAGCTGGCCCGCGCGGCCGGTGCCGAGGTGGCCCGGCTTTCGGTGAACCTCGGGGTCGGCGGCGCGATGCGCACCGGCTTCCGGTACGCCGCCGCCCGCGGCTACGACGTCGTCGTGCAGGTGGACGCGGACGGCCAGCACGACCCGGACGAGCTGGACGCGCTGCTGCGCGGCCTGGACGACGCGGACATCGTGATCGGCTCCCGGTTCGCCGGCAAGGGCGCCTACAAGGCCAGCGGGCCGCGCAAGTACGCGATGGTGGTGCTGTCGCTGGTGTTCTCTCGCCTGGCGAAGACCAAGCTCACCGACGTCACGTCGGGGTTCAAGGCGATGGGCCCGCGGGCGATCCGGCTGTTCGCCGGCTACTACCCGGCGGAGTACCTGGGCGACACGGTGGAATCGCTGGTCATGGCCATCCGGGCCAAGCTGACCATCAAGGAGATCCCGGTCATCATGCGCGAGCGCGCGGGCGGCACGCCCAGCCACTCGCCCGTCAAGTCGGCCGTCTACCTGGGCCGGGCCGGCCTCGCGCTGCTGCTCGCGCTCGTCCGCCGCCGCCCCGCGGTCGACTCCTCAGACTCGGCTTAAGGAGCTACCGAAGATGGTCGGTTGGCGCATCCTCAGCATCGTCATCGCATGCCTGGTGCTCTTCGTCGTCATCGAGATGATGCGGCGGCGCAAGCTGCGCGAGAAGTACGCGGGCGTGTGGCTGGTCGTCTCCATCGGCGTCGTCGTCTTGGCCGTGGTCCCGTCGGCCGCGGATTTCCTGGCCAAGCTGACCGGGGTGGAAACCCCGTCGAACTTCGTCTTCCTCCTCGCGGGTGTCGTGCTGGCGCTCGTGTCGCTGCACCTGTCCACCGAGGTCGGGCACCTGGAGGAAGAGGTGCGCACGTCGGTCGAGGAGATCGCGCTGCTGCGCTGCGAGCTCGAGGACACCCGGCGCGAGCTGGAGCAGCGGATCGCCGGGCTCGAGACCCGCGTGTCGGCGCCCGACGACGTCAAAGGGCTTCCGGAGGTCGAGCGCGTCAGCAAGTGACGCCCTGATCGAAGCCCTGCTCGCCGCGCCCGCCCGGCTGGGCGGGGTGCGCGTGCTCGCCATCGACGGGCCGTCGGGGGCCGGGAAGTCCACTCTGGCCGCGCTGGTCGTCGAGGGACTGCGTGCCCGCGGGTACCGCACCGAGCTGGTGAGCACCGACGCCTTCGCCACGTGGGACGACCCGGTCTCGTGGTGGCCGCGGCTGGTCGACGGCGTCCTTCGTCCGCTGTCCGAAGGCGTTGCGGGCGCTTACCGGCGCATGGACTGGTCCACCGGGGTTCCCCGCCCGGGTGAGCTCGTCCGGGTGGTCGTGCCGCACGTGCTGGTGCTGGAAGGCGTCTCGAGCGGCCGGGCTTCGGCAAGAACCCTGCTTTCGCACCTCTGCTGGCTCTCCGGCGGCTCGGAAAGCGCGCGGCTGGACCGAACCGTCCTCCGGGACGGTGTGGCCGCACGGGCCGAATTGGGGCGCTGGCAACGGTTCGAGCGCGGCTGGTTCGCCGTCGACGGCACCCCCGCGGCGGCCGGAACCCGACTTTCGTAGGGTACGAGCCGGTCACTGACAGTGCCCGAACGATCCGGATCGATCCAGGACCCGAACACGACCGGCCTAACGTGGGTACCGCCATCTGAGTTAGTGATCGGGTACCGGGTGCATCCGTAACGCGCAAACGGTCACATTCTGTCGCGATTTACGGACACATTGCGGTCAAAACGACGTCCACGTAGCGCGATCGTAACCTCACGTGCTTAAGTGCGGGCCGAGTTCCCGCTAGTGTCGGCGAGCACACCGATCGTCCGTCGAGTTCCTGACCGACCGGACGGTGACTTTGAACCCGAAACATCTCCCAAGGGGTGCCAGATGCAGCAATTGCGGCTGACCCGAACACGCCGCGTGGCCCTGATCGGGCTCGCCGGCGCGCTCGCGGTTTCGCTGTCCGCCTGTGCGGAATCCAAGCGTGAAGAGGGCGCCGGAGGTGGGACCGGGGGCACGATGATCTTCGGTGCGGCCGGCAACCCGAAGCTGTTCGACCCCGCGTTCAACGACGAGGGCGAGACCTTCCGCATCACGCGGCAGATCTTCGACACGCTGATCCAGAACAAGCCGGGCACCGCTGACCTCGAACCCTCGCTCGCCGAGAAGTGGGAGTCGAGCAACGAGGGCAAGACCTGGACGTTCACCCTGAAGTCGGGCGTCAAGTTCTCCGACGGCACCGCGATGGACGCGACGGCGGTCTGCGCCAACTTCGACCGCTGGTACAACATGAAGGGCGCCGCCGCCCAGAGCCAGATGATCTACTACGGCGACGTCTTCGAGGGCTTCGCCAAGAACGAGGGCGACGCGGCGGGCGACCCGGTCTACAAGAGCTGCGAGGCGAAGGACCCGGCGACCGCGGTCCTGAACCTGAACAAGGCCAAGGGCGCGTTCCCGGCGGCGTTCACCCTCCCGTCGTTCGCGATCCAGAGCCCGACGGCGATCAAGCAGTACAACGGCGACACGGTCACCCAGAGCGGCGACTCGTTCACCTACAGCGAGTACGCGAACAAGCACCCGGTCGGCACCGGCCCGTTCAAGTTCGACAGCTGGGACCAGGCCAAGGGTGAGATCACCCTGTCGCGCAACGACAGCAGCCCGTCCCCGGCGAAGCTCGACAAGCTGATCTTCAAGGTCATCCCGGACGAGAACGCCCGCAAGCAGGCGCTGAAGGCCGGCGACATCAACGGCTACGACTACCCGAACCCGGCGGACTACGGCCTGCTGCGCAACGACGGCGAGCAGGTCCTCATCCGCCCGTCGTTCAACGTGCTGTACCTGGGCATCAACCAGTCCGGTCCGAACGCGGCGAAGCTGAAGGACCCGCGGGTCCGCCAGGCGCTGGCCTACGGCATCAACCGCGAGCAGTTCGTGAAGTCGAAGCTGGCCGAGGGTTCCGAGGTCGCGACCGAGTTCGTCCCGAAGGTCATCTCGGGCTACACCGACGACGTCACCAAGTACCCGTACGACCAGCAGAAGGCCAAGGACCTGCTGAAGGCGGCCGGTGCCGAGGGCATGACGCTGAAGTTCTACTACCCGACCGAGGTCAGCCGCCCGTACATGCCGAACCCGGCGGACACGTTCACGGCGATCTCCGAGGACCTGAAGAAGATCGGCGTCAACATCGAGGCCCACGCCGAGCCGTGGAACGGTGGCTACAAGGACGACGTCCAGAAGTTCGGCAAGCAGGACCTCCACCTGCTCGGCTGGACCGGTGACTACAACGACGCCGGCAACTTCGTCGGCACGTTCTTCGGCCGCGAGAAGAAGGAGTTCGGCTTCAACAACCCGGAGCTGTTCTCGGCCCTCGCCGCCGCGGACGCCTCGCCGGCCGGCGACGCGCACGCCAAGGCGTACCAGGAAGTGAACAAGAAGATCATGGACTTCCTCCCGGCGGTCCCGATCGCGTACCCGACGCCGGCCATCGTGGTCGGCCCGAAGGTCAAGGGTCTGGTGGCGAGCCCGCTCACCGATGAGCGTTTCAACACCGTGACCGTGAGCTGACGAAGGATTTCAGCCAAAGGCAAGGGGTGGGTGCTACCGCGCCCACCCCTTGCGCCTGATCCCGGGCTGGCGACAAAGGACTGCACGTGCTCCGTTTTCTCGTGCGTCGGCTGCTACAAGCGATCCCGACGCTCCTCATCCTGTCCATCCTGGTCTTCGCCTGGTTGCGTTCCCTGCCCGGCGGCCCCGCGGCCGCGCTCCTGGGTGACAAGGCAACGCCCGAGAAGATCGCCGACCTCAACCACGTACTCGGGCTCGATCAGCCGATCTTCCTGCAGTACTTCGGGTTCCTCGGCCGCGCCTTCACCGGCGACTTCGGCAACTCCCTGGTCTCGACCCAGCCCGTGATGGGCGAGATCACCACGTTCCTGCCGGCGACCATCGAGCTCGGCTTCACGGCCATGCTCATCGCGGTCATCGTCGGCATCCCGGCCGGTTACCTGGCGGCGCGCTACCGCGGCGGGCCGGTTGACAACGGTGTCATCCTGCTGAGCCTGATCGGCGTCGCGGTGCCGGTGTTCTTCCTCGGCTACATGATGCAGGACCTGCTGGCCTCGCCGCTGGGCCTGCCGTCGCAGGGCAGGCAGACGACCGGCCTCGACGCCACGGCCATCACGAACTTCGCCATCCTCGACGGCATCATGACGAGCGAGTGGGACGCCGTCTGGGACGCGATCCGGCACCTGATCCTCCCGGCGTTCGCGCTGGCGACGATCCCGCTCGCGGTGATCACCCGGATCACCCGTGCGTCCGTGCTCGAGGTGCTCAACGAAGACTTCATCCGCACGGCCAACTCGAAGGGCCTCACGCAGCCGGTGGTCCGCCGGCGGCACGTGCTGCGCAACGGCCTGCTCCCGGTGGTCACCACCATCGGCCTGCAGACCGGCGCGCTGCTCGGCGGCGCGGTGCTGACCGAGCGGGTGTTCAACTTCCGCGGCCTCGGCTTCCTGCTCGCCGAAGGCATCGAGCGGCGTGACTACCCGCGCCTGCAGGCGCTGCTGCTGTTCGGCGCCGTGGTCTACGTCCTGGTGAACATGCTGGTCGACATCTCGTACGGGATCATCGACCCGAGGGTGCGTGTGCGATGAACACTCTGCTCAAGAAGAAGAAGGAACCGATCGACAAGCTCGCCGCGGCGAGCGGGCACAGCATCGGCGGCGAAGCGTTCCGCCGCATGCTGCGCAGCCCGGTCGCGATCACCGGCGGGGTCATCACCGGCCTGTTCTTCCTCCTGGCGATCTTCGCGCCGCTGCTCGCGCCCAAGGACCCGCTCGACCGCGCGATGCAGGACCAGGTGCAGCTCGGCCGGGGCATCATCCCCGGCTCGATGCCCGGCTACCCGCTCGGCGTCGACGACTTCGGCCGCGACTTCCTGTCCCGGCTGATCGTCGGTGCCCAGCAGACGCTGATCGTCGGCGTGCTCGCCACGCTGATCGGCGTGCTGCTCGGCGTCATCATCGGCGGGATCGCGGGCGCGTTCGGCGGCTGGGTCGACACCGTCCTCATGCGACTGGTCGACGTCATGCTGTCGTTCCCGTCGCTGCTGCTGGCCATCTCGATCGCGGCGCTGTTCGCGAAGCCGAGCCAGTGGACGGTCATCCTGGCCGTGTCGATGGTCGGCGTGCCGATCTTCGCGCGGCTGCTGCGCGGTTCCATGCTGGCCCAGCGCGACGCCGACCACGTGCTGGCGGCGACGTCGCTGGGCGTGAAGCGCGGGACGATCGTGTTCCGGCACATGCTGCCGAACTCGCTCGGCCCGGTCATCGTGCAGGCGACGCTGACGCTGGCGACCGCCATCCTCGAGGCCGCGGCGCTGTCGTTCCTCGGTCTGGGCGACCCGGACCCGTCGCGGGCGGAGTGGGGTCTGATGCTCGGCAAGGCCGCGCGCCAGTTCCTCGACATCCGCCCGGAACTCGCGTACTACCCGGCCATCGCGATCATCGTGGTCGCGCTCGGGTTCACGCTGCTCGGCGAGTCCCTCCGTGAAGCCCTCGACCCGAAGAACAGGCGGTGAGAACCCATGGCACTCCTTGAAGTCCGCGACCTCAAGGTCGATTTCGTCCGCCGTGGCGAGCGGCCGTTCACCGCGGTGGACAACATCAGCTTCGACGTCGAGCCGGGCCAGACGGTCGGCCTGGTCGGCGAGTCCGGCTGCGGCAAGTCCGTGACGTCGCTGGCGATCATGCGGCTGCTCGCCCGCCGCGGCAACAAGGTCACCGGCTCGGTGCGCTTCGAAGGCACCGACCTGCTCAAGCTGTCCGACAAGGACATGCGCGACCGCCGCGGCCGCGACCTCGGCATGGTCTTCCAGGACCCGCTGTCCTCGCTGAACCCGGTCATCCCGATCGGGCTGCAGATCACCGAGGTGCTGGAGCGCCACCGCGGGATGTCGCGCAAGGCGGCGTCCGTCGAAGCGATCGACCTGCTCGACAAGGTCGGCATCCCCGACCCGTCGCGGCGGCTTTCCGAGTACCCGCACCAGCTTTCCGGTGGGATGCGGCAGCGCGCGCTGATCGCGATCGCGCTGGCGTGCCGTCCGCGGCTGCTCATCGCCGACGAGCCGACCACGGCGCTGGACGTCACCATCCAGGCGCAGATCCTGGCGCTGCTGCGGGAACTGGTGCAGGACACCGGCACCGCGCTGATCATGATCACGCACGACCTCGGCGTCGTCGCCGGGCTCTGCGACGAGGTCAACGTGCTCTACGGCGGCAAGATCGTCGAGCGCGCGCAGCGGCACCAGCTGTTCGCCGAGCCGCGGCACCCGTACACGCACGGCCTGCTCGCCTCGATCCCGCGCCTCGACGCGGGCCGCGGCGAGAAGCTGATCCCCATCCGGGGTTCGGTGGCCGACAACATCCCGTGGGACCACGGCTGCGCGTTCGCGCCGCGCTGCCCCAACGCGGTGCCCGCCTGCCGCGAGGTCCAGCCGCAGCTGGCCGCCGACCGCGGCGGGCTGCTGCGCTGTCACAACCCCGTGCGGCCGCCGGTCGCGACGGGAGGAGGAGCCCGATGACCCGTCCTGCTGGTGACGTGCTGCTCGAGGTCACCGACCTCAAGGTGCACTTCCCGATCAAGCGCGGCATCGTGATCGACCGGACGGTCGGGCACGTGTTCGCGGTCGACGGCGTCGACCTGGCCATCCGCCGCGGGGAAACCTACGGCCTGGTGGGCGAATCCGGGTGCGGCAAGTCCACGCTGGGCCGCGCGATCCTCCGGCTCAACGAGCCGACCGCCGGCCAGGTCGTCTTCGACGGCACCGACGTCGCGGCGCTCAAGGGTGAGGAACTGCGGAAGGCCCGGCGCCGGATGCAGATGATCTTCCAGGACCCGCTGTCCAGTTTGGACCCCCGCCAGTCGGTGGAATCCATCCTGCTGGAAGGCATGCACGCGCACGGTCTGGACAAGGACAAGGAAGCGACGCAGCAGCGGTTGCGTCAGCTGCTGTCCGCGGTCGGCCTGCCGGAGACGGCGCTGCGGAAGTACCCGCACGAGTTCTCGGGCGGGCAGCGCCAGCGCATCGGCATCGCGCGGGCGCTGGCCGTGGAGCCGGACCTGATCGTCGCCGACGAGCCGGTGTCCGCGCTGGACGTGTCGGTGCAGGCCCAGGTGGTGAACCTGCTGGAGGACCTGCAGGACCAGCTCGGGCTGACGTACCTGGTGATCGCGCACGACCTCGCGGTGGTGCGGCACATCTCCGACCGCATCGGCGTGATGTACCTGGGCGCGCTGGTCGAGGAGACCGACGCGGATTCGCTGTACCGGGAACCGCTGCATCCGTACACGCGGGCGCTGCTGTCGGCCATCCCGGTGCCGGACCCGCAGGTCGAGGACACCCGCGAGCAGATCCTGCTCGCCGGTGACCTGCCTTCGCCGGCCAACCCGCCGACGGGCTGCCGCTTCCACACGCGCTGCCCGTGGCGGCAGGCGAGCCTGTGCGACACCGACCGCCCGCAGCTGCGCGAAATCGGCAGCGGGCACCGGGTGGCGTGCCACTACGCGGAGGACATCCGCGACGGGCGCATCCAGCCGCACGAGGTGGAGCCGGAACTGGTGGAGCTCACCGGGGCGCTGAACCCCGACCTGGGCCCGCCGGACGTCGGCACGTCCGCCGAAATCCTCTGAGGGTGGTGGCCGGCCGGGAGTCTTTCTCCCGGCCGGCCACTCTCGGTTTCAGGGCTTGAGGTCCAGCGCGGCGCTCATCGTGCCGTCCATGTAGAACGGCGTCGAGTCGTGGACGTGCGTGATCCGCCACTCGCCGTGCTCCCGGCGGAAGCCGGTCGTCGACCGGAACCAGAGGTCGAACTTCGCCGGCGCGCCCTTCGGCGTCGTCGACAGCCGGGTGAGGGAGTGGCTGAAGGCGACGTCGCCCCCGACGGTGACTTCGAGGTCGCGGACCTCGTACTCGATCGGCCCGTCGAAGCTCGCGAACCAGGCCTTTCGCGCCTCGACGTCTTCGCCGCGGTGCGCGAGCGGCGGGGCCAGGGTGTAGGCGAGGAGTTCCGGTGCGCACTGCGCGGCGAGTGCCTCGGCGTCACGCTCGGTCATCGCCTTGGCGCGCGCGGCCACGAGTTCGCGAATCCGCTTGTCGTCCTGCTCGGTCATGCCATCCTCCTGGGGTGGTGGTCGGTTCACCGGGGACGTAGCGGCCACCGGGCGGATTTCGACATCCAGCGGGAGGCGTTCGTGAAATACGTGGTGTTGATCTACGGCAACCCCGAGTCGCGCGCGGCGTGGGAGGGCATGACCGAGGAGCAGCGCGCGGCCGGGCTGGCGTACTACCAGCAGCTCAACGACGACCTCGACGCCTCCGGCGAGCGGATCGTGTCCGAGCGGCTGGCGTTCCCGGAGTCGGCGAAACAGGTCCGCGCCGGCGAGGGCGGTGTCCTGACGACGGACGGCCCGTTCGCCGAGGCCAAGGAGTTCCTCGCCGGCTTCTACCTGCTGGACTGCGAGAGCCTCGAGCGCGCGACCGAGATCGCCGGCCGCGTCCCGGAGGCGTCGTTCGGGGTGGTCGAGGTGCGGCCGGTGATGGGGCTGCGGTGATCGCCGACCTCCTGCGTTCGCTGACCCCGCAGGTCGTGGCGGCGCTGGTCCGCCGCTACGGCGACTTCGACGCGTGCGAGGACGCGGTCCAGGAGGCGCTGCTGGCGGCGTCCCGGCAGTGGCCGTCGGCCGGGCTACCGGACAACCCGAAGGGCTGGCTGATCACGACGGCGTCCCGGCGGCGCATCGAGCAGCTGCGCAGCGAGACGGCCCGCCAACGCCGTGAAGAGGCGGTGGCCATGGCCGAGCCCCCGGACCCGGAGCCGGTCGGCGTCGACGACACGTTGACGTTGTTGCTGCTGTGCTGCCACCCGTCGCTCTCACGGCCGTCGCAGGTGGCGCTGACGCTGCGCGCGGTCGGCGGCCTGACGACGGCGGAGATCGCGCGGGCGTTCCTGGTCCCGGAGGCCACGATCGGCCAGCGCATCAGCCGCGCGAAGCGCTCCCTGCGCGGCGAGCGGTTCGTCGCGTCGGGCTCGCCGGCCCGCGTGCTGGAGGTGCTGTACCTGATCTTCCCGGAGGGCCACACGGCGAGTTCCGGTGAAGAGGTGAACCGCGTCGAGCTGACCACGGAGGCGATCCGGCTGACCCGCCGGCTGCGTTCGTCGCTGCCGTCGGACGGCGAGGTGACGGGCTTGCTGGCGTTGATGCTGCTGACGGACGCCCGCCGCCCGGCGCGGGTGTCGGCGTCGGGCGAGCTGGTGCCGCTGGCCGCGCAGGATCGGACGCTGTGGAACCAGGGGTACATCGCGGAGGGGGTTTCGCTGATCACGGCCGCGCTGGCATCGTCCCCGGTCGGCCCGTACCAGCTCCAGGCGGCGATCGCGGCGGTGCACGCCGAGGCGTCGTCGACGGAGGAGACGGACTGGGCGCAGATCTTGACGTTGTACGACCTGCTGCGCGTGGTGGCGCCGGGCCCGATGGTGACGTTGAACCGGGTGGTGGCGTTGGCCCAGGTGTCGGGCCCTTCGGCGGGCTTGGCAGAGCTGTCCGCGGCGGCTTCGGACCCGGCGTTGGCTACGCACCACCGGGTCGACGCGGTGCGGGCGCACTTGCTGGAGCTGTCGGGTGATGTGGTCGGGGCGCGCGAGGCGTACCTGGCCGCGGCGGGGCGGACGTTGAGCGTGCCG
Source organism: Amycolatopsis solani (assembly GCF_033441515.1). Taxonomy (NCBI): domain Bacteria; kingdom Bacillati; phylum Actinomycetota; class Actinomycetes; order Pseudonocardiales; family Pseudonocardiaceae; genus Amycolatopsis; species Amycolatopsis solani. The sequence goes on from NZ_JAWQJT010000001.1 coordinate 1,748,495, forward strand.
GAGCAGGGGTACCTGCGGTCCCGGGCGGCCGCACTGGCCGAGGACTGAGCAGCGCTTCCCGTGACGACAGGAATGAGTCATTCACGTCGTTTCCGCGCCGCCACCCCGCGCCGCCGAGTTGTCCACATGGGGGTGAACCCTGTGGACAACTCGTCCGGCGGAGCGGCCCCACCTGCGAGACGATCGACTCATGCAGGTCACCGTGCTCGGCGCGACCGGACGAACCGGCTTCCACGTAGTCCGCCTGCTCGCCGCCAGAGGTCACACCGTGAAAGCCGGGCTTCGCAGCAGACGGCGGGCCGAACTCCTCCGCGGCATCGAGAACGCCAAACCCGTTCTCGCCGACGTCACCGCCGATCCGGACGACCTCGTCGAAGTCCTCAAGGACTCCGACGTCGTCATCAACGCCATCGGCGCCCCCGACCCGGAACCCGAATCGGTGAACCTCGTCGACCGCGACGGGGCCATCACCGCCATCCGCGCCGCCGAACGGGCCGGGGTGCCGCGGTACATCCAGCTCTCCGCCCAGTTCGCCGACTCGCCGGACCAGGGCGATCGGCTCGTCCGGTCGATCCTCTTCGCCAAGCAGATCTCCGACAGCGCCCTCCGGAAATCGGCGCTGACCTGGACCATCGTCCGGCCCGGGACGCTCACCGACGGGCCCGCCAACGGCCGCGTCAAGGTCGCCGGGCACCTCGAACCCGGGCGGATCGCGCGGCAGGACGTCGCCGCCGTGCTCGTCGGGGCGCTGGCCGAACCGCTCACCGAAAACCGCGGGTTCGACGTCGTTTCCGGGGATTTCCCGGTCGCGCCCGCTCTCGCCGCGCTCGGGTGACCCCCACCAAAGTAGGACCCCTGGCAATACCTGAGTAGGCCGCCCGGAGCGCCCCGCCCCCGGTACCCTGCGGAAAGCAGATTCCGGAGTACCAGGGGGTACGAACAGTGCACATCGACCAATGGCTGGAGGCGATCCCGCCGCTCTCGGTGTACCTGATCGTCGGTGCGGTGATCATGATCGAGAGCCTCGGCATCCCGCTCCCCGGCGAAATCGTGCTGGTCAGCGCGGCCTTGCTGGCCTCGCAGCACGACACGCTGAGTCCGCTGTGGATCGCGATCCTCGCCAGTGCCGGCGCCATCATCGGCGACAGCATCGGCTATTTCATCGGGAAAACCGGTGGCCAGCGGCTGTTCGCCTGGGCCGGCCGGAAATTCCCGAAGCACTTCGGACCGACGCACCTCGCCAACGCCGAACGCATCTTCGACAAGCGCGGCGTGTGGGCCGTCTTCCTCGGCCGCTTCATCGCGTTCCTGCGCATCCTCGCCGGCCCGCTCGCCGGCTCGCTGCGCATGCACTACCCGAAGTTCCTGCTGGCGAACGCGGCCGGCGGCATCGTCTGGGCGGGCGGCACCACCGTGCTCGTCTACTACCTCGGCGTCGTCGCCGAAGAGTGGCTCGGCCGGTTCTCCAAGTTCGGCCTGGTCGCCGCGGTCGTCATCGGCATCGTCGTCTTCTTCGTCATGAAGAAGCGCCTCGGCCGCGCCCATGAGGGCGAAGAAGAGACCCCGAAGCAGGAGGAGACGGCGGCCTAGACCGTCACCAGCTCCGGTGCGGGCTTGCGCGTGAACCGCAGCGAGCCCAGCAGCACCCCGGCGATCACGACGGCGGCCGCGCCGATCTCCAGGCCGGTCGGCCGTTCGCCGAGGAAGACGAACGAGGCCGACAGCCCGACCACCGGCACCAGCAGCGAGAACGGCGACACGACGCCGGCCGGGTTGCGCCGCATCAGCGTCGTCCACAGCCCCGACCCGACGACGGTGCCGATCAGCACGACGTAGGTCAGGCCGCCGAGCGCGGTCAGCCCGGTCGGGGTGCCGAGCGTGGTCAGCGAACGCCACTGCGCGGCCGGGCCCTCCATGACCAGCGAGAGCGCGAACATCGGCAGCGGCGGCACCACCGACATCCACAGCGTGAAGTGCAGTGGGTTGTCCGGCTCGGCCCGGCGCGTGCTCAGGTTGCCGAACGCCCAGCTCAGCGCGCCCAGCAGGGTCAGCACCATGGGTAGCAGGGCGGCGTGCCCGGACTGCTGCCACGCGATCGCAACCATCCCGGCGACGGCCAGCGCGATGCCGGCCAGCTGGTGCGGCGTGACGCGTTCACGCAGGAAGACGGCGCCGAGCAGCACCGTGAACGGCGCCGACGCCTGCAGCACCAGCGACGCGAGCCCGGTCGGCATCCCGGTGTCCATCGCGATGAACAGGAACGCGAACTGCCCGGTGCCGAAGCCGAGGCCGTAACCGAGCAGGTGCCGCACCTTCACCTTCGGCCACGGCACGAACAGGATCGTCGGCACGGCGATGACGGCGAACCGCAGCGCGCCCGCGAACACCGGCGGGAACTGGCCGAGCGTGGCGTGGATGGCGAGGAAGTTGAGTCCCCAGAGGACGGCGACGAGCACGGCGAGCAGGCGGTCACGAGCGGGCATGCCTCCACTGTGACGGGGGCGATCGTGAAGGACCAGCGAGAATATCTGCAGGAACCTTGTAGCGCCGCTTCACATATGCTGGGGCCGTGGATCTGGGCCGGTTGCGCACCCTGCGCGAGTTCGCCGACCGCGGGAGCGTGACGGCGGCCGCGCGGGCGTTGCACTGCACGCCGTCAGCCGTCTCGCAGCAGTTGCGCGCGCTGCAGGGCGAGGTCGGGCTGCCGCTCACCGAGCCGGCCGGCCGCGGGCTGCGGCTGACCGACGCGGGCCGCGCGCTGGTCGCCCGCGCCGACGAGGTGCTGGCCGCGCTCGAGCGCGCCGAGTCCGAATTGGACACCTACCGCAGCGCGCCGCGCGGGCGGGTGCGGCTCGCGATCTTCCAGTCGGCCGGGCTGATGCTGCTGCCCGGGCTGCTGACCCGCGTCGCCGGCTACGACGGCCTGGAGGTCGACGTCCGGGACGTCGACATGACCCCGCCCGAGGTGCCGGGCCTGGTCGCGGACTACGACGTCGTCGTGGCGCACCGCGACGAGCACGCGCCGGAGTTCGACGCCGGCCGCCTCGACGTCGTGCCGCTGCTGCGGGAGCCGCTCGACGTCGCGCTGCCGGTCGGGCACCGGCTGGCGGCCAAGCGGCGCGTGGAGCTGGCGGAGCTGGCCGACGAACGCTGGATCGGCGTCGACCACGGCTTCCCGGTGGACGACGTGCTGCGCTCGCTGACCATCCGCACCGGCGTGCGGCCGGTGGTCGTCCAGCGGATCAACGACTTCCGGATCACCGAGCGGCTGGTCGCGGCGGGCCACGGCATCGCGCTGGTGCCCCGCTACACGATCGACACCCGCCGCGGCAGCGGGCTGGTCAGCAGGCCGCTGGCCGGCATCCGCGCGGCGCGGCTCGTGGAGGCGGTGTGCCGGACGGGCGCGCTGCAACGCCCGGCGGTGGCGAAGGTGATCGAGGAGCTGGCCGCGGAGGTCGCCCAGCTCACCAGGTCGTGAGTGTTTAGGACGGTTCTAACCGTCCTAAACACTCACGACCGGGCGTGGGAACGCAGGTAGGTGAGCGCGATCCCGAGCGCGTCCTCCAGTGCCGTGAGGTCGTGCCGGATGTGGGCCAGCAACAGTCCACCGTGGACGGACGTCATCGCCGCCTGCGCCAGCCGCGCCGGGTCGGCGTCCGCGGTCAGTTCTCCGTTGTCCCGCAACGTGGTCAGCCCGCGCTCCAGGTGGGATTCCCACGTCCGGTAAGCCTGGTCGACCAATGGCGCGAGCTGAGGGTTGTCGCCCACTTCGCCGGCGAGGTTGCCCAGCGGGCACGCGATCGGCCCGCCCGCGCGGCGGTGGACGTCCAGCAGTTGCTCGGTCCAGGTCTCGAGATCGGCCCACGAGGAGAGCGTGAAGATCGCCGGCTGGTTGGCCAGCACCTGCTCGAGGTACCGGTCGATCACGGCCGCGACCAGCTGCTCCTTGTTCTTGAAGTAGTGGTACATCTGCGATTTCCCGGCCCCGCTCGCGGCGAGCACCTTGTCGACGCTCGTGCCCGCGACGCCGTCGACGTACATCAGTCCCGCCGCCGCCTCGACGATCGCGTCCCGCGTCCGTTTCCCGCGCGGGGTCGTGGCGGCCGCTTGCGTCTCCATGTACCGGATAGTACAGTTCGCCCCACTGTACCGATCAGTACAACCGCTAGGGGGATCCATGACGCTCAACAACGACCTTTCCGACGTCAACGCGCACGCCCGCGGGGCGCTGCCGCCGGAGATCTTCGAGGTCCTGGAAGCGGGCCGGCGCCAGGCGGCCGCGACGAAGTTCGCCGAGGTGGGCGACAAGATCGACGACTTCACGCTGCCGGGGGCCGATGGCGTGCCGGTGAGCCTGGGCGCGCTCGTCGCCGACGGGCCGGCGGTGCTCGTGTTCTACCGCGGCCAGTGGTGCCCGTACTGCAACCTGACGCTGCGCACGTACCAGCGGGAACTGCTGCCGGAGCTGGGCCGGTCCGGCGCGAGCCTGGTCGCCATCAGCCCACAGAAGGCCGACGGCCCCCTCCCGGACCTGGAGTTCCCGGTGCTCTCGGACGTCGGCAGCACCGTCGCGCGCGGGCTCGGGCTGAGCTATCCGGTGTCCGCCGAGGTCCGGGCGGCGATGCAGGCGCTCGGCACGGACCTCGAGCAGGTCAACGGCGCCTGGGAGCTGGTCCACCCGGCCGTCGTCGTGGTCGACCGGGACCGGCGGCTCCGGTTCGTCGACGTCCACCCGGACTTCGTGACCCGGACCGAGCCGGCGGACATCCTCAAGTCGCTTTAGCGCCGCGTTTCACGCCGTAGGTGATCGCCGAACCCAGGACCAGGGCGACGCCCAGGGAGAGCAGCATGCTGATCCCGGGTTCGGTGATGATCTGGCCGCCCGCGTAGCCGAGGAGGGCGACGTACGACGTCCAGAGCGTGACGCCGACGGCCGACGCGGTGAAGAACTCCGCCGCCGGCCACCGGAGGGAGCCGGCGAGGAGCGCGCCGATCGTCCCGCCCGACGGCAGCCAGCGGGCGGCCACGAGCACCGGCCGGGGGTGGCGCTGCAGCCGTCCGTCGAACCAGCCGATGCCGGCGGCGATCTTCCGCCGCCGGCTCAGCCGGTCCAGCGCCGCCCGGCCACCGAACCGGCCGAGTGCGTAGAGCGCCTGGTCCGAGACCAGGCACCCGGCCGAGGCCACGGCGATCACCAGCGCCAGCGACGTCCCGCCCTGCGCCGCCGCGACGCCCATCCCGAGGATCGTCACCTCGGTGGGCAGCAGCGGCACCAGCGAGACGACGAACAGCACCAGCAATCCCGCCGTAGTCGCGTCCACACCTCCATTAACCGCCTGCCGGGCGTGGAGCACTCCCGATCACCGGGGACTCACAGGAACCCGACAGGCGGCCCACAGGTTCAGCGGTTGGCGCGGTTCACCGCCGACACGACCGCGCGCAGCGACGCCGTCACGATCGACGGGTCGACGCCGATGCCCCAGAACACCCGGTCCGAGATCGCGCACTCGATGTACGACGCGGCGCGCGCGTCGTCGCCCGGCGAGAGCGTGTGCTCGCTGTAGTCCAGCAGCCGCAGGTCGAAGCCCACCGTGGACAGCGCGTCGAAGAACGCCGCGATCGGGCCGTTGCCGCGGCCGGTGACCTCGTGCTCGTCCCCCTCGACGCGGACGGTCGCGGTGATGTCGTACTCGCCGTCGCCGTTGTCGCGGACGTGCTGGCGGACCAGCTCCAGCGGCGTCTTCAGCTCCAGGTACTCGGCCGAGAACGCGTTCCACATCGTCGTCGGGTCGACCTCGCCGCCCTCGGAGTCGGTGTGGCGCTGGATGACCTTCGAGAACTCGATCTGCAGGCGCCGCGGCAGGTCGAGCTGGTGCTCGGCCTTCATGATGTAGGCGACGCCGCCCTTGCCGGACTGCGAGTTCACCCGGATGACGGCCTCGTACGTGCGGCCGACGTCCTTCGGGTCGATCGGCAGGTACGGGACCTCCCACGGGTACTCCTCGACCGGTACGCCCGCCTTGTCGGCGGCGTCCTTCAGTGCGTCGAGGCCCTTGTTGATCGCGTCCTGGTGGCTGCCGGAGAACGCGGTGAACACCAGGTCGCCACCCCACGGCGAGCGCTCGGCCACCGGCAGCTGGTTGCAGTACTCGACCGTCCGCTTGATCTCGTCCATGTCCGAGAAGTCGATCTGCGGGTCGATGCCCTGGCTGTAGAGGTTCATGCCCAGCGCGACCAGGTCGACGTTGCCGGTGCGCTCGCCGTTGCCGAACAGGCAGCCTTCGATCCGGTCGGCGCCGGCCTGGAAGCCCAGCTCGGCGGCGGCGATGCCGGTTCCGCGGTCGTTGTGCGGGTGCAGCGACAGGATGACCGAGTCGCGGCGGGCCAGGTTACGGCTCATCCACTCGATCGAGTCGGCGTAGACGTTCGGCGACGCCATCTCGACGGTCGCCGGCAGGTTCAGGATCACCGGCTTCTCCGGCGTCGGCTGCCAGATCTCGGTGACGGCGTCGCAGACCTCGAGCGCGTAGGACAGCTCGGTGCCGGTGTAGGACTCCGGCGAGTACTGGAACCGGAAGTCGGTGTCGGGCTGCTTTTCGGCCAGCTCGACGACCATTTCGGCGGCCTGCGTCGCGATCTTCTTGATGCCCTCGCGCTCCTCGCGGAACACCACGCGGCGCTGCAGGATCGACGTCGAGTTGTAGATGTGGACGATCGCGCGCGGCGCGCCTTCGAGGGACTTGAAGGTCCGCTCGATCAGCTCCGGGCGGCACTGGGTCAGCACCTGGATGCTGACGTCGTCCGGGATGGCGTGCTCTTCGATGATCTCGCGGACGAAGTCGAAGTCGGTCTGCGACGCGGCCGGGAACCCGACCTCGATCTCCTTGTAGCCCATGCGCACGAGCAGGTCGAAGAACTTCCGCTTGCGCGCGGGCGACATCGGGTCGATCAGGGCCTGGTTGCCGTCCCGCAGGTCGACGGCGCACCACAGCGGCGCGCGCTCGATGCGCTTGGCGGGCCAGGTGCGGTCGGGCAGGTCGATGTTCTCGACGAGGTCGTACCAGGGGCGGTAGCGGTGGACCGGCATGGACGTGCCGCGCTGGGTGTTCCAAGCGGGCTGGTCAGCGGGCGCGGGACGAGAGGGCTTGCGGATCTTGCTCATGGGTTTGAGGGTGTCTCCAGCTCGACGGGTGCGACCGGCACCACGAAGCCCCGCGACGGGGAGCCGGTCCGGTCAGGCCCCGTCGCGGCAGCGAAGCAGGAGAGCACGCGCCACGGCTCCACCATAACCACGCAACGCGGGATGAGGGAAGCCGGGCGCCCCCTTCCTGGGGTTACCTGTGGGTAGCAATTGGACGGTGGCCGTGCGAAACTGCGGTCATGGCTGAGCACGCAGAGTCGTCGTCGGAGGAGACCAAGGTCTCCCGCCGGGCTCCCGTCGACTGGCGCCGCACCCGGGGCCGGCTGGCATCGGTGGCGGCGTCGATCGTCCGCTGGGTGGGTCTGGTCTTCGCCGCGTTCCTGGTGATCCACGTGATCTTCACGGTCGGCTCGGCCAACCCGGACAACGGCATCGTCTCGTTCGTGAAGTCCTGGGCGGACGGCCTGGCGCTGGGGTTCAGCGACCTGTTCACACCGAGTGACGAGAAGCTGCGCGTCCTGGTGAACTACGGCATCGCGGCGGTGTTCTGGCTCGTGGTGTCGGGCATCCTCGCGAAGGTGATCCGCCGGGTGGGCGGCGCTTCCTAAGGACGGACCAGCGCCGTCCAAATCCGTTCGGCCGCCATGAAGCACGCTTCGTGCTCCTCGGGTGCGTCCGGTGACCGCGTCTCGGCTCGGTGTAGCCAGCTGAGCAGGTCCATCGCGATTTCCGCCGGGAGCTCGCGCAGCAGCCGGACCGCGTCTTCGGTGCGAATGCGGCTCAGCAGCCGTCCGGTGGAGAAGGGGGCCAAGTCGCCGAGGTCCACCAGTTCGCGCAGGTAGTCGAGGCCGAGCAGCGGCAGCATCCGGTCGGCGAGTGGAACCGGCATCCGGCGCAGGAGCGGTCCGACGTACTCGTGCGGCAGACACCGGAAGACGGCCGCCGCATCGGGTGGCGGCAGTGCCGCCAGTTCGCCGTAGACCGAGGGGAAGTCGTCCGGGCCTTCTAGCCGCAGCTGGGGCGCCAGCCGTGCGGCTATCCGGCCCGCTTCGACCGGGCTCAGCACATCCGGCGGCGACGACTCGGGCGCCAGTCCGGCGTTGATCGTCACGTTCCCGTACACGGTGCCGAACTGCCCGATGCCGCTGCCCGATGCCCGGTTGTGCGTCTCGTCCATCGCCACCTCCTGCCGGAGGAGTCGCTATTCGGCGGCTGCGGTTACAGTGCCGGCTTGCCCCACCGATCCGTGAACGCGAACTCCTCCAGCGGCACCCGCACCCGCTCGGCCTTCTCGCGCTCGATCCGCCAGTCCTCCGCCAGCACCTCCGGCGAAGCCGGCGACCCCACCGCGATCGCCACCTTCGGGACCGCTTCGGCCGGCAGTGAGAACGCGGCACTCGCCTCGGCAGCCGAGAACCCCGCCATCTGGTGCGCGACCAACCCCAGCTCCACCGCCTGCAGCACGAGGTTCTCCGAAGCCAGCCCGAGCCCGTACTCGGCGTACGGCACCGAGCCCTTTTCGTTCGTCGTCACCACCACGCCGATCAGCAGCAGCCCCGCTCGGTGCGCCCACGCGCGGTTGCCCGAATTCAGCGTCGCCAGGATCGCGTCGAACGCCGGTGTCCCGCGGACGCCCACCAGGTACCGGGCCGGCTGGGTGTTGCCGAACGACGGGGCCCAGCGGGCCGCTTCCAGCAGGGCGCGGACCTGCTCCGGGGTGACCACGGCCGACTCGTCGTAGGCTCGCGGGCTCCACCGTTCGGCCATCAGGGTCGCGATCGGGACGCTCGTCACAGCTGGCTTTCGCACGATCTTGACGATACCCACGAGTGCTGTGCGTCACTCGGGAGGAAGGGCTCCGCGCATTTCGTTGGTGTTACGGAAGATTTACTTCCGAACAACCCAGGCGAAGGGTCCGCCCCACGTCAAGAGGGTGGCGGGGCGTCCCCGCCCCGGTAGGCTCCTCTTCAAATCATGGGACGCGGGGGCTCCTCGGTGCCCACCAGGGAGCCGCCCGGCCCGCGAGGAGGTTCGGGCGTGGCCCTCGTGGTCCAGAAGTACGGCGGATCGTCGCTGGAAAGTGCCGACCGGATCAAGCGCGTCGCCGAGCGGATCGTCGCCACCAAGAAGGCGGGCAACGACGTCGTGGTGGTCTGCTCGGCGATGGGTGACACCACCGACGAGCTGCTCGACCTGGCTCAGCAGGTCAACCCGGCGCCGCCGGAGCGGGAGATGGACATGCTGCTCACCGCCGGTGAGCGCATCTCGAACTCGCTGGTCGCCATGGCCATCGCGGCCCAGGGCGCCGAAGCTTGGTCGTTCACCGGTTCGCAGGCCGGCGTCGTCACGACGTCGGTGCACGGCAACGCGCGCATCATCGACGTCACGCCCAGCCGCGTCACCGAAGCCCTCGAACAGGGTTACGTCGCGCTGGTGGCGGGTTTCCAGGGGGTCGCGCAGGACACCAAGGACATCACCACGCTCGGCCGCGGCGGCTCGGACACCACCGCCGTCGCGCTGGCCGCCGCGCTCAACGCCGACGTCTGCGAGATCTACTCCGATGTGGACGGTGTGTACACCGCCGACCCGCGGGTGGTGCCGGACGCGAAGAAGCTCGACACCGTCACCTACGAAGAGATGTTGGAGCTCGCCGCCAGCGGCTCGAAGATCCTGCACCTGCGTTCGGTCGAGTACGCGCGCCGCTACGGCGTCCCGATCCGAGTCCGTTCTTCCTACAGTGACAAGCCGGGCACGACGGTGACCGGTTCTATCGAGGAGATCCCCGTGGAACAAGCCCTGATCACCGGTGTGGCGCACGACCGCTCCGAAGCCAAGATCACGGTCACCGGGGTGCCGGACCACGCCGGTGCCGCGGCCCGGATCTTCCGCGTGATCGCCGACGCCGAGATCGACATCGACATGGTGCTGCAGAACGTGTCCAGCACGGTGTCCGGCCGCACGGACATCACGTTCACGCTCTCGAAGGCCAACGGCGCCGCGGGCGTCAAGGAACTGGAGAAGGTCAAGGCGGAGATCGGCTTCGAGTCGGTGCTCTACGACGACCACGTCGGCAAGGTGTCGCTGGTCGGCGCCGGGATGCGCTCGCACCCGGGTGTCACGGCGACGTTCTGCGAGGCGCTGGCCAACTCCGGCGTCAACATCGAAATCATCAACACCTCGGAAATCCGGATCTCCGTGCTGATCCGCGACGCTCAGCTGGACGACGCCGTGCGCGCGATCCACGACGCGTTCGAGCTCGGCGGCGACGAGGAAGCCGTGGTCTACGCGGGGAGTGGTCGCTGATGGCGGACGGGCTGCGGGTCGGGGTGGTCGGCGCGACCGGCCAGGTCGGCGCGGTGATGCGCAAGCTGCTGGCGGAGCGGGAGTTCCCGATCGCCGAGCTCCGGTACTTCGCTTCGGCGCGCTCGGCGGGCTCGAAGCTGCCTTGGCGCGACACCGAAATCACGATCGAAGACGCGTCGACGGCGGATCCGTCCGGTTTGGACATCGCGCTGTTCTCCGCGGGCGGGTCGACGTCGAAGGCGCAGGCGCCGCGGTTCGCCGAGGCGGGCGTGACGGTGATCGACAACTCCTCGGCGTTCCGGATGGACCCGGACGTGCCGCTGGTCGTCAGCGAGGTCAACCCGCAGGCCATCAAGGAAGCGCGCAAGGGGATCATCGCGAACCCCAACTGCACCACCATGGCCGCGATGCCGGTGCTGAAGCCGCTGCACGACGAGGCCGGGCTGGTCCGGCTGGTCGCGTCGACGTACCAGGCGGTGTCCGGCAGCGGGCTGGCCGGCGTCGACGAGCTGGCGGGCCAGGTTCGCGCGGGGGCGGAGCACGCCGCTCTGCTGACGCACGACGGTGCGGCGATCGACTTCCCCGCGCCGAACAAGTACGTCCGCCCGATCGCGTTCAACGTCCTGCCGATGGCGGGGTCCATTGTGGACGACGGCGAGCTCGAGACGGACGAGGAGAAGAAGTTCCGCAACGAGAGCCGCAAGATCCTGAGCATCCCCGGCCTCGGCGTTTCGTGCACCTGCGTGCGCGTGCCGGTGTTCTCGGGGCACTCGATCTCGGTGAACGCGGAGTTCGCGCAGCCGCTGACGGTCGAGCGTGCGACCGAGCTGCTCACGCACGCGCCGGGCGTCGAGCTGTCGGAGGTCCCGACCCCGCTGCAGGCGGCGGGCAACGACCCGAGCTACGTCGGCCGCATCCGCGCCGACCAGGGCGTCGAGGGCGGCCGCGGGCTGGCGCTGTTCATCTCGAACGACAACCTGCGCAAGGGCGCGGCGCTCAACGCGGTGCAGATCGCGGAGCTGATCGCCCAGCAGTGACCACAGTGGACGGCTGAAACTCGCTTGGCGATTCGCGGTGCCCGGGAGATCCTGGGCACCGCGAAACCATTTCCAGGGGAGGAAAACCATGTACACCGCTGTCGACGGCGCCCGCGTCCCGATCCGGATGTGGGCCGACCCCGCGTCGGTCGAAGAGCAGGCCATGCGGCAGCTGCACAACGTCGCCAACCTGCCGTGGGTGCACGGCGTCGCCGTGATGCCCGACGTGCACTACGGCAAGGGCGCGACCGTCGGCAGCGTCATCGCCATGCGCGACGCCGTCTCGCCCGCCGCCGTCGGGGTGGACATCGGGTGCGGCATGAGCGCCGTCCGGACGTCGCTCAGCGCGAGCGACCTGCCGGATGACCTCGGGAAGCTGCGCCGCCGGATCGAAAGCGCCGTTCCGGTCGGGTTCGGGCTGCACAAGACGCCCGTGAACCCGGCCAAGGTGCACGGCGTCGGCGGCTGGGACGCGTTCTGGCAGGGCTTCGGCCGGCTGCACGAAGGCGTCCAGGAGCTGCACGACCGGGCCGCGCGGCAGATCGGGAGCCTCGGTGGCGGGAACCACTTCATCGAGGTCTGCCTCGACGACGACGGCCGCGTCTGGCTGATGCTGCATTCGGGTTCGCGCAACATCGGCAAGGAGCTCGCGGAGCGGCACATGGCTGTCGCGCGGAAGCTGCCGCACAACGCCGACCTGCCGGACCGCGACCTCGCCGTGTTCGTCGCCGGCACGCCGGAGATGCAGGCGTACCGGCGCGACCTGTTCTGGGCGCAGGACTACGCGGCGCGCAACCGCGCCACGATGGTCGCGCTCGTGAAGCAGGCGCTGAAGGACGTCGTCCCGCAGACGAGCTTCGACGACGCCATCTCCTGCCACCACAACTACGTCGCCGAGGAGACGTACGACGGGGTGGAGTTGCTCGTCACCCGCAAGGGCGCGATCCGTGCCGGATCGGGTGACCTCGGGATCATCCCGGGCAGCATGGGGACCGGTTCGTACATCGTCCGCGGGCTCGGCAACACCGCGTCCTTCGAGTCGGCGTCGCACGGTGCCGGCCGCCGGATGTCCCGGAACAAGGCCAAGAAGCTGTTCACCGCGGACGACCTCGCGGCCCAGACGGCGGGCGTCGAATGCCGCAAGGACTCCGGCGTCGTCGACGAGATCCCGGCGGCGTACAAGGACATCGATTCGGTGATCCGGGCGCAGACGGACCTGGTCGAGGTCGTGGCGCACCTCAAGCAGGTGGTCTGCGTCAAGGGCTGAGCGGTACCTTGGCGCCATGACGAGGGGTGGAACGACGGCCGCGCTGCTGGCCGGGGCCGCACTGCTGCTGAGCGGGTGCGACCAGGTCAGCGACGCGGTCGACCAGGGGAGCCGGACCGCGGACAAGGTGAGCGCGTGCACGGAGGCGCTCGGGCTCGCGGACCTGAACCCGCTGGTCGACCCGGACAAGCTCAAGGCGCGCGCCGCGGACAAGGAGAAGCGGCTGCGCGAGCTGGCGGCGAACGTCCAGGACCAGGACGTGAAGAACGCGCTGCTGGGCATGGCGGGCTCGTACGTCGAGGTGCAGAAGGAACGCATCGAGGACGCCGGGGTCGTGGCCCAGTGGGTGCAGCGCAACGTCAAGAAGCTCGACGCCCTCCGCACGGCCTGCGGCTGACGCCGGTCGTGAGTGATAAGTCGGGTTAGAACCCGACTTATCACTCACGACCAGCCGCGGCAGACTCGGCCAGTGCGGGGAGCGGGTCGGCGGCCGGCTCCGGGGTGCGGGAGTGACGGCGGAGCAGGCCCGCCGCCGCGATCAGCAGGCCGCCGAGGCCCGCCGCCGCGAAGCCCCACGCCGGGCTCGAGTGGTCGATCGCGAAGCCGACCACCGGGCTGCCCAGCGCCAGGCCGAGCCGGGTCGACGCGTCCTGCAGGCCCATCGCCTCGCCGCGGACCTGCGGCGGGGCGATCTTGCTGACCGTCTCCGTGGTCGCCGCCAGGGTCGGGGCGCACAGCAGGTTCGTCGGGATCAGCACCAGCATCAGCAGCCACCACGGCTGGTCGGCCAGCCCGACCGGCACCACCAGCAGCGCCAGCAGCAGCATCAGCACGCCCTGCGGCAGTGACCGCTTGACCGCGCCGTGGACGATGCCGCCGAGGATCGAGGCCGCGCACATCACCGCGATGACCAGGCCGGTCACGCCGAGGTCGCCGTTCGCGCGTAGAGCCGCCAGCGTCGCCAGTTCGGTGCCGACCAGCACGAACAGCGCGCCGCCCGCGATCAGCAGGGTGGCCACCAGCTGCCAGGACAGCCAGGTGCGCAGCTTCGGGCGGACGCCGTCGACGATCGGCTCGCGGTCGTCGCGGATCGGCGGGTCGACCAGCCAGATCAGGCACGCCGTGCCGCCGAAGAGGACGCCGAGCGCGCTGAGCGTGAGCGTCGGGGGGAACGCCGTCATCGCCGCGATGCCGGCCGCCGGGCCGATCATGAACGTCGCTTCGATCGAGATGGTGTCCAGCGAGTACGCCGCCCGGCGCTCCGCCACCGGGACGAGCGCGGCCAGCACCTGCCGCGCCAGCGAGCCCGCCGGCACCGAGAGCGCACCGGCCGGGACCGCGACCACGGCGAGCGCCGCGTACGGCAGGTGCGGCGCGGCGAACCAGAACGCCGTGGTCGCGAGCCCGCAGACTGCGACGACCGGGCGCAGCCCGTACCGGTCGATGCACCGGCCGACCAGCGGCGCGCCGAGCGCCATCCCGAGGGTGATGCCGGCGCCGACCAGGCCGGCGGCGCCGTAGCCGCGGCCGAGCCCGGTGACGATGTACAGCGTCATCATCACGCCGTTCATGGTCATCGGCAGCCGCGCCAGGAACATCAGGGCCATGGTCGAGGGGACGCGGGGAACGGCGAGGACCCGGCGGTAGGGCTGCAGCGGCACGTCTTCGATGAGAACCCAACCTGGTACGCGCGTGCAACAAAATTTCGCGCCTGGTGCTGGGTAAATTTGATAGTTGATCCCATTTGATAGCAACTACCAACTTCTGCCGGCGGCGCTGTTCCTGCCCGGGCGGGCGGTCGCCCGGGCGCAACCGTGAGAATCGGGGCATGACGTCGTCGCCAGCTGAACCGCAGGGCCTGCGCGAGCGCAAGAAGGCCAGGACGCGCGCCGCGATCCGGCGGCACGCGTTGCGGCTGTTCCACGAGCAGGGCTACGGCGCGACGACGGTCGACCAGATCGCGGCCGCGGCGGAGATCTCGCCCAGCACCTTCTTCCGGTACTTCCCGACGAAGGAAGCGACGGTGCTGTACGACCCCTTCGACCCGCTGCTCATCGCGGCGGCGCTGGCGCAGCCGGCCGAACTCAGCCCGATCGGCGCGCTGCGGGCGACCGTGACCACCGTCCGCGAGGTGCTCCCGGCCGACGAGTGGGAGCGCGAACGCCGGCGGCAGCGGCTCGTGCTCCGCGAGCCCGAGCTGCGCACCGCGGCCATGGACAAGTTCGCCGAGGGGATCGACCTGCTGGCCGGGTTCGCGGCGCAGCGCACCGGCCGGGAGCCGGGCGGCTTCGAGGTCCGCAACTGGGCGGGCGCGGTGGTCGGCGTGGCCCTGGCCGCGTTCCTGGGATCGGCGGCGGATCCCGAGGCCGACGCGCTGGCGGTCCTCGACGAAGCCGTCGCCCACCTGGAACTGGGTTTGCCGCTCTGATCCGGCGAATCTCGTCCCGACCTGTGTGGGTGGCGGTGCGAGCGTGGGGGACGCCCCGTCTGGAGCAGTCGCGACACGCGGTCCGACGGAGTGATGAAGCCAATTGATCACCGTTTACACCAGTGTGGGTGACCCGGATGTTCCATAGTGGACAGTGATCACCGCTGAGTGACGATCGGGATCGGTCATGATGATCTTCAGGGGGAGGGGCAAGGTTTCGACGTTAATCAAATGCGGGTCAGTTCGCCTTTTCCGGATTCGGCACGTAAGGGTTAGAAAACGTCTCCAACCGGTGATCGGGTGGCTTATCTCCGACACGGCGGGTATCGATTTAACCCGTCAGGTCTCCCGAGGCCAGGAGGTAAGGAATGAAAGGCAAGATCGGGCGGGTCATCGCCCTGGTAGCCGCAGGCAGTCTGCTGGCGGTCGGAACGGCGGGGATCGCCTCGGCGAGCCCGGACGGGGGCAAGGGTTCCTCCAGCACCCAGGCCCTCGCCGCACAGGTGCTCCAGATGCGTGACGACCTGACCAAGGTGGCCTACGCGGGCAACGTCGGCGCCACGCGCGGCGACCTCGGGCAGCTCAGCCCGGTGCTCTCGGACATCGCGGCCGGCAAGCGCTACACCGTCCAGACCGACACCGAGCAGCTCGCCGGCCTGGCCAAGGGCCGGGCGGACGAGTCCAACCGGCTCCTGACCGACCCGACGGCGAAGGCGCGCCAGCTGCCGCCGCTGCCGTTGCCCATCCCGTCGCTGCCCGACCTGCCCGGACCGCTGAAGATCGTCAGCGACCTGGTGAAGGCGCTCCTCGCGGCCGTCACCGGCATCCTCGGCGGGCTGCTCGGCGGCCTGCCGGTGCCGCCGCTGCCGGTACCACCGCTGCCCGTCCCGTAACCACCGAGGAAAACAGGGGGATCCGGAGCCCGGCCCGCGGACATTTCTCCGCGCCGGGCTCCGGATTCGTTTTCAGCCCCGGCCGGACAACCCTTGCCGCAATGCGCCCGCCGTTTCGGCCAGCGCTTCGCGGAATCGCGTTCCGACGCCGGTGAAGTTGATGAACCCGTGGATCAGGTCCTCGTGCCGCCGCAGCGCGACCTCGACCCCGGCGTCCGCGAGCTTCTCCGCGTACGCCTCGCCTTCGTCGCGCAGCGGGTCGAAGCCGGCTGTGACGATCAGCGCCGGCGGCAGGCCGCTCAGGTCGTCCGCGCGCAGCGGGGAGAGCCGCGGGTCGGTGAGGTCGGTGCCCTCCGGCACGTAGTGGCCCTCGAACCACTTCATGTGCACGTCGGTCAGGAACAGGTCCTCGGCGAACAGGTCCTGCGAGCGGTAGCGGTGCGCGAAGTCCGTCGCCGGGTAGATCAGCAGCTGGAACGCCGGTGCCGGACCGCCCCGCCGGACGGCCTGCTGCGCGGTCACGGCGGCGAGGTTGCCGCCCGCGCTGTCCCCGCCGACGGCGATGCGGGCCGGGTCGGCGCCGAGGTCGCCGGCCTTCGCCACCGCGTAGTCGAACGCCGCCAGCGCGTCGTCCGTCGCCGCCGGGAAGGGGAACTCCGGGGCCAGCCGGTACTCGATCGACAGCACCCGCACCCCGGCGTGCTTGGCCAGGAAGCGGCAGGCGTTGTCGTGGCTCGCGCGGGTGCCGATCACCCAGCCGCCACCGTGGAAGAACACCAGCAGCGGCGACTTCTCGGGCAGCCCGGCCGGTGTGTAGAGCGTGGCCGGCAAGTCGCCGTCCGGCGTCGGCACGGCGAGCTCGCGCGCCGAGACCGGCTCGACCGGCTTGCCGCTGACCAGGTGCCTGCCGACGTCGAGCAGGGCCCGCGACTGCTCGACCGAGCCGCGCACGAGCTCGGCCTTCGCGAGCTTCTGCAGCCGGAGCAGCAGCTGGGCGTCGAGCGCCAGGTCCTGGCCGTCGATGCGGACGGTCCGGCCCGCCGCCGCGCGCCGCACCGGCGTGGGCAGCCAGAACGCCAGCTGGGACGCGGCCGCCTGGACACGGACCGGGAGCGGGATCGCCATGGTTCCTCCTGAGCTTCGGCGCTGCCCAGGAGGTTACTTGCCAGTAGATAACAGGTCCAGCTGTGACCAGGACCTCCGTCCCAGAGTCTGGTCCTCCAGTTAAGTGGAGGGGTTAGCCTGGAAAGCGTGACTTCAGCCAGGACGCTCAACGTGCTCGGGATCGGCGGCTCGCTCCGTGAGGGCTCGCAGTCCGAACGAGCGCTGCAGATCGCGCTCGGCGGCGCGGCCGAAGTCGGCGTCCGGACCCGGCTGCTGACCGGCCCGGACCTGATTCTCCCCTTCTACGACGCCGGCGTGCCGGACCGCGACGAGCGCGCCACCCGGCTCGTCGAAGCCATCCGCGAGGCCGACGGGATCATCGTCGTCTCGCCGGGCTACCACGGCGCGCTCTCCGGCCTGGTCAAGAACGCGCTGGACTACGTCGAGGACCTGCGTGACGACCGCCGTCCCTACCTCGACGGCCGCGCGGTCGGCCTCGCCGCCGTCGCCTACGGCTGGCAGGCCGCGGTGACCACGCTCGAACAGCTGCGCACGATCACGCACGCGCTGCGCGGCTGGGCCACCCCACTGGGTGGTTCGATCAACTCGGCCGAGACCAAGTTCGACGAAGGCGGTGGCGCGTCGGACGAGAAGAGTGTCCGGACCCTTCGCCTGATCGGGCGCCAGGTCGCCGAATTCGCGGTGACGCGCACCGCATGACGTTTCGCCCGGGTGCGCCCGGGTAATCGATGTACGTGACGCCTGCCATGTGCGGGCACTGTTCCGCGGGTGCGGGATGTTGTGCCCAGTGAGACGCTCGTCGAGGAGTGTCCAGGACAGAAGGCGGGCTGAGCATGGGTCAGGCGATCTACACCGCGGTGGCGACGGCGCGCGGCGACGGCCGCAACGGCGAAGTCACTTCGTCGGACGGCGTCATCGACGAGTCGCTGGCGATCCCGAAGGAGATGGGTGGCCCCGGGGGCGACAAGACCAACCCCGAACAGCTCTTCGCCGCCGGCTACTCGGCCTGCTTCCACAGCGCCCTGCAGCTGGTCGCCCGCCAGGCCAAGGTCCAGCTCGGCGACTCGACGGTGACCGCGGAGGTGAGCGTGCTCAAGCAGGAGGTCGGATTCGGCCTCGGCGTCGCTCTCAACGTCTCCCTGCCGGGCCTCGAGCAGGCCCAGGCCGACCAGCTCGTCGAGCAGGCCCACCAGGTCTGCCCCTACTCCAACGCGACCCGCGGGAACATCGAGGTCGCGCTCTCCGCCACCGTCTGATCCCAGCCGTCGAACCAGTCAGAGGAAAGGATCACGTCAGATGAGCAAGTCTCCGATCAAGAGCCCGCTTTCCGAGGCCGACAAGGAGATCACCGGCAACGCCCTGCAGGCGACGCTGGTCGACCTGGTCGACCTCTCCCTGATCGCGAAGCAGGCGCACTGGAACGTCGTCGGCGCGAACTTCCGCAGCGCGCACCTCCAGCTCGACGAGCTGGTGGCCACCGCGCGCCAGTACGTCGACGAGGTCGCCGAGCGCGCCAACGCCATCGGCATTTCGCCGAACGGCAAGGCGAAGACCGTCGTCGAGAGCTCGGGTGCGCCGGACTACCCGGACAACTGGCAGTCGGTCGAGTCCACGGTCGCCGCGATCGTCGACATCCTCGCGACGCTGATCGAGCGCCTGCGCGCCCGCATCGACGAGACCGACAAGAGCGACCTCGTGACGCAGGACCTGCTGATCGAGATCACCCGCGCGCTCGAAGAGGCGCACTGGATGTGGCAGGCGCAGCAAGCCTGATTTTCGCCACGAAAGGGCCGTTCCGTACGGAGCGGCCCTTTTTCGTCGGTGGGGGCCGGTACTTTCGGTGGCATGGCCTTGCACCAGGGGAAAGCCGATCGCGACCGCACGGCCGGGACGAACCCGCTCTACGCGGGGGCGAACCCGGCGCTGGCGGCGGCTTTCGTGATGCCGCACGACAAGCTGCGCGACGACTCGCTGCCGCCGGACACCGCGCTGCAACTGGTGCGCGACGAGCTGATGCTCGACGGCAACGCGCGGCTCAACCTCGCCACGTTCGTCACGACGTGGATGGAGCCGCAGGCGCGCGAGCTGATGGCCGAGTGCGTCGACAAGAACATGATCGACAAGGACGAGTACCCGCAGACGGCCGAGCTGGAGCGGCGCTGCGTGAACATCCTCGCCGACCTGTGGCACGCCCCCGACCCCACGGACATCATGGGCTGCTCGACGACCGGTTCGTCGGAAGCGTGCATGCTCGCCGGGATGGCGTTGAAGCGGCGCTGGTCGAAGCTCGGGCGCACCGGGAAGCCGAACCTGGTGATGGGCGTCAACGTCCAGGTCTGCTGGGAGAAGTTCTGCGAGTACTGGGAAGTCGAGCCGCGGCTGGTACCGATGGACGGCGACCGGTACCACCTCTCCGCCGAAGAAGCGGTCGCGCGCTGCGACGAGAACACGATCGGCGTGGTGGCCATCCTCGGCTCGACGTTCGACGGCAGCTACGAGCCGGTCGCGGAGATCGCCGCGGCGCTGGACGCGCTGCAGGAGCGGACGGGCTGGGACATCCCGATGCACGTCGACGGCGCTTCGGGCGCGATGATCGCGCCGTTCCTCGACCCCGAGCTGGAGTGGGACTTCCGGCTGCCGCGGGTGGCGTCGATCAACACGTCCGGCCACAAGTACGGGCTCGTGTACCCGGGCGTCGGCTGGGTGATCTGGCGCGACCGGGCCGCGCTGCCGTCGGAGCTGGTGTTCAACGTCAACTACCTCGGCGGCGACATGCCGACGTTCGCGCTGAACTTCTCGCGCCCGGGCGCCGAAGTCGCGGCGCAGTACTACACGTTCGTCCGGCTCGGCCGGGACGGCTTCCGCGCGGTCCAGCAGGCCTCGCGGGACGTCGCGACGCACCTGTCGTCGAGGATCGCGGAGCTCGGACCCTTCTCGTTGCTGACGAAGGGCGACCAGCTGCCGGTGTTCGCGTTCACGACCCGCCCGGACGTGGGGTTCGACGTCTTCGACGTGTCACGCCGCCTGCGCGAGCGGGGCTGGCTCGTGCCCGCGTACACGTTCCCGGAGAACCGGACGGACCTGGCGGTGCTGCGGATCGTCGTCCGCAACGGCTTCACGCACGACCTCGCGGACCTGCTGCTGGCGGACCTGGAGCGGGTGCTGCCGGAGCTGGCGGAGGAAGGCGGCCGCCCGCACGACCCAGCGAAGGCGACCGCTTTCCACCACTAGTGCGCTAGTGCCACGACTTGGCTCGGGCGTACTGGTTCGGCCAGCGCACTTCGGCGCCGAGTGCGTTCGCCGCGCGCAGCGGCCAGTGCGGGTCGCGCAGCAGCGCGCGGGCGAGGAAGACGGCGTCCGCTTCGCCACCGGCGACGATGTCCTCGGCCTGCTGCGGGTTGGTGATCATGCCGACCGCGCCGGTCGGGAGTCCGGCCTCGGTCCGGATCCGCTCGGCGAACGGCACCTGGTAGCCGGGGCCGACGGGGATGTCCGGGTGCGGGGTGTTGCCGCCGGACGAGGTGTCGATGAGGTCGATCCCGCGCTCGGCCAGCAACTTCGCGAGCCGGACGGACTCGTCGACGGTCCACCCGCCGTCGGTCCAGTCGGTCGCGGAGAGCCGGGCGAACAGGGGAAGCGGGGTCGTCGCCCGCACCGCGTCGGCGATCTCCAGCGCCAGCCGGGTGCGGCCCTCGAAGTCGCCGCCGTAGCGGTCGGTGCGGGAGTTGGACAGCGGCGACAGGAACTGGTGCACGAGGTAGCCGTGCGCGAAGTGCAGCTCGAGCACGTCGAAGCCGACGTCCTGCGCTTTCTCGGCGGCGGTGGCGAAGGCTTGGGGGAGCGCGCTGACTTCGTCGGTGGTCAGCGTGCGCGGGGTGGCGTACTCGCCGAACGCGGTCGCGGACGGTCCGACGCTCTCCCAGCCGCCGTCCTCGGGCGGAACGCTGCCGGTCCCCTCCCACGGCCGCCGCGTCGACGCCTTGCGGCCGGCGTGGGCGAGCTGCATCCCGATGGCGGTGCCCTGACCGTGCACGAACCCGACGATCCGCCGCCACGCTTCGGCTTGGGCGTCGGTCCAGATGCCGGTGTCCTGCGGACTGATCCGGCCTTCAGAAGTGACGGCGGTGGCCTCGGTCATGACGAGCCCCGCCCCACCGGCGGCGAACTGACCGAGGTGGACGAGGTGCCAGTCGTTCGGCACGCCATCGCTGGCGGAGTACTGGCACATCGGCGACACCCAGGCACGGTTCGGCAGAGTAAGGCCACGGACGGTGATCGGGCTGAAGAGTCGGCTCACATCTGGATCAACGACCCGGGCCCGCACTCTCTTCCCGCGCACCCTCTGCCCGCCGCTCGCTTCGGCTTGGTCTGGCTCCGCCTTGCCCTGGTTTGGCCCTGTTCGCCGCGGTTCGCCCGCTGGTGAAGGTCGCGAATGACTCATTCGGGACCTGGGACGTCCCGAATGAGTCATTCGCGACACCGCTCGGCCTACTTGCGCCGCTCGGCCCGCCTCGCCCGGCCCCGCCCGTCCGCTCCGCGGGCCCACCCGCTCCGCGGGCCCACCCGCCCCGCGGGCCCCACCCGCCCCGCGCCGCCCGGCCCGCCTGCGCCGCCCGGCCCGCCTCGCCCGTCCGCACCACCCGCCCGCTCCGCTGGCCCCACCCGCCCCGCGCCACCCCGGCCAGCGCGCCGGTCCCCGCCTCGCCGCACCCACCTGGCTCCGCCGGTCCAGCCCGCGCCAGCGGGCCCCGGTTCGCCAGCTGGTGAAGGTCGCCAATGACTCATTCGGGACCTGGGAGGTCCCGAATGAGTCATTCGCGACACCGCCCGGCCCGCCCGCGCCGCCCGGCCCGCGCCGCGCCGCGCCGCCTGGCCCCGGCTCGGGACGTGCTTGGCGTCTCTTCCCGTCGCCAGGGCCTCTACCGGCGAGTAACGTCGACCACATGGGTGTCGCTGCTGACGAACGCCAGGCCTTGAGCTCCCTCCTCGCCGAACTCGGGCCCAACGCGCCCACGTTGTGCGAGGGGTGGACCACCCGTGACCTCGCCGCGCACCTCGTCGTGCGCGAGCACCGTCCCGACGCCGCGCCCGGGATCGTCATCCCGGCTCTCGCCGGGCACACCCAGAAAGTCCAGGACCGCTACGCCGCCAAGCCGTGGGCGGAGCTGGTCGGGCAGGTCAAAAGCGGCCCGTCCAAGTTCTGGCCGACCTCGATCGGTCCGCTCGACGAGCTGACCAACACCGCCGAGTTCCTCGTCCACCACGAGGACGTCCGGCGCGCGCAGCCCGGCTGGGAACCCCGGCCCGCCGACGGCACGCGGGACGCCGCCGCCTGGAAGTCGGCGAAACAGGCCGCCAAGCTCAACCTTCGCAAGGCGCCCGTCGGTGTCACACTGCGGACGAAAGACGGCCGCGAAGCCGCCGTCAAGACCGGGCCCGATCCCGTCACCGTCGTCGGCGAACCGATCGATCTGCTGCTGTTCGTGTTCGGCCGCGACGCCACGCACCTCGACTTCGAGGGCGACGCGGCCGCCGTCACGAAGCTGCAGGCCGTGAACCGTGGACTCTGACTGACACCCAGCGCCCCACCGGCAGCGCGACCACGATCGCAGCCAGCACCAGGTGCACGGCCATGAACGCGACCGCGGCCGGCACGCTCGGCGGGCCGCCGAGGAACACGATCATGTGCGACGCCCACTTCAGCTCGGTCGGCTTCGAACCCGCCGCCCAGACGTCGTTGAGCGCCCAGAACGTCAGGTCGTTCGCGCCGGAAATCACCACCAGGATCGACGCGATCCCGACCTTGAGCACGTTCGCCGTCCGCGCGCCGCCGAGGCGGTAGGCCAGCAGCGCGAACAGCACGATGAACGTCGTCACGAACAGCTCGAACTGGTACACCGGCTGGAAGGCGTCGTCCGAAGACGACGACCGCGCGAACTCCTGCACCCGCATCACCAGCTCGGTGTCCAAATAGGACATGTAGACGAACACGGCGAACACGATCAACGCCGGCCCGTACCGCCCGCGCGGGAACAGCGAGACCGTCAGCACCGCGAAGACGAACGGGCACAGCTTGAACGCCCAGTCGCCGACGTTGTCCAGCGTCTGGTCCGGCGGCAGCACCACCATGATCAGCAGCGCGGTGACCACCGCCGGGACGGCGGCCACCAGCCACAGCCACTGCCGCCGCCGGTACAGGGCGGCGAGCGGGCCGGGCGATTCCAAGAGCGTCACAGTTCCTTCTCCACCCAGAACGGTCCGAGGGCCAGCGCGTCGACGTCGGTCTTCAGGTAGCACGCGATCGCGTCGGCCGGGCTGGCCACGATCGGCTCGTTGTTGTCGTTGAACGAGGTGTTGACGACCATCGGCACCCCGGTCAGCTTCTCGAACTCGCTGATCATCCGGTAGTACAGCGGGTTGTCGGTACGGCTCACAGTCTGCACCCGCGCGGTGCCGTCGACGTGCGTGATCGCCGGGACCTCGGCGCGCTTGTCCGGCAGGACGTCGAACACCAGCAGCATCACCGGTGACGGGTAGTCGCTGACGAAGTACTCGCCCGCGCGCTCTTCCAGGCACGAAGGCGCGAACGGCCGGAACGCCTCGCGGTGCTTCACCTTCTCGTTCATCCGCGTCTTCGACTCCGGGTCGCGCGGGTCGGCGACGAGCGACCGGTTGCCCAGCGCCCGCGGGCCGCACTCCATCCGGCCCTGCACCCAGCCGACGATCTTGCCCTCGGCCACCTTCGCCGCCGTGTGCGCGGCGATGTCGCCGACGCGCTCGTACTCGACGCCGGCGTCCTGCAGCGCCAGCTCCATCTCGGCCTCGGTGTAGTCCGGGCCGGTGTAGGTGTAGCCGTCGCGCGGGCGCGGCTTGCCGTACTTCGACACCGAGACGTCGAGCGCCGCGCCGAGCGCGCAGCCGTCGTCGGCCGCCGCGGGCTGGGCGAAGAAGTCCTCGAACGGCGTTTCCAGCAGGATCCGCCCGTTCATGACGCTGTTCAACGCGACCCCGCCGGCCACGCACAGCCGCTTCGAGCCCGTCTCGCGCTGGAGCCACCGCGCCAGGTGCAGGCCGGCTTCTTCGAGCGTCACCTGCAGCGCGTACGCGATGTCGCAGTAGTGCTGGGGAACGGGGTTCGCCGCCGTGACGCGGGTTTTCGGCCGCGCGGGACCGAAGGTGTCGGTGAACTTCCGGGACATCACGTGCTTGCCGGTGCGGTGGTGGCCGAACCAGGACAGGTCCAGCTCGAACCCGCCGTCGTCGCCGAGGTGGATCAGCTGCTTGAACGCGTCGACGTAGGTGTCTTCGCCCAGCGGCGCGAGGCCCATGATCTTGCCTTCGTCGCGGGTCGGGTAGAAGCCGAGGTAACCGGTGACGCCGGCGTACATCGCGCCCAGCGAGTGCGGGAACTTGATCCGCCGCAGGTCCACGATCCGGTTGCCGCGGCCGTGCGCGAGGTAGGTCGCCGTGCCGTCGCTGCCGATGCCGTCGAAGGTGAGCACCGCCGACTCGTCCCACGGCGAGATGAAGTACCCGCTGGCCGCGTGCGCGCGGTGGTGGTCGACGAGGTGCGTCTTGAACTTCGTCGGCCCGGTCCAGCCGACGGCCGCCTTGACGTCGTCGGCCAGCGTGTAGGACCGCTTGATGTGCGCGAGGACCGCGCCGCCGACGTGGTAGTCGTCGTGGCCCTTCCCGCCGCCGGTCCGGAACGTGTCGACCATGCCCGCCGACTTGCCGCCCTCGTCGCCGTTCGCGTTGCGGAAGACGTCGAGCGTGCCGGGGAAGTACCGCGCGAACACCTTGGCCGCGTGGATGCCTTCCTTCCAGCGCTGCCAGTAGTAGGCCACGTGGTCGACGTCCGCGAGGGTGATCCCGGCGCGCTCCAGGCAGAACTTGATGGCCTCGGCGGGAAAGCCGCCGTCGTGCTTCACGCGGGTGAAGCGCTCCTCCTCGGCGAACGCGACGATCTCGCCGTCGCGCACGAGTGCCGCCGCCGAGTCGTGCACCCGGCTGATGCCCAGTACGTACATGATTCCTCCCAGTGGTTCAGTGCCGGCGGACCAGGCGCCGCAGCACGGCCGCCTTCACCGCGAGCGCGAGGACGAGCGCGGCGAACCCGCCGACCGGTCCGAGGACGGGGACGAGCAGCACCGCGCCCACGGCGGTGGCGACGAGCGAAACGACGGCGGTGCCGGACGTCAGCGTCAGCACCTTGCTGTTGGTGTTTTCGATCAGGAAGCCCGCGTACAGCCCGGTCGCGTACAGCGCCGTCTCGACGAGCACGAGCACCCCGAGGACGACGTAGGCGTCTTCCGCCGCGAGGAAAGCGCGGGTCCCGGGGATGGCGAGACCCGCGCCGAGCAGGAGGACCACGGCGATCCCGGCGCGTTCGACCAGCCGCAGCAGCGCGCCCGCCCGCGCCCGCCCGGCCGCCGCGCCCGTACCGCGCATCCGCCGCGACGCCGCCGGCTGGTGCAGCTTGAGCTGGTAGTACAGCAGCGAGCAGAACGCGCTCGACACCAGCAGCGCCAGGTAGAACGGGCCGCTGTCGGTGGTCCGGCCGGACAGCGCGAGCACCGCGAACACGACCGACGTCGAGATGACGTCGAGCAGCTCGGTCAGGCCGAGCAGGACCGTGCTCCGGCCGAACGCGGGCAGCAGCCGGTGCCCCGGTACCCCGCCGCCGCGCAGCCACGGCCGGGGCAGCAGGGCGACCGACGTACCGAGGATGACGAGGAGCCCGCCCAGCAGCACCGCCAAGTGCGTCTCCGGTGGCCAGCGCACCGCCCACGTCACACACGTCACGACGCCGACCACGACCGAGCCGGCGGCGAACGCCAGTGCGTCCAAAGTGGACTTCTCGCGCAACCGGTGCAGGCCGGACACCGTCATCAGCAGCCCGCCGGAGATCGACCAGGCCGCCGCCGTCAGGTACAGCGCCGCGTCCGACCGCGGTGCCACCACCAGCGCGGCGGCCGTCGCGGCCAGCACCGCCAGCACCGGCACCGCGGCGAGCCGGACCGCGAGCGCCGCGACGGCGTCCCGGGTCCGGTGCAGCCGCGGCAGGCTCTTCAGCGCGGACTTCTCCGCGGCGGCCGGCACGAAGTTGAGCCAGGTCATCAGGCCGAGCGCGTTCGCGAAGCGCCCGTAGTCGCGGGCGCCCCACGCCGTGATCAGGACCAGCCCCATCACCTGCACCGACAGCCGGAACACGCCCCGGCCGGCGAGCAGGCGCAGCACCACCGCGGGCCGTGGCGGCGCCACGACCGGTGCGGCGGCGACCGAAGGCCCCGTCACGGCAGGGGTACCGCCATGTCCTGGTCGTGCAGCAGGAACTTCAGCGTGCCGCGCACGGCGTTCTCCGCGCTGAGCAGCTCCGGCACCGAGTCCGCGGTGAGCACCACGTACCCGAGCTTGTGCCCCGCCTGCTCGTAGGGCCGGACGAACGAACCCTCGTCGGCGAACAGGTGCAGGCCCACCAGCCCGGGCAGCGCGCGCACGTCGGCCACACCGTCCACCCGGGACAGGTGCCCGCCGCGGTCGGACGCCAGGATGTGCACCAGCGTCGGCTTCGGCTCGTGCAGGTCCAGCCGCACCTCGTCGCCGGTGGCGGCGGCGATCCCGGCCGCGATCAGGTCGGCGCCGTGGCAGTGCGCGATCGCTTCCGCCAGCCCGTTGCCGCCCATCCGGGCGCCCATCTCGATGAGGTAGAGCCGCCCGTCGCGGCCGAGCACGGCGTCGAGCGTCAGCGGTCCGGTCCGGTAGCCGAGCTCGGTGCAGATCTGGTCGAGGGCTTCGATCAGGCTGAGCTCGACGTCGGCGGGCAGCTCGGCGGGCAGCAGGTGCGACGACGTCACGAAGAACGGCGGCGGCGTGAGCACCCGCTCGGTCACGGCGTGGAAGACGATCCGGCCGTCGACGACGAGCGCCTCGATGGTGAAGTGCGAGCCGTCCAGGTGCTCCTCCACGACCAGGCGGCCGGACGGCGAGAACGCCAGCGACTCGGTGAACGCCGTGGTCAGCCGGCCCGGTCCCGCGCACGAGACGACCCCGCGGCTGCCCGAGGAGTCGACCGGCTTGACCAGCGCCGGGAAGCGCAGCTGCTGGGCGGCGTGGACGAGCTCCGGGCCGGGACGGCCGTCGACGCTGCGGTAGCTCGGCAGGCCCAGGTGATCGCACAGCGCGCGGAACACCGCCTTGTCCGTCGACGCCTCCACCGCGTACCGCGGCAGGGGATCGGGCAGGCCCCAGTGGCGGGTCAGCCACGCCAGCGCCGGCAGGCCGACGTCGCTGGCCGGGCAGAGCACGCCCGCGAGGTCGCGGCGGCCCTCCAGTGCCGCCGCGATCTGCTCCGGTGCCCGCACGCTGACCTGCAGGAACTCGTCCGCGTACGCCACCGCGGGCGCGGTGGGCCGGACGTCGACGCAGAGCGTGCGGAACCCCAGCTCCCGCGCCCGCTCGTAGGTGCTGACCGAACCGTCCGCGCCCCCCAGGATCACCAGGGTTCTCGCGGGGTCCTTCTTCGAACTGGTCACGCCGAAACGCCTTTCCCCAGGTGCACATCGATGAGCCGGGGACCCGCCGGGTCCGCCGGGGTGAAGAGCCGGTCCTCGGCGTCGACGACGACGTTCGCTTCCCGGACGTAGAACTGCCGTGGCCGCGGCTGGCCCGCGCCGACCACGACGAGGTAGCGCACGGTCAGCGACGCCACCAGCAGCAGCACCGCGAGCAACGCGAACAGCAGCGTGGCGGTGACCCCGGCGCCGAGCAGGCCGAACGCCGCCGCGCCGCCGGCGAGCACCGCGATCCCCGCGGCCAGCAGGGCCGTCGCGGACGCCGCCGTCGTGAGCCGCCGGGTGAACCCGACGAAGAGTTCGATGGCGTGCGAAGCCAGGAACCCGAAGCCCACTTTGGACTCGCCGCGTTCGCGCGCCCGGTGTGCGACCTGGACGCAGGTGTACCGGCTGGTCAGCCGGGGCACGGTGGCGAGGAAGTACGGCGTGCCCAGCCGCAGGTCGACGATCTTGCGGGCCAGTTCCGCGCGGACCAGCCGGAACGCCGTGGCGCCCGGCGGGATCTCGATGCGCAGCACGCGCCGGCCGAGGAAGTGGAACGCGGCGGTGCCCCACCGCCGCAGCCGCGGGTCCTGGCGGTTGGTGCGGACGCCGAACACCGCGTCGTTGCCCAGCTCGGCCGCCGCGACGAGCTTCTCCGCCTCGGCGGCGGGGAACTGCTGGTCGGCGTCGACGTGCAGGACCCACGGCAGCGACGCGTAGCGGTAGCCGGCCGAGAAAGCGGCTTCGAAGCCGAAGTTCCGAGAAAAGGACAAATACCGCACGCGCGCGTCCGCGGCCGCGAGCGCGCGGATCTTGTCCAGCGTTCCGTCGGTGCTCCCGTCATCGACGTAAAACAGTTCCAGTGAATAGTGACCTAGTTCGTTGGTTATTTCCCGATAGGACGGTTCGACGTTCTCGACTTCGTTGAAGCACGGAATGACCACGGAGAGTCCACTGTGGGCAGGGCCGGGAAATGGGGTGGTCATCTTCCCTGCTCAGGTGGGTGTGTCGAATTCGTGTCCGCGCGGTCACCGACAGTGCGAATGGTGATCATGAATTCCCCAGGATCCGATAAGACCGCTTGCCGATTGCGGTGTGGCGGGAGTTATAAGCAGACGGATCGGGAAACGGCGACGGTAGTTCTGCGAATTCCACCGTTCAGACCCAGACCAAAGTAGTAACCCATCCGGCATTCGGGGTGACCTGAGGACCAAGTCCTTCCCCGCGGGCCGGTCGGTGGCGCAGACTCCCCGGCCATGTGGAATCTGGGGGCGGGGGTGGCGTGGCGCGCTGCCCACGCGCGGGCGGTGCGCTCGGCGTTCGCGACGGTGCCGTTCTACCGCGAGCGCTGGGCGCTCGACGGCCGGGAGGACCCGGTCGTGGTGCCCGGGCGCACCGGGACGAACGGCGGCGCGGCACCCCTCGCGGAAGCCGTGCGCAAACTCGTCGACCTCGTGCCGCTCGCCGGCGGCGCCCGGCAGCCCGAGCCCGCGCGTGGGCTCGGGCGCGTCCTGCGGACGGCTCGCCGTCCCGGTCCCGGCAGCCTGGTCGTCCTGCTGGGGCCCGACGACCTGCGCCCGCCCGCCGACCTGCCGAAGGGGGTGCGGGGCTGCGTCGCCGATCCGGACGCGCCGAGCGCGGCGGTGCTGCGCGAACTCGCCGCGGTGCTGGGCCGGGGCCACCGCGTGCTCGCGGTCGGCGACGACAAGGCGCTCGCGGCGTTCATCGAAGACCACCGCGTCGAAGCCGTGCCGCACCGCGAGCTCGACTCGCTGGACGCCGGCCCGTACGGCGTGCTGCACGATCCGGTGCTCGGGTACCTCGGCGCGCTGGGCGGCTGCGGGCGGTGGCACCTCGACTGGCCGCACGTCTACGCGCGCCCGACGGCCGCGGGGCTCGCGTTCACGTTGCTGCGCCAGGCTTCCCCGCGGTTCGTGGACGTCGTCCCGGCCGGCGGGGTGCGGGGCGAGATCGCGTTCTGCCCGCGGCACGGCACCCCGGTCGTCCTGACATGAGGTTTTCGGTCCACGACCCCCGCGCCGACCCGGCGCCCGCGGGGTGGGCGGAGTTCTCGCGGGCCGCGCGGCTGCACCCGGTGTGGGACTACGGGGTGATGGGCCTCGAAGCCTGGGGCGCCCGCAACCCGCAGCTGCTGGTCGTCGCGGCCGAGCGGGACGCGCCCGTCGCCGCGGTGTCCGTGCTGGTCTGCCGGCCCCGGCTGGCGCCGCGGTTCGCGCCGCGGCCCGGGAAGCGCTTGCTGCGCCCGTTCTGGGCCGAGGTCTGCCAGCCGTGGCTGAGCGGCTACCCGGGGATCGCGTTCGCGCCGGGTGTCGGCGACCGAGCCGGTTTGGTTCGCGAGTTCGAGCGGGAGCTGGGCCGCCGTCTCGGCCCCGGCCTGCTCGGCGTCGTCCACCGAGCGCTCGGCGAAGACCTCGCGATCGGCCTCGGCGGCCGCGGCCGGCTCGTCAAGCGGGTGGATCCGGTGGCCGTGCTGGAAAACCGGTTCGCGTCCGAAGAGGACTGGATCGCGTCGCTGTCGAAGTCGCGGCGGGCCGGGTTGCGGCGGCAGCGGCGCCGGCTCGCCGAAGACCCTTCGCTGGTGATCCGGGGCGGGGCGGGCCGCACCGACCTCGACGGCGCCGAGCTGGCCGGGCTGATCCAGGCGCACCGCGAGCGGTACGGGCGGCTCGCGCTGGACACCCGCACGATGCCGTCGGCGGGGTTCCTCGACCGGTTCGTCCGGCGGCCGGACGTGCACACCCTGACCTACACCGACACCGGGGGGAAGCTGCTCGCGGTGCAGACGATGCTCGACCACCCGGACACCCCCGTCCTGCAGCACTGGGCCGCGTTGCCGCCGGACGCGGGCGGGAAGAAGTGGCTGTACTTCGACTCGTACGTGCGCGCGGTGCGGTTCACCGCGAAGCGCGGCGCCCGGGAACTGTCGGCGGGGCGCGGCATGATCGACTTGAAGCAGGAGCTGGGGTTCCGGCCCCGGCCGGTCTACACGGCCGCCGTGCCGAGGCCGGTGCTGGGCCGGTGAAGACCGTGACCGCGGTGTCGCAAGTGGACATCCACGACCCCCGCACCGATCCGCCGCCGGACGGCTGGGCCGCGTTCCGCGCCCGGTGCCTACCGCCGGTGTGGGACTACGAGCTGCTGCGGCGCGAGGCGTGGCTGGCGAAGAACCCGCCGGTGCTCGCCGTCGTCCGGCAGGGCTCCTCGGTCGTCGGCGCGTTGTCGGTGATGGTGTGCCGCGGCTGGGGTGCGGGCACCTTCGGGCCGGTCTCCGGTGGCCGGTTCCGGCCGCGCTGGGCCGAGGTCTACCTCCCGTTGCTGAGCGGCTATCCGGCGTGCGTGTTCGACGACGACTTCACCGAGCGGCGCACGGCGATCCGGCAGTTCGAACGGGCCCTGCGCGAGTACGTCGGCCCGGGCCTGCTCGGCGTGGTCTACCGGGCGATGAACCCCGAGCTGGTGCCCGCGCTGGCCGGGCGGGCGCGGATCAGCCGGGAGATCGACCCGGCCGCCGTGCTGGTCAACCGCTATTCCACTGTGGACGAATGGGCGGCGGCGCTCGCCCCGGACGTCCGCCGGTACCTGAACCCGGACGTCGCCACGGAAGCCGCCGCCGGGCGCACCGACCTCGATCCGCACGAGCTGGCCGTGCTGCTCAACGTCCACCGCGCGCGGCAGGACGACCGCGCGTGGGCCGGCGGCCAGCGCTCGCGCGTCGGCGGGCTGCACCTCGACACCCGCAGCCCGATCGCCCCGGCCTACCTCGACGTGCTCGTCCGGCGGCCGGACGTGATCACGCGGACCTACCGCGACGGCGACGGCGGGTTGCTCGGCTTCAACACGATGATCGACCACCCGGACGGCGCGGCGGTGCACCACTGGGCCGCCCTCCCGAGCGCCGAAGGGGGCCGAAAGGGTCTCTATGTCGACTGCTACGCCCGGTGCGTGGCCCACGTGATCGCCGCGGGACGGCCGGAGCTGACCGCCGGGCGCGCGATGCTGCCGGAGAAGGCGTCGCTGGGCTTCGGCACGCGAAGCCTCTTCTCGGTGGCCGTCCCGAGGCCGGTGCTGGGCCGATGACCTGGACCGTCCGGGTGCTCGACCCGCGCACCGACCCTGAACCCGCCGGCTGGGCCGCCTTCCTCGAAGCCCAGCAGGCCCCGCTGACCTGGGACTACGGCCTGTTGTGCACGGAGTCGCGGTGCTCACGCAGCCCTTACCTGCTCACCGTCGTCAGCGACGGCGAAGAGCTCGTCGCCGCCGTGCTCGCGATGGTCTGCCACCCCGGCGGCTCGGCCGCGCCCGGACCGGTCGGCGGCGTCGCGCGGTGGACGCCGCGCTGGCTGGAGGTCCAGCACGCCTGGCTGTCGTGCTACCCGGCGTGGCTGTTCGCCGAAGCGCTCGACGCCGCCGCGCGCCGCGAGATCCTGCGCCGGTTCGAACGCGCCGCCTGCCGGCGCACCGGCCCGGGCTGCCTCGGCGTCGTGTACCGCGCGGCCACCCCGGACACCGCCGGGCTGGTGGCCGGGCGCGGCCGGCTCGTCCGGGACATCCAGCCCGCACTGGTGCTGGAGAACACCTTCGGCGACCTCGACGACTGGCTCGCGTCGTTGAGCCGCAACCGCCGCTCGAGCCTGCGCGGCCAGATCCGCAAGATCGCCGCCGACCCCGGGGTGGTCGTCCGCGAGGGAACCGCGCGCGACGACCTCGATCCCGAAGAGCTGGCGGCGATGCTGCGGGCCCACCGCGAGACCAAGGGCCCGGTGAAGTTCGACCAGCGCGGCCCGGTCACCGCCGAGTACCTCGGCGAGCTCGTCCGCCGCCCCGACGTCGTCACCACGACCTACCACGACGCCGACGGGCGGCTGCTCGCCTTCACCGATCTGCTCGACCACCCGGTGATGCCCCTGCACCAGCACTGGGCCGCGCTGCCACCCGACGGCGGCCGGCCGAAGCACCTCTACTTCGACGTCGTCGTGCGAGGAGTGCGGCACATGATCGAGCACAACCGGAAGTTCCTGTCGCTGGGCCGCGGGGTCACCGACCTCAAGGCGTCGCTGGGGTTCAGCCCGAGCCCGATGACCGGCGTGGTCGTGCCGAGGCCGGTGACGCGGTGGTGATCGACGTGCTCGACCCGCGCCACGACGCGGAACCGGCGTACTGGACCGCGTTGCGCGCGCGGGCCGGCCTGCGCGCGGACTGGAGCTGGGCGGTGCTCGCCACCCAGGCGTGGGCCGCGCGGACGCCGCAACCGGTGACGGTGCTGCGCGAAGGCGCCGAACCGACCGGGGTGGTCAGCGCCGCGTGGGTCACCGGCCGGACGCGGCGGAACCGGTTCGCCGGCCCGGGCCGGGGCCGGTTCGGCGGCCTCGACGTCCGCGGGCCCGGCGCGGGTTCGCAGCCGGGCTGGTGGTTCGCCGACGCGGGTGGCGACGGCGGCGTCACCCGTCTGCTCGAGGCGTACGTCCCGGCCATGCGGGCCGAACTCGGCCGCGGCCTGCGCGGTCTGCTGCTGCGGCAGGTCGGCGAGCCGGGCGTACCCGCCGTCGACGGCCGGTTCCGGCTGGTGCGGCGGACCGAGGACGTCGCGGTGCTCGACGTCGCCGCGTTCGGCTCCCGCGACGACTGGATGAACTCGCTGGCCCGCAAGCGGAAGCAGAACCTGCGCAAGATCTTCCGGACCTTCGACGCCGACCCGTCGGTCGAGGTGCGGTTCGTGCCGGGGAAGGACGCCGACCCGGTCGCCGTCGCCGAGGTGCTGCGGTGCAACGAGCGCAAGCACCACGACGTGCCGATCGTGCCGCTGCCGCACTTCACCGGCTACCTGGCGGCGCTGCTGCGCCAGCCCGACGTCTCGGTGATCGAGTACCGCGACACCCGCACCGGACGGCTGATCGCGCTGGCGACCCTGCTCGACCACCCGGACCTGCCGATCGCCCGGCACTGGGGCGCCCTGCCCCCGGAGGACGGCGGCCGCCCGAACCTGTACTTCCACTTCTACGGCGAGGCGGTGCGCTGGGCGATCGCGAACGGCCGCGCGTCGGTGGTGTTCGGCAAGAAGATGACGGAGATGAAGGCGACCCTCGGCGCGCGGCTCGTCCCGCAGTTCGCGGCGGCCGTCCCGCTGTGGTGTTAGCTTCCCGCCATGCCCATGATCAGCGTTGCCATGTTCCCCGGCCGCACCCCCGCCCAGAAGAGCGCACTGGTCCGCGAGCTGACCGACGCCTTCGTCCGCACCTGCGGCGGCAAGCCCGAAGGCGTCCAGGTGACGCTCGTGGAGATCGGCGCGGACCACTGGGCCACCGGCGGCGTCCTGCACTCCGAACGCTGACGCGCGCACTTTCACGTGAAAGTGCCACTTTCGTACTGAAAGCTCCGCCTGAGGCGTCACTTTCAGTACGAAAGTGGCGGGTGGGTCAGCGCAGGCCGAGGGCGCGCTGGGCGAAGTGGACCTCGATCGACGTCTGCTTGATCGTCTCCGCGATCACCAGCGAGCCGTGGCCCGCGTCGTAGCGGTAGAACTCGTGGAGCAGGTCGCGGCCGGCCAGCCGGTCCAGGTAGTTCTCGATCTGGCGGATCGGGCAGCGCGGGTCGTTGTCGCCGGCCAGCACGAGCACCGGCGCCGTCACGGCGTCGACGTACGTGAGCGGCGAGCACTCCCGGTACACCGCGGGCACGTCCTCCGGCGAGCCGCCGAAGAGCGCGCGGTCGAACGAGCGCAGCTGCTCCATCTCGTCCTCGTACGCGGCGACGTAGTCCGCCACCGGCACCCCGGCGACGCCCGCCGCCCACCGCGACGGCTGCGTGCCGAGCGCGAGCAGGGACAGGTAGCCGCCCCAGGAAGCGCCGTTGACGACGCACTTCGCCGGGTCGCTGAGTCCACTTTGGACCGCCCAGTCGTGCACCGAAGCGACGTCTTCCAGCTCGGTCAGCCCCGGCCGGCCTTCGATGGCGTCGCGCCAGGCCGAGCCGTAGCCCGTCGAGCCCCGGTAGTTGACCTCGACCACGGCGAACCCGGCGTCGAGCCAGGTCGCGCGGTAGGCGGAGAAGCGGTCCTCGTCCGCCGCGTGCGGGCCGCCGTGCAGGGAGAACACCGTGGGCAGCGGGCCCTCGGGCGCGTCCGAAGGCCGCGAGACCAGCGCGTGGATCCGCCCGCCGACGCCTTCGACGAACGCGTCGGTCACCGGCTCCGAACCGGGGGCGCGCTCGCCCGGCGGTTCGAGCAGCACCGCGTCGGTGCCGTCGGTGCTGCGTGACCGTACCGCGGCGGGCTCGGCGGCGCTCGACCACGAGTACTCGACCGTGCCGTCCGGGCGGACGCCCGCCCCGCCGATCCGGCCGGCCGGCGTGTCCACAGAGGACAATTCGGACGTGTCGAGGTCGTAGCGGTACAAGGAACTGCGGCCCTCGTGGAAGTGGACGACCAGCAGCGCACGCGCGTCCGGGTACCAGCCCGCGACGACCTCGCCGGGCAGGTCCAGCTCGAGTTCGGTCTCGGTGTCCTCGCGGACGTCCCAGACGAGCAGCTCCTCGCGGCCCCGCCGTTCGTGCAGGACGAGCAGCCGCTGGTCGCCGGGCAGCGGCGAGAACTCCAGCGCGGACAGGCCCTTGCCCTCGCCGTCCCACTTCTCGGCGACCGTGCCGAAGCCGTCGGTCGCCAGCACCCGCAGCGCGGGGTGCCGCGAATCGCCGTGCTCGGAGTGCGAGATCGCGATGAGGCTCTCGTCGCGGGACAGCGACGCGATGCCGGCGTCGTCCGCGTGGCTGTAGAAGCGGTGCGTCTCGCCGTCGACGCGGGCGAACAGCTCGCTGCCGTCGTCGGTCGAGACGCCGACCGCGACGAGCTTCGCGCCGATCTCGAGCCCGGCCGGGTAGCCGTCGTGGACGTCCGGGACGCCCTTCTCCGGCT
This sequence comes from Amycolatopsis solani, assembly GCF_033441515.1. Lineage (NCBI taxonomy): Bacteria > Bacillati > Actinomycetota > Actinomycetes > Pseudonocardiales > Pseudonocardiaceae > Amycolatopsis > Amycolatopsis solani. The sequence continues at coordinate 1,784,172 of NZ_JAWQJT010000001.1, forward strand.
TGCTGCCCTCGGTCGCGGCGAACGGCTCCCGCACCCACGAGCCGAACTCGTCGCCGTCGGTGTCGTCGAACCACCAGATCCACTCGCCGTCCGGGGACGGCGTCGCGTGCATGGTGCCGTTGGGCCGGTCGGTGACGCGGCGGTGCTCGCCCGTCGCGCGGTTCCAGGCGTAGACCTCCCAGACGCCACTGGAATTGGAGACGTAGATGTTGGCGTCCGGCGCGTCGCGGGCCCAGTCGGGCGTGGAGATGCGCGGCGCGTGGAAGCGGGCGCGCCAGCGGTTCTCGGCTTCGGCGTCGTCGAACAGCCGGTCCGGGACCACCGCGGGCGGATATTGGTTCGCTGACTGCGTGCTCACCCCTCGATCCTGCCACCTTCTGGCCGTACTGTGTGCGGGGTGCTGGAGGGTTACGCGCCGGGCTACGGGCGAGACGCGGTTTCGATGATGTCCGCGCGCACGGCTGCCGAACGCGCGGCGTTCGCCCAGCCCCTGTTCGCCCCGGGCACGTGGGTGGTCGACCTCGGCTGCGGCCCCGGCTCGATCACCCTGGGCCTGGCGCCGGAGTCCCGCGTCGCGGGGCTGGATCGCGACGCCGGCCAGGTCGAGCTCGCCCGCGCGGCCGCCCGGCGCGCCGGAAGGTCCACAGTGGACTACCTGGTGGCGTCGGCCTACGACCTGCCGTTCGCTTCGGGCAGCGTGGACGTGGCGTTCTCCCACGCGCTGTTCGAACACCTGACGGCTCCGATGGACGCACTGGCGGAACTGCGCCGGGTGCTGCGCCCCGGCGGCAGGCTGGCGCTGTCCACTTCGGACTGGAGCAAGGCACGCCTGCGCCCGAAGACGGCCAACGTCGACGCGGCGCTGCGGGGGCACTACCTGCTGCGCCGCCAGGCGGGCGGCAACCCGTTCGCGGGCCGGGTGATCGCCGAGCAGTGCGCGGCGGCGGGCTTCACGGAGGTCGTGTCGAGAGCCCGCTACCGCTCGGACATGAGTTACCGCGACCTGGCCAAGTACGTGGAGGCCCGGCTGGAAGCGGCGCTCAAGGGGAACGGCCGCGACCGCGACCAGCTGGCCAGCGCGGCCCGCTCGGCGTGGATGTGGACCCGCGGCGGCGACGGCGACTTCAGCCAATGCTGGGTCGAAGTGACGGCGACGCGATAACCGGGACGCGCCGGGGGTCCGGGGGCGAAGCCGCCCGGCGGGGTTTGGGGTTCGACCCCAAAAAAACACCGAGAGGGCCAGCGCGGTTGGCGTTTTCCGCCAACACACCGGCCCTCTCGGCGCTCTCGTCGGGGTGGCGGGATTCGAACCCACGACCTCCTCGACCCGAACGAGGCACGCTACCAAGCTGCGCCACACCCCGAGGTACTGCTTAACGGGTCGTGGAGAAGTCTAGCGGACGGTGTTTCGGGCTTTCCGCGGGGCCAGCTTTCGCGGTTTCGCGGGCTCCGAACCCCGCGGGACCAGCGTCAACAGGCTGGCCTCCGGCGGGCAGGCGAACCGGGCCGGCGCCCACGGCGACGTCCCCAGCCCGGCCGAGACGTGCAGCCACATGTGCGCGCCCCACCGCGAAGCGCCCCGCGCGCGGCTGCGATCCAGGTCACAGTTGGTGACGATGGCGCCGTACCCCGGGAGTCGCAGCTGGCCGCCGTGGGTGTGGCCCGCCAGCACGAGGTCGTAACCGTCCGTGGCGAACGTGTCGAGGACCCGCGGCTCCGGCGAGTGCGTCACGCCGATGCGGACGGCCGCGCCGCTGTCGGCCGGGCCCGCGATGTCGGGGTAGCGGTCGCGGCGCAGGTGCGGGTCGTCGACGCCGGCCGCGAACACCGCCTGCCCGCCGACGTCGATGGTGCGGCGGACGTGGGTCAAGTCGGTCCAGCCGTGCTCGACGAACGCCGCGCGCAGGTCGCGCCAGGGCAGCTGGACGCCGTGGATGCGCTTCTTCTTGCCCCGCGGCATCAGGTACCGGGCCGGGTTCTTCGGCTTGGGCGCGTAGTAGTCGTTGCTGCCGAAGACGAACAGGCCCGGCCGGTCGAGCAGCGGGCCCAGCGCGCGCAGCACGGACGGGACGGCCGTGGAGTGCGAGAGGTTGTCGCCGGTGTTGACGACGAGGTCCGGGTTCAGTTCGTCGAGCGCGGCGACCCAGCGCTGCTTGCTGCGGTGGCCCGGCAGCATGTGCAGGTCCGAGACGTGCAGGACGGTGAACGGCCGCGAGCCCGGCGCGAGCACCGGGAGCTCGGCGGTGCGCAGGGTCCAGTGGCGCCGTTCGATGCCGACGGCGTAACCGAGGGTCGCGACGCCTAGCGCCACCGTCCCCGCGGCGAGGCGCTTCGCGGTCGCCCCCGACGTGCTTGTGTTACTGAGCGTGCTCACGAGGTCCAGGATACGTGCTCAACAGTTGGATGACTTCGCCGCCGTTACGGGGAACCTGACCCTTAGCATTTGCGTCGGCCCGTAGAGAGGGTGACCAACCGGGGGGTTGGGGAGAACGATGGAGCAGTTCGGGCCGTACAAGATCGAAGGCCTGCTCGGCCGAGGGGGAATGGGCGAGGTCCACCGGGCCTACGACACCGCGCACGACCGCGTGGTCGCGCTGAAGCTGTTGTCCGACCCGTTCGTCGCGGACGAGGCCTTCCGCGCGCGGTTCCGCCGCGAGTCGCAGATCGTGGCGCGGCTGCGGGAGCCGCACGTGATCCCGATCCACGCCTACGGTGAGATCGACGGCCGCCTCTACCTCGACATGCGCCTGGTCGAAGGCAAGGACCTCAAGGAGCTGCTGGAAGCCGGGCCGCTCGAACCGGCCCGGGCCGCCGGGATCGTCGAGCAGGTCGCGGGCGCGCTCGACGCCGCCCACGAGGACGGCCTGGTGCACCGGGACGTCAAGCCGTCCAACGTGCTCGTCACGAGCGCCGACTTCGTGTACCTCGTGGACTTCGGCATCGCGCGGTCCATGACGGCGGAGGGGACGTCGATCACCGGCACCGGCAACGTGATCGGCACGCTCGACTACATGGCGCCGGAACGCTTCGGCGAGGCCCCGATCACCGGCCTGGTCGACGTCTACGCGCTCGCGTGCGTGTTCTTCGAGTGCGTCACCGGCCGCCGCCCGTTCCTGGGCGAGGGCGCGGCCGCGCAGATGGGCGCGCACCTGACCGCGCCGCCGCCGGCACCGTCGCAGGTGCGGCCGGGCCTGCCGCCCGCGCTGGACGCCGTGGTGGCGCACGGGATGGCGAAGAACCCGGCCGACCGCTACCCGACGGCGAGCGCGTTCGCCGAAGCCGTACGCGCGGCCGTGACGGCGCCGGCGCCGGCGATCCCGACGTGGCAAAAGACCCTGCCGGGCCCGGTGGCCCCGCCGCCCCAGACCCCGCCGCGGCCCACGCTGGCCGCGCCGCCGCCGACGTTCACCGGCCCGCCGTCAGGGGGTGTCCCGCGAGCGACCCCGACCGGGCCGTACCCGGGCCCGCCGACCCCGCCCGGCCAGCCCGCGATGAGCCCCCAGCAGGCGCCGATGACCGGGCCGTACCCCGGCCCGCCGACCGGCCCGCAGCCCGTGCGGTTCACCGGCCCGTCGGGCAAGGTCGCCCCGGCCGCGACCGGCCCGGCGAAGTCCCAGCGGAACCGGTGGATCGCGTTGTGCGCCGCGCTGGCCGGCGTCGTCGTGGTCGCGCTGGTGATCACCTACGTGGTCACCAAGGACAACGCGCAGACGGCCGGACCGGGCCCGCGCACGCCGACGACCGTCTACTCGACACCGCCGCCCTCGACGCCGGAGTCGACTCCCGAGACCGCACCGTCCACTTCGGAATCGAAGCCCGCACCCGACCAGAAGCTCTTCGACGCGCTTCCCGCCGTCTACAAGCAATACACGTGCGTGCCGGCCGCGGCGCCACCCGGAACGGCCGCGGCGGCCGAGTGCACGGACTCGAACGTCGGCGACGTCAAGATCGGCAACGTGGTGTTCCAGCAGCCGACCGGGGCGAGGTTCCTGCGCTTCCCGGACGCGGCGGCGATGGACGCGTTCTTCCAGGACATCGTGAAGACCCAGGGCCTCACCCGCAACGACGCCCAAGGCGCGTGCCGGCCGGACAAGTACCCGAAGATCTGGGGGACGTACTACCGCGCGGAGGTCCGGAACCCGGTCCCCGGAGAGTTCCTCACCTGCTTCCTCGGCGACCCGGCCCAGCTGGTGTGGACGGAGAAGAACACCCTGGTCGCGGGCATCCTGTTGTCCACCAAGGTGACGAACAACGACGAGCTCGACAAGCTCTACCAGTGGTGGAACACCGAGGTCCTCTCGGAGATGCCGCAGAGCTGAGCAATGGCCGCGCGAGCCGATCGGAGTATCACTGCTGGTCCGTACGCTGCTGCTCACTCTGACGGTCTATTGAACGTTGATCAATGAACTGGCTTAATACCACCGAGGAGGGGATCACGGACTGTCGATGTTCTTCGGTAGCCATTTACGGCATTCGAAACCGGCCTTCGGGCGCAGTTTTCCGTGCTCGATTCTTGCGGCTGATTATTCCAACGGATGCCATTCGGTCGCGCTCCCTCCTGGTTGGTGTATCTCGGCATAGGGGGATCAGTGAAACTCAGTCGCCCACGTTCGCCACGACTCAGATGGACGGCCGCGCTCGCGGTCGCGCTGTCGGTCACCGGTGCCGCCGCCGGGCCGGTCTCGGCCGCGCCGAACACGCCTGGCCCGGACGTCGACACCAAGGTCGTGGCCCCATCGAAGGTCGCCGCTCGCAGCGTTGCACCCAGCGAGCGGGCAGGCACGCTTGCCGCCGGCTGGGAACGTTCCACCGACCGGGCCTGGACGACCAGCGGTGACGCTGACGGCTTCCACCTCCTGGTCGCCGACGAAGCCAAGGCGTACGAGTGGCGGACGGTCGCCACACTCGCCGAGCCGGGCTTCGACACCGACATGTGGATCGGCAACATCTGCGTGACCGGGTCGGCCCACCGCGCGGTCGTCGCCTACGCGCCGCGCACGTTCACCAACAAGACCGAACTCTTCGACCGCGGCGCCTTCACCGCCGTGGTCGACCTCGACACCGGCTCGGTACGGAAGCTGCCGATCCGGACCAGCCTCGCCTATTTCAACCCGTCGTGCGGGGTCGGCGATACGGCCGTTCTCACCCAGGCCGGCGACGAAGACCTCGGGAAGACGAGGCTGCTGCGCTTGGACGCGGCCTCCGGCAAGATTGCCGCGCCGGTCGACGTCGCCGGACAGCTGACTTCGGCGGTGCCCACCGTGCACGGCCTGATCGGCGCGACTACCGACGCTCTCGTCCGCGTCACTGACCAGGGTGTCCTGCAACGGGTCGCGCCGGCCTCCGGCGTGCCCTACGCGCTGGCGGCCGACGCCGACGGCGGGGTCGTCTACCTCGACCACGACGGGACGGAGAACGTCAAGGCGCGGCGAGCCGTGATCGGCGGTGACGGTTCGGTGCGCACGCAGACGCTCGCCACCGGACGGCGGACCGCGCTGGGCGTGACTTCGGGTCGCGGCGGCCGCGTCTACGTGACCGGCGAGAAGAAGACGACCGGGGCGACGCTGCCCGCCGCCGTCTCGCTGCTCGACGTCACCAAGGACGCGACCGTATCCACCGAAGGCAGGCTGGCGGTAACCGACGTCGCCCGGCAGGGGGTGCCTGATCCGCGGGTGGCGCCGGCCGACCCCGAGGCCGCCCAAGCTGTGAACATCACCGCCACGGTGCTGACGAACCACAAGCAGATCACCCTTGCGGCCGAAACGGACGCCGCGCCCGCGGCCGGTCGGGAGAGCAGCCCCGGTGCCGGGGTGCCGGCTCGGGCGACCACCAACGGCAGCCCCACCGATCCGTCCGATCTGGACGACCGTTACTGCAGCGTGCCCCGCAACGACCCGCGGAACCAGGCGATGCAGCCGAAGCCGAGGCAGGTCGAATGGGCCGTCGACCAGGCACTCCACGGCGCCCTGACCGTCCAGCGACCGGCGAATTGGAAAAACCTCGGCATGCCGGCCTACACGCCTCAAGGCCTGTTCCCGAAGGTCGACCTGGCCGGTGGTGGGTTCGTGCCCGCGCAGGTCATGCTGGGCATCACGGCGCAGGAGTCGAACATGTGGCAGGCCGCGCGGTCCTCGGTACCGGGGACCACGGGCAATCCTCTGATCGGCAACTACTACGGGATCAACTACTACAACGGCACCGAGACCGACGACTGGACGATCGACTGGGCGAAGGCCGACTGCGGGTACGGCGTCACCCAGGTGACCGACCACATGCGACTGGCCGGCCGGGAGAAGGGGCCGGAGGACACCGCATGGCCGTATCAGACGCAGCGTGCCGTGGCGCTGGACTTCGCCGCCAACATCGCGGCGGGCGCCCAGATCCTCTCGAACAAATGGAATGAGGTCCGCGCCGCGAACCTGATCGTCAACAACGGGGACGTATCCCACCTCGAGAACTGGTTCTTCGCCATCTGGGCCTACAACTCCGGCTTCCACCCCGCGTCGGGTTCCGCGCCGTGGGGCCTCGGCTGGGGCAATAACCCCGCGAACCCGCGCTTCCCCGCCAGTAGGCAGCCGTTTCTCGAGACCACCTACGCCGACGCGGCACACCCGCAGGACTGGCCGTACCCGGAGAAGGTGCTGGGCTGGGCCGGGCACCCACCCAACCTGATCGAAACACCGGGCACGATGATCGCCGGGTTCCGGCCCTCGTGGTGGCTCAACGACAGTCTGCGGGCCTCGGTCAAGCCGCCGGTGAACCAGTTCTGCGACGCCAGCAACGACTGTCATCCGGGTGAGAAGAACCTGCCGGACTACGCCGGTACCGGCCCGGATGACCCGAACAACGTCGTCGGCGAGCCGGCCGGCCCGTGTGCGCACAAGACGGGCACGAAGTTCGACCTCAAGTGCTGGTACCACCAGTCCAACTCGTGGAAGGCGGACTGCAACTCGTCGTGCGGTTTCGAGGTGCTGCGGTTCGATCCCGGCTACGCCTACCAGGAAGACGCCGACAGCTACCCGCCGAACTGCAGCACGGCCGGCCTGCCGTCGAACGCGCTGATCATCGACGACGCCAACGGTGCACCCCCGGTGCGGAACAACTGCGCCCAGACCTGGACCAACGCGGGCACCTTCCAGCTCAGCTATTCCGACGACGGCACCGGGCACTACCCGGGGAAGGTCGACACCCACCAGTTCGGCGGCGGATTCGGCGGCCACTTCTACTTCAGCCACACTCGTAGGTTCGACGTCGAGGGCGGCAGGGTGAAGGCGACCGGAACCTGGTCACTTACGAACCCGCTGAACGCGTGGGCCAGACTGATGGTCCACCTGCCGGACGTCGGCGCGCAGACGCAGCAGGCGCGCTACGACATCAACCTCGGCGACGGGCAGAGCCGGCACCGGTACGTCAACCAGCAGATCCAGCGCAACGGCTGGGTGTCAGTCGGGGTGTACCCGTTCGCCGGGCGGCCGAGCGTCACGATGAGCTCGCAGACCGAGGACGGCACCGGCGACCTGGACGTTGCCTGGGACGCGATCGCGTTCCAGCCGTTGCCCGGTAAGCCGGTGAACATCGTCGCGGCGCTGGGTGACTCCTACTCGTCTGGGGAAGGCGCCGGCAACTACGCGAAGGAGAGCGACGCCAACCACGGCAACGCGGAGTGGAACGCCTGCCGCCGCAGCGCCAACGCCTGGCCACGCAAGATGGTGATCCCCGGCTCGGGCGGCGCGCTGGGCACGCTCGCGGACCAGTGGAACACGAACAACGAACTCGGGTTCGTCGCTTGTTCCGGGGCTTGGACGTGGAACGTCTCCGGGAGGTGGAACGGATCGGGGACGGTGCCGACATCCTGGCAACAGCCGGAGAAGTACGAGACGGGTGAGGGGCAGTTCCACGAGATCAACCAGGTCAAGTCCGGTGTTCTCACACCGGAGACAACCCTGGTGACCTTGTCCATCGGCGGTAACGACGAAGGCGCGTTCACGAGCGCCCTCACGGACTGCGCCGGCCTCGGCGACTGCGCCGATGACAGCGATTACCTGCCGAAGTACAAGACGATCTTCGATCGGACGAAGACGCGGATCGCCGACACCATCCGTGCGATCCACACCGAAGCTCCGAACGCGCGCATCGTGCTGGTGGCGTACCCGGAACCGCTCAGCCGTACGGTCAAGTGTGCCGGTTCTCTGTACTTCGACCTGACCGAGGCCCACGCGATCGCGGAGTTGACCGGCTACGTCCGGGACAAGGAAGCCGAGGTCGTCAACCAGCTGCGAGGCGAGGGCATCGCGATCGACTCGGCTGATCCGATCAACGATTTTGTCGGACACAGCGGGTGCGACGACCCCGAGTGGATCAACAAGATCGTCGTGGGCCCCAACGGGGAGGGCGACTTCCATGTCGGTGACAAGCCCTCACAGGCCTGCATCGCGGCCGCCGGAGCCTGTCTGAGCCGCGAGATGTTCCACCCTAATTCGGACGGTACGACGGGCTATGCTCACCTGATGGAGAAGCGGTTTGCCGAGATCCACTACCCGGGCTGATCCGGTGACCACGCCTCGACGGCCGATGAAACCGCTGCTGGTCGCGGCTCTCTGGCTGGGTTTCGCGGTCGTCGTGGGCGGGGTGGTCGGATTCCTGTACCTCTTCGCCGGAGTTTCGGATCGTTCGGAGCAGAGCGTGCAGGACCATCTCCCGGTGGTGCCCGGGGACGGTTCCGGGCCCGCGAAGATCGCGGGGCGGCTCGGCGGGCTGACCGAAGCCGAACGAGCCACCGACGACCCGATTCGCCGTGCGGTGCTGGCCGCCGGTGCGACGGCGTTGCGGATCGGGCGGGGTGAAGCCGGGATCACCGTGACTGTCCAGCTGAATCCGCAGGAGCCGGAACACATCTGCTACGCCTTCGCCGTGCCGCCATACGGTGCTTCGGTTCCGTACAGTCGTTTGCCCAGTTGTCCGAGTTCATGAATCCGTTGAGGCTCGGCCGGTTTCGTCAACCGGCCGAGCCTCCGGTTGCCAAATTCTGCGGCGCCGGAAGCTTGACTGAAAGCGTTGCCCGTGCGGCTTCCAGGCGGCGCATGGTGTGCGCTGGAGTTGAGGAACGTCAACGAGCGCGCTCAGCCGACGTCGAAGTTGGCTGGACACCGGCACGACCCGCGTTGCAAATCAAGCTGCCGACCGGCTCGGCTATCTGAAACGAGGAGTTGGATCATGCGCAAGCTCAAGCAAATTCTCGGAGTGGTGACGACGGCAGTTGTCGTACTGGTCGGCACCGGCGGGGTCGCGATGGCCTCGAACAATTCGGTGCAAAGCGTGACGTCGTGTCCTTCTTGGATGTTAAGCGCCTATACCGCGTGCGCGAACACGCTCACGTCAGTCAACCTGCGGGCCCGCGCGACTTCGCAGAGCGGCTACATCGTCACTATTCCCAACGGCTATCCCTTCGGGCTCGACTGCTGGACGACCGGGGAGACGATCAACGGCGACAACGTCTGGTACTACGGTCTCTACCAGCACGACGAGAACGCCGTACCGGTCTTCACCTACGGCTGGGTGACGGGTTATTGGCTGTCCACCGGGCACGATCCCGCGCCGCAGATCGCGCACTGCTGATCAGGAGCAACCGAGCGGGCCATGGCGATTCGTGCCGTGGCCCGCTCGATTTCGGGGCTAACGGGCCCCGCCGCCCATGTACTGCGGATCCGGTGGCGGTAGCTGCATCACTGGCTGGCTCGCGTCCATGATGTTCTTCATCGCGCCGAACCACGTCCGCGCCGGGGCCTTGCCACCGAAGATGTTTCCGGTGCCGCAGACCCGGACGTTGCCCGGACCCGCGTCGCAAATACCGCCCTGGCCGCCGCCGAACTTGAACGTCATCGCCGCTCCCGCCAGCTGCGGGGTGCCGCCGACGAACGTCGCCGAGACGTTGCCCTGGGTCGTGCCCGTCTTGCCGATGATCGGCCGGTTCCAGCCGACCGCGCTCGCCGCGGCCGCCGACGTACCGCCGGGCTGGTCGTCCTTGCTCATGCCGACGGCGAGGGTGTTCGCCAGACCTTCCGGTACCGCCTGCTCACACGGCGCTTCCTTGACCGGCACCGGCTGGCCGTTGCGGTCGCTCACCCCAGCGATCGGGGTCGGCGGGCACCAGACGCCGCCGGAGAGGATCGTCGCGGCGACGTTGCCGAGTTCCAGGCCGCTGAGCGGGCTGAAGCCCAGGGTGAACGCACCGAAGCCCGGCCAACCCGGCTTCGGGCCGTAGTACTCGGCCTGGGTCTGGCTCTTCTTGTCGTCGGTGGACTTGGGGTCGACCGGGCCGCCACCGATGTTGCTCGCCATCGTGTCGCGCATACCGAGCCGCTTGGCCATGTCGATCCCGGGTGCGGTGCTGCCGAGCCGGTCCTCCAGCTCCACGAACGCCGTGTTCGGCGAAGTCGCCAGCGCGGTCTGGAGGGTCGCACCCTCGGCGATCCGGCTGTAGTCGCCCGCGTTTCCGACGCAGTACCAGTTCGAGTTGGCGGGCGGACCGGTCTTCGGGCAGGTCTTCGCGCCACCTTGGAAGACGTGTGAGGTGTACGAGTCCGGCACCTGCACCGGCGAGTAGATACCCGCCACGCCCTTCTCGAGTGCCGCGGCCGAGGTGAAGATCTTGTACGTCGACCCCGCGCCGCCGGTGTTGTAGACGCCCGCGGGCAGCGCGTACGTCGTCTGGCCGGCGTCCGGGTCCTGGCCGTAGTCCCGGTTCGCGGCCAGCGCGACCACCTCGTGCCGGTTCTTCCCCGGTCTGATCAGCGACAGCGTGTTCGCGACGTACTTCTGGGTCTTGTCGACCTGCGCCTCCGCCGAGACCTTCGCCTCGTGGTTGGCGCGCTCGTCCAGCGTGCTCTTGATCGTGTAGCCGCCGGTGTAGAGCTGGTCCTTCGTCATCCCGGACTTGAGCAGGTAGTCCTCGACGTACTGGCAGAAGAACCCGGACTCCGGGCCGGCGCCGATGCAGTTGGCCGGCGGCTTCGCCGGGAAGTCCGGCACCACGCCCAGCGGCTCGCCCTTGAAGCGGTCGGCGTCGGCCTTCGCCAGCTTCTTGTTCTCCACCATCCGGTCGAGCACCAGGTTGCGGCGCGCGGTCGCCTTGTCCGCGTGCTTCCACGGGTCGTTGTTGATCGGGTTGTTCACCAGGCCGGCCAGCAGCGCGGCCTGCGGCACGGTCAGCTTCTCCGGCGTGGTGTTGAAGTACGCGTGCGCGGCGGCGCCGATGCCGTAGATCTGCCGGGAGAACTCGACGATGTTGAGGTAGCCGGCGAGGATCTGCTGCTTGCTCAGCTTCGTCTCGAGCTGGATCGCGATCCGCGCTTCCTTGAGCTTGCGGGCGATCGACTGCTCCTGGGCCTTCTTCTGGCCGACCGGGTCGGTCCGGTAGACGACGTTGATCAGGTAGTTCTTGACGTACTGCTGGGTCAGCGTCGAGGCGCCCTGGGTGTCCGCGCCGGTGCTGTTGCTGACGGCCGCGCGCAGCGTGCCCTGCCAGTCGACGCCGTGGTGGTCGTAGAACCGCTTGTCCTCGACCGAGACGAGCGCCCACTTCGTGGCTTCGTTGATCTGGTCCGGCGTGATCGGCAGCCGGTACTGGTCGTACAGGGTCGCGATCGGCTTGCCGGTGCTGTCGGTGACCGTCGTCACCAGCGGCGGCGGGATGTCGGCGAGATCGGACGACGTCTTCTCCACCGTCTCGCTCGCTTGGTTGGACATGACACCGGCCGCCCCCACGACCGGGAAGAGCATGCCGGCGACGAGCACCCCGGCGAGCAGGCAGAGGCCGATGAGCTTGAACAAACCATCCGCTTTTCGCACGAGGGCCAGGCTACCCGGAACGAGTCAGGCGACGGTGACGCCCTGTCTCCGCAAGTGTGAAATCAGTGACAAAACCGACCCCCTTCGGTGACATCTGGTAACGGAAGGCATTCTAGGTCTCGACGGGGGGAACCGAGGGCCCCTACAGTCCGTCAACGTCTCACGAAGACAAGCCGACGGATGGATCAACGCGAGTGGGAGCTCGCCTGCTCCGTTCGGCGGCACCGGCACCGGGGAGGTGCCCGGGAACCGACGTGAGCTGAGGGAGACACGCTCGCGGGGGCAGGGAGCGCAGTGCCTTTCCCCGCTGGTGCGTCGATCACCAGGGTAGGGAGCTGGGGGTATGGAAACCAACCAGTCGAGCTGGCGAATCAACGCGTCCTGCCGGGACGCCGATCCGGACGGCCTGTTCGTCCGGGGTGCCGAGCAGAACCGGGCCAAGGCCGTGTGCCTCGGCTGCCCGGTCCGCACGGAATGCCTCGCCGAAGCACTCGACGGCCGCATCAACTTCGGGGTCTGGGGTGGCATGACCGAACGGGAACGGCGGGCCTTGCTGCGCCGCCGCCCCGACGTGGAAAGCTGGGCTGACCTGCTGGAAGCGGCCAAGCGCGACGCACTCGAGCGAGTCGAAGTCGGCTGAGCGCTCGTGAGTGTTTAGTCGGGTTAGAACCCGACTAAACACTCACGAGGCGAGCTTCACGCCGATGTCGCGCAGGCCCGCCAGGTCGTGCACGTCACCGGCGAGCGCGGGCACCCGGGCCAGCGCCACCTCGGGGTGCGCCCGGGTGAACCGCGCGAGCAGCCGCTCTTCGCGCGCGGCCAGGTTGACGCGGTCCGCGTGCAGCCGCAGCACCGCCTCGGCCAAGGGGGCGTTCTGCAGGTTCTCGGCCGCCGCCAGCGCCTCGGCGCCGGACAGCGAAGCCAGCACCGGGTGCGTCCGGTTCGCGATCAGCCCGGCCAGCGGCATCGACTCCGCCGACAGCCGCTCGACGAAGTAGGACGCCTCGCGCAGCGCGTCCGGCTCCGGCGCGGCCACCACGAGGAACGACGTCCCGGACGAGCGCAGCAGCTCCGCCGTCTTGCGGGCGCGCTCGCGGAAGCCGCCGAACATGCTGTCGAAGGCCTGCATGAACGCCGAAGCGTCGGTCAGCAGCTGGCCGCCGATGATCGTCGACACCGCTTTCGCGAACATCGAGAACCCCGCGTTGACGACCTTGCGCAGGCCCCAGCCGCCGGCCTTCGCCGGGCCGGTCAGCAGCCGGATCATCCGTCCGTCCAAAGCGGACGACAGCCGGGTCGGCGCGTCCAGGAAGTCCAAAGCGGACCGGCTCGGCGGGGTGTCCACGATGATCAGGTCCCAGTCGCCGGTCGCCGCGAGCTGGCCCAGCTTCTCCATCGCCATGTACTCCTGCGTGCCGGAGAACGACGTGGAAATGGTCTGGTAGAAGGGGTTCTTCAGCAGTGCCTCGGCGCGTTCCGGGCCCGCGTGCACGCGCACCATGTCGTCGAACGTGCGGCGCATGTCGAGCATCATCGCCCACAGCTCGCCCTTGGGCTCGAACCCCTCGACCTGCACCTGCTTCGGGTGGTTGCCGAGTTCGCGCAAGCCGAGCGCCTGGGCCAGCCGCCGCGCGGGGTCGATGGTCAGCACCACCGTCTGGCGGCCGCGCTCGGCCGCGCGCAGCGCCAGCGCGGCCGCGGTCGTCGTCTTGCCGACGCCGCCGGAGCCGCAGCAGACGATCACGCGGCTTTCTTCGTCGTCGAGCAGCGCGTCGATGTCGATGTCGGTCACAACCGCACCCCCTGTTCGGTGAGGGCCTCGGCCAGGTCGTAGAGGGCCGCGACGTCGATGCCGTCGGTCAGGTCCGGCAGTTCGAGGGTGGGCAGGTCGGCCTCGGCGAGCTGCTCCCGCGCCCGCTGCTCGGCCGCGACCCGCACGGCGTGCTCGACGGTCTCGTCGACCAGCGCTTCGAGCGTCTCCTGCGGCAGCTTCAGCCCGGCCGACGCGAGCCCGTCGCGGACGCGGGAGGCGTCGACGCGGCCGTCCGCGGCGGCGGTCACCGAACGGGCGGGCAGCCGCGGCGGTCTGACCCGGTTGACCAGCACCGCGCCCGGGCGCAGGTCGGCGCCGTCCAGCTCGGCGACGGCCTCGACGGTCTCGCGGACCGGCATCTCCTCCAGCAGCGTGGCGAGGTGGATCACGGTCTCGCCGGAGTGCAGCAGCCGGACGACGCCCTCGGCCTGGCCGCGGATCGGGCCGGTCTTCGCGAGGTCGGTGAGGGCCTTGGTGACGTCGAGGAACTTGACGACCCGGCCGGTCGGCGGCGAGTCGACGACGACGGCGTCGTAGGTGTGCCGCCCGTCGGACTCGGTGCGCCCGACGCACTCCTTGATCTTCCCGGTGAGCAGGACGTCCCGCAGGCCCGGCGCGAGCGTGGTCGCGAACTCGATCGCGCCCATCCGCCGCAGCGTCCGGCCGGCGAAACCCAGGTTGTAGAACATCTCGAAGTACTCGAGCAGCGCGGCTTCGACGTCGATGTGCAGCGCGCGCAGCTCGCCCCCGCCGGGCACGGAGGCGATCCGCTGCTCGGCGTAGGGCAGCGGCTCGGTGTCGAAGAGCTGGGCGATGCCCTGGCGGCCCTCGACCTCGATGAGCAGCACGCGGCGGCCTTCGCGGGCGAGCGCGAGGCCGAGCGCGGCGGCCAGCGTCGTCTTGCCGGTCCCGCCCTTGCCGGTGACGAAGTGCAGCCGGGCGCGGGCAAGCTCGTCGGTCCAGCCGGCATGGGGAATGGTCACTTCTTCACCCTAAATCAGCCCTCAGCTGGCCAGCAGCATGACGCTGACCGCAGTGGCCACGGCCGCGACGAGCGCCCAGGCCACGGCGCCGGGCAGCACGGTGAGGGTGAGCACGCCCACCACGACCAGGAGCGTGAAGGTGATCACGCCGCCGATCGCGACCTGGCCCGAGCTCTGCGTCCGGTCGCGCACCTTCGCCATCACGACGAGCACCAGGGGGAGTCCGGCCGCCGCGAGCAGCGCCGTCGCGATCACGCGCCAGGTTTCCACGGGCCAACGCTAGCGACGTGAGATGGGCCACACGACGGCGCGTCGCGCGCCGTTTTCCGGCGGCGGCCCCCGGCGGTCTTGCCCGCTTGGTTACGCTCCCGATCCATGAGCGCCACCAAGTGGGAGTACGCGACCGTCCCTCTGCTGATCCACGCGACGAAGCAGATCCTCGACCAGTGGGGCGAGGACGGCTGGGAACTGGTCACCGTGCTGCCGAACCCGACGGGCGAGCAGCACGTCGCGTACCTCAAGCGTCCGAAGGGCTGATCCGCGTGAGCTGGAGCGAACGGCTGAAGGAACTCGGCATCGAGCTGCCCGGCGTGGCCGCTCCGCTGGCCGCCTACGTGCCCGCCGTCCAGAGCGGGAAGCACGTCTACACCTCGGGTCAGCTGCCCTTCGTCGACGGCGTGCTCGCCGCGACCGGCAAGGTCGGCGCCGAGATCAGCCCCGAAGAAGCGAAGGGGCACGCCCGCACGTCGGTGCTCAACGCGCTCGCGGCCGTGCACGCACTGGTCGGCATTGACAACGTCGCGAGGATCGTCAAGGTTGTCGGCTTCGTGGCTTCCGCGGAGGGCTTCACCGGCCAGCCCGCGGTCGTCAACGGCGCGTCCGAGCTGCTCGGCGAGGTCTTCGGCGACGCGGGCATCCACGCCCGCTCGGCCGTCGGCGTCGCGGAGCTCCCCATCGGCTCGCCGGTGGAGGTCGAACTGATCGTGGAGGTGCAGTGATGGACCCGGACATCGAGCAGTCCACGCACGAACTGCTGCTCCGGCTGGCCGGGCGGCTGCCCGACCAGCTGCTGTGGCGGTTCCGCGACTGGCTCGGCGAGGGTGCCATGGGCACGCTCGCCCGGACCCTGCCGAGGTCTTTGCTTAAGCACAGGATCGACCTCGACCAGACGGAGTACCGGCTGCTCGTGGCCGGTCTCATCCCGCACGGCGCGGACTGGCACCAGGTCAGTTCGACCCTGGGGGTAGACGACGTCACCGAGAACCGGTACACATTCACGTCGAGTGCGCCCGAATGGGTTAACTCGGTCGACTCCGTGTCCGTGTTGATCCACGCAACGTTGCGGGGACGCCCGGACGTGGGGGAAGTGCGGCAGAGCTGGCGACACGTCGGTGTGGTCGGGCAGGGGACCGCCAAGCGCGTCCTGCTGATCACCGCGCAGGCGGGTTTGCCGAGGTTGACCGGCGAGCTGCAGCGGGTGCTGCGGGTTTTGGGCGACGAAGAGCCCAGCGTCGAAGTCATTCCGCCGCGTTTCGACCTGCCGGGGTACCACCGGGCCGCGCTGGCCGACTCAGAGCTGGTCTGCGTGGGCGCGGTGGCGGGGAACCGGCTAGTAGCCGCATAACGCTCGCCCGCCAGCGAGCTGGGAGGGAGCAAGGCAATGGTGGAGGTCCACGACGGCCCGCCCATGGACGGGTTTTCGGTGCCCCTGCGCCTGCACAACCTGTTGCTGGCCCTGGCGGGCCGGATCGACGACAGCGCGCTCACCGAGGCGCGTGAGCTGATCGCCCGTGCCCACATCGACGAGGCGGTCGAGCTGACCACCGGCACGCTCATCGCGGGCCGGATCCCGGTCAGCTCCGCCGAACAGCGCGAGCTCGCGCTGGTGCTCGAGATGAGCCGCTCGGACGCGACGCTGGCGAACGACCTGCTGGTCGACGAGGCCGAGCCGGTCAGCACGCACCGGTTCAGCGGCGAGAACTCCCCGGAGTTCGGCATCGCCGAGGCGCTCGACCGGACGCTGCAGGTGCTGCCGGACGTCCGGTCGGTGCACGCGGTGTGGCGCAACACACCGGCCGGCAGCGTGCCGGGCGCGCTGCCGCAGCGCGTGGTGCTCGTCGAGCTGGGACCGGAGGGCAACCCGCCCGCCGTCGCGTTCCGCGTCGACACGGCGCTGCGCCGGGCCGGGATCCACTCGGTCGTCGAGGTCAGCGGTCCCGGGGTGGCGCACTCCGAGTACCACCAGGCCGCCTCGGCCGCCGCTTCGCCGGCCTGGGTGACCGGGGGTACGACGTCGCCCGCGTCTTCGTTTCGCCCCGAGCCGGTCGTCAAGCCGCCGGCCCCGGTGACGCCGGAGCCGGTCGCGGAGTCGGGCAGCAGGCACAGCATGCGCTCGAGCGGCACCACGACGGCGCCGGTCGAGCCGGTCGCCCCGGTGGTGCCGATCGTGTCGCCGCCCCCGCCCGCCCCGGAGCCGCCCCGCAAGGTGCGGTCCGAGCGGGCCGAGACGCGCGCGGAGCGCACCGCCGACCTGACGCCGGCGGAGGTCGCGCAGCTGCGGCAGGCGCTGGCCGAAGACCCGGAGAAGGGCCGCGAGATCGCCGCGGGCAAGCCGTCGATGCACGAAGTCGTCGAGCTGCCGGCACTGGACCTCGACGACCCGAGCCTGAGCGAGCGAGACCGGGCGCTGCTGCGTGAGCTGCACGCCGAACTGGCCGAGCGCGAGCGGGCCGAAGCAGCGAAGATGCGGCTCAACGGCGCTTCCCGCTCCGGCGGCGACCAGCGCGGCTGGACGGCCCCCTAGGCTTTGCGGCGCAAAGCGGCACTTTCCCTAGGAAAGTGCCGCTTTCGCTGTGTCCGGGATGCCACAACTGCGCGACGGAACGCCGGGTACCGGAGGTATGTTGCCGTGGTGGAGCAGCCAACGGAGTTTGTCTTCGACCTCCCCGTCGGTGCCGGGGTAGCCACCCGCGCCAACGCCGACGGGCCGCCTGTCGTCCCCAAGGACGCGGCCACCGTGATCCTGGTCCGGGACGGCGCCGACGGCGTCGAGGTCTTCCTGCAGCACCGGGTCAAGGGCATGCCGTTCGCCGGCGGGATGACCGTGTTCCCCGGCGGCGGGGTCGACCAGCGCGACGCCGACGCGTCGATCGCGTGGGCCGGCCCGGAGCCCTCCTGGTGGGCTTCGCGATTCGGTTGCGACGACGCCCTCGCGCGGGCGCTGACCTGCGCGGCGGTGCGCGAGACGTTCGAGGAGTCCGGCGTGCTGCTCGCGGGCAGCTCGGAGACCGTGCTCACCGACGTCGCGCCGTACGCCGCCGCGCGCCAGGCGCTGGAGACGCGGGAGGTGTCGCTGGCCGCGTTCCTCGCCGACGCGGGCCTGACGCTGCGAGCCGACCTGCTGCGCCCGTGGGCGCACTGGATCACGCCCGAGCAGGAACCGCGCCGCTACGACACCCGGTTCTACGTCGCGAAGCTGCCGGAGGGCCAGCAGGCCGACGGGGCGACGTCGGAGGCGGCGAGCTCCGGCTGGCAGCGTCCCGAGGAGGCGATCGCCGACGCGCGCGAAGGCCGCCGGATGCTGATGCCGCCGACGTGGCTCACGCTGAGCGAGCTCGCGAAGTTCGCGACCGCCGAAGACGTGCTGAACGCGCCGCGCGAGATCGTCCGGATCGCGCCGACGCTGGTCCGCGAGAACGACCACGTCCGCGTCGTGCTGGAGAAGCGATGAGCGCCCCCGCGTACGGCGTGCTGCGCCAGGTGACCGAGACGGCTTCGGTGCTGCTGGAGAACAACCCGTCGTCGATGACGCTCGAAGGCACCAACAGCTGGGTGCTGCGGGCGACGCCGGACACCCCGGCCGTCGTCGTCGACCCGGGCTACCGCGACCTCGAACACCTCGAGCTGCTGGCCGGCGTCGGCGCGGTCGAGCTCGTGCTCCTCACGCACTTCCACCCCGACCACGCCGAGGGCGCACCGTGGTTCGCCGAGCGCGTCGGGGCGCCGGTGCGGGCGTTCGGCCCGGCGCTGTGCGTCGGCGCGTCGTCCTTTGAGGACGGCGAGGAGATCTTGGCCGGCGGCCTTTCCTTG
This sequence comes from Amycolatopsis solani, assembly GCF_033441515.1. Taxonomy (NCBI): domain Bacteria; kingdom Bacillati; phylum Actinomycetota; class Actinomycetes; order Pseudonocardiales; family Pseudonocardiaceae; genus Amycolatopsis; species Amycolatopsis solani. Next base: position 1,802,904 of record NZ_JAWQJT010000001.1, read on the forward strand.
CGGGTCCTGCACACCCCCGGGCACACCGACGACTCGGTCTCGCTGGTGCTCGACGGCCAGGTGCTGACCGGCGACACCATCCTCGGCCGCGGCACCACGGTGCTGCACGACCTCGGCGACTACCTGCGCTCGCTGCGGAAGCTCATCGAGCTGCCGCCGGGCACGACCGGGCTGCCCGGGCACGGTCCGGAGCTGCCCGACCTGCCGGCTACCGCGCGTGAGTACCTCGCCCACCGGGAACAGCGGCTCGACCAGGTGCGTTCGGCCTTGAAGACGCTGGGGACGGACGCCACCCCGCGCCAGGTCGTCGAAGTCGTGTACGCCGACGTCGACCGGGCGCTGTGGGTGCCTGCGGAACTGAGCGTGCAGGCGCAGCTGGACTACTTGCGGTCGGAGGAACAGGGATGAGCAACGTCGAAGTCGAGTTCTACTGGCGCCCGGGGTGCGGGTTCTGCGCCGCACTGGACCGGCCGATGTCGAGGAGCGGCTTCAACATCCGCAAGATCAACATCTGGGAGGACCCGTCCGCGGCCGCGCGCGTGCGCGAGGTCGCGAACGGTAACGAGACGGTCCCGACCGTCATCGTCGGGTCGACGGCCATGGTCAACCCCTCCTTCGCCGAAGTCGAGGCCGCGGTCAAGGCAGCTTCGGCGGCCTGATGTGGGCGGGCCGCGTTCCGTGGAGGAAGGCGGCCCACACTTCGCGCAGCCGGGTATCTGCTTCGAGGCCTTTCGGGGCGCCTTCGAGCATCGGCGCGGCCCAGACGTCGTGGGTGCCGAAGAGGAACGGGATGTCGACGCAGTGGCAGGCGCCGAACCGGTTGCCGGGCGCCTGCCAGTCGAAGCGGTAGGTGACGGCGTCCAGCTTCTTCGCCAGCCGATCGCTGGTGAAGAAGCTGTTCGCGGCCTCGATGGTTTCTTGCGGAGCGTCGGGGACGAAGGCGCGCAGCTCTTCCCGCGTCCAGCTGATCAGCGCGGGCCCGGGTGGGGCGGCCTCGATCAGGTCGGCGGCGACGAGGTCGTCGTCGGCGACCAGCTGGAACGGCGGCTCGATCGAGCCCGGCTTGCCCGGTACGGCGAGCTGCGCGGCCAGCAGCCGCTCGACCGGGACCGTCCGGATGTCGCTGCTGCCCAACGCTTCGAGTAGTTTTTCGGTGGCCGCCGCGGCTTCGTCTCTTGTGGACGGTCGCATGCCGAGCGGCGCGCTCTGCAACGCGATCCGCTTGATCAGGCCGTTCGCGCGGGGCGACGACCACAGGGCGAGCGCCGACTGCGCGCCGGCCGACTGCCCGCCGAGGGTGAGGTCGGCCGGGTTCCCGCCGAACGCGGCGATGTTGTCCCGCACCCATTCCAGCGCGGCGAGCTGGTCGGCGAGCCCGAGGTTCGGCGGAATCCCGTCGGCGCTCAGGAAGCCGAGGGCGCCGAGGCGGTAGTTGAGCGTCACGACGACGACGTCGGCCTCGCGGGCCAGGCGCGTGCCGGTGTACCAGACCTGGCCGCCCGAACCGCTGGAGAACCCGCCGCCGTGGATCCACACCAGCACCGGCCGGCTCCCGGCGGTCGACGGCGTGAAGACGTTGAGCGACAAGCAGTCTTCGCTCTGCGGCAGGGGCATCGGCCCGAGCGCGTGCTCCAGGCGCGACGGCGGTTGCGGTGCGGCAGGCCCGGGTTCGAGCGCGTCTTTCACCCCGCTCCACGGCTTCGGCAGCGTCGGCGCTTCGAAGCGTTTCGCGGTGGCGTAAGGGATTCCCTTGAACGCGCCTCGGTCGCCGCGAACCCGTCCGGTGGTGGTTTCGACGATCATCGTGCCTCCTCGAAGTACAGCGCGGCGCCACCCGCGTCCTCGGCGCGGACGAAGAACCCGCCGGCCCGCGTGGTGGCGGGGACGTGCTCCTCGACCAGTTTCCGCGCCTTCGCGAGGTCCGCGACGACCACGCCGTGCGCGGCGAAGAAGGGGAGTTCTTTCGGGATCTCGCCAGGCAGGACGGCGTCGAGATCGCTCACCCCGACGACGTCGACCAGCTGGTTCGCGTCGGTGATCACGGCGTAGCGGTCCCGGTACGCGCCGACCTCGTCGTCGGGCACGACCAGCAGGATCCCGGCGACGCCGCGCGCGCCGTTCGGGTGCCCGAGGTAACGCGGCTGGTGGACGTACTCCGGGGTGAGGTGCTCGGCGGTGTGCAGGATGCCCTCGGGCGTGCGGTCCCGTCTGATGTGGACACTGCGGAAGCGCGCGGTGCGGGTGCCTTCGGGCAGCTCGACGTCCCGCTGCAGCTTCAGTACACCCGAGTTCGAAAGCCCGGCTTCGCGGAGTCTGCGTTCGGCTGCCTCGGAGTCGTCGACGCCGAAGGAGCAGCCGTGCAGGCCGTCGCCGCGAGCGTCGAGGATGGGCAGGACGCGCCACGGATCGCCGGCGGCTTCGTCGACGACGCCGATCAGTTCGAGGAACGAGTCCCCGAAGTAGGCGCAGCGGTTCGCGGTGCAGCTCGGCACGAGCTCGCCGTCACCGGTGCGGGAGGCGAAGTGCCGCGACGGCGGGCTGAGCGTGAAGCCGAGTTCTTCGTAGCGCCGCCAGGTTTCGGCGTACTGCCTGGTCAGGAAGACGGTGTGGTCGATGTGCATGCTCCGAGCTTCGTCTTTCGGTGGCCTTTTCTCCGTTCACCGCGAGTTTGTGCCCGAAATCCGACACAGCTTAGGCTCAAGTGGTGGAATCCGGCCTCCTCGACGCCCTCGACCGGCGGCTGGCGCACGCGCTGCAGCTGGACGGCCGGGCATCGTTCAGCACGATCGCATCGGTGCTGGGCGTCTCGGACCAAACGGTGGCCCGGCGCTACCGGAAGCTGCGCTCGTCCGGGGTGCTGCGGGTGGTTGGCGTCCCGGAGGCGGCGCCGCTGGGCCAGGTCCACTGGCTGGTCCGCCTCGGCTGCGTCCCGGACGCGGCGGCCGCGATCGCCGCCGCGCTGGCCCGCCGCGACGACACACAGTGGGTCAGCCTGATGTCCGGCGGCACGGAGATCGTGTGCTTCATCCGGACGCCCCTGCGCGAGGAAACGGACGGCCTCCTGCTGGGCCGGCTGCCGAAGACGCCCCGGGTGGTGTCGATGACGGCGTACCGCCTGCTGCGCCGGTTCGCGGGCGGCCCGGCGGGCTGGCCGGGACGGTCGAACGCGCTGTCGGCCGCGGAAGTCGCCGCGCTACGCCGCCCACCCCCGTCGGAGGCCTACCGTCCGGAGTCCGGCGACCCGGCCCTCCTGGCGGCCTTGGCCCACGACGGCCGCGCCGACATGTCGACATTGGCCGCGGCCTCGGGCCGCTCGGAGTCGACGGTCCGCCGTCGTCTGGAGGCCCTCCGCACGTCGGGCGCGCTGTACTTCGACGTCGAGGTGGACGCGGCCCTGCTGGGCTACCCCCTGACGGCGACGCTCTGGCTGACGGTGGCCCCGTCGGCCCTGGAGTCGGCAGGCCAGGCGTTGGCTTCGCATCCGCAGGTCGCCTTCGCGGCGGCGACCACGGGCCCGGCGAACCTGGTGGCCAACGTCGGCTGCCGCGACGACGCGGCGCTGTATTCGTACCTCGCCGACGACCTGGGTGGGCTGCCCGGGGTGCGCCAGGTGGAGACGGCCCCGATGATCAGGACGTTGAAGCGCTTCGGCACCTTGACGCCCCTGTAGCACCGGCCGCTGCTCAGGCGACTCGACGAGCGCGCGATCGACTTCGTGCTGGGCGCTCGGCCGCTCGTCGCCGAACCTTCGGGAGGCCTATCGCCAGCGCTTCGGGAGCGCCGCGCTGACCGTCGGGCAGTTCACCGCCGGGCCGGCGGCGGACGTCGTCCTCCGGGATCTCGCCGGGATCATCGGCTGAGCATCGGCATCAAGTAGTACGTCAGTTCCACCTCCCCCGGCTCCGCCGCCCGCAGGACGCACGCCCGCATTCCCGGCTGGATGGACAGCTCCACCCGCTCCCCGCCGAACGCCTGCAGTGCGTCGAGCAGGTAGCGCGCCTGGAACGACGGGGATGTCCGGCCGCCGCGGACGTCCGCCTTCAGGGTTTCCTCCGCTTCGCCCGTGTCCTGGCGGGCGCTCGCCAGGCGGACCTGGGCGTCGCCCACCTCCAGGGTCAGGACCCGGCGGTCCTCCGCGTACACGCCCACGCGGCGGATGGCCGCCGCCAGTGTGTCCGCCGGTAACGACACCGTCGTGTCGACCGAGCCCGAGTGGATCGAGTCCTCGGACAGGAAGCCCGCGTCCAGCACCGCCGTGGCGACCAGGCCGCCGGGCCAGCTCACGCCGAAGCGGCCCGGGCCGACGTGCAGACCCACCCTCCCGCGGGACTGGCGGGCCGCCTCCGCCAGCAGGGCCGCCGGGACCAGGACGTCCAGCTCACCGGGGGAGAGCAGGGGCAGGCGCGCCACCGCCATCCGGTAGCGGTCGGACGCCGTCAGCGTCAGCCGGTCGCCCGCCGCCTGGAGGCGGACGCCGGTGAACAGCGGGAGGGGGTCGTCCTTCGCCGCCGTGCCCGCGACGATCCGCAACGCCGAGGCGAACGCCGCACCGTCCACTTCGGACACTTGGGCGGGCGGGCCGCCGTCCGCCTCGGTGGCCGGGAGGAGAGGGAGCGCGAAGCGGGCGTTGTCCAGCCGCAGGGCCAGGCGGCTGCCTTCGACGACCAGGCGCACCAGCTCGGCGTCGAGCACCTTCAGCGTCTCCACCAGCGGCGCGGCCGGGACGACGACCGAACCGTCGGTGTGCGTGGTCGCCGGGCAGTCGAACCGGACGGTGAGATCCGGATCGCTGCCGTCGACCGTCAACCCGCTCGCGCCGGCCCGCAGCCGCAGCCCGGCGCGGGCAGGCAGCAGGCGCGAAGCAGCGGAGACGGCCGCCGAGAGGCGGTGGGCAGGAGCGGTGACGTCCATGCCCGCCAAGCTAGCGACCACCACCGACAAAAACCGCGCCGCAAGCCGCTGACCTACGCAGACGCCGAGGTCAGTGGCCGGCGCCGACCAACGCGGGCGAGGTGGCCGTCGCCGGCTGGGCGACCGGGCGGACCGTTCCGCGCAGGAGCCAGACCGCCGCCGCGAGCACCACCCCGGCCACGCTCGCCGCCAGGAACGCCGGGCCCGGGCCCGCGTGCTCGACGATGTAGCCGCTGATCGACTGGCCGCCGGCCAGCCCCAGCGTGACCGCCGTCAGCACCCAGCCGAACGCTTCGGCCGCGGTGCCGGACGGGGCGACCAGCTCGATCGCCGCCGAGTGCGCCGTCGACTGCGGTGTGATCAGCGCGCCCGCGAGCAGCATCATCAGGGCCAGCCCCCACAGCGAGGACGGCCAGGCGAGCAGCGCCACCAGTGCACCGAAGCCGCCGAGCAGCGCCGGCAGGCGCAGGCCCAGCTTCCGCGGCCACGGGCGCAGGCTGTACGCGACGCCGAACGCGACCGAGCTCAGCGACCACGCCGACAGCAGCAACCCGCCGAACGAGGGAGCACCGGCCTCGGTGGCCGACGCCGGCACGGCGACCTCGACGAACCCGATCACCACGCCGAAGCCGAGCGCGGCGAGCGCCAGCGTCCGCATGCCCGGGCTCGCCAGCGCGCCCAGCAGGGAGCCGGACGAAGCCGGCGAAGGCCCCCAGGCCCGCACCGCGGGGCTCAGCGCGAACAGCACCGCGCCGGTGAACTGCAGCGCGACGCCCAGCACCAGGCCGGTTCCCGCCCACGGCGCCAGCACCAGCAGCCCGGCGACACCGGGGCCGAGGATGAAGAAGACCTCCATGCTGATCGCCTCGTAGGAGAACGCCGCGTTGCGCGCGCCACCCGGCGGGAGCAGTCGTGTCCACAGTGCCCGCGACGCCGACCCGACCATCGGTTCCGACAGCCCGGTGACCGCGCCCAGTGCGACGAGCACGGGCGTCGCCGCATGCGACTCGATCGCCGTCACGAGCGCCGTCATCGCGAGCGCCGACAGCAGCGCGACGACGAGCAGCGGCCGTGTCGGCCCGAACCGGTCGATCAGCTTGCCCTGCACGACGGCGCCGATCGACACCCCGACGAGTGAACCGGCCGAGACGAGCCCGGCAGCGGCGAAGGAACCGGTCTCGCGCTGGACGTAGAGCAGGGCCGAGATGCCGATCATGGCGATCGGCAGGCGGGCGAGCACGGACGCGACGGCGGGCCGCCGGGCCGCGCGGGTCGTCAGCGCGGTGCGGTAGTCGGCGAGGGACGTACGGCTTTCGTGGGAGGCAGACTGGGACACGCGTACCAGTATGGCGCAGAGTGGTACGTGAGTACCAGTTATTTACGGGTCAGCTGCGTCACCAGGTCTCGATCGGGTAACAGTCGAGATATTCTCCGTGGACTCCTGCAACGAAACGACCCTGACCGCGTCCTTGAGAGTGAATGGCCTTGAATTCGTGGGTATGGGCCGTGATGGTTGAACAACAGCACAGAACCCAGCTCCCTCCGGCATATGGGTCGGGGCCTGGTCCGGAGGGCGGGGAGCGCGGATCGTCGGGGGATGGTCCGCGCGACAAACGAAGAGCCGGTGCGCCACGTCGGGGGTGGCGCCCGGCTCTTTGTTTTGATCAAGCACCGTGTTTTACCAAGACAAAGGCCCCCTCACCGAGGTGAGGGGGCCTTCGACGTCTGAAGGGACTCAGCGAGCGCGGCGAGCCAGGCGCTCCGGGTCCAGGATCAGCACGCTCTTGCCTTCGAGCCGCAGCCAGCCGCGGTGGGCGAAGTCGGCGAGGGCCTTGTTGACGGTCTCGCGGGACGCGCCGACGTACTGGGCGATCTCTTCCTGCGTCAGGTCGTGCGTGACCCGCAGCAGGCCGGCCTCCTGGCTGCCGAACCGCTGCGCGAGCTGCAGCAGCGCGCGCGCCACGCGGCCGGGGACGTCGGTGAAGATCAGTTCCGCGACCATGTTGTTCGTCCGGCGCAGGCGGCGCGCGACCACGCGCAGCAGCTGCTCGGCGATCTCCGGGCGGGTCGAGATCCACTGGCGCAGGGCCGGGCGGTCCATGGTGACCGCGCGGACCTCGGTGACCGTGGTCGCGCTCGACGTCCGGGGGCCCGGGTCGAAGATGGACAGCTCGCCGAACATGTCCGACGGGCCGAAGATGCCCAGCAGGTTCTCGCGCCCGTCCGGGGACTTGCGGCCGATCTTCACCTTGCCGGACTGGATGATGTACAGCTTGTCGCCGGGTTCACCCTCGTTGAAGATGACGTGGCCGCGGGGGAACTCCACGGATTCCAAGGTCTGGGCCAGCGCCTCCGCCGCTGCCGGCTCCACACCCTGGAAAATGCCCGCACGGGCCAGGGTTTCATCCACCTCGGGTGCCTCCTCGTCGAGAAACGTTCACGCGCTCCCTGGGCTGGAAGAGCGTGACGCCGATCACTTGCGCGTCAGTCTAGGGCGTACTCCCGAGATCGCCCGTCGGACGCGCGGCCCGCCGAAACGATCTCGTTCGAACGTGGAGCCTAACTCCGCACGCGACGCGCGCGTAGCCTGGCTGCCCGTCCGCCCAGCCTACGGAGCCGGAACAGCTCGAGGGCCCGGCCGATGCCGTGCCCGTAGAGCGCCCTGACTTCGTTGGGCTGCGCCTGCTCGAGGAACTCTTCGACCTCGTTCTCCTGCACCGCGACGTGCTTGAGCCTGCTTTCGACGCGCTCCATGAAGAGCGCGAAGAACATGATCACGAGGGGGACCAGGATGACGAACCAGACAGTCATGACCGGACCCCGAAACACTCAGTGAAAAGCATCTACTCCAGATCCTCGCTCATGGCGGCCGGAAAACTGCGCCGAGGTGGTGCTCTGGCGTGTCGGTGTCCACCGGTGCACTGACCGGCCCGTCCGACGGCGCCCGTAGGCTATCGGGGTGCCTCCTGCCACCACGAACGCCCCCCGTGAGGGCGCTGGTGAAAGCCGATTGGCTCTGGTGAGACGCGCCAGGCGGATGAAGCGTTGCTTGGACGACGTGTATCCCGGCGCCCACTGTGAGCTCGACTTCACCACACCCCTGGAACTGCTGGTCGCGGTCGTCCTGTCCGCGCAAACCACCGACGTCCGGGTGAACCTCGTCACGCCCGCGCTGTTCAAGCGGTACCGGACCGCCGCCGATTACGCGGGCGCCGACCGCACCGAACTGGAGGAGTACCTCCGGAGCACCGGCTTCTACCGGGCCAAGGCGAACTCCGTGATGGGGCTCGGCGCGGCGCTGGTCGAGCGCTTCGGCGGCGAGGTGCCGGCCAAGCTCGACGACCTCGTCACCCTGCCCGGCGTCGGCCGCAAGACCGCCAACGTCGTGCTCGGGAACGCCTTCGACGTCCCCGGCATCACCGTCGACACGCACTTCGGCCGGCTGGTCCGGCGCTGGGGCTGGACGGCGGAGGAGGACCCGGTCAAGGTCGAGCACGCGATCGGCGAGCTGATCCCCCGCAAGGAGTGGACGATGCTCTCGCACCGGGTGATCTTCCACGGCCGCCGCGTCTGCCACGCCAAGAAGCCCGCCTGCGGCGCCTGCCCGCTCGCCAGGGACTGCCCGTCGTACGGCACCGGCCCGACCGGCTTCGAGGAAGCCGCGAAACTGGTCAAAGGCGAGGAAAAGGACCACATCCTGGCGCTGGCGGCGCCCCGGTGACGAGAGTCACCAAGTGGGCGCTGGCCGCGGCGGTGCTGGCGGTCGCGCTGATCGTCGCGCTGCTGCCCCGCGGGGGTGGCGACACCGCCGCGAAGCCGGCCGAGGACCTGGGCCCGGCCCGGTCCGCGGCGGCGCTCCAGCCGTGTCCCGCGCCGGGCGCCGGCAAGCCGGTGAAGCAGCTCGAAGGCGTCCGGGCGGACTGCCTCGGCGACGGCGCGAGCGTCGACGTCGGCCAGGCGCTCGCCGGGGCTCCGGTGCTGGTCAACGTGTGGGCGTCGTGGTGCCAGCCGTGCCGCACCGAGCTGCCCGTGCTCCAGGAGTACGCGAAGCAGCCGGGTGCCGTGCGCGTGCTCGGCGTCCAGGTGCAGAGCCCGGCGAAGGACGGCTTGGACCTCCTCGCGAGGCTGGGCGTGCACCTCCCGTCGGTGTTCGACGGGGACGGCGGCACCGGCCCGGTCCGGACGGCGCTCGAGGTGCCCTCGGCGCTCCCGGCGTCCTACCTGGTCACCGCGGCCGGCGAGGTCCGGTTCATCGCGAATCCCCGCACCTTCGGGAACACTGACCAGGTGCGCGCGGCAGTCGAGGGAGCATCGTGATCGGACCACTGGTCGAGCCGGAGTCGGTGCCCGAGTGGCTGCGGCCGCTGGTCAAGGTGAGCGGCGAGGTCGACTCGAAGACGTTCACGCGGTTCAGCCCGCCCGAAGCGGCGTACACGCGTGCCGCGGCGGTCCTCATCCTCTTCGGCGAGCGCGAAGCCGACGGCGAACCCGACGTCCTCCTGCAGCGGCGCGCCGACACCCTCGGCTCGCACGCCGGGCAGGTCTCGTTCCCGGGCGGCGGCGCCGAGGAGGGCGACGGCGGCCCGATCGGCACCGCGCTGCGCGAGGCCGAGGAGGAGACCGGGGTCGTCCCGTCCGGCGTCCGGCCGGTCGCGGTGCTGCCGGAGCTGTTCGTCCCGGTGTCCGGGTTCGCGGTGACGCCGGTGCTGGCGCACTGGGCGGAGCCGTCGCCGGTGCACGCGGTGGACCCGGCCGAGACGGCGTCCGTCGCCCGGGTGGCCGTCGCCGACCTGGTCGACCCGGCGAACCGGTTCACGGTCAAGAAGGCCGGCGCGCCGTGGAAGGGGCCGGCCTTCGAGGTCAGCGGCCTGTTCGTGTGGGGGTTCACCGCCGGGTTGCTGTCCGTCCTGCTGAGCCTGGGAGGCTGGGAGCGCGAATGGGACCCGGGCGACGTCCGGGACCTCGACGAGGCGCTGGCCGCGTACCGAGCACGCGTCCTGAACGAGGGGTGACACCGTGAACTGGGTCGATGTGCTGGTCCTGCTGCTGGCCCTGCTGGCGGCGGTGTCCGGTGCGTACCAGGGCGTGATCATCGCGCTGCCGTCGCTGGTCGGCGTCGTGCTCGGCGCGATCGTCGGCATCAAGCTGGCGCCGGTGGTGGTCTCGTTCTTCGACGACCCGGTGTGGAAGGTCGCCTTCGCGGTCGCGACCGTCGTGTTCCTGGTCGCGTTCGGCGAGGCGATCGGCGTCTACGTGGGCCGCAAGCTCCGGCAGAAGATCCGGCCGGACAAGCTCTCCGGCGTCGACAAGACGCTCGGCGCGGTCGTGCAGGCCGTGGTCGTCTTCGTGGTCGCGTGGCTGATCGCGACGCCGCTGACCACCGTGTCCGGCCTGCCGGGCCTGGCCAAGGCGATCAACGGCTCGGTGGTGCTCGGCAAGGTCAACGACGCGATGCCGGAGGCCGCGCAGGGCTTCCCGAGCCAGCTGCGCAAGCTGCTCGACGCGTCCGGTTTCCCGTCGATCATGGATCCGTTCGAGAAGGCGCCGACCGCGGACACCTCGCCGCCGGACCCCGCCTTGCAGAGCAGCGGGACCGTCCAGCAGCTGCACGGCAGCGTGGTCAAGATCCGCGGCAGCGCCAGCTCGTGCTCGCGGTCCCTCGAAGGCAGCGGGTTCGTGATCTCGCCGCAGCGGGTGATGACGAACGCGCACGTCGTGGCCGGCACGGACACCGTCGGCATCGAGACGACCCAGGGCGACTACCCGGCCCGTGTCGTCTACTTCGACCCGGAGGTCGACATCGCGGTGCTGGCCGTGCCGCGGCTGCGCGCCGAGCCGCTGCAGTTCGCCCCGGAAACGGCGCGGGCGGGCGACAGCGCGATCGTGCTCGGCTACCCGCTCGACGGCCCGTACCGGGCGACGCCGGCCCGCGTGCGCGGCCGGATCAACCTGCGCGGCCCGGACATCTACGAGGCCAACACCGTCCAGCGGGACGTCTTCACGGTCCGCGCGGAGATCCGCAGCGGCAACTCGGGCGGCCCGATGGTGACCCCGGACGGCAAGGTCATCGGCGTCGTCTTCGGCGCGGCGGTGGAGGACCCGGAGACGGGCTTCACGCTGACGGCCGAGCAGGTCCGCGCCGAGGTCGACGCGGCGCCGTCGCAGACGTCGAACGTGTCGACCGGCTCCTGCGCCGCCTAACGCCCGTAGCGCAGGGCGAGGCCGTCGAGCAGCGCCCGCATGCCCGACTCGAAGATGTCGTCGAGGACCAGGTCGTAGCCGGTCTCGGTCAGGTCCGCGAGCATGCGGGCGAACGTCGGGTGCCCGGCCGCCATCGCCGCGACGGCCGGCCCCTGGTGGTCCATCCAGTCGTCCCCGGTCAGCCCGGACGACGCCAGCGCGCTCTGTTCGCGTTCCAGGTGGACCGCCATGCCCTGGACGTGGCTGAAGAACAGGACGTGCAGGTCGCACAGGGTCGCGGCGTCGACCCCGAGCTCGGACAGCGCGGACAGCGCCCACTCGCCGTGGGTGGCGAGGTTGCGCAGGGGCAGCGGCCGCGTGATCGGCCCGAGCTGGGCCAGCCAGGGGTGGCGTTTGAAGAGCGACCAGAGCGTGCGGCCGCCGAGCGTCAGCCGTTCGCGCCAGTCGCCCGACTGCTTCGCCGGATAGCCGCGCTCGCCGAACGCGGCGTCGGCCATGAGCAGCACCAGCTCGTCCCGGCCGCGCACGTACCGGTACGGCGCCATCGGGGCGACCCCGAGCCGGGCCGCGACCCCGCGCATCGACAGCGCGCCGAGCCCCTCGGCGTCGGCGATGTCGATGGCCGTGCGCACGAGCCGGTCGCGGGTCAGCCCGCGCTGGCTGCCGCGGCTTTCGCGGCCGGCGACGACCGTCCCCGACCGCGGCTCCGCGCGGATGACGCCTTCCTGCCCCAGCAGCGCGAGTGCCTTGGCCGCGGTCGCCATGGCGACGCCGTGGTCGGCCGCGAGCCGCCGGGTCGACGGCACCCGCGCACCCGGCGACAGCTCGCCCCGCGCGATCCGGCCGCGCAGCTCGTCGGCGATGGCCACGTACTTCACGACTTCTCCCTGACCTAGTACAGCGGGCCATCTGTGCTAGTACAGATTTGCCGCTTGAACTGTGTGAACTCCACTGTGGTGCCAACAAGTGTACGACTCTGGAGGAACCAATGCGGAACATCCTGATCTCCGGCGCCGGCGTGGCCGGCGGCACCCTGGCCCGGTTCCTGGCCCGCGACGGCTGGTCGGTGACCGTGGTCGAGCGCGCGCCCGGACCGCGCACCGGCGGCCAGGCGATCGACGTGCGCGGGGTCGCGCTCGACGTCGTCGACGAGCTGGGCATCGGCGACCGGCTGCGCGCGCTGCGCACCCGGATGCGGGGGATGGCCGTGGTGGACGGTCAGGGCCAGGAGCTGTTCCGGTCCGAGGAGTTCACCTACAGCAGCGGACGGCTCGACAACGCCGACTTCGAGGTGCTGCGCGACGACGTCGTCGCGGTCCTGCACGAAGGCACCGGCGTCGAGTACGTCTTCGGCGACGCGATCACGGCGTTGACCGAGGAGCCGCACGGCGTGCGCGTGGAGTTCGAACGCGGTGGCTTCCGGACGTTCGACCTCGTCGTCGGCGCCGACGGCCTGCACTCGGCCGTGCGGCGGCTCGCCTTCGGGCCGGAGGAGCGGTTCGTCCGCCACCTCGGGCAGTACCTGGCGATCTTCCCGGCGCCCAACTTCCTCGGTCTCGAGGACTGGCAGGTCTGGTTCCGCCACGAGCACACCGGCGGCGTCGCGTACCCGGTGCGGGACAACACGGAGCTGCGCGTGACGCTCGGGTTCGGCTCGGAGCCGCTGCCCCGGCTGACCGTGCCGGAGCAGAAGCGGCTGATCGCCGAACGGCTCGGCGGTGTCGGCTGGGAGGTGCCGAAGCTGCTGGACGCGATGGCCGCCGCGGACGTCTTCTACTTCGACGCGATGGCCCAGATCGAGCTGGACCGCTGGTCGGCCGGGCGGGTGGTGCTCGTCGGCGACGCCGGCTACTGCGCGTCCGCCTTGTCCGGCCAGGGAACGAGCCTCGCGCTGGTCGGCGCGTACGTCCTCGCGCAGGAGCTGGGCCGCGCGGATCACGAAACCGCCTTCGCGGCCTACGAACGGCGGATGCGGCCCTTCGTCGAGCTCAACCAGGCGCTGGCGACGGAGAACCCGGAGGGCGGCCCGGCGGAGGAGTCGGTGGACCGGGCGAAGAACGCCATCAGCCTCGCTTGAGGAAGTCCACCAGCGCCGCGGACGTCCGGTCCGGGACTTCGAGGTGGGGGAAGTGCCCGACGCCCGGCCAGAACTCCGGCTCGGCGTGCGGGCCCGCCCAGCGCACCGACGACGTCGCCGTCTCGGGCAGGATGCAGGTGTCGTCGGCGCCGTGCAGCTGCAGCGTCGGCGCCGCGATCCGGCGGCCCACGGCGTCGGTGAACCGGCGGCCTTCGCCGCGGAACTGGGCGCGGAACGCCCACCGGTAGTACTCGAGCGCGCTGTGCGCGACGCCGGGAACGAGCATGGCGTGCCGGAACTCCTCGACGCTGTCGACGAAGTCCGAAGTGGACCGCCACCGGCTCCCGGCCCAGCCGCCGAAGAGGTCTTCGACGGCTTGGGCGTCGTCCTTCACGAGCCACTTCTCCGGCGCCATCGGGACCTGGAAGCGGAAGAGGTGCCCGGCGGCCCGGCCCTGGCCGCGCCACGGGCGGACCGACGAGCGCAGCGCGAGCGGGTGGGCGGCGCCGATCGCCGTCACCGACGAGACGAGCCGCGGGTGCAGCGCCGCGACCGTCCAGGCGAGCAGGCCGCCCCAGGCGTGCCCGACGAGGTGCGCGCGGCGCGCCCCGAGCGACTTGATCAACCCGCCGACGTCGCCGGCGAGCGTCCAAGCGTCGTAACCGCGGGGCGGCTTGTCCGAGTCGCCGTAGCCGCGGAGGTCGACGGCGACCGCGCGGAACCCGGCGTCGGCCAGCGCGCGCAGCTGGTGGTGCCAGGTCCACCAGAATTCGGCGAACCCGTGGAGCAGCACCACGACCGGTCCGTCGCCGAGCTCGGCGACGTGCAGCCGGATGCCGTTCGCGGACACGTCGCGGTGGGCCCACGCGCCGTCGAGCCGGACGCTCGACGGGTCGGGGGAAGCGGGCAACGCCTCAGTCGCGGGTGGTCGTCAAGTCGTCTTCGGGCGCACGCTGCGGCTTGAGCGCGGCGGCGGTCTCCTTGACGCTGGCGATCGTCCGCTCGGGAGCCTTGAACTTCTTCACCTTGCGGTAGCCGAGGAACCCGGCACCGATCGCGACCACCACCATCGCGAAGAACACGATGCCGAACGCGATCCAGCGGTGGCGCACCACCTCGGCCAGGCCTTCGGCCGCGAAGAAGAACAGGAAGAACGTGCTGTACAGGAAGACCGTCAGCGCGATCAGGAAGTAGACGGCCCCCTTGAGGCCCTTCTTCACCTCGCCGACCAGCTCGGACTTCGCGAGCTCCATCTCGGCCCTGACCAGGGTCGAGATGTGCTGGGTCGCGTCGCCGACCAGCCGGCCGAGCGACTGGTCGCCGGGGACGTCGTTCGCGGAGGACAGCGGGAGGTAAGGCACGGCCCCCACGCCGTCGGGGCCGGTGCGTTCGTGCTTGGGGCTGCTCACCGGGTCATCGTGCCATGTGTCTCGAAACCGGGCGCGGCGGCGTCACAGTGTGTCGGAGATTCGGGCGTGCGCTTTGCTACGGCGGAGTAGCAGGGCCGCCGCCAGCAGGGAGGCCACCGCGGACGCGATCAACACCGCCGCCTTGGCCAGCTCGCTCGTTCCTTCGGGCAGCGCCAGCTCCGCGATCAGCAGGCTCACGGTGAACCCGACCCCGCCGAGCACCGACAACGCGGCCATGTCCCGCCAGCTCATCCCGCGCGGCTTCTCCGCCGCGCCCAGCTTCACGGCGAGCGCGCTGGCCCCCATGATGCCGACGAACTTGCCGGCGAGCAGCCCGGCCAAGATCGCGAGCGGCAACGCCGTCGTGAACACCGCGCCGAGCGCGTCGCCGTTCACCGAGATCCCGGCCGCGAACAGCGCGAACACCGGCACGGCGACCGCCGCCGACCACGGCTGGAGCCGGTGCTCGAGCCGCAGCGCGGGAGCCTCGGCCTCGCCTTCGTCGGCGCGGACGCGGGTGAGCAGGCCGAGCGCGACGCCGGCGATCGTCGCGTGGATGCCCGCCGAGTGCACCGCGACCCAGGTGACCAGCGCCAACGGCACGTAGAGCCACGGCGTCCGGACCCGCTTGTGCTGGAGGAACGCGTACAGCGCAAGCGCCACGACGGCGACGGCCACCGCGACCAGGTCGAAGCCCGTCGTGAAGAGCACGGCGATGACGACGATCGCGCCGAGGTCGTCCACCACGGCCAGCGAAAGAAGGAAGACCCGCGCGCTCGAAGGCAGGTTCGACGCGGTCAGCGCGAGCACGCCGAGCGCGAACGCGATGTCCGTGGCCACGGGGACGGCCCAAGCGCGCTCGATGCCCGGCGTCCCCCAGCCGACGGACAGCGCGACGAGCGCGGGCACGACCATGCCGCCGAGCGCGGCCACGACCGGCAGGATCGCCTGCTTGAACCGGGACAGCTCGCCGATGACGAGCTCGCGCTTGAGCTCGAGCCCGGCGACGAAGAAGAAGAGGGCCAGAAGGCCGTCCTTGGCCCAGTCGCCGATCGTCAGGTCGAGGTGCAGGAACTCCGGGCCGAGCCGGAAGTCGCGCAGGGCGTGGTAGCTGTCGCGCAGCGGCGAGTTGGCCCAGAGCAGGGCGATCGCGGTCGCGCCGAGGAGGATCAGCCCGCCGGTCGTCTCGGTGCGCAGGTAGCGGGCGAATTCGCTGAAGGGGCGGGACACGGGCGGCTCCTGGGTTCGCTGATCACCATTGCCGACCAGACTTCCCGGCGCACCTTGACGTAATTTTAATCCACCTTTGTCACGGACCGTTATGGCGACCGCCACACGGGGTGTCGGTGGTGGGTCACCAGGTGGGCCCATAGCATGCCAATCGACAACGAAGTCCGAGACAAAGGAAGACAGAGTTGTGAGCACCTCTACCGAGGTCCAGCAGGACACGAGGTTCTTCGGGCACCCACGAGGACTGGCGAACCTCTTCGGCGTCGAGATGTGGGAGCGGTTCTCCTACTACGGGATGCTCGGCATCCTGCCGATCTACCTCTACTACAAGGTCGACCAGGGTGGTCTGGGCCTGGCGCAGGAATCCGCGCTCGGCATCGTCGGCGCGTACGGCGGGCTGGTCTACCTCTCCGCCGTCATCGGCGCCTGGGTCGCCGACCGGCTGCTCGGCTCCGAACGGACGCTCTTCTACAGCGCCGTGCTGATCATGATCGGCCACCTCAGCCTGGCGCTGCTGCCCGGCCTGACCGGGATCGGCGTCGGTCTCGTGTGCGTCGCGGTCGGCAGTGGCGGGCTGAAGTCCAACGCGACGGCGATCGTCGGCACGCTCTACGCCGACGGCGACGAACGGCGCGACGCCGGCTTCACGATCTTCTACATGGGCGTCAACCTCGGCGGCTTCGTCGGACCGCTGCTGACCGGGCTCGCGCAGTCGGAGGTCGGCTTCCACCTAGGCTTCGGCCTCGCCGCGATCGGCATGGCGCTCGGCCTGATCCAGTACACGCTCGGCCGCAAGAACCTCGGCGACAAGGCCAGGGAGATCCCGAACCCGCTGCCGTCGTCGCAGCGCGCGCTCGCGATCGGTGCGGCGGTCCTGCTGGTCGTCGCGATCGCGGTGCTGGTCATGACCGGAGTCGTCAACCCGGGCAACCTCGCCGACGTCGTCGTGGTGGTGGTCGGCGTGATCTCGGTGATCTACTTCCTCGTGATCCTGACCAGCCGCAAGATCACTTCGGACGAGCGCAGCCGGGTGTTCTCGTTCATCCCGATGTTCATCGCCAGCGCGGTGTTCTTCTCGCTGTACCAGCAGCAGTTCACGGTCGTCGCGGCCTACACCGACCAGCGGCTGAACCGGAACCTGTTCGGCTGGGAGCTGCCGGTGCCCTGGGTCAACTCGATCAACCCGGTGTTCATCATCGTGTTCGCGCCGCTTCTGGCGGCGCTGTGGACGAAGCTCGGCGAGCGCCAGCCGTCGACGCCGATGAAGTTCGTCCTCGGCACGGTGCTGATGGGCGCGGCCTTCCTGCTGTTCCTGCCGATGGTGGGCAGCGGCCAGAACGCGAGCCCGATGCTCGCGCTGGTCGGCATCCTGTTCGTCTTCACGATCGCCGAGCTGTGCCTCTCCCCGGTCGGGCTGTCGCTGTCGACGAAGCTCGCGCCGGCGGCGTTCCGGACGCAGATGGTGGCGCTGAACTTCCTGTCCATCTCGTTCGGCACGGCGATGTCCGGCAAGCTCGCCGAGTACTACTCGGTCGACGACGAAGCGCCGTACTTCAGCACGGTCGGCGGCGTCGCCATCGGCGTCGGCGTGCTGCTGTTCCTCGGCATCCCCTTCATCCGCAAGCTGATGAAGGGCGTTCACTAGCCGACGGTGACGCCGAAGATCACCCCGACGAAGTACGTCACGACCATGGTGAGGGCGCCGACCCCGACGTTGCGCAGGATCGCGCGCCCCACCTTGGCGTCGCCGAGCCGCGCGCTGAGCCACCCCGTCAGCGTGAGGCCGACGACGACCGCGGCCGCGCACGCCCACACCCGCAGGGAGACACCGGCCCAGGCGATGGACAGGATCGGCAGCAGCGCGCCGACCGAGAACGCGACGAGCGACGCCCACGCGGCCTGCCACGGGCTGGTCAGGTTGTCCGGATCGATGCCGAGCTCGGCTTCCGCGTGCGCCTGCAGCGCGTCCTTTTCGGTCAGCTCACGCGCGACCTGGCTCGCGAGGTCCGGCGAAAGCCCTTTGTCCTCGTAGATCCCGGCGAGCTCGCGCTCCTCGGCCTCCGGCATCGTCTTGAGCTCTTGCTTTTCGAGCCGGAGCAAGGCCTGTTCGGTGTCGCGCTGGGTGCTGACGGAGACGTATTCCCCGCCGGCCATGGAAAAGGCCCCGGCGACGAGACCGGCGATTCCGGCGGTGAGGATCGTGGTGCTTTCGGTGGTCGCCCCCGCGACCCCGACGACGATCCCGGCGACCGACACGATGCCGTCGTTCGCCCCGAGAACCCCGGCCCGCAGCCAGTTCAGCTTCCCGCCCACGTCCTGGTGCGGTTCGTGGGCGTGCTCCACGGCGTCACCGTCGATCGTTTCGGTCACGGGACAAGTGAAACACGAACGGGGAATCGTGGCGAGACTTGTTCTTTTTGTCAGGTACGCCTAAATAACGTGTGCCTTGCCTAAGCCTGTCCTGTGTGGACTCTCAGCGATCCTGGGTCATCATGGGCACATGGAGGAGCAGGTTTGGGAGCCGCTGGTGACCGTGGAGGGCCTCCCGTTGACGGGCGGCGAAGGCCGGTTCCGGCTGCTGGAGACGGCGGAGACCGGCCTGGCGTACTTGATCCACTACCCGGCCGGGGTGGCGTCCCCACCGCACGCGCACGACCACGACTCGATCGTCTACGTCCTGTCGGGCCGCTTGCGCGGCGCGGTGGCCGGGGTCGAGTCCGAGCTGGGACCGGGGGATTCGGCACTGCACCCGCGTGGGGTGACCCACCACGTCGAGGCGCTGACGGACTCGATGTGGGTGGAGTTCAAGTCCCCGCTGCCGAGGCGGCCGCCGATCGCCTGATCCGGGCATGCTGGACCTCGTGATCGACGACTTCGCGAAGGAATACCTGCACAGTGACCTGCGAGAGATCCGCGAGGCGGTGCTCGGAAAGCTCGACGGGCTCTCCGAGTACGACGTCCGCCGTCCACTGACCGGCACCGGGACCAACCTCCTCGGCCTGGTCAAGCACCTGACGCTGACGGAGGCCCGGTACTTCGGCGAGGTCTTCGGCCGTCCGTTCCCCGAGCCCGTCCCGCGGTGGGACGACCTCGACCGGCGCGGGACCGACATGTGGGCGACCGAGCACGAGACGCGCGAGGAGATCGCCGGCCGCTACCGGCGCGCCTGGGCGCACTCCGACGCGACCATCGCCGCGCTCGCCGTCGACTCGCCCGGCCACGTGCCGTGGTGGCCGCGGCCGGACGTGCTGCTGTTCAACGTCCTGGTGCACGTGCTCACCGAGACCGGCAGGCACGCCGGGCACGCCGACATCCTGCGGGAACAGCTGGACGGCGAAGTCGAGGCGGCAGGGCGGGACGCGGCCTTCTGGGCAGCCCGGCGAGCGGAGGTCGAGCGGGCGGCCAGGGCCGCGGCCGGATAGCGGAAACGCCCGGCCCCGCTCGAAGCGGAACCGGGCGCTTCCCGGAAATGAAGCTCAGGCGTCGAGCTCGGCGAGGGCCTGCTTGGCCTTCTCGAGCTCGGCTTCCAGCGCGGCGACCTTCGCGGCCTGCGCCTCGCGGGCCTGGTTGATCACCTCGTCGATCGGGCCGGAGAGGTCGCTGTGCAGCTCCTTCGCCGCGCGCGAAACCGCGGCGGCGGGGATCTCCAGGCCCTTCGCGACCCACTTCGAGCCGTTCTTGAGCTCGGCCTGCCACTCGCCGTCGGCGGTGCCGGTGACCGTCAGGGTCAGCTCGACCGTGCGGGTCTTCTTCGCCGTCGACGCCGTCGCCGCGCCCTTGGGGCGGCCGCGCTTGGGCTTGGGGGCCTCTTCCTCGGCGGGCTCGGGCGAGCCTTCCGAAGCGGAGGGGGACGCGGACTCGGTGACGGTCGCCTCGTCGGTGGCAACGGCCGGCGCCTCGGTGGTGGCCGAAGCCGTTTCCTCGTCGTGCGTCAGGACATCCACGGTCATCGTCGTGTCGTCTCCTTGCCCGGGAAGTGGGTGTGGTTCGCGGCACAGTGTAGAACATGCGTTCGACAAGCGCCGCGCGGGGGTTCCATGACAGAGCCCTCCCGGCGCGAAGCCGGAAGGGCTCTGACGAAGAGAACGCTAGCTCACTCCTCGGACTTGCCCGACTTCAGGCCCGACGAGATCAGGTCCATCACCGACGAGTCGGCCAGCGTGGTGACGTCGCCGACCTGCCGGTTCTCCGCGACGTCGCGCAGCAGGCGGCGCATGATCTTGCCTGAGCGCGTCTTCGGCAGCTCCGGCACGACCATGATCTGCCGCGGCTTCGCGATCGGCCCGATCTCCTTCGCGACGTGGTTGCGCAGCGCCTGGATGGCCTCGTCGCCGCCGTCCACCGCGTTGCCGCGCAGGATGACGAACGCGACGATGCCCTGCCCGGTCGTCGGGTCGGACGCGCCGACGACCGCGGCCTCGGCCACCGTCGGGTGCGAAACCAGCGCCGACTCGACCTCGGTCGTCGAGATCCGGTGGCCGGACACGTTCATCACGTCGTCGACGCGGCCCAGCAGCCAGACGTCGCCGTCGTTGTCGTACTTCGCGCCGTCGCCGGCGAAGTAGAAGCCCTGCTCCTTGAAGCGCGACCAGTAGGTGTCACGGAAGCGCTCTTCGTCGCCCCAGACGCCCCGCAGCATCGACGGCCACGGCTTGTCGAGCACCAGGTACCCGCCGCCGCCGGGCCCGACCTCCTTGCCCTGGTCGTCGACGACCTTCGCGGAGATGCCCGGCAGCGCCTTCTGCGCGGAACCCGGCTTCGTCGAGGTGACGCCCGGCAGCGGCGAGATCATGATCGCGCCGGTCTCGGTCTGCCACCACGTGTCGACGATCGGAGCCTGGCCCGCGCCGATGTTCTCGCGGTACCAGATCCACGCCTCGGGGTTGATCGGCTCGCCGACCGAGCCCAGCACCCGCAGCGACGACAGGTCGTACTTCTCCGGGATTTCCGCGCCCCACTTCATGAACGTGCGGATCAGCGTCGGGGCGGTGTAGTAGAGGGAGACCTTGTACTTCTGGACGATCTCCCAGTGCCGTCCCTCGTGCGGGGTGTTCGGCGTGCCTTCGTAGACGACCTGCGTGACGCGGTTGGCGAGCGGGCCGTAGACGATGTAGCTGTGGCCGGTGATCCAGCCGATGTCCGCGGTGCACCAGTAGACGTCTTCGCCGGCCTTGTGGTCGAAGACGTTGTGGTGCGTGTACGCCGTCTGCGTCAGGTAGCCGCCGGAAGTGTGCAGGATGCCCTTCGGCTTCCCGGTCGTCCCGGACGTGTAGAGGATGAACAGCGGGTGCTCGCTGTCGAAGGCCTCGGGAGTGTGCTCTTCGGACTGTCCGTCGACGAGCTCGTGCCACCAGAGGTCGCGGCCGTCGGTCCACGGGACGTCGCCCTCGAGCTGGTCGCCGGTGCGCTTCACGACGATGACCTTCTCGACGGTTTCGGCGCCTTCGAGCGCTTCGTCGACATTGGTCTTCATCGGCGCGGCCTTGCCGCGGCGGAACTGGCCGTCGGAGGTGATCACGATCTTCGCGGCGGCGTCGTCGACGCGGGCCCGCAGCGCCGTCGGCGAGAAGCCGCCGAAGACGACGTTGTGCAGCGCGCCGATCCGCGCGCACGCGAGCATCGCGAAGATGGCCTCGGGGACCATCTGCAGCTGGATCGCGACGACGTCGCCCGCGGTCACGCCGAGGGACGTGAGTGCGTTGGCGGCCTTGGAAACCTCGGTCTTCAGCTCGGCGTAGGTGATGTCCCGGGTGTCACCCGGCTCGCCGACCCAGTGGATCGCGACCTGCTCGCCGTGGCCGGACTCGACGTGCCGGTCGACGCAGTTGTAGGCGACGTTCAGCTTGCCGCCGACGAACCACTTCGCGAACGGCGCATTGGTCCAGTCCAGTACCGTGGTCCACTTCGTGTCCCACGTGAGCCGCTCGGCCTGCTTGGCCCAGAACGCTTCGCGATCGGCGTCCGCCTCGGCGTAGAGGTCGGCCTTCGCGTTGGCCTGGCCAGCGAATTCGTCGCTGGGCGGGAAGGTGCGGCTCTCGGTGAGCAGGTTGTCCAGTGCTGGGGACTGCTCGGTCATGGTTGCAAGGCCTCCTGTAGTGCGCCGAAACGACGGCTAGCGGCACGCTAGCGACGTTAGTCCGCCTTGTAAAAGGTTGCACCCACGTTGCCCCGCCGTTTCACCGAGGCAGGCGAGCGGCGGTGACTAAGCGTTCGTTCAGCCGGGCTCGGGCGGCGGGCCATTCGGGGGCCAGCATCGAATAGGTGACGGTGTCGCGGGACGAACCGTCCGGCCGGATCCGGTGCGCCCGCAGGACGCCCTCGCGAAGCGCGCCAAGTCGTTCGATGGCGCGTTGCGAGCGCAGGTTCCGGATGTCGGTCTCCCAGGAAACCCGTTGCGCGTCAAGGGTTTCGAACGCGTACTGGAGGAGCAGCAGCTTCGACTCGGTGTTCAGGCCGGTGCGCTGCCAGTCCGCGCCGATCCAGGTGTGCCCGATCGAAAGGATCCGGTGCGGCTCGACGACCTGGTAGTAGGACGTCGTCCCGGCGACGCGGCCGGAAGCGACGTCGATCTGCGCGAACGCCCGCCGCGCGGGGTCGGCGAGGGCCTGCGCCACCATCCGCTCGGCCGCCGGAAGATCCCCCGGCTGCCGGATGCTCAGCCACGCCCAGATGCCCGGGTCGCGGCCCGCCTCGAGCAAGCCCTTCGCGTGGTCGGCCGTCAGCGGCTCCAGGCGGACGTGCTCGCCGGCCAGGGTCGGTCGCGTGTTCCAGTCACTCACGTGATCACCGTACGGCCGGCATTGGCTGTCTCGAATAGCCAGTTTCCAAGCATTTTCACAGGCCACTTCGGCGTTGCCTATGCTCGGCTGACCACGACGAAGGGCGAGATCGATGGCCGAAGAGCGGGAAGAGCTGAGCTGGGAGCTGTTCGGCACCGCGAGCCGTGAACTGGCTCACACCATCGCCGAAGACGGCTTCGCGCCGGACCTCATCCTGTCCATCGCCCGCGGCGGCCTCTTCGTCGCCGGCGCGCTCGGCTACGCGCTCGACGTGAAGAACCTGCACGTGATGAACGTCGAGTTCTACACCGGCGTCGACCAGCGCCTCGACCTGCCGGTGATGCTGCCGCCGGTGCCCAACGTCGTCGACCTCACGAGCAAGAAGGTGCTGATCGCCGACGACGTCGCCGACACCGGCGCGACTCTCAAGCTCGTCCGCGACTACTGCCTCGACCACGTCGCCGAGGTGCGCTCGGCCGTGGTGTACGAGAAGCCGCACTCGACGGTGAAGTGCGAATACGTCTGGCGGCACACCGACCGCTGGATCAACTTCCCGTGGTCGGTGCTGCCGCCCGTGGTCTCCCGTGAAGGCCAGGTGCTCGATGCCTGATCCGCTCAAGCCACTCCTCGACCTCGAAGGCGTCGCCGCGGCCGCGAAGTCCGCGCAGGACGCCGTGTTCAAGGTGCACCGCCTCCCGGCCAACCTCCGCGGTGGCGCGGCGACGGCGGCGGAGGCGTCCGTGCGCGCCGCCCGCGCGTCCGCCGGCATCGAGGGCGCTAACCCGGAGCTGCCCGCCGACGGCGCGGTCGCCGACCCGGTCCTCGCGGGCGCGCTGCGCGTCGCGGAGACGCTGGAGTCGCTCCTCCCGACGTGGCGCCGAGCGCCGTTGCAGGCGTTGGCCCGCCTGCACGTCCTCGCCGCGGCCGACCTGGTCGAAGACCTGGACGCGTTGGGGCGCCCGCATTCCGGCGGCGGCCGGCTCGAGCTGCTGGCCCAGCTGGTCACCGGCGCGACGTCGGTCCCGGGCCCGGTCCTGACGGCGGTCGTGCACGGGGAACTGCTGGCGCTCAAGCCGTTCGGCAGCGCGGACGGCGTCGTCGCGCGCGCGGCCGCCCGGCTGACGATGGTCGCGACCGGCCTCGACCCGAAGGCGCTGAGCGTGCCGGAGGTGGCGTTCTTCCGCCGGGTCCCGCGTTACCTCGAAACCGCCGAAGGCTTCGCGAGCGGGAAACCCGAAGCAGTGCGCGAGTGGCTGCTCTTCTGCTGCGAGGCGTTCGAAGCGGGTGCGCGCGAGGCGAAGAGCATCTCCGACGCGGCGTCTTAAGAGGACAGTTTCGCCGACCACTTCTCTTCGATGCGCCCGAACCGCCACACCGCGAGCGCGACCACCCACGTCAGCACGAACAGCCCGACGATCCCGAACCCGACGTAGTCCAGGTCGACCGACGCGATCGCGGCCAGCGGTCCCGTGGTGATGTCCAGCTTTTCGGCGAGGATCGACACCAGCTCGATGGTGCCGATGACGAACGCGACGGCGACCGACAACGTCGTCACCGCGATGTTGTAGAAGATCTTGCGCACCGGCTTCGCGAACGCCCAGCCGTAGGCGAAGTTCATGAAGCAGCCGTCCACCGTGTCGAACAGGCTCATCCCGGCGGCGAACAGGATCGGCAGCACGAGGATCGCGTACCAGGGCAGGGCGAACGTGGCGGCGCCGGCGGCGAGCACCAGCAGGCCGATCTCGGTCGCGGTGTCGAAGCCCAGGCCGAACAGCAGGCCGACGGGGTAGATGTGCCACGGCTTCCGCACGGACTTCGTCGCCCCGCGCAGCAGCCGGTTCAGCACGCCGCGGTTGTTCAGCTGGTGCTCCAGCGCGGCCTCGTCGAACTCGCCCTG
This sequence comes from Amycolatopsis solani, assembly GCF_033441515.1. Taxonomy (NCBI): domain Bacteria; kingdom Bacillati; phylum Actinomycetota; class Actinomycetes; order Pseudonocardiales; family Pseudonocardiaceae; genus Amycolatopsis; species Amycolatopsis solani. Next base: position 1,827,408 of record NZ_JAWQJT010000001.1, read on the forward strand.
GCGCATCCGCTTGAACACCCGCAGGATGCCGACCAGCACCACGAGGTTCAGGATCGCGATCACGTACAGGAACACGCCGGACACCGACGTCCCGATGAGGCCGGTCGCGTTGTGCAGCGCGGACGAGTCGTCCTCGACCTGCCCGGCGAGCGCGCGGACGCCGAGCGAGAGCAGCAGGCACAACGCGAAGACGATCGTCGAGTGCCCGAGGGAGAACCAGAACCCGACCGACAGCGGCCGCTGGCCGTCGGCCATCAGCTTGCGGGTGGTGTTGTCGATCGCGGCGATGTGGTCGGCGTCGAAGGCGTGGCGCATCCCGAGCGTGAACGCCGTGACGCCGAGGCCGATCCCGAAGACGCCGGACGTGCCCAGCGCGTAGTGCTGGGGCGCGACGAAGACCGCCAGCACCACCCAGCCCACGACGTTGAGCAGCAGGATGAACCCCGCCATCCCGCCGATCGACACCCACTCGCGGCGCGACAGCCTGCGCCGCGAGTCCTCTTCCGTGCCCGCCACCGCCACCCGCCTTCCCTCATCTGTGAGGTTAGACAGGTGAACAGATGAACGGCAATGGCGTGACTACCGTGGCTTCGCCCCGGGCCGGGGGCTCCGCCACCCGGAACCCCCGAAAGCCGGGTGCTAGCTGGCGCGCACGCGCACCAAGTCCAGCGCCTTGCGCACGTGCCCACCGGACGCGTGCAGCGCCTTCGCCGCGCTCGTGACGTCTTCCCCGGACAGCAGGTGCACCAGCGCCACCTTGAGGTCGCCCCCGGCCTCGGTCAGCGCGTCCGAGCAGTCCGCCATCGTCATGCCGGTGGCTTCCTGCAGGATCCGGATGGTCCGGCCGCGCAGCTTCGCGTTCGTCGCCCGCATGCTGACCATCAGGTTGGAGTAGGTCCGGCCCAGCTTGATCATCGTCGCCGTGGAGAACGACGTCAGGATCATCTTCTGCGCCGTGCCCGCCTTCATCCGGGTCGAGCCGGCGATCGCCTCCGGACCGGTGTCGACGGCGATGAGCACGTCGACGCCGGCGGGCTTGGCGGCCTTCGGGTTGCCCGAGACCAGCCCGGTGCGCGCGCCCTGGCGCGACGCGGCCAGCAGCGCACCCAAGACGTACGGCGTCCTGCCCGACGCCGTCAGCCCCAGCACGAAGTCGCCCGGCTGGACCATGGCGGCCATCTCGGCCGCGCCGGCCCCGTCGTCGTCCTCCGCGTTCTCGACGGCGCTGCGCAGAGCCTTCTCGCCGCCCGCGTGGTGCGCGATGAACCAGTCCGCCGGCACGTTGAACGTCGGCACCAGCTCGGCCGCGTCCAGCGTCGCCAGGCGCCCGGACGTCCCCGCGCCGACGTAGTGCACCCGGCCGCCGGCTCGCAGGGCGTCGACCGCGTAGTCCACCGCGCGCGCCACCTGGGGCAGCACCGCGGCCACGGCGCCGGCGACCGTGCGGTCTTCGGCGTTGATCGCGCCCAGGATCCCCGCGGTGGACATCAGGTCGATGTCCGTGGTGCGGGGGTTGCGGGTTTCGGTCGGCGAATCGACGTGCACCGCCTGCGTGGGGACGGTCATCATGCGCCTCACATCTTCGATGGTCATTACTTGCCGGTTTCCCGCGGACGGCGACGACCGTCCGGCCTGACCCCCAAGCGGTGCGAGCCGACCGCGTCCCTGGTCGCGTCCAGGGCGCTGACCGACGCGTCCATGTGCCGCTGCGCGACGCCGATGAACAAGCAGTCGATGACGGTGAGCTGGGCGATGCGGCTCGCCGTCGCTCCCGAACGGAAGGTGGTTTCCCGGGCGGCCGTCGTCAAAACGTAGTCGGCGACCTCGGTGATCGGGGACCGCGGGAAGTTCGTCACGGCGATGGTGATCGCGCCGTGCTCGCGGGCCACACGCAGCGCCTCGACGGTGTCGGTGGTCGCGCCGGTGTGCGAGACGCCGATGGCGACGTCACCGGGGCTGAGCACCGCGGCCGAGGTGAGCATGATGTGCGTGTCCGACCACGAGAAGCACACGCGGCCGATCCGGTGCAGCTTCTGCTGCAGGTCCGCGGCGACGAACGCGCTGGCGCCCACGCCGTAGACGTCGACGCGGCCGGCGCTCGCGACGACCTCGATCACGCGCTCCAGCGTGGGGACGTCGAGCTGGTCCGCCGTCTCCTCGACCGCGCGGGCGTCGGCGAAGCTGACCTTGCCGATGACGGCGGCCAGGTCGTCCTCCGGGCCGATCTCGCCGCCGAGGTTGCGGGTCGTGCGGGCCTCGGTGCGCGCGGTGTCCGCGGCCAGCGCGATGCGCAGCTGCGGGTACCCGCCGACGCCGACGGCCTTGCAGAACCGCGTGACGGTGGTTTCGCTGGTGTTGGCGGCCAGGGCCACCTCGGTGATGCTGCGTCTCGCGACCTGCGCGGGATCTTCCAGCACCACCTTGGCCACGCGCTGCTCGGCGCGGGCCAGACCGGGGAGCAGGGACCGGATCCGGACCAGCGGGCTGGCGTCCGCGTCCCGCACGGTCGGCTGGACCGATACGGGCTCGGACGGTGCCGTGCCGATTACGGATTCGGTATCACTCACCGTCGGAAAGTTACTAACCGTTGGCATCTGCGACAAGGCTACCCACACCCTTCGGTCGGATCGCAACCCGTCCGTGTCTGCGGATCTGGATTTGCGATTAATCACTGACCAGAAAGTCGCCAACCAGGTCGGTCATGTTAACGAGGTCAAGCTAACGACTTGGCAACTTAGTGTCGCGGTGCAAGCGGCAAACGGACGGTAAACTCGGGCTGGTGTTCGACAGCTGGCGACAGCTCGGTCACCGAGCGCTCAACTGCCAACCCTCCGCGACGAAAACGGCGGGGTTTCGTTCACCGTCGAGGAGTGATCGGCCGCTCTCGGTGACTTTCACACCGTCGACCGAAACTCCGCGTCCCGTGTAACCCGGGTCGGTGCTGTAACGCCACCTGAGGCTCACCGCCGCCGCGTGCGGCAGTGTCGCGATGACCTTCCACCAGGCACGGTGGCCGTGTCCGGAGAGCGACGTCACGCTTCCGGAGGGTGCCCCCGGCCCGGATACCGATAAGGCGATCGGTTGCCAGTTCACGCCGTCGGTGCTGGCTTGCAGCTGAAGTGGATCAGTCGGGCCTTCGGTGTCCACAAAGGCGTAAAAGGACACGCGGGCTTGATCACTATCCGTAGTAAAAGGCCGAGTACTCAGCGTGGCGACGCTCGCGTTACCCAGCGTGCTCGTCCACGCGTCGTTCCCGGCCTGCGGCCGCACCGCCATGGCCCTGGCCAGCGACGTCGCCCAGACCTGGCGGGCGGTGTTGATCGAGCCCCAGCTCCGGCTCGGGTGCACCCGGTTGGTCAGCAGGATCGCGAACGAGCGCGACTCGGGGTCGATGACCAGCGTCGTCCCGGTGAAGCCGGTGTGCCCCGCGGTGACCGGCGACGCCAGCGCGCCCATGTACCAGGGCTGGTCGAGCTCGAAGCCCAGGCCGTGCGCGTCGTCCGGGAACTGCTGGTTGTAGTTCGTCAGCATCATCTGCCGCACGGTGTCCTCGCGGAGGATCCGGTGCCCGCGGTAGCTGCCGCCGTTGAGCATCGTCTGGGCGAGGGTGGCCATGTCGCCGGCGGTGCTGAACACCCCGGCGTGCCCGGCGACGCCGCCGAGCGACCACGCGTTCTCGTCGTGCACGCTGCCGCGCACCATCCCACGCGGCGGGTTGGCCTCGAACTCCGTCGCGGCGATCCGGTCCAGCTTCGACGCGGGCGGGTTGTAACCGGTGTCGACCATGCCCAGCGGTGCCGTGATGCGGTCGTGGACGACCTTGTCCAGGGTCTGCCCGGTGAGCTTCTCGACGATGAAGCCGAGGGTGAGCAGGTTGATGTCGGAGTAGAGGTACGTCGTGCCCGGTTTGTTCTTCAGCGGGCTGTCGAGCACGGCCTGCCGCCGCGACGGGATGTCCGGGTAGCCGGCCCACAGCGACGGAATCGGGTCGGCGTCGAACCCGGAGACGTGCGTGAGCAGCATCTTGACCGTGATGGCCGCTTTGTCGCCGGTGGCGAACTCGGGGAAGAAGCGGGACACCGGGGTGTCGATGGTCAGCTGTCCGCGCTCGACGAGCTGCAGGACGGCGATCGACGTGAACAGCTTCGAGATCGAAGCCATGTCGAAGATCGTGTCGTCGCGCATCGGGACCTGCTGGCCGGCAGGCAGTTCGGTGCCCGCGGCGTCGGCGTACCGCAGCGCGCCGCCGACCGCGTACCGGTCGACGACGACGCCGTCGTGCGCCAGCAGGCCCACCGCGCCGGAGAAGTGCGGGTGCCCGGTGGTGTCCGGCTTGGTCCAGCTCGCCAGGAAGTCCTCGGCCGCCTTGATCGGTGCCGGGTCGAGGCCGGCCTGCTGCGGCGAACCGGTGCGCAGGGTCGTCCACGCCGGGGCGAACCCCTGCTGCGGCCGGTCGAAGCGACCGGTGTCGTGGTGGCCCGTGATGGCGCTGGCTCCCGATGTCAACGTGGTCAAAGCGACCAGTACTCCGGTGGCCGCGGCGAGGACCTTCCTAACACGCAAGAGTCTCCCCCTCAGCGGTAGAGCAGGTAGTGGCGGCGTCTGCGGTCGAACTCGGCGAGCTCGGCCCGCCAGGCCCCGGTGACCTCGTCGACGCCTGCCCCGGCGTCGACCATCGTCCGCAGCCGGTCGGAGCCGGAGAGCTTGTCGATGTAGTTGTCGGGGCGCCACGCGAAGACGTCCGGGTGCAGTGCCTTCGCCGTGACGAGCATGGCGACCGCGGTGCGGATCGCTTCGAAGGCCCGAGGGTCGCTGACGCTCAGCTGCACGCCACCGCAGGTCTGGTTGACGAACTTGCTGAAGGTGGGCACGAAGTAGACCTCGCGGAACTTCGCCCCCGGCAGCCGCAGGTCTTCGAGCTTCTCCCGCCAGCGCCAGTCGAGCCCGGGCGCGCCGATGATCTCGAACGGCCGGGTCGTCCCGCGGCCTTCGGAGAACACCGTGCCCTCGAACATGCCGGTGCCCGGGTAGACGAGCGCGGTGTCCGGGGTCGGCATGTTCGGGCTCGGCAGCACCCAGTTCAGCCCGGTCCGCGCGAAGAGCGTGTCGCGCTGCCAGCCGCGGACCTGGACGACTTCGAGGTGGTCCAGCTTCACGCCATCGCCGGGCAGGAACTCTTCGGCGAAGAAGCGCGCTAGCTCGCCGGCGGTCATGCCGTGCTGCTGGACGATCGGCTTCCTGCCGATCCCCGAGGCGAACTTCGGGTCGAGCAGCGGCCCGGCCGCGCGGCCGCCGATCGGGTTCGGCCGGTCGAGCACGACGAAAGCGGCCTTGACCTGTGCCGCGGCCACCATCGCCGTGTACAGCGACCAGATGTAGGTGTAGAAACGCGCGCCGACGTCGGCGATGTCGAAGACGACGGTGTCGACGCCCGCCTTGGTGAACAGCGAAGCGAGCTTCGCCGCGTCGACGCCGTACGCGTCGTACACCGGGACGCCCGTGCGGGGATCGGTGTAGTCGCCTTCGGAGCCGCCGGCCTGCGCGCTGCCGCGGAAGCCGTGCTCGGGTCCGAAGGCCGCGACCGGTTTGACGCCGGCCGCGACCATCGAGTCGACGATGTGGTCGCCGTTCAGCAGCACGCCGGTGGGGTTCGACAGCACCCCGAGCTTGCGGCCCGCGAGCGGACGCCAGCCCTGCGCGGCCAGCTGCTCTGCGCCGGTGAGGACGCGGCCCTTTTCGGTCTGCTCCGGCTCGGCCCCGGCGACGGCCGAGCCGCCCGCGAGGACCGGGACCGCCAGCGCGCTCGCGCCCAGGAAGTGGCGCCGGTTGAGCGTCACCAGGTCAGCCCGTGGCCGAACGGGTACTTGACGGTGCCCAGGTCGGCGCCCGCCGGGATGTCGACCGGCAGCTTCCCGACCGGCTTCGTCTCGCCGAGCACCACCTTGGCCAGCGCCTCCAGCGTCGGCGTGATGTAGCCGTAGGTGGCCAGCCACGTCTTGACGGTGCTCGGGTAGCCGGCGTCGTAGGGGATCTGCGCGGCGACCGCGACGACCGACTTCCCGGTGGCCTGGAGGGCGTCGAGCAGCTTGGTCTGCCGGGGGAAGGCGGCGATGTTGTTGGTCAGCACGACGACCAGATCGGTGTTCTGGGCGTTCGCGACGGCCTGCGCGATCTGCGCGTCCGTCGGGGCCTGACCGGTCTGGTAAGCGGTCGCGGCCGTGCCGTGCGCGGTCAGCTTCTGGGCGAGGGTCGTCGTCGTGGAGACACCCCAGCCGGTGACGAGCGCGGTCGCGGGCTTCTGCTTCAGCGGCAGCAGGCCGGCGTCGTTCGCGACGGCCGTGATGCCGCGGTCGGCGATGTCCTGGGCCGTCTTCAGGCTGGCGGGGACGCCGACGGTCTTCATCACGCGGTTCGCGTCGACGAACGGCGAGAACAGGATGCCGCGCTTGAACTTCAGCTTCAGCACGCGCAGCACGCTCTGGTCGATCCGCTGCATGGGGATGTCACCGGTCTTCACGGCGGTGAGCACCGAGTTGATGGCCAGCTCGAGGTGCACCGGCATGAGCAGCTGGTCGATGCCCGCCTTGAGCGCGAGCACCGGGATCTCGGCGTCGCTGTGCAGCTGGCGCACGCCCTGCATCTCGAGGGCGTCGGTGACGACGACGCCGTTGTACCCGAGCTCGTTCCGCAGCTTGCCGGTGATGATCGGCTTCGACAGCGTCGCGGGTTCGAGCGACGGGTCGAGGCTGGGGAACTGGATGTGCGCGCTCATGATCGAGTCGACGCCGGCCGCGATCGCGGCCTTGAACGGCGGCACGTCGGTGGCCCGCCACTGCGCCTCGGTGCTGTCGATCCGCGGCAGGCCGGTGTGGCTGTCGGTCGGCGCGGCCCCGTGCCCGGGGAAGTGCTTGGCGGTCGCGGCCACGGACTTCTGGAAGCCCTTGAGCTCGGCGGTGACGAAGTCACTGGCCAGGCCGGGCTGGCCGGCGAAGGACCGCACGCCGATGACCGGGTTGGCGGGGTTCGAGTTGACGTCCGAATCGGGCGCGAAGTCCTGGTTGATCCCGACCGCGCGCAGTTCCTGCCCGAGGATCGTGGCGGCCTGCGTCGCCCGGCCCGTGTCCCGCCCGGCGGAGATGGCCATGGCGTTCGGGAACTCGGTGGCGGGCGCGCCCATCCGCGTGACGGTGCCGCCTTCCTGGTCGGCGGCGACCTGCAACGGGATGTGCGCCCCGCTGGTGATGGCGGCCTTCTGCAGCCCGTTCGACAGCTTCGCGACCTGGACCGGGTCGTCGAAGTTGTCGCGCGTGTCGTTGTTGAAGTAGATGACACCGCCCAGGTGGTACTTCCGGACCACCTGCGCCGGGGTGTCGACGCCGAAGTCGGTCTGGTTCTTCGGGTTCACCTCGTCGGCCGTCTTGCCGTTCACCCAGGTGATGAACAGCTGCCCGACCTTTTCCTCCAAGCTCAGCCCCCGCAGCGCCTGCGTGGCGGCGGCCTCCGCCTGCGCGTCGACGCTCATGCGCGGTGCGCTCGCCGCGGTCGCGACACCCACACCGGTGAACGCGAGCACCCCCGCGACGGGCAGGGCGAGCGCATGGAACCTCCGATTTCGGGTCGTCACGACCAGCCTCCCAGAAAGTTGCGGACGCCTGGCGGACGTGAGAAGTCCACTCGGAGGCGCCAGTATCGGGAAGCTACTCACCGAATCCGGCGATGTCCATCGACCGACCGCACCAACGGCCGACTTCGTACCCGGATTGGTAGGAAATTCGCCGTTCGCAACGTGCACGCAGGTCCGAACGGGTGGCGGAGACCCCAGGGCATAAGACGAGGCGGCGCCCGTGGCCGAGGGCCACGGGCGCCGCCTGCAAGCGCGAACTTCTCGGGCGACCAAGCGTGCAACTCTGGTCGTACCTACATGGACTCGGCGTGTGGCGTCCCACTACGCAGTCCCTAGACGACGAGCCTCCCGCGGCGCGCTGCGCGTGGGTACCCGGAGTCCGCGCACGGAGGTTTGCCGGGGTGGAACAGGCTTCTCTTCTACCTGTTCCCTGGCCGACCGAACGTCCGCACCTACTTTCTACGCCGTGAGCCCGGTCACTTCAAGTGCGCGGATGGGTGCACCGGTACAGAGGCTGGATCGGGTGACACGGGCACCCTGCGCGACGGACAATTCGGGGCTGGGCCAAGCAAAGTCCAGGTCGTGCGGCCGTGTGGGTGGCGGGACGGAGGATTATCGGGACCGACGGCGACGGCTGAGGCCGTACCAGGTCGCTCCGGCGGCCACCGCGCCGACGCCGAGGGCCACGATTCCCGCCGATCGGGTGGGGATCCGGGTGCGCAGCGACATCGGCCGGTCGAACGCCAGGATCGGCCAGCCGCGGTCGAGCGCCTCGCGCCGCAGGAGCTTGTCCGGGTTCACCGCGTGCGGGTGCCCGACCACCTCGAGCAGCGGGATGTCGGTGCTCGAGTCGGTGTAGGCGAAGCACTCGGCGAGGTCGTAACCGTGCGTCGCGGCGAGCTGCTTGGCGGCGACGGCCTTGTTGGCGCCGTAGCAGTAGAAGTCGACTTCGCCGGAGTAGCGGCCGTCGACGATCTGCATCCGCGTCGCGACGCTGCGGGTCGCTCCGAGCATTTCGGCGACGGGCGCGACGACCTCCTCGCCGGTCGCCGAAAGCACGATCACGTCGTGCCCGTCCGCGCGGTGGCGCGCGATCAGTTCCGCCGCTTCCGCGTAGACGAGCGGGTCGACGACGTCGTGCAGGGTTTCGCGGACGATCGCCGAAACCTGGGCGACGTCCCAGCCCGCGCACAGCGCGGAAACCTCGGCGCGCAACCGCTCGGTTTTGTTTTCGTCGGCGCCGGCGAGCGAAAACACCAGCTGCGCGTAGGCGCTTCGCAACGCGGCGCGACGGTTGATCAAACCCTCCCTCAGCAAGGGTTTGCTGAACGCCAGCGCGCTCGACGAAGCGATGATCGTCTTGTCCAGGTCGAAGAACGCGGCGACCGCGTGCTCCGGGCCCGGGTTCCGGATGCGCGACGGCGCACTGCTCGGTTCGGCCACGTCCCCAGGATAAGAGCTTGATCGCGGCGCGTCCCGTTGATCCACCACGGGCGCGCCGCACCGCCGGAAATTCCATGACAGGAAGGCACTTCCGGCGCACCGTGCCGTTACCGAACTGTGTGCCTCGTCCGGCGCGCGAACCGGCACCCGCCGGAGTTACAGTGAGGGAGCCCGGTGTCCAACCGGGCCGGTTCAGTCCGACCCCCCGGGGCTGAACCCACGGCGGCCCCCGTCCCTCCCCCCTGGCGGGGGCCGCCCTCTTACCTTCCGCTTACCTTCGCCGGTTTCTTTTGACTGCGCGGCCTTTTGGCCGGATCGCTGTCTGCGGCGGTTCGCGCGGGTTTCCGCCGCACGTGCGTCGCGGGTGGGCGCGATCCTGCCACAGCCCACCGACAAAACCGGTTCGCGAGCCGGTCCCGCGGCGGAAGTTGTCCACAGCACCCGGGTTGTCCACAGCTCGCCGCCCGACCCGTTGTGCCCCCGTGCCCCCGCCCGCGACGGTGGAAGCCGGGCCACCCACGGCCCGCACCGAAGACGGGGGAGGAACCCATGACGGGGGAACGACCGCTGGTGGTCGCCGCGGACGAAACCGTGCTCGACGAGATTCTGCGCGTGGCCGCGGTGGCGGGCTGCGAGCTGGACCGGGCACCGGACCTGACCGCGGCGCACGGTCACTGGGCCCGCGCGCCCTTGGTGGTCCTCGACGAAGAAGCCGTGCGGCTGCCACCGGCCCTGCCCCGGCGCGGCGGGATCCTCCTGGTCTGCAAGGGCAGCCCGGGCCCGGAGACGTGGCAGCACGCGTTCCGCGGCGGCGTCGAGCGAGTGATCTCGTTGCCGGACGAGGAGACCGAGCTGGCCGGCGCGTTCGCCGACGTCGTCGAGACGAGGGCGGAGGAACCCGGCCTGGTCCTCGGCGTGATCGGCGGCCGAGGCGGCGCGGGCGCGTCCGTCTTCGCGGCGATGCTGGCACTGGCGGCCGACCGGGAACCCGGCGGCGCCCTGCTGGTGGACTGCGACCCACTGGGTGGTGGCCTGGATGTGTTGCTCGGCTTGGAAAAGGCCCCGGGCCCCCGCTGGTCGGACGTGCGACTGACCGGCCGCGTCTCGTTGCCGTCCCTGGCCGCAACCCTCCCACGCAGAAGGCACCGGGGTGGCGGATTGCCGGTGCTGGCGTGCGGCCCCGAGGGCGAAGGCCCCTCGGTCGAATCGTTGTCGGCGGTCCTGTCCGCGGGCCGCCGCTCCGGCCGCACGGTGGTCTGCGACCTCCCCCGCACCCTCACCGACGCAGCCGCGGAAGCGGTGGCGGTCGCCGACCTGGTGGTGCTGGTGGTCCCGGTCGAACTCCGCGCCTGCATGGCGGCGAAGCAGGTCCTGCGCCGCCTGTCGGAACTGACGGCCCGAACCGGCGTCGTCGCATGTGGACGTTCAAGAGCCGAAGCCCCCCAAGCCCACGCGGCCGGCCTACTGGGCCCGCCGCTGCTGGCCTCGATGCCCCCGGAACGCGGCCTCCCGGCAGCAGTCGAGCGAGGCGAGTTCCCCGCCAAATCAACGGGCCCAGTAGCCAAAGCAGCAGCCCGCGTACTGACCACAGCCCGCCGCGAAGCCCGGGCGGCCACCCGATGACCACCCCGACAAGAGTGGGCGACCTCTTCCTCCCCACCCTCCTGACCTTGGCCACCCGCGGCCCGACAAGCACAAAGAATTTCCTGTCCCTACTACCCATCCAGCCACGGCCAACCACCCACACCACAACCGACGCGACCCCACCGGAAACCACCGCGGCCCCACCACCGCCCGGCACCCGCGTCACAGCCCAAACCACCCCAGCCAACCTCCCGACCAAGGCGGCGCGCCCATGACAACCGACTTCGTCGACCGCGTCCGCAACCGCCTCGCCGGCGACCGCCGCCAGGCCGACCCGGTCGCCGTCGCCACCGCCGTCCGCGCCGAAGCCGGCGGCGCGCTCGGCCACAACGCCGTCCTCGACGCGGCCCGCCAAGCCCGCGACGAATTCATCGGCGCCGGCCCGCTGGTCCCGCTCCTCGAAGACCCGGCAACCACGGACGTACTCGTGACGGGCCCGAGCGAAGTCTGGACCGACGGCCCCGCCGGTCTCACCCGCACCACCGTCACCTTCACCAACGAAGAAGCCGTCCGCCGCCTGGCCCAGCGCCTCGCCCTCGCGGCAGGCCGCCGCCTCGACGACGCACAGCCCTATGTGGACGGCTGGCTCCCCGGCTCCGGCCCGCACGGCCGCATCCGCGTCCACGCCGTCCTCCCCCCGATCGCTGCGGCCGGCACCTGCCTGTCCCTCCGCGTCCTCCGCCCGGCCACGCACGACCTCGCCGCACTCCGCGAACTCGGCGCGTTCGACGCCGAAGGCGCGAAGCTGCTGCAGACCGTCGTCTCACGGCGGATGGCGTTCCTCGTCACCGGAGGCACGGGCGCGGGCAAGACCACGCTCCTCGCCGCGCTGCTCGGCGCGGTCGACCCGGGCGAGCGGATCGTCTGCGTCGAGGACGCCGGCGAACTACAACCCGCGCACCCCCAGTTCGTCAGCCTCGTCGCCCGTCCGGCCAATGTGGAGGGTGTGGGCACGGTCGGCCTGCCCGAGCTCGTGCGCCAGGCGCTGCGCATGCGCCCCGACCGGCTGGTGGTCGGCGAGGTCCGCGGCGCCGAGGTCGGCGCGTTGCTCACCGCGCTCAACACGGGCCACGACGGCGGCGCCTGCACCGTCCACGCGAACTCCCCGGCGGAGGTGCCGGCCCGCATCGAGGCACTGGCCGCGCTGGGCGGTCTCCGCCGCGACGCCGTGCACAGCCAGCTGGTCGCGGCGATCCGCGTGGTCCTGCACATGCGACGCGAGCAGGGCGGCCGCCGCCGTCTCGCCGAGGTCGGCGTGCTCCGCGCCGAACACGGCCGGGCCCGGGTGGTGCCGGTGTGGCGGGCCGGCCGCTGGACGATCGACCGCCACCTGTTCACGGCCTCGGGGGCGATCGCGTGCTGAAGGCTTTCCGGTGCGAGCGAAGGAGACGCCGGTGATCACGGCGTGGTTCCCGCTGTGCGTCGGCGCGGCGCTCGCGTGCTGGCCCGCGCCACCGAACCGGCTCCAAGCCGCAGTCGAGCCACCCACGACGCTCCGCGTTCCCGACGTGTGGCGCGTCGCCCGCTGGCTGCTTCCCGCGGCGTTCGTGGGGCTGCTGGCCGGCGTCGCCGGCGCGATCGCCGCCGGCGTCCTGACGCTGGCATGGCGCCAGGAGTGGCGAGCCCACCGGCGCGCCACGGCCGAACTCGCGATGGCCGCGCACACCGCGACCGCCTTGCGGACGATGGTGGCCGAGCTGCGCTCCGGCGCCCACCCCGTGACTGCGGCGGAAGCGGCCGCGGACGTCGTCCCGGCGCTGGCAAACGACCTCCGCACGCTGGCGACGGCAGCCCGGCTCGACAGTGAACTGCGCGCACCGGCCCTGCCAGAACTGGCGGCGGCCTGGACGTTGGGCAAGCGCTACGGCCTGCCGATGGCCGATGTCCTCGACGCAGCCCGACGCGACGCCGAAGCGAGTCTGGCGTTCGCCCGCCGGATGCGCGCGAAGCTGGCCGGTCCCCGGGCGAGCGCGGCGGTGCTCACCGGCCTCCCGGCGCTGTGCCTGCTGCTCGGGCAGGCCATGGGCGCGGCCCCGCTGTCCGTGCTGACCGGGACCACCCCGGGCGGGCTGCTGCTGATCGCCGGCAGCGTCCTGCTCTGGGCCGGAACGGCGTGGTGCCGCGCGCTGACGGGAAAGGTGCGCATCCGATGACCGCGGCGGCACTCGTCCTCGTCGCCGCGGCGCTGCTCAGCTGGCCGGACGACACGGCAGCGCGACGCTTCGGCCGACCTCGCCCCGAGCCCGCCAAGAAGTGGCCCCGCGCGGTAGGACCCATCGCGGCGGCGGTGGGCGGCGTATCGACGGCGGCGTTGATCGGCGGGATGGCCGGGATGACGCTGGGCGCGATCGTGACCGCCACCGGCTGGTGGGCCATCCGCCGCACCCGCCGTCCCCGCGCGCCGACGACGGACATCGCGACCAGGCTCAGGCTCGCGGGAACGCTCGACCTCCTGGCGGCCTGCCTGCGAGCAGGACAACCGGTTCCTTCCGCGCTCGACGCCGTCGCCGAGGCAGCGCCGACCGAAGCGAGCGAGGCACTCCGCTCGACCGCCGGCCTCCTGGCCCTCGGCTCCCGCCCGGAAGAGGCGTGGGAACCGGTGCGAACCACCCCCGGCCTGGCCGAACTGGCGGGCGCGGCCACCCGGACGTCCCGCTCCGGCGCGGCCTTCGCCACGGCGGCCGCCGACCTCGCCGGCCGCTTCCGCGACGAGCTGGCCACCGAAGCGGAGGAGCGCGCCGAACGGGCCGGGGTGGCGCTCGCCCTCCCGGTCGGCGTGTGCTTCCTGCCGGCGTTCTTCTGCCTGGGCGTGCTGCCGGTCGTCCTCGGCCTGGCCGAGCACCTCGGCCCGCTCTTCTGACCACCAGTACCGAAGGGAAGACCCATGCGCCTGTTCACCCGTCGCCGCCCCCGCTCGGACGAGGGCTCGACGACAGTCGAGTACGCGATCGTCACCGTGGCCGTCGCGGCGTTCGCCGCCGTCCTCTACTCACTGCTCACCGGAGACAAAGCGGTCTCGTGGCTGACGGACTTGATCATGAAGGCCTTGACGGTGCCGTCATGACCCGCCGCGACGAAGGCGCGGTGACGGTCGAAGCCGCCCTCGGCTTGGCCGGCCTGACGGTGACAACAGTGCTTCTGGTAGCCGCCCTAACGGCCTTGACTGGCCAACTGCGCTGCACGGACGCAGCCCGCGAAGCAGCGAGACTCCTCTCAAGAGGCCAGCCCGAACAAGCGGCAGCGGCCGTCCACCGGATCGCCCCGGCGGGCGCGAACCTCACGATCGAGCACGCAGGCGACGCGATAACGGTGAAGGTGACAGCCCAACCACCCGGCGGCCTGCTCCCGTCAGTCCACCTGAACGCGACGGCCTACGCGGTGGCCGAGCCGGGCACAGGAACCGAAGATGGCTGACCCCCGGCCACCCGCGGACCGCGGAGCGGCCACCATCTGGACAGCACTGACGGTGGCGGCCCTGACGAGCGTGGCCACCCTGGGCATCTGGCTCGGAGCGGCCACGATCGCCCGCCACCGAGCCGAGACAGCGGCCGACCTGGGAGCGCTGGCAGCGGCCTCCCACGCTGCGGAAGGGCCGGTACAAGCCTGCGAACGCGCCAGGTGGGTAACCGACCGGATGGGAGTAAAGCTCCTGACGTGCCGCTGGCAACGCCTGGACGCCCTGATCGAGGTCGAGTCACCAGCAGGCGGTTTCGCCGGCCTGCCCGGCCCATCAGCCCGAGCCCGCGCCGGCCCCACCGCCCAGCCCCCATGACCCGCGCGCCGCCCACCACGGCAGCCCCCGCCATCCCCACGCCGCGGCGCGCAGCGGCCGGCACCACCCGCGCGCCCCGGCGTGACCGCCCGCTCACGCGGCATGCGTCGGAGCGCCGCAGCTGGCTGCCGGCGCGGGGCGCGGCAATGCTCGCCGACCACCCTGGCTGGCGTGTGGTGGCATCCGCCAGCTACCGGCGGCCGGCGGGCGTGCAGGGATGCCGGCCAGCCGCCCTGGCCGGCTTCGGTACTGGGAGCGCCGGGCCGCCGTGGCGGGCTGCTGCGGGCCGTCCGGTGAGGCCGGTTGCCAGCCATGCCGGCTGCCGTTGCGGCCGGTTGCAAGCCATGCCGACTGCCGTTGCGGCCAATCGGCCATCCCGCGCCTCGCCACGGGCCGCCGCTGCCGCTGCCCGCTCTGGCCGCCGCCAGGCGCCACCGTTCGGCACCGCCCGCCGCCGCTAGGTGGCACCGCCCGCTGTCGCTCGGCACCGGCACCGGCACCGCCACCGCCCGCCGCCGCTGTCGCTCGGCACCGGCACCGGCCGCCGGTGGCCAGTAGCCGGTCACCGGAGCCGATCGGTGGCGCCGGTAATCCTTGCCGTTCGTCCGCGCCGACCGGTCGGTATGCGGCGATAACCGGCACGCTCCCGAGACCCGGCGACGAGCGGCCCATCGTCACGGGCAGCGGTCGTCGGTGCACGGCGAGCGGTCGAACACCCCGCTCACCTGGGCCGAAGAGCTTCGTCACGGCTACCGCCCACCGGCGACAGCACCGGTCTGTCCTGGGGATTCGCACGACGAACGGTCCGTTCACGGTCGCCGTTCGCCGTCGATCCGTGCCTTCGGGTTCGGTCGGGCCGTAGAGATCACGGGGCGTTCATCGCCCCGTAACCACCGGTTGTCGCGTGGGGGTTCCGGGCAATGTGCAACTTGCCGTTAAGTGAGATGTGCGACACCACGGCAGGGTTTAGCGGGTCGCGGAGAACCGGAACCTAAGACAGGAAAGACAATGTTGGACGCGAATTGGCCGGACAGCTGGCGAGGTGCCTTCCGCATCGAACTGCGGGCGGAGGCGATCGGACTCGCTTGGCGTGGCTGGCCGGTGCTCCCGGGCGTCAACCCCGCTCCGCTCACCGAGGCCGACGACCTCACCTGGCGCCGTCCGGTGCCGGCGAGTGACGCCTGGCGCGAGCAGATCGGGGCCCACGCCCACGAGGTCGCCACCTGGTTCTCCGACCGCACCCACAGCCTGCTCGTCGCGACCGGCACCGTGCTCGACGCCATCGAGGTCGACGACGAACTCGGCAAGCGCGCCTGCCGCCTGCTCCGCGCCCTCGGTCACCCCGCGCCGATCATCGCGCTGCCGAACGGCCGCTGGCTCTTCCTGACCACCGTCGCCGACCGCTTGCCGGCCGAGCTGGCGTCCCGCGCCGCCATCAAGTGGCACGGCAAGGACAGCTACATCCCGCTGCCGCCGTCTCCGTTCCAGCACGGTGTCGTGCACTGGCGCGTCAAGCCCGAGGTGTGCGGCTGGCAGCTGCCGGACGCCGCCGAGGTGCACGACGTGCTCGTGCGTGCGCTGGCCGGTGCCGAAGCTCCGCAGCTGGTTCAGACCACCGCGGCCTGAACCACCCGAACCACCGCCCTCGGCCGGTCCCAGCCCGGCCGAGGCGGAGCAGGACACAACTCCATGAACCACCAAGTGGCCGTTCTAGCTCCCGTGTTGACGCAACGCCCCGAGCACGGTTTCCAGAACGGCCACCGCACCCGCCTTGTCCAGCGGATCGTTGCCGTTCCCGCACTTCGGCGACTGGACGCAGGACGGGCATCCCGTCGGGCACTCGCAGGAGACGATCGCCTCCCGCGTTGCGGCCAGCCACGGGACAATCGCGGCATAACCGCGTTCGGCAAATCCCGCACCCCCGGGATGGCCGTCATGCACGAACACCGTCGCCTCCCCGGTGTCTTCGTGCCACGCGGTACTCACCCCGCCGATGTCCCAGCGGTCGCACGTAGCGAACAGCGGTAGCAGGCCGATCGCCGCGTGCTCGGCGGCATGCAGGGCACCGGGGACCAGTGCCGGAACCAATCCGGCACCCCCCGGTGTCCTGCCACCCTCGTGAGCGGGCCCCCGACCGCTCGCCAGGGTTTCCTCCCCGGTCCCCACCGGCCCCGCAGATTCGGTCCCCACCCGATGGCCCCCGGTCCCCGCCTCGCCATCGACAGCAGAACCGCCGAGCAACTCGGCGGAAACGGTGTACCAGACCGCCCGCGTGCGCAGGCTCTGCTCCGGCAGGTCGAGCGGCGTGTGGTCCAGCACCTCCCCGGACGGCCGGCGTCGCAGGTACCCGACGACCTGCGACGTCACGGCCACCTCGCCGAGGCAGACGCTCACCCCGCCGAAGTCCTGCTTCTCCTGGGTGCTCAGCACCGAGATGTCCACGATCTCGCGCGGTGTCGTCGTCCAGTCCGGATTCTCCGCGTGCACCAGCGCCAGCCCGGTCTCCAGGTCGAGCTCGTCGACGACGTATGACGAACCCTGGTGCAGGTACACCGCGCCGGGGTGGACGGCGAAGCACGCCGAGCCCGGGTCGACCGTACCCAGCATCCGGCCGGAGTCCGATTCGACGACGGCGATCTGCTCGCCGCCCGTGCCGCGGATCCCGACCTCGGCGTGCGGCCGGTCCCGCGACGTCCAGTACCAGCCGCTCGACCGGCGCCGCAGCAGCTTCTGCTCCGCCAGTTCGGTCAGCACTTCGCGCGCCGCCTCGCCGCCGAACACCTCCAGCTCGGCCAGCGTCAGCGGCAACTCGGCCACGGCGCACGCGAGCTGCGGCGCCAGCACGTACGGGTTCGCCGGATCCAGCACCGCCGTCTCCACCGGCCGCTCGAGCAGCGCCGCCGGGTGGTGCACCAGGTAGGTGTCGAGCGGGTCGTCCCGCGCGACGAACACGACCAGCGCGGAATCGCCGGACCGGCCCGCGCGCCCGGCCTGCTGCCAGAACGACGCGAGCGTGCCCGGGTAGCCGGCCAGCACGACCGCGTCCAGCCCGGCGATGTCGACGCCCAGCTCCAACGCGTTCGTCGTCGCGACACCCAGCAACCGCCCCGACAGCAACGCCGCTTCGAGGGCGCGACGCTCCTCGGGAAGATAGCCGGACCGGTACGCCGCAACGGTTTCCGCCAACGCCGGGTCCACTTCGGACAGTATGCGACGCGCACCCAGCGCGGCCAGCTCCGCACCGCGCCGCGACCGGATGAACGCCAGCGACCGCGCCCCTTCGACGACGAGATCGGCGAGGATCCGCGACGTCTCGGCGCCGGCCGAACGCCGGACCGGCGCGCCGTTCTCCCCGGTCAATTCCTCCAGCAGCGGCGGTTCCCACAACACGACCGTGCGGGCTCCCCGCGGAGAGGCGTCGTCCGTCACGGCGACGCAAGGCACCCCCGTCAGCCGCGAAGCGAACGAAGCAGGCGAAGCCGTTGTCGCCGACGCGAGCACGAACACCGGCGAAGCGCCGTAGTGCTCGGCCACCCGCCGCAGCCGGCGCAGCAGCAAGGCGACGTGCGAGCCGAACACCCCGCGGTAGCTGTGGCACTCGTCGACCACCACGCAGCTGAGCCGCCGGAAGAACGACGCCCACCGCCCGTGCGCCGAGAGGATCCCGCGGTGCAGCATGTCCGGATTCGTGAACACCCAGTTCGCGTGCGCACGCACCCAGTCGCGCTCCGCCATCGGGGTGTCGCCGTCGAACGACGCCGCGCGCACGCCCGGGACGTCCAAAGAGGACACCGACCGCAGCTGGTCCGCGCCCAGCGCCTTGGTCGGCGACAGGTACAGCGCGTTCGCCTTCTCGCCCGCGGCCAGCCGCGACAGTACCGGCAGCTGGTACGCCAGCGACTTGCCCGACGCCGTGCCGGTCGAAATCACGACGTGACGACCCTCGTACGCGTGCGAAGCCGCCTCGGCCTGATGCGCCCAAGGAGCCGAAACGCCGCAGTTACTCAGCGCAGCGACGACCGCCGGATCGGCCCACGGCGGCCACTCTGCGTAACCCGCCGCGCGACCCGGGAGGTCCGCTACGTGCGTGACCGGGTTCTCGCGCGAAGGGATGCCGGCGGTCACCCGCCCCAGCAGCCGCCGCCCTCTCGAGTCCTCCACCAGCTGAGCTTGGCACAGGGGTACGACAGTTCTCGCATCCCCAACTGCGCCAACGGATCGGCGGAAGGGTGATCGATCAAGTGAGGAGGCTCACAAGGTAACGGAATGTGCCGTCACCGGGACGGCGTGAAGACGCTGGTTGCGATACCAATACACTCCCGCAATCCACACCCTCTGTGGTGAGCGTCATGTGAGACGTGCATTGCGTCCCGGCTAGCGTGTCGCTCGGTACAGGGTCCATGCCAGCGTCGGCCGTGTCGAACCCTCGGCTTGCCGTCGACGCTGGCGATCGGCGACGTCTCCTGGAGGACGAATGTCACGGCAATTCCTCGCGGAGGGCGCGAACATCACGCTCTCCGGAGGTGGCTACACGATTGTCGGTGTAGTCGCCGTGGTCGCGCTTGCCGCACTCGTCATCGGCTACGTCCTGCTCAAGGAGGTGCTGGCCGCAGGCCAGGGCACCGCCAAGATGCAGGACATCGCCAAGGCGGTGCAAGAAGGCGCGGCCGCATACCTGAAGCGCCAGCGGAACACCCTCGCCATCTTCGGCGTGATCGTGTTCCTCTTGCTCTTCGCACTTCCCGCCGACGACTGGAACGAGAAGATCGGCCGCTCGATCTTCTTCCTGGTCGGTGCGGCGTTCTCGTTCGCGATCGGCTACCTCGGCATGTGGCTGGCCACGCAGGCGAACCTGCGCGTGGCCGCCGCGTCGCGCGAGGAAGGCGGCCGCGAGACGGCCATGCGCGTCGCGTTCCGCACCGGTGGCGTCGTCGGCATGATCACCGTCGGCCTCGGCCTGTTCGGTGCCGCGGTCGTCGTGCTCGTCTACACCGGCCAGGCGCCGAAGGTGCTCGAAGGCTTCGGCTTCGGTGCCGCCCTGATCGCGATGTTCATGCGTGTCGGCGGCGGTATCTTCACCAAGGCCGCGGACGTCGGCGCGGACCTGGTCGGCAAGGTCGAGCAGGGCATCCCGGAGGACGACCCGCGCAACGCCGCCACCATCGCGGACAACGTGGGTGACAACGTCGGCGACTGCGCCGGCATGGCCGCGGACCTCTTCGAGTCCTACGCCGTCATGCTGGTCGCCGCCCTGATCCTGGGCAGCACCGCCTTCGGCGTGCACGGCCTGATCTTCCCGCTCATCGTGCCGGCCATCGGTGTCATCACCGCGGTCATCGGTGTCTACATCACCAAGGCGCGCCCGGGCGAGGGTGGTCTGGTCACGATCAACCGCTCGTTCTACATCTCCGCGGTGATCTCCGCCGTCCTGTCGGCGATCGCGGCGTTCGTGTACCTGCCGAGCAGCTTCTCCGACTTCGGCGCGGGCTACGAGAACTCGGGCAACCCGGCGGTCATCGCGACCATCGCGGTGATCATCGGCATCGTGCTGGCCGCGGTCATCCTGAAGCTGACCGGCTACTACACCGGCACCGAGTACAAGCCGGTCAAGGACGTCGGCCAGACGTCGGAAACCGGTGCGGCGACGGTCATCCTGTCCGGTATCTCGATCGGCTTCGAGTCCGCCGTCTACACCGCGCTCGTCATCGGCGCGGCGGTCTTCGGCGCGTACCTGCTCGGTGGCGGCGTCGCGCTGTTCGCCGTCGCGCTGGCCGGTACCGGCCTGCTGACCACCGTCGGCGTCATCGTCGCGATGGACACCTTCGGCCCGGTTTCGGACAACGCGCAGGGCATCGCCGAGATGTCGGGCGACGTCGACGAGAAGGCCGCGCAGATCCTCACGGAGCTGGACGCGGTGGGCAACACCACCAAGGCCATCACCAAGGGCATCGCGATCGCGACGGCCGTCCTCGCGGCGACCGCGCTCTTCGGCTCCTACTCGGACGCGATCACGAAGACGCTCGCGGGCATGGGCAACGGCGTGGTCACCGGCCTCGATGCGGCCAAGTCGTTCGTCAACGAGGTCGTCAGCCCGAACACGCTGGTCGGCGTGATCATCGGTGCGGCCGTCGTGTTCATGTTCTCGGGTCTCGCCGTCAACGCGGTTTCCCGCGCGGCCGGCGCGGTGGTCTACGAAGTCCGCCGCCAGTTCCGCGACATCCCGGGCATCATGGAGGGCACCACCCGCCCCGAGTACGGCAAGGTCGTCGACATCGTCACGCGCGACTCGCTGCGTGAGCTGACGACGCCGGGTCTGCTGGCGGTCTTCGCCCCGATCGCGGTCGGCTTCGGCCTCGGCACCGGCGCGCTCGCCGGTTACCTGGCCGGCGCGATCGCCTGCGGCACCCTGATGGCGATCTTCCTCGCCAACTCCGGTGGCGCGTGGGACAACGCGAAGAAGCTGGTCGAGGACGGCAACCACGGTGGCAAGGGCTCGTCCGCGCACGAGGCCACCATCATCGGTGACACCGTGGGTGACCCGTTCAAGGACACCGCCGGCCCGGCGATCAACCCGCTGATCAAGGTGATGAACCTGGTCTCGGTGCTGATCGCGCCCGCCGTCGTGCAGTTCTCGATCGGCCCGGACCAGAACACCGCGGTGCGGATCATCATCTCGCTCGTCGCGGTCGCCGTGATCGTGGCGGCGATCGTGGTCTCGAAGCGCCGGGGGACGGTCCTGTCCGACACCCCGACGGAGATCAAGGCCTGACGCACACCGTCCCCGGGCCCGGCACGCAGCGTCGCGTGCCGGGCCCGGGGCGTGTCGGGACATCCCACACAGGCACGGCGACTTGCGAAGCGGTGCCGAGTCGGTACCGTCGGCCCTTCCGGGACGTCGTCGAGCAGGAGGTGCACAGGTGCGGCCGCGGTCAACCGTTTTCGCCGCCCTGACCGCAACGATCACGATCGGCCTCGCCGGGTGCGGGCAATCCGCCACGCAGTCCCCGGCGCGGGACCAGGGTCTGTCGGTGACGACCGTGGTGCCGCAGGCCGATCCGGCGGCGAGATGGGCGGACGGCTACTGCGGCGCGGTGACCCACCTGGTCCGCGCGCTGGCGGAGTTGCCGACCGTCGACCCGAGCACGCCGCAGCAGGCTTCCCTGACGTCCAGCGACCTGCTGTCCTCGGTGGTCGGCGGGCTGGACCAGAGTCTCGCCGGGCTGAACGCGCTCGGCGCCCCACCGGTGCCGTCGGCGGACGGCGGCCGCGCGGACGTCATCGGGCAGTTCACCGAGATCCGCGAACAGGCCGAGAAGGCGCGTCAGCGCATCGACGCCGTCCGCGGCGACGCGACGGCCACGAAGGCCGCTCTCGGCGAGGCCAGGGCGACGCTCGACCGCATCGACGCGCTCGACTACCTCAAGGGCCTCAAGGGTGTTCCGGCCCTGGCGGCGGCGGAGCTGCGCGCCCCGGCCTGCCAGCAGCTGGATCAACCGCCTGGCTGAAGATCGCGTCGAGTACTGCCGCGAATCGAACTTGTGTTCTAGTATGGCGCGGTGGATCGGACGATCTCGCTCTTCTCCGCCGAGGCCAGTGGGCCGGGTCTGGGCGACCTGGCCGGCCTGCTGTGCTGCCACGGCCAGATCACCGGCTTCGGGCGCACCGCCGCCCGGCTGTCGGTGGTCGTCGAGGAGCCGTGGCGCGCGCACGTCCTGGCGCGGGAGTTCCGCTGCCGCGGCGCGGACGCGCAGGTCTCGAAGGCCGACTGCGGCCGCCCGCAGGTGCGCACGTCGTTCCGGGTCGACCTGCTCCCGCTGGCGCTGCGGTGGCTGCGTGAGGGCTGCGCGGGCCCGGTCGAGGACGACTCGGGCAAGGCGGTGCCGGACGGCTTCCGGCTGAGCGGCGCGATGCTGCGGATGTGGGCGCTGGCCAGTGGCCGCCCCGGCACGCAGGGCTACCTGCTCGGCGTCGACCCGCTCGCGCCGACCATGCACGAGCGGCTGGTCGATGCGTTGACGCCGTTGGGGGTCGCGGCGAAGCTGACCGGCCCGAAGGCCGAGGTCCCGGCCGTCAAGGTCACCGGAAAACGCCGCATGGAGGCGCTGCTGGAACTGATCGGGGAGCCGCCGCCGGGTGCCGAAGCGGCGTGGCCGGGCGCGGAGCCGCTGCCGGTCCCGCACCCGGAGGCCGTGACGAGCACGGCCTGACCGGGTGCGAGAGCCGCGTCAGGGCCGGGGCAGCGTGCAGCCGGACTGGGTGAGCGCGATTTCGTTGGCCGGGGTGAGGCACGCGGGGATGCCGTAGGTTTCCTGGCCGTAGTTCGTCTTGTAGTGCACGGTGACGTTGCCGGCCTGGTCGACCTCGCACGGGTTGTTGTCCGTGCAGCGCGCGCCGTCCTCGTTGCCGGTGTTGTTGACGCCGACGACCTTGCCGCCGGAGACGATCGGCGAGCCCGACGTGCCGCCGATGGTCTGGCAGGCGGAGGTGTAGCGGATCGAGTCCTTCCAGGTCCAGCTGCCCTCCTTCAGCCGGTACACGAAGCCGTCGACGTTGCAGGAGTAGATGCGCTTCCAGTAGCCGGAGACGACGTCGATCGCCGCGCCGGCCGTCGGGTGGGCGTTCGACAGCTCGAGCGGCGAGATCCCGTAGCTCGACTTGATCTGCGCGTAGGTGGTGGTGAGCTGGTAGAGCGACACGTCGGTGTCGGTCATCGTGCCGTAGACGATCTTCTTGGCGCGCAGCGTCGCCGTGTTGCCGCCACTGGCGTTGAGCAGCGTGAACGTCCGGCTGGACGACCGGTTGGTGATCACCTGGCCGGGGGCGGGGAAGCCGGTCTCGAGGCAGTGGCCGTTGGACATGACGAGCGCGGGTGCGGTGTCCGGCGTCGCCGCCGGTTTGACCACCGAACCCGAACAGTTGGACAGGGCTACCGTGCCGGCGAAGTTCGCCGCGGCCGCGCTCGCCGGAGTGGTCCCCAGTAATACTGTGGCGGTCGCGGCGGTGAGCAGGGCGCCGAGGAGGCGTCGGGTCATGGCGGATCCTTTCGGCTGGACGGGGAAACCAGTGAAGCGTTGACGTCCCCACGCCCACCACCGTCGAACGGAGGGTATCCGGACGGTCACGCGCTAGGCTGCGCGGGACGTGGCCGAAATCACGTGGCAGGTACGTTGGGGAAACATCGCCGAGGTCAGCGGCGATGCGCTGGACACAGGACCGGCGGCGTGTTGGGTCACCTCCGCGCCGTCCGAGCCGGGAGAGCGTGCACACTGGCAGGTCGAAGACGCGGGCCCCACGCCCCAGGGCAGGGCCTGGTCCCGGTCGCGGGACGAGATGAGCGGAGAGCAGGACAGCGTGGCAGGAGCACGGACCAAGAAGAACGGAGCCTCGGCGGACAACGGCGCCGGGCACCGGCGGCTGGTCATCGTCGAGTCGCCGACGAAGGCCCGCAAGATCGCCCCCTACCTGGGCGGCGGTTATGTCGTCGAGTCCTCCGTCGGGCACATCCGCGACCTGCCGCGCGGCGCTGCCGACGTGCCCGCCCAGTACAAGGGCGAGGCCTGGGCGCGCCTCGGCGTCGACGTCGACAACGGCTTCAAGGCCCTCTACGTGGTCACCCCGGACAAGAAGTCCAAGGTCACCGAGCTCAAGGGCCTGCTCAAGGACGTCGACGAGCTCTACCTCGCCACGGACCCCGACCGCGAGGGCGAAGCCATCGCGTGGCACCTGCTCGAGACGCTCAAGCCGAAGGTCCCGGTCCGCCGGATGGTCTTCCACGAGGTCACCGAGCAGGCCATCCGCGCCGCCGCCGACTCGACGCGTGAGCTGGACGCCGACCTCGTCGACGCCCAGGAAACCCGCCGCATCCTCGACCGCCTCTACGGCTACGAGGTCTCGCCGGTGCTGTGGAAGAAGGTCATGCCGAAGCTTTCGGCGGGCCGCGTGCAGTCGGTGGCGACCCGGATCGTGGTCGAGCGCGAACGCGAGCGGATGCGCTTCACCTCGGCGTCCTACTGGGACGTCTCGGCCACGATGGACGCCGGGGAAGAGGCGTCGCCGCGCAACTTCTCGGCCCGCCTGGTGGCCGTGGACGGCGCTCGCCTCGCCACGGGCCGCGACTTCGGCTCGGACGGGCAGCTCAAGGCGTCGAGCAACGAGATCCGCGTGCTGGTGGAAGCCGACGCGCGCCGCCTCGCCGAGGGTCTCAAGCAGCGTGACTTCAAGGTCTCGAGCGTCGAGGAGAAGCCGTACACGCGGAAGCCGTACGCGCCCTTCATGACCTCGACGCTGCAGCAGGAGGCGGGCCGCAAGATGCGGTTCACCTCGGAGCGCACCATGCGGATCGCGCAGAAGCTGTACGAGAACGGTTACATCACTTATATGCGTACCGACTCGACGACTCTTTCGGAGTCGGCGATCTCGGCGGCGCGCAGCCAGGCCACGCAGCTGTACGGCAAGGAGTACGTCTCGCCGTCGCCGCGCCAGTACACGCGCAAGGTCAAGAACGCGCAGGAGGCGCACGAGGCGATCCGGCCGTCGGGCGAGGTCTTCCGCACGCCGGGCCAGGTCGCGAGCGAGCTGGACACCGACGAGTACCGCCTCTACGAGATGATCTGGCAGCGCACGATCGCTTCGCAGATGGCGGACGCCAAGGGCACCACGATGTCCGTGCGCATCGTCGGCAACGCGGCCTCGGGCGAGGAGTGCACCTTCGCGGCTTCGGGCCGCACGATCACCTTCGCGGGCTTCCTCAAGGCGTACGTCGAGGCCGTCGACACCGAGACCGGTGGCGAAGCCGACGACAAGCAGAGCCGCCTGCCGGTGCTGGAGAAGGACCAGGCGCTCACCGCTTCGGACCTGACCCCGGACGGCCACACCACGTCGCCGCCGGCGCGGTACTCGGAGCCGAGCCTGGTCAGCAAGCTGGAAGAGCTGGGCATCGGCCGCCCCTCGACGTACGCGTCGATCATCAAGACCATCCAGGACCGCGGCTACGTCTGGAAGAAGGGCTCCGCGCTCGTCCCGTCGTGGGTCGCGTTCGCCGTGATCGGCCTGATGGAACGGCACTTCGAGCGGCTGGTCGACTACGACTTCACCGCCGGCATGGAGGACGAGCTCGACCGCATCGCCAACGGCGACGAGCAGCGCGGCCAGTGGCTGTCGAAGTTCTACTTCGGCGGCGACATGGGCGTCGACGGCTCGATCGGACGGCTGGGCGGGCTGAAGAAGCTGGTCGAAGGCAGCGTCGAGGACATCGACGCGCGGGAGATCAACTCGATCCCGCTGTTCAGCGACGCCGACGGGCACACCGTCGTGGTCCGCGTCGGCCGCTACGGGCCGTACCTGGAGCGCGAGGTCGACGGGAACTCGCAGCGCGCGAACCTGCCCGAGGACCTGCCGCCGGACGAGCTCTCGCAGGAGATCGCGGAGAAGCTGTTCGCGACGCCGCAGGAAGGGCGCTCGCTGGGCGTCGACCCGGTGAGCGGGCACGAGATCGTCGCCAAGGAAGGCCGCTTCGGGCCGTACGTCACCGAGCTGCTGCCGGAAGTGGAGATCCCCGAGGACGCCACGGCCGCGCAGAAGAAGGCCGCGAAGGCGAAGGCGCCCAAGCCGCGCACGGGCTCGCTGTTCAAGTCGATGGACATCGAGACCATCGGCCTGGAAGACGCGCTGAAGCTGCTCTCGCTGCCGCGCGTGGTCGGCAAGGACCCGGAGTCCGGCGACGAGATCACGGCGCAGAACGGGCGCTACGGGCCGTACCTGAAGAAGGGCACGGACTCGCGCTCGCTCTCGACCGAGGACCAGCTGTTCTCGATCACCGTCGAGGAAGCGCTGAAGATCTACTCGGAGCCGAAGCAGCGCGGCCGGTCGGCGACCGCGAAGCCGCCGCTCAAGGAGCTCGGCGAGGACCCGGTGTCGAAGAAGCCGATGGTGGTCAAGGACGGCCGGTTCGGCCCGTACGTGACCGACGGTGAGTACAACGCGACCCTGCGCAAGGGCGACGAGATCGAGTCGCTGACCGCGGAACGCGCGTCCGAGCTGCTGGCCGAGAAGCGGGCGAAGGGGCCGGCGCCGAAGCGGAAGGCGCCGGCGCGGAAGCCGGCCTCGACGACGGCGAAGACGGTCAAGGCGGGCACGACCAAGAAGGCCACCACGGCCAAGCGGTCCACCGCGACGAAGACGAAGTAGCACCTCCGGAAGTCCGTGAAGGCCTCCTTGCCGGCGTTTTTGCCTGGTAAGGGGGCCTTCACGGCGTTCGGCCACACTTTCGGGTGACACCTCGAACGGATGTTCGGGAAATTGTCGGTGGTCCCGGGTTTCATGAACGCGTGACCACAACACCACGCACCGTGCACACGGTGATCGCCAAGATCCTCAAGCCCGTCCGCGCCGCGGCTGCGGGCAGTCCTTCCGCGCTGGACCTGCACGATTCGCTCCCCGGCTTCGCTGGTGACGGCGTCTGCGGCGTCGCCGTGGCGTTGTTCGACGAGCCGTGGACGTCGGCGTTCTTCGACGACGGCACGCGGTTCGGCGTCGCGGGCGACGGCCTGCGGCGGTCCGGGCCGTCGTCCGGCTCGATCGCGGAGCTGCTCGGCCTGGCCTTCGCGCGGCTGCCGCTCCGGCCGCCGGCGCCCGGCGAGGGGTTGTACCTGGACGCCGACGAGCGCGGGGTTCTGGAGCCCGGGCAGGAGTGCCTGGTGCTCGACCTCGTGGAGGAGCTCCGAAGACCCCGGCTCGGCACGGTCCAGGTGGACCTCGCCCGTGGCCCTCGGCGGCCGTGGGAGGTGGTCGCACTCGTCGACGACGACCGCGGGCGGCACCTGGCGGTGCTGGGCGGACGCCGAGGTGGCCGTCGCCGGTTCTGGTGGCTGCCCGGAAGCGTGGACGCGCTGGCCGAGGTCGTCGAAGGGCGGGTGCCGGCGCATGTCTGAACCGCTCGCCGACCGTTTGCCGAACGATGTCACCCGGTCGAACACATGTGCGAGAAATTGTCGGTGCCAGGGTGTTCAATCGAAGGGTGAACAACTCAGTCGCCGTCTTCGACGTCATCGACGAGGTCATCGCCCCGCTGTCGGCCGAGGTGCCGGAGCGGCCCTCGGTGATGGAGTTCTACGACCCCGAGTTCGAGATCCCGCCCGTGCTGGCGGACACCGGACCGCTCCCGGGTCGTCGTCCTTCACCGCCGTTGAGCCTGGCCGACGAAGTGGAGCAGTACACCCGGTTCGTCGCCGGGATGGCCGCGATCGGCCTCGCCCCCGGTGGCGAGGTCACGGCCGAGGCGGTCGGGCTGTACCGGGCGCTGCGCGGTGGCTTCATCCGCGGCGTGGTCACCGGGGTCTTCCCGGCCCGTGACGAGCCGTGGGAGGTCCGGTTCTTCGGCGACGAGGACTACACCACGGTGCTGCACAAACTGGGCAACCGCGCGCGGCTGCGGTCGGGCTTCCTCAGCGAGCTGCCGGGCTGGGTGTTCGACGGCCTGCCGGACCGGCCGCCGGGCCCGGGCCGGCACGTGCGGATCGAGACGGACGAGCGCGGCCTGATCCCGGGCGGCTGCGAGCGGGCGGTCGAGCTGATCCGCGAGTGCGCGGCCCGTCCGCGGCTGGGCACGGTGCTGGTGGACCTCGCGGTCCGCGACGCGATCCTGGCGGAGTACCCGCACGGAGCGTTCGGGCTGGTCGACAACGACCTCGGCCGCTACCAGTTCAGCGCGGCGGTGGACCGCACCGGCCGTTGGACGGTCACGTGGGGTCCGGCCTCGAGGAGCACCGCCGAGCAGTGGATCGTCGAGGCGGTGCAGAGCCATGCCTGAGCCCGCGGCGACTTCGCCGGCCGGCGGTGAGGCACTCGAGCCGGCCCTGATGGACCTCACGGTCCGCGACGCGATCTTGGCGGCGGCCGAACTGATCAGCGACGTGCCGATCCCGCGTAGCGGAGTCACCGGTGACGAAGAAGGAGAGGAGGTGCAAGGCCATGGTTGAGCGGACCGCCGCGCGGGAGCTGCTCGAGCTCGCCGCCGGGCCGGTGCTGGCGGCGATGCCGGACCGCGAGCCCGTCGACCGGCTGTACAACCCGGACGTCAGCGACCACGACATCCTCGTCCACGGCCCGGTCTCCGACGATCCCGCGGACCTGATCGACGAGGTCGAACGCCACATGGCCTGGGCCGCCTGGATCGAGGGCACACCCTTCGGGGAAGCCGGCGAGCTCAACGAGCTCGGCTTCGAGGTCGTCTCGCTGATGCTGCGTGGTTCGGTGCGGGCGGCGCTGTGCGGCGTCTTCGACGAAGGGCCCGCGACCGCGGACATCCGGTGCTACGCGGACGGCGAGCGGGCCTTCATGATGGGTTCGCTCCCGGGCCGGACGGCGATCCACCTCGCCGACTTCGAAGAGCTGCCGGAGATGCTCATCGCGGAGCTGCCGGAGGTCCCGTTCGGTGCCTCGCCGCGGGCGATCTGGTTGTCGGTGGACGACGACGGCCTGGTCCACGACGGCCAGGACGCCGACGTCTGGGCGATGCGGGAGCTGCTGGCCCGGCCACGCTCGGGCACGGCCGTGCTCGACATGCTCGCCTTCGGCGGGTTGTGCGCGGAATTCCCCGACCACGGCTTCGTCCTGGTCGACACCGACCTGGGCCGCTTCGCGCTGGCGGCGCTGGATCGCGGTGACGGGCGGCGCCAGCTCGTCCTGAGCCCGTTCAGCCGCGGGATGCTCCGCGACTGGTGCCGGAAGATGATCGACCTCGGACAGGAGGAGGTGCCCTGACCGGTACTCCATCCGGGCTCGATCGCCACGCGCGAAACTGGCCATCTTGACACCCAGGGTGTGGCCGGTCTCGTGTGGCCGTCTCCGGGCCCCTGTGACCGGTCTCACTACAATCTGTCACCAACGGCGGTCGACCGGGCCACCGGCGGGCTGGACACTGCAGGGGGTTCGGGTACGGGCTTGCGCTGCGTGACCGACCCTCCATTACAGACAGAGCCATTGGGCGGATGCGTTATCCGCCATCGTCGCTACCCTGGAAAGGCGAGGACATTCAGTAGTGAGGTGGTCACCATGAGCGCGAACGGTGAGGCTCCCTTCTTCAATGCCCCCGAGCTCACTCAGCGCGACGGCACTCTGTCCCAAGCACCAGGTGAGACGTTCGCGGACCCGGTCTCCGGGCTGGTCACCGCGGCGCCGGAACCCCGTGCCGCGGCTCCGAACGGCCAGGAACCCGTCGCCTTCCCGGTGGCGGGGCCGGTGCAGCCCGACGAAGAGGTCGTGCGCCGGATGGTCGAGGAAACGCTGCGCGAGGAGGGCGAGATCGGGGCGAAGGCCCCGGAAGCGATCCCGCCCGCCGGCACCTTGGCGGCGAACGGCGAGAAGCCGCCGCTCGGAGTGCTGCCGCGGCAACGGAATCGGCAGCGCACCTGGCCGACCCGGCCGCCGCAGCTGATGCGGCCCGTCCGGCAGGAGGCATTGCCGGACGACGATGTCGACGACGTCGACCTCGTGCCGGTCAAGCGGCGGAAGCTGCCGAAGATGCCGTCGGTCTCGATACCGGCGTTCAACCGGCCGTCGTCGAGCGCGGCGGGCGTGATGCTCGCCGTGGTGCTGCTGATCGTGTTCGGTTTCGTCGCCATCGAGATGGTCTCCAGCCTGGTCAGCAGTGTGACCGGACTGTTCGACTAGCGTTCGCTGGCTGTTCCCCACCCCACCGGCACCTCGGGGCCGTCCGCGAGGCAAGGGCCGATCGGGCTACCCTGACTTCACGGTCGGGCTACCTCACGAGGGCGTCCGGCGCCGCGGTGACTAGTGGGGTGGGCGTATCAGCGAGGGCGTGCGATCGGTGCCCGGGGCCGGCCCGGGTGCGTCGTCGGGTGCCGAGGCGTCCACGATCAACCGGGTCCGGCGGGTGCTGGCGATCAAACCGTTCCGGCGGCTCTGGGGCGTCACGTACCTGTGCAGCGTGGCCGACTGGCTGAACATCCTCGCCCTGACCGGCCTGGCCACGAAGCTGACGGACAACTACTTCGCCCAGAACTTCGCGTTCGTCGGCGTGGTGCTGACCGGCTTGGCGCCGGGACTGCTGTTCGCCCCGATCGGCGGGTTGCTGGCGGACCGGTTCGACCGCCGCAAGGTGATGGTGGTCGCCGACCTGCTGCGGTGTGGCTTCCTGCTGTCCATCGCGATCGTCAGCGCGCCCTGGTGGCTGCTCGCCGGCAACTTCCTCGTGGGCTGCGCGTCGAGCATGTGGATCCCCTCGAAAGAGGCGGCGGTCCCCAACCTGCTCCGCCGGCCCGACCAGGTCGAGACGGCCAACCAGCTCGGCATGGTGATGACCTACGGCCTCGCCGTCATCACCGCGGCCGGCGCCAACGCCGCCATCACCGGCGTCAACACGACCTTCCACCTGTTCCCCGGCGACCCGAGCCTCAACATCGCGAAGCTCGTCGTCATCATCACCGGCCTGCTGTACCTGGCCAGCGCGATCCTCATCGCCACCCGGATCCCCGAGCTTTCGCTGCGCAACGTCCACGCGCTGCCGGAGCAGAAGGTCAAGCAGGCCGACGAGGAGAAGTTCGGCATCGGCCAGATGATCGCCGACGGCTTCCGGTTCATCCGCAGCACGCCGCTCGTGCGCGGCCTGCTGGTCGGGGCCTTCGGCGCGTTCGCCGCCGGCGGGGCCGTGATCGGCTCGGCCAAGCCGTACTCCTCGAGCCTGCTGGCCGGCGACTCGGCGTTCAACCTGCTGGTGCTGGCCGTCTTCCTCGGCCTCGCCACCGGCATGGCCTTCGCGCCGAAGCTCGCCCGGCGCCTGGCGCACGACCGGCTGTTCGGCATCTCCATCATCGCCGCCGCGCTCTCGTTGCTGGTGGTGGCGCTGTCGCCGCACCTGGCGGTCGCGCTGATCGCCGTCTGCTCCGTCGGCATCTGGGCCGGGACGGCGTTCCTCACCGGTGTCACGATCATCGGCTCGCGCGTCGAGGACGCCATCCGCGGCCGGATCAACGCTATCTACCAGCTGATGATGAAGCTGGTGCTGTTCGGCACCACGGTCACCGTGCCGGTGCTGGTGGGTCTGGTGCAGCGGCACACGATCACCGTCTGGGGTAGCCCGCTCACCATCGACGGCACCCGGCCGGTCATGCTCGGCGGCGCCGCGATCGCGCTGATCGCCGGCGTCTTCGCCTACCGGCAGATGGACGACAAGCGCACCGAGCCGATCCTGTCCGACCTGCGCAACGCGCTGCGCCGCACCCCGCGCCGCGTCAACGGCTTCCTCATCGCCGTCGAGGGCACCACCGCGATCAACACCGCGATCCAGGCCGTCAACCTGGCCGACTGGATGCGCGGCGGCACCCGCCCGGTCGTGGTCGCCGCCGACCCCGCGCTCGACGACCAGCGGCTCACCGCGCTGGTCTCCGGCGCCTCGCTGACCGGGGCGCGGGCCCAGGCGCTGGCCGCCGCCGCGGTGCGGGCCGACATCGTCGAACGGCACGTCCAGCCGGCGCTGGACGCCGGTTCGGTGGTCGTCATGGAGCGGTTCGTCGACTCGCCGCTCGCGCACCTGTCCGCCGTCGCCGGCCTGGACAGCGACGAGCTCGAAGGCCTCGCGGACTGGGCGACCGGGCGGCTGCGCCCGGACCTGACCGTGCTGCTCGACTCCGCCCCGAACGGGGCACCGCGCGACAAGTCGACCGCGATGAACGACCAGTGGCGCGTCCAGCACCTGCTCACCGAGATGGCCGCGGCCGACCCGGACCGGTACGTCGTGATCGACGCCGACGGCACCGACGCCGAGGTCGCCGAGCGCATCCGCACCGCGCTGCGCGCCGTGTTCGTCGGCCGCCTGGCCGCGCTCGCGCCGACGACGGAGAAGCCGGTGACGCTCCCGCTGGACATCGACGAAACCCTGCCCGTAGAAACGCTGCCCGTCGAAACCCCGGAAGAGCCTCGCGTGGAGGTGAAGTGACGACGACCGAGCGCATCGGCGTCTGGAACCAGGTGGTCGGCCAGGAAGCCGCGGTCGAGACGCTGGCGGCCGCCGCGTCGGCCGCCGCGAAGATCGTCGCCGGCGAACCCGCCCCGCCCGGGGCGATGACGCACGCCTGGCTGCTCACCGGCCCGCCGGGATCCGGCCGCTCGGTGGCCGCGCGGACGTTCGCCGCGGCCCTGCAGTGCAGCACCGGCACCGGTTGCGACGCCTGTCCCGGCTGCCACACGACGATGGCGGGCACGCACGCCGACGTCCGGCTGGTGGTGCCGGAAGGCCTGTCGATCTCGGTCGCCGAGATGCGGGCGCTGGTGCAGGCCGCCGCGCGCCGCCCGACCACCGGCAACTGGCAGGTCGTCGTCATCGAGGACGCCGACCGGCTCACCGAAGGCGCGTCGAACGCCCTGCTGAAGGCCGTCGAGGAGCCGCCGGACCGCACGGTCTTCCTGCTCTGCGCGCCGTCCGACCACCCCGAGGACGTCTCGGTGACGATCCGCTCGCGCTGCCGCCTGGTGTCGCTGCGGACGCCGCCGCCGGAGGCGATCGCCGACGTCCTGGTGCGCCGCGACCACGTCGACCCGGAGCGGGCGCAGTGGGCGGCTTCGGTCTGCGGCGGGCACGTCGGCCGCGCGCGCCGGCTGGCCACCGACGAGGCCGCGCGGCAGCGCCGAGCCACCGTGCTGCGGATCCCGCTGGGCCTTCGCCGGCCCAGCGACGTCTTCACCAGCGCCGACCAGCTGATCAGCGCGGCCGAGGCGGACGCGGGCGAGGCCAGCAAGGGCCGCGACGAGAACGAGCGCAACGAACTGCGCACGGCGATGGGCGGCGACGGCATCGGCAAGGGCGTCGCCGGCGCCAAGCGGGCCGCGGAAGCGGCCGTCAAGCAGCTCGAGAAGAAGCAGAAGTCCCGCGCCACCCGGACCCAGCGCGACACGCTCGACCTGGCGCTGGTCGACCTCGCCGGCTTCTACCGCGACGTCCTGGTGACGACGACCCGCTCGGGCGCGACGCTCAACCACCCGGACCACGCCGACCAGATCCACGAAGCGGCTTCGTCGTGGACGCCGGAATCGACGCTCCGCCGGCTCGAAGCGGTGCTGGAGTGCCGTGAGGCGATCGACCTGAACGTCAAGCCGCGCATCGCCGTCGAGGCGATGGTCACGACGCTTCGCCAGGGCTGAGTGGTCCGCTGCGGCGAACTGTGAACCTCGGGCCAGTTGGCCTGGCGACGGCAGCTATCGACTTCGCTCAGCAGACCCTTCGCTTAAGCTGCTTCTGACCAGCGATTATCCCTTCAGAAGCGACATTCAGCGGGTGTGAACATGACACATGGGCACGGTTCACAGATTTTGTGTATTCAAAGTACTTGAAGTGGGCGAAGCGCCGCGTTAGTCTTCAGGGGCGACCAAGGATACGAGCAAGACGGTGAAGGCCGCGGCGCTGCTGCAGCTCGGCGGCAGAATAAAGCGATGCCCCGGGTGGCATGCCGAAGCAGAGGCGAACCCGGGGCGTACCCCTGAACAGTAGCACATCTTTGTGCTGCCATGAAGTCGATGGAGGCACAGGATGAGCACCGAGCCGGGTTGGGTCGTTGAGACGCTGTCGTCACCACGCTTTGCGCCGTACCTGGCCAAGGCCGGTGGTGACCTGGCGGCGGCGATCGAACTGTACTGGTGGAACGTCGACGTCTCGGCCGCGTTCTACGTTCCCCTGCACTGCCTGGAAATGGCGCTGCGCAACGCGCTCCACCGGCAGCTCAGCGAGAGCTTCGGCCGGGACGACTGGTGGTCGGTCGTGCCCCTCCGGAAGAAGGGACCGCAGCTCGTGGCCGACGCCGGACGGAAACTGGCCGAGCGTGGCCGTCCTGGCACGGCCGACAACGTCGTGGCCGAGCTTTCCCTCGGTTTCTGGGTGTCGCTGATCAGTCGCAACTACACCCGGGACCTCTGGGTGCCGTGCTTGCACAAGGTGTTCCCTCGCTACCCCGGAGGCCGGGGCGCACTGCACCACGACCTGACCACCGTGTTGCTGTTCCGGAACCGGATCATGCACCACGAGCCCATTCACCACCGCCATCTGGAAGCCGATCACCGCACGATCCGGCGCGTGCTGGGTTACCTTTCGCCTGCCATGATCACGCAGCTGGAGTCGTACGACCGCGTCGAGCGGACGTTGAAGCAGCGCCCGGCGCCTCCGGAAGGTGGGCGGTGATGAGTGATCTGTCGTTGACAGACATCGCGAACGGTGCCGAAGTCCGGCTGAGCGCGGTCAGCAACTGGCGAGCCCGATACCCTGACTTCCCGCAGCCGCGTGTGGTGTCCGGGCAGGAGTGTTTCGACCAGGACGAAGTCGCGAGCTGGCTACGGAAGCGGAAGATCCCGAAGAACCGGCTGAAGCCGGACGAACTGCCGGGGGCCACCTACGGGGATCGCCTCCGAGCCAATGTCGGCCTGCCCGGAGAGGTGGCTTCCGCGCTCGCGCCGACGTCAGCCAGGCCCGCACCGCCGTCTTGGTCGGCGCTGCTGTGGTCGGCCTTGAGCCACCTGCGGGGCGGGAACGATACTGCGTCCGCTCTCGAGTACCTGCTCGGACTCGTGTACGTCAGGACATGCCGGGCCGACTTATGGCCGCGGATCTCCGCGGCCGCCAGTTGGCCCGCGGCGCAGGCGGCGCTGGCCAAAGTTTCGCTCCCCACCGCGGGCGGCCAGGCGATACCGGTTTTCCGGATGTTCGAGCAGGCTTCCGACCCAGCCCTGTTGAGCGCGGCCCGGCAGATCGACGAGATCGATTTCGGCGACGCCGTCGGTCCGGAGTCGACCGGTGCGCGGATCGCTGACGCGATTCTGGCGGAGCTCGAACGACGCATGGGACGCGGTGGCGGGCAGTTCACCCCGCCGGATGTGGCGAGGGTGCTGGTCGAAGTGCTCGAACCCGGACTGTCCGATCAGGTGTATGACCCCTTCTGCGGCTCCGGCGAGCTGTTGACTGCTGTGGTTGCAAGCATCAGCCGTAGCGCGGCTGCGTCCGACGGCTGGCGCGTGCACGGACAGGCATCGCAGACGTGGTCGTTGCTCACCAGCAAGATGAATCTCGCGCTGCACGGTGTCCCGGCCGAGATCGCCGGTCCGATGAGCGCGTTGGAGAAGGATCTGTTCCCCGACCGCCGCTTCGACCGCATCTTGGCGAACCCGCCGTTCAACGCGCACCTGGATTCGCCCGCGCCCCGGGAGTGGCGGTTCGGTGAGCCTCCTGCGCACAACGCCAACTTCGCCTGGCTGCAACACGTGGTGGACAAGCTGGCGCCGACGGGGAGGGCCGCGGTGATCATGCCGACGGGTGCGTCCTCCCAGCAGGGCCGGGAGCAGGCAATACGCAGGATGATGGTCGAGAGTGGGGTGGTCGAGTGCGTCATCGCATTGCCACCCCAGCTGTTCAAGTTCACCGGGATTCCCGCCATGGTGTGGGTGCTTCGAGGCATTGGTGACAGGCCAGGCCCGCAGCAGGTGCTGTTCATCGATGCGCGGCCACTCGGCGAGCTCGTCGGGCGCGCCGAGCGACGGCTAAGCGAGGACGACATCACCAAGATCCGCGATGAATATCGGCGCTGGCGTGACCGCCGCACATTCGACGAGTTCAGGGGGGTGCCCGGTTTTTCGCGAGCCGCCGACCTCGAGGTGATCGACGGCAACGATTTCAGCCTCGTCCCTGGTCGCTACGTCGGGGAAGCACCCGGCCACGTCGACGCCGGCGTCGTCACCCGGGAACTCGACGCTTCGTGGGAGGCCATCCGCGAACTCGATGAGCGCGCCTGGGACGTCCGGGCCAGGCTCGAGTCAGCGTTGGAGGCACTCGTCGCGGGCTGGCGTCTTGAGCGCGCCGGACAGACTGTCGCACTCGGAACAGTGTGCGACGTGCTCGCGGGGCCGGGCGCGGTGCCGAGGGAGGGTCGGGAACCGTGGTGGACGCCCTTGGTGCTGCCTCGCAACATCAGGGACAACCGGATCACGACCCGGGAGCTGGAGGTCGTCCCCCCTCCGACGGCCGCCCGCATGGACAGGTACCGGTTGAAGGCGGGGGACGTGGTCAGCGCGCGTACCGGCACACTCGGCCGGTTCGGGCTGGTGACCGAAGAGCAGACAGATTGGCTGCTCGGACCCGGGTGCGTCGGGTTCCGTCCGAATGACCAGGTGAACCCGGAGTTCCTGACTTACTACCTGAGCAGTCCCGCGGTCGTTCGATGGCTCACAGAGCACGCCACCGGCACCGCCATCAAACACGTCAACGCCGGGACTCTGCGAGCCATGCCGCTCCGGCTCCCACCCTTGCCGGTGCAGCGCGCGATCGTCGAGACCTTGGAACCTTTCCGGGCCGCGGCCGCACTGCACGGGGAGATCAGCTCGACCGCGGAGCGGCTCCAGGCTCTTGTTCTGCCCATGCTGATGGCGCCTGAGGGCGACTGAACGCGAAGAACCCCGCCGGGAAAGCTCCCGGCGGGGTTCGTTCACTGCCCTCGCATCACTCGCGCGGCCGCGGCGACGGCTTGAACGGCTTCTCCTCGACGGCGACGGCCAGGGGGCGACGGCGCGCGCCCGGCATCGCGGCCACCATCACGACGCCCAGCAGCAGCATCGCGGTGCCCCACCAGAACAGCGGCACGGTGTCGTACGCGCCGCCGGTGTAGGCGAGGTTCTTCACCGGCCCCTTCGGCGCCTGACCGCCCGCGGGCGGCGGCGTCGACGTCGTCCCGCAGACCACCCCGCCGGTCGGCGCGTAGGCCCGCGCGACCTGCTCGCCGAGCGAAAGCTGGGCCAGCGACGACGGCAGGTTCTTCGCCTGGTCGTCCGGCAGCAGGCTCTTGAGCTTGGTCGTCGGGAGCAGCTGCAGGTCGAACATCCGCGCCGTCGCGCCCAGCTGGAAGCCCTTGAACGGCGTGGTCATGTTCGCGGACTTCTGGTCCAGCCCGGCGATGCTCAGCCGTAGCACGCCGAGGTCGAGCACCTTGCCCGTGGTGTCGCCGACCTGCTGGAGCGGCCCGGCGGCCGTGGCCAGCAGACCACCGACGACCGGCAGGTCCTTGAGCGTGCCGAACTGGTCGCTCAGCGGCTTCAGGGGCAGCCCGATCGGGATGTCCTTGGTCGGGTGCGCGGCATCGAGCGTGTACAGCGTCTTGCCGCCCGCCGCGATGGTCAGCACCGGCGCGGTGTAGTCCACTTTGGACGTCTTCGCGTCACCGGTGGAGGTCACCTTCAGCGTCGGCTGGCTGACCACCTTGATGCTCAGCGCCAGCGGGGTGTCCTTGAGGATCTCGATGTCCGCGGCCTGCAGCGTCGACGTCGACTGCACGGCCTTGTTCTTCGAGCCGGGGATGTCGACGAGCTTCACCTGCGACCGCGACGACAGCGTGCTCGGCAGGCTCAGCAGCGAACCGCTGCCGTTCTTCGCCGTCTGCCCGCCGCCCTGCAGCAGGCCACCGAGGCTCTGCAGGCCCTTGGTGAGGTCGAACCCGCTCGCCAGCGAGCCCGGGTCGAGCTTCGGCTTGAGCGCGTCCAAGCCGAGGTTCGGCATCGACGGGATGACGTTGAGCAGCGACAGGCTCGCCAGCGCCGTGCTGGCGTCGGCGATGGTGTCGACGCACGGACCGAGCGTCTGGCTCCAGCGCGCGTGCGCGCTGCCCGTGAGCCCGCTGATGTTGAGCAGCGGATTCGCCGGCCCGTTGAGCCCCCCGCTGATCGGCTGCGGGTTGTCCGGCAACGCGGTCTGCACGACACTGCCCGGCGTCTGCGGCGCGTTCCCGCCCACCGACAGCCCGAACGGCGACGCCTGCGCGACCGACTTCTCGTAGCTCAGGTAGGCGTCGGAGTTCGCCGACGCGCTCGACAGGCCCATGCCCGCCTCGAGCGCCGACTGCTTCGGCAGCGTCGCCCCGAACCCGGGCAGGATCGTGTTCGTCGGCACGGCGTTGGGCAGCAACCGGATGATCCCGAGCGCGGTCCCGGCATCCCCGACGGCCTGCCCCAGCGGCTGCGGCCCGATCGGCGCCGAGATCGGCGCCTGCCCGGAACTGGCCGGCTGCGGAATCGGCGTCGTCGGATAGGTCGGGTCGGCATTCGCCGGCGCCGCGCTGAACAGCAACAACGCCGCGGCCGCCGGCAGGGCCACCGAACGGGGCAGTCTTCGCCGCATGTGCCAGAGCCTCCAGATAGGTCGACCGGGGAGTGAGACCGACGTCATAGGGCCCTAACGAGAGTCCCCCCGGAAAGTGACGGCACGAGCTTCCGCTACACTTGCCGTCGTCGCCAGCGCGAGCCGGAGACATGCCGCCTTAGCTCAGTCGGCCAGAGCGATTCACTCGTAATGAATAGGTCAGGGGTTCGATTCCCCTAGGCGGCTCTGCAGGTCAGGCCCCATCCGAGACACCTCGGATGGGGCCTGACTCGTCTGGTGGGTGACTACGGCGCCGGGGCGGCGAGCGGAGAAAGTTCCGGAAGTTCACCCGTCACGGCGATGCTCCTGCATCCGACCAAGACCGGAAAAGCGTCGATTGCCGGTTTGGTCTGGCCTATCGTCGCTGTCCTCTCTGC
The DNA here is from genome assembly GCF_033441515.1 of Amycolatopsis solani. NCBI lineage: Bacteria > Bacillati > Actinomycetota > Actinomycetes > Pseudonocardiales > Pseudonocardiaceae > Amycolatopsis > Amycolatopsis solani. The sequence goes on from NZ_JAWQJT010000001.1 coordinate 1,866,446, forward strand.
ACCGTAACGTCCGAGTGGATCGAGGAGACTCTTCCAAGGTATGGCGGGGTGAGGAGCGGGTGTTGGCGGTCGGGGAGTCTGCCAAGGGGCAGGGGCGGAAGCCGCCGGCGCGGCGGGTGTTCCTCAGCCACACCAGTGAGCTTGAGGAGCTGCCGAAGCCGCGGTCGTTCGTCGCGGCGGCGAAGGACGCGGTGGCCGCGGCCGGTGACGCGGTGGTGGACATGTCCGCCTTCACCGCCCGGAACGTGACACCCGAGCAACTCGACCGGGAGATGCTGGCCGAGGCCGACATCTACGTGCTGATCGCGGGGTTCCGGTACGGCACACCGGTGCGCAACCACTCGGAGGTCTCCTACACCGAGCAAGAGTTCGAGATCGCCACCGCCGCCGGCATGGAGCGGCTGGTGTTCGTGCTGGCTGAGGACGCCGAAGGTCCTTCGGAGTTGTTCCGGGATTTGAAGTACGGGGTCCGGCAGGAAGCGTTCCGCAAACGACTCCCGGACAGCGGCCTCACCATCACCACGGTGTCCTCACCCGACGAACTGGCGACCAAGCTGGAGCGGGCGCTGAATCTGGTTCCCCGCTCCCGGCAGGAGTCGAAGCTTGCGGGCCGGATCTCGAACATTCCCGCGCGCACGGTCACCTTCACCGGTCGCGACGAGTTGCTGAGCGGTCTGCGGGCGGCGTTGTGTTCGGGGCGGCCGGCGGTGGTGCAGGCGTTGAACGGGATGGGCGGGGTCGGCAAGACCACCACCGCGATCGAGTACGCCCACCGCTACGCCGATGAGTACGACGTGGCCTGGTGGGTGCCGTCGGAAGACCCCGACCTCGTGCTCGGCAACCTGGCCGCGCTAGCCCAGGCCTTGGACTTGTCCACTGCCCAGGACTTGCCGGATGTCGCGGTGCCTCGGTTGCGTGGGGTGCTGGAGTCGCGGGGGCGGTGGCTGGTGGTGTTCGACAACGCCGAGAACCCGGCCGCCCTGCGCCCGCTGCTGCCCGCAGGCGACGGGCACGTGATCATCACTTCCCGCAATCCCGATTGGGACGATATCGGTGCCGCACTCCCGGTGCCGGAATTCAGCCGTCCCGAGTCCGTTCAGCTGCTCCGCACTCGCTGTGACCGGCTCACCAACACTGACGCCGACCGCATCGCCGACGCACTGGGTGACCTGCCGCTGGCCGTCAACCAGGCAGCGCGCCTGCTGGTCATAACCAGCCTGACGGCCGAGGAGTACCTCGAACTGCTCGACGAGCGCATCCATGAATTGATGGCCCGTTACGAGGAGGGCAGCAGCTATCCCGTCTCGCTGACCGCCGCGTGGACGGTGTCGTTCGACCAGCTGGCCCGCGACCGCCCCGCTGCGCTGAACATCCTGACGTTGGTGGCGTGGCTGGCCCCTGAGCCGGTACCACTCACCCTGCTCACTCATCAGCGGGGCGACGCCGGGGCCACTGCTCGGGACCCGCTGGCCTTCGCCGATGTCACGGCCGCGTTGCGCAGCCGGGGGATGGCCACGGTGACCACTACGACCATCCAGCTCCACCGGGTCCCCGCCGCACTGCTGCGGGCACGCACCCGCGACGACGTAGTCACCGAAGAAGACCGGGACTCGACCTGGCCAGTCGTAGCGGTCCGGCTGCTGAACGCTGCTCTCCCGGAAAATCCTCTGGCCAACCCGCCGAGCTGGCCACGCTGGCGAGAACTGCTCCCGCACCTGCTTTCCGTGTGCGATCCTCGCCGCGAGTGGCAGACGGCAGAAGGAGAAGTCGCCCACCTGCTCGACCGCACCGCTTCCTACCTCCAGACCCGTGGCGATCCCCGCGCCGCATTGCCGCTGTTTCAGCGGGCGTACTCGCTTCGCAGGGGTCTCCTGGGTGTGGACCAGTCCGACACCCTCACCTCTGCCCGCAACCTCGCCCTCGTCGTCAGATGGCTAGGTGAGTACCAGCGGGCTTGTGAGCTGAACGAGGACATCCTCGCCCGCCGCCGGCGCGTCCTGGGCGAGGACCACCCGGACACCCTCACCTCCGCCAGCGACCTCGCTCTCGTTCTTCGAAGGTTGGGCAAGCACCTGCAAGCTCGTGAGCTGGACGAGGACATCCTCGCCCGCCGTCGGCGCGTCCTGGGCGAGGATCACCCCGACACCCTCACCTCCGCCAGCAACCTCGCCATCGACCTCGGGGCGTCGGGTGACTATCAGCGGTCTCGCGAGCTGGCCGAGGACACCTTCGCCCGTCGCCGGCGCCTTCTGGGTGAGGACCATCCGGACACCCTCACCTCCGCCAGCAACCTCGCTTACACCATCAGAGAGCTGGGTGACCATCAGCGAGCGCGTGAGCTGGGTGAGGACACCCTCGTTCGCCGCCGGCGCCTTCTGGGTGAGGACCATCCGGACACCCTCACTTCCGCCAGCAACCTCGCTGTCGACCTCCGGGCGCTGGGTGAGCACCAGCGGGCACGTGAGCTGGACGAGGACACCTTCGCCCGCTCCGAACGCGTCCTCGGCAAAGATCACCCCCACACCCTGGTCTCCGCCGGCAACCTCGCTTCCGGGCTCAGCGATCTGGGTGCGCATTCACGGGCGCGTGAGCTGGGTGAGGACACCCTCGTTCGTCGTCGGCGCGTCTTGGGCGAGGACCATCCGGACACCCTCACTTCCGCCAGCAACCTCGCTTACACCCTCCGGGCGCTGGGTGAGTACCAGCGTGCGCGTGAGCTGGACGAGGACACTCTCGCCCGCTCCGAACGTGTTCTCGGCGCAGATCACCCCGACACCCTGGTCTCCGCCGGCAACCTGGCTTCCGGGCTCAGTGATCTGGGTGAGCATCAGCGGGCGTGTGAAGTGGGTGAGGACACCCTCGTTCGTCGTCGGCGCGTCTTGGGCGAGGACCATCCGGACACCCTCATTTCCGCTAGTCACCTCGCCTACGACCTCCGGGCGCTGGGTGAGTACCAGCGTGCGCGTGAGCTGGACGAGGACACTCTCGCCCGCTCCGAACGTGTTCTCGGCGCAGATCACCCCGACACCCTCGTCTCCGCCAGCAACCTGGCTGTCGACCTGAGGGAGCTGGGCGAGTACCAGCGGGCGCGTGAGCTGGACGAGGACACCTTCGCCCGCCGCCGACGCGTCCTGGGCGAGGATCACCCCGACACCCTCGTCTCCGCCGACAACCTCGCTGTCGACCTTCGGGAGCTGGGTGAGCATCATCGAGCGCGTGAGCTGGACGAGGGCAACTTCCCCCGTACGGAGAGCGGTACCGGACCTGGTTTTCGCGCCCGTGTTGGTTGTGGCCCGTTCATCTCCGACGAGTGAACCGCGGCGGTTCGAGTCCTCGCGGCGGCTCGCAGGTCGAGCCCCATCCGCGACACCCTCGGGACCGGATGTGCGCCCTCGCGGAGGCCCGGATCGCCAAGAAGTGAGATCCACCCGGTCGGGGGACGAACGAAGGCCCCCGGCTCGTGACCGGGGGCCTTCGGGAGAGCACTTCTTACTTCGGCGGGGCCAGCTTCACGACCGTCGCCTTGGCGTCGCCGCGGGGGGTTCGGTAGGTGATCTCGTCGCCCGCCTTCTTGCCGACCAAGGCCAGGCCCAGGGGGCTGTCCGAGGTGATTGCGTCCGCGTCCTCGCCCGGGACCGTGACGACCTGGAACGTCTCTTCGTCGCCGTCCGAGAAGCGGAGGGTCACGCTTGTGCCGTCCGGGAGCTGGGCGTTGCCGTAGCCGCCGTGTTCCATCTTCGCGGCCAGGTCGGCGATCTGGCGGTCGAGGCGGGCGGCCGCTTCGGCTCGGTCGATCACGTCCGCCTGGTCCGCCGCGTCGCCGGTGCGCTCCTGCTCGCCGGGTTGCGGCGCCAGGGCCAGTCGTTGTGCGCGCAAGTTCGCGATTTCCTTCTCCAGCTGGCTGCGCGCAGCCGGGCTGAGCCCCTTGTCCCCTGAGATCACCATGCCGCGCATTGTCCGCTGCGCGGACCGGGGTGGCCAATCCGGTTTTTCACCCGAAGGTCATCAGCGGGACGTCTGGCCTAGGATTCGGGCCTGCCGTCCAGTAAGAAGGTAACGAGAATCACCGTGAGCGCAGTCCCCGGTCGCAGCGACCGGCTCTCTCCCAACCAGCTTGCCAAGCAGGACCAGATCGTCGAAGCCGCGCGCGTGGTCCTCGCCCGCGACGGCCTTGCCGGGTGCACCGTCCGGGCCATCGCCGACGCCGGGCCGCTCACCAAGAGCGCGATCCACTACTACTTCGCCGACATCGACGTCCTCATCGACCGCGCGATGGCCGCCCACATCACCACCTTCGCGGCGGGGCTGCGCGAGGTGGCCGCGAAGCACGACGAACCGCGCCGGCGGCTCTTCGCCGTCCTCGAGGAGTACCTGCGCGTCTTCGCCGCCAACCCGAACGCGGCCTTCCTGTGGTTCGAGTACTGGATCGCCGCCGGGCGGGCGCAGCACCCGCAGGCCATCGACGTCATGCTCACGTCGCTCACCGAGCTGCTCGCCGAGCTCCTCGCCCCGCTCGACGTCGACGACCCGCGGGCGCGCGCCCGGGCGCTGCTGTCGTACCTGCTGGGCACGGTCGTCCAGCAGCGGGTGCGCCCGCGTCCGTTCGCCACCCTGCGTGCCGACATCGAGGCGCTCTGCTTCGCGAACTACGGCCAATAACGCCCAATAGATCCGTAGAGGTACGGATTGTGCGGTACGTCCGGCTCCGGCCAAGGTCGAGGAACCCCCGAGAGCAGGAGACGTGATGCGCACACGAACGTGCATGGCAGCGGCCGCGGCCGTCCTCTTGGTGCTCACCGCCGGCGGCCAGGCCGGTGCCGCCCAGCCCGGCGGACCGCAGGTGTACGAGGTCAGCGGCACCGGCACCGCCCAGCAGCGCACCGAGGTCGCGCGGACCGGCGCGGACATCCTCGACGTCGAAGGCGCGACGACGACGATCATCGCCAACCCCGGCGAAGTGGCCCAGCTGCGCGCGCTCGGCTTCGGCGTGAAGGCGCTGGGGAAGGTGAACCGGCCCGAGGGCGCCGAGACCGTCGAAGACTTCCCGGCCGGCTACACCGGTTACCACACGTACGCGGAGACGCAGACCGAGCTGCAGAAGGCCGTCGCGAACTACCCGACGCTCGCGAAGCTCGGCAGCGTCGGCAACTCCTACGAGGGCCGCGCGCTGTCGGTGCTCAAGATCAGCGACAACGCCGGCACCGACGAGAACGAGCCCGAGGTCCTCTTCACCTGCAACCAGCACGCGCGCGAGCACCTCACCACCGAGATGTGCCTCCGCATCGTGCAGCGGCTGACCAGCGGGTACGCCACCGACCCGGCGATCAAGCGGCTCGTCGACAGTGCCGAGATCTGGGTCGTCCCGAGCGTCAACCCGGACGGCTCCGAGTACGACATCTCCGGCGGCACGTTCCACAGCTGGCGCAAGAACCGCCAGGGTCCCGGCACCGACACCAACCGCAACTGGGGCTACAAGTGGGGCTGCTGCGGCGGCTCGTCGGGCTCGACGTCCAGCGAGACCTACCGTGGCACGGCGGCGTTCTCCGCGCCGGAGACCCGCGCCGTCTCGAACTGGGTGAACTCGCGGGTGGTCGGCGGCGTCCAGCAGATCAAGACGCACATCGACTTCCACACCTACTCCGAGCTGGTGCTCTGGCCGTTCGGGTACACCTACGCCGACACCGCGCCCGGCCTGACCGCGGCCGAGGCGCAGAAGTTCCAGTCGCTCGGCAGGCAGATGGCCGCGACCAACAACTACACGCCGCAGCAGTCCAGCGACCTCTACATCACCGACGGCAGCGTCAACGACTGGATGTGGGCGCAGCACAAGATCTGGAGCTTCACCTTCGAGATGTACCCGAAGGGCAGCAGCCCGGGCTTCTACCCGCGCGACACCCAGATCGTGCCGCAGACGACCCGCAACGACCAGGCCGTGGACATCCTCATCAACGCCGCGATCACCGGCTGACCCCCAGCGGCCTGGTGCGCGGCTCGCGAAGGGCCTCCTTCCCCGTCGACCGGGGGAGGAGGCCCTCGCGGTTAGGGTGCGGGGCATGCCTCTGTTCTCGTTCGAAGGGCTCAGCCCGCAGGTCCACCCGGACGCCTGGATCGCACCCACGGCCACCCTCATCGGCGACGTCGTCGTCGAAAAGGACGCCTCGATCTGGTTCGGCGCGGTGATCCGGGCCGACTTCGGCCGGATCGTCATCCGCGAGGGCGCCAACGTCCAGGACAACTCGGTGATCCACGTCAACGACGGCGTCTGCGAGGTCGGCAAGAACGTCACCGTGGGCCACCAGTGCCTGGTGCACGACTGCACGATCGGGGAGCAGGCGCTGATCGGCAACGGCTCGACGGTGCTCGACAAGGCGAAGATCGGCGCGCGGGCGCTGGTCGCGGCCGGCGCCACGGTCACGCCGGCGACGGAGGTGCCCGACGAGGTCATCGCGATGGGCAGCCCGGCCAAGAAGTTCGTCCCGCTGACCGACTCGGCGCGGATGTGGGTCGAGCACAACGCGGCGATCTACCAGGAGCTGGCGCGCCGGCACCGTGCGGGGACAAAATCGGTTTGACCCTCCAGTAACTGGAGACCCTAGCTTCGGGGCATGGCTCCGAAGAAACTCACCCACCAGGTCACCCTCGAGCTCACCGCGGGCAACGCCCCGGTCGTCGACCTCGGCAAGATGCTGGGGCAGACCGGGGTCAACCTCGTCGAGGTCAAGAAGGCTTACGACGCGGCGACGACGACCCAGCGCGGCGACATCGTGCCGGTCGTCGTCTCGGTGTTCGAGGACCGCTCGTTCGCGCTGCGGCTCAAGACGCCGCCGACGTCGTTCCTCATCAAGAAGGCGTTGGGGGACAAGGGATCCGCGCGGCCGGGGCACGAGGTCGCCGGCAAGCTGACGACCGGGCAGCTGCGGGAGATCGCCACGCGCAAGCTGCCGGACCTGAACACCTCGGACGTCGAGGCGGCGATGCGCACGATCGCGGGCACGGCTCGCTCCATGGGTGTCGTGGTCGTGGACTGACGTGCGCAAGCACGCGGTGGTGCCGCCGTTCCACGCGCTGGACCCCGAGCTCGGGGTCGCGGAACAGTTGCTGCGCCGGGGAAATCCGCAGCTTTGCGCGATCGTCGCCCGGCTGCCCGACGAAGTCGCGGCCGCGCACTGCCTCAACTCCGTGCTGGCGGAGGCGGGAGCGCGGCCGCGGCTCGTCGCGACCGGGCCGGCGTGGCGGATCGTCTACGTGACGCCCTACGCGGGAACCGGCGAGCTGGCCGCGGGCGCGGCCGGGCTGGCCGAACTCGTCATGGTCGGCGGCTGGCGGCGGGTGAAGCGCTGCGCCACCTGCGCGAAGCCGTTCTGCGACCGGACGTCGGGGTGCACCCGCAAGTGGTGCGCCGAACACCGCCGGGGCACTGGCGGGGTGGACTAGGCTTTCTCCCGCAGCAGCGACTGGCGCCATCGAGGTGGAGCACCACCGGGAAGCGACGACGAGGCCGGCACCGCGCGCCTGGGTGAAGGCCACTCCAGAGCCGGAGTACGCCATGACACACCAGCCAGCACTGAACGCGCTCACCGCCGCCGACCCGCAGATCGCCGGGCTGGTCGAGGACGAAGCGAAGCGCCAGCACGACAAGATCCGCCTGATCGCGTCAGAGAACTACGTCTCGCAAGCCGTCCTCGAAGCGACCGGCAGCGTGCTCACCAACAAGTACTCCGAGGGCTACGCGGGCAAGCGGTACTACGAGGGCCAGCAGTTCATCGACCAGGTCGAGCAGGTCGCCATCGACCGGGCGAAGGCCGTGTTCGGCGCCGACCACGCGAACGTCCAGCCGTACTCCGGGTCCCCGGCGAACCTCGCGGTCTACCTCGCCTTCGCCGAGCCCGGCGACACCGTGCTGGGGATGGCGCTGCCGGACGGCGGCCACCTCACCCACGGCTGGGGCGTGTCCGCGACCGGCAAGTGGTTCACCCCGGTGCGCTACGGCGTCGCCAAGGAGACCGGCCGCGTCGACCTCGACCAGGTCCGCGACCTGGCCCGCGAGCACCGGCCGAAGCTGATCTTCTGCGGTGGCACGGCGATCCCGCGCACGATCGACTTCCCGGCGTTCGCGGAGATCGCCGCGGAGGTCGGCGCGGTGCTCGTCGCCGACATCGCGCACATCGCCGGCCTCGTCGCGGGTGGCGCGCACCCGTCGCCGATCGGGCACGCGCAGGTCGTCACGACGACCACGCACAAGACCCTCCGCGGGCCGCGCGGCGCGATGATCCTGTCCGACGCCGAGCACGCCAAAGCCGTCGACAAGGCGGTGTTCCCGGGGCTGCAGGGTGGCCCGCACGACCACACGACGGCGGCCATCGCGGTCGCGCTCGGCGAGGCGCAGCAGCCGTCGTTCAGCGAGTACGCGCACACGATCGTCGCCAACGCCCGCGCGCTGGCGGACGCCCTGCTGGCGAAGGGGTACGACCTGGTCTCCGGCGGCACGGACAACCACCTGCTGCTGATCGACCTGACGAACAAGGCGGTCGCGGGCAAGCCGGCGGCGAAGGCGCTGGACCGGGCGGGCATCGAGCTGAACTACAACACGGTCCCGTTCGACCCGCGCAAGCCGTTCGACCCGTCCGGCATCCGGCTCGGCACGTCCGCGATCACCACCCGCGGCCTCAAGCCGGAGCACCAGACCCAGGTGGCGGACTGGATCGACCGCACGATCACCGCCGCGGCCGCTTCCGACGACTCCTCCTTGGACGCGATCGCCGCGGAGATCCGCGAGTTCCTGACCCCGTTCCCCATCCCGGGCTACTCCGCCTGACCCTCACCCCGAAGGCGGCACTTTCATAGGGAAAGTGCCGCCTTCGGCATGTCATGGGGCGCGAGACCGGGCTCACAGAATATTTGATTGCAGGATACAAGCTTCCGGGGAATACTTGGCTCAAGCAAGTAGTTGAGCGGTACAAGCAACTACCAAGTCCCGAGGGAGACCACCATGAGCGACACCTCCACGGCGGAAGGAGCAGCCGCTACGAACGGCAAACTGACCCACCGCCAGATCCTCACCGTCCTGTCCGGGCTGATGCTCGGCATGTTCCTCGCCGCGCTCGACCAGACCATCGTGTCGAGCTCGATGCGCACCATCGCCGACGAGCTCCACGGCCTGTCCCTGCAGGCCTGGGCCACCACCGCCTACCTGATCACCGCCACGCTCTCCACGCCGCTGTACGGCAAGCTGTCCGACCTCTACGGCCGCAAGCCCATGTACCTGACGGCGATTTCGCTGTTCCTGGTCGGCTCGCTCGCCAGCGGCATGGCGACGTCGATGTACGAGCTCGCCGCGTTCCGCGCCTTCCAGGGCCTCGGTGCCGGTGGCCTGATGTCGCTGGCGCTCGCGATCATCACCGACATCACCGCGCCGCGTGAGCGCAGCAAGTACCAGGGATACTTCATGGCGGTGTTCGGCATCTCGAGCGTGGCCGGGCCGGTCGTCGGCGGCTTCTTCGCCGGCATCGACACCTTCGCGGGCATCACCGGCTGGCGCTGGGTCTTCCTGGTCAACGTCCCGATCGCGCTGGCCGCGCTGGTCGTCGTCACCAAGGTGCTGAACCTCCCGCACACCCGCGTGGACCAGAAGGTCGACTACTGGGGTGCCGTCGCGCTGGCCACCGGGCTGGTGCCGCTGCTGATCGTCGCCGAGCAGGGCCGCGAGTGGGGCTGGGGTTCGGCCGCCTCGATCGCCATGTACGTCGTCGGCGGGCTGGGCGTGGCCGCGTTCGTCTGGATCGAACGCCGGATGGGCGACGCCGCCCTGCTGCCGCTGCGCCTGTTCAAGCGCCCGGTGTTCCGGATGGCCACGCTGGTCACCGTCGTGCAGGGCGCCGGGATGTTCGGCGCGATGATGTCGCTGCCGCTGTACCTGCAGATCGTCAAGGGCGCGACGCCGACCCAGGCGGGCCTGCAGATGCTGCCGCTGACGCTGGGCATCATGGTCGCCAGCCTGACCAGCGGCCGCCTGATCTCGAAGACCGGGCGCTACAAGATGTTCGCGGTGGCCGGGATCGGCCTGATGGCGGCGGCGCTGTTCGCGCTCTCGACCATCACCGTCGACAGCTCGCTGGCGCTGGTCATGGTGATCGCCTTCGTGATCGGCCTCGGTCTCGGCGCCTCGATGCAGACGCTGGTGCTGGCCGCGACCAACGACGTCCGCCCGCAGGACATCGGCGTCGCCACCTCGGCGGCGACGTTCTTCCGCCAGATCGGCGGCACGGCGGGCACCGCGGTGTTCCTGTCGATCCTGTTCGGCACGGTCGGCGACCGGATCGCGAACGCCATCCGCTCGGCGATGACCAGCCCGGCCTACGTCTCGGCGCTGGCCCAGAACCCGGCGTTCGCGAAGCAGATGCAGAGCGGCCTGGACGTCAACGACACGTCGTTCCTGTCCTCGCTCGACCCGACGCTGGCCCGGCCGATCCTGCAGGGCTTCGCCGAGTCGATGAGCACGGTGTTCCTGGTCGGCGGGATCGTGCTGACCGTCGGCTTCGCCCTGGTGTGGTTCCTCAAGGAGAAGCCGCTCTCGGACAAGTCGGCGATGGAGCAGCGCGCCGACGCCGAGGCGGATGCCCCGGCACTCGCCCTGGCGCACTGACCGCGTGAAAAGGCCCCTCGGGAAGCTTCCCGAGGGGCCTTTTCGCGTGCGGGCTAGTGGGCCGCGCCGCCGTTGGCCTCTTCCTTGGCCAGGCGGTCGGTCTCGCGCTCGTACGACCGGGCGATCTCCGCCTCGGCTTCGGTGCGGCCGACCCAGGACGAGCCTTCGACGCTCTTGCCGGGCTCCAGGTCCTTGTACACCTCGAAGAAGTGCTGGATCTCCAGCTTGTGGAACTCGTTCAGGTGGTGGATGTCGCGCAGGTGCTCGAGGCGCGGGTCGTTCGTCGGGACCGCGAGGACCTTGTCGTCCGGGCCCTTCTCGTCGGTCATCCGGAACATGCCGATCGCGCGGCAGCGGATCAGGCAGCCCGGGAAGGTCGGCTCCTGGACGAGGACGAGCACGTCCAGCGGGTCGCCGTCCTGGCCGAGGGTGTCGTCGATGAAGCCGTAGTCGGCCGGGTACTGCGTGGCCGTGAACAGGGTCCGGTCCAGCTTGATGCGGCCGGTCTTGTGGTCGACCTCGTACTTGTTGCGCTCCCCTTTGGGGATTTCGATCGTGACGTCGAACTCCACGGCGTCCTCGCTGCTTCTTTATAGATCCGGGCGTGCCCGCCCGACGCGGGCGGCAACCTTCATGACTGTCTTGACGTCTCCTAGTGTGGACTACGGCGTGCCGCGGGTCCCCATCGATGTCGGCCACGCGGCATGTGACCTTGGCCCCTGCCGGGGCAGGTGAGAAGGAGTGGTGGGTGCCGGAAAACGACCAGCCGATGTGGCCTTCGTCGGACGAAGACCGCTCGTCGTCGGGCGCGCGGAAGACCACCCCGATGTCCCTGCCCGACCCGCCGCCGAGCCCGCCGGGGGAGTCCGGCGTGCCCAAGGTCACAGGCAGCCAAGCACCCAAGGGGTCCTGGTTCGCGCCGAACGTCGCGCCTGAGCCGGTCCCCGGGCTCAACGTCCCGGCGGAGGAGCCGCCGCCCTCGCCGCCGCCGGCCAAGCAGGACCTGGCCGACCGGCTCGGCAGCCGGGAGCCGAAGCCGGCTCCCGAGGCGGGCACCGAGTACATCCGGGCCGAGCAGCCGCCCGCGGAGAGCACCCAGTTCATCGAGGTGAAGCAGCCCGAGCCGACGCCGGTGGTGCCGGTCGAGCGCAACGTCTGGACCGCTGAGCAGCAGGAACACCGCGAGGAGCCGCAGCAGCAGTGGCGTGAGGAGCTGCAGCTGTGGCGTGAGGAGCAGCAACGCCGCGAAGAGCAGCTGAAGCGCGCCGACGCCCAGCGCCGTGAGGAGCCGCAGCGTCCGGAAGAGCCCCAGCAGCCCTGGGCCCAGCGCATCGAGCTGCGGGAGAACCGCGGCGGCGACCGCCCGGCCGAACCGGGTGACCGGCGGCCCGGCCTGCCGCCGGAACCACCGCGCGGGGTCGTGCCGTCGGCGTCCGCCGGGTCCCTTGCCCGGCCGCAGCGGATCGAGCCGGACGGGCAGCGGTTCGACGCCGAGGCGACCGTCGGGATCGAGCGGCCGACCCAGTTCCCCGCCGCCTTCCAGCAGCAGCCCCAGTCCCGCACCGAGCCGCGGCCCGAGCAGCAGCCGCCGTCCGAGCCGCCGCCCGCCGCCGAAGCGCCGCCGGCCGGGGAGCCGCCGAAGAAGCGGCGCAAGGGCAAGCTGATCGCGCTCGTCGTGGTAGTCCTGCTGCTGCTGGCCGGGGGCGGGGTCGCCGCGGCGATGCCGAAGGTGTCGAACCGGCTGGGCCTGCCGTGGGCGCCGAACGCGCCGAAGGGCGACAGCCCGGAGCCGGGCGCCGCCACGCGTCAGCTGCAAGGGCCGAACAACGCCGGGCAGGCGCCGACCGCGAACGGCGTCAAGTCGGTGCTGGCTTCGGCGGCCGGCAACGGCGCGCTCGGCCAGCTCACCGGCAGTGTGATCGACCCGGTGACCGGCACCGTGCTGTGGGACCGCGGCTCGGGGACCCCGGTGACCCCGGCGTCGACGACGAAGGTCCTCACGTCGGCGGCCGCGCTGCTCTCCCTCGACCACAACCTGCGGTTGTCGACCAAGATCGTGCAGGGCGCCGACCCGGGCACGGTCGTACTGGTCGGCGGCGGCGACACGACGATCACCAACCTGCCGCTGGGCACGGACTCGCCGCTGTACCCGGGTGCCGCGCACGTCGACGACCTCGTCGCGCAGGTCAAGAAGGCCGCGCCCGGCGTCAAGAAGGTGCAGGTCGACCTGACCCTGTTCAAGGGCGCCACGACCGCGCCGGGCTGGGAAGCGGGCGACGCACCGTCGACGTACGCGACTCAGATGGCACCGGTGATGGCCGATGGCGGCCGGATCAGCCCCAAGGACAACAACTCGCAGCGCACGGCGAACGCGGGCAGCGCGCTGGCCTCGTCGATCGCGTCGAAGCTGGGCGCGTCACCGGGCGGCCAGGCGACCGCGGCCAAGGACGCGAAGGTGCTCGGCGAGGTCAAGTCGGCCCCGCTGACCGAGCTGGTGTCCGACCTGATGGTGCTGTCCGACGACGTCCTCGCCGAGGCCATCGCCCGGCAGGTCGCGCTGGCCAACGGCGAGGAAGCGAGCTACGCCGGCGGCGCGAAGGCGACCGTCAAGGTGCTGAAGGACCACGGGTTCGACGTCTCGGGCGTCGAGCTGTCCGACGGCAGCGGGATCTCGTCGCTCAACCGCATCCCGGCGCGGCTGCTTACCCAGCTCCTCGCGGCCGCGGCGGCACCGGAGGGCAAGAACCCGGGCACCGGCAAGCTGCGCCCGGTGCTGGCCGGCCTCCCGGTGGCGGGCGGCTCCGGCACCCTCGCCGACAAGCGCTTCGACACCCCGGCGTCCCAGGCGGGCCGCGGCTGGGTGCGCGCGAAGACGGGCACGCTGACCGGGGTGAACACGCTGGCGGGGCTGGTCCTCGACCAGGACGGCCGGGTGCTGGTGTTCGCGTTCATGTCCAACGGCTCGGACACCGACCCGGGCCGGGACGCCATCGACGTACTGGCCACGAGCCTCCGCAAGTGCGGATGCGCGTAGCGGGGGTACCTCTCCGTGTGCGAACCGTACGAAGATCGTGGCCGGAAACGCCCACCGGGCAGGTAGCGTCGGAAGGGTGAGTCAGGAAACCGAGACCCGGCCCATGGTCGACTGGGCGATCGCCGCGCAGACCGGCGCGCTGCTCGTGCGCGGTGGTCCGCAGATCCCGCGCGAAGAGGCCGAAGCGGCCGTCACCGACCTTCGCGAGCTGACGGTGGAGGCCGAAGGGCACGTCCGGCAGCTGACGAACCTGGGCCTCGACCTGCCGCTGCTGCCCGGCGAGGTCGTCGACCGGCCCGGCTGGGTGCGCTCGGCCGCCGCCGGGCTGGGTGCGCTGACCGGGCGCGCGCTGCCGCAGCAGGGTGGGGCGCTCGGGCCGATCCTCGCCGGGGGCGCCGGCGTCCAGACCGGCCTGGTGCTCGCGTTCCTCGCCAGCCGCGTGCTGGGCCAGTACGACCCCTTCGGCGGGCCGGAGCGGGAGGGGCAGCTGCTGCTCGTCGCGCCGAACGTCGTCGCCGCCGAGCAGGCGATGAACGTGCCGGGCCACGACTTCCGGCTCTGGGTCTGCCTGCACGAATGCACGCACCGGCTGCAGTTCACCGCGGTCCGGTGGCTGCGCGACTACTTCGCCGACGAGGTCGAGCGGCTCGTCTCCGGCCTCGCCGGCGGCGGCAGCGACAGCCTGTCCGACCTGTTCGGCCGGCTGCCCGAAGCGATCAAGCAGGGACCGAAGCTGAACCTCGCGGAGCTGCTCCAGTCGCCGAAGGAACGCGCGGTGTTCGACCGGCTGCTGGCGCTCTCGACGCTGCTCGAAGGCCACGCCGACTACGTGATGGACGCCGTCGGGCCGCAGGTCGTCCCGAGCGTCGACACGATCCGCGCGCGGTTCTCCGCCCGGCGCAAGGGCGGTGGCGTCTTCGACCGGCTGCTGCGCGCGCTGCTCGGCGTCGACGCGAAGATCCGCCAGTACGAAGAAGGCGCGAAGTTCACCAAGCACGTCGTGGACGCCGTCGGCATGGACGGTTTCAACGCCGTCTGGCGGTCGCCGAACACCCTGCCGTCGCGCGCCGAGATCGCCGATCCGGCGGCGTGGGTCCGGCGCCTGCACGGATGACCGGGCCGGCGGTCGCGGCCGTCCGCCGGGCCGTGCGCGCCTTCCTGGACACCGTCGAGGCGCCGTCCGAGATCTGCGTCGCGGTCTCCGGCGGCGCCGACTCGCTCGCGCTGGCCGAGGCCGCCGCGTACACCGGGCACCGCGGCGGGCACGTCGTCCGCGCGCTCGTCGTCGACCACGGCCTGCAGGACGGCTCGGCGAAGATCGCGCGGGACGCGGCGGCCGCGGCGAAGGCGCTCGGCGCCGACGAAGCCGAGGTGCGCCGGGTCGACGTCACCGGCACCGGCGGTCCGGAAGCCGCCGCGCGCAAGGCCCGCTACCGGGCGCTGGCCGGGCACGAGCTCGTCCTGCTCGGCCACACCCTCGACGACCAGGCCGAAACCGTCCTGCTCGGCCTGGGCCGCGGCTCGGGCCCGCGCAGCGTCGCCGGCATGCGGCCGCACGACCCGCCGTGGGGACGGCCGCTGCTCGCGGTCCCGCGCGCCACCACCCGGGCCGCCTGCGCCGAGCTCGGCGTCGAGCCGTGGGACGACCCGCACAACGCCGAACCGCGCTTCACCCGCGTCCGGTTGCGCACCGAGGTGCTGCCGCTCCTGGAGGACGTCCTCAACGGCGGGGTGGCGGGCGCGCTCGCCCGGACGGCCGCGCAGCTGCGTGAAGACAATGAGGCGCTGGACACAATGGCGGACATGATCTTCACCCGCGCGGGCGGCGCCGAAGGGCTGGATGTCGGACTCCTCGAGGCCGAGCCCGCGGCACTGCGGCGGCGGGTTCTTCGCAGGTGGTTGCTGCAATCGGGTGTGCGCGAGCTCACCGACGCGCACCTCCGCGCGGTCGACGGGCTGGTCGCCCGGTGGCGTGGTCAGGGCGGTGTCTGGTTGCCCGGCAACTTGGAGGCGCGGCGGGCGCATGGCAGGCTCTGCCTCACCTCCCAACCCACCACACGAGGGGAATGACCCGTGTACGAGGGCGAAATCGCCTCCGTGCTCGTCACCGAGCAGCAGATCAAGGACAAGATCGCGGAACTGTCGGAGCAGATCGCCGCCGACTATCCGGCCAACGGGCAGGGCGAACTCCTGCTGGTGGGCGTCCTGAAGGGCGCGGTCATGTTCATGACCGACTTCGCCCGCGCGCTGCCGCTGCCGACGCAGCTGGAATTCATGGCCGTCTCCTCGTACGGCTCGGCGACGTCGTCGTCCGGTGTCGTGCGGATCCTCAAGGACCTCGACCGCGACATCGCGGGCCGGGACGTCCTGATCGTCGAAGACATCGTCGACTCCGGCCTGACGCTGTCATGGCTGCTGAAGAACCTCGCCAGCCGCAACCCCGCGTCGCTCGAGGTCGTTTCGCTGCTGCGGAAGCCGGAAGCGGTGAAGGTGGACGTGCCGGTGAAGTACATCGGCTTCGACATCCCGAACGAGTTCGTCGTCGGCTACGGCCTCGACTACGCCGAGCGCTACCGGGACCTGCCGTACATCGGGACGCTGGACCCGAAGGTGTACACGGCGTAGTTCACCGACCGTTCACCGCAACGACCGGATCCGCGGAACCCGAGTGGCGAAGTTTGCGTCATACGCTCTGATCACGTGCGTTAACCTATGCGAAGACCATTCGTGCCCGCGGTGACCGGGTCGGGGGAACGGGAGAGAGCTCAGATGGGGAACAGCAGCGCTGCCGACGCGAACGCGTTCAAGGCCGCGGCCGCGGCGGGCCAGGTCGGAATCGACCCGGACGCCGCGCAGACCGTGCTGAAGAAGATCCGCACCGGCAAGGACGCGGTCGAGGCACTGCTCAACGGCGCGGGCACGCTCGCCCAGCCGCCGAAGCTCGGCGACAACCCGGTCGGCAACGCGATGGCCGCGAAGTTCGTCCAGCGCGCCGACGGCGGCGGCGACTCCTACGCGGCCGCGTTGCAGAACCTGCTCGACCAGTACTCGGCCGCGGAGGAGGGCATCGTCACGGCGATGTCCCGCTACCACGAGATCGACAACGCCGCCGCCGACCCGTTCCGCAACGCCTGAGTCCTGAGGGGGATTTCGCAGTCATGGCTCCGAACCACAGCGACCAGCCTTCGTCGTCCGACCCGGGTTCGCTCGTCCCGCTCGGCGACAACTCCGCGTCGCAGAACATCGTCGCCAACGCCCGCGGCAGCGCCGGCGGCTTCGACATGGGCAGCGACCGCGCGATCGCGAACCCGCCGAACTGGAACGCGCAGGAAAGCCAGCAGCTCTACGCCGGCGCGGTCAACAACAACGACCCCGGCACGGCCGAGTCGACCGGGCACGCCTGGGCGCACCACGGCACCGAGCTGAAGCAGGCGTCCGACCACCTGTACAACGCGATCGCCGAGCTGGGCAACGCGTGGGTCGGCCAGGGTGCCGGCGGTGCGCAGGGCGCGCTGGTGGCCATCGCCAACTCCGGTTCGCAGGCCTCCGACGCCGCGCACACGATGTCCGACCGGCTCGCCCGGCAGGCCGCGGCGGCCGCCGAGGTCAAGAAGATGCCGGCCCCCAAGGACTACGACCCGAAGCAGTCCATGGCGGCGGCACTGGCCGGCGGCCCGGCGGCGCTGATCGCCGACCAGAAGGCGCAGGCGGACGCGGCCAACGACGTCAAGGCGCAGCAGGTCGCGTTCTTCAACGCCTACACCAAGGCGATGAGCGAGGTCGACAGCTCGACCCCGAGCTTCGGCCCGGAATCGCTCGGCATGAAGCCGACGGGCTCGCACAACTCCATCTCGTTCAACTCGGTCAACGCCGTCGGCAGCACCGGCCCGGTCCAGGGGCTCCCCGGTGGCGCGGGCGACGCGATCTTCGCCTCCAACGCGTCCGGTTTCGGCAGCGGCGGCGCCTTCGGCGCGCAGCACGCGGCCGGCGTGACCGGGGCGAGCCACGGGGTGCCCGGCGGCTTCGGCGGGGCCGACGCGGCCTCGCTCGGCAGCGACGCACCCGGCGGTTCGGTCCCGGGTCACGGTGCCGGCTCCGTGACCGGCACCGGCCAGGTCGCCCCCGGCGCGGGTGCCGGTGGCGGCAGCCCGCTCAGCAAGATCGGCATGGGCCTCGGCATCGGCGGCGCGGCCGGTGGCCTGGGCGCGCTGGCTTCGCGGGCGCTCGGCGCCGGCACCAAGTCCGGCTCGAAGAAGGCCGAGAACGACACGTCGCTGGCGTCGGCCGAGGGGCAGAGCGCCGCTTCGGCCCAGGCTCCGCAGCAGGGCGTCGTCTCGGCGGCGGGCACCATCGGCGGCCAGCAGGCCCCGCCCCCGATGAACCCGGGCATGGGCGGGATGGCTCCGCAGGGTGCCCAGGGCGAGCAGGACGAGGAGCACACGCACGCGTCCTTCCTCATCGAGGCGGACCCGGACGAGGCCTTCGGCGCGAACCAGGCGACCCCGCCGCCGGTCATCGGCGCGTGGTCCGGGGACGACGAAGACCGCTGATCCTTCCGGGCCGGGCACGCCGACGGTGTGCCCGGCCCGTTTTCTCTTGGGGGTGGCTCGATGCCGAACGCTGAGCTGCTCACCCCGGTCGAGGTGGACTTCCTGTGGGAGTCCGCCGGGCTGGGCGAGCTGCCGTACCCGCTGCGCGTCCGCTCGCACGGCGAAACCGTCGACGAGCGGGCCGCACTGCGCCGCCGCACGCTGGAAGGTCTCGTCGCGCGCGGGCTCGCCGACGGCCGCGGGCGGCCCGAACCGCACGTCGAGGACTACTTCGGCGTACTGGCGCAGGCCGAGCTCAGCCTGGACGCGGTCCAGCTGATCGCCCCGGACGCCGAGCCGCTGCTCGCGATCGCCGGCGTGCTGGGCGGCCAGGGCCTGCTGGCGGTCCAGGACCGCCGCGGCCTGCACCTGCAGCCGTGCCCGGCCGACGGCCTCGCCAGCGCGATCGTCTCGCTGCTGCCGGGCGCCCCGCGCGGCACCGAGAAGTCGATCACGGTGCCGCTGGAGCAGCTGGTCGGCGCGCACGGCGTCGACTTCCTGCAGCGCCGCGGCAACGGCGACGAACGCTCGTCGGCGGACGAGGACCGCAAGGCACTGGCCCGCCTGCACGCCCAGCCCCGCCTGCGCGGCGGCCAGATCGCCGCCAACGCGCGCTCCAAGGTGGGCGGCCGCACGCGCTCACCGGTGCTGAGCTGGTTCGACACCGAAACCGGCCGCTACCTGACCCAGGCGTCCCGCGGCCGCGACGGCCGTGACTGGATCACGATCGCGCCGGCGGACGCGGCGACGTTGCGCCACCGCCTGGGCGAGATGCTGGCCACCTCGACCACGGCGGTCTGACGACGCGGCCGTCCGGGCACTCTGCCAAGATCGGGCTCCGGCTTCTCCGAGCGTGCTCGCCGCGACGATCATTTTTTGTCGGTGGTGCGGGCTACGCTGAGCAAGAGTCCGATCCGGGAGAGTAGTGATGCAAGAGTTCTTCTCGCCACTGGCGTTCGACTTCCTGTGGGAGTCGGCGCAGCTCGGCGAGCTGCCGTACCCGCTGCGGGTCCGGTCGCACGGCGCGACCGAAGACGAGCGCGTCTCGCTGCGCCACCGCGTCGACGCCGAGCTGAAGGCCCGTGGGCTCCGCGAACCACGCGGCAGGCTCGCGCCGCCGATCGAGGACGCGCTGGGGCTGCTGGCCTTCGCCCCGCTGACCATCGACGCGCTGCACATCCCGCAGTTCGAAGCGCCGACGGTCGGCGTCCTCGCGGCGGCCGACGACACCAAGGGCGTCCTCGCGGTCCAGGACGCCGACGGCATCTGGCTGCGGGACATCCCGCGCGACGGCCTGGTCTCCGCCGTCGTCGGCGTGCTGCCGGCCGGGCCGAGGGGGAGCGAGGCGTCGATCACACTCCCGCTGGACGACGCCCTGCGGACCCCGCCGATCCGGGTGCCGGTGTCCTTGCCGTCGACCGCGCCCGACGAGCGCGGGAAGGGGCGCCGGACCCCGCTGAGCGAGCGCGTCACGGCCGACCCGCGGGAGGCGTACGGCCGCCTCGCCGGGCAGCCGCGGCAGCGGGGCGGTCAGCTGGCAGCGAACAGCCGTTCGCAGGTCGGGGCCAAGCAGCGGTCCCGCGTCCTGGCCTGGTTCGACACCGCGACCGGACGCTACCTGAGCCTCTCCCGCGCAGGTAGCGACGGTCGGGAGTGGGTCACGGTGGCCCCGGCCGACCCGGCGACCCTGCGGACGCGGCTGGGCGAGATGGTGAACAGTGTGTCCGACGGCACGCGATAGCGTGACCGGTGTGGACGCGGACCGGGAACCCGGGCGCGGTATCGCCCGTTGACCTGCGAGAGGCTCACAGGGGATGAACGCGGCAGCGGACGGTACCCTGATGGGACGGGTGTCCAAGGCACCGCGGGTTGTCAAGATCGTGATGGCGGGTATCACAGGAGCCGCCCAACCAGGGAGGGTCGAGGCCACCAGGGCCGAGTCGTATGAACCGGAAGAGCGTGCTCAGGAACCCACTGCTGTGGATCGTCGCGGGGTTGCTGGCGTTGTTCGCGTACAACACGATCTTCGACAGTGATCGTGGGTACACCCAGGCACCCATCTCGGTGGCGAACTCCCAGATCTCCTCGAACAACGTCAAGGAAGCCAGCCTCGAGGACAAGGAGCAGCAGCTCAAGCTGCTGCTGAACAAACCTGTCGACGTCGACGGCCAGCAGGTCACCCAGATCATTTCGCAGTACCCGGCGGACGCCACCCGCCCGATCTACGACTCGTTGATCGCGGCGAAGAACGGCGGCGCGCCGATCAAGTTCACCACCAAGGTGACCCAGCAGGGCGTGCTGACGCAGATCCTCATCTTCGCCATCCCGCTCGCCCTCGTGCTGGGCCTGCTGATGTGGATGATGAACAACGCCCAGGGCGGCGGCAACCGCGTCCTCAACTTCGGCAAGTCCAAGGCCAAGCAGCTGAACAAGGACATGCCCAAGACGACCTTCGGGGACGTCGCGGGTGCCGACGAGGCCGTCGAAGAGCTGTACGAGATCAAGGACTTCCTGCAGAACCCGGCGCGGTACCAGGCGCTCGGCGCGAAGATCCCGAAGGGCGTGCTGCTCTACGGGCCGCCCGGTACCGGCAAGACGCTGCTCGCGCGAGCCGTCGCCGGCGAGGCGGGCGTGCCGTTCTACACGATCTCCGGCTCGGACTTCGTCGAGATGTTCGTCGGTGTCGGCGCCTCGCGCGTCCGTGACCTGTTCGAACAGGCCAAGCAGAACGCGCCGTGCATCATCTTCGTCGACGAGATCGACGCGGTCGGCCGCCAGCGCGGCGCCGGCCTCGGCGGCGGGCACGACGAGCGCGAGCAGACGCTGAACCAGCTGCTCGTCGAGATGGACGGCTTCGACGCCCGCGGCGGGATCATCCTGATCGCGGCCACCAACCGGCCCGACATCCTCGACCCGGCGCTGCTGCGCCCCGGCCGGTTCGACCGGCAGATCCCGGTGTCCGCGCCCGACCTGCGCGGCCGCAAGGCGATCCTCGAGGTGCACGCCAAGGGCAAGCCGATCGCCCAGGGCACGGACCTGACCAGCCTGGCCAAGCGAACCGTCGGCATGTCCGGCGCGGACCTGGCCAACGTGCTGAACGAGGCCGCGCTGCTCACCGCCCGCCAGAACGGGCACGTGATCACCGACGTCGCGCTGGAGGAGTCGGTCGACCGCGTCGTCGGCGGCCCCGCCCGCAAGAGCCGGATCATCTCCGAGAAGGAGAAGAAGATCACGGCCTACCACGAGGGCGGGCACGCCCTCGCCGCGTGGGCGATGCCGGACATCGAACCGGTCTACAAGCTGACCATCCTGCCGCGCGGCCGCACCGGCGGGCACGCCTTGATCGTCCCGGAGGACGACAAGGAGTTGATGACCCGCTCGGAGATGATCGGCCGGCTGGTCTTCGCGATGGGTGGCCGCACGGCGGAGGAGCTCGTCTTCCACGAGCCCACCACGGGCGCGTCCTCGGACATCGAGCAGGCGACGAAGATCGCCCGCGCGATGGTCATGGAGTACGGCATGAGCGCCCGCCTCGGCGCGGTCAAGTACGGCCAGGAGCAGGGCGACCCGTTCCTCGGCCGGTCGGCCGGGCGGCAGGCGGACTACTCGCTCGAGGTGGCGCACGAGATCGACGAGGAGGTGCGCAAGCTCATCGAGACGGCGCACACCGAGGCGTGGCACGTGCTGAACACCTACCGCGACGTGCTCGACGAGCTGGTCATCGAGCTCCTGGAGAAGGAGACGCTGCAGCGCAAGGACCTCGAGCGGATCTTCGCGACCGTCGAGAAGCGCCCGCACATCACCGTCTTCAACGAGTTCGGCGAGCGGACGCCGTCGGACAAGCCGCCGATCAAGACCCCGGGCGAGCTGGCGATGGAGCGCGGCGAGCCGTGGCCGCCGCCGGAGAAGGAGCCGAAGCCGGCCCTCAAGCCGGAGCCGACCCCGGTCGGCACCGCGCCGGGCGCGGGCGACCTGCCCGGCGGCCCGCCGTACCCGTCCCCGACGCCGGCGGACCCGAACGCCAACCCGTACGCCCCGCCGCAGCCGGGCGCCTACCCGAACGGCGGCCGTCCCTACGGCGGCCCGAACGGTGGTCCCAACGGCACGGCGCACTGGCCGCAGTCCTACGGCGGCGGCCAGCAGACCGGCGGCTACCCGGGCGGCCCGGCCGGCGGCCAGAGCGGCCCGCCGAACTACGGTGCCCCTCCGGGCTGGACCCCCGCGACCTCCCCCGGTGGTCAGCCGGGCCAGTCGTGGCGGCCCGGTGGTGACGAACGCCCTCGTGAGCACGGCTGGTTCGCCGACCAGGCGGGCAACCAGCAGAACGAGGGAGAACGACGTGACGTGGATGGACCAGACAAGCCGCAGTGACGCCGACCGCCCGGTCTTCGACCACGACCGGGCGGAGAAGGCGATCCGCGAGCTTCTGCTGGCGTGCGGTGAAGACCCGGAGCGGGACGGTCTGAAGGACACCCCCGCCCGGGTCGCCCGCGCGTACCGCGAGATGTTCGCGGGCCTGTACACCGAGCCGGACTCGGTGCTGGACCGGACCTTCGACGAGTCCCACGAGGAACTCGTGCTGGTCACGGACATCCCGATGTACAGCAGCTGCGAGCACCACCTGGTGCCGTTCCACGGTGTCGCGCACGTCGGGTACATCCCGAACGCCGCCGGGAAGGTCACCGGGCTCTCGAAGCTCGCCCGGGTCGTCGACCTCTACGCCAAGCGCCCGCAGGTCCAGGAACGGCTGACCTCGCAGGTCGCCGACGCGATCGTGCGGAAGCTGGAGCCGCGCGGGGTGATCGTCGTGATCGAGGCCGAGCACCTCTGCATGGCCATGCGCGGCATCCGGAAGCCCGGTGCCCGCACCACCACGTCGGCGGTGCGGGGACAGCTGAAGGATTCGCCGTCGTCGCGGGCGGAGGCGCTCGACCTGATCAAGGCGCGCCGGTGAGCGTGGGGCTTCCCGCTCCCGGCCGGTGCGTCGTGATGGGCGTGCTGAACGTGACGCCCGATTCCTTTTCGGACGGTGGCCGCTACCTCGGGCTCGACCAGGCCCTCGAGCACGCCCGCCGGATGTGGGCGCGCGGTGCCGACCTGATCGACGTCGGCGGCGAGTCGACGCGGCCGGGTGCGGCCCGGGTGGACGCCGAGACCGAGTTGGACCGGATCCTGCCGGTGATCCGGACGCTCGCGGGCGAAGGCGTGGCGCTGTCGGTCGACACCACGCGCGCGACCGTCGCCGCTGCCGCGGTCGAAGCCGGCGCGCACGTGATCAACGACGTCTCGGGTGGCCTGGCCGATCCGGACATGGCGCGGGTCGCGGCCGAAACCGGCGTGCCGTGGGTGCTGATGCACTGGCGCGGGCACAGCAAGGACATGCAGGCGCTGGCGTCCTACACCGACGTCGTCGCCGATGTCCGGGCCGAGCTGCTGTCCCGGGTGGACGAAGCGCTGGCGGCCGGGGTGGCCGAGAGCGCGATCGTGCTGGACCCCGGGCTCGGGTTCGCGAAGAACGCCGAGCACGACTGGGCGTTGCTGCGCGGGCTGGATTCGTTGCTGTCGTTGGGTTTCCCTGTGCTCGTCGGCGCCTCGCGCAAGCGTTTTCTCGGCCGTCTGCTGTCCGAAAAGGACGGCACGCCCCGCCCGCCGGACGGCCGTGAGGACGCGACGGCGGCGATTTCCGCCCTCGCCGCCGCGGCCGGCGCGTGGGGCGTGCGGGTGCACGAGGTCGGGGCCTCTTTGGACGCGGTCGCGGTGGCCGCGGCGTGGTGGAAGGGTTCGCCGGATGTCTGACCGGATCACGCTGACCGGCCTGCGCGTGTTCGGCCGCCACGGCGTGTTCGAGCACGAGAAGCGCGATGGCCAGGAGTTCGTCGTCGACGTCACGGCGTGGCTCGACCTCGGGCCCGCCGCCGCGTCGGACGACCTGACCAAGACCCTGCACTACGGCGAGCTGGCCGAGCTGGCGGCGGGCATCGTCGCGGGCGAGCCGTACGACCTCATCGAGAGCGTCGCGGGCAAGATCGCCGACGAGGTCATGCGCGACGAGCGGCTGAGCGCGATCGAGGTGACGGTCCACAAACCGTCGGCCCCGATCCCGCTGACGTTCGACGACGTCGCGGTGACGGTCCGGCGCGACCGATGAGCCGCGCGGTCCTTTCCCTCGGCTCGAACCTGGGTGACCGGCTGGGCTACTTGCGGCTGGCCCTGGACGCGGTCCGCCCGGCGCTGGTCGCGGTGTCGAGCGTGTACGAGACCAAGGCCTGGGGCGTCGAAGACCAGCCGGACTTCCTGAACGCGGTGTGCGTGGTCGACGACCCGGCCCGCGACCACTGGGCGTGGCTGCGCACGGGCCAGGCGGCCGAGCAGGCGGCCGGCCGGGTCCGCGAGCTCCGCTGGGGCCCGCGCACCCTGGACGTCGACGTGGTCACGGTGGACGGCGTGACGTCCGACGACCCCGAGCTGCTGCTCCCGCACCCGGGAACGCCGGACCGCGCGAGCGTGCTGGTCCCGTGGGCGGAGCTCGACCCGGCGGCGGTCCTGCCCGGCCACGGCCCGATCGCAACCCTCCTGGCGGCCCGCCCGGCGGCCGAAGTGGCAACGGTCCGCCGGACGGCCCTCGAGCTGAGCTGAGTCGGCCGACCTGCGCCAGGTCTGGTCTGGGGCTGGCCGAGTCGGCCGACCTGCGCCAGGTCTGGTCTCGGGCTGGCCGAGTCGGCCGACCTGCGCCAGGTCCGATCTGGGGCTGGCCGAGTCGGCCGACCTGCGCCAGGTCCGGTCTCGGGCTGGCCGAGTCGGCCGACCTGCGCCAGGTCCGATCTGGGGCTGGCCGAGTCGGCCGACCTGCGCCAGGTCCGATCTGGGGCTGGCCGAGTCGGCCGACCTGCGCCAGGTCCGATCTCGGGCTCGCCGAGCCGGCCAACCTACGCCCGACGACGGCCCGCCGGGCGGCTTTCGGGCCCGGCCAACCGGCAGCCGGCCAACCGTGCCGGTGCCCAGCGACGGCCGGTCTCGACCTCGGCCGGGCAAGTCAACCCCCGTCGAGCCGCCGATCGCCGAGTTGCGGCTGCGGGTCGGTGACAGGAGGCCGCTAACCCCGCAGTGCCGCGACCATGAACCGCACCGCGGGCTGGGCCGTCGGGACCGGGGGCCACCCGTTGATGGTGGCGAGCAACTGCCAGTAGCGCTCCGCTCGCGGGTCTCCACTGGTCTCGAAGCGGTCCGCCATCTCCGCGCGGAACTCCGCCGATGCCGGGTCCTGGTCGGTGCGGGCCGTCGCCGCCGCGATCTCGGCCGCAAGCGTTTGCCCCACCTCCGACGTGGGGGAATCGCCCGCCGTCACGGCCGCTTCCGCGCGCGAGACCCAGCCCGGCCAGTTCTGCTGCCACGCGTCCGACGGCTGCTGGAACTCGCCCGCCTCGATCTCCCGCGACTGCCGTTCGCTCATGCCGCGGATCAACGTGCGGAACGACGGGTCCTGCACCAGCTCGGCGAACTCGATCCACGCTTCCAGCTGCTCCGGCGACGGGTCGTCCGGCAGCTCCGGCTTCCCCGCGCGCATCCGCTGGTAGAACTCCTGGTCCACGTCGAGCCCGGCGACCATCTCGTCCCAGAACTCGTCCACCAGCCGCTTGCGCTCCTCGTCCGACATCGACGCGAGACGGTTCATCAGGTTCACTTCCTCCAACTCGGAATTGCGCTTCGCCACCGCGCGCAGCACCGCCCGGCGCAGCCGCAGCCGCCGGATCTGCTCGTCGAGGGCCTCGACGTGCCGGGTCGCCAGCTCGCCGACCGTCGCCGGCCGCGCCAGCGCCGCGGAGACGTCGGCGAGGCCCAGGCCCAGCTCCCGCAGGGTGCGGACCAGCTCCAGCCGGGCCATCGCCGCGGCGTCGTAGAGGCGGTAGCCGGCGTCCGTCCGCTCGGTCGGCGGCAACAGGCCTTCGTCCGAGTAGAAGCGGATGGTCTTGACCGGCAGGCCGGTCCGCTTGGCCAGCTCGCCGATGGTGAAGGTCGCGGTGGTGCCCACTAGACGCATGGTGAACTCTCCAGTCGGGGGAGAGTCAAGCTTTGCACGGTACGGTTGCCTCATGCACTTCACGCGGCCCCGTGATCTGGTCGTCGCCGGGCTGCTCGGCCTGGTCATCGGCTACCTGCTGTTCCAGATCGCCTACGGCTCGCTGCCCCGGCTGCCGCTGCTCGCCGGCGTCACCTTCGCCGTGCTGGCGGTGATCGAGGCCGTGCTCGCGTTCTCCATCCGCTCGCGGATCAAGAACGGCCGCGTCATCGCCGCGATCGGGATCGCCCGATCGGTGGCCTTGGCCAAGGCTTCGTCACTCGCTGGAGCGTTCATGGCGGGCGCCTGGCTGGCCGCGCTCGCCTACCTTTTCCCGCGACGTGACGAACTCGTCGCCGCGGTGCTCGACACCCGGGCGGCGGTCGTCGGCGTCGCGTCCGCTGCGGCCCTGGTAGCAGCGGGTTTGTGGCTCGAACACTGCTGCCGGACCCCGCGCGACCAAGACCGTGAGCCCACCCGGGGGACGACCGGTTAGCGCTGGAATCCCACCGCTCGCTGGACCGAGTAGGTCTCGTTCGGATTACGAGCAGGTACGGTGTCAGTCATGACCGGCGTGGGTGACGACTCGCGCGGCCGCCTCTTGGGCAGGCCGTGGCTCGTCGTCGGATTCGTCCTCGCCATCGGAGCCACCCTCGCACTGGTGCTCAGCGACGATCTCCGCTATCTCCGCTTGGGGATCGTCGCCGCCCTCTGGGCTGCCCTGATCGGCGCTTTCCTCGCCGTGAAGTACCGCAAGCACGCGGCACAGAGCGAGGACGCGGTCGCCGAGGCGCAGGCTGTGTACGAGTTGGAGCTGGAACGCGAGATCGCGGCCCGGCGTGAGTACGAGCTGGAGATGGAGGCGGACAACCGCAGTGCCGCCGACTCCCGCGGGCGCGAGGAGCTGGAGGCGCTGCGCGCCGAGGTGTCCGCGCTGCGCGACAGCCTCCAGTCGCTGTTCGGCGGCGAGGTGCTGCTCGAACGCGTCGCGCTGACCGCGCAGGCGACCCGGATGCGCAAGCTGTCCGACGAGAACCGCATGGTCACCGACGGTCCGCCGAAGAAGAAGCCCGCGCAGCTGATGGCCGCCAAGAAGCCGGTGCCGGAGGCGGGTGAGCGGCCGACCGAGCTGATCGACCGCGTGCTCGACGAGCGCCGCCGGAAGGCGTCGAACGGCAAGCCCGCGAACGGCAAGGGCCTCGGCAAGGGTTTCGGCGGCAAGGCCGTGCCGAAGACCCCGGCGAACGTCTCCGTGCAGAGCACCCAGCAGATGGCCCGGCCGAAGCCGCTGAGCGATCGCCGTCCGCCGGTGCCGGCGGTCGACCCGGCGCTGAACGCCGCGCAGCGCGAGCTGAAGGCCGCCGAGCTGCGGGCCGAGGCCGCGCGCCGCCAGGCCGAGTCGCAGCCGATGCGGCTGCCGAAGCCGGAAGAGGTCGCGAAGCAGCCCGAGCGCCGCCCGGAAGCCGCCGCTGAGGCGACGCGCCAGGTGCCGCGGCCCGAGCCCAAGACCGAAATCCGGCGGGCGCCGGAGCCGAAGACGGAGATCCGCCGTCCCGAGCCGCCGCCCGCGCGCCGCGCGGAGCTGTCGCGCCCGGCGATGCGGCCCGCCGAGGTGTCCCGGTCGGACATTCCTCGGGTGGAGATGTCCCGTCCGGACATTCCTCGGGTGGAGATGTCCCGTCCGGACATTCCTCGGGTGGAGATGTCGCGGCCGGATATTCCGCGGGTCGAAATGTCTCGCCCCGACATTCCGCGGGTGGAGATGTCGCGGCCGGACCTGCCGCGCGTCGGACCGAAGCCGAACGGCGCGCGTCCCGAGCCGCGGAAGGCACCCGAGCCGCCGCGTCCGGCGCCGGGCCGTCCGGCGGCCAGCGTGCCGCCGCCGAAGCCGTCCGAGATGTCGCGGTCGGACATCCGGCCGGTCAAGGACCTCAGCGCGGCCTTCCAGAACCGCGACGACTTCGCCGAGCGGCAGCGCCCGAACCGGCCGAAGCCGCCCGAGCCGAAGCCGGCGCCGCCGATGCCGCGGGACGCCGCGGCCTCCCGCAGCGACATCCGGCCGGTCGTCCCGCCGACGACGCCGGTGCCGAGCAACAGCCCGTCGCCGCGGCAGCCGTCGCGCACTGACCTGCCCCCGGTGGTCCCGCCGACAACGCCGGTCCCGGCCGCCGACGGCCGCCGTCCCTCGCGGCTGGAGCAGTTCTCGCGGGCCGACATGTCGCCGATCCTCGACGAGCCGTCGTCCCGCCACAGCGGTTCGCACCGCGCGCCGGCCGAGGCCGCCCAGGGCGAGGCGCCGATGGCGAACCCGACGCTCCCGGAATCGGTCCGCAACTTCCAGGGCCGTTCCGGCGGCCGCCGCCGCAAGCCGGACGAGTCCCAGCAAATGCCGCCGGTCCCCGCCCCGGAGCCGACCGGAGGCGGCCGCCGCCGTCGCCCGGACGGCGAACCCCCGGCGTGGGAGGGCATGGTCGCCGAGCGCGCTTCGATGTCCCGCCGCAACATGGCCCCGGTCGACCCGGCGGACGTCGACCAGAACGCCAACGGCCGCAACGGCCACCGCTCCCCGGAGCCACCCCCCGGCAGCGGATCCCACACGGCGGGCCGTTCGGTGAGCGAGCTGCTGGCGGCCAACGGCGGAACGGGCTCAACCCCGCGCCGCCGCCGACGCGCCGAGGACTGAGCCAGACGGCCCGGCGAGCCTTCGCCGGGCACCTCCGCCGCTCGCGCCCCGGCTCCTCCGGGCTCCGCCGCTCGCGCCCCGGCTCCTCCGGGCTCCGCCGGTCGGCCCACTCCCGAGCGCCCCAAGGCGGCCTTGGTTGCGTCAGACGCACCGAAGGCCGCCTTGGTTGCGTCTCACGCACCGAAGGCCACATTGGGGCGCTTTGGCGCGGCCTGCACCTGCACCGGCTCCGCAGCTGCCCGGGCCGGGCGCGGGCAGTGCCGGTCGGCCCGGTCCCGAGCGCCCCAATGTGGCGTTCGGTGCGTCCAACGCACCCAATGTGGCATTGGGGCGCGGGCCCCGGCGCGCCGAGGGGCGAGGTGGCGTTCCTTCTCCTGTCCGGTCTGCGTAGGGTGACCGCCTGTGAGCGGAACCCTCTCGCCCGCGACGGGACTCGATCGTGGACGGCGGCCCCGGCGGATCACCGTGCTGCTGCCGGTGTTCGGGCTGATCGTGGTGGCCTTGTGCGGCCTCTTCCTGTTCGGCCTGGCCACCGCCCGCGTCGGGCCGCTGGCCGTCACCATCGGGGTGCTGGCCGCGCTCGTGCCGGTCGCCGGGGTGGTCGCCGGGTTCCTCTGGGTGGATCGGTGGGAGCCCGAACCCGCCAAGTTCCTGCTGCTCGCCTTCGCCTGGGGTGCCTGCATCGCCACCATCACCGCGCTGCTCATCAACACCACCGCCGAGGCCGTGGGCGAAGAGCTGCTCGGGACCGGGAACGGCAACACACTCGCCGCGCTCGTTTCGGCGCCGGTGGTCGAGGAGGCCGCCAAGGCGCTGTTCGTCGTGCTCATCGCCTGGCGGCGGTCCAACGAGTTCGACGGCGTCGTGGACGGGGTCGTCTACGCCGGGTTCAGCGCCGCCGGGTTCGCCTTCACCGAGAACATCTACTACTTCGGCCGGGCCTTCTACGACTACGGCTTCGGCGACAGCCACAGCCAGGGCGTCATCACCGCGTTCTTCCTGCGTGGCGTGCTCGCGCCGTTCACGCACCCGCTGTTCGCGGTGCTCACCGGCATCGGGATCGGCATCGCCGTCCGGACGACGACCAAGGCGCTCAAGTTCGTCGCGCCGATCGCCGGCTACCTGGCCGCCGTCTGCCTGCACGCGCTGTGGAACAGCGCCGCGCTGCTCGGCGGGTCGAAGTTCCTCACCGTCTACTTCCTGATCATGGTGCCGCTGTTCCTCGGCGTCGTCTACCTGGTCGTCCTGCAGCGACGGCGGGAGCAGCGGATCATCGCCGCCGCGCTGCCGCACATGGCGTCGGCGCGCTGGATCGCGCCGTCGGAGGTCGATCTGCTGGCCAGCCTGCCCGGGCGGCGGGCTTGGCGGCGCCAGGCGAAGCGCCAGTCCGGCAAGCAGGCCGCGAAGGCCGTCGCCGTCTACCAGGCGAGCGTGACCGAGCTCGCCTTCCTCGACCGGCGTGAACTGCGCAACGACGCCGACCGGCAGCGCCAGCGTGAGCTGCTGCGCACGTTGAAGTCCGCTCGCGCGGAGGCGACGCGCCTCGCCGACGAGGCCGCTCGAGGGTGACCCGGTCCGGGTGAAGCTGGTCACCCGGGTTCAACGCTTCGCGCTTAATCGAGTTAGTCTCGCGCCGTTCGTCCGGTACCCGGAGCGGGACTGGAACGAGAGCAGAGGGAGTCTGCCAACCATGAGCGTCCACAGGCGCACGCCATGATGAGGCCCGCCCGCCTCGCGGTCGGCGTCGTGTCCGCCGGCCGGGTGGGCAGTGTGCTCGGCGCCGCGCTGGCCCGGGCGGGACACACCGTGGTGGCCGCGTCCGGCCTGTCCGCGGCGTCGCTGGCCAGGGCCGAACGCCTCCTCCCCGACGTGCCCATCCTGCCGCCCGACGAAACCGTCGGCCGGGCGGATCTCGTGCTGCTCGCCCTCCCCGACGACGCGCTGGCCGGGATGGTCCGCGGGCTCGTCGCCACGGGGTCGCTGCGGCCCGGGCAGATCGTCGTGCACACCTCCGGCGCGCAGGGCATCGACGTGCTGGCCCCCGCGGCCGAAGCCGGGGCGCTGCCGCTCGCGCTGCACCCGGTGATGACGTTCACCGGCCGCGAGGAGGACCTCGAACGGCTGGCGGCGTGCAGCATCGGCGTCACCGCGGCCGCGGACGACGAGGCGGCCTGGAACGTCGGCGAGGCGCTCGCGGTCGAGATGGGTGCCGAGCCGGTGCGCATCCCCGACTCCGCGCGAGCGCTCTACCACGCTGCGTTGACCCACGGCGCGAACCACCTGATGACACTGGTCGCCGACTGCACGGAAGTCTTGCGGGAAGCGGGAATCGGGCATTCCGAACGCCTGGTCGCGCCGCTGCTCTCGGCGGCGTTGGATAATGTGCTCCGACACGGCGACCGCGCGCTCACCGGTCCGGTCGCCCGTGGCGATCTCGGCACCGTCCGCAAGCACCTCGCCGTGCTGACGGACCGGGCGCCGGACGTGGCGCCGGCCTACCGGGCGCTGGCGAAGCGCACGGTGGCGCGTTCCCTGGCAGCAGGAGTACTGCCGGACACCGCGGCCGCCAAAGACCTCACCGAACTCCTCGACGATCCCGCCGAAGGGCAGCAAGACCAGTGACCACACCGAAATTCACCCGCGGCACGCTGAACACGTTCGCGCCGCCCGAGCACGTCAGCCAGGTCAGCCGGGCGCTGCGCGGCGTCGGCCGCAAGGTCGCGCTCGTGCCGACCATGGGCGCGCTGCACGCCGGGCACCGCGAGCTGATCCGCCGCGCGAAGCGGCTGCCGAACACCGTCGTGGCCACCTCGATCTTCGTCAACCCGCTGCAGTTCGGCGCGGGCGAGGACTTCGAGGCGTACCCGCGGCCCCTGGACGCCGACCTGGCCGTGCTGGCCGGGGACGGCGTCGAAATCGCCTTCACCCCGAGCGCCGACGCCCTCTACGCCGACGGCGCCGCGGTGACCGTGCACCCGGGCCCGCTCGGCGACGAGCTCGAGGGCGCTGTCCGCCCCGGCCACTTCGCCGGCGTGCTGACCGTCGTGGCGAAGCTGTTCAACCTGGTCCGCCCGGACTACGCGTTCTTCGGCGAGAAGGACTACCAGCAGCTGGTGCTGATCAAGCGGATGGTCCGGGACCTGAACATCGACACGCGCGTCATCGGCGTGCCGACCGTGCGGGAGCGCGACGGGCTGGCGCTGTCGTCGCGCAACGTCTACCTGACGC
The DNA here is from genome assembly GCF_033441515.1 of Amycolatopsis solani. NCBI lineage: Bacteria > Bacillati > Actinomycetota > Actinomycetes > Pseudonocardiales > Pseudonocardiaceae > Amycolatopsis > Amycolatopsis solani. The sequence continues at coordinate 1,898,678 of NZ_JAWQJT010000001.1, forward strand.
CGGAACAGCGTGAAGACGCCATCGTCCTGTCGGCCGCCCTCACCGCGGGGGCGTTCGTCGGCCGGGACGGGGCCGACGCGGTCCTCGAGACCGCGTGGAAGACCCTCGCCGCGCGGCCCGCGGTCGAGGTGGATTACCTGGAGTTGAGGGGAACCGACCTCGGGCCCGCGCCCGTCGATGGTGAAGCACGACTGTTGATCGCGGCCCGGGTGGGGAGTACCCGGCTGATCGACAACGTCCCGGTGTTGCTCGGCGCGGCTGTCGAGCACCCGGAGCGGCTGGACGCAGGGGAATAGGAGTCCACTATGTACCGCACCATGCTCAAGTCGAAGATCCACCGGGTCACCGTGACCCAGGCCGACCTGCACTACGTCGGTTCGGTGACGGTCGACGAAGACCTGATGGAAGCCGCGGACCTGCTGCCGGGCGAACAGGTGTCCATTGTGGACGTCACCAACGGCGCCCGGCTGGAGACCTACGTCATCAAGGGCGAACGCGGCAGCGGCGTGCTCGGCATCAACGGTGCCGCGGCGCACCTGGTGCACCCGGGTGACCTGGTCATCCTCATTTCGTACGGTCAGATGGACGACGCCGAGGCCGCGCGGTACGAACCGCGCGTGGTGTTCGTCGACGCGGACAACCGGATCGTCCACCGGCACAGCGACCCCGGCCACGCGCCGGAGGGTTCGGGGCTGCTCAGCGGCACCGTGACGCTCCCGGACGACGAGACGGCGATCTTCCCGGTCGCGGAGACGGCGGACGCCCGCCGCCTCGACGCGTTGCTGCACGCGGAAAGCTGACCCGCTTGCTGCTCACCGTCGACGTCGGCAACACGAACATCGTCTTGGGACTCTGGTCCGGCCAGTCGCTCGTGGGCGACTGGCGCATGCGCACGGACGCGCGCATGACGGCCGACGAGCTGGCGTTGACGGTGCGCGGCCTGCTGGGCCCGCACGCGGATTCGGTGACGGGCATCAGCGCGCTGTCCACGGTGCCGGCGGTGCTGCGCGAACTGCGCGTGATGCTTTCGCGGTACTACGCCGCCGTGCCGAAGATCGTGGTGGAGCCGGGCGTCCGCACGGGTGTGCCGCTGCTGGTGGACAACCCGAAGGAGGTGGGCGCGGACCGCCTGGCGAACACGCTGGCCGCACACCACCTCCACAGCGGCACGGCGTGCGTGGTGGTCGACTTCGGCACGTCGACCAACGTGGACGCGATTTCGGCCCGCGGCGAGTTCCTGGGCGGCGCGTTCGCACCGGGGATCGAGATTTCGGTGGACGCGTTGGCGCTGCGCGCGGCGGCGCTGCGGAAGGTCGAGCTGGTGCCGCCGCGGTCGGTGATCGGGAAGAACACCGTGGAGTGCCTGCAGTCGGGGATTTTGTACGGGTTCGCGGGGCAGGTGGATGGGCTCGTGAAGCGGATCGTGCGCGAGCTGTCGCCTGGCGGGGTCGAGCCGGTTGCGGTGCTGGCGACCGGCGGGTTGGCGCCGCTGGTGATCGAGGAGTCGGAGACGATCACGGACCACGTGCCGGATCTGACTTTGCTCGGGCTGCGGTTGGTTTACGAGCGGAACATTCGCGGCTGAGGCTGGGGCGAGGTCGCGAATGACTCATTCGGGACGTCGGAGGTCTGCAATGAGTCATTCGCGACGCCGGTGAGGGGCATTCGGGGCCTGCGGGAACCGACTTCACCGCCGCGGGAAAGATCGGCAAAGCCGAGCGCGTCCACGCGACCTCGCCGAGAGGGCGGGCGGCTTAGCCGCGGGCCAGCCTGCGCCGTTCCAGCACGTACCCGAGTGCCGTCACCGCCAGCGCTGGGAAAGCCACCTTCGCCTGCGGGAACCCTGCCTTGCCCGGCGGACCGACCGCGCGGGCACCCGGGTACGCCAGCGCCGAAATCTGCGTCACCCAGTACAACGACGCCAGCACCGCCCACGCGTCGAGGCCGGCCCGGGTCGGGTGGCGCCACAGCTGCCGCGCATTGGCCGCGAGAGAGCGTTGTCCACAGGGGAGCCGCGATGTGGAGAACTTCGCCCAAGCGGCCGCTGTTTTGCGGGTTTGTCGCCGGTCGCCGATACGCTGGACAAGGGCACGCCCCCCAGGGAGGGCGGGGCGTTTCTCGGCCCGGCGGGTGGCCCGTGATCCTCCGCATCGAACCGCGGGAATCGAGTCAAGGCAGCAACTTCAGCCCCACCACCCCCGCCGCGATCAGCACCAGGCACGTGATGCGCGCCGCCGATGCGGAGTCGCCGAAGGCGAAGATGCCGTAGACGGCCGTGCCGATCGTGCCGATGCCGACCCACACCGCGTACCCCGTGCCGAGCGGGATCTCCCGCAGCGCGTACGCCAGGCCGGCCATGCTCAACACCAGCGCGACCACGAACGTCACGATCGAAGCCGGCCGGGAGAAGCTCTTGAGGGCGGCGGCCCACACGGTCTCCAGGATTCCGGACAGGACGAGAACAAGCCAGGACATGACGAGCCTTTCGCAGTGTGTGGAACCACTGCGCCGTCTTGTCCTCACCGGGTACGACGCGCTCGTCCGGGGCCGGCCGCGGGTGCGGGGGCCACTTCCGAAGCTAGCACGCGAAAGTCACCGGCGGCGGGCGCGCAGTCCCCAGGTGACCAACGGGAGGTCGAACTCACCATTCGCCGTCGCTGGATTCGATGCGAGGAAGTCGCGTAGGCGCGTCAACAGCGCGGACGACTCCTCCGGGGTCGAGACGATCACGAGGGAATACGTCGCGATCGTTTCCAGCAGGCTCTCCGCGGTGCGTCGTTGCGCATGGTGAAACCGTTCGTCGTCGAAGGGCTCGAACGCCGGGTGGGCGACCGCGCGCAAATCGTCCGTCGAAGCCGGCTCGCGGGCGCCGTCGCGGCCCAGTTCGGTGAACTCGGCCACCCACGGCACCGATTCGTCTTCGTAGTTCCACATCGGCACCAGCACGCCGCCGGGGCGCAGGACGCGGGCGATCTCCGTCATCGCCGCCGGGACGTCGAACCAATGGAACGCCTGGCCGACGAATACCGCGTCGACCTCGGCGTCGGGGAGCGGGATCCGTTCCGCGCGGCCGGCCAGCGGGGTCGCCGACGGCACCCGGCGGGCCAGTTCCGCGCGCATTTCCGGGTCGGGCTCGACGGCGGTGACGTCGAGACCCAGCTCCGTGAGGCCGAGGGTCAGTTTGCCCGTTCCGGCGCCGAGATCGAGCACCCGCCGCGGGGTTCCGGTGGCCCCGGAAAGGCCCCACTCGATCGCTGCCCGCGGGTAATCGGGCCGGTGCTCGGCGTATGCGGCCGCCCGGGTGCCGAAGGAAGAAGCGCGGCGGGCGCGTGTGGGATCACTCACCGGGCCAGGTTAATGGAGGGAAAGTAAAGGTAATCCGGTTGGCGTAGCACGCGGCGGGGTTCGTACCCTATGGGCCATGACCGAAAACCCCGCTTCCACCAGCGAGCCCGCCGAAGACGAACTGCCGGAGCAGATGCGGGTGCGCCGGGAGAAGCGCGACCGGATCCTCGCCGAGGGCATCGATCCCTACCCGGTCGAGGTACCCCGCACGCATTCGCTCGCCGAAGTGCGGGCCGCGCACGAAGGGCTGCCCGTCGACACCGCCACCGGGCAGCAGGTCGGCGTCACCGGCCGGGTCATGTTCCTGCGCAACACCGGCAAGCTGTGCTTCGCCAGCCTCCGCGAGGGCGACGGCACCGAGCTGCAGGCGATGATCAGCCTGGCGAAGGTCGGGGAAGACGCGCTGGCGGCGTGGAAGGCCGACGTCGACCTCGGCGACCACGTGTTCGTGCAGGGCGAGGTCATCACGTCCAAGCGCGGCGAGCTCTCCGTGATGGCCGACGGCTGGCGCCTCACGTCGAAGGCGCTGCGCCCGCTGCCCAACGCGCACAAGGAACTCGCCGAAGAAACGCGGATCCGCCAGCGCTACGTCGACCTCATCATGCGCCCGCGCGCGCGGGACGTCGTGCGCACCCGCGCCGGCGTGGTCCGGTCGCTGCGGGAGTCGTTCCACCGCCGCGGGTTCACCGAGGTCGAGACGCCGATGCTGCAGACGCTGCACGGCGGCGCCGCGGCGCGCCCGTTCGTCACGCACTCGAACGCCTTCGACATGGAGCTGTTCCTGCGGATCGCGCCGGAGCTCTACCTCAAGCGCTGCGTCGTGGGCGGGATCGAAAAGGTCTTCGAGATCAACCGCAACTTCCGGAACGAGGGCAGCGACTCTTCGCACTCGCCGGAGTTCGCGATGCTCGAGTACTACGAGGCGTACGCGACTTACGACACCAACGCCGTGATGACCCGTGAGCTGATCCAGGAGGCCGCGCAGGCCGTGCTGGACACCCAGGTGATCACGCTGCCCGACGGTTCGGAGTACGACCTCTCCGGCGAATGGACCACACTCGGAATGTACGAGTCGTTGTCCGATTCCCTCGGCGAAGAGGTGACGCCGGAGACGCCCGCCGCCAAACTGCACGGATTCGCGCAGGCCAGGGGCCTCGAAGTGGATCCGAAGCTCGGGCACGGGAAGCTCGTCGAGGAACTGTGGGAACACCTCGTCGGAGATCACCTGCACGCACCGACGTTTGTCCGTGATTTTCCGCTGGAGACGTCGCCATTGACGAGGCAGCACCGCTCACGGGCCGGTGTGGCCGAGAAGTGGGACCTCTACGTGCGCGGATTCGAACTCGCCACCGGATACTCCGAGCTGGTCGATCCGGTCGTCGAACGGGAACGGCTCACCGAACAGTCGCTGCTGGCCGCGCAGGGCGATAGCGAAGCCATGCGGCTGGACGAGGATTTCCTGCGGGCCCTGGAGTACGGAATGCCCCCGAGCGGCGGCGTCGGAATGGGGATCGACCGGCTGCTCATGGCGCTGACCGGGCTCGGTATCCGGGAGACGATCCTCTTCCCGCTGGTACGTCCGGAATAACCCGCCCGTGTGAGGATAGCGGTCGGTTATCGCATAGAGATTTGCGCTGCACTCGCGGAGCGGGTACTAATGTTCTAGACAAAGTCTTCTGTCCCCGGGGCTCGCCCCGTCACCAGATCATTGAGTAAGCCCCGCAGGAGGAAACAGATGGCGCAGAAGGTGCTCGTCTCGCTGGTCGACGACCTGGACGGCAGCGAGGCGGAAGAGACCGTCGAGTTCGGTTTGGACGGCGTCAGCTACCAGATCGATCTCTCCTCGGAAAACGCCGAGGAGCTGCGGGACGCCCTCGCCCAGTATGTCGAGCACGCGCGTCGCGCGGGTGGTCGCAAGCGCGCTTCCGTTCGTCCGGTCTCGGGCAAGGGATCGGCTCGCCCGGCCGCGGTCGACCGCGAGCAGAACCAGGCCATTCGCGCTTGGGCGCGCAAGAACGGTTACGCGGTTTCGGACCGGGGCCGGATCCCCTCCGAGGTCGTCGAGGCCTACCACAAGAAGAACTGAGGAACTTTCACCCCGGTTCGGGTCGCTGACCAGCGGCGACCTCCGCACCGGTTCGACGACTTCTTCGACGCGGGCTTTCCAGCGGTGGCCGCCGGGCGAATTCGCCCGGCGGCTTTCTTCATGTCCGATCTCTGTCCGGTCGGCGCCGCGCGGCCGTTCGGACGTACTCGGCCGGGGACTCGCCGGTCACCGTCCGGAAATCGCGGATGAAGTGCGACTGGTCGTTATAGCCCAGTCGAACCGCCAGTCCGGCGTAATCCGGCTGTCCTTCCGTGACCAACCGCTGCGCAGCGTCGTTGAGGCGGTATATCCGGATCGCCCACTTGGGCGGGCGGCCGACGTGTTCGGCGAACAACCGCTGGATGGACCGGGTGGTTAGTCCAGTATCCGCGCACAGTTGCGCCACGCGGGTAATTCCCGGATCACGCGCGATTGATTCCACCGCCTCGGCGGCCTGTCGCGCGGCCGGGGAGAGGCGTACCGGATTTGCGATCAGCAAGTTGTCGATCGCAAGGACCATTTGCGCGTCGTCGGCCGCGGTCCGCACCGATTCCGCGGCCCGGATCGCCGCCGGTCCGAAAACGTCCGTGAGCGGGACGGATCGGTCGGTGATGTCACTCACCGGGCCGCCGAGGAACGCGCGGAAGCAGCCGGGCCGGAAACGCACGCCCAAGCCCTGCACGCGGCCGGACAGGCGGTGGGAAAAGACGTCGTGCATCGGGCCGTACACGCCGGACGCGGTGGGGAAGAACGTCGCGTGCACCGAGAGGTTCGGCAGCACCCGCTGGTCGTGGGGCGGTTTGCCGCGCAGGTCCCAGCGCAGCACCCAGTGGTATTCGACGAAGTCCGCCAGCGCGGGGGCGGGCGGGTGCCTGGTCAGCGTGAACATCGTGCGCGCGGTGGCCTCGGCCACGATGCCGCGCGGGATCCGGTGCGCCACGGTGCCACGGTAGCTGTCGCGTTCGTCCAATACGGGACGGCGGGCACCCGCTTGGCTCTGCGGCATGACTGCCGAGCTGCTGCGGCCCGCCGCCGCCGAATTCCTCCGGGTCGCCACCGCCGTCACCGACCTGGGCGCGCCGACGCCGTGCGCCGGGTACGACGTCCGCGGGCTGCTCAACCACCTCCTCTACTGGGGCCCGTGGCTGCTGGCCGCGGGGCGGCGCGAGGACCCGCCGCCCGGTGGCGCCGAGGCGGAGGCGGGGCTGGTCGGCGAAGACTGGCGCGCGGCGCTGGAGAAACAGACGGAGACGCTCGTGGACGTCTTCGGGACGCCGTCGGCGTGGACGGGCGCGACGGCGCTGGGGACGACCCGGCTGCCCGCCTCGGTGGTCGGCGACATGGTGCTGGGCGAGTTCGTGCTGCACGGCTGGGACCTGGCCCTGGCGAGCGGCCAGGAGCTCGCCTGTGCCCCCGAAGCGGCGACGGCGGTGTACGAGTCCGCGGTGCTGATGGGCGAGCAGGCGCGCTCGATGGGTGTCTACGGCCCCGAGGTGGCGGTGCCGGCGGCCGCGTCGGCTTTGGACCGGGCGCTGGGCGCCTCGGGCCGCGACCCGTCCTGGCGGTCCTGAGCTCGCGGCGAGCAGGTGCGTGGGCAGCCGTCGCACTCCGACTCGGCCGGGAGCAGGTAGGAGAAGCAGCAGCTCTCGCGGCGTCGCGTCCACTCGCGGTGGCCGTCGGGGCCCTCCGTCAGGCGCAACGTCGACGCCGACGTCAGCGGCGGGTAGCGGGCGTCGAGGACCAGCGCCGCGTCGGCGACGCCCGCGCCTTCCGCTTCCGGGGTGCCGCCCTGGCGGCCCGCCCACCAGAGCGAGTTCTCCAGGGCGTCGGTCGCCGCCGCCCAGAGCATCCGGCGGCCGAGCCCGCTGACCGGCGCGTACGCCTGGACGAACTGGGCCGCGTGGGCCAGGTAGCGGGCCCGCAGGACCGCCGCCAGCGCGTGCTCGTCGCGCACCACTGTGGCCTCCGGGCGGGCCGAGCCCGGATCCGTCGGCAGGCAGTGGAAGGCGTCACCCAGCACGGCCATGCCGTCGGGGTGCGGGCGGTCGTCGGCCAGCCGGAACGCCAGCTCCGCCGGCTTGAGCGACGGCACCCGGCGCTCGTGGTGCAGCAGCAGCGCGCCGACGTACGCCGGGACGTGCAGGTACCACGTCATCACCCAGCTGGCCGTGGTCCGCGACGGCGTCGCGTCGTGCTCGCGCAGCAGCCAGTCGCCCAGGAGGCCGCGCCATTCGGCGAAGTACGCGGGCGTCTCCAGCAGCTCCGAGCAGCGGATCCAGCCCGCCGGGACGTCGCGGCGCAGCTCGGTGCGGTCCTGCCGGCCGGAGACCCGCCGCAACGACGACGCGAGGCCGTCTCCGACCTCGCGTGCGTCACGGAAGGACCGCTGCTGGTTCAACCGCGGCCCTCCTCGAAGCCGTAGTGGATTAGGCGTGCCTAACCTTACAGGCAGACGGCGGCTGCGCCAATCGGGTGGCGGGGTGATCCGGCACTCCCAGGTTGCGGACTGTTCGCGGTGAGCGGACACCGCGCGGATGGCGGAATCCGGATGGCCGTCCGCACGTTGGGCTTGACGTAAAGGTGCAGGGCAACATGAAGATGGAAGCGCCCGGGAGATGCCACGTCCGGGTGCGGAAAAGGCCACTGTCCGCCGTAGTGGTACGCCAGCGCGACCACATGGCTACTAGAGTGGTCTCACGGTGCTGAATCCATCGCGGTGAAAGCACGATGGAAACGGGCCGCCGGCGCAGCAGTCGAGGGAGTGCACATGTTTGAGAGGTTCACCGACCGCGCGAGGCGGGTGGTCGTTCTGGCTCAAGAAGAAGCCAGGATGCTCAACCACAACTACATCGGCACCGAGCACATCCTCCTGGGTCTGATCCACGAGGGTGAGGGTGTCGCCGCCAAGGCGCTGGAGTCGCTGGGCATCGCCCTGGAGGGCGTGCGCCAGCAGGTCGAAGAGATCATCGGCCAGGGCCAGCAGGCGCCGAGCGGGCACATCCCGTTCACGCCGCGCGCCAAGAAGGTGCTGGAGCTGTCGCTGCGCGAAGCGCTGCAGCTCGGCCACAACTACATCGGCACCGAGCACATCCTGCTGGGCCTGATCCGCGAGGGCGAAGGCGTCGCCGCGCAGGTGCTGGTCAAGCTGGGTGCGGACCTCAACCGGGTCCGCCAGCAGGTGCTGCAGCTGCTCTCGGGCTACCAGGGCGGCAAGGAGTCCACCGAAACCGGTTCCGGTCGCGGTGAGGGCACCCCGTCGTCGTCGCTGGTGCTGGACCAGTTCGGCCGCAACATGACCGTGCTCGCCCGCGAGGGCAAGCTCGACCCGGTCATCGGGCGCGGCAAGGAGATCGAGCGGGTCATGCAGGTGCTGTCCCGCCGGACCAAGAACAACCCGGTGCTCATCGGCGAGCCCGGCGTCGGCAAGACCGCCGTCGTCGAGGGCCTCGCGCAGAGCATCGTCAAGGGCGAGGTGCCCGAGACGCTCAAGGACAAGCAGCTCTACACGCTGGACCTGGGCTCCCTGGTCGCCGGCTCCCGCTACCGCGGTGACTTCGAAGAGCGCCTGAAGAAGGTGCTCAAGGAGATCAAGACCCGCGGCGACATCATCCTGTTCATCGACGAGCTGCACACGCTGGTCGGGGCGGGTGCCGCCGAGGGCGCGATCGACGCGGCTTCGATCCTGAAGCCGATGCTCGCCCGCGGTGAGCTGCAGACGATCGGCGCGACCACGCTCGAGGAGTACCGCAAGTACATCGAGAAGGACGCCGCCCTCGAGCGCCGGTTCCAGCCGATCCAGGTCGGCGAGCCGTCGCTGGAGCACACGATCGAGATCCTCAAGGGCCTGCGCGACCGGTACGAGGCGCACCACCGCGTCTCGATCACCGACTCGGCGCTGGTCGCCGCCGCGACCCTGGCGGACCGGTACATCAACGACCGGTTCCTCCCGGACAAGGCGATCGACCTGATCGACGAGGCCGGCGCCCGGATGCGCATCCGCCGGATGACCGCGCCGCCGGACCTGCGCGAGTTCGACGAGAAGATCGCGAACGTCCGCCGCGACAAGGAGTCCGCGATCGACGCGCAGGACTTCGAGCGGGCCGCCCGCCTGCGTGACGAGGAGAAGACCCTCCTCGGCCAGAAGGGCGAGCGGGAGAAGCAGTGGAAGGACGGCGACCTCGACGTCGTCGCCGAGGTCGACGACGAGCAGATCGCGGAGGTGCTGGCCAACTGGACCGGCATCCCGGTGTTCAAGCTGACCGAGGAGGAGACCACCCGGCTGCTGCGCATGGAGGACGAACTCCACAAGCGCATCATCGGCCAGGAGGACGCGGTCAAGGCCGTCTCGCAGGCGATCCGCCGTACGCGTGCCGGTCTGAAGGACCCGAAGCGCCCGTCGGGCTCGTTCATCTTCGCCGGCCCGTCCGGTGTCGGTAAGACCGAGCTGTCGAAGGCGCTGGCGGCGTTCCTGTTCGGCGAGGACGACGCGCTCATCCAGATCGACATGGGCGAGTTCCACGACCGCTACACCGCTTCGCGGCTCTTCGGTGCCCCTCCGGGCTACGTCGGCTACGAAGAGGGCGGCCAGCTGACGGAGAAGGTGCGTCGCAAGCCGTTCTCGGTGGTCCTGTTCGACGAGATCGAGAAGGCGCACCAGGAGATCTACAACACGCTCCTGCAGGTGCTGGAAGACGGCCGCCTGACCGACGGTCAGGGTCGCACGGTCGACTTCAAGAACACGGTCCTCATCTTCACGTCCAACCTGGGCACGTCGGACATCTCGAAGTCCGTCTCGCTCGGGTTCGCCGGGTCCAACGACACCGGCACCCGGTACGAGAAGATGAAGCAAAAGGTCAACGAGGAAATGAAGAAGCATTTCCGCCCGGAGTTCCTGAACCGGATCGATGACATCATCGTGTTCCACCAGCTCACGCAGGACCAGATCATCCAGATGGTCGACCTGATGATCGGGCGCGTGGAGAAGCAGCTCAAGGCCAAGGACATGGAGCTGGAGCTCACGGCGAAGGCCAAGTCCCTGCTGGCCAAGCGCGGCTTCGACCCGGTGCTCGGCGCGCGGCCGCTGCGCCGCACGATCCAGCGCGAGATCGAGGACCAGCTGTCGGAGAAGATCCTCTTCGGCGAGGTCGAGGCCGGCCAGATCATCCTGGTCGACGTCGAAGGCTGGAGCGGCAACCCGGAGGACAAGGACGACCAGGCGAAGTTCACCTTCCGCGGTGAGCGCCGTCCGTCCTCGATCCCGGACGCCCCGCCGGTGAGCATCGGCGCGGGCCACGAGGAGCAGGGCGGCGAAGCCGAAGGCGAGTGATCGGCTGAGCTAGCACGTAGGAAGGGCGGTTTCCCCGGATTCGGGGGAGCCGCCCTTCTCGCGTGTCTGGCGCAATGACGCCATAAGGGAAGCGTTATAGTTGCTGGTTGGATTGGTAGATCTAGCTACGCGACGAGGTTGGCCGGGTGCAGGGTTCGAGGCTGCACAACCTGAAAGAGCTGAGGCCGGCCTCCGCGGGCAGCAGCGAGATCAGGATCCTTTTCGCCTTCGACCCCGTCCGGCGCGCGGTGCTCCTGGTCGCCGGCGATGAACACCTGAGCCATGGAGAGGGGCTGACGCCATGAGCCGGTCCTGGAAGGACGTGAAGGCGGACAAAGCCGCCATCGATCGGGACGCCGGCCGGGACGTCGAGGGGGCTCGTGCCGCGGCGCGCGAAGCCACCGAGGCGTACGTGCTCGGGTTCCGCCTGGCTCAGCTCCGCGAGGACGCCGGCATCAGCCAGACCGAACTCGCCCGGCGGATGGGGGTGAGCCAGCCGAGGATCAGCCAGCTCGAGCAGGGCGACCCCGGACAGATGGAGCTGGACACCCTTCGGCGCTACATCACGGCTCTCGGCGGCCGGCTGCGGGTCGTCGCGGACTTCGACGATCACGACGTCACCGTCTCGGCCGCCGAACGCGGGTCTGCCGCGCCGGAGGCGTCTCGAAGCGCGTGAGACGATGCCCGCGGGCCTTGGGAGGGGAATCCGCGTGGATGTGCTGGCGATCGACTTCGGGACTTCCAGCACCGTCGGGGTGCTCTCCGCCGCCGGGCGGGCGCCGCGGGCGGTTGAGGTCGACGGGTCCGTCACCATGGCCTCCGCCGTTTTCCTCAACGATGACGGCCTGCTCGTCGTCGGCCGGGAAGCCGAGCGGCGGGCTCGGCTCGATCCCAGCCGGTTCGAACCCAACCCCAAGCGCCGCATCGGGGAAGGTTCGCTGCGGCTCGGGGACACCGATGTCCCGGTTGCCGAGGCCTTCGCCGCCGTGCTGCGGCGGTTGCGGGAGGAAGCCGAACGGCAGCTGCAGCGGCCCGCCGCGCAGACGCGGATCTCGCACCCCGCCGGGTGGGGCGCTGCGCGCCAAGACGTTATTCGCGCCGCCGCGGGCGAAGCCGGGCTCGCCGATGTGCGGCTGGTGCCCGAACCCGTGGCCGCCGCCGCGCACTACGCCAGTCTCGGGAACTCCGGGCGGGGGCCGATCGGGGTTTACGACCTCGGGGCCGGCACCTTCGACTGCGCCGTCGTCGGTGTGCACCGCCACGGGTTCGCCGTGCTCGCCGAGGACGGGCTGCCCGATCTCGGGAGCCTCGACATCGACCAGGCGCTGCTCGTGCACATCGGGCGCGCGGTGTCGCACGCCGATCCCGCGCAGTGGCAACGGCTGCTGCGCCCGCGGACCACCGCCGACCGGCGGACGCGGCGGGCGCTCCTCCAGGACGTCCGTGACGCCAAGGAAAGCCTCTCGCGGCACGCGCAGACCCACGTCCCCATGCCCGAGCCGTTCGGGGACGTCCTCGTCAGCCGCGACGAGCTCGAGGCGCTCGTGCGGCCCAGCCTGCTGCGCAGCGCCGAACTGCTCGCGACGACGATCCGCCGCGCCGGGCTCGCACCCCAGCAGCTCGCCGGGATCCACCTCGTCGGCGGGCCGAGCCGGATGCCGTTGCTGGCCACGCTGCTCGGGCGGCAGCTCGGCGTCACCCCGACCACGCAGGACCAGCCGGAGACAGCCGTCGCCTTCGGGTTGCACCACGTTCCGCTCGACACCCCGGACCTCACCGTGCCCGCCTTCGCCCCGGTCCGGCCGCCGGTTCAGCCGCCGCGGCCGCAGCCGTGGCAGCAGCAGGCCGTCCGGCCGCCGCGCCCGAGGTGGTGAGCCCGGCTCACCAGGCCTGCTCGAACCGCATGCCCTTGCCGTAGTAGTCGTCGTCCGGCACCGGCCCGGACGGCGGTGCCGCGGCGGCCGGGGCCTCCGTGGACCGGTCCTTGAGCACGGCGTCGTCCGGCTCCGGCTGAGGCGCGGCCGGCGGGGCGGCGGGAGGCGCGGGCTCGAACTGGACGCGCCAGCGCAGCCGGTCCATCAGGTAACCGCCGCTGCCCAGCGGCGCCAGCAACTGCCCCGTCCGCTTCGCCGACTCCCGTTGCGCGGAAACGTACGTCCGCAGGACGGCGTCCGCGATCTCCGCGGGCGACATCCCCGAGACGGCGTCGGTGAGCTGCAGCCGGGTCAGCACGCCGTCGGTGTTGACCGACAGCGAAACCGCGCCGTCGCCGGATGTCGCCGTCGCCGACAGCGCCGAAAGCTCGGCCAGCAGGGCATCGCGGTCCGGACGGTCAGCCATCCAGCCTCCCGGCGTGCGTCGCGCCGCTGGACACCTGGCCGTCGGGCGCGATGTCGACGTTCGCGTCCCGGACGTTCTTCTCGGTCTGCCGCGAAGTGTGGTCGGTCTCGAAGTTCGACGGGTCGAAGCTCGAACCCGGGCTGACGTCCGGCGCGTCGGGGATCGTCGGCATGTCGACGGCTTCGTCGCCGATGCGGTTCGCCAGCGTCGTCGCCGCGTCTTCGGCGCCGGCGCGGATCTTGCCCGCGCTGTCGGCGAAGCTCTGGTACAGGTCGAAGGCGTTGTCGCCGGTGATCTCCGCCTGGTTGGCCACCACGGCGGTGATCGCGCCGCCGGCGGCGTTCCCGGCGATGAGCGCGCCGTTGGCCGCGGTGAACACCGTCGCGCCCGCCACCGCGGCCGTGCCGGCGGTCGCCACGGTGAGCAGCCCGGTCACGGCGCCCGCGAACGTCGCCGCCAGCACCTTCGACATCGCTGCTTCGCGCTGGCGCTCCTGCGCCTTCTGGTAGTCCTCGGCCGTCTGCTTGAACGTGGAGCCGAGGTTGTTCAGGTCCTGCCGGGCCGACGCGATCGCTTCGCGCGCCGCGACGATGTCGCTCTCCAGCACGGTGATCTTGGTTTCGACCTCGGTGAAGGCGTCCGCGAGCTCGTTCAGGTACGCCTTGACGGCGTTCGCCGCGGAGCCGCGCCAGACGTCGAGGAACTGCCGGGCGTCGTCGAGCTTCGGCTTCGAGTCGCGCTGCAGCGCCTTCCAGACGCCGTCGTGCTTCATGATCAGGCTCTGCAGGCCCGACGCCGACTCGTGGTCGATGTCGGCGTCGGAGAACTCGCGGTAGATGCCGGCGGTGTCGTCCTGCATCTGCTTGAACCCGGCCTCGTTGCTGCCCACGCCGAAGATCCAGTCGGTCATCCGCAGGATCTCGAGCGCGTCGAGCGCGTCGGTCGCGCCCTCCTTCAGGTCCTCGGAGATGCCCTCCAGGAGTTCCGCGCGGCGGTCGTCGCCACCGGACATCGGCTGGGCGTCGAGTCCCGAGTCGAAGTAGCCGTCCACGTCAGTTCCCCTCCAGTCCGGCGGCCGCGCGGTTGACGCGCTGCTTCGAGTCTTCGTCGGCCTTCTCGTACAGCTCCGCGACCCGCAGCAGCGCGTGGCTGGTGTCGGCGGTCGTCTGGTGCAGCTGCGCGACCAGCTTCTGGACCTTCGCCAGGTGGTCGTTGTAGGCCTTCGCGACGGCCGGCATGCCGAGCGTGCGGCCGAAGGCGTTGTCCGCGGGGATCATCCCGGCGATGCCGCCGAAGAGCCCGCCGCCGCCTGAGTTGACCGGGACATCGGTGCCGCGCAAGCCGTTCGACGCGGTTTCGGCGGCGTCGGCCGCGCCCTGCAGAGCACTGGCCGAATCCCGCAGGTCCTGCAGGTCGGTCTCGAATCCGATCATGCGGACATGTAAACACCGTTCGCTCGCCCGTCCGGGGGATTCGGCGGCGGTGTGCCCCAGATCACGAACGCGCCTCCGTACCGCCGAACGGGCGAATTTCGTCCCTGCGCCGGGTGCTCGGCGCTCTTACCAGCATGAGTACCGCGACGAAGCCCCGGCCGAAGACCGTGCGGAGGCAGCTGCGCGAGGCGAAACGCTTTTCCTGGACCGGGTTCGCCGTCACGGTCGCGGCGTCGCTGCTCGGCACGCTCGTCCCGGCCGCGATCGGCGCCGGGCCGGGCGCGACGCTGATTTCGACGCTGGTGGTCACCGTGCTGGCGGCGGGCGGGTTCACCGCCAAGGACGGCGCCGCCCGCGGCATCAAGGCGATCGCGATCGTGCTGCTGGCCGCGGGCGCGCTGGTGCTGACGGTGACCGGGGTGACCGTGCTCGACCTCGTGCGCGGGAAGCCGGCGACGTTCCCGGTGGTGCCGGACACGGCCGCCGAGGCCAAGGTCGTCGTCCCGGAGTCGGTCGCCTGCGGCACGACCCCGGTGCGCACGACGACGACCTGCACGGTGGCCGTCCGCAGCGTCGGCGCGGGCGCGCTGCGCGTGAGCGGAATCGAGCTGGACAGCACGGACTTCGCGGTGGACGCGAAGGGCTGCGTGGACCAGGACATCGCGCCGGGCCGCCGGTGCACGCTGGTGGTCAGCTTCACGCCGGCGTGGCGCGGCGACCGGGTCGCCGACCTGACCGTGCACCACAACGTCCCCGGGCCGGCGTCGTTCGTGGAGCTCACCGGCCGCGGCGGTTAGTGCTCCGCGCCCGCGCTGACCACCAGGTCGACGGTCGTCTTCAGCGCTGTGTCCGCCAGTACCGCCAGCGCCTCGGCCATCCGGTCCACGCCGAGCGACGGCGCCTGCTTGCCCGACGCCGCGACCTGCTCCGGGCTGAACGGCACGTGCACGAAACCGCCGCGCACGCCGGGGAACTCGGTGGCCAGCAGGTGCATGAGGCCGTAGAAGACCTGGTTGCACACGTAGGTCCCGGCCGTGTGGGACACCGACGCCGGCACGCCCGCCGCGCGGACCGCCGCCACGCAGGCCTTCACCGGCAGCGTCGAGAAGTAGGCCGTGGGGCCGTCCGGGACCACCGGGACGTCGACCGGCTGCGCGCCCGCGTTGTCGGGGATGCGGGCGTCGATCAGGTTGATCGCGACCCGTTCCGGCGTGACGTCGGACCGCCCGCCGGCCTGGCCGACGCACACCACGAGCGACGGCCGGTGCGCCACGACCGCGGCTCGCAGCGCCGGCAGCGACGCGGCGAACTCGCACGGCAGCTCGACCGCGGCGACGTCGTCCCGGCGTCCGCCGAGCCGGGAAACCGCCTGCCACGAGGGGTTCACCGGCTCACCGCCGAACGGCGCGAACCCCGTCATCAGCACCTCGGCCATGCCACCTCCGAAAAGTCGTGAAGGCCACCTCGAGGAACTCTACGTTCCTCGAGGTGGCCTTCACGAAATGCGGGTCAGGCGGCGGGCTTGAGGCCGCCCGGGTACAGGTACTGGTCGGCGGGCTTGCCGGTGCCGTACACCCACGCGTCGAAGAACCCCTGGAGGTTCTTGTGCGCGACGGTTTCGGTGTAGCGCTGGAACTGCTGCATGCTCGCGTTCCCGTCGCGGTGCAGTGACGGCCAGGTCTTCAGGACCCGGGAAAACGCCTGCTCACCGACGTAGTTGCGCAGCGCGTGCAGCATCATCGGGCCCTTCGAGTACACGTACGTGAACTCGTTGCCTTGGCCCATGTCGTAGAGCTTGCCGTTCCAGAACGCCGTCGACGCCTTCTTGACGTCGTCCGCGTACTGCTTGTTGAGGTCGACGCCTTCCTTGCCTTCGTCCCACAGCCACGTGGCGTAGGAGGCGAAGCACTCGTTGAGGCAGACGTCCTTCCAGTGCGCGACCGCCACCGAGTCGCCGTACCACTGGTGGGCGTTCTCGTGGACGATCGTCGGCACCGTGCCGGCCCAGCCCGCGGAGTAGATCGGCCGGCTCATCGTCTCCAGCGAGAAGCCGATCTGCTCGTTGAGGAAGATGCCGCCGGCGGCGTCGATGGGGTACTTGCCGAACTTCGACTCGAGGAAGTCGAGGATCTCCGGCAGCCGCGCCTCGGCCTGCTTCGTCGAGTCGGGCACGCCGGGGGCGAACGCGCTGACGATCGGCGTGCCGTCCTTGCGGGTCTGGCGGTCGAAGGTCCACTTGTCGATCGCGACCGTCGTCATGTACGGCACGATCGGCGTTTCCTCGGCCCAGACGTGCGTGGTGCCGCCCGGTGCCTTGAAGGACGGCTTCTCGCGGCCGTTGGCGATCACGCCCCACTCGTCCGGCACGGTGATGGCCAGGTGGAAGGTGGCCTTGTCGAGCGGGGTGTCGTTGACCGGGTACCAGGTGGTCGCCGACCGCGGCTCGCCGGCGACGAACGCGCCGCCCGCCTGGGCGTACTGCCAGCCGTTGTTGCCGAGCGCCGGGTCGCTGATCGGCGCGGGTTCGCCGTGGTAAGCGATCTTGACCTGGAAGTTCTGGCCGCGCCGCAGCGCCCGCGACGGCGTGATGACCAGTTCGTGGTCGCCGGTCCGGCTGAACTTCGCGTCCCGGCCGTCGACCTTCACCGAGTCGACCGTCAGGCCCTTGAAGTCCAGGTCGAACGAGCTGAGCGACTGCGTCGCCCGCGCGGCGATGTCCTGGTTCCCGGTGAGCTGGTGCGACGCCGGGTCGTAGGTGACCTTGAGGTTGTAGTCGGCGACGTCGTAGCCGCCGTTGCCGTCCTGCGGGTAGTAGCTGTCCCCGGCGCCGTCGCTGCCGGGCTTCGCCGGGCCCCAGCCGTCGCCCGCCGCGGCGACGCCGGTGCCGAGGCAGAGGCTGGCGACCACGGCGGCCGCGACCACGGCCGGTTTCTGACCCCTCATGAACGCTCCTGTCCTACTCGGGTGACCTCGGACGCAACGTAGTGGCAAGATCACCTACGCTCGGGGGTTGCGTCGCATTTGTCCGGATAATCAGCACTTCCGTCGGCCTCTTCGTGCCCGTCCGGCCCGGGGTCGCCCGGCCGTCTGGAAAGCTGGACACATGCGCGTTGCGCTGCTGGGCCCGCTGCGTGCGGCGGAAGACGACGGCACCCCGATCGACATCGGCGGCGCGCGCCTCCGCATGCTCCTGGCCCGGCTCGCGCTGGACGCCGGGCGCGCGGTCCCGGCCGACGCGCTCGTCGACGGCCTGTGGGGCGGCGAACCGCCGTCCGACGCGGCCAACGCCCTGCAGTCGCTGGTTTCGCGGCTGCGGAAGGCCTTGCCGGTGCCGGTCGAATCCGGGCCGGGCGGCTACCGGCTGGCCCTCGCGCGGGACGACGTCGACGCGGAGCGGTTCGAACGGCTCGCCGCCGACGGCCGCCGCGAGCTGGCCGCGGGCCGGGACGGCTACGCGGCCGAGCTGCTCGCCGAGGCGCTCGGGCTGTGGCACGGGGAAGCGCTCGCCGACGTCCTCGACGCGCCCTTCGCGGCGGCACCCGCGCGGCGGCTCGCCGGGCTGCGGGCCGAGGCAGCCGAAGACCGGTTCGAAGCCCTGATCCGGCTGGGCGAGCACGCCGGCGTGCTCGCCGACCTCACCGCCGCGGCCGAGGCCGACCCGCTGCGCGAACGGCTCGCCGGGCTGCGGATGCGGGCGCTCTGCGCGGCCGGGCGGCAGTCCGAAGCGCTGTCGGTGTACGCCGGGATCCGCCGCACGCTGGCCGACCAGCTCGGCGTCGACCCGTCGGCCGAGCTGCAGGAGATCCACGTCGCCGCGTTGCGGGGCGAGCTCGCGCCGCCGTCGCCGGTGGCCGACCGGCTGCCGACCCGGCTGACGACGTTCATCGGCCGCGACGACGAGCTCAAGCTGCTGGCCGAGCTGCTCGGCGGCGCCCGGCTGGTCACCCTGACCGGGCCGGGCGGCGCGGGCAAGACGCGGCTGGCCACCGAAGCGGCGTCCCGGCACCCGGCGCAGCAGCGCGGCCGCGTCTGGTTCGCCGCGCTGGCCGGCGTCCGCGACCCGGACGACCTCGGCGGCGCGTTGCTGAGCGCGCTGGAGGTCCGCGACATCCGCAGCACCGACGCCGAGATCCGCCGTCCGCTGGACCCGCTCGACCAGGCCGTTGAAGTGCTCGGTGGCGCGGAAGCGCTGCTGGTGCTGGACAACTGCGAGCACGTCGTCGACGCCGCCGCGAGGCTGGCCGGCGAGCTGCTCCAGCGCGCGCCGCGGCTGCGGATCCTGGCCACCAGCCGCGAGCCGCTCGCCATCACCGGCGAAGCGCTGTGCCCGCTCGGCCCGCTGCCGGTGCCCGCCGAACGCGCCGCGCCCGCGGAGGCCGCCGAGCTCGACTCGACCCGGCTGTTCCTCGACCGGGCCGCCGCCGTCCGCCCCGACTTCGCGCTCGACGAGTCCACTGTGGACTCGGTCGGCGAGATCTGCCGCCGGCTCGACGGGATGCCGCTGGCGCTGGAACTGGCCGCGGCCCGGCTGCGCTCGATGACCGTGGCCCAGATCGCCGGGCGGCTCGGCGACCGGTTCCGGCTGCTCACCTCGGGCAGCCGCACGGCGTTGCCCCGGCAGCGGACGCTGCGCGCGGTCGTCGAGTGGAGCTGGGACCTGCTGACCGAGGCCGAGCTGGTGCTGGCCCGGCGGCTTTCGGTGTTCGCCGGCGGGGCCGAGCTGGAGCCGGTCGAGGCTGTCTGCGCGGACGAGCTGCTGCCCGCGGCCGACGTCCCGTACGTGCTCGGGAGCCTGGTCGAGAAGTCCATTGTGGACACGGTCGAGGGCGCGTCCGGTGAGCGGCGGTACCGGATGCTCGAGACGTTGCGCGCCTACGCGACCGAGCGGCTGGTCGAGTCGGGCGAGCACGACCGGACGCGCCGCGCGATGGCTTCGTTCTACGCCGAGCTCGCGCAGCGGCTGGAGCCGACGTTGCGCACCGCCGAGCAGCTGCGCGCGATCGACCAGTACGAGGCCGAGAGCGCGAACATGGTCGGCGCGCTGCGCGGTGCGATCGAGACGTCCGATGTGGACAACGCGGTGGCGTTGCTGGACGGGATGTTCTGGTACTGGACCATCCTCGGCCAGGGCGGCCGGGTCGGCGGCCTGGTCCGCGAGACCCTCGACTTCGGCGACCGGCTGCCGCCCGCGGTCAGCGCGGCCTACCGGGCCCTCGTCTACCTGATGGACGCGATCCCGGTCCGCTCCGACCGGAACGAGATCCTCGAGCTGGTCGACGAGTGCGTGCGCACGGACGCGGTGGCGCGCTACCCCGGGCTCGCGGTGGCGCTGCCGATGCTGGCCTTCCTGGGCGGTGACCGCGAAATCGCCGTCCGCGAGGTCGGCCGGGCCGCGGCGAGCCCGGACACCTGGACCCGGGCCGGCGCGCACTGGGTGGAGAGCTTCCTGCTCGACGACGCCGGTGACGTCGCCGGCGCGGACCGCGCCCGCGACGAGGCGCACGCCGGGTTCGAGCAGGTCGGCGACCGCTGGGGCATCGCGATGACGTTGAGCTTCAAGGCGTACGCGCTGTCCCAGGACGGCGACAGCGCGAAGGCCATCGAGACCTACCAAGAAGGTCTGGCGCTGTCGATGGAGCTGCGCTCGTACGAGGACGCCGTGCAGCACTGGTGGCGGCTGGCCGTCGAGCGGGCGCGTACCGGTGACTTCGAAGGGGCGTGGCGCGACCAGGAAGCCGCGGAGCGCTACGGCGAAGACATCACGAACCTGCAGCACCGGGCGATCCTGATGTTCGGGCGGCTCGAACTGCTGCTGCGCACGGGCGAGCTGGCCGAGGCGCGGGCGCTGCTCGACCGCGTCACCGCGATGGGCGGCGACGACTGGTTCCCCGGCAGCATCGGCGACGAGTTCGTGCACGCCTTCGAGGCGCGGATCCTGCTGGTCCAGGGACTCGCCGACGAGGCGGAACCGCACGCCGTCATCGCGATCCGGGCGACGAACCGGCGGGGCGACATGCCGGACCTGGCGGGCGCGGTGGAACTGCTGGCGATGATCCGCGCGCAGCAAGGCAGGTACGAGACGGCGGCGAAGGTGCTGGCCGCGTCCGCCGTCATCCGCGGGCGGCTCGACCTCGGCAGCCCGGAGGTTCGCGCGCTCATCGAAGACCTGCGCGCCGCGCTCCCCGACTACGACGCCCGCTACGAAAACCTCCGCAAGCAGTCCAAACAGGACACGATCGCCTGGCTCCTCACTGAAACCGGTCGTGAGTGATAAGTCGGGTTCTAACCCGACTTATCACTCACGACCTCCCCTGGTGCGGAACACCCCCGTGCTTCCGCGCCCCTCACACCCGCCGGCGGTAGGCCCACGTGGCCAGCGGGAAGAACACCACGACGGCACCGGCCATCCAGGCCAGCGCGCCGGCCAGCGGCCCGGCGACCGCGCCGCCGTTCATCAGGCCGCGCAGCGCGTCCGCCATCAAGCTGACCGGGCTGATGTCGGCCCACGCCCGCAGCCAGCCGGGCATGGTCGACGTCTGCACGAACACGTTGCTGCCGAACGTCAGCGGCATGATGAAGACGAACATCAGCGCCTGCGCCGAGCCGGGCGTCTTCATCAGCATGCCGACGAACACCGAGCCCCAGCAGAAGCAGAGGCCGAACGCCAGCGCGAGCAGGATGGCCACGGCGAACTCGCCGGGGCTGGTCGCGATCCGGTAGCCCATCAGCGTCGCGACGACCATCAGCACCACCAGGCAGACCAGGTAGCGCACGACGTCGGCCAGCACGGCGCCGACCAGCGGTGCCGAACGCGCGATCGGCATGCTGCGGAACCGGTCGAACACGCCCTTGCTGACGTCGGTGTTGAGGTTCGTCCCGACGGTCAGGCACGCCTGCAGGATGTTCATCACGATGACGCCGGGCACGACCAGCTGCAGGTACGCGTCGGTCGAGCCGGACAGCGCGCCGCCGAACAGGTAGACGAAGACCACCAGGAAGACGATCGGCATCAGCGTCACGTCGGCGAGCTGCTCGGGGTTCTTGCGGATCTTCAGGATGCCGCGCCAGGCCAGCGAAAGCGAGTGCTGGAGGCCCTTGACGGGGCTGATGTGCCGCGGCGGGGCCGGGCGGTCGAGCGCCAGCGTCGTCATGCCAGGCTCCCTTCGAGGTCGCGGGTGGTGTCCTCGGTGGACGTTTCGGCGGCGTGCCCGGTGAGGGCGAGGAACACCTCGTCGAGGCTGGGCAGCCGCAGCGCCAGCTCGTCCGCGGTGATCCCGGCTTCGTCCAGCTTGCGGACCAGAGTGGACAGCAGGACCGGGTCGTTGACCGGGGCGGTGAGCAGCCCGGTCCCGGAGTCGCGGGTCGGCCGGACCCCGCTGAGGTCACCGAGGATCCGGTCGACGGCGTCCATGTCGGACAGTTGCGTCGGGCGCACCTGCAGCGTCTGCCCGCCGACGCGGCGCTTCAGCTCGTCGGCGCGGCCGTCGGCGACGACGCGGCCGTGGTCGAACACGGTGATCTTGTCGGCCAGCTGGTCGGCCTCCTCCAGGTACTGCGTGGTCAGCAGCACCGTCGCGCCCTCGGCGACGAGCCCGCGGACGACGTCCCAGACCTCGTTGCGGGCGTGCGGGTCGAGCCCGGTGGTCGGCTCGTCGAGGTAGAGCACCTCCGGGCCGCCGACGAGACTGGCCGCCAGGTCGATCCGCCGTCGCATGCCGCCCGAGTACGTCCGGATCGGCCGCTTGGCCGCCTTGGTCAGGTCGAACCGCTCGATCAGCTCGGCGGCCCGCTTCTTGGTGTGCGCTCGGGGCATCCCGTAGAGCCGTCCGATCAGGACCAGGTTCTCGGTGCCGTTCAGGTCCTCGTCGACCGACGCGTACTGCCCGGTCAGCCCGATCAGGCTGCGGACCCGGACCGGGTCCTTGACCACGTCGTAGCCCCCGACCGTGGCTCTGCCGGAATCCGGTTTCATCAGGGTGGCCAGGATCCGGACGGCGGTCGTCTTGCCGGCGCCGTTCGGCCCGAGCACGCCGACGACCTGGCCGAACGGGACTTCGAGGTCCACCCCGTCCAGCGCCTTGGTTTCCCCGAAGTGTTTGACCAGGCCCTCGGCCTGGATCGCGTGCGACATGGGCGTCCTCCTTCGCTGGTCGCGTTGTGGGCCTCACTGTGGACGCCGGCGCTGGTAGCCCGCGCACAGCGCGCTGGCAGGCGCTGGCAGCCACTGGTGGAGATCTTGTGGAGGAGTTGTCGGTGCCCGAGCCCTTCGTGGGCGGTCTCGGCATACTCGGCGTCATGGTGGTTGCGGAAGAGACGCGGTCGCGGCGGAAGAACCCGCTGGTCACAGCCCTGCTGGTGGTACCGGTCGTGCCGCTGGGCGGCCTGGCGGCGCTGCGCCTGATCGGCTTCGACGGCGACTGGTACACGCTGATCGCGCTGTCGCTGACGCCGTACGCGGCGGTCGCGGGCCTGGTCGTCGGCGGCTTGGCGCTGGCGCTGCGGCGCTGGTGGGTCGGCGGGGTCGCGCTGGTGCTGTCGATCGCGCTGGCCGTGCTCGTCGTGCCACGCCTGTCGGCGAGCGAGCAACGCGAAGTGCACGGCAAGACGCTGCGCGTGCTCTCGTCGAACCTGCTCTACGGCCAGGCGGACCCGAAGGCCGTCGTCGACCTGGTGCGCGAGCAGCGGATCGACGTGCTGAACCTGGTCGAGATGACGCCGCGGGTGGTCGACGGGCTGACCGCGGCCGGGCTCTTCCAGCTCCTGCCGCACCGCGTGCTGCACCCGGCACCGGGCGCGTTCGGCTCGGGGATCGTGTCGCGCTTCCCGCTGAAGGAGGTCAACCTGACCGGCGATTCGGCGGCCAAGCAGCCGGGCGCACAGGCTGATCTGGGTGACGGCGTCGTGGCGGAGATCGTCGCCGTCCACCCGATCTCCCCGGACGTCGACACCCCGCAGTGGGAGCGCGAGATGAAGGACCTCTCCCGTGCGGCGGGCGAGCACGGCCTGCGCATCCTGGCGGGCGACTTCAACGCGACCCTGGACCACGCGGCGTTCCGCACGGTGCTCTCCCGCGGCTACAACGACGCGGCGGAGGAGCGCGGCTCGGCACTGGCCCCGACGTGGCCGTCGTCGCTGCCGGTGGTGACGATCGACCACGTCGTCGTCGACAACCGCGCGGCGGTGCTGGACTACCGGGTGTTCGACGTCCCGGGCAGCGACCACCGGGCAGCGTTCGCCGAGGTCCGTTTGCCCTGACGCTCGTGAGTGTTTAGTCGGGTTAGAACCCGACTAAACACTCACGAGGGCTTGCAGGGTCTCGAGCGCGCCGGCCGCGATGGAGACGCCGCGGTGGTGGCGGATCTCGGGCTCGCGCGGGTTGACGCGGATCAGCGCGCCGGTCGCCGCGCTCGCGAGTTCGCTGTAGCGGCGGACCGTCGGGACCGCCTGGCCGGCGCCCAGCTCCACCACGACGAGGTCGCGCGCGGTGCGGCGCCACGCCGTCAGCTCGTCGAGCTGGGCCTGGCTGCGGTGCGGGACCCAGTCGTGGTCGCCGAACATCAGGATGTTGGGCCGGGCGAGGCCGCCGCAGCGCGGGCAAGACGGCAGCGGCGGTAGCGCGCGCATGGTGTCTTCGTCCAGTGCGACTTCCGCGTCGGCGGGCCAGATGTCGGTGGTGCAGCCGGCCAGGCACTGCAGGTGGTGGATCGAACCGTGCGCTTCGGCGACGTGCTCGAAGCCCGCCCGCTGGAACTGTCCGTCCACATTGGACGTGAAGACGCGGGTGCCGCCCGGTGGGTCGAGGTCGCGCAGCAGCCGGAACCCTTCGTGCGGCACGGTTTTCCGGTATAGCGAAAGCCGGTGCCCGTAGAAACCCCAGGCCAGTTCCGGGTCTTCGGCGAAGTGCCGCGGGTCGGCGAGCTCCTCGAACCGCAGCCCGAGCCGGGCGTACGGCGGGTACGCGCGCCAAAAGCCTTCGCCACCGCGGAAGTCCGGGAGGCCGGAGTCGACGCCCATGCCGGCGCCGGCGCAGATCAGGAGCGCGCCGGCGCCGTCGAGCAGCTTCGCGGCACGGGCGAGCTCACTCACCCGGCTGCGAACCGAGGACGACCTCGAACTCCAGGAGGTTGGCCCCGGTGGACACCGGCTTGGCCCGCTCGCCCGAGTGCGCCGCCGCGGCCGGGCCGCCCTTCGCCCAGGCCTGGTACGCCTCTTCCGTCTCCCACTTCGTGTACACGAAGTAGCGCGTCTCGCCGGAAACCGGGCGCAGCAGCTCGAACCCGAGGAACCCGGGCTGCTGGTCGACGGCGTGCATCCGCGCCGCGAACCGCTTCTCCAGCTCGGGGCCGGCACCTTCGGGAACTTCGATCGCGTTGATCTTCACGACACTCATGGGTGACAGCCTAGTTGGCTGCCGCCTGTGATCCGTGCCACTGTGAAACCCATGGGGAGCACCGAGCGGGATCTCGCCGCCGACTTGCAGCGCATCATCCGGGCGACCGCCGACTCCGTGACCGGGAGCGCGGGCAACGAGCTGATCGACCGCGTGACCGGGCACGTCGGGCCGCTGCCGGGCGTGGTGGTCGTGACCCGCAACTGGCCGATGTGGGAGCACGTGAACATCCAGTGCGGTGTCGACGCCTACCTCGCCGAGTTCGGCACCGACGTCGGCTGGTTCGGCATCGCGGGTGGCCAGCGCACGCACGAGGACCTGATCGGGATGCTCGTGATCGCGCGCAAGCAGGGCACGTTCGAGCTCGGCTCGGTCGACTACACGACGACGGCGACCGGCCCCGAAGACGCGACCGAGGCGGTGCAGCTCGGGCTCGTCGGCACGCGGGCGCCCGGCGGCGAGCCGGTGCTGCTCGCGATCCGCGGCGCGAACCAGCAGTGGGGGCAGATGGAGTGCCGGCTGGAGGTGCTGGCGACGTCGCGGGCGATCGCGACGGAGGTGCGTGACCGCGTCGAGCGCTCGATGGCCCGGCACGACGTGCTGCGCGGGCAGGTGCTGGCCTTCGGCGCCAGCGAGAACCGCGGCAACGACCTCCTGACGTTCTTGCCGCGGCCGACGCTGACCGGCGAGGAGGTGGTGCTCCCCGACGGCGTGCTCGACGCGATCGAGCGGCACACGGTCGGCATCGCCGAGCACGGCGAGCGGCTGCTGGCCGCCGGGCAGCACCTCAAGCGCGGCCTGCTCCTGCACGGCCCGCCCGGCACCGGCAAGACGCACACCGTCCGCTACCTGATGAGCCGCCTCCCGGACACCACGGTGATCATCCTGACCGGCACGGCGATGCGCTTCGTCGCCCGCGCGGCGGCGCTGGCCCGGCGGCTGCAGCCCAGCGTGGTCGTGGTGGAGGACGTCGACCTGATCGCCCAGGACCGCGGCATGGGCCCGGACGCGCACCCCTTGCTGTTCACCCTGCTCGACGCGATGGATGGCGTGGGCGGCGACGCCGACGTGACGTTCCTGCTCACGACGAACCGCGCGGGCGCGCTGGAGAAGGCGCTGGCCGACCGCCCGGGCCGGGTCGACCTGGCGGTGGAGATCCCGCTCCCGGACGCGGCGGGGCGGGAGGCACTGCTGCGGTTGTACGCGCGGGGGTTGAAGCTGACGGCGGATCTCGAGCCGATCGTGGCGGCGACGGAGGGGGTGACGGCGTCCTTTGCGAAGGAATTGCTGCGGCGGGCGTCGTTGCGGTCGCTGGCTTCGCGGCCGGAGGAGGACGTGGTGGTCGGGGACGAGGAGCTGACCACGGCGTTGCGGGAGATGCAGGACGCGCGGAGTGTCCTGACGCGGTCTTTGCTGGGCAGTTCAGCTGCGCAGTGAGCCCGGGAATGCCTCCGGGAAACCACATGGCGTGTTTCGACGTTGCTGAGCGAGACTACCCGGATGTCGAGCCTGGACAGCACCTGGTCACCTGCGGACAATCCCCATGCCATCGCGGTTTCGGAAGCGCAGTGGTGGTTCCGGTCGGCAATGTTGACCGGCCTCCGGATCCACGGCGAAGACGATTGCCGGGTGGGATTCAGTTCGCGTCAGATCGATGCCCGTCAGCTGGTCGTGGCGCTCTGGCAGCTTCGGCTAGCTGAGAAGTTGCAACAGCACGCGCTGCGCGAACTCGGGGTGGATCTGACCGTGATCGCCGCGCTCAGCCGGGCCCGCACGTCGTTCGACAAGGTGATGCCGGGGCTTCGGCACATGCGAGATGGAATGCTGCACTTCGACGAGTGGACACGAGGCACCGGTGCCGGGCCGCAGAGGAAGGCGGTCGTCGCGGGGACTGC
The DNA here is from genome assembly GCF_033441515.1 of Amycolatopsis solani. Classification (NCBI taxonomy): domain Bacteria; kingdom Bacillati; phylum Actinomycetota; class Actinomycetes; order Pseudonocardiales; family Pseudonocardiaceae; genus Amycolatopsis; species Amycolatopsis solani. Next base: position 1,925,493 of record NZ_JAWQJT010000001.1, read on the forward strand.
TCCGCGGGAAGTTGCCGCCGAATACTCGCGTTTCGGTTATGACCCGGCCACTGACGAAGTGACGTTCGGGCCGTACACCTTCGAAGTCACCGCCGCGCTTGATGCCGCGAGAGGTCTGGCCGACGCGATATATACGGCTGCGTGCGCGGTGGACCTGCGAAACGCAGCTGCCTTGCGGACTCGAACCGCCGAGGTGCTCCGCTCCGCTGAGCTCGGAGGAGCGGCCGGGCGAGCCACACGAGTGGTGCTTGCGGCGGATACGCGGGTGTGGGTGTCGCTGGAGAATTCTGCGGAGCCGGATCGTGGGCTGGTGGCCGAGCGTGTTGTCGAGGCGCTTACCGCAGCGAATCTCAGGCTGGTCTCTTCGCGGGAACCGCAGAGTGAAGACTGGGCGGAACGGCTCGAGAACGGCGAGGCTCTCTTCGTGGAGTAGTTCAGCTGCGCAGTGAGCCCGGGAAGAGGTCGGCGTCCGCGGGCAGTGTCGTGCCGTGGAACCACGCCGTGAAGAACTCCTTCAGGTTCTTGCCGCTGATCTGCGTCGCCATCGCCTCGAAGTCCGCCCACGTCGCGTTCGCGTGGCGGTAGCGAGTGGGCCATTCGCGGAGCAGGCGGTCGAACGCCGGGTCGCCGATCTCGCGGCGCAACGCGTGCAGCGCCAGGATTCCCTTGTTGTACACGCCTTCGAACTCGTGGCCCTGGCCCATCGCGACCAGCTTCTGCGCCCAGAAGTCCGTGCTGCCTCGGGTGATTTCGATGGCCGCGCGGTAGCGGTCGTCCAGGGTCTGGCCCTCGCGCTCGGCCCACAGCCACTGCGCGTACGACGCGAAGCACTCGTTCAGGCAGATGTCGGACCAGTCGCGCAGCGATACCGAGTCGCCGAACCACTCGTGGGCGTTCTCGTGCACCAGGGTCGGGAGGTCGGCCCACTTCGCGTACGTCGGCCGGGTTTGCGTCTCCAGCGAGAAGTGGACGTCCTCGTTCAGGAAGATGCCGCCGGCCGCGGATTGGGGGTACGGGCCGAACTTGGCGCTCAGGAAGCCGAGCACCTCCGGGAGGCGGTCGCCGATCGCGCGGTGGCCTTCGGCGCCCGGTGCGTACGCCGAGACCACCGGGGTGCCGTCCGGCAAAGTCGACTTGTCGATGCTGAACTTGCCGATCGCGATCGTCGTCAGGTAGCTCGCCACCGGGTTCGGCTCGGTCCACGTGCCCGGCGGGCCTTCGCGGCCGTTCGAAACCACCGTCCAGCCGGCCGGGACACGCGCGGTGAGCGTGAATGTCGCCTTGTCGCGCGGGGTTTCGTTCACGGGGTACCAGAACGCGGCCGAGTGCGGCTCGCCGACCATGAACGCGCCGCCGTCGGCCGAGTGCTGCCAGCCGTTCTCGCTGCCGCCTTCGTGCGGGGTCTTCGCCGGGTCGCCGTCGTACCGCACCCGCGTGCGGAACGTCGCACCGGCGCGGATCGGCGACGACGGCGTGATCGCCAGCTCGTGCGCCTTTTCCCGGCCGAAGCGCGCCGGCTGTCCGTCGACGTCGACGCTTCGCACGGTCAGCCCGCGCAGGTCGAGGTCGAAGCGGCTCAGGTCCTGGGTCGCCCGCGCGGTGACCGTCGTGTCGCCGTCGAGGTGACCGCTCGGCGGGTCGTAGGTCACGCCGACCTGGTAGCCGAGGGCGTCGTAGCCGCCGTTGCCGTCGTCCGGGTAGTACGGGTCGCCGGCGCCGGACGCACCCGGCGCGGGGTGCAGGGGCGGTGGCTGGGGCACGCCGGAGACGGCGTCACCGCTGCACGCCGCGGCGACGATCACCGCGGCGCAGACGGCGAGGGCAGCGAGTCGGCGGCGCATGCCCACCACCATAGGTGATGGATTGCGATCACTTGGTCACGTTCCGGAGCAGGCCTTTTGTGGTTAGGTGGCCGCGTGCTCTGTTTCGGCGGCACCGGCGTGCCGATCGTTCTGCTCCACGGCCTGATGGGCCGCGCGCGCACCTGGTGGCGGGTCGCGGAGTGGCTCCGGCCCTACGGCGCGGTGTACGGCCTCGACGCGCGCGGCCACGGCAGCGCCCCGCGGGTCGGCCCCTGGACGACCGAGCGCTTCAGCGACGACATCGCCGAAGCGCTCCGGACCCTCGACGCGGGCCCGGCCGTGCTCATCGGGCACTCGATGGGCGGCCTGCACGCGTGGGCGACCGCCGCGCGGTACCCGGAGCTGGTGCGCGCGGTCGTGTCCGAGGACTTCGCGCCCGACCAGCGCGGCCGGACCGTCGAAACCTGGCGCGGGTACTTCGAGAGCTGGCCGGTGCCGTTCAAGTCGCTCGACCACGTCCGCGAGTTCTTCGGCGACGCGGGCGAGTACTTCGCGGACTGCGTCGAGGAGCGCGAAGACGGCTACCACCTGGTCGCCGACCTCGAAGACCTGTACGTCATCGCGGCCGAGTGGGGCCGCCGCGACTACTGGGACGTCGTCGACGCCATCCGCTGCCCGCTGCTGCTGGTCGAAGGCGAGCACACGGCGATGCCGTCCGGTCAGCAGGCCGCCGTCGCGGCGCGGGTGCCGGGCGCGAAGCACCTCGTGGTGCCGGGTTCGGCGCACCTGCCCCACGACGAAGCCCCGGAGACCTACCGCGGCGCGGTCGAGGCCTTCCTCAGCGACGTCCTGGGCCGGTGAGCCACGCGTGACCAGGCGGACGGCACACCGAGCGCGCCGTTGAGTCCGGTGCACCGACCGCCTGGTCACGCGCGAGACAGGTCCGCCCGCCAAGCCGCGGTCGAGCGGTCCGAGGGGACGATCAGCGGCCACACGTCGGCGCCGAGGAAGCCGGTCTCGTCGGCCGCCTTCGCCGCGGTGCACGTGTCCTTCTCCAGGCCCGCACGGGCCGCGAGCGCGGCGACGGCGTCCGTTGTGGACTTCCCGAAGACGCCGTCGGCCGGCACGTCGAAGCCGGCCGAGCGCAGGAACCGCTGCGCCAGCTGGACCTTCTTGCCGGTGGCGCCCGGCTTGAGCAGCGGCCACTCCGCTTCGGCGCGCGCAACCGAGACGCCGAGGACGCGGCCCACCGCCGTCCGCAGCTCCGGCAGCCGGTCGTAGAGCACCTGGCCGCAGCACTCGGTCGAGTTGAAGTCGCGGTGGCCCTTGATGAACTCGGGCGTGATCGAGTACTGGTGCGCGATGTAGGCGACCAGGCCGACCAGCGAGTTCCACAGCGCCGTCGTGACGTCGACCGTGCTGTACAGGCCTTCGTTCTCGATGCCGATGCACTCGCTGTTGTGGTTGCCGACGTTGGCGCCCTGGACGTGCCGGGTGCCGCCGCGCAGGATTTCGAGGCTGCGGTGGCGTCCTTCGGTGATGTAGCCGCCGCGGCTGTTCGTGAACTGCTGGCCGGTGTCGATCCAGCCGCGCGTGTCCATGTGGAAGTTCTGGATGTCGCGCGAGATCTGGAGGGCGTGCGCCAGCGAGTAGTCGGTGTTGTTGCCCGGTTCCACCGTGTGGTGCACGACGATGTAGGTCGGCTTGTGGTTCTCCACCACGATCGTGCCGGTGGCGGGCCGGGCGCCCCACTCGGACGTCGGGTGGATCGTCGGTGTCGGCACGGCCGCCGCGGCCGTCCCCGTGGTCGTCATCCCCAGTGCGCCGGCCGCGGTCGCGGTCACCCCCGCCTTGAGCAGGGTCCGGCGGTCAACAGTGACCATGCGGAGAAAGGTAACTCCGCATCGCGCCGAAGACAACTATTGACCAACTTTGGTTGTAGTGCGTCAGTGTTCACCCGGCAGGGCGAAGAGACCGTCGCGGGTCTGTTCGAGGAGGCCGTCGGTCAGCAGGGAATCCAGGCAGCGGTCGCGCTGCCCGGCGTCGTGCCAGACGAGGTCCAGCTTCACCTTTTCGACCGGTCCTTCGCTGCCGCGCAGGACGTCCAGCAGCCGCCCGCGGACCTGCCGGTCGGTGCCGGCGAACTTCTGCACCGGCTTGGCCGGGCCGGCGTACTCCGGGCGTCCGGCCAGCTGCCACGCGCACTCGTCGTAGATCGGGCAGTCCGCGCACTTCGGCGAGCGCGCGGTGCAGATCAGCGCGCCGAGCTCCATGATCGCGGCGGAGAACTTCGCCGCGGGCGCGTCTTCGGCCGGCAGCAGCGCCTCGACGTCGGCCATGTCCCGGGTGTTCGACGCGGGACCGGCGTCCCCGGCCCCGTGCACCGCCCGCGCGACGACCCGCCGCACGTTGGTGTCGACGACCGGGGCGCGCCGCCCGTAGGCGAACGCGGCGACGGCCCGCGCGGTGTAGGCACCGATGCCGGGCAGCGCGAGCAGGGTGTCCACATCGGACGGGACGACGTCACCGTGGTCACGCGCGATCACGCCGGCGGCCTCGTGCAGCCGCAGCGCGCGGCGCGGGTAGCCGAGCTTGCCCCAGGCCCGCACGACCTCGCCCTGGGACGACGCGGCCAGCGCCGACGGCACCGGCCAGCGCGTCATCCACTCGCGCCAGATCGGCTGCACGCGGACGACGGGCGTCTGCTGCAGCATGATCTCGCTGACCAGCACGCCCCACGCCGAGCAGTCCGGCTCGCGCCACGGCAGGTCCCGGCCGTGCGCGGAAAACCAGTCGAGCAGTACGCCAGCGTCCACAGCCACGCGGAAAAGGCTACTTCACCTCGGTGAGCTTCCCCGTCTTGACGTCGTACACGAACCCGCGCACGTTCTCCGTGTGCGGCAGGTAGGCACTGCGCCGCACGCGCTCCACCGACGTCCGGACGCTGTTCTCGACGTTGCGGAACGCCTCGACCGACCAGGTCGGGCGCAGGCCGGTGTCGCTCTCCAGCTCGTCCTTGAAGTCGTCCTCGGTGACCATCGACAGGCCGCACTCGGTGTGCTGCACGATCAGCACCTCGCGGGTGCCGAGCTTGCGCTGCGAAAGGGCCAGCGAGCGGATCATGTCGTCGGTCACCACGCCGCCCGCGTTGCGGAGGACGTGCGACTCGCCCTGCAGGAGGCCGAACAGCTCGAACACCCGGATCCGGGCGTCCATGCAGGTCAGGACGGCCACCTGGAGCGACGGCTTGGGGGACGACCGGTCACCGGGCGTCACCTCGCCGAGTTCCTGGTTGCGCTTGAGCAGTACGTCGATCGAGGTCATCGGTCACCTTCCGGCCAGTGGCCCCGCGGCGCGGGTTCGTTCCCCTCCATTTGACCGGCCGGTGCGCGATCGAGCAATGCGGTACGAGCAATGTCACGGGTTTCTACCCGCCGAACCAGGGCTCCTCGACCGTCCGCGGCGGTGCCGACGTGCGCCCGATGCGCAGCTCGGTGGGCAGCGTGATCACCTTCGGCGCGCTGCGCTCGGCCGAGCCGAGCAGCAGGCGACCGGCCGTCTTGCCCTTCTCGAGCACCGGCTGGTGGACCGTGGTGAGCCCGATCCGCTCGGCTTCGGCGATGCCGTCGAAGCCGGTGACGGTCAGGTCCTGCGGCACGCGCAGCCCACGCCGTTCGGCCTCGGCCATGGCACCGAGCGCGAGGATGTCCGAGGTGCAGATCACGGCCGTGATCTGCGGGTACGCGTCCAGCAGCTGGCGGGCCGCGGACGCGCCGTCGTCCACCGTGTGGTCGAAGCGCTCGACCACCGGGACACCCGCCCAGTCGACGCCGGCGGCCGAGAACGCCACCGCGAGCGCCTCGAGCCGGGTGCGCTGGACGTGGAAGTGCGCGCCGCTCTGGCGCGCCGGTGACACGAAGTCGTCGTTGCGCTCGCGGGCCAGCCGCATGCAGATGACGCCGACCTGCCGGTGCCCGAGGGAGACCAGGTGCTCGGCGATCTTGCCGACGGCCGCCGCGTCGTCCGGGCCGACGCGGTCGATGCCCTCGATGCTCGGCTGGTCGATGATCACCGTGGGCACCGGGCGTTCGAGCACGGCGGCCAGGTGCGGGTCGTCGTCCGGCACGGAGTAGACGACGAAGCCGTCGACGCCCGCGCGGTGCACCGCGGCGACGTCTTCGCGGCCCGGGCTGGCCGGCACCAGGTGCAGGCCGACGCCGGCGTCTTCGCAGGCCAGGGCCAGTCCTTCGAGCACGCCGACGGCGGCGGGGTCGCGGAACGCGTAGGAGAGGTTCTCGGTGAGCAGCAGGCCGACCGCGCCCGCCTTGCGCGTGCGCAGGGAGCGGGCGACCGGGTCGGGTCCGGGGTAGCCGAGCCGCCGCGCGGTCTCGAGGACGCGGCGGCGCAGTTCGGGGGACAGCTGGTCCGGCCGGTTGTAGGCGTTGGACACCGTGGTCCTGGACACACCGAGCTCCGCCGCGAGCGACGCCAGCGTCGCTTGCCTCCGGGTGCGAATAGGACGTCCCATCAGCAAACCGTAACGGTTCAGATCGTTTTCCTGAAGAGACACCCCGGGTGGTCGATGTCTCGATCCGCATGCACGAAGACGCATACACCCAATCGCGATCGGATGGCCAGGAAGTCATCCGGATGGGGTAAGGTGAATCTGACAACGGTTTCCATTAGCGTCTTCAGGAGTCCCGCATGAGTTCCCGCCGCAACCGCCGCACAGGCTTCGCGCTTGCCGCCGCTTCGGCCCTGTCCGTGCTCGCCCTGGCCGCGTGCTCCGGTGGAACCGCTTCCGACGGCGGCGGGCAGCCCGGCGGCTCGGACAAGATCAAGGTCGTGGCTTCGACGGACGTCTGGGGCAGCGTCGTCAGCGCCGTCGGCGGCGACAAGGTCGAGGTCAAGTCGGTCATCCACGACCCGTCGGCCGACCCGCACTCCTACGAGACCACCGCCGACGACGCCCTGGCGGCGAAGGACGCGAAGCTGCTCCTGTCCAACGGCGGCGGGTACGACGAGTTCTTCGACAAGCTCGCCGGCCAGGCCGGGGACGCGAAGAAGCTCGTCGCCTACGACATCGCCGCGACCGGGGACGAGAACGAGCACGTCTGGTACGACCTGCCGGGCGTCGGCAAGGTCGCCGACCAGGTCGCGGCGCAACTCGGCGAGCTCCAGCCGGCGTCGAAGCAGGCGTTCACCGACAACGCGACGGCGTTCAAGGCGAAGGTCGGCGACCTGGAGAAGCGCCTCGGCGAGCTGGGCGCGGCGCACCCGGGCACGAAGGTCGTCGTCACCGAGCCGGTCGCGCACTACCTGCTCCAGAGCGCGAAGCTGACGGACGCGACGCCGAAGGCCTTCGCCGACGCCGTCGAGAACGACACGGACGTGCCGGCCGGCGCCGTGAACGAGTACAAGCAGCTCATCGCCACCAAGCAGGTCAAGGCGCTGATCAACAACGCCCAGACGGTGACCCCGCTGACCCAGGACGTCGTCGGCCAGGCGAAGGCCGCCGGCCTCGGCGTCGTGGACGTGACCGAGACGCTGCCGCAGGGTGTGACCGACTACATTGGCTGGATGACCGGGGAAGTGGACGCGCTGGCGGGAGCGTTGAAGTAGGCATGCCTCCTGTCTCCGTCTCCGACGACGTACGCCCCGCGGTCCGGGTCCGCGGGGCGGGCCTGGCGTTCGGTCCCCGCACCCTCTGGTCCGGGCTGGACCTGGTCGTCGAGCCGGGCGAGTTCCTCGCCGTCCTCGGCCCGAACGGCTCCGGCAAGAGCAGCCTGCTGAAGGCGTTGCTCGGCATGCAGGGCCTGTCGGCGGGCACGGTCGAGATCGCGGGCGGGCGCCCGGGCGGCGCCAACCGCAAGATCGGCTACATCCCGCAGCAGCGCGCGATCGACGAGTCGCTGACGCTGCGCGGGGTCGACCTGGTCGGGCTGGGCCTCGACGGCCACCGCTGGGGTCCCGGCCTGTTCGGCTCGGCGGCCCGGCGCCGTCTCGTCGCTTCGGCGATCGACGCGGTGGGGGCGACTCGGTACGCGAAGCAGCCGGTCGGGCGCCTGTCCGGCGGCGAGCAGCAGCGGCTGCGGGTGGCGCAGGCGCTGGTCGGCGACCCCGAGGTGCTGCTCTGCGACGAGCCGCTGCTGTCGCTCGACCTGGCGCACCAGCGCGCGATCAGCGAGCTGATCGACGCCCGGCGCCGGACGGCGGACACCGCGGTGCTGTTCGTGACGCACGAGATCAACCCGGTGCTGCCGTTCGTCGACCGCGTGCTCTACCTGGTCAACGGCTCGTTCCGGATCGGCAAGCCGGACGAGGTCATGACCACGGAGACCCTGTCCGAGCTGTACGGGACCCGCGTCGAGGTGCTGAAGGTGGGCGGGCAGATCCACATCGCGGGCGCGCAGAGCGCGTTGTGCGAGGAGGAGCCGCACCACCACGAACACGACGTCGAAGAGCAAGTGGGCTGAGTCTTGGATCTGTTCGACTTCGGCAAGACCTGGGAGCTGATCACCGAGCTTTCCGGGGTGCAGACCGCGCTGGTGGCGGCGTTGATCCTCGGCCTGGTGGCCGGCGTGATGGGCCCGCTGATCGTGATGCGGCGGATGTCGTTCGCGGTGCACGGCACGTCCGAGCTGGCGTTCACCGGCGGCGCGGCGGCCCTGCTGCTCGGCATCGGCGTCGAGTACGGGGCGTTGATCGGCGCGGTGGCGGCGGCCCTGCTGCTGGGCATCCTCGGCGCGCGCGACGCGGACCGCGACTCGGTGATCGGCGTGATCCTGTCGTTCGGCCTCGGCATGGGCGTGCTGTTCCTGTCCTTCTACAAAGGACGGTCCGGGAACAAGTTCGGGATCCTGACCGGCCAGATCATCACGATCGACTCGACGAACCTGACGTTGTTCGTGGTCTCGTCGGTGGTGGTGCTGGCGGTGCTGGCGCTGGTGTACCGGCCGCTGTTGTTCGCGTCGGTGGACCGGAACGTGGCGGTCGCGCGCGGGGTCCCGGTGAAGACGCTGACGGTGGTGTTCGCCCTGCTCGTCGGCGTGTCGACGGCGCTGAGCGTGAAGGTGGTCGGGTCCCTGCTGGTGGTGGCGCTGATGGTGACGCCCGCGGCGGCCGCGGCCCGCGTGACGGCGTCCCCGCTGCGCGCGACGGTGCTCTCGATCGTGTTCGCCGAGGTGTCGGCGATCGGCGGGATCGTGCTGTCGCTGGCGCCGGGCCTGCCGGTGAGCGCCTTCGTGACGGCGATTTCGTTCCTGATCTACGTGGTCTGCCGCCTGATCGCCTGGCAGCGCGACCGCCGGACGAGAGTCCGGGCGGTGCAACCGGCCCCGGACCTCGTCGCGGCGACTTGAGCTACTGCACCTGGAGCGTGTCGCTGATCGCGGCGTTCCCCCCGCTGGGGTAGCCGACCGACTGGTAGGCGGCCCGGCTCCGCTGCAGGACGCACGCGTTGCTCGGCGTCTGCCGGACCGACTGGGCCGGCACCGCGTAGTTCGTGATGTAGGCGCAGAGGTAGTAGCTGCCGGACTTGTAGTAGCTGATGTTCACCCGCGACGGGATCCAGTTGTAGTTCGAGGCGTTGCCGAGGTGGACGGTGAAGTAGACCTCGTTGTTGTCCGCCCAGGCGCACGACTGCCAGTACAGCGCCGAGTTGCCGGGAGCGTACTGGTAGCCGCTGCAGACGTGCCCGAACTGCCCCGGAGCCACGATGACGTCGGCGGACGCGACGCCCGCGCCCGCGAACAGCCCGGTGAGCGAAAGAACGACCGCGGTGACGAACCGTTTCATGAGTTCCCCTCTGCTTGTCCCGATCGGCCGGTCGGCCGCCCGGAACACGCGTGGGTCCTCGCCGGGTTTAGCGGCGTCACCCGGTCAGCCCAGCATCAGCAGGACCTGCAGTTCGCCGACCAGGAAGCCGATCACCCCGCCGACGGCGATGAGCTTCCACTCGTCCTGGCGGAACGCCGGGCGCAGCAGTCCCTCGAACTCCAGCGGCGTCAGCGCCAGCATCCGCTGCTCGATCACCTTGGCGACGTCCATCGCCTCGGTCAGGTAGCCCTCGGCGTACCGGGCCGTGTCCGGGAGCTGCTCCAGCGCCTTCCGCGCCGCCGCGTGCTTCATCTCCCGCAAGCGCGTGCCGCCCACTGTCCACGAGAGCGGCATCTGCGTGTCCACCGCGGACGACACCATCTGCTCCACCAGCGCCGCCAGGCGGTCGGCGCGGGGGCCGCGCAGCACCGCGTCCAGGAGGTTCTGGACGGTCAGGACCTCGGTCGCGATCAGCTCGCCGTACTGCCGGGCCACCTCCGCGCGCCGCCGCTGGAACTTGCCCTGGAAGATCACCCGGCCGACGCGGACCGGCTCGCGGGGGACGAAGATCAGCTTGATCGCCAGCCAGTCGGTGAACAGCCCGATCACGCCGCCGAACGCCGGCAGCACCCACGGCTCGCGGGTCAGCGCCCACACCACCGTCTGGACGACGCCGAGCCCGAAGCCGAAGTAGATGCCCATCCGCGCGATGAACGCCATCTCCGGGCGGGACGTCTCGCGGATCAGCCGGACCAGCAGCGCGCGGTCGCGCGTCAGCCGCTGGACCGTCATGTGCTGGACGTCGAGGACCTCGTCGAGGTTCTCGCGGACGTCGTCGAGGAACTCCCGCACCAGCCGCGGCGCGGACGCCTGGACCTGCTTGATCAGCATTTCCTGGGCGAGCGTCGGCATGACCTCCCACAGCCGCGGGTGGTGTTCGGCGAGCACCTCGCGCGCGATGTGGTCGACCGCGCGCAGCAGCGGCTGCTCCAGCTCGGTCGTGATGATCACCGGGTCGATCCGGTCGAGCACCTCGCGGAGATCGAGGAGGTTTTCCGTCAGCAGCTCGGTCGCGACCGCCGCCATCCGGCCGCCGTGCTTCGGGACGACGCCCTGCCAGCCGAGCAGCGGCGGGATCCCGACGAAGTCCAGCGGCCGGAACATCATCTCGATGGCGACGCGCTTGGTGACGTACCCGATCAGCGCCGCGACGAACGGCATCGCCGCGTAGACCGGCCAGTGCAGCGCGAGGTCGTGCAGGACAGCGTCCACCCCGACCTCCCTCGCGGTCCCGAGAGCGAAACCGTACCGGCTACCCGAGCAGGGCGAGCACCTGCAGTTCGCCGACGAGCCCGCCGATCACCGCGCCGACGGCGATCAGCTTCCACTCGTCCTGCCGGAACGCCGGCCGCAGCAGCTGCTCGAACTCGAGCGCGCTCAGCTTCCGCATCCGGTCGACGATCGTGTTGCGCACGTCGAGGGCGTTGATCGCGTAGTTCTCCGCGTACCGGATCGTCTCCGGGACGCGCTCCGCGGCCTTCGCCGCCGCCGTCTGCTTCATCTCCTGGAACTTCCGCGTCCCGACGGCGATGGCGACGAACGGCTTGACCACGCTGGCCTGCGCGTCGATCGTCTTCTGCACCTCGCGGGTGATCATCGCGAACAGCTTGTCGGACTTCGGCCCGCGCAGCACGGCTTCCAGCAGGTGGGGGATGGTGATGATCTCGCGCGCGATCATGTCGCCGTAGTCGGCGGCCACCTGGTCGCGGCGCTTCTGGAAGACGCCCTGCCAGGTGTAGAGCCCGAAGAACCGGCGGGGCTCGCGCGGCAGGAAGATCATCTTGAGCGCGAGCCAGTCGGTGAACCAGCCGATGAGCAGGCCGAACAGCGGGAGCACGATCGGCGACTTCGTCAGCGCCCAGACGACCAGTTGCACGCAGCCGAGGCTGAACCCGAACCAGATCCCGGAGCGGGCGATGAACCGCATCTCCGGCCGGGAGATGTCGCGGATCAGCCGGTTCAGCAGCGCCTTGTCGCGCACGAGGTTCGTCACGACCATGTGCTCGAGGTCGAGGACGTCCTCGATGTTGTCGGCGATCTCCCGCATGATCTTGGTGATCGCCTTCGGCGCTTCGGCCTGCACGCGTTTGAGCAGCAGTTGCTGCGCGCTGTTCGGCAGCACCTCCCACAGCCGCGGCTGGTAGGTCTCCATCACGTCGCGGGTGACGTCCTCGACGACCCGCAGCAGCGGCTGCTCGATCTCCTTCGCCACCTGCGCCGGGTCGAGCCGCGCGAAGATCTCTTTGGGGTCGACGAGGTTCGTCGTCAGCATCGCGGTGGCGGTGGCGGCCATCCGCTCGGCGTTGGCCGGCAGCACGCCCTGCCAGCCGAAGGGTTTGACGCCGACGAACTCGAGCGGCCGGAACATCATCTCGATGGCGACGCGCTTGGTGACGTAGCCGATCAGCGCCGCGATGAACGGCATGGTGACGTACACCTGCCAGTGCGTGCCGAAGTCCACGCGCGCACGCTATCGGCCCGGCGTCAGTGCAGCAGGAGCAGCACCTGGAGTTCACCCACCAGGCCACCGATGACCGCGCCGACCGCGATGAGCTTCCATTCGTCCTGCTTGAAGGCCGGCCGCAGGATGCCCTCGAACTCGATCGGCGTCAGCTGCTGCATCTTCTCGACGATCGTGTTCCGGACGTCGAGCGCGCCGGTGGCGTAGCTCTCGACGTGCTTCACCGTTTCGGGGAGGTAGGCGATGACCTTCTCGGCCGCCGCGCGCTTCATCTCCTGGTACTGCCGGCCGCCGATGGTCAGCGCGACCAGCGGTTTGGCGACGCTCGCCTGCTGGTCGACCGTGCGCTGGACCTCGCGGGTGATCATCGCGAACAGCTTGTCGGCGCGCGGCCCGGTGAGCACGGCCTCCAGCACGTTCCGCACGGTGAGCACCTCGTCGGCGATCAGCGCGCCGTAGTCGGCGGCGACCTCCTGGCGCCGCTTCTGGAACATGCCCTGCCAGCGGAAGAAGCCGAACCTGCGCGGCTCACGCGGGTAGAAGATCATCTTGAGGGCGAGCCAGTCCGTGACGAAGCCCGTGACGAAACCGAAGATCGGCATGATCAGCGGCTCCTTCGTCAGCGCCCACGCGACGAACTGGACGAGCCCGATCACGAACCCGAACCAGATCCCGGACCGCGCGATGAACTTGAACTCGGGCGCGGCGACCTCGCGGATCAGCCGGCAGGTCAGCGACTTGTCGCGGACCATGGCCTCGATGAGCATGGCGTTGACGTCGAGGACGTCGTCGATGTTGGTCGAGACCTCCCGCATGAGCCGCTTCACGACGGCCGGCGCCTGCGCCTGGACCTGCGCGACGAGCAACCGCTGCGCGCGCGCCGGCAGGAGTTCCCAGAGCCGCGGCTGGTAGGTCTCCATGACTTCGCGGGTGACCTCTTCGACGGCCTTGAGCAGCGGCGGTTCGAGCTCTTTGACCATTTCTTCCGGATCGAGCCTGCTGAAGATCTCCTGCGGGTCGACGAGGTTGCGGGTCAGCAGGTCGACGGCGGTGGTGGCCATCCGCCGCGCGTTCGCCGGGATGACGCCCTGCCAGCCGAGGAACGGCCGGATCCCCCGGAATTCGAGGGGCCGGAACATCATCTCGATGGCCACCCGCTTGGTCAGGTAACCGATCAGGGCGGCGATGAGCGGCATGGTCGCGTAGACGTGCCAGTGCGCGCCGATGTCGGCGAGTATGTCCACAATGGCCTCCTCGCCGTTAACCGCTGGTCAACAAGCTCAGGATGCCATGTGTGACCGGGGGTTCCAAAATCCGTGATGCATCCGTTTGGCGGTACGTGCGGACGGTCCCCGGCTCACTAAGGTGTGCCGATGGTCGCGCCTGAGAAGCCCCAGTCCGCTCCGAAGACCACCCAGTTCGCGGTCGGTGTCCGCGGCTACAACCAGCGTCAGGTCGACGAGCGCCTCGCCGAGCTGACCAGGGAGATGCGCGAAACGTCGCGCAGTCGCGACGAAGCCGTCGCGACGTCCTCCGACCTCACGAAAGCCCTCGCGTACGCGCAGAAGGAACTGGCCGAGACGAAGGCCGCCCTCGCCAGGATGAGCTCGAGCCCGTCCGGCGCCGGCGCCATGGCCGAGCGCGTCCGCATGATGATGCAGCTCGCGGAAGAGGAGATCGCCGACCTGCGCGCGGCGGCGGAGGCGGACGCGGCGTCGACCCGCGACCAGGCCGACAAGTACGCGCACGAGACCCGCCGCACGGCCGACAAGCTGGCGAAGGACGCGGAGGACGAGCGCGCCCGCCTGCTGTCGGAGGCCAAGGCCGAGATCGAGAAGCTGAACGCGGCAGCGGGCGCGAAGCGCGTCGAGCAGGCCGCGGCGGCCGAGCGCGCCCGCAAGGAAGCAGACGCGGCAGCCGAGGCGGCGGCCGCGGCCGCCCGCCAGGAGGCCGACCGGGTGGCGTCGGAGGAACTGGCCCGGAAGAAGAAGGCGTTCGAGGACGACTACGCCGGGAAGAAGAAGGCCTTCGACGAGGAGATCGCGCGCAAGCAGCAGGAGACGCAGTCGGCGCTGACGTCGGCCCGTGCCCAGCAGGCGGACGCGGACAAGAACCGGAAACTGGCCCTCGACCTGCGGAAGAAGGTCGCCGAGCGAATCGCGGCGACGGATGTCGCGGTCCAGGAAGCGATGCGGTTGCTGGCTCCGGTGGAGGATGCTCCGGTGGCTGGGGAGCGGAAGCCTGCTCCTTCTCCTGCCCCCGCTTCTTCTCCGGCTTCCGCCCCGGCCGCTCCTGCCGCGAAGGCTGCGGTCAAGGGCTGAGGCGGGCGCGCGACCCGCGGAGCTTTGCGGCCTGGCCCGGCGTCTCGTCGAGACGCCGGGCCCACCGCTGTTCCGTGGCTCGCTGGGGTCGCGAATGACTCATTCGGGACCTGGGATGTCTCGAATGACTCATTCGCGACGTGCGTTCCCCGGTGGCCCGGCGGCTGCCTCGGGTCCATCGCTGTTCCGTGGCTCGCCGAGGTCGCGAATGACTCATTCGGGACCTCGGAGGTCTCCAATGACTCATTCGCGACGCGCGCGTTCCCCCGGTGGCCCCGGCCGCGGCCTCGGACCACCGCTGCTCCGCCGGCGAAAGCTCCCACCGGGGCAGAGTTGTCCACATCGCTCCGAGTTGTCCACATCGCTCCGAGTTGTCCACAGATTTCCGACGGCGCCGTTTTTGCAGGTGGGAGCCGATAGACTGGACAAGGGCCGCCCCCCAGAGGAGGGCGGGGGCGGGTCTAGGCCAGAGTGGGGCGCATGATCCTGGAGACCGAGCGGGCCGCCGTTTGTGCGTATGCCCGCCGGATGGTCGGTGACGGCCTGGTCGTCGGCACGTCCGGGAACGTGTCCGTGCGGGGTGGTGACCTCGTCGCCGTCACCCCGACCGGGGTCGCGTACTCGAGCATGACCCCCGCCGACGTCGCCGTCGTCGATCTTGGGGGGCAGGTGGTCGACGGGGTGCTCAAGCCGACCAGTGAGCTGCCGATGCACCTGTCCGTGTACTGGGACGTGCGTGACCCGGACGGGGAGCCGGTGACTGCCGTCGTGCACACGCACGCGCCGCACGCCACCGCCGCTTCGACGCTCGTGCGGGAGCTGCCGCCGATCCACTACATCATCGCCACGATCGGTCCCTCGGTGCGCGTCGCGCGCTACGCGACCTACGGCACGCCCGAGCTGGCCACCGCCGTCCTCGAGGCGCTCGAAGGGCGGCGGGGTTGCCTGATGGCCAACCACGGCACCCTCACCTACGGCGACGGCCTCGAAGCCGCCTACCACCGGGCGCAGCAGCTCGAGTGGGCGTGCCGCGTGTGGCTGCTCGCGCAGAGCGCCGGCCGGCCGAGCCTCCTGCCGCCGCCCGAGGTGGCGAAGGTGGTCGACCGGCTGCGCGGCTACGGGCAGGGTTAGGACGCCAGCGCGTCCACCTCGTGCACCGCGTCCAGCAACTCCACCACCGTCGGGTCGTCGACCGCCTCCTTGATGCACTGCCACAGCTGGAGGTTCGCCGTCGCCCAGCGCGAGTACGTCGCGGCCGCCTCCGGGTTGTAGAAGTAATAACCCTCGTCGTGGACGTCGCACTGCTCGCCGACGATCTTGTCCGCCAGCTCGCGCAGGCTCAGCCCGTTCTCGCGCAGGTACCGGTGGGCCAGCACCACCGGCGTCACCGGCAGCGCCTTGAACAACGTGTCCGCGTCGCTCAGCGCCTGCGCCTCCAGCGAAATGTCCCGGCCGCGCGTGGCCATTTCCGCTTCGTCGACGATCTCGTCGATCCACCGCGCGACGTGCGGCGGCACGCCGCATTCGGCGAGGATCTCCAGGCGCAGGTTCCGGCCCGCGGACGCGGGCGAGTTCCGCAGCACCAGGTAGTTGACGTCGTGCACGAGCGCGGCCACTTCGACCACGGCGGGGTCGGCCCCGTTGTGGCGGGCGAAGCCGCCTGCTTTCGCGCGGACGAAACTGACGTGGTGCCAGCCGTGGAACTGCAGCCGCTCGGCGTACTGGCGGCAAAGCCGGTGGACCCTCTTTTCGACAGCACCGACGACGGCGTCGACGATCGCGTGGTCGATCGTGCTTTCCTGCGTGCGCATACACCTCTCCCATCCCGGCCGTGGTGTTCAGACGGGTGGAGTAATGGTAAGCGCCGCTGACGTCGGTGTGTAGCTAGATGCGGTCGGCCAATTCCCCCAATCGGCTCTCTACCGGAACGTGACGATGGCCGATTCCGCTGGCCGGATCGAAAGAGAGGCTGAAACTGCTTACGGGCCGTGATTTCACCAGGAAAGTCATCGTTCCGGCGGCCGCTTCGGGGATCCGGTGGAATTCGTCGGCGAGCATGGTGGCGCAGTCCCCGGCCTGGCAGAGGGCCCGGCGGCGCAGCCGCGCGGACTCGATCAGGCCGGTTTCGGGGTGGATCGTCGTTTCGTACCTTTCGTGGAAGTAGTCGCCACGGAGAATGGTGGTGCAGAAGTGGTACCTGTGGTTGTGCACCGAATCCGCGTAACCCTCCCGCCAGTCCTCCTGGGCCTTGTATTCGTGCAGCCAGAAGGAAAACGGATCGGCCGGCGAATCCAGCAGGCACCAGGCGAAGTGCGTGGTCGTTTCCCTGGACGAGCGCAGCACCTTCGTGGCCTGCGCGCCGGACAGCGTGCGCAGCTGGGTCCGCAGCTCGTCGCGCAGGCCGGATTGCGCGGCCCACGGCCGGAACCAGCCGTCGACCGCGCGCCACTCGACGGCGAGCGGGAACCCGGCCGTGCGCAGGCGCGTGGCCAGTTCGGTGATGGGGGACAGACGGGTGAGCAAGGTCAGCTCCCTAGCTCGGCGACTTCGGAGAACTCCGCGCGGAAGGCGTGGAACTTCGCCTCCAGCTCGCGGAACTGCTCCTCGGACAACGGTGATCCGGTGATCTTTTCGAACAGCGCCAGGAAATCCGTCCGCGTCGTCGCGGACGTGATGCGGAAGTGGCGGCCGGTCCGGGACTGCGAAACGCGCACGAATTCGGCGCGCTCCATGTTGTAGAGGAAGGAACCCTCGGTGAACCGCAGTGACCGCGGGTACAGCTTCGTGGCGCCGCGGACGTCGCTGTAGAGCGACACCCACACGCTGTCGTCGAACAGCTCGAGCCGGTCGAGCGGCGGGTCGGCGACCACGGTGATGTCGACCGACGCGCAACGGCTGCGCGCCAGGAAGAGGCCGACGAGCCCGATCCGGATCTCTTCGTCGAGCCGGGTCTGGATTTGTTCGTAGTCGACGTCGCCCGCCTCGCGGCGCAACAGGTAGCGGGCGCGCCCGCTGATCGAAGTCGCGTCGCGCGGATCGGCGATGACGGCTCGCAGTTCGCGTTCGGTGCGGGAAAGCAACAGGCGGGCGGCCGCGTGCCGCCCGGAGAAGCCGCGGAAGAAGTACTGCCGCGTGTGGTCGAGGTCGGCCATCAGTCCGCGGTTGAACGCGGGGTCGGGGTCGGTGGTCGCCTCGAACACGTCGGTGGGGAAGAACTCCTTGTTCAGCGCGCGGTATTCCGCGCTGAGATCTTCGAGCGCGCGCCTGCTCTCTTCGATCACCGGGGTCACCAGCGCTTTCTGCGAAGCGCTGGCGGTGATCAGTGTGGTGCCGAACCCCACGATCGCGGAGATCAGGGTGCCGGTGCCCAGCGACGTCACCAGGTTCTTCCCGGTGCCGGGGTCCATCAGGCCGGCGAGCCACAGGCTGAGGCCGGCGACGACGACGAGCACCGTGAGGAGCAAGCTCGTCCTGGTCCAGAAGATCTCCTGCAGTGGGGTGCGGCGGCGGGGTCCGCCTTCCGCGGCCACTTGCTTCACCTCCCTCGAACCACCCGAACGGACGAATGCAAATAGTGTCTGTTCGAGTGCGCGGAGTCACTTTACGCGCCTGAGGGGGCGTGCGAAATAAGAAGTTCGGGGGACAGCGAAGATCGCCGAACGTCACTCTGGGCAATAATTAACCGGATCGACGAGCTTCCCGAAAATGCCGGAAAACGAGGGTCAGAGCCGGGTCGGAAGCCCGTTTTCGTACCAGCCGGGGCCGGGCCGAGCGGTCATCAGGAAATCCACGACGACCGGTGCGGGTGCCGGGTGGATCTCCAGGAGATCGCGCTCGCCGCGCGCGGTGTCGACCCGCCAGGCCAGTTTCTCCTCGTCGAGCGAAAACTCCCCGTGCGCGCCCGTGCGGTTCCCGCGGGCGTCGAGACGCGACCATTTGCCGTGCCGGTGGACGCCGTTCAGCCCATGCAGCGCGGACAGCTCCTGGTAGCAGAACCCGGCCGGAATCCCTTGTGCCCGCAGCAAAGCGGCGAACAGGTGCGCCTTCGCGTAGCAGATCCCGACGCGCTCGCGGAGCACGTCCGACGCGCGCCAGGTGACCCGCGGATCGCGTGCGTCGATGACGTGTTCGACTTCGTCGCGCACGAACCGGAACGCGGCTTCGACGGGATCTTTTCCGGTGTCCCGCAAGGCGTCCACCCGCGCCCGGATCAGCGGGTGCCGATGATCGACGACGGCGTCGGCGCGGAGGAAGTCGCTCAGCCGATCGGACGTGGGCACTGGAACGGGACTCATCCGGCCATCGTGCCAGGTACCTCCATTCGGGCGAGACGTGTTTTCCGCCGCGGACACGCTCCGCGTTGGGTGACTACGGAACGTAGAAGTCGGGCGGAAACCCGGTCCAGCACAGTTCGGCGGGCAGGTGGCTCTGGTCGTTGTAGGTCAGCAACGCGGCGGGCCGCGCCGGCGAGTACCGGATGACGGTGAGGGCGGCGTTGGCGTGGTTGAGCGCGAGCCACCGCCACGGCGGCGCGTCCTGCGAAGCGCGCACGAGCCACCCGACGAGGAAGTTGTGCGTGACGACCACTTCGTACCGCGGCTCGGTCCCGGGCACCGGCCCGCTGAACCGCCGTTCAGCCTCGGCGGCGAGCTCTTCGTTCGCGGGCGGGAGGCTGCGGGCGAAGGCGAGGAGGACGCCGGCGGCGGTTTCGGGGAGCTCCTCGCGCTTGGGCACGTAGGGCACGAAGTCCCCGGCGGCTTCGTGCTCGTGAAGGGGAACCCCGGGCAACTGCGCGGCGATCAGCCCGGCGGTCTGCGCGGCCCGCGGGAGGGGCCCGTGGTGGATCGCGGTGACGGGGACGTCCCTCAGCCGTCGCCCGAGCAGAACGGCTTGGCGTTGCCCGGCTTCGGTGAGCTCGCCGGTCGGGGCCGCTTCGCCGTGCCGGGTGAGGAACAGGTACCGCGTGGTCAGCACGGGTCCCAGGCTTTCAGCCGACCGGGATGAGGGTGCCTTCGGGGCCGTGCGTCGGCACGAACTGCGCCTTCAGCCGCAGCGGTGCCGGGTGCGGCGAGAGGACCATCGACGCGAACGGCGTGATCGTGTGCTCGTAGCCGCTGTTCGTGTGGAGGTGGACGCTCACGTGGACGTTGCGGTCCGCGGGGATCTCGAACGTCACCGAGCCCCACGAGACGATGTACTGCCTGCCGTCCACGCTCGCTATCGGGGCGTACGCGCGGACCGTGTGGCCCAGGTGCGGGATTTCCACGGTGAGCAAGCGGCGGGGGCCGGTGTGGTTGTCCACGTACGGGATCACGCCGGGCACCTTGGCCAGGTCGACGGGGTCGGTCATGGGGCTCCGCAATCAGAACTGGTAGTACAGGAACGGGCTGAACGTTCCCGTCGCGATCAGGATCGCCGCGTACAGCAGGCCCGCCGTCATCACGCCGATGCGCAACGCCGTCGCCGGGCGGCTGCGGGACGACTCCAGCAGCGGTCCGGTCACCGGGTGGGCCGGGAGCAGGAACACCACCAGCGCCGCCAGCAGGAGGACCAGGCGCTGGTTCGTGAACGCCTGTTCCACGCCCGCTCCCAGACCCTCGAAGTCGGGGATCAGCATGTGGCCGATCATCGACAACGCGTGGCCGATGTCCTGGGAGCGGAAGAACACCCAGCCGAACACCACCAGGAGCATCGTCAGCGCGCGGCGCAGGTAACGCTGCCAGCGGACCGCCGGGTCCAGGTCGAGGCCGAAGCGGCGCTCGATCACCAAAAGGGCTCCGTGGTAGCAGCCCCACACCAGGAACGTCCACTGGGCGCCGTGCCAGAAACCCGTCAGGACGAACACTATGCAGAGGTTGCGGTACGTCTGGGCCGCTCCATTCCTGTTGCCGCCCAGTGGGATGTACACGTAGTCGCGGAACCAGCGGCTGAGGCTCATGTGCCAGCGGCGCCAGAACTCCGTGATCGTCACCGACGAGTACGGCCTCGCGAAGTTCTCCGGGAGCCGGAAGCCCAGCATGCGGCCGAGGCCGATCGCCATGTCGGAATAGCCCGAGAAGTCGAAGAACAGCTGGAGGGTGTAGCCGATCGCGCCGAGCCACGCCGTGGCGAACGTCATCTGGTCCGGGGGGACCTTGAAGCACGCCTCGACCAGTGGGCTCAGCGAGTCCGCGATGATCGTCTTCTTGCACAGGCCGAGCGCGAAGCGCGGGAAGCCCGCCGCGATGTCGTCCAGTCGATGAGACCTGGGCTGGGGGAGCTGGTCGGCGATCTCGCGGTAGCGGACGATCGGGCCCGCCACCAGCTGCGGGAACATCGCGATGTACGCGGCGAACGACACCGGGTTGCGCAGCGGCGGCCGCTCGCCGCGGTAGATGTCGACCACGTACGAGATGTGGTGGAACGTGTAGAACGAGATGCCGATCGGCACCACCAGGCTCGCCACCGGCACGCTGCCGCCGAACCAGTGCGCCACCGCCGCGATCTGCTGGGTCGCGAAGCCCGCGTACTTCCAGACCAGCAGCACCGCGACGTCCAGCGACACCACCCCGATGAGGATGCGGCGCCGCCGGACGCCCTGGACGTCCCACGGGCTCGGGGCCAGCAGCGGGCCGGCCATGAAGTTCACGACCATGCAGCCGAGCAGCAGGAACACGAACCCGCCGGCGCCGATCGTGTAGAACAGCAGGCTGCCGACCGCGATGATGCCGTTGCGCCAGCTCCGCGGGCACACCAGCACGGCGATGAGCACCGCCGGCAGGAAGTACCACAGGAAAAGTGGCGATACGAACGACATCGGGTCCCCTCGGTTTATCCGACGGTGACCTTAACCCGACCGGGTGGTGGTGTCAGACCCGACCGGCGACACGGCGGCGTCGCGCCACCTCGGCGAGGAGCACGCCGGCCGCCACCGAGGCGTTCAGGGACTCCACGCCCGCCGCCATCGGGATCGACACCGTCGCGTCGCACGTTTCGCGGACCAGCCTCGACAGGCCGCGGCCCTCCGAGCCCAGCACGATGACCAGCGGGTCCGCCGCCAGCGCGAGCTCGTCGATGTCGACCGAGCCGTCCGCGTCCAGGCCGACCAGCATCATGCCCTCGTTCGCCCACGCCTTGAGCTGCCGCGTCAGGTTCGTCGCCACCGCGATCGGGAGCTTCGCCGCCGTGCCGGCGCTCGTCCGCCACGCCACCGCCGTCATGCCCGCGCTGCGCCGCTCCGGCAGCAGGACGCCGTGCGCGCCGAACGCCGCCGCCGAGCGGATCACCGCGCCCAGGTTGCGGGGGTCGGTGACGCCGTCGAGCGCGACGAACAGGGGCACCTCGCCCGAGTTGCGGGCCGCCGCCATCAGGTCGTCCGGGTGGGCGTACTCGAACGGCGGGACCTGCAGGCCCAGGCCCTGGTGCACGGCCCGGTTCGTCTTGCGGTCCAGCTCCTCGCGCGGGATCTCCAGGATCGAGATGCCCTTGTCGCCGGCCAGCCGGACGGCGTCGTTCACGCGGTCGTCGATCTCGATGTTCAGCGCCACGTACAGCGCCGTCGCGGGGACGCCCGCGCGCAGCGCCTCGACCACCGGGTTGCGCCCGGCGATCAGCTCCGGCTTGTCGGCCTTCTTCTGCCGGGCCTGGTCGCGCTTCGTCTGGGCGTTCGCCTGGCGGTAGGCCTTGTGCCCGGGGCGGTCCTCCGCCTTCGGGGTCGGGCCCTTGCCTTCGAGGGCCTTGCGGCGCTGACCGCCCGAGCCGACGACGGCACCCTTCTTGGTGCCCGTCTTGCGGATCGCGCCCTGGCGCCGCGAATTGCCTGCCATGGTGAGAGTTTCCTTGCGTTGCTCAGTCGGACTTGACTGTCCACTGCGGACCGTTGGGTGTGTCCTCCACCGCGATGCCCGCCTGCTGGAGGCGGTCACGGGCGGCGTCCGCGCGGGCGAAGTCCTTCTCGGCGCGGGCCTGCTGGCGCTCGGCCAGCAGCCCTTCGACGATCCGGGACAAAGCTTCCTTGGTGGGCGTGTCGGAACCGCCCGCCTCGGACCAGCGCGCGGACAGCGGGTCGAGGCCGAGCACGTCGGTCATCGCGCGGACGGCCGCGGCGAGTTCGAGTGCCTTCGGTGTGTCGCCCGCGTCGAGGGCGGCGTTACCGTCGCGCACCGTGTTGTGCACCACGGCGAACGCCTGCGGGGTGGCGAGGTCGTCGTCGAGCGCGGCGCCGAACTCGACCGGCAGGGTCCCGAGCGGGACCTCGCCGGCCGCGGCGGCGCGGCGCAGGAACGTCTCGATCCGCCGGTAGCCCTGCGCGGCCTCGGAGACCGCGGCGTCGGAGTACTCGATGTTGGACCGGTAGTGCGGCTGCACCAGGTAGTACCGCAGCTCGACCGCCCGGTAGCGCTCCAGCATCGCGGGGATCGCCACGGTGTTGCCCAGCGATTTCGACATCTTCTCGCCGGACATGGTGACCCACGCGTTGTGCAGCCAGTAGCGGGCGAACGGGTCGCCGGCCGCGTTCGACTGGGCGCGCTCGTTTTCGTGGTGCGGGAAGATCAGGTCGATCCCGCCGCCGTGGATGTCGAACTCCGCGCCGAGGTACGCCGTGGCCATCGCCGAGCACTCGAGGTGCCAGCCCGGCCGGCCCGGACCCCACGGCGTCGGCCACGACGGCTCGCCCGGCTTCGCGCTCTTCCACAGCGTGAAGTCGCGCGGGTCCTGCTTGCCGCGGGTCGGCGTCTCGCCCTGCTGGACGTCGTCGAGGCCCTGCCGCGACAGCTCGCCGTAGTGGTCGAACGACTTCACCGAGAAGTAGACGTCGCCTTCCGTCGCGTAGGCGTGGCCCTGGTCGATCAGGCGCTGCATCAGCTCGACCATCTGGGTGATGTGCCCGGTCGCGCGCGGGTTGATCGACGGCGGCAGGCAGCCGAGCCGGTCGTAGGCCTGCTCGAAGGCGCGCTCGTGCGTCGCCGCCCACTCCCACCACGGCCGGTCCGCGTCGGTGGCCTTGGCCAGGATCTTGTCGTCGATGTCGGTGACGTTGCGGACCAGCAGCACGTCCAGTCCATTGTGGACGAGCCAGCGGCGCAGGACGTCGTAGTTCAGCGCGCCCCGGACGTGCCCGATGTGCGGTACGCCCTGCACGGTGGCACCACACACGTAGATCGACGCCGTTCCGCTACGGACGGGGTGGAACTCCCGTACGCTCCGGGTCGCTGTGTCGAAAAGGTGAAGGGCCACCCTGGAAGGGTACGGGGTGGGCGTGAGCGACGTCGCAGGCCCTCAGGCGATGCCGAAGCCGCGCAACGCCGTGAGCAGGGCATCCGGCCGCTCGGCGGTCGGGAGCGGGTCGACCAGCGCGAACTCGCAGCCCAGGGCCCGGGCGCCGCCGTCGGCCTCCTCGCTGTCGCCGACCATCAGCGTCTCGGTGGCCGGCACGCCGAGGCCCTCGACCGCCTTGCGGAAGATCTCCAGCTCCGGCTTCACCGCCCCGACCTCGAACGACAGCACGAATTCGTCGACGTAGGCGTCCCACCCGCGGGCGGTGAAGGCGGGCCGGATGTCGAAGGCGATGTTGCTGAGCACGCCCACCTTGAGCCCCCGCTCGGACGCGGCCTTCAGCACGGCCTCGGTGTCCGGGTAGGGCGTCCACTGGCTGGGATCGATGAGCCGTTCGTACAGCGCGACGGCTTCCTCGCGCCGCGGGACGCCCGACTTCTTGAGCACCTCGAGGTACACCTTCCGGTGCAGCACGGGGTCGCGGTCGCGGTGCTGCCAGGCGTGCAGGTGCTCGGCGTCGAGCTCGACGACCTCGCCGACCGGGGCGGTCATCCGGCGCATCAGCTCGGTCTGCGCCTCGAGGTCGAGCGGCGAGCCGGTGTGGCCGGTGATGTCGGCGAGCCAGGACTCGTCCTGTTCCAACCGGAAAAGCGTGCCGGAGTAGTCGAACAACACCGCCCTGATCGTCATGGATTCAGCCTAACGGGAGCGTCAGGCCGAATGCCCTGTGATGTGTTCGGGCACCACGCGCACCAGCACGCGCACGACCTCCGGCGGCTCGGGCGGGAAGACGTCGCCGGTGTACTTGCGGGCCAGCTCGTCGTTCAGCTCGGGGCCGCCCTCGGCGGTGACCTCGGCGCGGCCGCGGATCTCGACGTAGTTCTCCGGATCGGCCAGGTCGAAGACGGAGAGCGACACCCGCGGGTCGCGCCGGATGTTGCGCTCCTTGCGCCGGCCCTGGACGGTCACGAAGAGCACGGTGTCCCCGTCCCGCTTGGCCCAGACGACGGAGCTCTGCGGCGAGCCGTCGGCGTTGGTGGTGGCCACGACCGGGTAGTTGCGGCCGTCGAGCAGGGCCTTGGTGGCCTCGTTGAATGTCACACCCATGACCTTATTTGACGTTCCCGGCGACCTTCTCGACTTTCAGCCGCACGACGACGCGCTCGGTCTCCGGACCTTCGGGCGGCGGGTCCTGGGCGAGGTACTTGTGGCTCAGCGTCCTGGGGAGCGCCTTGGCCGGGTCGGGGGTGAGCTCGGCGGTGCCGCGCAGCTGCGTGTGCCGGTACGGGTTTTCGGCGTCGGTGATCGAGACGCTCAGGCGGGGGTCGCGCCGCAGGTTGCGGACCTTCCGCCGGTCCTCGGTGGCGCTGAAGACGAGGTCGCCGCCGTCGAGCCCGATCCAGACGACGGAGGTTTGCGGCCCGCCGTCGGCGTCGAGGGTGGCGACGGTGGCGAAGTTCTTCCCGTCGATCAGGGCGCGGACGGCGTCCGAGAGGGTGAGGGGCATATCACGCCGAACCGGTGCCGGGTCGGGGCTATTCCGCAGGCTGGGAGGGGCTGGGGGAGGTCGCGAATGAGTCATTCGGGGCGTTGGGGGTCCCGAATGAGTCATTCGCGACGTTTGGGGCGGGGCGGCGCCGGGCGGGGCGGGTAGGGCGAGGTGGGGCGGGCAGCGGGGCGGGGACGCGTAAAGCGAGGCGAACCGGCACCGGTGCGGGCCTGTTCCGGGTGCTGGGTGGGTTTGGTGCGGGTCTCGAATGAGTCATTCGGGACGTCAGAGGTCCCGAATGAGTCATTCGCGACACTTGGCGGGGCAACGCTGGGCGGCGCGGGTAGGGAGGCGGAGCTGAGGCGGTGCGGGCCTATTCCGCGCGCACCCGACGACAGGAATGAGTCATTCACTACGCCAGACGACAGGAATGAGTCATTCACTACGTCCGGGCGAGCAGCAGCGCAGTCGCGAAGGCCGCAATGCCTTCCCCTCGGCCCGTCAAGCCCAGCCCGTCCGAAGTCGTCCCCGACACGCTCACCGGGCCACCCACCGCTTCGGACAAGACCTCCTGCGCCTCTTCACGCCGCTTGCCCACCCGGGGGGCGTTGCCGACGATCTGGACCGTCGCGTTGCCGACGCGCCAGCCCGCTGCCTCGATCAGGCCCCTGACCTCGGTGAGCATGTCCGCGCCGTGGGCGCCGTCCATGCGGGGGTCGCCGGTGCCGAACACCGCGCCCAGGTCGCCCAGGCCCGCTGCGGACAGGAGGGCGTCGCACAGTGCGTGGGAGGCGACGTCGCCGTCCGAGTGGCCGGCGCAGCCGTCGGCCTCCGGCCAGTGCAGGCCCGCCATCCAGCACTCGCGGCCTGGTTCGATCGGGTGGACGTCGACCCCGTTGCCGATCCTCACAGCGTCTCCTCGTTCTTCGGTGCCGCCGCGATCGCCTCGGCCAGTGAAAGTTCGAAATCGGTCGTGACGCGCATCGCGTCCGGGTGGCCCGGCACCGTCGCCGCGCCCATCGGGACCGTCGTCGTGAAACCGGCGGCGAGGAAGGCGTCGAGAGTGAAGCCGATCGGGGTTTGGGCCGTGCGCAGCCGGGCGCGGTCCTCCGTGCCGACGATGAACGATGCGTCGTCGGTCACCTTCACGGTGTCGGCCATCGGGAGCACCGGCACGACCACCTCGTGCTCACCGACGGCGTCGATCACGTCACGCACGGTTTGCGCAGGAATGAAGGCACGCAGAGCGTCATGGAGGAGTACAACTGAGTCACGGGGAACTTCGGGCTCGACGACGGCGAAGGCCTGCCGGAGCGAGCCGGGGACGACCCGGCACGGAAGCCCCTCGAGGGCTTCGGAATACGACTTCGCACACCGCTGGGGGGCCGCCACGAGCACCGTAGAGATTCCCGGTACGTCGAGCAGCCCCCTCACGGTGTGCGTGAGTAGCGCCTCACCATGGACCGGCGTGAGAGCGAGCTCCCAGTCGGAGGCATGATGTGCGACGGTCACGATCACGACGACGTTCATCGGTTCGCGATCGTAGAGGCACCCACCCGCGAGGCGAGCGGGACGCCTTGGGCTCAGACCGTCGCGGTTTCCAGAACTTCGTCGAGGAGGACCTCAGCCTTGTCCTCGTCGGTGCCCTCCGCGAGCGCGAGCTCGCTGACCAGAATTTGCCGCGCCTTCGCCAGCATGCGTTTCTCGCCGGCTGAAAGTCCGCGGTCCTTCTCTCGCCGCCAGAGGTCGCGCACCACTTCGGCCACCTTGTTCACATCGCCGGAGGCGAGTTTCTCGAGGTTGGCCTTGTACCGACGAGACCAGTTGGTGGGCTCTTCGGTGTGGGGAGCACGCAGAACGTCGAAGACCTTGTCCAGTCCTTCTTGCCCGACGACATCGCGCACGCCTACGATCTCGGCGTTGTCAGCGGGCACGCGAACCGTGAGATCCCCTTGCGCGACCTTGAGGACGAGGTACTTCTTTTCCTCGCCCTTGATCACGCGGGTCTCGATGGCTTCGATGAGTGCGGCACCGTGGTGCGGGTAGACGACGGTCTCTCCGACCTTGAAAACCATGTGTCCTCTGCCCCTTTCGCTGACTCCATCCTAGCACGAGCCGCCAGTGCCCACCTAGCGGGCCGGACTCGTCCTCGCAGGTCAGCGGCCTGAGCGGGGGTTGACAAACGTCGGACCCCCGTGCTCACGCAGGTAGCGGGGAAGCGTTTCGGCGGGCTCGGGGAATCCATTTTGGACGGTTGATCTTGAGCGCAACGCGGACCGGTTCGGTGGCGGAGATCGACCCCGGCTAGTCTTCGCGGGGACGAGGCCGTGAAAAGGGAAGGACTGCGACGTGAGGCTGCAGAATCGTCGCGTGCTCGGCGCGGGCGTGCTGGCGCTCGGTGCCGCGCTCGTGCTCGCCGGGTGCGGGGCCGGCCAGATCACCCAGACCGACTCGCAGCAGCCCGCGGTCAACGGCACGTACGCCCAGGTCAAGACCATTGTCCTGCGCAACGCCGCGGTCCAGTACCCGACGTCCGGCCCCGGTTACCCGGCGGGCGCGACCCCGGCGCTGACGCTGACGATCGTGAACCAGGGCACCCAGGACGACTCGCTCGTCTCGGTCACGACCGAGGACGGCGCCCAGGCCACCATCAGCGGCTCGAAGGACATCGTCGCGGCGCACTCGCTGGTGATCGGCCCGGACGACGCCGTCGAGTCCACCAACGAAGCGCAGCCGAGCTCCTCGGGCGCGCCGTCCTCGTCGGAGGCGCCGTCGTCTTCGGCGACCGCGACGGGCACCAGCTCGAGCTCCACCGCGACCGCGACCAGCACGCCGGAGGCGCCGACGTCGAGCGCGACGCCGACCGCCCCCGAGAAGGTCGGTCAGGCCACGGTGACGCTGCCCCCGCTGAAGCAGCCGCTGTGGCCGGGTCAGGTCATCAAGGTCACGTTCGTGTTCAAGAACGCCGGACCGGTCACCGTCGACCTGCCGGTCGCGGCGCCGGCGCACGCCAAGGAGTAGGTCCCCGGTTTTGTCGGTGGTCGCCGATAGCCTCGCGGGGTGAAGAAAGGGACCACCTACCGCTGCGGGAGCTGCGGCTACGAAGCGGCCAAGTGGCTGGGCCGGTGTCCGGAGTGCCAGGAATGGGGCTCGTTCGAGGAACGCGGGGCCCCGGCCAGGCCGGCCATCCAGCGCGTCG
Source organism: Amycolatopsis solani (assembly GCF_033441515.1). NCBI lineage: Bacteria > Bacillati > Actinomycetota > Actinomycetes > Pseudonocardiales > Pseudonocardiaceae > Amycolatopsis > Amycolatopsis solani. The sequence continues at coordinate 1,953,898 of NZ_JAWQJT010000001.1, forward strand.
CGGCCGGGGCGCCCAGCGCGCCGGCGCGGCCGATCGGCGAAGTCGACGTCGAAGCGGCGCGCGCCAGGAAGACCGGCGTCGCGGAACTCGACCGGGTGCTGGGCGGCGGCCTGGTGCCCGGCGCCGTGGTGCTGCTCGCGGGTGAGCCGGGCGTCGGCAAGTCGACGCTGCTCCTCGAGGTCGCCTACCAGTGGGCGAAGACGGTCGACCGCTCCTTGTACGTCACGGGCGAGGAGTCGGCGGGCCAGGTGCGGCTGCGCGCCGAGCGCACGGGCAACGTCCACGACCGGATGTACCTCGCCGCGGAAAGCGACCTCTCGGCCATCCTCGGGCACATCGACGACGTCAAGCCGGGTGTGCTGATCGTCGACTCGGTGCAGACGATGGCGTCCCCGCAGGTCGACGGCTCGCCGGGCGGGGTGACGCAGGTCCGCGCGGTGACGTCCGGGCTGGTCGCGGTGGCCAAGGAGCGCGGGCTGCCGGTGGTGCTGGTGGGGCACGTCACGAAGGACGGCTCGGTGGCCGGCCCGCGGGTGCTCGAACACCTGGTGGACGTGGTGCTGCAGTTCGAGGGCGACAAGCACTCGACGCTGCGGATGCTCCGCGGCATCAAGAACCGCTTCGGCGCGTCCGACGAAATCGGCTGCTTCGAGCTGCAGGAAGAAGGCATCGTCGGCGTCCCGGACCCGTCGGGGCTGTTCCTCAGCCACACCGCGGAGCCGGTCGCGGGCACGGCGATCACGGTGTCGATGGAGGGCAAGCGGCCCCTGCTGGGCGAGGTGCAGGCGCTGGTGTCGTCGACGTCGGCGCCCCAGCCGCGGCGCGCGGTCAGCGGCCTGGATTCGGCGCGGGTGGCGATGGTCCTCGCGGTCCTGGAGAAGCGCGGCGGGCTGAAGCTGGGCGACAAGGACGTCTACACGGCCACGGTCGGCGGAATGAAGATCACCGAGCCGGGCATCGATCTGGCGGTGGTGCTGGCGCTGACGTCTTCGTTCGGCGACGTCGCTTTGTCGCCCCGGCTGGTGTCGGTGGGCGAGGTCGGCCTGGCGGGGGAGATCCGCCGGGTGCCGAGCGTGGGCCGGCGGCTCGCGGAAGCGGCCCGGCTCGGGTTCACGTACGCGCTAGTGCCGCCGGACTCGGGCAAGCCGCCGGCGGGGATCCGGGTGCTGGAGGTGGCCAACGTCGCGGACGCGTTGAACGCGGCCAGCCACGCCCGCTGACCGGGGATCCGGGCGGTGCCGGACCCCCGGGTGCTCAGCCGGCGGTGCGGGTGATCGCGTAGGAGTACACCGTCTCCGGAGCGCCCTTGAACTCCACGGGGAACGGGGCGTTCCCGCTGGTCATGGCCGGGGGCGGCAGTGGCGTGCTCAGCGGGAACTCCGCGGAGTTCGGCAGGTGCTCGACCGAGCTCGGCGGGAACCCGCTCGGCCGGGTGGTGGTCTTCGCCGGGGTGACCGGGGGGAACTCCCAGGCCAGCAGCTGGGCCGTCGCCGGGTCGAAGTACAGGCGCTGGCCCGTGTCCTTCGCGAACGTCACCGTGGCCGTGCGGCCGTCCGGGGTCGTCCCCGGGGCGGTGTAGACCCCGTCGACGCCGGTGAGCGCGTCGCGCAGTGCGAAGCGGACGTCCTTGGGGGCCAGGCCCAGCTCCAGCACCATCCGGACCATCGTGAGCGACTCCGTGGCGGAGTGCGCGCGGCCGTTGTCGGTGAAGTCGATGGTGTCGAACGTCAGGCGCTTGACGAGCGTCGTCCGATCCGGGGTCAGGGAAGCGACCAGTGCGGCGTCGGGGCTCAGCCAGTTCCGGAACGGCGTGTTCCACTTCGGGTTGGTCGCTCCGGCGTGGTCGGGCTCGCCGGGGAAGCGGCCGGCCGGGCCGTATTCGTCGGTGGGGCGCTGGTCGACCCGCACCACTTCGCCCGGGCGGAGGTCCTTCACCGCGCCCGTCCACATCGCGCGCCGGTGCCAGAGCCCCTTCGGGTCCGCGGGGATCCACAGCTCGACCTTGCGCTGGGCGTGGACCTGCTTCCCGCCCACGGTTTCCGGCACCCAGCTGAGCTTCTGCGCGTAGTGGAACTCGCCCGGCTCCAGCGGGCGGTCCAGGTCGGTGAGGGTGGCCGCCGGGGCGGCGGGCTCCGGGTCCGACGGCCGCAGCGAAGTCACCACCGCCAGGCCGCCGACCAGCGTGACGACCGCCGCTGCCACGGCGAGCCAGCGCCAGGTGCCGGTGCGCCGGGGAGCCGGTGCGGTCTCGGGCACGCCGGCCGCCGCCATCAGGGACGCGCGCGCGAACGCCAGCCCGTCCTCGCCGTCGACGTCGCCGTGCAGGTCGGACAGGGCCTCGTCGAGTTCGGCTTCGGACCAGATCTTCCGGACGTTGTCTTCACGCAAGGTCCTGCACCTCCTCTGGGGCCGGGGCGGTCGTTCTGAGCCAGCGTCTGATCCGGTGCAACCGGGAGCGGACCGTACCCGGCGGGATGCCGAGGACCTCGGCCACCTCCGCCGGCTCCAGCCCGGCCCACGACACGAGGAGCAGCGTGTCGCGGTCGGCCGGGCTGAGCCGCGCCAGCGCGCCGGCCAGTTGCGCCGCCCGGACCTGGGCGTCGACGCGCTCGGCGACGCGGCCGTCGTGCCCCGCGTGGCTCGTTTCGCCGGTGCGGGCCAGCCGTGCGGTGGCCTGCAGCCCGCGCAGCTCGGACCGCACGTGGTGGCGGAGCAGGTTGGTCGCGATGCCGTAGAGCCACGACCGGGCCGTGCCCAGCTCCGGCCGGTAGGTCTCGCGGCGGCGCAACGCCACCAGGAACGTCTCGGCCACGAGGTCGTTCGCCGGTTCGGGGCCGACCCGGCGGGCGAGGTAGCGGCGCAGCTGCGGGGCGTGGGCGTCGAAGAGCCGGCCGAACGCCGGCCCGGGCTCGGCTCCGCCCAGGTCCGGGCGGTCGTGCCCCCAGATCTCCGATCCCTCGTGGATCACCTGCATGCCCCCAGTTGCCCGCAGCCCCCGCGAGCGTTCACGGGCGAACCTACCTTCGGCGTGATCCATCCGGGGCGGGTGAGAGACAGCCGGTGGATCCTGCCGGGATCATGCCTCGGTGAGGCGTTGGCCAACCGACGTCACCACTGGGGAAGGATCGTCATGCGCAGATTCCGCTTGGGGTTCGTCACGCTCGTCACCGCCTTGGGGCTCGTCTCCCTGCCCGCGGTCGCGAGCGCCACCACCGAGGCCGTGCTCAACGTCCAGTACCAGGTCCAGGAGACCGGGTACTGGTGCGGCCCGGCCGCCACGCGGATCGCCATGTCCGCGCGGACCGGGAACCTGCCGAGCCAGGGCACCCTCGCGGCCCAGCTCGGCACGACCACCAACGGCACCGACTGGATCGGCCAGGTCACCGGCGTCCTCAACCGCGATCTCGGCACCTCCTGGTACGAGACCAAGGAGATGCCGAACGACCCGCCGACGCAGGCCCAGCGCGACCTGCTCTGGCGCGACATCGTGCTGGACATCAACAACGGCTACGCGATCGTCGCCAACATCGTCGCCCCGGCGAACAACCACCCGCCGGGCTACCCGAACTACACGATCTACCACTACTTCACCGTCATCGGGTACGACAGCTCCGACCGGACCGTCAAGATCGCCGACCCGGCGAACTTCGGCGGGAACCAGCTCTACTGGCTCAGCTTCGACCAGCTCGCGACGCTGATCCCGCCGAAGGGCTACTCCGCCTAGATCCCCAGCAGTCCCCAATAGACCGCCCAGGGGACGAACACCACGCCGCCGGCGAGCAGCACGCCGAGCCGCGGGGTGCGGTGCCGCCACCACGCCACCGCCGTGCCGATGGCGGCGGCCACCGCGCCCAGCGACAGCAGCTGCAGTGCCAGCCACACCAGCGGACGTCCGGCGACCACCGGGCCCAGCCCCCGGCCCGTGGTCACCTGGATCAGCACGGCCACGGCCAGGAAACCGACCACCGTGAGCAGCCCGGGCACGCCCGACCAGCGTGCGCCGCGGCCCAGCCCGAAGCCGAACGCCACCAGCAGGAACGCCAGGACGGCCAGCTGCAGCCAGGTCGACTCGTACCAGCGCAACGGCGTCAGCGCGACGCTCGGCCGGTCCTGCGCCGGCGGCGGATCGGCGCTCGACGTGGCGGGCGGGTGGTGCACCCAGGTGCCCACCAGCTCCAGGTAACCCGGCGCGTAGCCGGGCAGCTTGTCGTAGCCGTCGGTGGTGCGCCGCAACTGGTGCTGCGCGTCCGGGAAGACGCGCAAAGTGTGGTGCGCCAACGACTCCTGGAAGATCCGGACGGCCTCGCCCGGCGGGGTCAGGACGTCCTTCGCACCCCACAACCCCAACACCGGCTGGCGCAGGCTCTTCAGCACCGGCACCGGGTCGTGGTGCGCTTCCGGGAACACGCCGCCGCCGACGAGCTGGCGCATCATCGTCCACGACGCCATCCGCACCATCGACCCGGCCATCCCCAGGCGCCGCAACTGGTTCTCGATCGCCCACGCCTGCTGCCGCGACGGCTCGACGCCGTTCGCCCCCAGCGTGATGACGAAGGCGACGTCCGGCGACTTCGACGCGGCGAGCGGTGCCACCCAGCCGCCCTCGCTCAACCCCCAGACGCCGACCCGCGCCGGGTCGACGTCCGGCCGCTTCCGCAACACCTCGACCGCGGCGAGCGCGTCGTCCGCCAGCGTCGAGTAGGACCGCTCGAACTGCGAGTAGCCTTCGGTGCGCTTGTCGTAGATGAGTGTCGCGATGCCTTGCCGCGCAAAGGCTTCCGCCTGATCGCGGTAGTCCTCCCGGCTGTGCGCCCCGGAGCCGTGGACCATCACCAGCCCTGGCAGCTTCGCGCCGCCGGGTGGTGCGACGACGGTGCCGTGCAAGGTCACCCCGCCGTTCGTGAACGTCACGTCCGAGCTGTCCGCGGCCGACGCGGGCGGCGCCGAGAGGGCCAGGATCACCCCGGCCAGTAGTAGAGCCCCTCTTCGCATGTGGATCCCCCTGTCATGTCATTCCCCTGGTTCCGGGAACGCGAGCAGGCGCACGAGCACGCGCCGCGCTTCCGGTGACCGGTCGTCCTCGGCTCGCCAGTACCGGCGGAACAGCTCCATGTAGTCGTTCCAGAAGCTGTGCAGCTCCTCGGCGGTGAGCCAGGTGCCGCCGCGGGCGTAGAGCAGCGCGTCCGGCCAGTCGCCGGGCAGCTCGTCGCGCTTTTCCGCGAACCGGTTGAGCTTTTCGAGGTCTTCCTCGAACCCCTGGCGCTGCATGTCGTCGAACAGCACCCGGGATTCGGCGCTCTGCTCGCTGCGGCGCGGCCACCGGATGTCCCGCGGCCGCGTCCGCCACCACCGTTCTTTGCCCCGCGCGAGCTCCGGGGCGTCTTCGACGAACCCGAACCGGGCCAGTTCCCGCAGGTGGTAGCTGGTCGCGCCGGTGTTCTCACCCAGGGCTTGGGCGAGCTTCGTGGCCGTCGCCGGCCCGGTCGAGAGCACGCCGAGGATCCGGCGGCGCAGCGGGTGCGTGACGGCTTTGAGGGCGTCCGGGTCGAGCTCTTCCGGTGGTGGAGCGCTGGTCATGACCCCAAGGTAGCCGTGCAAAGGAAATTGTGCAAAGAAATCTCTGCAACTCTGCGCAGCCGGGTGCCGCGGAAGATGCTGTCTACAGTGGACTCACCAGATCGGGTGGTCGCTGAACTTCCTGAGCGTCTGCACGCTCGGCCGCACGTAGAACATGCCCGCCAGGAAACCGACCGTGGCGAAGGCCAGGGTCGTGAGCACCGTGAGCAGGTCCGGGGCCCGGAAGTCCGGTGCGTCGTGCCACACCCGGAACACGATCGGCACCGCGAAGGACCCGAGGATCAGCACCAGCGTCAGCACGTACGTGAACAGCAGCGCGTGGCGGGCCGACGCGGCGCTCGCGACGACCAGGTAGTCACCCCGCAGGCAGCGCCGGGACGAAAGCACCAGCACCGCGATCGCGAGCACACCCAACGGCGGCAGCACCGCCGCGGCCTTGCCGAGCAGCGTGTCGGGGAAGGCGTGGCCGTGGACGATGCCCTGCAGGAACGTCGTGAGCCCGAACAGGAGCGCCATCCCGGCGATCATCGACGACCCGACGACCACCGATCCCCACCGCACGCGGGCGGCGAACCGGGGCGGCAGCGGTACGAACTCGACCTGCCCGAACGTCCCCTGCACCGCACTCACCTCCGAACGCCGTGAAGGCCACCATAAGGAATTCGGGGTTCCTCAAGGTGGCCTTCACGAAGATTCAGACCGAAAGGGCTAGCCCGCCGCGAGCAAGTTGGCGCACCGGATGAGCCCGATGTGCGAATAGGCCTGCGGGTGGTTGCCGAGCGAGCGTTCCGCGATCGGGTCGTACTGCTCCGGCAGCAGGCCCGTCGGGCCGGCCGCCGCGACGATCTGGTCGAACAGCTCCTGCGCTTCGGTGCGCCGCCCGGTGAGCAGGTACGCCTCGATCAGCCACGCCGCGCAGATGTGGAACCCGCCCTCGCCGCCCGGGAGGCCGTCGTCGCGGCGGTAACGGTACACAGTGGACCCACTGCGCAGCTCCGCCTCGATCGCGGTCACCGTGTGCTGGAAGCGCTCGTCGGCCGGGTCGATCAGCCCGGTGAGCCCGACGAACAGCGACGCCGCGTCCAGGTCCGTGCCGTCGTAGGCCGTGGTGAACGCCTGGACCTCGTCGTTCCAGCCGTGTTCGAGCACGTCGTTCTTGATCTCGTCGCGCAGCGTGGGCCACGCGCCGGGCACGCCACGGCCGTACTGCTCGCCCAGCTTGACCGCGCGGTCGATGGTCACCCAGCACATCACCCGGGAGTAGACCCGGTGGCGCGGCACGTGCCGCTCCTCCCAGATCCCGTGGTCCGGCTCGTTCCAGCGCCGCGTCACGGCTTCCGCCATCGCGCGGACCATCTGCCAGTCCTCGTCACGCAGGTTGCCGCGCGCCGCGGCGAGCGTGCCGACCAGCTCGACGACCGGACCGAAGACGTCCAGCTGGACCTGGTGGTTCGCCAGGTTGCCGACGCGGACCGGGCGGGATCCGGCGTACCCGGGCAGCGACTCGATAACCGCTTCGGCGCCGATCACGCTGCCGGCCAGGGTGTAGAGCGGGTGCAGCCGCTCCGGGCCGGCCAGCGTCGCGAGCACGCCGTGCAGCCAGCGCAGGTAGCCCTCGGCCTCTTCGATCGAGCCCAGGTGCACGAGCTCCCGCACGGTCATCGCGGCGTCGCGGATCCAGCAGTAGCGGTAGTCCCAGTTGCGGACGCCGCCGATCTCCTCCGGCAGCGACGACGTCGCCGCCGCCAGCACGCCGCCGGTGTCGGTGTTGACCAGGCCGCGCAGCGTCAGCGCCGAGCGCAGCACCAGGTCGGTCTGCACCTTCGGCAGCTGCAGCTTCGACGTCCACTCGCTCCAGTAGCGGCCGGCGCGGTCGCGTCGCTCCACTTCGGACAGTTCGTGCGGGCCGAGGTCCGTGGTGCCGCAGCGCAGCTCCAGCACGACCGGCTGGGTCGGCGTCGGCTGCACCAGCGCGGTCGCGGTGTCGTGCAGGCCGTCGGAGGTGATGGTCCACTCGACGCCCGGCGAGTACAGCACGAACGGTTCCGACGTCCCGAGCACCCGCACGCCGCCTTCGACGATCTCCAGCTTCACCGGCACGCCGCCGAACTCGGGCCTCGGCGCGAACTTGACGCTCGCCACCGCCTCGCCCGAGATCACGCGGACCAGGTCCGTGCGGTGCTGCGGGCTCTCCGGCTCGAGGTAGTCGGTGACGAGCAGGCGCGACCAGCGCGTCTCCACCGTCATCGTGTTCGGCAGGTAGCGCTGGCCCAGCGGCAGGCCGTTGCGGTGCGGCTTGATGGAGAAGTGGCCGGCACCTTCGCCGCCGAGCAGGTCGGCGAACACGGCGGGCGCGTCCGGCCCGGGGTGGCACAGCCAGGTCAGCTTCGCGTCCGGCGTGACCAGCGCGACCGAGCGCTCGTTGGCCAGCATCGACAGCCGCTCGATCGGCGGCGCCGACTCGCCGTACAGCCAGTTGCGCCGCTCCTCCAGCATGAACGCCAGCACCAGGGCGACGTCCACGGTGTCCGGGACGCGGTAGGCGGCCAGCGTCTCGCCGTCGCCGACCTTGATGCCCAGGTCCGGGCCGGAAAGCCGGGCGAACGCCTTCTCGTCGGTGACGTCGTCGCCGAGGAAGATCGCCGCGGTGGCCCCGACCTGGTGGCGCAGGATGTCCAGCGCGCGGCCCTTGTCCGTCTGGACGACCGCGAGCTCGACGACCTCCTTGCCGTCGGTGGTCGAGACGCCTTCCCACGTGGACGGTCCGGAGTGGACGGCGGCCAGCACGCGGCGCCCGGCCTCGTGCTCGGCGCGGCGCACGTGCACCGCGATGCTCGCCGGCTTGACCTCCAGCGACACGCCCGGCACGTCCAGCACCAGCTGTTCGAGCTCGGCTTCGAGCCGTCGGTGCAGCTCACGCGCCTTTTCGTCGAGCGCGTGGATGAAGCCGATGTCGAACTCCGAGCCGTGGCTGCCGACGAGGTTCACCTCGGACGGCAGCCGCGACAGCGTCGCCAGGTCACGCAGCGCGCGACCGGAGATGACCGCGGTCGTGGTCTCGTGCAGGCCCGCGAGCGATCTGAGGGCGCCCACGGACTCGGGCAGCGGGCGTGCCTCGTCCGGGTTGAGGGTGATGGGTGCCAGCGTGCCGTCGTAGTCGCAAGCGACCAGCAGGCGCGGAGTACGGGCGATCTGGACGATCGCGCGCCGCAACTCGGCGGGCAGGGCCTCGGCAGTCAACACTCCTCCTCAGGAGCTCGTGCATGGTCGTTCGGGTCAATCGACCGCTTCGGCACCCAAAGCCTGTAGGAAAGAGCGCGCCCAACGATCGACATCGTGCGTGAGGACCTGGCGACGCATGGCGCGCATCCGGCGACGGCCCTCAGCCGGGTCGAGCGTAATGGCAGCCACTAGTGCGTCCTTCACCCCGTCCAGGTCGTGGGGGTTCACGAGGAATGCGCTAGAGAGCTCCGCGGCCGCGCCGGCGAACTCGCTGAGCACGAGCGCGCCGCCCAAGTCGTGGCGGGCGGCCACGTACTCCTTGCACACGAGGTTCATGCCGTCACGCAACGGGGTCACGACCATGACGTCCGCGGCGGAGAAGAAGGCGGCCAGCTCGGTGCGGTTCACGGATTGGTGCAAATAGTGCACGACCGGGTGGCCCACCCGGGCGAACTCGCCGTTGATCCGGCCGACCATCTGCTCGATCTCGCCGCGCATCCGCTGGTAGTGCTCGACGCGCTCGCGGCTCGGCGTGGCCAGCTGGACGAACGTGACGTCGTCCGGCTGCAGCCTGCCTTCGTGCAGCAGCTCGTGCAGCGCCTGCAGCCGCAGGTCGATGCCCTTGGTGTAGTCGAGCCGGTCGACGCCGAGGATGACCGTCTTGGGGTTGCCGAGGTCGCGCCGCAGCTGCGCGGCCCGCTCCTGGACGCCCTTCGTGCGGGCGAGGGTGTCGAGGCCGGCGGCGTCGATGGAGATGGGGAAGGCGCCGACCCGGACGGTCCGGTCGCCGACCTGCATGGTGCCCGGCCGCGACCGGACGCCGACCGCGCCGCGCGTCGACTCGAGGCCGATCAGCTGGCGGCACAGCCAGAGGAAGTTCTGCGCCCCGCCGGGCCGGTGGAAGCCGACCAGGTCCGCGCCGGTGAGGCCGCGGATGATCGCGGCGCGCCACGGCATCTGCATGAACAGCTCGACCGGCGGGAACGGGATGTGCAGGAAGAAGCCGATGCGCAGGTCGGGTCTGAGCTCGCGCAGCATCGCCGGCACCAGCTGGAGCTGGTAGTCCTGGATCCAGACCGTCGCGCCCGGCGCGGCGACCTCGGCGCTGGCCTTCGCGAACCGCTGGTTCACCTTCACGTAGCTGTTCCACCACACGCGGTCGAACACCGGGCGCTCGACGACGTCGTGGTAGAGCGGCCAGAGCGTCGCGTTGGAGAAGCCTTCGTAGTAGTCGCGGACCTCGTCGGCGCTCAGGGAGACGGGGTGGAGCACGAGCCCGTCGTCGTCGAACTCCTCGACGTCGACGTCCGGCACGCCGGGCCAGCCCACCCACGCGCCCTTGCGCGACCGCAGGAACGGCTCCAGCGCGGAGACGAGCCCGCCCGGGCTGGCCGTCCAGCGGCGTTCGCCGTCCGTCGTGCGTTCCAGGTCCACCGGTAGCCGGTTCGCCACCACGACGAAATCGGCCTGGTTCCCGTTCTCCTTCGGTTCACCCACGTCGACTGCTCCTCGCGTTCTGGGTCGCGGCCCCAGAGTGAAACCCTATCGCGTGAGCGATGAACAGCCGGTGACCGCGGTGTTACTCCAAGCTTCGTTCGGTCGGTTCGAGCGGACCAGCCATGCGTGGTCCGGCGAACCGCCGCTCCAGCCTGCCCAGGCCGGTGCGGACCGGCTGGGCGAGCCATTCCCCGAGTACCACGCCCGCTGCCAGCGCAAGCCCGATTGCGACGGCCGTCATGAGCGTCGAGATGTTGCCGCCCGGCTCGACGCCGATCTGGTACAGACCACGGTAGGTCGAGAGGCCCGGAAGCAGCGGAGTGATCCCGGACACGGCGACCACCAGTGGAGTAACGCCGAGTCGCCGCGCGAGCACGCCACCGCAGAACCCGACCAGCGTGGCGGCGATCGCGGACGAGCTGACGCCGTCCAGCTGCGCCACGGTCAGTGACCCGTAGACGGCGGCGCCGATGCCCCCGGCGGCCGCCGCGACCAGCATCGCGCGCATCTTCGAGTAGCTCGCGAGCGCGAAGCAGGCGGCGGCGCCGGCCCCGCCGACGACGACCATCGGCAGCTGCAGCGCGGTCGACGTCGGCACGTCCGGCAGCGGCGTGCGCTGCAGGCCGAGCATGACGGCGATGCGCAGGGCGAGCACGACCCCGGAGATCAGCCCGGCCGACATCAGCACGGTTTCCATGGTGCGGCCGGCGGCGGTGACGTTGTAGCCGGTGATGGCGTCCTGCACCGCCGAGACGGTGGACAGCCCGGACAGCAGCACGGTGACCGCGGCCGCGACGACGAGCGTCGGTTTGTCCGTGGTCAGGACGTTCATGCTGACGATGGCCATCGCCGAGAGCGTCGCGACCAGGCCCCCGATGACCTGCTGGAAGAAGAACGGCAGGCCGTAGCGGTTCACGTACCGCCCGATCCGGTCGATCACCCCGCTGATGACGAAGGCGACGAGCGCGATGTCGAGCCCGCCGCCGAGCAGCAGGGTGATGAAGGCGGCGACCCCGCCCCAGGCCAGCGTCGCGGTCCAGCGCGGGTAGGGGTGCGGCGCCGAGGTGATCCGCTCGAGCTCGGTCTGCGCCTGCTCGGCCCCGATGTGCCCGCGCACGATCTTCCGGACGAGCTTCTCGGTCTCGGTCAGCCGGGTGTAGTCGAGGCTCCGGCTCCGCACCACCCGCAGCGCGGTGACCGGCGCGAGCTCGGTCCCGCGGTGGCAGGTCACGGTGATCGACGTGAAGATGACGTCGACCTCGCAGTGCGGCAGCCCGAGCGCCCCGGCGATGGCGATGATCGTCGCGGTGACGTCCGACGCGCCGGCCCCGCTCGCCATCTGCACCTCGCCGATCCGCAGCGAGAGGTCGAGCACGAAGTTGACGGTGGTCTCATCGGGCAGCTGCGGCCCCATGGCCTCGTCGGCATCGACGGCGGGCAGCTCCCCGGTGGGCGCCTCGAGCACGTGCCACGGCCGGTGCTTCAGGAGGTTCGGGCGGTGGATCTTCGGCCGTCGTTCGGGCGGCTCCAGCAGGGGCCATCTGGCCGTCCCGCCCCCGTTGGTGCGCTCGTTGATCTTCATGATCCATCCACCTCCTCGCTCTGCTCCTCCCGGACCATCGACCCCCGTGTGGTGATCGTTGCAGTGGCGTTGACCACGTTCCTCCATAGTGGCCTGGAGCAGGGGATCATGCCTGTCGGCTCGATCTCGCGAGCAGGCCGATACACTGTGATCGGCGCTCCGGCGCCAGGCCGCTATAGCTCAGCTGGTAGAGCATCTGTCTTGTAAACAGAAGGTCAGGGGTTCGAGCCCCCTTGGCGGCTCCGAAACGACGTGACGAGGGCCCGGACGGCACCGCTTGCCGTCCGGGCCCTCGTCACTCCAGGTCACTGCGGCCAGATCACCCGGCCCTGGAAGTAGTTGCCGTCGTTGCCGCCGGTGCCGTACCAGGTCAGGACGAAGCACGTGTTCGGCAAGACGTCGGTCGCGATGTCCATGCGGCGCTGGCCGGTGTACTGGCGCCAGGACGAGAAGCGGCCGCCGCCGTTGCACTTCGCTGCCGCCACGAACAGCTGGCCGCCCGGCCAGATGCCGTTGCAGTCCGAAGTGCCGGTGTTCGCGTTGAGGTCCAGTGCGATGTTGCCCCAGGCGCTGGTGGTCCGCTGGGTGCTGCCGGTCTGCACGTAGGTGCGGACGGTGGCGCCCGCGCAATGGCCGGGCAGAAGTTCCGTCGACGCGGCCGCCGGGACCGCCGTGCCCAGTACCGCCGCCGCGGTCGCCGTGAGCGTGACTGCTGCTGCCGTGAACTTCATGATTCCTCCTCGTGGGTTGGTCACATCGCGTGGGTGAACGCGCCCCAGCCGGTGTCCAGCCGGCCGTAGGACGAGAGGGCGATGTTGTTGTTGGGGTAGTACAAGAGGTCGCCGTCCGCGTTCACGCCGAGCACGTCGGCGTAGCCGTCGCCGCTGAAGTCGGACGCGAACACGTGCTTGAACGGCTGCCAGCCGGTGCCGATCTGCCGCGACGTCGAGCGGGAGATCGTGAGCCCGTTGTTCGGGTAGTACAGGAGGTCTCCGGCCGCGTTCACGCCCAGGACGTCGGCGTAGCCGTCGCCGCTGAAGTCGGCGGCCATCACGTGCCGGAAGGTGCCCCAGCCCGTGTCCAGGCGCTGGGCCGTCGAATCCGAGACGGCCAGTCCGTTGTTCGGGTAGTACACGAGCTCGCCGGCGGCGTTGACGGCCAGCACGTCCGCGTACCCGTCGCCGCTGAAGTCCCCCGCCGTGACCTGGAGGAAGGCACCCCAGCCGGTGGCCAGGCGGACCGCCGGGGAGAGCGCCAGGCCGTTGTTGGGGTAGTACACGAGCTCACCCGCGGCGTTGACGCCCAGGACGTCGGCGTAGCCGTCGCCGCTGAAGTCGGCGGCCGTCACGTGCCGGAAGGTGCCCCAGCCCTGGCCGATCCGCTGGGCGGTCGAGTCCGAGACGGCCAGTCCGTTGTTCGGGTAGTACACGAGCTCGCCGGCGGCGTTGACGCCGAGCACGTCCGCGTAGCCGTCGCCGCTGAAGTCGGAAACCCGTTCCCGGTCACGGCAGTTGCGGCTGGCGACGTTGCGCCAGGTGGCCGACGAGCCGGTGTACGTCACGCCGTTGAACGACGCCGGCACGCGTTCCGCACCCGCGAAGCCCCACGTCACGCTCCCGTTGCCGTTGCTGTCGAAACCCTGCTCGTAGTGCAGGTGCGGGTGGCCGTTCGAAGTCGGGCCGGTCGCGCCGACCCGGCCGATCAGCTGGCCCTGCCGGACCTGCGTGCCCGCCGAAACCTGGCGGGACTGCAGGTGCAGGTAGGTCGTGAAGTGGCCGCCGCCGTGGTTGATCTGGATCACGTTGCCCGCGTTGTCGTGGTAGAAGGACTGGTTGACGGTGCCGCTCGCCGGGGCCAGCACGGCGGCGCCTTCGGTGCCGGTCTGGTTGGGCTCGCGCACCATGTCCAGCGCCGGGTTGTGCCCCCAGGTGTCCAGCCGCCACTGCTGGCCGCACTCGAACGGGAGCTGGAACGACGGCGCCGCCTGCGCTTGCGGTCCACTGAGGACGGTCAGGCCGGTGGCGATGCCCCCGAGGACGAGGAGAACTCGTCGGAGAAACATGGCGGGCCTCCTATTCGGCGTGGGTGAACGAAGCCCAGCCGGAGGCCAGCTGGCGCGAAGCGGACAGTGCGAGGCCGTTGTTCGCGTAGTACTGCAGGTTTCCCGCCGCGTCGACGCCGAGGACGTCGGCGTAGTCGTCGCCGCTGAAGTCCGAGGCGAACACCTGGCTGAACGATCCCCAGCCGGCGCCGATCTGCTGCGCGGTGGACGAGGAGATGGCGAGCCCGTTGTTGGGGTAGTAGATGAGGTTGCCCGCCGCGTTCACGGCGAGGACGTCGGCGTACCCGTCGCCGCTGAAGTCCGCGGCCATCACGTGCTTGACCGTGTCCCAGCCGGTGTCCAGCCGGACCGGCGAGGAGAGCGCGAGCCCGTTGTTGGGGTAGTACAGGAGTTCGCCCGCGGCGTTGACGCCGAGGATGTCCGCGTGCCCGTCGCCGCTGAAGTCGCCGGCCGCCACGTGCCGGAAGGAGCCCCAGCCGCTGCCGATCTGCTGCGCGGTCGACGAAGAGATCGCCAGGCCGTTGTTGGGGAAGTAGACGAGCGCGCCGGCGGCGTTGACGCCGAAGAGGTCCGCGAAGCCGTCGCCGCTGAAGTCGCCCGCCGCCACGTGCGAGTAGGCGCCCCAGCCGGTGTCCAGACGCCGTGCCGTCGAGTCCGAGACGTTCAGGCCGTTGTTCGGGTAGTACATGAGGTCACCGGCGGAATTCACACCGAGCACGTCCGCGTACCCGTCGCCGCTGAAGTCGGAAACCCGTTCGCTGTCGGCTTTCCGGTAGCGGATGAACGTGTATTCGTCCATTTCCCCGGAGCTGTCCTTGCCGAGCAGGCCGGCGTTGTTCTTGGCGTACGGGTTCTGCACGGTCTGGCCCGTCTTGTTGAACGAGTAGACGTACGCACCGTCGCCGTGGTGGGCCGCGTTGACCCAGTGCGAGAACAGTTCGATGTGGCCGCCGCTCCCGCCGCCGTCGTCGTCGCGGACCATCGCGTCACCCGGCCGCAGCGAGTCGCGGGGGATGACTTGCATCCCGTTGCCCGCGCGGGCTCTGGCGAGGAACTGGTCGGTGGTCAGGCTCGAGCCCAGGTGCCAGGCCATCGACACGAGACCGGAACAGTCGCGGCGGTAGGAGTGGGTGCCGTCGGCGTCGGTCGCGAACGGCCCGTCCATGTCGTAGGTGAGCCCGCGGTTCACCCAGTTCTGGGCCCTGGCCATGATTTCCGGGCGGCTGACCGCGGTGTTCAAGGTGGACGCCGACGCGGGTGCCGGCGCGGCGACGAGCGGCACGACGAGGGCGCCCAGCAAGGCGGCGAGGAAGATTCGCATGGCTGATCACGCTTTCTGCGGAGTGGAGCGGAATCCGGTGACGGGTGCCAGCATCGGCGCACCGGCTGGAAGTTCTCCGCAATTCCCCGGGGAACGCGCTGTCAGGGGATGACGTCGTACAACGGCGCGGGCGCGCCGGTGCCCGCGGACCAGCGGTCGTCGCCGAACGACCAGTGCCACCACCGGTCGCCGCCGACCATGCCCATGGACCGCAGCGCGTGTTCGGCGGTCGGCCACAACGGCGGGGGCGTGGCGGACCACAGCGCGGGTTCCGGCTCGCCGGTGACGTGGAGGGTCAGGTCCGCCGCACCGCCGGTGGCGTGGCCGGCCACGTGCGGACAGGGTGCCGGGGCGCGGTGCCCGGCGATGACCAGGAAGCGGAAGGCCCGGGGCAGCAACGTCTGCGCGACCGTCAGCCGGTCGACCAGGCCCGAGCGGAGCCGTACCGGGTGCGGGCCGGCGGTGCGCAGCGCGTGGGCGAGCGCGAGATCGCGAAGCGGCTCGTCGCGCCGGCTGCTGGACACCGCTCCACGCTGACCGGGGGCGCTGCAAGAACGCTGCAAGTCCGCTGTAAGGACTCGATCAGCGCTCGTCCTGTTCCCGGACGCCGTAGAGGCGGAACACCTCGGCCATCTCGGCTCGCAGCGCCGCCGCCGCGGCGACGTCTCCGGCGGCCTCCAGGGTGTCGGCCAGATCGCGCTGGGTACGGGCTTGGTGCAGCGGCAGGTCGATCGCCCGCCACAGCCGGATCGCGGCCCGCAACCGCCGCTCCGCGTCCGCCAGCCGGCCCAGTGCGAGGTCGCGTTCACCCGTGGTGCGCAACGACATCGCCTCGCCCCACCGGTCACCGAGGGACCGCGAGGTGCGCACCGCCCGCGCCAGCAACGCGTCCGTCTCCGCGGCGCGGCCGAGCCGGACGAGCGCCTTGGCCACCGACCGCGCGCTGTAGGCCTCGAGCAGCTGGTCCCCGGTCTCCTCGAAGATCGTGCGGGCCTGCTCGCCGAGCTCGTACGCCCGCCGGTACTCCCCGCGGGCGCGGTGCACCAGGCTGAGCGTGCGCAACGTCATCCCCTCGCCGCGGCGGCTGCCGAGCCGCCGGAACGCCTCCAGCGCCCGCGTGACCAGCCGCTGCGCGTCGGCCAGCTCCCCGAGCTCCAGCTGGACCAGGCCGGCGAGCCGGCTCGAGTAGGCGAGCGACGAGTCGTCGCCGAGCTCGTGGAACACGGCGTCGGCCAGCTCGAAGAAGTGCAGTGCTTCGGACAGGTAACCCTGCTCGTGGTTCGCCGTGGCGAGGGCCGCGAGCGTCAGCGCCTCGCCCCGCCGGTCCCCGAGCTCGCGGAACACCTGCAGGGCCTGCATCAGGTAGGTGCGGGCCTCGGCGAGCCGGTCCTGCTTGTACCGCAGCTGCCCGAACTCGGCGAGCAGCATGGCCTCCGCCTGCCGGTCACCGCTGCGGCGGGCCGCGGCCAGCGCCGAGTTGTGCGTCTGGGTCCACGCCTCGAACAGGTTGCTGACCGCGAACGACGCGGCGAGGGCCGAGGCCAAGTCACCGGCGAGCTTGCCGAGGTCCAGCGCCGCCGCTCGTTCGACGCCGGCCACCAGCGAGTGGTGCTCGGTCGTGAACCACGTGCGCGGCTCGGCGAGCGCCGCGCGGACGGCGGGCACCAGCCAGGGCCACGGATCACGTTCGGTGGCCGCCCGCTGGGCACGCAGCGTCAACCCGCCCGGCGGCCGGCTGGCCAGCACCGTGTCGACCACGTACAGCCAGCCCGTCACCACCCTGGTCACCGCGGCGGCCACGACGTCGGGCGCGTCCTCCGCGGCGGCCCGTTCCGCGGCGAAGATCCGCAGCAGGTCGTGCACCTCGAACCGGCTCTGCCCGCACGCGTCCACCCCGCCGAAGGTGAGCAGGTGCGCGTCCAGCAGGTCGTCGACCACCCGGTCGACGACGTCGTCGGGCGCGTCCAGCAGCGCGCCGATCACCCACACCGGGAACGTCGGCAGGCCGAGGGCGCCCAGGTGGCGCAACGTCGTCCTGGCGTCCGGGCCGAGCGCGTCGTAGCTGATGCCGAAGGAGACCCGCACCTGCTGGTCGCCGGCGGACAGCTCGTCGAGCCGGCGGGTCTCGTCGTCGAGCCGGGCGGACAGCTGCGCGAGCCGCCAGTGCCGCCGGGTGGCCAGCCGGACGCCGATGATCCGCACCGCCAGCGGCAGCCGGGCCGACTGGTCGACCAGCCGTTCCAGCGCGGCCGGTTCGGCCGCCGCCCGGTCGTCCCCGGTGATGCGGACGAGCAGCTCGCGTGCTTCGGCGTCCGCCAGCACGTCGAGTTCGATGCGCCGGGCGCCGACGAGCCCGGCCAGCCGGTTGCGCGAGGTCACCAGCACCGCGCAGCCGGGTGTGCCGGGCAGCAGCGGGCGCACCTGCGCCTCGGTGGCGGCGTCGTCGAGGACCACCAGCACCCGGCGCCCGGCCAGCACCGACCGGTACCGCTCGGCCTGTTCCTCCACAGTGGACGGTGTGTCGCCGGGTGCGTCGCCCAGCGCCTTGAGGAAGCGCGCGAGGATCGCGTCGATCGACGCCGGGGTGCTGGTCGTGCCGTGCAGCTGGGCGAACAGCTGACCGTCGGCGAACGCCGCGGCCAGCTCGTGGGCGGCCCGCAGCGCGAGCGTCGACTTGCCGACGCCGCCTTGCCCGGACACCACCCAGACCGGCACGGTGCCGTCGGCCGGGACGAGCCCCTCGGTCACTTCCGCGAGCTGACGCCCGCGTCCGGTGAAGTCCGGTGGCACCGCCGGGAGCTGCGCGGGCCGCGGGCCGGCCTTCGACGCGCGGCCCGGTGCCGGCGGGCCCGGCCGGTCCGCGATCCCGAGCGCCTCGGCGTCGGACCGCAGGATCGCGTCGTGCGCGGCCCGCAGCACCGGTCCCGGCTCGACCCCGTGCTCGTCGACCAGGAACTGCCTGCCCTCCCGGTAGACCGCGAGCGCGTCCGCCTGCCGGTCGAGCGCGAACAACGCGACCATCAGGTGGCGGCGCAACGCTTCCCGCGCCGGGTGCTGCCGGACCGCGGCGGTGAGCTCGCCGACGAGCGCTTCGTAACCACCCAGCGCGAGTCCGACGGCGGCGCGCTCCTCCAGCACCGACAGCCGGGCTTCGTCCAGCCGCGCCGCCTCGGCGGCGAGCGTGGACCGGCCCAGCTCGCCGAGCGCCGGCCCCCGCCACAACGACAGGGCCTCGTCGAAGAGTTCCGCGGCCCGCGCGGTGCTGCCGCGCGCCACCTCGGCCCTGGCCTCGGCGACCAGCCGCTCGAACCGCAGGTGGTCGACGGCGTCCGGCTCGACCCGCAGCACGTACCCCGGCGGCCGCGTCTCGATCACCTCGCCGCCGCCGGGCAGCTTCCGGCGCAGGGTCGACACGTAGGACTGGACGAGATCGGTGGCGGTGGCGGGCGAGTCGGCGCCCCACACGACGTCGACGAGGCGTGACACCGAGCAGACGTGCCCGGGGACCAGCGCGAGTGCCGCCAGCAGTGCCCTCGGCTTGCTGCCGCCGACCGGCACGGGCGCGGCACCGGCCCAGACCTCGACCGAGCCCAGCACCCGGATATCCATGCGGTCCCCCCGGACGACCTGCGTCCCTCCGCCCGCGAGTCTACCCAGCGTCACCGGCGGGAGGAACCGGCAAAGCGCCCAAAGCCGTCCGCGGCCGGCGTCCATTTCGGACCGCCGCGCCGTCCGGCTCCGGCCCGGGCGCTGTCCGCCGAACGGCCGCTACCCCTCCTCCCGGAACCGGCATAGAGTCCGCGCAGGCCCGTTCTGGGGTCCTTGGGGGGAACACATGGTCTTGTCACGTCCGCTCGCGCTCGTCGTCGCCCTGGTGGCCGCGCTCGTCCCGGCAGTAGCCGCACCAGCTGCTCAAGCCGCCGTCACCTCGCCCGCTTCCTCCTTCACCGCCGTGCAGCCCACGCGGTTCCTCGACACCGTTCGCGGGGTCGGGATCGCGATCGGGCCGGTGGGGGCGAAGACCACCGTGACCGGCAGCGCGGCCTCGCTCGCGCCCGTCAACAGCACCGCCGTCGTCGTGAACCTCTGGGTCGAGAGCCCGACCGCCGACTCCGCGGTCACCGCCTTCACGCACGGGCAGGCCCGGCCGGCGCTGCCCAGCATGCAGGTGCAGGCCGGCAAGCGGCGGTCCAACCAGGTCACCGTGCAGGTCGGGGCCGACCGGACTGTCGACTTCTACAACGAGGCCGGCTCCGTCCACCTCATCGCCAGCATCGTCGGCTACTACACGACCGACGCCGGCTCGCGGTACACGCCGGTCAGTCCCTCGCGGCTGCTCATCAGCTCGCTCGGGAACGGCACCACGACCAAGCTGAGCCTGGTCGACGAAGTGCCCGCCACGGCCACCGCCGTGACGTTCGCCCTCACGCTGACCAACCCGTCCGCGGCCACCTACGCCTCCGTGTTCCCGCACAGCACGCCGCGGCCGACCATGGCCAGCGTCGCCGCCTACCCCGGTGGGCAGGGCACGAACCTGGTCACCGTCAAGATCGGCGCGGACCGGTCGATCGACTTCTACAACCTGGCCGGTCAGGTCGAGGTGTACGCCGACCTCGTCGGCTTCTACGCCACCGACTACGGCGCCTTCTTCACCCCGGTCGCCCCGGAGCGGGTGCTGGACAGCCGCAGCGGGCTCGGGACGTGGGACGGTCAGCCCAAGAAGATCGGCGCGAACAGCGACCTCGCGTACCGGCTGCAGCCGTCGATCCCCTCGAACGCGCTCGCCGTCGTCCTGAACGTGACCGGCTATTCGGCGACCGCGACCACCGCCGTCACGGCGTGGGACCGCCCGTCGACCACCCAGCCCGACCCCGGCCTGTCCCTCGCACCGGGACAGACGATCTCGGTGGCGGCCGCGCCCGTCGTGTCCGCGGTCGGCCCGGCGGTCAACGCCTCGTCCGACACGGACCGCTCGGTCTACGTCCACAACCGCGCCGGCACGGTCGACGTGTCGGCCGACCTCGCCGGCTACTTCACCCTGCCGGCCGCCGACTGCCTCAACCAGTGCGTTTCGACGTGGAGCAGTTACTCGTGGCACCAGGGCACCGGGTACATCGGGACGCCGAAGCCGATGGCCGGCCTGAGCGACGTCGTCGCCATCGCCGGCTGGACCTCGCACGGCTACGCGCTGCGCGTCGACGGGACCGTCCGGGCGTGGGGCTCCAACTCGTCCGGCCAACTGGGCAACGGCTGGTACAGCGGGGCGTCGCGCGCGCCGGTCCCGGTCGTCGGGCTGACCTCGGTCACGGCCATCGCGGCCGGTGAGATCGAAGGGTTCGCCCGGCGCTCCGACGGCACCGTGTGGCGGTGGGGGAACGCCGTCAACGCACCCGCGCAGGTCGCCGGCCTCACCGGGGTCACCGCCATCGCGGCCGCGCGAAACACCGCGTACGCGCTGAAGTCCGACGGCACCGTGTGGGCCTGGGGCAGCAACGAACGCGGCGAGCTGGGCACCGGCTCGACCGCGGCGAGCTCCGCCACGCCGGTGCGCGTCTCCGGCCTGAGCGGCGTCCAGACGATCGGCAGCGGCGACGGGTACAGCGCCTATGCCGTGAAGGCCGACGGCACCGTGTGGGCCTGGGGCGACAACAGCCACAACCAGCTCGGCACCGGCGTCGCGTGCCCGACCTCGAGCTGCCTGTCCCGCACGCCGGTGCCGGTGGCCGGCCTGACCGGCGTCACCGCCGTGACCGGCAACTACGGGGCGGCCTACGCGCTGAAGTCCGACGGCACCGTCCACTCCTGGGGCGACAACGACCGCGGCCGGCTCGGCAACGGCGTGAGCTGCGAATCGGCGGGCCCGAACTGCACGTCGGCGGTCCCGGCCCCGGTGCGCGACCTCACCGGCGTCAAGGCGATCGGCTTTTTCAACGGCGGTGGGTACGCCGTCAAGACCGACGGCACGGTCTGGGGCTGGGGCGACAACCACGAGCTCGAGCTCGGGCAAGGGGTCACGGCGTACCCGTGGTGGGCCGCGGCCCCGGTCCAGGTGCCCGGCCTCAGCCGTGTCAAGGCCATCGCGAGCGGGCTGGCCCTGGGAGAGTGACCCCATGACGACGACGCACACCCTGGAAACGCCCGAGGCCGACATCGTCTACGACGTGCACGGCCCGGCGTCCGGCGGACGGCCGCTGCTGCTCATCGGGCAGCCGATGGCCGCCGACGGCTTCGGCACGCTGGCCGGGCTCTTCCCCGACCGGACCGTGGTCACCTACGACCCGCGCGGGCTCGGGCGCAGCGTCCGCAAGGACGGCCGCGAGGACCACGTGCCGGAGGTCCAGGCCGGGGACGTCCACGCCGTCATCGAGGCGCTCGGCGCGGGCCCGGTCGACGTGTTCGGCAGCAGCGGGGGCGCGGTCGCCGCGCTCGCGCTGGTCGAGGCGCACCCGGAAGACGTCGTCACGCTTGTGGCCCACGAACCGCCGCTGGCCGCCTTACTGCCCGACGCGGCCGCGGCCGAGCGCGCCTCGAAGGCGATGCGGGACGCCTACCAGGCCAAGGGTTTCGGCGCCGGGATGGCCGCGTTCATGGTGCTGGCGTCGTGGAAGGGCGAGTTCACCGACGCCTACTTCGCGCTCCCGCCGGCGGACCCCGCCCAGTTCGGCCTGCCGACCGAGGACGACGGCCGCCGGGACGACCCGCTGCTGTCCGAGCGCTCCCTGGCGGTCACGGCTTTCCGGCCGGACGTCCCCGCGCTGACGGCGGCTCCGACGCGGATCGTCGTCGGCGTCGGCGAGGAGTCCATCGACGAGATGACCGGGCGGGCCGGCCTCGCGACGGCCGCGGCGCTGGGCCAGGAGGCCACGGTGTTTCCCAGTCACCACGGTGGTTTTCTGGGCGGGGAACACGGGTACGCCGGGAAGCCGGAAGCCTTCGCGGCGAAGCTGCGTGAGGTGCTGGCGGGCTAGGCCCCGAGGTGTTCGACCAGCTTCGCGAGCTGGTCCGCGTACTGCCGCACGAAGTCCGGGGACGCCGGGTCCATCCCGGTCAGTCCTTCGGCCACGTGCGGCAGGGTCACCGGGGCCATCGCGGCCGACATCAGCAGCACCGTGAAACACGCCGGGTCGATCCACTCCGGGAGGCGGCCCGCTTCCTTCAGCTCCGCGATCCGCGCCACCGTGCCGGTCAGGCGCTGCGTGCGGGGTCCGTGGTCGGGGTCCGACTCGGCGCCTTCGTACTCCAGCCCGGACCACGCCACCAGCCGCATGCCGTCGCGGCCCGTCGTGGCTTCGAGCGCGTGGCGCCGGATCTGCTCCGACAGCGGCATGTCCGGCGAGACCAGCTCGCCCTGCCGCTCGGTCCACTGCTCCGACAGCGCCCGGTACAGGCCTTCCTTACCGTCGAAGTAGTACGAAATCAGCTGCTGGTTCACCCCGGCCCGTGCCGCGATCGCCGCGATCCGGGCGCCCGCGTAGCCCTTCGCCGCGAACTCCGCGCCCGCCGCGTCGAGGATCAGGCGGCGGGTGCGTTCCGGATCCCGTTGCCGCTCTTGGGGCTTCGGCGAACGGCGGGGCTTCGAAGCGGTCACGCCGCGACTATACGTCAGCCGGTTGCTTGACCTTGTTCACCGAAAGGATGAGAGCGACGACCAGCACGCCCGCGCTGACCAGCAGCGCTCCAGTCGTCGCCGACGCCGATCCGGCGTCGAGCCGGGCGAAGAACACCGTGCCGGACAGCGCGATCCCGGTCGCCGTGCCGAGCTGGACGGTGGTGTTGACGACGCCGGACGCCGCCCCCGCGAGCTCCGGCCGGACTTCGGCCATCGACGCGGCGAACAGCGCGTTCAGCACCGCGCCCATCCCCAGCCCGACGGCGATCACCGGCACCAGCAGCTCCCAGCCGCGCAACGCGGGATCCCCGGCCACAAAGGCGATCGCGACCAGCCCGGCCAGCAGCACGCCGAGGGCGCCCGCCGTGAACGCCCGGCCGAAGCGGGCCGCCAGGCGCAGGGCGAGGACGTTGCCCGCGACGATGCCGAGCGTCGACGGCGCGAACGTCAAAGCCGCTTCCCACGGGGAAAATCCGAGCCCCAGCTGCAGGTGCAGGGTCAGGACGAAGAACACGCCGGTCGCCGTGGTGACGCAGAACAGCACCGCCTGACCGACGGCGAGCCGGCGCAGCAGTTCCGGCGGGACCAGCGGTTCGCCGCCGCGGCGGAACTGGAACCGTTGGTGCAGCACGAATACCCCGAACAGGGGGACGGCCGCCACCAGCAGCGCGACCGTCCACATCGGCCAGCCCAGCTCGCGGCCCTGCACCAGCGGGTAGAACACGGCGGCCGACGCGGCGGTCAGCAGCGCGAGGCCCACCGGGTCCGTGCGGTGCCGGCGGAACCCCGGCCGGCCGGCCATGGTGGCCAGCGCGCCGAGGAGCGCGAGCACCCCGATGGGGACGTTCACCAGGAAGATCGCCCGCCAGCCGGTGCCGAACAGGTCCGCTTCGGTCAACGCGCCACCCAGCAGCGGCCCGGCGAGCCCGCCGACCGGGAACGCGCCCGCGTACCAGGCCATCGCCTTCGGCCGCTCCCGCTCGTCGAACTCCGCGTGGATGAACGACAAGACCTGCGGCACCATCAGGCCGGAGCCGACGCCCTGTACCACGCGCGCGGCGATCAGCACGCCGACGTGCCCGGCGAGGCCGGCGACCAGCGACGCGGTGGTGAACACGAGCATGCCCGCCACGAACAGCTTCTTCGTCCCGTGCCGGTCGCCGAGGCGGCCGCCGGTGATCAGCGTGAGCGCGAACCCCAGCGCGTAGCCCGCCGAAATCCACTGCAGGGCGGCTTCGCCGGTGCCGAGTTCGCGCCGGATCGTCGGCAGGGCCACCGCCACGATCTGGTTGTCGATCATGTCCACCAGGACGGCGAGCACGGCGACCGCCAGTCCCCACCACCTGAGTGCGTGCTTTTCCACTTCATCCCCGTCCGTCTCGGTGCCACCGATAATCATGCAGACGAGAGACTGTGTCAACCATCTGTTTGATTAGCCGCGCCGGTGGCGAAGCGGCTGATCGGGCGGGTGCGTGCCATGATCGGGCATGGCCACCCTTCGCGACGCCCGCGAGCCGGAGCTCAACAGCGGGATCCTGCCCGGGAACGTGCGGGCCGACGACTGGATCATGCTCATCCTCGCCGCCGGGTCGGTCGGGTTGCTGGGGTTCATGGTGCTCAGCCCGCCCGCGCGGGACGTCGGGCTGGTGATCTTCTCCGTCGACTGCGCGATCTGCGGGGTGTTCCTCCTCGAGTTCCTGTGGCGGTGGCGGAAACGCCGGTGGGCCAAGAAGTTCCTGGTGCGCAACTGGTACGAGTTGTTCGCCATGATCCCGGTCGCGCACCCCGCGATGGCCGCGCACAAGTTCGTCAGCGTCGTGCTGCTGCTGATCCGGATCGGGCGGGCCGCGGACCGGGCCGTCGGGGAGCAGTTCACCTACCGGCTCGTCGACAAGCTGTCCGAGCCGATCGTGAAGGCCATCAAGAAACCGGTCACCATCGCGGTGCTCGACGAGGTCGTCAAGGTGCTGGAAACCGGGAACTACCCGGAAAACCTCGCCAAGTCGCTCGGGGCCAACAAGGAAGAGCTGCGCGCGATCATCACCGAGAAGATCGCCGCCGACCCGCAGCTCGGGAAGCTCAAGCGGCTGCCGTTCCACGACGAGATCGTGCGGACGTGCGTCGACACGTCGTTCCGCGTGCTGCTCGAAGTCCTGCTGGACCCGCGGATCGACGACTTCTTCTCCGCCGTCGTGCGCGACAACCGCGAGCAGATCCGGCTGGCCGTGCAGCTCGGGCTCAACGAAACGGACGACGAGGAGAGGGAGAAGTCCCTGCCCGTGCGCACCCAGCACACGGCCGCGCTCGAATACGACCGCCTGCACCCGAGGTCACGGCCGTGACCGCACGTACTCCCCGAGCCGGGCGGCCGCGTCGAGCATGGCCAGGCCCCGCCGCGTGAGTTTTTCCTGCCAGCCGGCCAGCGCGCCGGCCAGTGCATCGGTGCCGCCCGCCGTGCGGACCTGTTCGACCACCGTCGCGATGTGCGCCAGCGGGTAGCCGCCGCGGCGGAGGAGGTGGGCCAGCTCGGCGTCGCGGATGTCGGCCGCCCGGAAGACCCGGTAACCGGTCGCGCGGTTCCGTTCGGGCACGAGGATCCCGGCGCGTTCCCACGCCCGCACGGTCGCCGCCGTGACCTCGAGCCGGTGCGCCAGCTCCCCGATGGACCACCCGGCGCTCGCCGGTTCCGGGGCCGGCCCGGTCGTCACCTGGCTGATCGCCGTGCGCACCGCGTTGAGAGTCGCGCGATCGCGGGACAGCTGCGCGTGGCCGCGGTCGACCAGCTCCAGCGCGCGGTCGAGGTCGTCGGCGTTGACGGCGGCCATGATGCCGCCGGCCGTGGCGTGCCCGTGGGCCGGGATCAGCGCGAGGAACGCCCGCAACGCCTTCGCGTGCACGTCGGTGTAAACCCGGTATCCGCTCTCGGTGCGCGCGGCGGGCGGGAGGAAGCCGTCACGCTCGTAGTTGCGCACGGCCTGCGTGGAGAGGCCGTGCTCGCGGGCCAGATCGGCGGGTCTCAACCGGGTGTTCAAGGATACGATTCAACCACATGGAGCTCACCGACTTCACCGCCGAACTGCTCGCGCTCGGCGAGCCGACCCACTTCGAACCCGCCTTCGCGCGCATCCGCAACGACTTCTTCGCGCGGCTGACCGCGCACGGCTTCCGCTCGATCGCGCTGGAGACCGACCGCGTCGCGGCGCTCGACGGCGGGTTCTCCCACGGTTTCGGCGAGCTGGCCGCCAACCGGCAGCTGCTCGCCTGGCTGCGCGAGTACAACGAGACCGCCGAAGAACCGCTGACCTTCCACGGCTTCGACGCCCCGACCGAGATGTTCAGCGCGCCCAGCCCGCGCCGTTACCTCGAGCACGTCCGCGACTACCTGGGACTCGACGTCGACCTCCCGGCGGGCGACGACGAGCGCTGGAGCCGCTCCGAAGCGATCCTCGACCCGGCTCAGTCGCCCGGCGCCACCCCCGAGGCTCGTGAGCTGCGGATCCTCGCCGACGACCTGCTGACCGCCCTCCACGCGGAGGCACCCCGGCTCATCGCGGCGACTTCGCGTGCCGCGTGGGACCGCGCCCGGATCCACGCCACCGCCGGGCTCGACCTCCTGCGCTACCACGCGGCGTCGGCGGTGCCCGGCGACCGGGACACGAGGATCGCGCGCCTGGCAGGCGCCCGCGCGGTCATCATGGCCCGGAACCTCCTCGACATCCACGCGTCGGGACCCGGCCGGACGCTGGTGTTCGCGCACAACGCCCACCTGGGCTCCGGCGCCGGCACGATCGTCGCGTCCCGGCTCGGCGACCGGTACGCCTTCATCGCCGGCAGCCTCGGTCACAGCGACGCCCTCGGCCTCGGCGAGCCGGCCGCGGACACCTACGAAGGGCGCCTGCAGCGCGACACCGCCGACTGGCGGCTGACCGCCGAGGTCCCGGCCGGTCGCACCCGGGACGACCACGACCACCGGTACGCGCCGCTCACCCGGGAACTGCTCGACGCCGCCGACGCCGTGCTGCACGTCGCCTGAACGCACGGGGGTCGTGAGTGTTTAGGACGGTTCTAACCGTCCTAAACACTCACGACCGGTCGCGGCAGCGTGCTTACGGGTAGCTGACCACGTTGACCGGCACCGTGCCCGAAGGCGTGACACCGCCGGTGTCGTTGATGACGTGCGTGATCGTGCCGCGGTAGTTGAGCGACACCGACAGCAGGCTGTGGAACTTCACGCCGCTGGTGTTCGGCACCTCGAACGCGTGGTAGCTGGACACCGCCGGGTTCGTGTCGAAGAAGCAGTAGCTCCCGAGACCCCAGGCCTCATGCGACGTCACGTTCGACGCCACCTTGTAGGCCGCGTACCCGGCGACGCCGGACGGCGCGTTCCACGACGCCTGGTTCGGCACGTCGTAGGGCATTTCGTTCTGGAAGAAGATCGTCCTCCCGCCCTGGCCGTTCCAGATCACCTGGTACTTCTGGTAGTGCTCGACGAACAGGCCGGTGGCCAGCACGTTCGCGCCGTTCACCACGAGCCCGGTGTCGGCCGTGTTCGTGTTCCAGCCGTACGTGCCCGCGTTGCCGTGGTCGGCCCGCCACGCCCAGATGTGGTCGATGATCGTGTCGGAGCTGTTGACGATCAGGCTGTTCGTCGCCTTGCCGGCGATCGCGCCGCCGATCCGGAAGAACACGTCCTGGACCGTCGTCGGGTTCGACGCGTGCGACGCCGACGAGCCGGACTGGCCCACGGTGAGCAGCGCCTGCGAGTTCGTCGTGCCCGCGTCGAAGAGCAGGCCCTTGAGCCGCACGCCGTCCACATCGGACACCTGCATCGCGTTGACGCCGTTGTCGGGCACCAGCGTCGGGTAGCCGATGCCGAGGATCGTCGTGTTCGCCTTGGTCACGTTGAGCGTCTGGTTGAGGTGGTAGACGCCCGGCGTGAAGAACAGGTTGCAGCCCGCGGCGAGCGCGTTGTTGATCGACGAGGCCGTGTCACCGGACTTGACGACGTAGAACTGGCTCATCGGCGCCGACGTGCCCGGCGTGCTGCCGTTCGCCCAGCTCGGGCCGGACGCGTTGGTGCGCAGGGAAGGCAGGAACACGCGGTACTTGCCGGAGCCGTCGACGTAGAGGTAAGGCACGTCGCGGGAGACCGGGGTCGTCGCCAGCGTGGTCTCCGGCGGGTTCGGGAACGTGGTCGCCGGCGCGCCGCTGGTGCCGGAGAAGACCATGTTCCAGACGCCGCCGTTCCAGCTGCCGAGCTGGGAGTCGCGGGTGTACCACTGCTGCTGCGACACCGACGCGGCCTGGCCGGCCACCTTCGTGTCGGCGATGTAGCCGCCGCTGGCGAAGCCGTAGCTCGCCGGGTACAGCTGCAGCCCGCCGCGGACGTCCATCCGGCGGAACGGCGCGGCCTGCGCGACCGCCCAGCGCTCCTGGCCACCGGAGGGGTTGACCGCCATGTTTTCCGCCGAGCGCCAGAAGTTCTGCAGCGCGACGCCGTTGTCGGAGGCGTTGAAGGCGTCGACCGTGACGTCACCGTTGATCAAGACGTCGCCGGGGTTCTGGCCGAGCCCGGCCACCGAGGTGTAGAAGCCGACGTTGTCGTGCACGTTGTTGTACGTGCCCGGCTTGAACAGGTGTGCGACGCGCCGGTCCGCCATCTGCGCGGTCAGCGTGTCCTTCTGGTTGTTGAAGTCGGTGTCGAGCTGCGCCTGGATCGTCGCCGCCGACATGCTCGGGTCGAAGATCCGCACGTTGGACCCGAAGTTCGGGGTGTCCGACTGGGTCGGGCAGCCGGCCTGGGTGCCGATCGTGTAGCTCGCGCTGGACACCGGTGACGTCGTCGACCCGGACTTGAGCGCGATCGCGTTGACCGTGCGGGAGTTCGGGACGCTGATCGGTCCGCTGTAGAGCGTCGAGGACGCGGTCGGCGTCGAGCCGTCCACCGTGTACCGGATCGTCGCGCCCGAGGTGGCGCTGCTGATGGTCACCGTCTGCGCGGACGAGTACGTGCCGCCGGGCGGGCTGAACGTCGGCGCCGCGACCGTCGTCGAGCTGCCGCCGACGGTGTAGCTGAAGTGCGGGGTGTCGTACTGCGGGCCGCTCTTCTCGTAGGTGAACCAGTAGTCGAGCGTGTTCCCGGTGCTCAGGCCGCTGACGGTGGTCCGCCAGGTGCCGGAGCCGTTGGTCATCCGCACGTTCTGCTGGCCGACGCCGGGGACGCCGGTGTAGTGGACGTCCACGTACACCGCGGGGGTCGTCGGGGTGAAGTTGAGCTGCAGCTGAGTGGAGCTGAGCTGGGTGACGCTCTGGGTGTAGTCGTCGGCCGCGAAGGCGGCGGGGGCGCTGAGCCCGGCCGCCACCAGCAGTGCCGAGGCGACGAGCGCGAACCTCGGGCCGCGTCGTCGTAGCTTGTTCAGGGTCCGGTTCACGCCGTGACACCTCCGCCGTTGGGGATCCACGAGCATTCGTTGTGAGTCACAACAAATTAGCTCCCGGTTACCGGTACTTCGGTCACTTTTTGGTAACACTTGTCTGGACCAATCACTCGGGTGAGTGAGTCACTTCGTGACTGTTCGTCCGTTTGGCGGTGCAGTGGGCGAATGACTGAACCGAGAAACATCCGTCGAGCGGGTGACCCCGGACGAGTGACATGCGACGATCCCGTGCCACACCCGGTCCCCTACCGAGGAGTAGCATGGCCCGTTCGCGTGGACTCGTTCGCACTCTCACCGCCTTGTGTCTGGTCACGGCCCCGCTGTCGGTGGCCGTCGCCTCGCCCGCCGCTGCCGCGCCGCTCAAGAGCGGTGGCGTCGTCAACTTCGGCTGCGCCACCTCCGGCAAGCTGCACTGCCTCGGCAAGTCGATCCGTTCCCCGAAGGGCTCCGGCCCGTTGCTCACCTCCACCCCGGTCGGGTACGGCCCGGCCGAAATCCAAGCGGCGTACAACCTCGGCGGGTTGCACGCGAACGGCAAGACAGTGGCCATTGTGGACGCCCAAGACGCGCCGACGGCCGAAGCGGACCTGGCCAAGTTCCGGTCCGCGCGCGGGCTTTCGCCGTGCACGACGGCCAACGGCTGCTTCAAGAAGGTCAACCAGAACGGCGCGGCGAGCCCGCTGCCCGCGCCGGACTACGGCTGGGCGATGGAGATCAGCCTCGACCTCGACGCGGTGTCGGCGACCTGCCCGGACTGCAAGATCCTGTTGGTGGAAGCCGATTCGCCGGACACGGACCCGCTGATGACGGCGGTCGACACGGCGGCCGCGACGCCGGGCGTGGTGGCGATCTCCAACAGCTACGGCGGTACCGAAGATTCGACGATCCTCGCCGCGGACGCCCACCTGAACCACCCGGGCATCGCGGTCACCGCGTCCTCGGGCGACTCCGGCTACGGCGTCAGCTGGCCGGCCTCGTCGCCGTACGTCACGGCGGTGGGCGGCACCACGCTGAAGAAGTCGACGACCGCCGCGCGCGGCTGGACCGAGACGACGTGGAAGGGCAGTGGCAGCGGGTGTTCCGCCCTGGAAGCGAAACCCGCGTGGCAGCACGACACCGCGTGTGCGAAAAGGACGGTCGCGGACGTCTCGGCGGTCGCGGACCCGGCCACCGGGCTCGGCGTCTACGACACGTACAACAGTTGCGGCAGCTCGTCGTTCTGCGACCTGTTGCTGTCGCTGGGGCTCGCCCAGGGCGCGGACGGCTGGATCCAGGTCGGCGGTACGAGCCTGTCGTCGCCGGTGATCGCGAGCGTCTACGCGCTGGCGGGCAACTCGGTGACGTCGGGGTCCTACCCGTACGCGCACGCTGACGGGCTCTACGACGTGACGTCGGGTTCGAACGGCAGTTGCGGTGGGACGTACCTCTGCACGGCGGGTCCCGGTTACGACGGGCCGACCGGGCTGGGCACCCCGCACGGGACGGCCGGGTTCTGAGGGCCGGTGGCCCCGGCGAGCGCGCCGGGGCCACTGTCCACTTGCCACGGACGGGTGACCTTTGCGTGCGGGCTCCCGGTGCGGGGTAAGGATGACTGCATGCTGGACACCGAGCTGCTGTCGCGGACGCCCTCGAGGGTGCTCGACGTCGTCACCCCGCTCGGGGACGTGCGTTTCGCCGTCCGCGTAGGGGGTTGGGACGTGCCGGCGAGACCGGAGCTGACCTGGGGCCTCGACGCCGGCGCGCGGCTGTGCCGGTGGCGGCACCAGTCCGTGCGGCTCGATGTGCTCTCCGGGCGGACCACGCCCGAGCAGCCCGGCGTAACCAGGGAAACCGCCATCTTCCGCGTGCTGGCCAGGGAAGCGCTCAGCGAGTTCGTCGTCCAGGCCGAGCTCGCCGACCCGCCGGCCGAGGTTCGCGACGGAGAAGGCGCTTTCACCGCCCGGACCGCCGACGCCGTGGTGGGCGTCGGCGGCCCCGGCGCCGAAATGCTGCTGCACTGCTCGCGCACCGGGCAGCACGTGCCGCCCTACTGGTCGGGGCGGCTCGAGGACGCCGTCGAACTCGACGGGGCGCGGCTCACCTGGCAGCTGCCCGGCGTCGACCGCGGTGACTACGCCGAACTGTGGGTCTCCGTCGCCTGGAGCGGGCCGGGCGGGGACCCGGGCCGCGCCGTCGACATCGACCCGGCCCGGGTGCTGCGCGAGCTAGCCCAGTGAAATCCGGTCCAGATCCGGCGCACCGGCGCGGTCGTTGCCGATCCGGATCGCGTTGGCGCCCGCGGTCAGCGTCACCGGGACCGAAGTGGTGTACGGGGTGCTGTTCCCCGCGCCGCTGACCTTCACCTCCACCGGCGCGCCGCCGTTCACCGACACGAAGTACGACCGGTCGCCGTTGACCGTGAAGTCGAGGAACAGCTGGTAGTTCCCGGCCGATGGCACCGTCACGCCGGGGAAGGTCACCGCCGCCCCCGCGCCGCCGCCGATGTTGCGGACCTTCTGCCCGCCCGAGCACGACCCGCAGCTCGTGACACCGGCGTCGCCGATGTCGTTGGCCGAGTCCTCCGCTTCGCGCATGAACACCCGGTCCGCCGGGCGGACCTTGACCGGCACGGGTTTGCTCGCCGACTTGACTCGGCCGAGCGTGCGGAAGGACGCCGTCACCGGGATGGTCACGTCCTGGGCCGCCGGGGCGGTCACCGTCCACGATCCACTCAGGACTTGACCGAGCCGCAGGTTCGCGGCGGTCACGGGTGCACCGCTGATCGTCCAGCCCGGCGGGACGACCGGCGCGAGCACCACGTCGTCGATCGGGTCGTCGACGTCGAGCCGCAGGGAAGCGGTGACCTTCATGGACTGCTGACCCGGTGAAACCCATTGCACGCCAGCGGGTTCGACCGTCAGCGTCGTCTTCGGCGTGTACGACTCGGGTGGCAGCGGTGCCACCGCGATCCGGTCGAGGCCGGTCGTGCCCGAGACCTTGATCGTGTTGGCCCCGGCGGTCAGCGGAGCCGCGATCGCCGCGGGAGCGTCGACGGTGATCGGCGCCGCGCCGTTCACGCTCACCGAAAGCGTGCCCGGCCCGGTGGTGTCCAGCTGCAGCCGTGAGGGACCCGACGCCTGAACGTTCCGGAAGACGACGGCGCCGCGGCCGAGCCCGGTGACGGCGGACGTGCCCGAGCACGCCTCGCACCACACCGGGGACGCCTTGCCCTCGAAGCCGTTGCGCCACGATTCCGCCTCCAGCGGCACTTCGCCGCGCGGGTCCGGGTAGCCGTAGGCGACGTCGACCTCGTCGAGCGCGAGCTGGTGGAAGTACGGCTTGGCCTGCGGGCCGGACCAGGTGTTCAGCACCTCGAGCTTGAGGTACCGCGCGTGCACCTCGCCGACGTCGACGAACTGCACCCCGCGGGTGCTGGGCAGGGCGCCGGTCCGCACCGGGGCACCCCAGTTCGTCCCGTCGTCGCTCGCGTAGACGCGGTAGTCCCTGATCCGCGCGGAATCCTCGGCGCGGCCGAACGATTCCCGGGCGTACGTCGGTGACGACTCGCGTTCGTGCACCGCCAGGTAGGCCGTCGAGCGCTTCTTGCCGAGGTCGAGCGTCACCGACACCGGCTGGCGGCCGTCGGCGTCCCAGTAGTTTTCGTAACTGCCGTCGACGAGGTTCGCCGCCGGGTGCCCGGGCGCCGCCGCCGACGCGGTCGCCTTGA
The DNA here is from genome assembly GCF_033441515.1 of Amycolatopsis solani. Lineage (NCBI taxonomy): Bacteria > Bacillati > Actinomycetota > Actinomycetes > Pseudonocardiales > Pseudonocardiaceae > Amycolatopsis > Amycolatopsis solani. The sequence goes on from NZ_JAWQJT010000001.1 coordinate 1,986,911, forward strand.
TCGTGCTCTTGTCGTAGAAGTACTGCCGCCCAGCGGTGTCCACCTTGAACACCGTGTCGTAGGGGTCCCAGTCCGTGATGTCCAGGATGGACAGATAGCCGCCGGACTGCGCGAACCGCAGCGGTTTCCCGGTGCGCAGGTCGGAGACGCCGGTGACGCGGTAGCCGTTGTCGCGCAGCCGGACCAGGTTCGTCGACGGCCGCGTGACGACGTGGACGTACTGGGTGTTCCCCTTCACGGTGAGGACGCCGTGCGCGCCGTCGTTCCAGAATCCGGGTTGCATGCCGCCGTAGAGGTAGCCGCCGCCTTCGGCGCCCTGCAACGACTCCTTGATCGGCTGTGTCCAGGAGGCCATGAAGTTGTTGAACGCTTCCTGCTGCGGCGGGAACTTCCCGTTCAGCATGGCGGTTTCGGCCATCAGCGACTTGATCGACGAACCCGCGTTCGTGATGTACCGGCCGGTGGAGAGCCGGAAGTCGACGGCCTGGTCGCCGCCGCTGTACCACCAGTCGCCGTTGGTCGGCAGCTTGTAGTCGGCTTCGGTGAGCCGCGGCATCGGAGTGTAGATCGCCTGCGGGTAGTCGTAGGACGGCGTCATGCCGGTCTTCTGCTCGTTGCTGACCGTGTCCATGATCGGGGTGTCCTCGTTGTTGTTGCTCAGCAACCAGGACGGCCGCTTCTCGCGGACGCGCTCGTAGAGCCCGTGCTGCTCCCAGTATTCGTTGTCGTTGTCGATCCAGAACCCGGCGAGACCGGCGTAGCGGTCCATGACCTCGTCGAACAGGTCGTAGCCGAACTCGCCGAACCCCGCGCGGGTGGTCAGGTCGACCGGCTTGCCCTTGTACGCCGAGTACGCGGCCGAATCGAGCGACTCGTGGCCGGTTTCGTTGTGCCACTGGGGATCGTCGGTCATGTACAGCAGCACCCGGACGCCCTTGGCCTGGCCGGCGGCGATCAGCTCGCCGAGGAAGTCGCGCTGCGTCGAGCAGCTGCCCGGGATCTTCGACGGCCACGGCCGCGCGTAGCCCAGCCGGCTGTGGAACGTGGTGAGCACGACGTAGGAGGCGCCCAGCTTCGTCGCCTCGTCGATCCAGTAGCCCGGTGTCCAGCCGCCGGCGGTGACGTCGTGCTCCCAGGCGGCGCAGTCGGTGTGCCGCGGCGCGGTGAACATGCCCCAGTGCAGGAACAACCCGGCCGTCGAGGACCGGAGCCAGTCCTGGCGGGGGTGGTGCACTTCGGCGTTCGCCGGGGTGATCAGGGTCGCCAGCAGCACGATGACCGCGGCGAGGCAGGCTCGGACTCTCATTGGCCGCTCCTTCGTCGGAGAGGTCCGATGATTGTAAGGTCATATATCGTACGTCAAGGGTGTATGTCGCTGAGCGGGAACGAATCATCTGACGTGTCACATCTTCGCGGCGCGGTACGTCAAGGTGACGACGCACGCGAAAGGACCACCCCGTGAACGACGATCTGCTGGCCCGCAGCTTCGAGACCCACCGCGACCACTTGCGGGCCGTCGCCTACCGGATGCTGGGCTCGGTGAGCGAAGCCGAGGACGCCGTCCAGGAATCCTGGCTGCGGCTGAGCCGGAGCGACCGCGCCGCCGTCGAGAACCTGGGCGGCTGGCTGACCACGGTCGTCGGCCGGGTCTGCCTCGACGTGCTGCGGTCGCGGAAGGCCCGGCGCGAGGAGTCGTGGGACACGCTGGTGCCGGACCCGATCATCAGCCGTGAGGACGCCGGCCCCGAGCACGAGGCGCTGCTGGCGGACTCGGTCGGCCTGGCACTGCTGGTCGTGCTCGACACGCTGACGCCGGGCGAGCGGCTGGCGTTCGTGCTGCGGGACATGTTCGCGATGCCGTTCGAGGAGATCGCCCCGATCGTCGGCCGGTCCGAGGCGGCGACGAGGCAGCTCGCCAGCCGCGCCCGCCGTCGGGTGCAGGGCGCGCCGGTGGTGCCGGACCCGGACCTGGCCCGCCAGCGCGAAGCGGTCGACGCCTTCCTGGCCGCCGCCCGCGGCGGCGACTTCGACGCGCTGGTCTCGGTCCTCGACCCGGAGGTCGTCCTGCGCGCCGACCGCGGCGCGGCCCACGGCGGCTCGGACGAGATCCGCGGCGCGGCGGCGGTGGCGAACCAGGCCCTGACGTTCTCCCGCCTCGGCGCGAACGGCGGCGTGGTCCGCCGAGCCCTGGTCAACGGCGCGGCCGGCGTGGTCGCGACCCGCGACGGGCGGCCGTTCTCGGTGCTCGGGTTCACGGTGTCGGGCGGGCGGATCGTGGAGATCGACATCCTGGCGGACCCCGACCGCCTCAGCCGTCTCGTGCTCGACTGACGCTCGTGAGTGTTTAGTCGGGTTAGAACCCGACTAAACACTCACGACCGCGCCGGTCTCGTCGGTTACCAGGGCGACCCCGGCCGAGGCGTCGAAGTGCAGGTAGCGCCGGCTGCTGTCGGCGTGCCGGCGGACCGCGCCCGCCACCACGGCCACCAGTTCGCCGTCCTCGATGGCGTACAGCTCGTCCGGGGTCAGGACTTCGCGGATGTGGGAACCGTTCGTGATCAGGGTGCGGACGCGGCGGCCGGTGTGGTCGTAGCTGTACAGGGCGTTGACGCCGTCGTCGCCGTGGACGCCGCGCAGGCGGTCGAACGCGTCGCGGATTTCCATGCCGCACAACGGTTCCGGCGCCGCCGCCGCGCCGAGTTCGCGGGTCCAGGTACCGCCCGGGCCGGTGACGACGTGGTGGCCGCTGGTCCACGCCTCGGTGACGCCGTTCGCGTAGTGGACCGCCGTGCGCCGGCCGCGCAGGTCGTAGAGCACCGCGTCGATGAAGCCGGGCACGCTCACCAGCCTGCCGACCTCGTCGTACTGGTGGTGGACCGTCAGCCTTCCGTCGCCGGCGTCCGGGTAGACCACCTTCGCCGGCCGCCCGTCGGCGCGGCGCGTCACGTCCAGGCGGTACTCGACGGCGACGTGCGCCGGCCGCCAGCGCTTCTCGGCCGGGTAGCCGAGCGCGTCGTAGCCGAACAGCGTCACGCCCGACTCGTCGGCCACGCGCACCAGCCGCCCGCAGCTGTGCGGCCCCGCGCCGGGCGGCACCGGGAGCCCGCCGTCGTGGTGGGTGAACGTCGTGACCGGGGTGCCGTGCGGGTCGTCGACCAGCACCGCCGCCGGCCGGCCGACGGCGTCGTGGACCCGGAACACCGTGTGCCCGTCGGGGGTCCGCGCCTCCACCGGATTCCCCGCGGCGTCCCGCACCAGCACGACCCCGTCGTCGCCCCGCAGTTCCCGGCCGAGCAGGTCGTGAAGGCCACCTTCAGGAACTTCGGGGTTCCCTTCACGAACGTCGAGGGGGCGGCCGAGGGCGTCGTAGCGGAACTCCTCGGACGTGGGCGGGCGGTCGCCGTCGCGGAACGCCCGGCTCGTCCGGCGCCGGAAACCGCGCGCGCAGTATTCGTGGCGCTCGTCGACGACGTCGCCGAGCAGTTCGGCGTGCCGCCGCTCCAGCAGCCGCCCGGCGCCGTCGCGCACCTCGGTCGTGAGCAGCACCTCCGCCTCGCCGGAAACCGCGCGCTGCTCGGTCGTGACCCGCGCCGGGGCGCCGAGGTCGTAGCGGTACCGGATGGTCGGCAGCTCCGCCGTGTCGCCGGGCCGCACGACGGTTTCGGGACGGCCCAGCGGGTCGTGGGTCACCGTGGTTACCGCGCCCGCCGGGTCGACGACTTCCCGGACTCGCGTGGTCCGGACGTCGTGGCGCGTGACGGTGACGTTCCCGAGCGGGTCCGTGGCCACCTCGGGGAAGCAGCGGTCGGCCGAATACCGCACTTCGCCGGTGTGCCCGAGCGCGTCGGTCGTGGTGGTGCGCAACCCGGTGACGGTGTCGAGCCGCCCGTGGAACGTCGTGATCCACCAGCCGTCCTCGCCGGGACGGCGGTGGTAGCCGTGGTGGCGCAGGTCCGGCGGGACCGGGCCGTAGACGTCGGCGACGAGCGCGTCGGTCAGCACCAGCTCCTCGCGCGCGGTGCACAGCCCGTGCGCGCCGGCCCGGCCGTCCGGGTTTTCGTCGTAGCGGAACAGCCGGTCGGCGAGCACCTTCCCGCCGCCGTCCACCGCGCGCGTCCGCGCGGGCAACGCCGCGAACCGGCCGTCGGGGTCGGCCGCGTACGTCGTGCGGGTGTCGCGCACGACCGGCCCGCGCCCGGGCCGCTCGGTCGTTTCGACCACCCGGGCCGGGTTCCCGGCGGTGTCGAAGTCCGTCTCCGTCGTGGTCACCGAGACCGGGTCCGGCCGCCGGTCGAACTCGGTCACCACCGAGCGCGTCCACTGTGGACGGCGCAGGTGCGTCACCCGGCGGTACGGCCGCTTCCGCCCGGCGGCGTCGTCGAGGCCGTAGGTCTCTTCCTTGGTCAGCCGCCCGTCGTCGCCGAACCACCGCATGGTCCGCAGCGTGGGCGCGTGCTCGTCGCCGAGCTCGTCCTGGACCACCCGGCCGAACACCGGGAACCGGCGGTCGTGGTATTCGAACTCGGTCACGCCCACGTGGCCGGTGGCCGCTTCGCGGCGCGAGACGCGCCGGACCACCGGGACCGTTTCGACGGTCGTGTACTCGATCTCGGTGTGCAGCCCGATGCCGTTGTCGATCCTGCTCAGCCGCCCGGTGCGCGGCAGTTCGTCGAAGGGGCGGTACGGCACGGTGTCGTCGGCGTCGAGCAGGGAAACGCCGCCGCCGGACCGGGCTTTGGCGGCGAGCTGGACCCGCCTCGCCACCGGGGCTTCCACCCGCGCGTAGGCCAGCCGCAGCACGGGGGCGGCGGCTTCGGCGCCGCGCGCGTCGAAGCCGGTGAGCGCCACCGACGTCAGCATGGACGCGCCGGTGACCTCGTCGGGGTCGTAGCCGAGGCTCCACCGCCGGACGAGCGGCCGCGCGTCGGCGGGCACCCGCAGGTCGATCCGCGCGCACCGCAGCGCCGTCGTGACGAGGGTGCCGCCGCGGCCCCAGCGCAGCACGTCCGGCCGCGGCTCGTACGCGAAGTCCACTTCGTACGGCCCGTAGGCGACGCGGGCGAGGTACGCCTGACCGCTGTGGTGCGCCCAGCCGAACGTCGCCGTCGTGCCCAGCGCGTCCTCGGTCCGGTCGAGGTACCAGCCGTCGCCGCCGCCGGGGCCGAGGAAGTGCCGGGTGCCCGACCGGGTGGTCAGCACGAAGCCGTCGCCTTGGCGCGTGAGCCGGCCCGCCGTCCCGGACCGCGCCTGGCCGTCGGTCTTGCGGACGTGCGGCAGCGGCAGTGCGAACCCGCCGCCGAACGGGCCGTTGGGCGCGCCCGCCGTGTAGCGCAGCGCCAGCGCCGGGGCGCTGCCGCCGGGACCGGACGGCAGGTCGAGCGGCACCGCGTACCGCCCGCCGCCGGTGGCCGGGTCCGGGGTGAAGACCCCGCCCTGTCCCCGGACCGGCGCCGGCCGGGTCGCCTCCCCCGTGCTCGACCGGAGCACAACCATGGTGATCTCCCCGCATGGATCCGTGACTTCCGGACGGCCAAGTGGGTGAGCCGGGCACGCCAGATACGTCTTCACCCGTTTGCCGACGTCGTTACCCATTCGAGATGTCCGTGTCGTATCCCAGTGGCGGCCCACGGGTCTTTCCCGGGTGCCATCAGTGATCAATGGCGGAGGGTGGACCCGATGGTCGTCAAGTTCGTCCGGGACGAGAGCGCGGAAGTGGCGGCGGAGGACGCGAGCACGCTGAACGAGCTCCCGACCCCGCCGAGGCAGTTGCTCGACCGGCACGGCGCACGCGTGCTCGACCCGGCGACCGCGGTCGTCGCCGCCGGTCAGCCGGTGCCGCGCACGACGGTGTACCGGCCGGGCACGTTCCTGCTGCCCAACCGGTACCTGCGCGACCCGGAAGCCCTGGCCGCGATCAACCGCGTGCTCGCCCGCATCGGCGTCTACGCCACCCCGGCCGACCGCGGTGGCGACAACCGGGCGTTCGCGCGCGTCCGGGAGCTCCCCGACGTGCCCGTCCGCGCGCTGCTGAAGGTCCGCGACGACGCGGACCCGGTCGTCGTCGACTGCTGGCGGGCGCTGCAGCTGCTGCGGGCCGCCGCTTCCGGCGAGCGGCCCGAGATCGACCCCGAGATCGTCAAGGAGATGTCGGTCGAGCACCTGCTCTTCACGTCGCCGGTGTTCGGCGGGGTCCCGTGGGAGACCAGCGGTCTCGGCGGCACGCCGTGGGAGACCAGCGGGTTCGGCGCGGGCAGCTCGTACGGGCGCACCCACGGCGCGAACCGGATCCCGGTGACGCTGGCCGCCGAACCGCCGTACCGCAGCCGCAAGCCCGCGCACCGGCGGCCGGTGATCGCCGTGCTCGACACCGGCATCGGCCCGCACCCGTGGTTCGGGCTGGCCGACCGCTCCGGCCCGCCGGCCCCCGGCTCCGGCCTCGCCGTCGCGCCGGGCATCCAGGCGGCGATCCTGCAGGCCGAGATCGACTCCGGGACCACCGTGGCGACCCAGCTGCTCACCGACCACTGGGACGCGCCGACGACCGGCCAGCCGCTGATCGGCGACATCGACACCGACACCGGGCACGGCCTGTTCATCGCCGGGATCATCCGGCAGGCCTGCCCCGAAGCCGACACGCTCGCCATCCGCGTCGTGCACAGCGACGGCGTCGCGTACGAGGGCGACGTGCTGCTCGCGCTGCACCTGCTCGCCGACCGCGTCCGGAACGCGCAGGCGAACAACCGGCCGCAGGACCTGGTCGACATCGTCTCGATCTCGATGGGCTACTACGTCGAGGACCCGGCGGACGTCGCGTTCACCGGCCAGTTCGGCTCGGTCATCGCCGAGCTGCTCGGCCTCGGCGTGCTGGTCGTCGCGGCCGCGGGCAACGACGCCACGACCCGCCGCTTCTACCCGGCGGCCTTCGCCGACCAGCCGCTCGGCCCCGGCTGCGGCCCGCAGGTGATCAGCGTGGGCGCGCTCAACCCCGACGTCGCCACCAGCAAGGCGCTGTTCTCCAACGAGGGCCCGTGGGTGCGCTGCTGGGCGACCGGCGCCGGCGTGGTCAGCACGTACCCGACCGACGTCCGCGGCACCGCGGCCGCCGACCACCAGGTGCCCGATCTCGGCCGCAACTCCTTCGACCCCGACGACTACAGCGCCGGCTTCGCCGTCTGGGACGGCACGTCGTTCGCCGCGCCGCTCGCCGCCGCCGAGATCGGCAAGGCCCTGCTGGCGCACGCCGGGGACCTGGCCACCGTCGACCGCGAGACGGTCGTCAAGCGGGCCTGGTCCGCGCTGGGCTCGCTGTGAACGTGGCCAAGACCGACCACAGCCGCGTGGCGGCGCTGTTCGACGCCGCGCGGGAGGGTGACCGCGCGGCGCTGGACGAACTGGTTTCCCTGCTCACGCCCCTGCTCTGGCAGGTGGCGCGCGATCAGGGCCTGGACGCCGACCAGGCGGGTGACGTCGTGCAGACGACGTGGCTACGCCTGCTCGGCTCCTTCGCGGAGATCCGCTCGCCGGTCGCGCTGACCGGCTGGCTGATCACCGTGACCAAGCGGGAGGCCTGGCGGACTGGGGAAAAACGCCAGGTCGAACGGCCGCTGCCGGAGCTCCCGGAGCGGCTGACCGAAGCGGCACCGGCACCCGAGGAGGGGGTGCTGCGCGAAGACCAGCGCGTGCGGCTTTGGCGCGCGGTCGACAACCTGCCCGAACGCTGCCGCAGCCTGCTGCGGATCGTGGCGTTCGTGCACCGGCCGGACTACGCCGAAGTGGGCGCCCGGCTGGGAATGCCGAGGGGGAGTATCGGCCCGACCAGGGGACGCTGCCTCGCGCGCCTGCGCGAGCAGCTACTCGCCAACGGCGAAGGAGATTGGCTGTGACCACCGTCGAACCACCAGGCGCGAACGAGCCGCTGGACGAGCTCGACTTCCGGCTCCTCGCCGGCGTGCGCGAGCTGTGGGAAGACGCCGACCCGATGCCCGCCACGCTGGTGGAGCAGATCCGCTTCGCCATCGCGCTGGAGGACGTCGACCTGGAAGTGATGCGCATCCGCGAGCAGGAGGGCCTCGCCGTCACGCGAAGCGCCGCCGAACAGGGACGGCTCATCACGTTCGACAGCGAAAGCCTCACGATCATGGTGAACGTGAGTCCCGAAGCGGCCGGCACGATGCGCCTGGACGGGTGGTTGACGCCCCCGGCCGAGCACCCGATCGAGGTCCGCACGGCGAACGGCCCGTTGACGACCACGTCGGACGCCGAGGGCCGCTTCGCCGTGAACGGCGTGGCCCACGGGATGGTGCAGGTGCTGGTGCGGACCCTCGGAAGGTCGAGGACGGTGAGCACACCGGCCATCGAACTCTGAGCGCGGCTCGGGCCGGGGCCGGTGGCGCTGTCTTGAATGACTCATTCATGTCGTCGGACGACATGAATGAGTCATTCACGTCATCCGTGACCCGGATTTGGCGCTGTCACGTGAAAAGCTGCCCTCCGGCAAGAGCTCCCGGATTGCCCGGAGCCGGAGGTACGATCCGGGGCGTCCTTCTCGGCCGAGGGGGACGGCCCCGGCCGGAAGGGCAGCCTGTGGTCGCGTCGCCGAAGGCGGAAGACCGGGTGCGCGACCTGCATCGGCGTGCGGTCGCGGCGACCAACAACGGCCAGCCCGTGGTCGGCGGGCGCCTGATCCGTTCTGCCGCACGGCTTCTGGGCCTGCCCGCCACCGCGCCGCCGCCCGGGTGGGCGGCCTGGCCCGACCTCGCCACGCGCGTGCTCGGCACCTACGCGGCCGTCGAAACCGCGCTCGGCAACAGTGCGCGCGGGCTCGCGCTGCTCGACGAGGCCGACGTCCTCGTCTCCGACGCCGGGCGCGGGATCCTGCGGCAGCAACGGGGTCTGGTGTTCATCCTCATCGGACGGATGGACGAAGCCCTCACCTGTTTCGACGAGGCCATCCCGCTGCTGCGGCAGGCGGGCGAGTTCGTCGTGCTCGCCCGGACGCTGCTCAACCGCGCCATGCTGCACCAGTACGCCGGCCGCGTGCGGCTCGCGCTCGCCGATCTCGACCAGTGCGAGCAGATCGGGGCCGGCCAGCCCGAAGAAGAAGGCCTGGCCCGGATCTTCGCGAAAGCCGCGCACGGCCGTGGGCAGGCGCGGGTGCTGACCGGGGACATCCCGGGCGCGCTGCGCGACTTCGACGCGGCGAGCGGGTTCTACGCCGAGCAGAGCGTCGGGATGCTGCCCGTGCTGGCCGTCGACAAGGCGCGGGCGCTGCTCGCCGCCGGGCTGCCGCAGGAAGCCGCCGCCGAACTGGACGCCGCCCTCGAGCAGTTCCCGCGGCTGCGGATGAACCAGGAGCACGCCGAAGCCGAACTCACGCGCGCGCTGGCCGCGCTCGCGAGCGGTGACCCGGCGACCGCGCGCAGCTGGGCCGGGCGCGCGGAACGGCGGTTTCGCCGCCGGGGCAACGAAACCTGGGCCGCGGTCGCGCAGCTGACCGCGTTGCGCGCGGACTTCGCGGCCGGACGGCGGATCGCCCGCGTCGCCGCGGAAGCCACCGCGCTGGCCGGCCGGCTCACCGGGCTGGGCCTGCGCAACGACGCCGAAATCGCGGCGCTGCTGGCCGCGCGGGCCCGGATCGCGCTCGGCGACCTCGACGGCGCCCGTGCCGGCATCGCCCCGCGCGACCGCCGGGCCGCGCCGCTGGAAAACCGGCTGGTGCGGCGGCTCGCGCTGGCCGAACTCGGCGCGGCGACCGGCCACCGGCGCGTGACGTTCGCGAACGCGCGCGCCGGGCTCGCCCAGCTGCAGCGGCACCGCAGCCGGTTCGGCAGCGTCGACCTGCAGACCGCGACGACGTCGCTGGGCAAGGAACTCGCCGACGCCGGCCTCGCCGCCGCGCTCGCCCAGCGTTCGCCGGGGGTGGTGTTCCGGTGGCTCGACCGCTCCCGCGCGCAGGCGTTCCGGTTCCGGCCGGTGCGCCCGCCCGCGCACCCCGAGACCGTCGACGCCGTCGCCGAGCTGCGGTACCTCTCGATGCAGATCCGCGCGGGCGAGCTGGCCGGGAAGCCGGACGCCCAAGCCGTGAAGCGCTGTGCCGCGCTGGAACGGGAAATCCGCGCCAAGGGCTGGCAGGCCGAGGGCACCGACGAGGACCACCCCGAGGCGAAGCTGCGCGAGATCGGCGACGAGCTGGCCGGCACCGGCAGCGCGATGGTCTGCTTCCTCGACGACCACGGCGCGTTGTGCGCGCAGGTGATCGCGAACCACCGGGTGGCGCTGATCGAGCTCGGCCCGGCGTCGGCGGTCGCCGAACCGGTCGCGCGGCTGCACAGCGACCTCGACGCGTTGTGCGGGCGCCAGCTCCCGCCGCAGCTCGACCGGGTCATCCGCCGGTCGGTGCGCACGCAGGTGATCGCGCTCGACGCGATCCTGCTGGCGCCGCTGGCGGCGCGGCTGGGTGACCTCGACGTCGTCGTCGTGCCGACCGGCGCGCTGTCGGCGATCCCGTGGGGGCTGCTGCCGACGTTGCGCGGCCGCCCGGTGACGGTCACGCCGTCCTCGTCCGCCTGGCTCGACGCGGGCCGCCGTCCCCGGCGCGCGGGCGGGGCGCCGCTGCTGGTCGCGGGCTCGGACCTGACCCACGCGGAGACCGAGATCTCGTCGCTGGCGCCGTTGTACCCGGAGGCGGAGGTGCTGACCGGCCCGGACGCGACGGTCGCGGCGACGCTCAAGGCGTTCGACGGCTGCCGGCTCGCCCACTTCGCCGCGCACGGTCACCACGAGCAGGAGAACGTGCTGTTCTCGCGGCTCAACCTCGCCGACGGGCCGTTGATGGCCTACGACGTCCAGCAGCTCGCGACGGCGCCGGAGCAGGTGGTGCTGTCGTCGTGCGACGTCGGCCAGGCCGTCGTCCGCGCGGGCGACGAGGTCCTCGGCTTCACGGCGGCGCTGCTCTACGGCGGCAGCCGCACGGTGGTCTCGAGCGTGGCGCGGGTCGACGACCGGACGGCGGGCGGCGTGATGCTCGCGTTCCACACCGCGCTCGCGGCCGGGACGCCGCCGGCGCGGGCCCTGGCGGACGCGGCCACGGCGGAACCGCTGATGCCGTTCGTCTGCTTCGGTCGCAGCTGACTCCCTTACCGACGTCCGGCGATCTTGAAGGTTGCTTTCCGGTGATCGATCGCATCGCGGCGCATCCCCGAGGGGCGGCTGGGCATCTTCCCTGTGAGTCCAGTCGATCACGGAACAAGGGAGGATGACCATGAAGCGAGCTGGTACCGCGCTGATCATCGGGGGTCTGGCGGCCGGTGGGCTGCTGCTGGCCGGTGGGGCGGCGAACGCCATGCCGAGCGACCACCCGTGCGGCGCGTCGGACGTCACCGTGACCGTGGCCCCGGACCCGTCGAACGCGGCCGGGCACGAGGCATACGTGCTCACCTACACGGCGGCGTCGCCGGCCACGAACTGCAAGCTCGAGGGCGCGCCGACCGCGGTGGGCTTCCTGGCCGGCGGGCAGCGGCTGCCGATCGCGGTGACGACGGACGCTTCCGAAGCGGTCCCGGTGAACCTGCGCGAGGGGCACCCGGCGGTGTCCCGGATCGTGCAGCGCTCGGCCGCGGCGCCGTCGGCCGCCGACTTCGTCACGTTCGACCTGCCGACCGGGCCGTACGGCCAGCCGGTGAGCGTCGCCTGGCCGGCGGGGGCGCCGGTCAAGGGCGACACCGTCCAGGTCACGCCGGTCGGCAACTGAACTCGGGGAGGGGAATCCACATGAAGCGCGTCCTGATGGGGATCGGCACGGCGGCGGGGGCCCTCGTGCTGGCGGCCTGCGGCACGTCCGCGGCGGCTCCGGCGCCCGCTCCCGCGGGTTCCGGCTCGGGCTCGGGCTCCGCGGCGGCTCCGGCCGGCGGCGGCGTGGCCGCGGCGTCGACCGCGACGCCCCGGTGCACGACGGCCGACCTGGAGGTCCTGCTGGGCAAGCCGGCCGAGAAGAACGACGCGCCGGGCCAGTACGACATCCCGCTGACGTACCGGAACACGACGAACCACACGTGCGGCCTGTACGGCGTCCCGGGCGTCGACCTGGTCGGCCCGGACGAGCCGACGTTCGGCCCGGTGTACCACCTGCCGCGCGTCGACAACGGCGTGAAGTACAACGAGGTCACCGCGGGGACGACGGCCTCGGCGACGATCACGGTGGTGAAGCCGGCGGCCGGCGAGCCGGCCTGGACGCCGTCGAAGCTGAACACGATCCCGCCGGGGTCGACCCAGCCGCTGACCGCGGACTGGCCGGCCGACCTCCCGGTCCTGCGCCAGGACGCGGCCACCCACCCTGGCTCGTACGTGAACGGGATCCTCGCCGACCCGGCCTGACGGCCTTCTCGTCACTCGATCGGGTGAAGCCGGGGGCCGCGCGTCATTCTTGGCGTGTGGCCCCCTCTTCCTCACTGCGGCGGTAACCGGCCGGCACGCCCCCCGACTGGCCGGTTACCGCTGCGAGTTCTCCACTGACAGTGGAACCGCACCCTGGGAGACCCGGAGCACCCCGCCCGCCGCTTACCGTCGGAAGCCGTGACGGTCGAACAGTGGGAGTCGGTGCGCGCAGCCCTGCCGGAGGTCGGCGGCCGGTTCGCGGACCTGGTGGCGAGCGTGCCGGACGCGCACGCGAACTCGCTCGGCGAGTGGTCGATCGCCGAAACCGCGTCGCACGTCGGGATGATCGCGCTGATGTACACGGCGATGATCCGCGGCGACGGCGGCCCGCTGCCGCTGCCGGGCCTCGAAGAGCCGATCGACTCGGCGAGCGTCGACACGATCTCGCGGATGAACGCGCTCGCCCTCGAGCTCTACCCCGAGCGCGACCCGGTCCGCCTGGCCGAGCGGCTGCGCGCGGACGTCGCCGAAGTGCTGCTGGTCAGCGCGGACCTCGACCCGGAGAAGCCGGTGTGGTGGCTGGGCGGCTCGCGCGTTCCGGTGGCGGGCGTCCTCGCGCACCTGGTCAACGAGATGCTGCTGCACGGCCTCGACATCGCCCGCGCGCTCCGGCGGCCGTGGCCGGTCCCGGCGCGGTACGAGGCGATGTTCCTGGAGCTGTTCCTGTTCGGCATGGTCCGCAACGACATGGGCCGCCTGCTCGACGACGCGACGCCGTCCCCGCGCCGGATCGCGGTCGAATTCCGCTCGGCGTACACGAAGCCGGGGGTGCTGGCGCTGCAGCACGGCCGGCTCCGCTTCGAGGAGCCGGACGGCACGGCGGACGTCCGCCTGCGCTTCGACCCGGCGGTCCTGGTCCCGATGATGTTCGGCCGGATCTCCAAGCCCCGAGCGGTGCTGACCGGCGGCGTGCGGATCACCGGGCGGCGGCCGTGGCTGCTGCCGGAATTCCTGCGGACCGTGCGGATGCCCTAACGGGTCAGTTCGCCGACCAGCCGTCGCCCCACTCCGCGTCCCGGGCCGCGCGGTACCGCGGGCCCTGCTTCTTCGAGACGGCGACGCCCGGCTTCAAGCCGTCCTCGGTGCACAGGTCGAGCGCGACCCAGCCCTTGTGCTTCTTCGGGTGCCGGATGATCCGCGCGTCCGGCCGCTCCGGGGTGAACCGGGCCGCGACGACGTAGGCGAACTTCTCGTCCTCGAAGCCGAGCGTGCCCGCCTTCAGCCGCCGGTGCAGGCCCGAGCGGGGGAGGCGCGCGGCGAAGTGGCACCAGTCCTCGCCGGGGGTGATCGGGCAGGCCGCGTCGTGCGGGCAGGGCGCGACGACGTGCAGGCCGAGCTCGATCAGCTCGGCGCGGGCGGCGCGGATCCGCTCGTAGCCCGCCGGGGTGCCCGGCTCGATCAGCGCGACCGCCCCGGCCTTCGCCGCCAGCCAGCGCACGACGTCGGGGCGGGTGGCGTCGGGGAGCTCGCCCAGCACGTAGGAGAGCGTGACGAGGTCCGCTTCCGGCGGCGGGGCGGCCGGGTCGACGAACCCGCGCCGCCACTGCGCGTCCCGCACCGCGGCGAGCCCGGCCCCGCCGGCCAGCCGCTTGCCGAGCCCGATCGCGCCGGCGACCTGCTCCAGCACGGTGCACTCCGCGAGCGACGGCCACACCGCCGCGGCCGCCCACACCGCCGCGCCGGTGCCCCCGCCGACGTCGATCTGCGTACGCGGCTCGAAGCCGGGAGCACGCGAAGCCGCTTCGGCGAGCACCGCGTGGACGGCGGCGTAGGTGGCCGGCATCCGGTAGCCGGCGTACGCGGCGACGTCGGCTTCGGAGGTCAGGATCGGGGAAGTCGCCGCGTCACCTCGGCGGTAGCGCGCGCTGAGCCGGTCGACGGACTGCGTCAGCCGGGCCACGGGGTGCCTGGCCAGCTCTTCGTCGAGCGCGGAGGAGAGGTCGTCGGGGAGTACCGCCACGACGGCAGGTTAGCCGGGCTCTCACCAGGGTTCGGCGTCGCGGTTGCGGGCCCAGCGCCAGGCGCGCGCGAAACCCCGCCGGACGAGCTGCCCGGCTCGCCGCAGCGGCCACGGCAGCCCCGGCCGGTCCTCGGTGGCCCGCCAGATCTTCACCGCGCGCGGGTACCGGCGCCGGACCCCGCTCAGGGATTTGTCCCAGACCGCGAAGCCGCGCTCGGCCTGCTGACCGTTCCCGGCCGGCAGCCGCACGATGTACCGGTGCAGCCCGTCCCGCGCGGTCTTGCCCACGTCGCCCACCCCCGGACTCGGTGCGGGGCCGCCCCCGCGCCCGAATCATCCCTCCGAGCGACCCTGAGCTGCTAGTTTTCCGGCGCGAAAAGTTTTTCGCCGGACCTGTCGATCCGGGCCGCCGCCGTTCGACGCGTGGGCAAGAGACCGACCGAGAGGAGACCGCTGTGCGGTTCATGGTGATCGTCAAGACGAACGAGCAGACCGACGGCAAGGCCCCCAGCGCCGAGTTGCTGGCCGAGATGGGGAAGTTCAACGAGGAGATGGTCAAGGCCGGCGTCCTGCTGGCGGGCGAGGGGCTCACGCCGAGCTCGGAAGGCGCCCGCGTCGTCTTCGACGGGACCGAGGCCCCCAAGGTCGTCGACGGTCCGTTCACCGAGTCGAAGGAGCTCGTCGGCGGCTTCTGGATCCTCCAGTGCCGCGACCGCGAAGAGTGCGTCGAGTGGATCAAGCGGATGCCGAACCCCGAGGGCGAGCACGGCGAGGTCGAGATCCGGCGCGTCGCCGAGGCGTCCGACTTCGAGAACATGACGCCCGAGGTCGCGGAGCTGGAAGGGCGGCTCCGCGCGCAGAGCGCCCAGGGGGCCTGATGCGGTTCCTGGTGATGGTCAAGGCCACTCCCGAGTCCGAGGCGCCCGGGTTCCAGGTGCCGGCCGACGAGCTGGCCGCGATGTCGAAGTTCAACGCGCGGCTGCTGGACGAGGGCCGGATCGTGCTGGCCGAGGGACTCACCTCCAGCGCCGAAGGCGTCCGCGTCGTCTTCGAAGGGGATGCCGAGCCGAAGGTCATCGACGGGCCGTTCGCGGAGACGAAGGAGCTGATCGCCGGGTTCTGGGTGCTCAACGGCGAGTCGGTCGAGGACATCGTCGCGCTGATGAAGCAGGCGCCGAACCCGGACGCGAAGGGTGGCGTGCTGGAGATCCGGCCCCTCGCCGAGTAGTGGGTTGCACCGCGGCCGATCACCCTGTCTGATGGCCGGGTGACGGTTGCGGACACCCGGAGCACGGTCGAAGCGGTCTGGCGCATCGAGTCGCCGCGGCTCATCGCGGGCCTGGCCCGGATGGCCCGTGGCGACGTCGGTCTCGCCGAAGAGCTGGCGCAGGACGCGCTGGTCGCGGCGCTCGAGCAGTGGCCGGAGTCCGGGGTGCCGCGCAACCCCGGCGCGTGGCTGATGACCATCGCCAAGCGCCGCGCGGTCGACCAGTTCCGCCGCAACGAGCGGTACGCGGAGAAGCTCGAGGAGGTCGGCCGCGACCAGCAGCTCGGCGAGGGCGTGCTGCCGGACTTCGACGCGGCCCTCGACGACCACATCGAGGACGACGTCCTGCGCCTGCTGTTCGTCGCCTGCCACCCGGTGCTGAACACCCAGGCCAGGGTCGCGCTGACGCTGCGCATGCTCGGCGGCCTGACGACCGACGAGATCGCGCGCGCGTTCCTGGTCCGCGAATCGACGATCGCCCAGCGGATCGTCCGGGCGAAGAAGGCGCTGACGGCGGCGAAGGTGCCGTTCGAGGTCCCGGAGGGCGACGAGCGCGTCGCCCGGCTGTCGTCCGTGCTCGAGGTCCTCTACCTGGTGTTCAACGAGGGCTATTCGGCCACCCGCGGCGACGACTGGATGCGCCCGGCGCTGTGCGAGGAGGCGATGCGCCTCGGCCGCGTGCTCGCCGCGCTGATGCCGGGCGAGTCGGAGGTCCACGGCCTGGTCGCGCTGATGGAACTGCAGGCGTCGCGCGCGAAGGCCCGCACCAAGCCGGACGGCGAGCCGGTGCTGTTGCTGGACCAGGACCGCTCCCGCTGGGACCGCTTCCTGATCCAGCACGGCTTGGCCGCGCTGGCGCTTTCGGAGCAGATCGCCGAAGGGGCGTACGGGCCGTACTCGGCGCAGGCGGCGATCGCGGCCTGCCACGCCCGCGCCCGGACCCCGGAGGAGACGGACTGGGCGCGGATCGCGGCGTTGTACGAAGGTCTCGGCAAGCTCCAGCCGTCGCCGGTGATCGAGCTGAACCGCGGGGTCGCGGTGGCGATGGCGTACGGGCCGGATGCGGGCCTCGCGGTGGTGGACGCAGTGGCGTCCGACGCGGCGCTGAAGGACTACCACCTGCTGCCCAGCGTCCGGGGCGACCTGCTGGAGAAGCTCGGCCGGCTGGAGGAGGCGGAGCGCGAGTTCCGGCGCGCGGCGGAGATGACGGAGAACGCCCGCGAGCGCGAGCTGCTCCTCAACCGCGCGAAGGCCGTCAGCGGCTAGCGGCCCCGCCACGAGAGCGGCGACAACGTCAACGCCGCCTCCGCGATCTTCCTCGCCGTTTCGGTTTTGAGGCCCTTCGTCGCCGACGCGATCCACTCGTCGACCGGGCGCACGCCGACGTCGCGGTACTCCAGCGCCTGCAGCAGCATCTCCAGCTTGTCCGCGTCCTTCGCGCACAACGACTCCGCCGAAGCGCGGCTCTCGTACTCGTCCACCGCCTCGCGCACCAGCGCGCGGGACCGCGGCGGCAGCGCGGCCGTCTGGTCCGCCGTGATTTCCCGGGGTTCCGGCTTGCGCAGGTACTCCACCGCCGTCAGCGGGAGGTCGCCCGTCCGCGTCTCCTGCGTGTCGTGCCACAGCGCCAGGAACGCCGCCCGTTCGGGGGACGCGCCCTCCTCCGCCGCGATCAGCGCCGCCAGCTGGGCCGCGCGGAGGCTGTGCTCGCCGACCGACTCCGGGTCGCGGACGCCCGCGTGCCACCAGCCCGACCGCCGGATCCGTTTCAGGAGGCCGAGTTCGTAGCCGAACGAGGCCAGCGCTTCAGACGTCATGCCGCTCAGCCTAGGGCGACGGGATCATCGCCGTCAGGATCGTCGCCTGCAGGAGGGAAATCACGCCGACCACCGCCGTCAGCAGCAGGGACCACAGGAACGTCTGCCGCAGCAGCGAGCCCTCCTTGCCGCTCTGGCCGATCGCCGTCGCGCCGATCGACAGGTTCTGCGGCGAGATCATCTTGCCCATCACGCCGCCGGAGGTGTTGGTCGCGCCCGCGAGGATCGGGTTCAGGTTCAGCTGCTGGGCCGAGATCACCTGCATCGGGCCGAACAGGCTGTTCGTCGACGCGTCCGAGCCGGTCAGGAACACGCCCAGCCAGCCGATGTAGGCCGAGAACAGCGGGAAAACCGCGCCGGTCGTGGCCAGTGCGAGGCCCAGCGTCTGCGTCGCGCCCGAGTAGTTCATCACGAAGGCGATGGCCAGGATCATGAAGATCGTCGCGAGCGCCCAGCGCATCTGGACCAGCGTCGACCGGTACGTCTTGAGCAGCAACGCCGGCCGCGCGCCCATCGCGAAGCCGGCGACGACCGCGGCGATCAGCGCGACCGTGCCCGGCGAGAACAGGAAGTCCACCGTGAACGTCGCCGCGTAGGGCGCGTTCTTCGCCGTGATCGGCGGGTGCTGGACGACGTGGTTGTGCAGCCCCGGCCACGCGAAGATCCAGTCCGCCTTGTGCAGCAGCTTCGTGAGGTCCAGCCAGCCGGGGAGGTTCTTGAAGATCGTGCCGATCCGGGACAGGAAGATGGCCAGGATCAGGATGACGTAGGGCATCCACGCGTAGAGCGCGCCGCGCCCGGCCTGCGCCGCGCCGAGACTCTTGACAGCGCTTTCTTCGCCCTCGAACCGCCACACGGTCGCGGGCTGCCAGAACCGCGTCAGCACCCACAGCGCGGCCATCGCGGTGAGCGCGGCGAGGACGTCGACCAGGCTGGCGCTGATGTAGTTGGACGCGACGAACTGCATGGCCGCGAACGCGATCCCGGCGGTCAGCACGGCGGGCCACACCTCGAGCATGCGCTTCCAGCCGGCCAGCACCACGACCAGGAACGCGGGGATGATCAGCGCCAGCACCGGAACCTGCCGCCCGACCATCGCCGAGAACAGCTCGGTCGCCTGGTCCTGCTTGAGGTGCATGATCGGCGCGGTCAGCCGCCCGAGCACGATCAGCGGGTTGCCGAGCCCACCGAACGCGACCGGCGCGGTGTTCGCCAGCAACGCCAGCACGACGGCCTTCACCGGCGGAAACCCGAGCGCGGCCATCATCGCGGCGGTGATCGCGATCGGCGACCCGCCACCCGCGACGCCTTCGAGCAGCGCGCCGAACGCGAAGGCGATCAGCAGCGCCTGGAGCCGCCGGTCTTCGCTGAACCCGGCGAGCACGCGCTTGATGCTGTCGAACCGGCCGGTCGCCACGGTGACGTTGTGGAAGTACACGGCGTGGAACGCGATCCAGGCCACCGACCACACCCCGAACAAAACGCCCATCGCCGCGGAGTCGAACGCCAGCGCGGCAGGCATCCGGTACAGCAACAGGGCCACCCCGAGCGCGGTGACCAGCGCGAGCGCCGCCGAAAGGTGCGCGGAGAAGCGCACAACCCCGAGCGCGACGAGCAGCACGACGATCGGCAGCGCGGCGAGCAGCGCGGACACCCACAGCCCGCCCGCGGGCTGGTAGTCCTGGATCCAGGTCACGGTCGGCTCCTTCGCCGGTTCGCGGGGACAACGGCCGCGCGGAGGTGTCTTGAATGAGTCATTCAGGACCTCCGGTGACCTGAATGACTCATTCAAGACACTGGGGCGGGCCCAGCCTGAGCGGAGTCAGGCGGGCCGGCTCCGCACGAACCCCAACCGCAGCGACAGCGCCGCCGCGGTCCCGGCCACCGAGGCGCCGAGCTCGTCGAGGCGGCGCAACACCCGCGGCGCCGGTCCGGCGATGCTGATGGCGGCGATCGGCCGTCCCGAATGGTCGCGGACCGCGGCCGCCACGCAGCCGACGTCCGGCTCGTTCTCCACCTCGTCGATCGCCCATCCCCGCCTGCTGGTGCGCGCGAGCTCGTCGAGCAGGCGGTGCGGGTCGATGATCGTCTTCAGCGTCAGCGAATCCAGCTTCATCCGGCGGACGCGCTCGGCGCGGTCGGGCTCCGGCAGCGCGGCGAGCCACGCCTTCCCGAGCGACGTCGCGTGCTGCGGGCGCCGCGTGCCGAGGCGGCAGGCGAGCGTCACGGCGCTGGCGCTGCGTTCGGTGGCGACGTAGACCATCGTGTCGTTGTCCGGCACGGCGAGGTAGGTCGTCTCGCCCGAGCGTTCCGCGAGCGACGCGAGGTACCGCGGCGCGCACCGGTGCAGGTCGGTCGCCGCCATCGCGCGGGCGCCGAGTTCGACCAGGCGCGTCCCGAGCCGGACGCGGCCGGTGATCTGGTCGGCTTCGAGGTACTCGAGGTTCTTCAGGGTGCCGACGATCCGGTACGCGGCACTGCGGGAAAGCCCCAGTTGCCGCGCGATCGCATTGGTGGAAATCTCCTGGTGCCTGCCCACGTGCTCCAGCACCGCGAGCCCGCGTTCGAGAGTTCCGCTGTTTTCCAGCCCGCGCTCCGCTCCCACGTTGCCCTCCGTTGGACGGTTTCCGCTCAGCGGCAAGCATTTCCGCTGGGTGGGTTTGGACGGTAACACCTCCGATGTATGTACGGAAGATCTTGAAACGCTTCAGGAGAAATGCGGTTACTTGACCATGCTAATTGGTACAACCTCCGATGGTTAGGTTTCCTACCTATGGCGGTTGCGGGCACTGAAGCAGGCGCGTTCGACACGTTCGACAACGTTGTCTTTCAGGTCCGTGAATGCGCATTCACGGACCTGAATCGCTGGGCGGGTCAGTGGGGAAAAGTCGCGAATGCCGGGACGGCCGCCAGCACCTCGTCCAGCGCTTGCCGCGCGGAATCGCCGAAGTCGCCGCCGGTGCTCCAGCGGTCGTGGGCGAGCTTCATCGCGAGCGCGCCCAGTTCCGCGGCGACGCACGCCGTCAGCTCCGGGACGCCGCGCCGCTTGAGGGCGTCGGTCATCGCGGCGATGAGGGTGAGGCCCTTCAGTGCTTCGCGCTCTCGCAGTTCCGGGTTGGCGTCGATCACCGCTCGCCGGAGCGCGCCGAGCTCGCGGCGTTCCGGGGTGAAGGCGGCCCGGCCGATCGCGACCATGGCTTCGGTCAACGCCTCCAGCGGGCCGGCGGTCTCCGGTGCCGACGCGATCGCCTCGGCGAGCAGGCCGGCCAGCGCGCCGCCGCCGAAGAGGACTTCGCGCTTGTCCTGGAAGTGGCGGAAGAAGGTGCTCTTCGTCAGTCCGGCGCGCTCGGCGATGTCGATCACCGTCGTGTTCTCGTAGCCGCGCTCGGCGAACAGCTCGAGGGCGGCTTTGCTCAGCCGCTCCGGTGCGTTCGGTTGCCAGCGGGCCATGCGACCACTTTACGGCACTTGGTCCCGTCATCGGTGTACGGTGATGGGACCAAGTCTCATCACTAGGAGGTTCCCGTGAGCCGAGCCGTCGTCTACGAAGAATTCGGTGGTCCCGAAGTCCTGGAGCTGCGAGAAGTACCCGAGCCGCACGCCGGCCCCGGCGAGGTGCGCGTCCGCGTCGCGGCGGCCGGGCTCAACCCGATGGACTGGGGCATCGCCGCCCGGCCCGAGGCGGCCGCGCAGTTCGGCATCACGCTGCCGTCCGGCTTCGGGTACGACTTCGCCGGCGTCGTCGACGAGGTCGGGCCCGGCGTCACGGCTTTCGCCGCCGGTGACCGCGTCCACGGCGGCGCGCTCGGCCGGGCCGTCGCCGACCACGTCGTCGTCGAGGTGCCCGGCGCGCTCTTCCCCACACCGGACGGGATCAGCGACGAGGTGGCGAGCACGCTCCCGGTGGCCGGCTCCTCGGCGGCCGCGGCGCTGGCGGCGATCGGCCTGCGGGCCGGCGACACCGTCCTGATCGGCGGGGCCGCGGGTGGCGTGGGCATCTTCGCCGTCCAGCTCGCGAAGCTCGCCGGCGCGACCGTGATCGGCACCGCGTCGGAGAGCACGTTCGGGTTCCTGCGCGAGCTCGGCGCCGAGCCGGTCGCCTACGGCCCCGGGCTGGCGGACCGGGTGCGGGCGTTCGGCGTGACCGCGGCGACTGACCTGTTCGGCACCGAGACGGCCGAGGCCGCGCTGGCGCTCGGCGTGCCGCCCGAGCGGATCTCCACGATCGCCGCCGGCCCGATCCCGCCCGGCGGCGTGCGCGCGACCGGGGGAGCCGACGCGGAACCGGGCGCGCTCGCGCGGATCACCGCCGCGATCGTGGCCGGCGAGCTCACCGTGCCGGTGGCCGCGGTCTTCCCGGTCGAGAAGATCCGCGACGCCGTCGCGCTGCAGGCCGGGCGGCACGTGCACGGCAAGGTCGTCGTCACGCTCTGAGGCGAGACGCGGGCCACGGACTCAGGGAACTCACAGCGCCCGCGGGGCACCATCCGCACCGATGACCGTCCGAAACCCCTTCCGCACCCGCGCGTCCGTGGCCGCCGGCCGGCTGACCGCCTGGCTCTCCCGCAGTTCGGGGCTCGGCGGCGGCGGCATGATCGGCGGCCGCGTCACGCTCGCCCTCGACCCGCGGGCGCTGCGGCGGCTCGGGCGGGAGCGGACCGTCGTGCTGGTCACCGGCACCAACGGCAAGACGACGACGTCGCTCATGCTCACCCGCGCGCTCGAGGCGCTGGCCGAGGTCGCCGCCAACAGCGACGGCGCGAACATGCCCGACGGCGTCCTCGCCGCGCTGGCCGCCCGCCCGGACGCGCCCTACGCGGTCCTCGAAGTCGACGAGGCCCACGTGCCGTGGGTGGCCGGCCAGCTCCAGCCGGCCGTGGTCGTGCTGCTCAACCTCAGCCGCGACCAGCTCGACCGCGTCGGCGAGGTCCGCGGCACCGAACGCGACCTGCGGGCCGCGCTGGCCGGGCTGCCGGGCACGGTGGTCGTCGCGAACTGCGACGACGTCCTCGTGACGTCCGCCGCTTCCGCGGCCGTGCGGCCGGTGTGGGTGAGCACCGGGCGGCGCTGGACCGGCGACTCGACGGCGTGCCCGCGCTGCGACGGCCTCGTCGGGTTCCGCGGCAAGGACTGGAGCTGCGGCTGCGGGCTGGCCCGCCCGGAACCCGGCTGGACCCTCGACGGCGACCTCGTCCGCACGCCCGGCGGCCGCCAGGTCGACCTCGACCTGCGGCTGCCGGGCGACGCGAACCGGGCGAACGCGGCGCTCGCGCTCGCCGCGGCGCACCGCCTCGGCGTGCCGCCGCACACCGCGGCCGCCCGGCTGCGGACCATCACCGACATCGGCGGCCGCTACCGCACGATCCGCCGGTCGCGGCACTCCGTGCGGCTGATGCTGGCGAAGAACCCGGCCGGCTGGGTCGAAACGCTGCGCGTGCTCGACGAGGACACGCCGGTGGTCGTCGCGGTGAACGCGCAGGAAGCCGACGGGCGCGACCTGTCCTGGCTCTGGGACGTGCACTTCGAGCGGCTGCGCGGGCGCCAGGTGGTCGTCACCGGCGAGCGCGGCGCCGACCTAGCCGTCCGGCTCTGTTACGCCGAGGTCGCGCACTGGACCGAGCCGGACCCGGTCGCCGCGATCGACGGCCTCCCGCCCGGCGGCGTCGAGCTGGTCGCCAACTACACGGCGTTCCGCGACCTGGTCGGGCGGTTGCCGGGTGGCTGATTCGATCGTCCACATCGGACTGCTGCTGCCGGAGGTGCTCGGCACCTACGGCGACACCGGCAACGCGCAGGTGCTCTGCCGCCGGCTGCGCTGGCGCGGGTTCGACGCCGAGGTGGTGCCGGTCGGACTGGGCGAGCCGGTCCCGTCCACTTTGGACATCTACCTCCTCGGCGGCGGCGAGGACGGCGCGCAGGCACTGGCCGCCGCGCACCTGCGGAAGCACTGGCGCTCGCGATCGGGCGACGCGGTGGTCTTCGGCGTGTGCGCGGGCCTGCAGGTGCTCGGCACCCGCTTCAGAGGTCTGGACGGAGTCGACCACGACGGTCTCGGCCTCCTCGACGTCACGACGGAGCCCGGCGAGCGGCGCGCGGTGGCCGAACTGGTCGCGACGTCGTCCGGGCTGCTCCCCGAACCGCTCACCGGCTTCGAGAACCACCTGGGCGTGAGCAAGCTCGGCGCGGACAGCGAGCCGCTCGGCACGGTGGTGCGCGGCACGGGCAACGGGGACGGCACGGAGGGCGCGGTGACCGACCGGGTGGTCGGCACGTACCTGCACGGCCCGGCACTGGCGCGCAACCCGGCGTTGGCGGACCTGCTGCTGAGCTGGGTGGCGGGGCACCCGCTGCCGACGCTGGAGCTCCCGGCGGTCGACCGCCTGCGCACGGAACGCCTGACCGCCACCCGGCGACGGCGGTGACCGAAGTGCCCGTGGCAAGCGCCCCAATGTGGCGTTCGGTGCGTTGGATGCACCGAACGCCACATTGGGTGCGCTGGACGCACCCAACGCCACATTGGGGTGGTCGGGTGGACAGGTGCCGGCGGTGACCCGGTGGACGTGACCGCGGCGGAACCGCCGGTGGCGGCGCTTCGCGGTTACGCTGCGTTGGTGAAGCTGGGCAGGGTGGTCGCCGCGACCGGGGTGCGGATGCGGACCACCGCCGTGGCGGTGTTCGCGCTCGCGCTGGCCATCGCCGCCGCGGGGGTGGTGGTCGTGCTGCTGCTCGAGGAGTCGCTCGACCGCAGTGTCACCGAGAGTGCTCGCAGCACCGGCCGCCAGGTCGCCATCCAGCTCGTCCGCGAAGGCGCGCGCGACCTCAGCGCGAGCGACGTCGCCAGCACCGGTGACACCGAAGCCGTCACCCAGGTGCTGAACGCGCGGGGCGTGCCGATCGCCAGCGATCCCGCGATCGTCGGGCACCCGCCGCTGACCGCCGCGCGGCCGGTCGCCGGGCACGAGACCATCGAGACGCTCCCGCTCGGGCTCAACGGCGACAGCGACGACTACCGCGTGGTGTCGCAGGAGGTGAACGGGCCGGGCGGACCGTTCACCGTGATTTCCGCACGCTCACTCGAGCCGGTGACCGAGGCGTCCACCCGGCTGACGCTGCTGCTCGGCCTGATCGCCGTGCCGCTGCTCGCGATCTCCGGCCTCGCCGTCTACCGCGCGGTCGGCTCGGCGCTGCGGCCGGTCGAGCGGATGCGCCGGACCGTCGCGGAGATCTCGACGCGCGACCTCGCCGCGCGCGTGCCGCTGCCGCCGGGCGGGGACGAGGTGCACCGGCTGGCCGTCACGCTCAACGAAATGCTGTCCAGGCTGGCGTCCGCGCAAGCCGCGCAACGCCGGTTCGTCGCCGACGCCAGTCACGAGCTGCGGTCGCCGCTGTCGACGATCAGCACCGCGCTCGACGTCTCCGGGCGGCACCCGGAGAGCGCCGGCGACCTGGTGCCGGTGATCGGCCGCGAGACCGCGCGGCTGCGCGAGCTCGTCGACGACCTGCTCATGCTGGCCCGTACCGACGACGCCACCGACCGGCCGCAGCGCACCGAGGTCGACCTCGACGACATCGTCCGCGCGGAAGCCGAGCGGGTCCGCGGCGAAGGCGCGCTGGACGTCGAGGTCCGGGCCGGGCCGGCGAAGGTGCACGGCAGCGAGGCCCAGTTGCGGCGGGCGGTGCGGAACCTGGTCGACAACGCCCGCGGGCACGCGCGGTCGCGCATCCGCGTCAGCAGCGCGGTGCGCGGCGACCTCGCCGTGGTCGAGGTGAGCGACGACGGGCCCGGCGTCGGGGCAGCCGACCGGGAACGGATCTTCGAGCGGTTCGTCCGGCTCGACGCGTCGCGCCAGCGCGGCCACGGCGGCACCGGGCTGGGCCTGCCGATCGTGGCCGGCATCGCGGCCCGCCACGGCGGCCGGGCGCGCTACGCCGACCCCGGCGAGCCGGGCGCGCGGTTCGTGATCGAGCTGCCGGTGATCGCCGTGCCGAAGGAGGAGTAGTGCGCCTGCTGATCGTGGAGGACGAGCGCGAGTTCGCGGAGACGCTGCGGCGCGGGCTGGTCGCCGAGGGCTTCACCATCGACGTCGCCCACACCGGCCGGGAAGGGCTCTGGCGGGCGACCGAGCACGAGTACGACGTCGTGGTGCTCGACATCATGCTGCCCGAGCTGTCCGGCTACGAGGTGCTCAAACGCCTGCGGGCGGCGGAAAACTGGACGCCGGTGCTGATGCTCACGGCCAAGGACGGCGAGTACGACGAGGCCGACGCGTTCGACCTCGGCGCCGACGACTACCTGTCGAAGCCCTTCTCCTTCGTCGTGCTCATCGCCCGGTTGCGCGCGCTGCTGCG
Organism: Amycolatopsis solani; assembly: GCF_033441515.1. Classification (NCBI taxonomy): domain Bacteria; kingdom Bacillati; phylum Actinomycetota; class Actinomycetes; order Pseudonocardiales; family Pseudonocardiaceae; genus Amycolatopsis; species Amycolatopsis solani. Next base: position 2,012,736 of record NZ_JAWQJT010000001.1, read on the forward strand.
CCGCGGCGCGCCGGCCCGCCCGGCCGTGCTGGAGGCGGGCGACCTGCGCCTCGACCCGTCCGCCCGGACCGTCCACAGAGGACAAAAGCGGATCGAGCTGACCGCCCGGGAGTTCGGGCTGCTGGAGTTCTTGTTGCGGCGCCCGGGTACCGCGCTGACGAAGAACGAGATCCTCAACCACGTCTGGGACGCGCACTACGACGGCGACGAGAACGTCGTCGAGGTCTACATCGGGTACTTGCGACGGAAGATCGACACGCCGTTCGGCACCCGCACCATCGAAACGGTCCGCGGTGTCGGGTACCGGCTCGTGGACGTTACTGGATCGTGATCTGATCGGCGGGTCCGGGGCATTGGTTCCGCCGGGTGTTCCGGCATTGCGCTGTTTGCCTCCGCCGGTTGCCGCGTCCCGCCCATTCTTCCTCGCGAATTGGTGAAAAATACCGTCCCGCAACGGTTCCTGGGGGAGTTGTGCCCGTTGCTACGTTGACGTGCGTTCTGGAGCACGCACTCGACGACGTGGAGGAACCGCGGTGAGCACCCGGAACTGGCTGTGCGCGTACGCGATCACGCGCAACCGGCCCGCGCTGGACATCGGGAAGTCGCCGCGGCTGATCGGTTACCGCGACCTCGGGGTGGTCGTCGCCGAGGCGTCGCCGGCCCGCTTCGACCGCATCGACACGCTCGACCCGGTCGACGGCGCGCTGGCCGAACTGGCCCGCGAGCACGACGCCGTGGTGCGGGCGGTGTTCCGCCACGAACCCGTGCTGCCACTGCGGTTCGGCACCGTCCTGGACGGCGAGGCCGCCGCGGTCCGGCTCCTCGAAACCGGGTACGAGCAGGCGCGCACCTGCCTGGACGAGGTCGACGGGCACCGCGAGTGGGGCGTCCGCGTCCGCCACGCCGAGCCCGCCGCCACCAGCCGCCCGGACGCCACGGGCCTGACCGGCACGCAGTACCTCGTCCGGCGCCGCGAACGGCTGCGGGCGATCCAGCGGGTGCGCGAGGACGTGCTGGCGTCCACCGGCCGGCTCGAGGCGGCGCTGCGCCGTCACGCCACCGCCGGGATCGGGCGGGCGCGGCCGTACGGGGTGCTGCTCAACACGGCGTTCCTCGTGGAAACCGGGCGAGAAGCGGCGTTCCACGCGGAATTCGAGTGGTTCGCCCGCGAGCTGCGGTCGGCGGGCGCGACGGTGGAGACGTCCGGGCCGTGGCCGCCGTACTCGTTCACCGACGTGGAGCTGGGCGGCGCGGATGGTTCTTCGACGAAGGGAAACAAGTGATCAGACCTGGGGGGCTCACCCCGACCGTCGCGGTGCCCGTCCCCGTCGAGCAGCCGTGACGCTGCAGCTCTACGGCGTCGTGCGCGCCGGGCACCCGCGCGCGCCGCGCACCGTGTGCTGGGACGACCTGGCCATGGTCGTCGGCGAGCCCGAGCCCGATCCGGCGGCGCACCTCGCGGTGGTGTCCGCGCTCGTCGAAGGCGGTCCGGTGCTGCCGGCCCGGTTCGGCACCGTCGCCGACGACGAGGAGGCCGTCCGCGCCGAGGTGCTCGCCCCGGCTGCCGACACCCACCGCGCCGACCTCGACCGGCTCGACGGCCTGGCCGAGGTGCACGTCTGCCTGCGGTTCACCGAACCCGGGTCGCCGCGGCGCTCGGCGCGTTCGGACGGGCTGTTGTCGGAGGTTGCCGATCGGGCCCGCGACTCGGTCGCGCTGCCCGCCGGCGAGTCCGCCGACGAGCGGTGGGCGTTCCTGGTCGGGCTGGGCGACCTGCTCGTCGTCCGGGACGCCGTCGCCGGGCTCGGGCGCGGCGGCGGTGTCCAGGCCGACTGGCTCGGGCCGCTGCCCGCGTACAGCTTCCTCGACCGGCGGACGTGCACGCGCTGGAGCTGGTGAGCGCGGGTGGAACAGCTGTTGAACACTCTTTTCGGTACTGGTCGTGACCGCCCGCGATCGGCGATCCTGGCGCCGTGACGACCAGTGAGCTCGCCGCCATCGGCGGGCCCGGCTCCGGGCCGGGCCGGTTCCGCGCGCCGTCGGGGATCGCGGTCGACGCGCGCGGGCGGGTGTGGGTGGCCGACACCGGCAACGACCGCGTGCAGGCGTTCACCCGCGACGGTGATCTCGTGCGCGTCATCGCCGGGCGGCTCAAGGCGCCGGAAGGGATCGCGGTCGACGCCGCGGGCAACGTCTACGTCGCCGACACCGGCAACCGCCGGGTCGTGCAGTACACGTGGTGGGGCGGGTTCGTGCGCGGGTTCGGCGACTTCGGCCGTCCCCGCGCGGTCGCGGTGGACCCGGCCGGACGGCTGCTGGTGGACGACGGCGGTCGCGTCGCGCGGTTCGACACCCGGACCGGCGCGGCGCTGGCCGACGCCGCCGAGTGGGCCGGTTCACCGCGCGACAGCGCCGGCGACGGCGTGGGCGGAGTGTGGGTCGCCGACACCGGCAACCACCGGATCGTCCACTTCGGAGCGTCGGGCTAGTTCTTCGAGATCGCGGCCGTCGCGCGGACCACGGCGGTGCAGCGGTTCTCGACGTAGGCGAGCCCGCCTTCCTCGGCGATGCGGCGCGCGTCGGCGGAGACGATGCCCTGCTGCAGCCACAGCGCCTTCGCCCCGATCTCGACGGCGTCGCGCGCGATACCTGCCGCCTCGGGCGACGGGCGGAAGACGTCGACCAGGTCGACCGGCTCCGGGATGTCCTTCAGCGACCGGTACACCTTTTCGCCGAGCAGCTCGGTCGCGGACGGGTGCACCGGGATGATCCGGAAGCCGTGCGCCTGCAGGACCGCCGGCACGCCGTGGGCGGCTTTGGCCGGGTCGCGGCTCAGCCCGACGACGGCGATGGTCTTCGCGCCGGCGAGGATTTCCTCTGGGGTCATACCGGCAGAACGCGCGTCGGGCGTCAAAGCTTCCAGAGCCGCAGGCCGCGCACGCGGTAGACGGGCCAGAGCACGTGCCACGGCTTCCGGCGGGCGAAGGTGGCGGCGCAGATGAGGATGTTGCGGGCGGACGTCGTCGCCACCTCGTGGCGGTCCGGCCAGGAGTCGCCCTTGGCGCCGATCGCGATGCGGAACACGGTCAGCAGGCCCCGGCCCTGCAGGTCGTACTTCGCGCCGGTGTCCCCGGAGTCCGGCGCGAGCTCGGCGATTTCGGCCCCGAAGGCGCGGGCCGCCTGCGGCGCGACCTCCGCGGGCACCACGCCGACGCTGCGCGTAATCGCCTTGCCGTGCATCCGCCGCGCGTACCGGAACAGCAGCGAGCGCTCCCACCACGGCAGCAGGCGGTGGTGCGCCAGCAACGCGGCGCACTCGCCGTGCCCGATGGCGAAGATGCTGGTCAGCTCGTCGTAGCTGCCGTTCGTCGCCGGCTCGTTGAGGTGCAGCCGCACTTCGAACCGGGTGCGCGCGGTGAGCTCGTCGAGCTGCTCACGGCGATCCAGCCGTGCCTTCGCGCGGGAAAGGGACCAGTCGGACATCGGACCTCCAGACGTCGCGCACAGGCTAAACGGCGCGCGACGCCGGGAACACGGTTTCAGCCGATCTTCTCGCCGTACATCTCGCCGAGCGGGTCGGAGATCAGCTCGACGCGGGCACCGTCCGGATCGGACAGGTAGATGGACGTCTCGCTCTCCAGCAGGTACTGCACGCCGGCCTCGTCGAGCTTGTCCTTGATGGCGCTCCACCGTTCGGGGGTCACGGACAGCGCCAGGTGGTGCAGTCCACCGAAGACTTCCGCGTACGGGCCGAGGTCCAGACCGGGCAGGTCGAAGAACGCGACCGCGTTGCCGTTGCCGACGTCGAAGAAGAAGTGGCTGGAGCCGGGGTAGTCGCGGTTCTCGATCAGCTCGGTGAGCGGGAAGCCCAGGACGTCCTGGTAGAACGCGATGGTCCGCTCGACGTCGCTGGAGATCAGCGCGGTGTGGTGGATGCCGCGCCCGTTCGTCGCCGGGCGGTCGGCGGCCGGGCGCAGGTGGCGCTCACGCAGCTCGTCGCGGATTTCGGCGAGCTTGGTGACCTCGGCCTGGGTCGGTGCCATGTCCCTCACGTCCCTTCCTGGTGGTGCAGACGACGGTACGCCGCATTTATCTCGCGCGCAAGAGGTTGACTGGCGAGAGTTCCGTTGGGTGGAACATCGAGGCTTGTGCGCGGGGTGCGCGGCGGGCAGAGTCCGGTGCGTGGACGTCAGCAAGGTGCAGGAGGCCGCCGCCGTACTGGCGCGGGCCTACGCGACGCGCGAACCGGTCGAGCCGCTGATCAAGTTGTTCCCGGAGGCGACCGTCGAGGACGCGTACCGCATCCAGCAGGAGCAGGTGCGGCACTGGACGTCGGAGGGCGACGCCGTCCGCGGGCACAAGGTCGGCCTCGCTTCGGCGGCGATGCAGCGGCAGATGGGCGTCGACCAGCCCGACTACGGGCACCTCACCGGCGGCATGTTCCACCTGGAGCACCAGCCGATCCCGACGTCGGCGTTCCTGCAGCCGCGCATCGAGCCGGAGATCGCGTTCGTGCTCGGTTCGGCGCTGCGCGGCCCCGGCGTGACGGTGGCGGACGCGGTGCGCGCGGTCGACTTCGTGCTGCCGTCGCTGGAGATCGTCGACTCCCGCATCCGCGACTGGAAGATCTCGCTCTTCGACACGATCGCCGACAACGCCTCCTCCGGCGGCGTGGTGCTGGGCAGCAGCCCGACGGCGCTGGGTGCCGTGGACCTGCGCCTGGCCGGCTGCGTCCTGTACCAGAACGGTGAGGTGGCGGCGACGGGCGCGGGCGGCGCGGTGCTCGGGTCGCCGTTGAATTCATTGGTGTGGCTGGCGAACACGGTCGGGCCGCTGGGGGTCACGCTGGAGCCGGGGCACGTCGTGCTGCCGGGCTCGATGACCCGGGCGATCCCGGTCTCGCCGGGCGACACGATCGTCGCGACCATCGCCGGCCTCGGCAGCGTCACCGCGGTCTTCTCGGAGGAATCATGAACGTGCGCGAGGCGGCCGCGTCCCTGCTGGCAACGGTTTCGGAGCGTTCGCCGCTCTCGGAAGAGTGGCCCGGCCTCGACGTCGACACGGCGTACGCGATCCAGGACGAGGCCCTGCGGCAGCGGCGCGCCCGCGGCGAAACCCTGATCGGCGTGAAGCTGGGCCTGACGTCGCGCGCGAAGCAGCAGCGAATGGGCATCGACTCGCCCCTGCTGGCCTGGCTCACCGACGCGATGGTGCTCCCGGCGGGCGTGCCGGTGCCTTCGGACGCGCTGATCCACCCGCGTGCCGAGCCGGAGCTGGTGTTCGTGCTGGGTCGCCGGCTGGCCGGCCCGGGCGTCACGGCGGCGACGGCGCTGGCCGCGGTCGACCGCGTGTACGGCGGCATCGAGGTCATCGACAGCCGGTACGCGGACTACCGCTTCACCCTCCCGGACGCGGTGGCGGACAACGGCTCGTCGGCGTACTTCGGCGTCGGCCCGGTGGGCCTGCCCCCGGCAGCGCTGGACCTGTCCCTGGAGGCGGCGTTGCTGGAGGTCGACGGCCAGATCGTCGACACGGCCACCGGCGCGGCGGTCCAGGGCCACCCGGCGGAGGCCTTGGCCTTGGCAGCGAACGCCCTGGCGGCGCGGGGGTTGGCGCTGGAGCCGGGGTGGTTGGTGCTGACCGGCGGGATGACGGACGCGGTACCGCTTCGGCGCGGGTCCCGGGTGGCGGCGCACTTCTCGCACCTGGGGTCGATCACGCTGTCGGGTTGAGGTCACGGGCAGTGGGCTTCGCGTTTGAACCGGCCTTTGGCGCACGGTGAAGTGACGCCGTCCGCCGGGACGACGTAGTGATCCGACACGCCCAGACCGTCGAGGCCGGTGTATCCGATCAGCCCGGGGGCGGCCTCGGGATCGACGATGACTCCGTGCCGGCCGTCGTACCGGATGCCCAGGTCCAGGAAGACTTTGGCCAGCTTGGCCGCCTGGGTGCCGCCGGGGCCGAAGAAGCCGCGGTAGGCGAGGAAGCCCGAGGCTGAGACTTGCTGGCCGGTCTGCAGCTGCGCCTTGGAGCTGAGGCCCAACGTGGGACCTTCGTAGGTCACCAGGCCGAATCGCTCGACACACCTCCCTTCTCCGACGGCGAGGTAGCCGACAACGCGATCGTCGTCGAGCTGAACCGGTTGGAAGCGGTAGCCGACCTTGTAGGCGAATTTCGCGGTGGAGTTGGTCACCTTGACCGTCAGCGGGATGTAGAGGTCGCGCTGGGGGTCGAGTGCGCAACCGGCGGGGAGCGGTCCGGGCGCTTGGCCGGCCGGAATCGGCGCACCCAGTGCGAGTTCGACGTTCTCGGTGAATCCGTCCCCGTTGCCGTCGCGTACCTGGAACTTGTAGGTCGCCGCGGCGCCGTACTCGGTCTTGCCCTTGGTTTCGGTCGGCGGTGCGGCTGGTGGCGGCGCGGCGGCGCTGCTGGTGGCGGGCGTGTCCCGCGGCTTTTCCGCGCACGAAGACGAACTCAGGACAGCCACCAGCGCGGCAACTGCCGCCAGGCGAGCACGCATGGTGTTCCCTTCGGCGAGGACGGTGTTCCGAGCGCCAGAGTCGGGACGTCACGAGTGGCTGTTACGCGGGCGCCCTCACGCTGTCGGGTTGACGGCGATCCGCGCGATGCCGCGGACGATGCGGGGCCACACGGCGCGGGGGAGGTCGTGGCCCATGCCGGGGACGATGTCCAGGTTGGCGCCTGGGATGGCGCGGGCGGTGGCGCGGCCGCCGGAGAGGTGGACCAGGGGGTCGCGGGCGCCGTGGACCACCAGGGCCGGGACCTTCGTCCGGCGCAGCCGTGGGGCTCGGTCGCGGTCGGCCATGATCGCGGCGAGTTGGCGGATGGCGCCGCCCGGGTGGACGCCGCGGTCGTAGGTGCGCTCGGCTCGGTGGCGCATGCGGGGTTCGTCGAAGGGGTAGCCGGGGGAGCCGATTAGCCGGAAGGTGCGCACGAGCGTTTCGACGTAACTCTCGCGATCGCGTGGGGGCGCGGCGAGCAGCATCGACATCGCGCGGGCGCTCGGCCTGCCGACGAACCGTCCGCCGGTGCTGGACATGATCGACGTGAGCGAGAGGACCCGTGACGGGTGCCGGATGGCGAGGGTCTGGGCGATCATCCCGCCCATCGACGCACCGACGACGTGGGCGGCGGGGATCCCGAGCACGGTGAGCAGCCCGGCGGCGTCGTCGGCCATGTCGGCGAGTGAGTACGGGGACGCGCGGAGCAGGTAGGCCTGCGCGAGACTGGCCCGGCCGCGGAGCCGGGTCGAGCGTCCGGCGTCGCGGTTGTCGAAGCGGATCACGTGGAAGCCTTGGGCGGCCAGGGTTTCGCAGAACTCCTCGTCCCACCAGATCATGGGGGCGGCCAGGCCCATGATGAGCAGGAGGGGCGGGTCGTCCGGTGCGCCGAAGGATTCGTGGCAGAGATCGATGCCGTTGACGTGTGCGAAGTGCTCGGTCATCGGGCCTCCGAGGGGTTCCGGTAAGCGCGGGCCTGGATCTCGTACAACTCGTGGTAGACGCCGCCCGCGCGGATCAGTTCGTCGTGGGTGCCCTCCTCGATCAGTTTGCCCTTGTCCAGGACCAGGATGCGGTCCGCCGATCGGATGTTGGCCAGGCGGTGCGTGACCAGGACCGTGGTGCGGCGGCCGTGGTGGGACGTGCTTGCGTGCTGGAGGCCGGCGAACACCCGGGCTTCGGCGCGGGCGTCCAGCGCGGCCGTCGGTTCGTCGGCGACCAGGACCGACGCGTCGCGGTAGATGCCGCGGGCGATGCCCATGCGTTGCCATTGGCCGCCGGAGAGGTCGTGGCCTTCGTCGAACTTCTTCGACAGCATCGTGTTCTCCTTGGCGGGGAGGGCGGCGATCACCTCGTCCGCGCCCGAGTAGTCGACCGCTTCGTTCCACGCGCGGCGGTCCGGGTCCGGGCGGCCGAGGCGGCCCACCGTGATGTTGTTCGCCGCCGTCATCGGCCACTCCGCCGGTTCCTGGGCGATCACCGCGATGTTCGCGTGCACCGACGCCGGGTCGGCGTGGGACAGGTCGACGTCGTCCCAGTGGACCGTGCCCTCGTCCGGTGGGTAGAGGCCGGTGAGGAGCTTGCCCAGCGTGGTCTTGCCCGAGCCGTTCTCGCCGACCAGCGCCACCACCTCGCCGCGGCGGATGGTCAGGGAAACGTCGCGCAGGGCCGGGGTTTCGCGGCCCGGGTAGGTGAACGTGACGCCCGCCAGCCGGATCTCGCCCGGGTCGGGTGGGGCGGCCAGGGATGTCTCCGGTGGACGGCGCTTCCGCGATTCCGCCAGCAGCTGGTTGTAGAACCCGATGTAGAAGGAGTCCTCGTACAGCGAATTGACCGCGCGCATGGTGTTGGACAGCGACGTCGACGCCGTGCGCATCGCCAGCACCGCCGTGCCGGCCAGTGCCAGCTCCATCGCGCCGCTGTAGAGCAGCCAGCCGAGCACCAGGTACGCCACCGCCGTGCCCAGCCCGGCCGCCGCCCGGCCGGTCGTGCGCACCAGGTTGCTGCGGTGCGCCAGCCGGACCTCCTCCCGCGCGAGGCTGCGCGAGATGCGCCGGTACTCGCCGAGCAGCGGCTCCTGCAGCGTCAAGGCGTGCCGTTCGAGGGCCATCGTCCGCCAGGTGGCGACCTCTTCGACCACCGACTTGCGGATGTTGCGCCCGACCGTGTCGATGAAGTGCCGGTAGTTCAGCTTCGCCACGCGCGCCGCGGCCCAGCCGTCGGCCGCCGCGGCGAGCAGGAGCACCGGCGCGAGCCACGGGTTCAGCAGGCCGGCCGTGAGCATCGCCGCCGCGAGCGAGATGACCGACGACGTCAGGTCGGCCAGGCGGCGCAGGCTCGTCTCGATGGCCCGGACGCCGAACCGGGCGCCTTGGCGCGCCAGCTCGCGGAAGTCCGCGTCCTCGAACGCGATCAGCCCGACGCGCACCACGGCCGCCGTCACCGCGTCGTCCGCCGCCGCGGTGACACGCGGCCGCAGCGCGCCCTCGACGGCGGCGACCGCCGCGTCCAGCGCCGCGCGCGCCGCGTACGACCCGGTCACGACGGCGATCGCCGGCAGCGACTGCAGCACCCGCTCCGGCGTCGGGCCCTGTTCGAGCAGCGCGGTGAAGACGTTCGCGGTGGCGAGCAGCCCGAACGCCGTGACGCAGCCCGAAACGACGTGCACGAAGGCGGCCAGCAACGTCAGCCGCGGCGAAGTCCGCCACGCCAGCCGCAGCACGACGGAGATCGCGGTGGGCAGCGCGCGCACGGCCTGGCCGAAGCCCGCGGCGGCCACGCGCTCGTCGACGCGGGCCCACTCGGGCATCTTCACGTTCTCGACCCCGATCAGCGGGGGCGAGTCCGTCGGCTTCGGTTCGGCGGGTCTGGGCACGTCCTCATCTGTACTCCGGGGGTACGACAATTCCGGGAGTCCGCTGCGTGCCAGCGCGGGTGCGGGCTGTGACCGAAGCTAGGCCGTTCGAGTGAAAGTAATCGTTTTCCCTGGGCCGCTGGCCGGATCGGGGGACACACTCGCTGCACAGCTCGAAAGTGGGCAACACGGAATAACTAATCATTGTTGTGAAATGGCGCGCCGCTGGATCGTCCTGATATGACGGGTCTGCGGATGTGCTGGCAGAGACCGGAAACGGGTGACGTCCTCGTGCACGGGGGGAGGGACGTCATCCGTTTCCTCCTACCTCTCGGTACGGGTGTACCGCGCGCGCAGGAATGGGCCGAATTCGCGGTCTTCGCCCAGCTTGACGTCGATTTCGTGCGACAGTCTGTCGGCGTCCGGGGTGAGCCGGTGCCGGGCCACTCCGCGGGTGGTTTTCTTCTCCAGGGTCAACGTCGGGCCGGTCCAGTGGCCGCGAGCGGGTGATTCGGGCGGGAAGCCGTAGCTGTCGAAGCCGTACCAGAGCGTCTCGCCGGTGCCCGGGTCGGCGGTGAAGACGTTGTGGCCGAGGAATTCGGACCCGTCTTCGCGGCGCTGGCGGTAGTGCTGGATCAGGATGAACCCGTTGAGGGCCAGGCGGTATTCGCAGTCGGCGCGCGCGGTCGAGGCCGGCGCCCACGGCGAGGCGGCGAGCTCCTCGGTGCCGGTCCAGTCGCCGACGAAGGCCTTCAGTGCGTCGTGCGCGGGGCTCAAAGCGGGCCGGTCCATGGTCGTCTCCATTTCGACAGGTGCCTGTCGATGTGGGAGACTAGCACGCATGCGGTCCCACCGAGCCGAAACGTTCACCCGGGTGATCGACGCGGTCTTCGCGTGCAACGGCGGCTTCCTCGTCGCGGGCGACGCCCTGACCGAACCGGTCGGCCTGACGGCGGCGCAGTGGCAGGTGCTGGGCTTCCTGGAGGACGGCCCGGCGACGGCCGCGGAAGTGGCGCGGCGGCGGGGATTGCGCCGGCAGAGCGTGCAGGAGACGGTGAACCGGTTGCTGCGCAACGGCATGCTCGACCGGCTGCCGAACCCGGGGGACGCGCGAGCACCGCTGTTGTCGTTGACGCGGCGGGCGAAGGACGCGATGCGCGAGCTGGGGCGCGCGCAGGTCGAGTGGGCGGAGGGCCTGGCGGCGGAGGTGTCGCAGGAGGACCTGGAGACGACGCTGCGCACGCTCCGGCGCTTGAGGGAGCTGGCCGCCCAGCCGCGGTTGCGGTGACGGGCTTGCCGTCGGGGGTGCGTCAGTCCGGCTTGATGCCCAGCATCGTCAGGAACGTCCGGAAGCCTGTGGACATGTCGACCTCGTCCGGGTCCAGCAGCCACTGCAGCTGCAGGCCGTCGAGGACGGCGATGGCGAGGGGGGCCAGCTGCTCCGGGGTCGTGCCCGGGGGAAGCTCGTCGCGGTGGCGTTCCAGCATCTGCGTCATGCCCGCCCGGACGCGGGCGTAGCGGTCGTGGAAGTACTCGCGGGCCGGGTGGTCTTCGGTGACGCTGTCCGCGGACAGCACCGTGTACGTCTGGACGATGGCCGGCCGCGTGGCGTTGTAGTCGACCAGGTCGGCCAGCTGGTTGACCGTCATCGACGACTCGTCGCCCGGTGGGGCGTGGCCGAAGTGCAGCAGGTCCCACTCGTCGCGGGTCTCCAGGACGGCCGTGAGCAGGTCTTCCTTCGTCGGGAAGTAGTGCATCAACCCCTGCTGGGTCAGGCCGACGCGCTCGGCGACCGCCGCCAGTGAGGTGCCGCGGTAGCCGCGTTCGGCTATCACTTCGAAGGCCGCTCGGACGATGCTCGCGCGGCGGTCGGCGCCCCTGGCCCGGGTCATGATCCCGAGCCTACGGGACGAGCTGTCACGGAACCATAACTTTCACTACTCACCGCCAGGTAGGGTGTGCCCATGAGCTTCGACGTCGACGCGCTGCTGGCCGAGCTCGACCTGGACGCCAAGGCGAGCCTGCTCGCCGGCCAGGACGTCTGGAGCCTGCCCGCCCTGCCGGACATCGGCCTGGACTCCCTCGTCCTCTCCGACGGCCCGGTCGGCGTCCGCGGGGTCCGCTGGAGCCAGGAGGACCCCTCCGTGACGCTCCCCAGCCCGACCGCGCTCGCCGCGAGCTGGGACCCGCGGCTCGCCGTGCGCGTCGGCCGCCTGCTCGCGCAGGAAGCCCGCCGCAAGGGCGTGCACGTGCTGCTCGCCCCGACGGTCAACCTCCAGCGCTCACCGCTGGGCGGCCGCCACTTCGAGTGCTACTCGGAAGATCCCCTCCTCACCGGGATGATCGGCGCCGGTTACGTCACCGGCGTGCAGGACGGCGGAGTCGGCGTGACGGTCAAGCACTTCGTCGCCAACGACTTCGAGACCGAACGCTTCACCGCCGACGTCCACGTCGGCGAACGCGCGCTGCGCGAGCTCTACCTCGCGCCCTTCGAGCTCATCGTGAAGCGCGCGAAGCCGTGGGGGATCATGGCCGCCTACAACAGCGTCAACGGCACCACGATGACCCAGCACGCCGAACTGCTCGACGGCGTGCTGCGCGGCGAATGGGGCTTCGACGGCTTCGTCGTTTCCGACTGGCTGGCCGCGCGCGACACCGTCGCCTCCGCCAACGGCGGCCTCGACGTGGCGATGCCCGGCCCCCGCACGGTTTTCGGCGCGCGGCTCGCGGAAGCCGTGCGTGGTGGCGAAGTCGACGAGAGCGTCGTCGACGACATGGTCCGCCGCGTGCTCCGGCTCGCCCACCGGGCCGGCGCGCTCGGCGCCACCGCCGACCCGGAACACTCCCCCGTGGACGGTGACGCGATCGCGCGCGAGGTCGCGCACCGGTCTTTCGTGTTGCTCAGCAACGAAACCGGCCTGCTCCCGCTGCGGGAACCGCGGAGCATCGCGCTCATCGGCGCGCTGGCCACGGACCCGAAGATCCTCGGTGGTGGCAGTGCCACCGTGTTCCCCGATCACGTCGTCTCCCCTCTCGACGGCCTCCGCAAGGCCGTTCCCCCTGGCACCGACCTGGCTTTCGCCACCGGTGCCGATCCACGGACGACGCTACCGCCGGCCACCGACAATTTCCGGCTCCGTGCGCTCGCCAAAGCCGCCGATGGCACCCGATTGGCTGAATTTCCGCTCCGCGAAGCCAAAATCACGTGGATCGGGGAGCTCCCGGCCGACCTCGATCTCAACACCCTCGCGTCGGTCGAAATCACGGGCACCTACCTGCCGGAGCGGACCGGCACGCACACCTTCGCCGTCACCGGGCCCGGCGACCTCCGCCTCACCGTCGCCGGCCAGACCCTCTTCGACGGCGTGAACCTGCCGCCCGGCGGGGACGTCTTCACCTCGATCATGCAGGTCCACGAACAGCGCCGGGAGGTCGAGCTGACCGCGGGCGAACTCGTCGACGTCAGCCTGACCTACTGGATCCCGTCGGAGATGGCGGAGTTCGCCCGGGGCAGCTTCGCCTGGGTGACGTTCGCGCTCGGCCACCGCGGCCCGGTCCCCGACCCGGACGCCGCGCTCGAAGAAGCCGTTGCGCTGGCGGGGAAGTCGGACGTCGCGGTCGTCGTGGTCGGCACCACCGCCGAGGTCGAGAGCGAGGGCTTCGACCGGACCTCCCTCGCCCTGCCGGGGCGGCAGGACGAACTCGTCGCCAGGGTCGCGGCCGTCAACCCCAACACCGCGGTCGTCGTCAACGCCGGTTCCCCGGTCGAGCTGCCGTGGCGCGCCGACGTCGCCGCGGTGCTGCTCACCTGGTTCCCGGGCCAGGCCGGCGGCGACGCGCTCGCCGACGTCCTCTTCGGCCGCGAAGAACCCGGCGGCCGCCTGCCGACGACCTGGCCGTCGAAGCTCGAAGACGCGCCGGTCACCGACGTGACGCCACACGAGGGCGTGCTCGAGTACGGCGAAGGCGTCCACATCGGCTACAGCGCCTACGCCGCCAAGGACACCGAGCCCGCTTACTGGTTCGGCCACGGCCAGGGCTACACGACCTGGGCGTACGAGGAGCTCGACGGCTACCCGGACGACGAAGGCGGGGCCCGCGTCCGCGTCCGGGTGCGCAACACGGGAAAGCGGCGGGGACGCGAAGTCGTCCAGCTCTACCTGGTCCCGACCGAGCGCGGCGACCGGCCGCGTCGCTGGCTCGCGGGCTTCGCGAGCGTCGAAGCGGGGCCCGGCGAGGCCGTCGAGACCGACATCGTCATCACGCCGAGGTCCGCCGAAGTCTGGCGGGACGGCTGGCAGCACATCGCGGGCGAGTACGTCCTGGAGGCTTCGCACTCCTACGCCGAGCCGCGGCTGAGCACGCGGGTCGTCCTCCAGAAAATCCGTTGATCACCCCCGGTCGAGCCACTAGAGTCGCGGACGCACCCTTTGACCAGCGGGAGGAGGTGGGACCGATGATCACGCAACCGATCACGCGCTCCCACCCCGGATCGAGGGTGCCGGGTCTGTAGACCGGGAGCGCGCTCTCCTGGAAGGACCTCCATGACCGAACTGGTCGTGCGCCCGCTCGAAGCGGGCGAAGAAACGCTCTTCACCTCCCTGCCCGACCGCGGTCTCGTCGGCCGCACGCTGCTCGGCAACGACTTCGTCGAGATGGCGAAGCAGGGCGAATACCGGCCCGAGTGGACCTGGGTCGCGCTGCGCGACGACGTCGTCGTGGCGCGGGCGGCCTGGTGGGCCAAACCCGGCGACGAGGAACCGATCGCACTGGACTGGTTCGACTTCACCGACTTCGACGCCGGCGTCCACCTGCTGAAGACGGCTCCGCTGCGCGCCGAATACGCGCTGACCACGCCGCCCGCGTGGCAGGACGACCCGGACGTCGCCCACGAGGTGACCGTCCGCGTCGAGGCGGCCGAGCAGGCGGGCTACCGCAAGCTCGTCGAGCGGTACCGGTTCGTGTGGACGCCGGAAAACGGCCTCCCGGAAAGGCCGGGCCGGCTCGTCTTCCGGCCCGAGCCGGACGACGACGTCGTCCTCGACGTCTTCAAGCGGGTGCACGTCGGCAGCCTCGACGCGCACGTCCGGAAGACGGTCGAGGAGCACGGCCTCGAGGCGGCGGCCCGGGAAGACCTCGAGATCATGAAGTGGATGCCGGCCCCGCGGGACTGGTGGCGGCTGGCGTACACCCCCGAAGGTGAGCTGGTCGGGCTCTGCCTGCCGACCCGCAACGTCTACGACCCGGTCGTCGGCTACATCGCCGTCGTGCCGGAGCACCGGGGCCACGGCTACGCGTACGACCTGCTGGTCGAGGCCACGCACGAACTCGTCGGCCACGGTGCCGACCGGATCGTCGCGGGCACCGACGTCGGCAACGTCCCGATGGCCAAGGCCTTCGCGAAGGCCGGCTACCCGGTGACGCAGCACCGCATCGACCTGGTCTGACCCCAGTCGTGAGTGGTAAGTCGGGTTAGAACCCTACTTGCCACTCACGACCGGTGGGCGCTACCGTCGCTAGAGCGATCTATCAAATCGGGGGTTCGGCGATGGACGTTCTGCGGGAGAAGGGGCTCACGCCGCTTCGCGTGATCCTCGGCTTTTCGCTGGTCAGCACCACGATCCACTACGCGCACAACGCCATCCGCGTCGCGGACTACCCGCAGTTTCCGGGGGTTCCGGCGATGGTCGCGGGGATCGTCGTCGCCTTCGGCTGGGTGCTGTTCACGGTGTTCGGCTGGCTCGGCTACCGCGCGTACCGGGCGGGCCGGTACCCGCGGGCGCTGGCGTTCCTGCTGGTCTATTCGCTGGCCGGGATGATCACGCTGGGCCACTTCTTGACGGGCGTGCCGCGGATCCCCGGGTTCTTCTTCGCGACGATCTTCACGGATGCCGCAGCGGGGCTCGCGTTGTGGGTCTTCCTGACGTGGGCGTGGGCCACGCTCAACCGGGTGACCTCGCGAGATCAAGTTTCTACACAATATTGACGTTCGTCGGAACCATGTAGACACTCGGGTGAGTGACCACCACCACAACGGTGACCTTCGACCGCCGTCCGGACGAGTACCGCCACTGGCGGCTCCACGTCGACGGGGAGGTGGCCTGGCTCGAGCTGGACGTCGACGAACAGGGCGGGCTCGTCCCGGGGTACGAGCTCAAGCTCAACTCCTACGACCTCGGGGTCGACATCGAGCTCTACGACGCCACCCAGCGGCTGCGCTTCGAGCACCCCGAAGTCCGCGTGGTGGTCGTGACGAGCGCCAAGGACAAGGTGTTCTGCGCGGGCGCCAACATCCGCATGCTCGCCGCGTCCGAGCACCACTGGAAGGTGAACTTCTGCAAGTTCACCAACGAGACCCGCAACGGCATGGAGGACGCCACCGCGCACTCCGGCCAGACCTACGTGGCCGCGGTCAACGGCACCTGCGCCGGCGGCGGCTACGAAATCGCGCTGGCCTGCGAGAAGATCCTGCTGATCGACGACAACTCCTCGACCGTCGCGCTGCCCGAGGTGCCGCTGCTCGGCGTGCTGCCCGGCACCGGCGGGCTGACCAGGGTCGTCGACAAGCGGCGGGTGCGCAAGGACCTCGCCGACGTCTTCGCCACGCGCCCGGACGGCGTCAAGGGCAAGACCGCGGTCGACTGGCGGCTGGTCGACGAACTGGTGCCGCGCCAGGGGTTCCGCGAAGCCGTGGAGAAACGGGCGCGGGAGATCGCGCGCGAATCCGACCGGACCGGCGAGGGCGGTATCGAGCTGACTCCGCTCGAACATCGCTATGTCGACATCGAAGTCGGGAAGGACCAGGTCACGATCACCGTCAAGGGCCCCGAAAACGACCCCGGTGACCTGCACGAAGAGGGCGCGAACGGCTGGTTCCTCGCGATGACCCGCGAGCTGGACGACGCCATCCTGCGGTTGCGCACCAACGAGGTCGAAGCCGGCACGTGGATCCTGAAGACCCAGGGCGACCCGGAGAAGGTGCTCGCGCACGAGCAGGCGGTGTTCGGCGCGAAGGACTGGCTGGGCAACGAGATCACGCACTACTTCAAGCGCACGCTCAAGCGGCTCGACGTCACCAGCCGCACGCTGATCGCGCTGATCGAGCCGGGTAGCTGCTTCGCCGGTTCGCTGCTGGAGCTCGCGCTCGCCGCCGACCGCCAGTACCTCCTCGACGGCCCGCCGATCGACGACGAAGACTCCGAAGAACGTGCCACGATCCGGCTGTCCGAGGCCAACTTCGGCCCGTTCCCGATGGGCAACGGGCTCACCAGGTTGCAGACGCGCTTCTACGGCGACGAAGACCACCTCGCCTGGCTCGCGCGGGAGAAGGACCACGAACTGAGCGCGGCCGAAGCCGTCGAACTCGGCCTGGTCACCGACGCCCCGGACGACCTCGACTGGGAGGACGAGATCCGGATCGCGCTCGAAGGCCGGGCGTCGCTGTCCCCGGACGCCCTCACCGGGATGGAGGCCAACCACCGGTTCGTCGGTCCCGAGACCATCGAGACCAAGATCTTCGGCCGGCTGGCGGCTTGGCAGAACTGGATTTTCACCCGGCCGAACGCAGCCGGACCGGAGGGCGCGCTGCGCCGATACGGTACGGGTCAGAAGGCCGTCTTCGACAGGAAGCGGGTCTAGCGCAGATGCCCGAGAAGATCGACTACGACGCCAAGATCCCCAACAACGTCAACCTCTCCGAGGACCGGCGGCTGCAGCGCGCGCTGGAGGGCTGGCAGCCGAAGTTCATGCACTGGTGGGGCGAAATGGGCCCGACGCTGGAGACCCAGGGTGTCTACCTGCGCACCGCGGTCAGCGTCGGCCGTGAGGGCTGGGCGCACTTCGACCACGTCAACGTGCCCGACTACCGCTGGGGCATCTTCCTCGCCGAGCGCGACCCGGACCGGCGGATCGCGTTCGGGGAGCACCAGGGCGAGCCGGTCTGGCAGCAGGTGCCCGGCGAATACCGCGCCGACCTGCAGCGGCTGATCGTCATCCAGGGCGACACCGAACCGGCGTCGGTCGAGCAGCAGAAGCTCCTCGGGCTCACCGCGCCGAGCCTCTACGACCTGCGCAACCTGTTCCAGGTCAACGTCGAAGAGGGCAGGCACCTGTGGGCGATGGTGTACCTGCTGCACGCCTACTTCGGCCGCGAAGGCCGGGACGAGGCCGAAGGGCTGCTGCTGCGCAACTCCGGCAGCCCGGACGCGCCTCGCATCCTCGGCGCGTTCAACGAGGAGACCGCCGACTGGCTGGCCTTCTACATGTTCACCTACTTCACCGACCGGGACGGGAAGTACCAGCTCGGCACGCTCAAGGAGTCCTCCTTCGACCCGCTCTCGCGCACCTGCGAGTTCATGCTGAAGGAGGAGGCGCACCACATGATGGTCGGCACCACCGGGGTCGACCGCGTGGTGATCCGCAGCGCCGAGCTAATCCGCGAGCACGACACGCTCGACATCGGCCCGCACGGCGGCATCCCGCTGGACCTGATCCAGCGGTACATCAACTTCCACTACACCGTTTCGCTGGACCTGTTCGGCAGCGAGACGTCGACGAACGCGGCGAACTACTACACCGCCGGGCTCAAGGGCCGCTGGCAAGAGACCCGCCGCCGCGACGACCACAAGCTCACCGGGGACGCCCGCACGCTGGAGCGGCCCGGCGGCGACGGCACGTGGACGACCGAGGAGATGCAGGCGATCCTGCTGCTCAACCTCGACCTGCGCACCGAGTACGTGGCCGACTGCCAGACCGGCGTCAAGCGCTGGAACAAGATCCTCTCCGACGCCGGGATCGATCACACGTTCCGCCTGCCGCACCCTGGCTTCAACCGCGAAGTCGGCATAAACTCCGGCCACCACGTCACTCCCGACGGCACCATCGTCGACGAGCGGACCTGGGAGGCCGGCAAACCCAAGTGGCTGCCCACCACCGAGGACCTGACGTTCGTCCGGTCGCTGATGCACCCGGTCTACGAGCGGGGGAAGATCGCGAGCTGGGTCGCGCCGCCGCGGCAGGGCATCAACGGGAAGCCCTTCGACTACGAGTACGTGTACCTCACGTAGGAGGTCTGGTGGCGACAGCGTTCAACGCGGCGGAGTACCTGCTTTCCGCCGGGCACCCGGACGCGACCGCGGTCGTGTCGCCCCGCCGCTCCCTGACCTACGCCGAGCTGGCCGCGGAGTCCCGCCGGGTCGCCGCCGGGCTCGTCGAGCTCGGCGTGCGGCCCGAGGAGCGGGTCATGTTCTGCATGGTCGACGACGTCGAGCTGCTCACCGGCATCCTCGGCGCGATGCTGGCCGGCGCGGTCGCCGTCCCGGTGTCGACCATGGTCACCGGGCTCGAGCTGGGCAAGGTGCTGGCCGACTCGCGGGCGCGCGTGCTCGGCGTGTCCGGGGAGTTCGCCGAGCAGGCCGCCACCGCGCTCGGCTTCGCCCCCGAGGTCACCGACGTGCTGCTCGACCGGTCCGACGCGGACGGGTTCGGCGTCCGGACGCACGAGTGGTCGTCGCTGGGCGGGACGTTCCGAAGTGGACGGACGTGGGAGGACTCGCCCGCGCTGTGGCTGTACACGTCGGGGACGACCGGGCAGCCGAAGGGCGCGATGCACCGGCACGCGAGCATCCGCGCGGTCTGCGAGACCTACGCCCGCACGGTACTGGCGACCACGCCGTCGGACCGGTTCCTGTCCGTGCCGAAGCTCTTCTTCGCCTACGGGCTGGGCAATTCCTGCTTCTTCCCGCTCGCCGCGGGCGGGACGACGGTGCTCGAACCCGCCCGGCCGACTCCCGGACTGTTCGCCCGGCGCGCTCGCGAGAGACAACCCTCGCTCTTCTTCGCGGTACCGACGTTCTACGCGGCGCTGCTCGCCAGCGACGTCCCGGACGACTCGTTCGCCTCGGTGCGGCACGCGGTTTCGGCGGGGGAACCGCTGCCCGCGTCGCTGTACGAACGGTTCCGCGCCCGCTTCGGGCTGGAGATCCTCGACGGCATCGGGTCGACCGAGGCCCTGCACATCTTCCTGTCGAACCAGCCCGGCTCGGTGCGGCCCGGCAGCACCGGCGTCGCCGTACCCGGGTACTCCGTGCAGATCCGCGACGAAGCGGGCGCGGTGGTCGACGGGCCGGGGCAGCCGGGCGAGCTGTTCGTCGCCGGGCCGTCGACGGCGACCGGCTATTGGGCCCGTTACGACGCGACGAAGCTCGTCTTCCAGGGCGAGTGGCTGCGGACCGGCGACAGCTACGTCCGCAACGAGGACGGCACGTACACCTGCCTCGGCCGATTCGGGGACATGCTGAAGGCGGGCGGGATCTGGGTGTCACCGTCCGAAGTGGAGGAACGGCTGCGGCAGCACCCGGCGGTGGCGGAGGTCGCCGTCGTCGCCGCGCCGGACGCCGACGGCCTCGACAAGCCGGTCGCGTGCGTGGTGGCCGCGCCCGGTTTCGCGGTGGACCCGGCGGAGCTGATCGAGTTCTGCCGCGAAGGACTCGCGGCGTTCAAGCGGCCGCGCGGGGTGGTCGAGCTGGCCGAGCTGCCGAAGACGGCGACCGGCAAGATCCGCCGCAACGTGATCCGCGAGCAGGTCCGCGACGTGCTGCGGGTGGTGCCCAGTCCGTGATCGACGACTACTTCGTGGTGGACGCGCACGTCCACGCGCCGCGGCTGCCGACGCTGAAACCCGCGTGGCTGCAGTGGGCGCACGACTTCGCCGGGACGTACCCGTGGCGTTCGGTGTACTCCTCTTCGGGGGAGGTGATCCCGGCGGCGATGGACGAATTGATGGCGTCCGAAGGCGTCGACCGCGTGCTGCTGTTCTGCGAGTACAGCCCGCGGGCGACCGGGATCCAGCCCATCGAGGACAACCTGCCGCTGGTCGAGCACAACCCCACGCGGTTCCGGCTCGTGGCCAACGTCAACCCGTACCTGCACCACCCCGCGGTTTCGGAGGTTTCGCGGCAGCTCGACCTGGGCGCGGTGGCGCTGAAGATCCACCCGGTGCACGGCGCGTTTTCCCCGGCGGACAAGGAGCTGTACCCGGTCTACCAGCTGTGCCTCGAGCGTGGCGTCCCGGTGATCTTCCACTCCGGGACGTCGAGCTTCCCGGGTTCCCGCGCCAGTTTCGGGAATCCGGAACTGCTGTCCGATGTGGTCGAGGACTTCCCTTCGCTGCAGTTCGTCTTCGCCCACGGCGGGCGCGGATGGTGGTACGACGTGGCCGCGTTCCTGGCGCTGGCGCGCGACAACGTCTGGCTCGACCTGGCCGGGCTGCCGCCGAAGAAGCTGAAGGAGTACTACCAGCGCTTCGACTTCACCCGGCTGGCCGGGAAGTTCGTCTTCGGGACGGACTGGCCCGGCGTGCCGTCGGTGGCGAAGAACGTGCGGGCGTTGATGGGTCTCGGCCTGCCGGACGACGTGCTGACCGGGGTGCTCTCGGGCAACGCGGTCAAGCTGATGCCTTCACTCGCCTAGGCTCGTGAGTGTTCAGTCGGGTTCTAACCCGACTGAACACTCACGAGCTGGTGCAGGCAGAGGACGTTGCCTTCGGAGTCGGTGAACCAGGCGGCTCGTTCGTTGCCCAGCTCCGCGATGTGGGCCACGGTCTTGAGGCCTTCCATCTCGAAGTCCTGGAACCGCACGCCGCGGTTCTCGAGGGTCTTGATCTCGCCTTCCAGGTCGGAAACTTCGAAGCTCAACGCCGTGTTCTCGCTCTGCGCACCCGCCGGCATCGCACGGAGGCCGATCGAGCCCGCGCCGGCCGCGAAGTACAGCGTTCCGTCCTCGCCCTTCCCCGTCTGCTTCAAGCCGAGGGAGTCCGCGTAGAAGTGGCCGGCGCGTTCGCTGTCGGTCACCGGGAGCATCGTCGTGATCGTCGATTCGGTCAGCATGGGTCCATGGTGCGCTGCCGCGCGCACCGCTGTGACCTCGACTTTTTCAACGGTCGGTGTTGAACGCGCGCAGTGTCCGCATCGCTTCCGCGAGTGCCGGCGCGTCGTCACCGAGCGGAGTCAGCACGATGCGACGCAGGATTTCCGCCGCCGCCTCACGCGCCTTGCCCGCCACATCGAGGCCGTGCTCGGTGAGAGCCGCAAAGGTGACGCGCCGGTCGTCCGGGCTCGGGATCCGGCAGATGAGGTCCGCCGCCACCAGCCGATCGGCCACCTTCGTGAAGCCGCCGCTGGACAGCGCCGCTTCGGTCGCCAGCTTCGTCATCGGCATCCGGTGCTCGGGCGAGCGGACCAGCCGCAGCAGGATGTCGAACGACGCGGGCGCGAGCCCGAACCGGTCGGCGATCTCGCCCATCAGCTTGTCCTGCGTGGCCAGGTAGCCCTCGATCACCAGGCCCCACCAGGTGACGATCTCGTCGTCGTCGGTCGCTTCCACGGGTGTGAGCTTACCGGGTAATGGCTCGCCGGAATATATCTTGCGCGCAAGAAGTTATCGGGTTACCTTGACCCCAGGAGGCAACCATGTCGATCAAGACTTCCGGCCTGCACCACGTGACCGCCATCGGTGGGGATCCGCAGCGCAACGCCGACTTCTACCTGCGGACCCTCGGCCTGCGGCTGGTCAAGACGACGGTCAACTTCGACGACCCGGGCACCTACCACCTCTACTACGGCGACAGCTCGGGCAAGCCCGGCTCGCTGATGACCTTCTTCCCCTGGCCCGACGCGCCGAGCGGCCGGCACGGCACCGGGCAGGCGACGACCACCTCGTTCTCCGTGCCCGAAGCCTCGATCGGCTGGTGGAAGCAGCACCTCACCGCGCAGCAGATCGAAACCGGCGAGGTCCGCAACGCCGACGGCGAGGACACGCTGACCTTCCGCGACCCCGACGGCCTCAAGCTCGCCCTGGTCGCGCACCCGCAGGGTGACCCTCGCGACCCGTGGGACACCGAGCTCGTCCCCGCCGAGCACGCCGTCCGCGGCCTGCATTCGGTGACGCTTTCGGTGAACCAAGAAGACGCCACCGCGGGCATGCTCACCGACGGGCTCGGCCTCAGCTTCGCCACCCAGGACAGCAATCGGTTGCGCTTCGCCGCCGGTGACGGTGGGCCGGGCGCGCTGGTCGACGTCCTCGTGACGCCGGACGCGCCGCGGGGGCTGGTCGCCGCCGGTACCGTTCACCACGTCGCCTGGCGCGCGCCCGACGAAGAGACCCAGAAGGTCTGGCGCGAAGAACTCGTCGACCAGGGCGTGCACGTGACGTCCATTTTGGACCGCCAGTACTTCCGCTCGATCTACTTCCGCGAGCCGGGCGGGACGTTGCTGGAGGTCGCCACCGACGAGCCGGGCTTCGCGATCGACGAGCCGCTGCTCGAGCTCGGCCGGGCGCTCAAGCTGCCGCCGTGGCTGGAGCCGCGTCGCGAAGAGATCCAGCACATGTTGCCCAAGCTGAACCTTCCCGCCGAAAACAACCCGGAGCTGTGATGACGCTGCGGCACAACTACGTCGATGGCTCGCCGGACGCGCCGGTGCTGCTCCTGCTGCACGGCACCGGCGGCGGGCCGGACGACCTGCTCGGCCTGGCGCGCGAGCTCAGCCCGGACTCCGCCGTGCTGGCCCCGGCCGGCCCGGTGTCGGAGCACGGTGCCGCGCGCTGGTTCCGGCGGCTGGCCGAGGGCGTGTTCGACCACGAAGACGTCGTCAAGCGCGCGAACGAGCTCGCCGATTTCGTGCTCGAAGCCGCGCAAGAGTACGGGTTCGGGGGCCGGCGGGTGGTCGCGGTCGGCTTTTCGAACGGGGCCAACATCGCGGCCGCGCTCGTCCTGCTGCGGCCCGAAGTCGTGCGTGAAGCCGCGTTGTTCGCGTCGATGTCGCCGGTGCCGGAACCCCCGGCGCACGACCTCGGGGGCGCTCGCGTCTTCCTGGCCAACGGCGAACGCGACCCGATGGCGCCGCTGGCGTCCACCGAAGAGCTGATCCGGTTGCTGCGCGAGCGCGGTGCCGACGTCGTCACGCAGCGCCACCCGGGTGGTCACCAGATCACTGTGGACGGTGTCCGGGCCGCGGCCGAGTGGATCAAGATTTAACGTTTGTACGGAGCGTATATCGGCCGGCCCTACGATCGGGCGATGACTAACGAGGCACTACAGCGTGCCGGCAAACTGCTGGACGCGGCCATCCTGGCCGACGGGCACAACGACCTGCCGTGGGAGCTGCGGCAGCACGGCGGCCCGAACCCGGTCGAGGCGGCCGCGTCGCTGGACCTGACCGTCCGGCAGCCGGCCCTGCACACCGACTTCCCGAAGCTCGCCGACGGGAAGCTCGGCATGCAGTTCTGGTCGGTCTACGTGCCGTGTGAGTTCGAAGGCCACAGCGCCGTCACCGCCGTTCTCGAGCAGATCGAGGTCGTCCACCAGCTCGCCGAGCGCTACCCCGACCGGCTCCGGCTGGTCGACACCGCGGACGAGGCCGAGGCCGCGTTCGCCGACGGCCGGATCGCGTCGCTGCTCGGCGCCGAGGGCGGGCACAGCATCGCCGAGTCGCTCGGCGTGCTGCGGATCCTGCGCCGACTCGGCGTCCGGTACATGACGCTGACGCACAACTTCAACACCACGTGGGCCGACTCGGGCACCGACGAGCCGGCCCACGGCGGGCTCACCGAGTTCGGCCGCGACGTCGTGCGCGAGATGAACAAGATCGGGATGATGGTCGACCTCTCCCACGTCGCGCCGTCGACGATGCGGGCGGCGATGGAGGTCAGCTCGGTCCCGGTGATCTTCAGCCATTCTTCGTGCCTCGCCGTCAACGACCACCCGCGCAACATCCCCGACGACGTCCTGGCGAAGCTGCCCGGCAACGGCGGCGTCGCGATGGTCACCTTCGTGCCGGCGTTCATCTCGCCGAAGGTCGCCGCGTGGGACCAGGAGCTCAAGGCCGCCATGGAAGCCGCGGGCCGGGAGTACCGGAACCTCACCCAGCGCGGGGAGTTCGTGAAGGAGTGGGACGGCCCGGTCAAGCCGAAGGCCACCGTCGACGACGTCGTCGCGCACGTCGAGCACGCCCGCGAGGTGGCCGGCGTCGACCACATCGGCCTCGGCGGCGACTACGACGGCGTCGGCACGTTGCCGGAGGGGCTGGAGGACACGTCCAAGTACCCGGTGTTGTTCGCCGCGCTGCTCGAACGCGGGTGGAGTGAGGAAGACTGCGCGAAGCTGGCCGGGAAGAACACGCTCCGCGTCCTCCGGGAGGTCGACGGCTTCGCCCGTTAGGGGGTTTGGGGCGGCGCTCCCCGCGTGCCGGACGGACACTGGGCACATGACGCACGCGCGCGGGGGCGCGGCCGACCGCCCCACCGGTCCCGCACACCACGACCTGCCCGGAACCGAGGTGCCGGAAGGCGCACTGGAGCCGGCCGAGCTGCGAGCCGGTGACGTCCGGCCGGGCGAGGAGGAGGTCACGCCGGTGCGCCCGGCGCCGTCCAGGCCCACGCCGGCGAAGATCAAGCGGACCCGGGTCAGCGGCACCTGGGTCGCGGTCATCGCGGGCCTGGTCGTGCTGGTCGTGCTGCTGATCTTCATCCTGCAGAACCTGGACTCGGTGACCGTGCACTTCTTCGGTGGTGAGGGCAGCCTGCCGCTGGCCATCGCGATGCTGTTCTCGGCCATCGGCGGCGCGGCGCTGGTCGCGCTGATCGGCGGCGCCCGGATCCTGCAGCTGCGGAAGCAGGCACGGCGCCGCTGAAGCGCGCACTTTCACGTGAAAGTGCGCTCAGGCGATGATCGAGGTCATCGTCAGTACCTGCGCGCAAACGTTTTCGTCGCCGGTGGTGCGGACGCGGGTGACGTCGGCCGCGTTGCGGGTGCAGAGCCGCCAGAACGTGTCCAGGTCCGTCGTCACGGTGGCCAGCGGGGTGCGTGACGGCGGCGCGCCGCGGCCCAGGGCCCAGCCGTCGCGCTCACGGCGGGCGTGCCACTTGCCGGCGCCGGTGACCGTGTAGCCGACCTGCTTGCCGACGCGGGCATCGACGTCACGCAGGGTGTGCGGCAATGCGCGGACGAACGTGTCGGCGATCGGCTCGGCGTACTCCGCTTCCAGCGGCGTGTGCTCGAGCGCTTCGCGGATCTGGACGTGGTGGACCCAGAACTCCGAGTAGTCGCGGGCCGCGTCCAGCCAGCGCGGCGCGGGCTCGGGACCGGCCCAGCTCACCGGCTCGCCGAGGACGTCGAGGTCCAGCTTCGCCCAGTACTCGGTCGTCTGGCCCATGAACTCGTACATCATCGTGAGCAGGACGTCGGTCGAGAGCCGGCGGCACGCGACGACCCACTCTTCGTTGATCCGGTCGAGGAAGCGGGGGAAGGACTCACCCGGGCGGGGGGCTTCGGCGGAGTGCCCGTCGCGGCTTCGGGACAGCCGGCCCACCTTGTCGCCCAGCAGGTGGGTGGCGACGTCCTTGACCGTCCAGCCGGCGCACATCGTCGGCCGCGTCCAGTCTTCCTCGGTCAGTGCGCCGAGCAGCGTCATCAGCGCTTGCTCTTCCTTGGAGAAGTACGGGAGGACGTCGATCGGCGGGCCCCAGCGCGTCGGACTCATGTGGGCATCCAAACACCTCCATTCGGCCTACCCACAGGTAGCATCAGCGCGTACGCAGAGGGGAGTGGGCTCGTGAACGCAGAGCGACCGAACGGCCGGGGCACCGGCGACGAGGTGGCCGACCTCGCCCGCCGCGCCGGTCAGCTGGCGGGCTGGGCCGCGCGCACCGGGTTCGCGCTGGGCCGCAAGCTCCCCGGCGTCGAGACCGCCGAACGCGGGGTCCGGCAGGTGGAACGGCAGCTGCTGACCGAACTGCGCCGCCGGCTCGACGAGGTCGACGACCCCTACCACGCGGCGCTGACCGCGGCGTCGGCGATGAACCGCCCGTCGGTGCCCGGGACGGTCGAAGCCACCGTGACGATCGTGCCCGCGCGCGACAACGCCGCCGAGCCGCTGCGCGCCGCGATGGCCGAGCTGCTCAACCACTCCATCGGCTTCGGCCGCGAGCGCGCCCGCGAATACTTCTACGCGATCATCCTGCGCCAGCTCACCCCGGACGAGGCCCGCATCCTGTCCGCGCTGTCCGACGGCTCGCCGTTCCCCGCGGTCGACGTCGTCGAGCGCACCGGGCTGGGCGGCACGGGCCGCATCGCGCTGCGCAACGCGTCGACGGTCGGCAAGGCGGCCGGGGTGTCGCTGCCCGACCAGGTCCCCGGCTACGTGACGCGGCTGATCGGGCTGGGGCTCGTCGACCTCGACGAAGAGGTGCCGTCGCTGGAGACGCAGTACGAGATCCTGCTGACCGACGAGACCGTGCGCGAGGCGGAGAAGCACGTCAGGCGCGCGAAGTTCGTCCGGCGCACCATCCACATCTCCCGCCTGGGCGCCCAGTTCTGGCAAGCCTGCGACCCGAGTCTCGGGTAGCGCGTGGGGGCCTTCCTCAGCGGCATCGTCGCCGACTTCGCACAGCACTGGCCCCTCTACGTCTCGATCCCCCTCGTCGCCGCGCTGATCGGCTACGGCACCAAGCTCGTCGCGATCCGGATGATGTTCCAGCCGGTGGAGTTCATCGGCGTGAGGCCGTTCCTCGGCTGGCAGGGCATCGTGCCCAAGCGCGCCGCGCGGATGGCGAGCATCGCCTGCGACACGATGACCGAGCAGCTGATCAAGCCGGCCGAAGTCGTCGCGCGGCTGGACGCCTCGCGCATCGCCAAGGAAATCGAGAAACCGCTGCTCGCGGGTGTCGAGGACATCGTGCGCGAAGTGGCGAGCCACTACCAGCCGGGCCTGTGGGAGTCGCTGCCGGTCCGCGTGCAGCGCCTGGTGATCGAGCGCGTCCAGCACGAGTCGCCGCGGATGGTCGCGGCGGTGCTCGACCTGATCAAGTCCGATGTGGACAGTGTGTTCGACCTCAAGGGCATGGTGGTCACCAGCCTGGTCAAGGACAAGCGCCTGCTCAACCGGATCTTCCAGGAGGCGGGCGCGAAGGAGTTCAAGTTCATCGCGCGCTCGGGCCTGGTGTTCGGCGGCGCGATCGGCGTCATCCAGATGGTGGCGTGGGTGCTGTTCAAGTTCCCGCCGATCATGCCGATCTTCGGCCTGTTCACCGGCTGGTTCACGGACTGGCTGGCGCTGCGGATGATCTTCTACCCGATCGAGCCGAAGCGGTACTTCGGCGTCCAGTGGCAAGGCCTGTTCCTGAAACGGCGGGAGGAGGTCGCGGAGGCGTACGGGTCGTTGATCGCGAAGGAGATCATCACCCCGCACAACGTCATCGAGGCCATCCTGCACGGCCCGCTGTCGGACCGGGTGCTGGCGCTGATCCAGCGCCAGCTGGACCGCGAGCTGGGGAGCGTCGCGAAGCCGCTGCTGGTGTTCGCGGTGGGTTCGCGCAAGTACCAGGACGTCAAGCTGGCGATCGCGGAGCAGATCATGTCGCGCCTGCCGGAGACGATGCGGTACATCGAGGACTACGCGACGGACGCGATGGACATCCGCAACGTCCTGGTGTCGAAGATGAAGCAGCTGTCCCCGAGGGAGTTCGAGCGCCTGCTGCGACCGGCGTTCGAGCAGGACGAGTGGATCCTGATCGCGACGGGCGCGGTGCTCGGCTTCGCGGTCGGTGAGGCCCAGGTCCTGGTGCTGGAACACTTGGCCGCCTGATTCCACCCGAACGGCTGTACACCCGGACGTATCCCCGCGCTTACCTTGCGCCTCTACTCTGCGTCAGGACTACGACCGGGCGGGGGAGCCCATGACTGCCGAACCTTGGCCGCAGGAGATCCGGCTCGCGGTGACCATGGTCGGGGGTGCCAGCCTGGCCATCTGGATGGGCGGGGTCGCCACCGAAACCTCGCAGCTGCTCCGGGAATCGCGCGGAGCAGCCGAGCCCGGTCTTTACCGCAAGCTGCTCGGCGTCCTGCGCGCCACCGTCTCGCTCGACGTCCTGACCGGGACCAGTGCCGGCGGGATCAACGCCGCCTGCCTGGGGCTCGCGGAAGCCTTCGGTTCCTCGCCGGGGGCGCTGCGGGACACCTGGATCACCACCGGGTCGCTGGAGAACCTGATCCGGGACGCGCGCGAGCCGGCGCCGCGGTCGGTGCTCGACGGGGATCGGGTGCTGCTCGACGACCTCGAGAAGGTGCTGTGCGAGATCACGGCGAAGGGTGCGCGGCCGGTCGAGGAGCCCGACGTCACCGTGCTGCTCACCGGCACCATGATCGACGGGGAGACCACCCGGTTCGACGACGCGCTCGGGAACCTGGTGCGGGACACCGAACACCGGATGCTGTTCCGGTTCTGTGGTCCACTGTGGACGAACGGCGTGGAAGCGCCGCTCGCGCTGGCCGCCCGCTCCACCGCGTCCTTCCCCGGTGCGTTCGAGCTGTCCCGGATGCCGATCGGTACCGGCGGCACCGACCGGCTGCACCCCGACATGACGCCCTACACCGAGCTGACCCGCTCGCACTGGCTGACCGACGGCGGTGTGCTGCTGAACAAGCCGCTGCGGCCGGCGCTGCGCGAGATCTTCGAGCGCCCGTCGCACTCGGACGTCCGGCGGCTGCTGCTCTACGTCGTGCCGACCGGCGAGAAGGTCGCCGACGCCGTCGAGTGCGATCCGGTGAACCCGCCGCTGCTGTCGAACGCGATGGCCAAGGTCGTCGGCACCGTGATGAGCCAGTCGATCAGCGCCGAGCTGGAGGACCTGACCCGGCACAACGACGCCGTGCTGCGGGCCAGGGACACCCGGGTTTCGCTGGCCGCGCTGGGGTTGCGCGGCGGTCCGGAGTCCCTGGTCGACGCGCGGATCGCCACCTCCTACCTCGAGCGGCGGACCGCCGAGGACGCCGCCGAGCTGGTCCGGGTCGCCGCCCGGCGGTTCTCGATGTCCGAAGCGGACACGCCGGAGCGCGACTGGGCGACCGGGATGTCCCGGCAGCTGCGTGCGATCGCCGTCACCGGGCTGAGCAGCGGGGTGCCGGCCGGGCCGCCGGCCGCCAGCCTCACGGTCGCCGAGCTGGTCGGGTACCGCACGACCGCGCTCGACGACGCCGTCGCGACCGGGTTGCAGCTGGTCAACGCCGGGTTCCGGCTCCAGCCGGACGTCGCGCGCGCGAACGAGCTCAACAACGCCCGCGCCCAGCTGCACGCCGCGCGCTCGACGGCCGCCCGCGGGGTGCGGCTCGGGCAGTGGGTGGCCAAGCACGCCGGGCCCGGTGCGGGCAGCACCCTCGAAGGGTGGATCCGCGAGCTGGCCGAGGAGTGGGCCGGGCTGGGCCGCTCGGCCGCCGTCACCGAGGCGTGGCCGAAGGTGGTCGCGGGCCTGCGGGCGGCCGCGCCGACGTTGCGGGTGCTGGCCGACGCCGGGGACCCCGCCGGCACGGTGACCACCCTGCTGGACTGGCTCGTGCTGGAGCCCGGCGTGGCCGACGAAGTGGTCCAGGGGCGGCTGGTGGCCCTGCACGTGGCGACGCGCGGGCTGCTCGCGCAGGCGCCGTCGGTCGACCAGCGGGTCGACCTGGTGCAGGTCAGCGCCGATTCGCGGACGTTGCTGGACATGACGCGGAGCCGGTCCGACGACAAGCTGACCGGGCTGCAGGCGAACTACTTCGGCGCGTTCTACAAGGCGTCGTGGCGCGCCAGCGACTGGATGTGGGGCCGCGTCGACGGCGCGGGCTGGCTTGTCCAGTGCCTGCTCGACCCGGTGCGCCTCGAGACGCTGCGGGACATCCTCAGGCCGGAGCGGCTCCGCGACGAACTGGTCGCCGCCTTCCGCCCGGACTGGCGCCCGCCGGACGAGCAGGACCGCTGCTCGCCGGAGGAGGTCAAGCAGCTGCGTGACCAGCTGACCGCCGAACTCGCTTTCCTCGGCCTCGACGCCGACCTGAACGCGGTCGAGTTCGGCACCGAACGGCCGGTCAGCCTGCCGGTCACGGCGATGGTGCTGGCCAGGGCGCGCCAGGCCGCGATCGCGGCGGAGGAACTGCCGGTCGTCACGCTCGCCGCGCGGTACGACGCCGCCGACCGCCGGGGCATCGGCGACGCCTTGGCGCAGGAGCGCGCCCCGGCCGACGCCGCCGGCGCACAGGCGCGGTTCCAAGCCTGCCGCGTCTCGGCGGAACGGCTCGCCGGGGAGCAGGGCACCGCGCGGCTGACCCGCACGCTGGTCGCGCTCGGCGCGGCGACGGTGAACGCGGGCACGGTCGCGTTCCGCCTGCCCGGCGGCTGGCCGCGGACGGTCGCGGGCATCCTGCGCACGGTGGCCAGGAGCACGGCGAAGGTCTCCCAAGGCGCGTCACGCCTGGGCACCGCGGGCTCGCTCGCCGCCGGCGTCCTCGCGTTGCTGGCCGGACTGGTCCTGGGCAACAACGGCGGCGCGGTGCTGCAGTGGATCGGCCTCCCCGTGCTGGCCGGCGCGGTCGTCTACCTGGCGACGGCGCTGCTCACGATGGGCCACCTCGCGCGACGGCTGTTCGCCGCGCTGGGGGTGCTGGTGGTCGCGGCCCTGCTGCTGGCCTCGTTCCTGCCCCCGGTGGCGCAGCCGTTCTTCGGCTGGCTCGGCGGGGTCGTCGCGGGCTGGCGGCGCGGGGACGGCGCGGTGTGGTGGCTCGTGGTGTCGGGGCTGCTGATCCTGCCCGCGGCGGTGATGCCGGTGAGCGGGATCGTGCGGCGCGTCCGCCACCGCAAGCGCGCCTGAGGCGTCGCTTTCACGTGAAAGCGACGCCTGGCCCGCCCGCGATTCGGCCCGTCGCCTTGCGATCAACCGCGTTTGGGTTCATCGTGCGAATAGGTCGTGAGCCACGTGCGAGCGACCCAGGCGCGCGTGTGCCCCGCCACTGTCCACTTCAAACATGTTTGTGGGACTCCTCACCGGGTACTCGGCGTCGCCGCAGGTCATCACGGGGGTCGTGACCTGCGTCGCTGGCGAGGCGAAAATTCTCTGTTACGTTTCCTGAGTATGTCCGTAACGCACTTGATCGAATCCCCGACCAAGGCGGACGGCGCGAAGCTGTGGCGAATCGCGCGCGATTCCGCCAAGCTCGATCTCAACTCGCCGTACGCATACATGCTGTGGTGCCGCGATTTCGCCGAGTCCTCGGTGGTCGCGCGTGAAGACGGCGAGGCGGTCGGATTCGTCATCGCCTACCGCAGGCCGGACGAGCCCGAGGCCGCGCTCGTCTGGCAGGTCGCGGTCGACGCGTCCCAGCGCGGAAAGGGCCTGGCCGGGGCCCTGCTCGACGCGCTCTACACGAGACTCGTCGCGGACGGCGTGCGTTACCTCGAGACCACCATCACCCCGGACAACGAGGCGTCCATCCGGCTCTTCGCGTCGTTCGCGAAGCGGTGGAACGCCGCGGTGGAAACCAGTGTGCTGTTCGCCGGGGAGGATTTCCCCGAAGCCGGGCACCTGGCCGAAGAGCTTTACCGCATCGGTCCGCTCACGCCACGCAAAGATCCGGGCGAGTAGGAGAAAAGAAACGTCATGAGCATCTTCGAAGAGCTCGAATCCGAAGTACGCAGCTACAGCCGCGGCTGGCCGGTCGTGTTCGACCGCGCGCAGGGCAGCTGGCTGCACGACGAGAGCGGCAAGCCGTACCTGGACTTCTTCGCCGGCGCCGGCGCGCTCAACTACGGGCACAACAACCCGCGGCTGAAGCAGGCACTGATCGACTACATCCAGCGCGACGGCGTCACGCACGCGCTCGACATGTACACCGTGGCCAAGCGGGACTTCCTGCAGACCTTCCGCGACAAGATCCTCGACCCGCGGAACATGAACTACAAGGTCGTGTTCCCGGGCCCGGGTGGGGCGAACGCCGTCGAGGCGGCGCTGAAGCTGGCGCGCAAGGTGACCGGCAAGGAATCGGTCATCAACTTCACCAACGCCTTCCACGGCATGACGCTCGGCGCGCTGTCGGTCACCGGCAACTCGATGAAGCGCGGCGCCGCGGGCATCCCGCTGGTGCACGCCACGCCGATGCCGTACGACCGGTACTTCGACGGCGCCATGCCGGACTTCATGTACTTCGAGAAGCTCCTCGAAGACTCCGGCAGCGGGCTCAACGAGCCGGCCGCGGTGATCGTCGAGGGCGTGCAGGGCGAGGGCGGCATCAACGCCGCGCGCCTCGAGTGGCTGAAGGGTCTCGACGACCTCTGCAAGCGCCACAACATCCTGCTGATCCTCGACGACGTCCAGATGGGCTGCGGCCGCACCGGCCCGTTCTTCAGCTTCGAGGACGCCGGGATCTCGCCGGACATCGTCTGCCTGTCGAAGTCCATCGGCGGCTACGGCATCCCGATGGCGCTGACGCTGATCAAGCCGGAGCTCGACGTCTGGGAGCCGGGTGAGCACAACGGCACCTTCCGCGGCATCAGCCCCGCGTTCGTCACCGCGACCGAGGCGATCAACGCCTACTGGAGCGACGACGAGCTCGAGAAGTCGACCAAGGCGAAGGGCGAGCGCATCGCCGCCGCGTTCTCCGGCATCGTCGAGGCCTACCCGGACGCGAACCTGGTCGCCAAGGGCCGCGGCCTCGCGCGCGGCCTGGAATTCGAGAACGGTGACCTGGCCGGCCGCGTCTGCGCGGAGGCGTTCGCGCGCGGCCTGCTGATGGAAACCTCCGGCCCCGACGGCGAAGTCATGAAACTGCTGCCCCCGCTGACCCTGACCGACGACGAACTGACGCAGGGTCTGTCCACCATCGACGAGTCCATCAAGGCCGTCCTGAAGAAGTAAGGGAGTACGCCCGTGCTCGTCCGCACACTCGACGAGGTCACCGACACCGACGCCGACATCAAGACCCCGAACTGGCGCAGCAAGCGGATCATCCTCGCCAAGGAGGGCGTCGGCTTCTCGGTGCACGAGACCACGCTGTACGCGGGAACGGTCAACGACTTCTGGTACGCCAACCACATCGAGGCGGTGTTCATCACCTCCGGCGAGGGCGAGATCGAGGACCTCGCCACCGGCAAGGTGTACGAGCTCAAGCCGGGGACGCTGTACCTGCTCAACGACCACGACAAGCACCAGGTCCGGCCGCGGACCGAGATCAAGTGCGTGTGCGTGTTCAACCCCCCGGTGACCGGCCGCGAGGTCCACGACGAAAACGGCGTGTACCCGCTGATCACCGAGGACGCGTAAAACACCGAAGGAACAGGAGGCGAAGTCCGTGACGCTGCTGGACACCCGGGTCGACGACGGTTACCCGACCCGGATCACCGGTACGCCGGCCCACCTGCCGCGCGTGCACCCCACGGTGTGGGGTACCGAAGCCGACGGTCCGATCGACGCCGCCACGCTGGCGAACCACGAGACCAACGGGTACACCGTGGTCGAAGACATGCTCTCTGTCGGGGAGGTGCAGGCGTACTGGCAGGAGCTCGTGCGGCTGTCCTCCGACAAGGAGCTCGCCCAGGACGAGCGCGTGATCACCGAGGCCAGGACCGGTGAGGTCCGGTCGATCTTCGACGTCCACGAGATTTCGGACCTGATCGCCGAACTGGTGCGCGACCCGCGCGTGCTGGACCGGGCCCGGCAGCTGCTCGGCTCCGACGTGTACATCCACCAGAGCCGCGTCAACTACATGCCGGGGTTCAAGGGCACCGGGTTCTACTGGCACTCGGACTTCGAAACCTGGCACGCGGAGGACGGCATGCCGGCCCCGCGCGCGGTCAGCTGCTCCATCGCGCTGACGGACAACTACCCGTTCAACGGCGGCCTGATGATCATGCCGGGCTCGCACCGGACGTTCGTCCAGTGCGCCGGCGAGACGCCGGACGAGAACTACAAGGCCTCGCTCAAGGACCAGCGGGTCGGCGTGCCGAACGAGAACGACATCACCCGGATGGCGGCCGAGCACGGCATCGACCAATTCACCGGCCAGGCGGGCTCGGCCCTGTGGTTCGACTCGAACATCATGCACGGCTCCGGGAACAACATCACGCCGTACCCGCGCTCGAACATCTTCCTGGTGTTCAACAGCGTGGAGAACGAGTTGCAGGAGCCGTTCGCGGCGAGCACGCCGAGGCCGGCGTTCATCGCCGGCCGCAACCCGGCACCGATCTCGCGCTGAGGCGGCAGGCCCGCCGGTGACCGACCCGGTGCGCTTTGTTACCGTGTCGCCACCGCGCGGGCGTGTGGCCCGCGCAACAGACGTCTTCGCGGACGATCGACGGCGGGTGCTTCGCTCGGGGTGAGCTCACCCGCCCGATCGCCGGCGAAGACGACGGGCGGACCGCGCCCCCTGGCGGCCCGGCCGGGAGTTTCAGCACGACCCCGTACCACCGGATCGGGACCGGTGGTACGGGGTCGTTCCACGTCCGGGGTTCCTGGCTCATCACCAGCCGTGCATGGATGTCGCAGGGCCGGAACACCGGCGCTGCGGAATCCGCAGAGCGACCAAACCTCCTGGTATCGGCCCTCCGCCGTCCCCGGGCGGGTGGTATTCGTCAGCTGGCGATCACGGTAGGTTGATTTTCCCGGCGAGGGCGACGCCGGGAGACCGTGGACCCCGGGGAGGTGGGCGCGAGCATGGCCTCGATCCGGTTCCGGCTGCTCGGGCCCGTTCAGCTCGTCCACGGCGACGACCCCGTCCCGATCGGCGGTCCCGGCGTGCGCGGTCTGCTCGCGATGCTCGCCCTCAAACCGGGCAAGGTCGTCGCGCTCGACGACATCATCGACGCGCTCTGGGGGCACGACCCGCCCGCGACCGTCCGGACGATCATCCACGGCAACGTCTCGCACCTGCGGCGGATCCTGCGGGAGCTCGACGGCCCCAGCATCCTCACCACCCCGCCGGGGTACCGGCTCGACGTCGACCCCGACCGGATCGACGTCCACCGCGCGCACGCCCTGCTGGACCGGGCTTCGATCGCCACGCCCGAGGTCGCGTCCGCGCTGCTCGCCGAGGCGCTCGCGCTGTGGCAGGGGCCCGCGCTCGGGGGCGTGCCCGACTCGCTGCGGGCGCCCGAGCTCGAAGACCTCCGCCTCGCCGTGCACGGGGCCCGCGTCGACGCCGATCTCGAACTCGGGCGGCACGCCGAGCTGATCGTCGAGCTCAGTCCCATCGTGCGGGCCGATCCGCTGGCCGAGCGGACGGCGGGGCAGCTGATGCGGGCGCTGTACCACGCCGGGCGCCGCGGGGACGCGCTCGAGCTGTATCGGACCGTCTCGCGCGCCACCCTCGGCAACCTGGGTGTCGAGCCCGGCGCCGAGCTGCGCTGGCTGCACGAGCGCGTCCTCAACGACGACCTACCGCCGCTTTCACGTGAAAGCGCCCACCTGGGGGCGTCGCTTTCACGTGAAAGCGACGCCGCCGCGAAGCCGATCTCGCAGTTGCCGGCCGCCGTGCCCAGTCTGGCTGGGCGCGGGGACGAGCTGGCCTGGCTCGATGGGCTCGTCACCCGCGCCGAGGCCGGGGAGAGCACGATCGCCGTGGTCACCGGGACCGCCGGCGTCGGCAAGAGCACCCTCGTCGTGTGGTGGGCGCACCGGGCGGCCCGGAAGTTCCCGGACGGCGTCCTGTTCGCGTCGCTGCGCGGCTTCGACCCGCACCACCCGCCGCTGGAGCCGGCCGAGCTGCTCACCCAGTTCCTGCTCGGCCTCGGCGTCGAAACCGCGAAGGTCCCCGAGCTGCTGCACGAGCGCGTCGCGCTGTACCGGTCGCTGATCGCCGGGCGGCGGATGCTGGTGCTGCTCGACGACGCCCGCACCGCCGAGCAGGTGCGCCCGCTGCTGCCGCCGAGCGCGCGGACGATGACCGTCGTGACCAGCCGCTCGCGCCTCGACGGGCTGACCGTGTCGAACGCCGCCAAGCAGCGCGTGCTCGGCACCCTCGCACCCGACGACGCCGTCCGGCTGATCGAGGAGCTCGCCGGTCCGGCCGACCTCAACCACGCCCTCGCGCGGCTCTGCGGCTACCTCCCGCTCGCCCTTCGGATCGCGGGCGCGCGCCTGTCGGCGAGTGCGCTGCGCACCGCCGAGGAGCTGATCGACGAGCTCGGCAACGAGCGCACCCGGCTGGCGGGCCTGCAGGTCGAGGGCGCCGAAGACGGCGTGCGCGCGGCGTTCGACGTCTCCTTCCGCGGCCTGCCCGGCGAGATCGCCGAGACGTTCCTGCAGCTCGGCGCGGTGCCCGGGGTGCTGGTCGGGCCGCACGTGATGGCCGCGGTCGCGCAGATCCCGGTCGCCGAGGCGCGACGGCGGCTGCGCGCGCTGGCCGCGCACAACCTCATCGCCGAAACCGCGCGGGACGTCTTCGTCCCGCACGACCTCGTCTGGCTCTACCTGCGGGAGCTCGCGGAGCAGGAGCTGGGTGAGAAGGAGCGCGACGAAGCGCTCGGCTGGACGGTCCGGTACTACCAGGCCGTCGCCGACCGGGCGCGGCGCCGGCTGGGCCCGGTCGCGGACCCGCTCGACTTCGCCGGGGTGCTCGGCGAGGACGCGATGCCCCCGCTGACCGGTTTCACCGAGGCGCACGACTGGTTCGCGGCCGAGTGGCCGAACCTCCTCGCCGTGCTCGACGCCGCGTTCGCCGCGGGCCGCCACGACGACGTCTGGCGGCTGGCCCGGCTCGGGCACAGCTACCGCGTCGCCTGCCCGCTGCTGGACGAGTGGACGCGGATGGCCGACCTCGGCGTCGCGGCCGCCGAAGCCGCCGGCGACGTCGCCGGCCAGTGCTGGCTGCGGCTCGCGCGGTGCGAGATCGCGCTGGTCTTCGAGCTGCCGGGGTTCGGCCTCGCGGACGCCGAGCGCGCCGCGGAACTGGCCGCCGGGCTCGCCGACGAGCGGTTGACGACCTCGGCCGACCTGACCCTCGGCCGCGCGCTCAGCCGGCTCGGCGAGCACGAGCGGGCCATCGAACGGCTGGGCAAGGCCGTCGCGGAGGCCGACGACGTCACGCTGCGCGGGCAGGCGCTCAGCAGCTGCGCGCAGGCGGAGAAGCGGGCGGGCCTGCTCGCCGAAGCCATCGCGCACCAGCTCGCCGGCCTGTGCATCGACCGCGAACTCGGCGACGACGACCGGGTCGTCGTCTCACTCGACAAGCTGGCCGACCTCAGCCTGCGGGCCGGCGACCTCGAGGCGGCCGAGCGGCACGTCTGGGAGGCGATCGACCTCGCGATCAGCCGCGAGTTCGTCGCGCGGGAGGGTGCGCTGCGGCTGACGCTGGGCCGGGTGCTGCGCGCCCGCGGCGACATCGACGGCGCGCGCGAACAACTCGCGTTGTCGGTGCGCATTTACGAGCGGGTGCACCCGAAGCTCGTCGGTGAAGTCCGTGCCGAACTCGCCGAACTGCAGTGAGGATTCGCCCGCGCTTTCGAACTGCGACAACTCGGTGTCGGCCCGGTGCATTCATGGCGATGATTCGGTTGCGAATGGGTCACGGCCGGTCTCGCGCCGTGAATCCTTAGTGGATTCTTAGTGGGCGCGGGCGGCGTCCGCGTAGGTTCGGCGGTGCCGGCAGAGCCCTAGGGGAGGGGCGCTGAGACGCCGGCGCCGGGCCCCGCGCGGGAAACCGCGACGGGGCCGGGAGCCGCCAGGAGCGGCTCGTGGCGATCCGGCCGGCCGAGGTGGGGGTGTAGGCCGGCCGGTCGCCAGGCGGGATCAGCTCACGTTCGCGGTGCACAGCGCGATGGTCGTCCCGCTGTTTTCCGCGACCTTCTTGCCATCGACCAGAATGGCGCACTTGATTTCGTTGTTGACGTTCGAATTGCGGGTGTCCGCGGTGAGCGTCAACAGGTACGAACCATTGTTGTAAGAAGCCTGGCCCTGCCACGCGTCGGTGCTGGCCGGCGCGTTTTCGGTGCGCTGGTCGCTGAGGCTGCCATAGCGCACGGTCGCGCCGCCCGCCGAGGTGACCTCGAAGACCACGGTGTGCTTGTCGCTCGCGACGGCGGGCAGGTGCAGCCCGGACTCGCCGCCGCCGAGGAACGTCGAGTACAGCAGCAGTCCCGCCGTCGACAGCAGAGCCGCGACCGAGACGACGGTGGCCGTGATCGCCACCCCGCGGTCGCCCGTGGTGCCCTTCTTGACCTGGACCAATCCGGCGATCGCGAGGATCAGCCCGAGCCCGGCCAGCGGCCAGGTGACGAATCCGATTTCCGGGACGAAGGCGACACCCAGTGCCGCCAGGCCGAGCAGCAGCCCGACGATCGCCAGGATGTTGCGCCCTGGCTTCGCGTTCGCTTGACGACGCTCCGTGGCCGTCACCGGCGGCGCGGGTCTGCCGTGGCGCGCGGTGGTCGGCGGGTACTGCGGGTCGGTCATCATGCGGGCCCCTTCGGGTGGGAGTGCGACGACGTTAACCCATAAGAGTGCCCACGAACGAAATTGTTACATTCTGGAAAAAGTCATTGTCCCACCATTTTGCGACGAGTACCGGTATTTCCTGACATCGCGCGCATGGCGTGACCGGGTGATCAATGGGAAGAATATCGGGGTTCCCACTGTTTTCGTGGTCCTTCGGCCTACGACGACCGTCGGTACCGGTGTTCAAGACGAAAGTCGCGAGCTGGACTTTTCAGTCGAAAAGGCTCACTTCGGGCGTGATTTCGAGGAGTTCGAACACCGGACGCCCGCGTCGGCCGTCGATCGTCGTCGTGCGCACGACGCGCAACCGGGCGGTCACCGGGCGGTCGAGGTTCTCCTTGATCTCGTCGAGCAGGTCCGGCGCCACCGCGCCCTGGATGGTCCCGCCGGACTCGCGGTCGAGGTAGAAGATGCGCCGCCGGGTGCGGACGCCGTCGAGCCGCCCGCGCACCGTCTCGTAGCCGACGGCTTCGCGGGACTCGCGGAGGCTGCCCTGGAGGATCCGGGCCTGCTCGGTGGTCATGCTGCGGGTGACCTGCTCGCCCGCGGTGGGGGTCAGCGCCATCCCGATGCCGGCGTTCTTCGCGACGGCGTTGACGATGTCGCTCACCGCGTTGCGGACGGTGTCGCGCTGCAGCAGCACGGCGTCGAGCGCGCCGTCGTCCGAGCCGTTGGCCGGCAGGAAGTCGCACAGTTCCTTGACGGCGCGCTCGGAAAGCGTCTCGATGCCGTCGATGATCAGCGCGTCCTCGGCCACCGGCTCGGGGAAGCCGAAGAAGATCGCGTTGCCCGCCTGGCCGCGCTGGATCAGCGGCGCCTTGTCGCGGTCGGCCTGCTGGACCTGGGTGACCTCGCCGGACGGGTTCCGGATGATGTGCCCGATCTTGGCCGTGGCGTCCTGCAGCGCGCGGCTGATGTCGGAGAAGGTGTACGCGTCGATGGTCTGCTCGCCGATGACCGACACGTGCAGCAGCGGGGAGCGCGACGTCCGCTCGAACTTGGCGTTGGCCGCCATCGCCGAGGCGCGCGCGAGGTCGTCGAGCCACGTGCCGCCGGGGATCTCGTCGGCGATGCGCCGGAACTCGTTCCTCACCAGATCATCTCCGGGTAGCCCCTGCCGCCTTCGGCCCAGACCTCGGCCCAGGTGTCCTCGTCGCCGGGGCGGCACAGGAAGCCGTCCAGCATGCCGCCGACCGGCTGCACCTGATCGAGGTACATCGCGGGCTGCCCGACGATCACGCCGCGCAGCGTGAGCAGGCCGTACAGCGCCGAGCGGCCGGCGTCGTCGAGCCGCTTCAGCGCGCCCCACTCGTCCGGGATGAGGACGACGTCGAGGCCGCGCGGCGGGTGCGCGGTGCGCGTGATGAGCTCGCCGCCGATCCACGCGCGGCCGGACGGCATGATCCGGCGGGCCACGCCGAGGTAGCTGTTGAGCGCGCTGAAGAGGATTTCGCGCTCGTTCTGGTGCGGCGCGTCGAAGACCAGCCGCTCGTAGACGTCGGCGAGATCGCCCGCGTGGCGGCCCGGCGGCAGGACCTGCTGCGCGGTCCAATGGGGGAGTGCCACGCCACTCCCTCCTCAGCCTCGCTCACAGTGCGTAGCCGAATTTACCAGGATGGGTGTCAGCCACCGCGCCCAGGCTGCTGCGGCCACCGCGGGGCGGCCTCTTCGCTCTCGGGCCAGGCCGGTTCCTCCTCGGTCGGCCAGTCCTCGGCCTCGGCCCCGCGCTGCGGCGGCAGCGGCAGGTGCCCCTCGCGGTGCCCGGCGGGCTCGGGCTCGTCGTCGGCTTCGCCGGGCTCCTTGGGCGGGCCCTGCGCCCACGCGGCGGGGATGAACTGCGTCTGCTCGGCGGCGAGCGGTTCGTCGTACCGCGGCTCGGGTTCGGGCTCGTAAGCGGCTTCGACGGCGTTGGGGGTTTCGGCGCGCTGCGGGGTCCGCAGGACGAGCCACGAGGTGAGCGCGCCGAGGGCGAAGGCGACGATCAGCCACAGCCAGATCTGCCCGAACAGCCACAACATCGGCACCACCCCTTCAGATGACCGTGATCTCGACCCGCCGGTCCTCTTCGCCGCCGCTGGCCGGCCGGGTGTCGCCGAGACCCCGGTAGGTCACGCGCTTGGTCGTGAGGCCGTTGGTGGTGAGGATCCGCGCGACGGCCCGCGCGCGGTCCCGCGACAGCTTCAGCGCGGCGCTCTCGCCGCCGGGCCCGCGGCCGACGTGGCCGGTGACGCGGTACCGGAAGGTCGCCGGTGACTTCGCGAGCGCGACGGCGATGCCGCGGGCGGCCTGTTCCCCTTCGGGCGTGAGCCGGGCGGTGTCCGGCACGAAGGTCACGGGCGCCTCGGCGAGCATCCGATCGATCTCGGCCTGCACCCCGGCCTTGTCGGTCGGCGGCGGCGCGGTGGTGGTCGTGGTGGGCGGCGGTGGGCTGCTGCCGGCCGGCGCGCTGGTGCTGCTGCTCGGCGGTGCTTCGGTCGTGCTGGGGGCCACGGGGACGACGTCGCCTTCGAACTTGGCGGCCCGGACGCCGTCGACTCGCTGGACGACCTCGAGCGCGCGGAGGGCCTGGCCAGGCGGGAACCCGTTGAGGGTGGCGTCCCGGCCGTCGAAGCTGACGTTCCCGGCGGGCAACCCGGCGGCGGCGAGCGCGGCTTGCGTCCGGGAGGTGAGGTCACGCTGGATGCTCCCGCCCTGCGCCCAGGCCACGACCCCCGCGAGCAGCGCCGTGACCAGCACCGCGATCGGGACCAAGAGGATCCAGCGACGCCGACCGGACATAAGGGGACTGTAAGCCGGGTGGAGCGGGTTGGCGAGTCGGCTGGGGAGGTCCGTCCACAAGTTGTCCCCAGGCAAGTCGACATGTGGACAACTCGGGGGTTCGTGATCGAGTGAGCACTTTCCGTCGGTGGTGGCGGAGAGCGCGCCGCCGGAAAGGTCAGGGCTCCGGCAAAGTCGGAGTCGACGCGGCGGATCGTTGCATCGGCGGGCTTGCCCGGGGCCGCTCGAGCCGGCCCGCGACGTCCTGAACGACCCGTTCACGACGCTCGGGCCACCGATCCCCGGGCACCGCCTCCCGCGCACCGAGCGGCGGCTTGCCGAAGGCGAGGTCGCGAATGACTCATTCGGGACCTCCAAAGCCGCCAATGACTCATTCGCGACCTCGCGCGAGCTGCCCACCCCGCCTGTCGGCGGTGAAGCGAGCCGGGGCCGGCGACTCTGCCGGAGCCGCCTCGCGCGCCCGGAGGCCGGGCCGGAGAACCCTCAGCTGGCCTGCTGAGCCTTGTCCGGCACCTCGAGCACGTCCAGCGGCGCCACGGGCGCCAACGGCGTCAAAGGAGCCAGCGGCGCCAGCTGTGGCCGCTTCGGCGAAAGCCCGTCCCCCATCGACTCGCCCCGCAGCTGACGGCGGATCCACGGCAGCAGGTGCACCTTCGTCCACGTCAGGTCCGAGCGCCGCGAGTCGATCCAGCGGCTCGGGGGTGCCTCCGAGGGCCACGGCTCGCGCCAGTCGCCCTCGACGGGGATGCCCAGGACCTCCGCCGACTTCAGGGCGATGCGGCGGTGGGCGTCGGGGGAGAAGTGGAGGCGGTCGTCGCTCCAGGCGCGGCGGTCGTGGAGCGGGGTCATCGCCCAGAGGTCGACCATGCGGGCGCCGTGGCGCTCGGCGATGGCCCACAGGTG
Organism: Amycolatopsis solani; assembly: GCF_033441515.1. NCBI lineage: Bacteria > Bacillati > Actinomycetota > Actinomycetes > Pseudonocardiales > Pseudonocardiaceae > Amycolatopsis > Amycolatopsis solani. Next base: position 2,055,075 of record NZ_JAWQJT010000001.1, read on the forward strand.
GGTGTTGTAGATCGCCACCTTGCCGCGCAGGACCGACATCACCGAGAGGACCTTCGTGTCCGGGCCGTTGAACATCAGCACCGGGATGCCCGCCTCGCGCAGCTTGGCGACGCCCTCCTCCAGGCGCTCCGCCACCGCGTCCACGTCCGCGCCCGGCACGATGATGTCGTTGCCGCCCGCGCAGAGGGTGACCAGGTCGGGCTTCAGTTCCAGGGCGATCGGGAGCTGCTCGTCCATGATCTCGTCGAGCATCTTGCCCCGCAGCGACAGGTTCGCGTACCGGAAGTCGGGCCTGCCCGCCGCGAGGGTCTCCGCGAGCCGGTCGGCCCAGCCCCGGAACGAGCCGTCCGGCAAGGCGTCGTTGAGGCCCTCGGTGAAGCTGTCTCCTATGGCTACATAGCTGTCGATTCCGTACACGTGGGTCCCCTTCCCCATCCTGCGACCGACTCCCCGACATGTAGTTGTACACCACAACTAACCATCGGGGTCCTACCCCCGCGCCACCCCGGCCGTTCAGCCCGGAGTAACAGTGTCTTATCTTGTCGGCCTTCTCCGCTCCTTTATTACGCAGTCTTCACCTTCGGCATGCCGTGAAACGGCACACTCGAAGGCAAACCCGGCACCCGATGTGGCGAAGATCTCCCTGCTTGGGGCGTCCCGGGCGCTTTCCGGCAGGCTGGACACGTGTCCGGAGAACCCCGTGAGTCGCTCGCGCAGATCCTCGGCGGCCGCCGGGGCGCGCTCGACGCCAGTGTCCCGCCCGCCGGCTTCGTCGTCGGCTGGCTCGTGGCCGGGCAGTCCGTCGCCTGGGGTGCCGGGGTCGCCATCGCGGTCGCCGTCGCACTCGGGGCCTACCGGGTCGCCCGGGGCGGCAAGGTCCGCGCGCTCGTGGTCAGCCTGGCCGCCGTCGTCGCGGCCGCGCTGATCGCGCTGCACACCGGCCGCGCGCAGGACTTCTTCCTGCTCCAGCTGATGTCCAATGTGGCCAGCGCGCTGCTGTGGGCGGCCAGCATCGTCGTGCGCTGGCCGCTGCTCGGCGTCGTCGTCGGGCTGCTGCTCGGGCAGAAGGCGCGCTGGCGGCGGGACGCCGTGCTGCTGAAGGCCTACTCGCGGGCCAGCTGGGTGTGGGTGCTGCAGTACGTGCTGCGCGTGGTCGTCTACGGCCTGCTGTGGTGGGCCGGCCAGGTCATCGCGCTCGGCGTGGCCCGCACGGTGCTGTCGTGGCCGCTGGTCGCGCTGACCGTCGCGGTGAGCGGCTGGGTGCTCTACCGCGCGTTGCCGCCGGAGCACCCCGGCCTGCGCCTGGCGCCGGAGACCAGCTCGGACGACGTACCCGGGGCATAAGGCGGCCCCCGGCGAGGGGGGAGGGTCCGGGGGCCACTGCCTACGTTACCCGGACTACCCGGGTTCAGTCGACGTTTTCGCGGTTTCGCGCCGCGTTTTGCTCAATCTCCGCGCGCCACGGGCCTCGGCGCCCCCTCGCCGAAGGCGTCCACAGCGGCCAGCCAGGCCGCACCGAGCACGCCATCGCAGCTGGTCAGCACCTCGAGGCCGGACAATCCACGGCGGACGAGCGCGCCGACCGGGCTGTCCCCGGTGAGCACCGAGCCGACGAGCACGACCGGCGTCGACTCGCCGGGCTCGCGCGCCGCGAGGGCGTTCGCGACGAGCAGCTCGGCCGCGCGGCCGACGATCTCCCGGGCCGCGGGCTCGCCGCCGGCGTGCGCCGCGCTCACCAGCGGGGCGAAGCGGGCGAGCCGCACCGGCGCCTCGGCGTTGGCGGCCGTGATGAGCGCGCGCGACGCGGCGAGCCGCCCGGCGTCGGTCCGGACGTCCACTCCGGACGGTCCGAGCGCGGCGGCGAGCACCGCCGACGGCAGTCCCGCCAAGGGCAGGCCGCGGCCGAGAGCCTCCAAAGTGGAACGGACGGCTTCGCGGCCGAGCCAGAACGCCGACCCCTCGTCGCCGAGCAGCCAGCCGTAGCCGCCCGCGGTCCCGGCCAGCCGCCGCTTGCGGATCCGGCCCGCGATCGAGCCGGTGCCGGCGACGAGCACGGTCCCGTCCGGCGCGGCCGTCGCGGACGCGTACGCCACTTCGGCGTCAGCCACGGTCCGGACCACGCCGGCGAGCCCGATCCGCGCCCACGCGGCTTCGAACACCGCCGCCACCGCCGGATCGCTCAGCTTGCTGACCCCGGCCATGCCGACGACGCACGCCCGCACGCCGGCGGGGTCGCGGTCGCCGAGTGCCGCGGTGATCGCGCCGGTGATCCGGCCCGCGGCGACCTCAGGCGCGTGCGCGTTGGGGTTGGCGCCTTCGCCGCGCCCGGTGCCGAGCACGACGCCGGCGGCGTCGACCAGTGCGGCCCTGGTCGACGTGCCGCCGGCGTCGACGCCGATCGCGGAGGTCACCGGGTCTTGGTCACCTTGAGCAGGCCGCGCGGGTTGTCCGGGTCGCCGCCGCGGGCCAGCGACAGGCCCAGCGCGATCTGCTGGACGGGCAGGATCTCCAGGATCGGCGCCAGCTCCTCGACGGTCTGCGGGACGTCGATCCGCAGCGCCGCGGGGGTGTCCGCGGACGCCGAACCGACCGCGACGACGTCCGCGCCGCGCTTGCCGACGGCGTCGATGACGTCGCGCATGGCTTCCGCGCCGTGCCCGGCGCTGGTCAACGCCAGCACCGCCGTCTGGTCGTCGACCGCCGCCACCGGACCGTGCAGCAGGTCCGCGCCGCTGTACGCGCGCGCCGCGAGGTAGCTCGTCTCGGCGAGCTTGAGCGACGCCTCCAGCGCGGTCGCGTAGGAGTAGCCGCGGGCGGCGGTGAGCACCCGGTTCACGAACCGGTACCGGTCGACCGCCCGCTGGACGCCCTCGGTGGAGCCGTCGAGGGTCTGCTGCGCCAGCTCGCCGATCTTCTCGGCGTCGGCCGCCTTGCCGCCGCGCACCGCGTCGACGAGCAGGTAGAGCGCCATCAGCGTCGCGGAGTACGTCTTGGTCGCCGCAACGGCCTGTTCGACGCCCGCGCCGATGTCGATGCCGAGCTCGGACGCCGCCCGCAGCGGCGAGTCCGGGGTGTTGGTCACGGAAACGGTCAGCGCGCCCTGGCGCCGCGCCGTTTCGGTGACCTCGATCAGGTCAGGCGAGCCACCGCTCTGGCTGACGGTGACGAACAGCACGTCCCGCAGATCGGGTCGTGCGCCGTACAGCGTCGCCGTGGACGGGGAAACCAGACCGGCCGGAAGGCCGAGGAGTACCTCGATCAGGTACTTCGCGTACAACGCTGCGTGGTCGCTCGATCCACGCGCCGCGAGCAAAGCGAAGCGCGGGGGCCGTTGTGAGATCTTTTCCGCCACTTCGGCGATTTCCGCCTGACGCTGCACCAGTCCCGCCAAGACGTCCGGCTGCTGGGCGATCTCCGCGGCCATGTGCTCGCCGGGCCGTTGTTGGGTCATCATTTTCCTCTCCACCTCCGGCATTATGTACCGGACTCAGGCGGCGTCGGTCAGGTCTAGACCAATGTTAGTGGGGCGGGCCGTCGGTGGAAAAGGGTACGTTTCATACGGGGACGTGGCGTGTGATGAGGGAAGGCATAGGGAGTCGGGCATGTTGGAGACCACCACCACGGGCGAGGCGGGCGCCGTCGCCGGGATGCGCGGGCAGCGCGAGCCCAAGTATTGGGCGTTGAAACAGCACCTCCTCGATCTTTTGGACGTCCTCCCGCCGGGGTCGCCGATCCCGACCGAACGCGCGCTCGCGGGGGAGTTCACCGTCTCCCGCACCACCGTGCGGCAGGCGCTGGCGGACCTGACCGCCGAGGGGCGCCTGCACCGGGTGCAGGGAAAAGGCACCTTCGCGGCCGAGCCGAAGCTCGCGCAGCGGCTGCAGTTGTCGTCGTACACCGAGGACATGCGCAAGCAGGGCCTGAAGCCGTCGTCGAAGCTTTTGGAAGTCGAGGAACTGCCGGTCGAGGGTGACCTCGCGAAGCTGCTCGGAATCCGGACGGGTGCGAAAATTCTTCGCCTTCGACGTCTTCGACTCGCGGACTCCCAGCCGATGGCGCTGGAGACGACGCACCTCCCGCTCGGCCGTTTCCGCGGGCTGCGCAAGCACGTCTCGCAGGGCGGCTCGTTGTACGCCGTTCTACGCGAGCACTACGGGGTCGAACTCGAGCGCGCCGAAGAGACGATCGAGACGTCGCTCGCCGGACCGCAGGAAGCGGAAATGCTCGGCGCCGACGTCGGCATGCCGGTGCTGATGCTGACCCGGCACTCGTTCGCCACGGACGGCAAGCCGGTCGAATTCGCCCGCTCCGTGTACCGCGGCGACCGCTACAAGTTCGTCACGACGCTGCTGCCGTAAGCGCGCGGTTGACGGCGGTCCCCGGTCAGGGTGGAGTGAGAACCTTATTCTGGTTAGGTCGGCGCGACGGGCCGCAGCTCGGCTGCCTGCGGTGACTGTTGCGCCGACCGACGGCTGAATAAGGTTCTCAGGGTGACTGCCACCGAAGACACCGGGATCCGGTGGGGGACGCACGCCGCGCGCGGCGTCCTCGCCACCACCATCCTCGGGTCGGGCATGGCGATGCTCGACGGCACCATCGTCAACGTCGCCCTGCCCCGCATCGGAACCGAGCTCAACGCCTCCGTCGCCGGTCTCCAGTGGATCCTCGACGGGTACCTGCTGGCGCTCGCCGCGCTGATCCTCGTCGCCGGATCGCTCGGCGACCGCTACGGCAGGCGCCGCACGTACCTCGTCGGCGTCGTCTGGTTCGGCGTCGCCTCCGGGCTGTGCGCCGCGGCGCAGTCCACCGAGATGCTCGTCGCGACCCGGATCCTGCAGGGCATCGGCGGCGCGCTGCTGACGCCGGGGTCGCTGGCGATCCTCCAGGCGTCCTTCGCGCACGACGCCCGCGCCCGCGCGATCGGCGCCTGGTCCGGGCTCGGCGGCATCGCGGCGGCCGCCGGGCCGCTGCTCGGCGGGTTCCTCGTGCAGGTCTGGTCGTGGCGGCTGGCGTTCCTGATCAACGTGCCGATCGCCGTCGCTGTGGTTCTCATGGCGCGGAAGTTCGTCCCCGAATCCCGCGACCCGGAGGCCACGGGACACCCCGACTTCGGGGCGGCCGCGCTCGGCGCCGTCGGCCTCGCCGGCGTCACCGGCGCGCTGGTGGAGGCGCCGGGGCGCGGCATCGGCGACCCGATCGTGCTGGTCGCGGGCCTGCTCGGGATCGCCGGGCTGGCCGCGTTCGTCCTCGTCCAGCACCGCTCGGCCGAGCCGCTCGTGCCGCCGTCGCTGTTCCGCGACCGGACGTTCACGCTCTCGAACGCGCTGACGTTCGTCGTCTACGCCGCGCTCGGCGGGGTGATGATGCTGCTGGTCATGCAGCTGCAGGTGTCGCTCGGGTACTCGCCGACCGCGGCCGGGCTGGCGGGGCTGCCGCTGACGGTCATCATGCTGCTGCTTTCGGGGCGTTCCGGCGCGCTCGCGCAGCGCATCGGCCCGCGCACGCAGCTCGTCGTCGGCCCGATCGTCGTCGGCGCGGGGATGCTGCTGATGCTGCGCATCGCGCCCGGCGCGTCCTACTTCGGCGCGGTGCTGCCCGCGGTCGCGGTGTTCGGGCTCGGCCTGGCGACGGTCGTGGCCCCGGTGACCGCGACGGTGCTCGCCGCGGCCCCGGACCGCTTCGCCGGCGTCGCGTCCGGCGTCAACAACGCGATCGCCCGCTCGGGCGGGCTCCTGGCGGTGGCGGTGCTGCCCGCCGCGGCGGGGCTGACCGGCGAGGCGTACGCGGACCCGGTGGCGCTGACCGCGGGCTGGCGGATGGCGCTGGTCATCTGCGCCGCGCTGGCCATCGCGGGCGGGCTGATCGCGCTGGGCATCCACAACGGCGTCCTCGAACCCCCTTCGACGGCCAAGCCGGCCGACGACGAGTGCCCCCACCTGGGCGAGTGCTACCACTGCGGCGTCGAGGGCCCGCCGACCCACGTCCGCGGCGGCGGGACCCCGGTCGCCGGCTCCTGACCCGGAGCGCCCCAATGTGGCGTTCGGTGCGTCCAGCGCACCCAATGTGGCGTTCGGTGCGTCTGACGCAACCAACGCCACATTGGGGTTGTTTCATCGTGGTTGTGGCTGGTCGGGGCGGTGAGAGCGAGCCAATCAGGTTGTGCCGGGAGGAAGTGACGCCGGGACCGGCGTGGTGACCCCGGACATAGGTGAAGCCCTCGGCACGATCGAGATGTGAGTCAACAACCCGCCGAGGGCTTCGAACCCATTTCTTACCAGGTCACCCTCCCGCTCTCATCCTCGACCCTGCAGATGGTCGCCGGGCTGATCCGTTCCCACCGGTGCCGGTTGCGGTCCCGCTGGCGCAAAGCCACCCCGGCCGAGCAGGCCCTGGTCGTGCTGGCGGTGCTGCGCCACGACCCGCGCCTGGCTCATCTCGGGGCCGGTATGGGCGTGTCGGCATCCACGGTCCGGCGGTGGGTGCTGGAGGTCATCGCCTTGCTCGCCGCCCGCGCGGCACGCCTGAACCGTGTCCTGCGCCGCCTGGCCGCCCAGGGCGCGGCGGTGGTGTTGGTGGACGGCACCTTGATCCGGACCCGTCGCCGCACCGGCCGAGCGAACCGGGTCAACTACAGCGGCAAACACAAACAGCACGGCCTGGTCGTACTGGCCCTGACCGACGAGGACGGCCGGTTGTTGTGGGTATCGGCGGCGGTGCCGGGCAAGACCGCCGATATCACCGCTGCTCGCCGGCTGCGGATCCGGGAACACCTGCATGCCCACGACCTGACCCCGGCCGGGGACAAGGGCATTCAGGGCTGGCACAAAGACGTCCGCACCACCAAGCACTGTGGTGTCTGCGAGGGGGCGTGTGGGCAGGTGGTGCTGACTCCGTATAAGGCTGAAGCGAAGCGGCCGTTGAGCAAGGCGCAGAAGCAGGCGAATGCGGTGTTCGCGGCAATGCGGTGCGCGGTGGAGGGCGGCTTCGCCGCCCTCAAAGCCTGGCGGGTCCTGGACAAACTCCGCCTGGCACCCCGTCATGCCACGACGTTGCTGCGGGCTCTGCTCGTGCTGACCCAGCACGAGCAGAGCGTCCGCGACGGTGCCCTGCCTGATCCCGCGTGAGCTTTACCAGACCCGGTCAACCCATCGTGACCAGCACAAACCAGGATGAAACAACCCCATTGGGGCGCTTGGGGCCGGGGTCAGCCCGCGAGGATCTCCGCGAACATCGCCGGGTCCGCGTTGCCGCCGGAGACGAGGACGACCGTCTTCCCGGCCGGCAGCTCTTCGGCGTGGAAGAGGTACGCCGCCGTCGTCGCCGCGCCGCTGGGCTCGGCGACCAGGCGGGCCTGGCGGGCCAGGACGCGCACGGCCTCGCGGATCTCGTCCTCGGTGACCGTGACCATCGCGTCGACGACCTCCCGCAGGTGCGCGAACGTCAGCTCGGACGGCTGCGCGCGCAGGCCGTCGGCGATCGTGCGGGCGCGGTCGGCCTGCGGCCAGCGGATCAGCTCGCCGCGTTGCAGGCTCTCGGCGGCGTCGGCGGCCAGCGCCGGCTCGACGCCGATCACCCGCGCGTGCGGGCAGCGGGCCCTGATCGCGGTGCCGACGCCGGCCGCCAGCCCGCCGCCGCTGATCGGGACCAGCACGACGTCGACCGCCGGCAGGTCTTCGGCGATCTCCAGGCCCGCGGTGCCCTGCCCGGCGATGACGGCCGCGTCGTCGAAGGGCGGGACGAGGGTCAGCCCGCGTTCGGCGGCCAGTTCACGCGCTTTCGCCTCGTGCTCGCCGATCGGCACCTCGATCACCTCGGCGCCGTACGCGCGGGTGGCCTCGACCTTGATCCGCGGCGCGACGTCCGGCACGACGATCACCGCGGGCACGCCGTAGCGCTGCGCCGCGTACGCGACTGCCTGCGCGTGGTTGCCGCTCGAGTACGCGATGACACCGCGTTCGCGCGCGGCGTCGTCGAGTGAGGCGATCGCGTTGAACGCGCCGCGCACCTTGAACGCGCCGATCGGTTGCAGGCTTTCAGGTTTGAGCCACAGGGTCCCGCGGGGACCCCACGTCTGCGCCAGCAAGGGCGTGCGCACGGCGACACCTTCGACGCGCTTCGCGGCGGCCTCGATGTCGGAGATCGTCACCAGTTCCATGTGCCGAGTATGTCAAGAAACCGTTCGGCTTGGAGTGTCTAATGTGGACAGACAGAGTGGTGCTCCTCACGCCGCGGCAACGCGGGGAGTTCCTCGCGCGCCCTAACCGTTGGACAAGGGGAGAAGACGGACTACGCGGATCGGGATCATGAGCAAGGAGACGACAGCGGCTTCGGAGAAGACGGAGGAAAAGTCGGGCCTGCGGATCGCGCAGGTGGCGGCGGCGGCGCTCGCGGCGGTGACCGCGGCACTGCTGGGCTCGACGCTCGGCGTGGCGGGCACGGTGGTCGGCGCGGGCGTGGCGAGCGTGGTTTCGACGGTCGGCGGCGAGCTGTACCTGCGTTCGCTGCAGCGCACCCGCGAAGCGGCGCTCAAGGCCCGCGTGCTGGCGACGTCGGGGATCCGGCGGCGGGGACCCGCCGAACCGGGGGAGATCCCGATCGCCGAACAGCCCACGGTGCAGCTGCCGAAACCCGCGGAAGACGGGCCGTCGCGGCTGCGGAAACTGCGGTGGCCGTTGATCATCGGCACCAGCCTGGCGGCGTTCGCGGTGGCGATCGTGGTGATCGTCGGCTTCGAATCGGCGACGGGCACCCAGATCGGCGGCGGCACGGGCACGAGCATCGGCAAGATCTTCGGCGGCGGAGGCGGGCACACCGACCCGACGCCGTCGACGACGCCCACCACCAGCACGGACGACACCCAGGTGTCCCCGACGGAGACGACCACGACCCCGTCGGACACGTCGACGTCCCCGACGACGTCGTCGGAGACCCCGACGACCACGCCGAGCACGTCGACGCAGCAGCCGTCGACCTCGGCCCCGGCGACGACGACCCCACCCACCAGCAAGGGCGCGGCGACCACCCCGACCCCGTGAACTCCTCGCGCCCTTCAGGCGGGGGAGGGCGGCCGCTCGACCATGAGCTGTGCCGTCTCCGTCGAGGGCGCTTGTGCTGCGGGCGCGAGCCACGCAGTGGTGATCGTTGCGATCGCCGTCACCACCACACCGGCCAGCATCAACCGGTGTGGTGGCTTGGGGCGTTCGGGGATCTCGACGAGCGCGCGCCCGATGATGACGACCTGGTTGCCCGCCGGCCGGCGGACCGGCGTGACCGGTTCGCGCTGCTCGCCGACGGGTTCGCCGGTGAGCTGGTGCTGGTGGGCCGCGGTTTGCGTGAACGGCGATCCGCGCTCGGCGAGCCACTTGTTCACGATGTCGAGCCGGGTCAGCAGGGCGTCGTGCTTCGCGGTCGGTTCCTTGACCACCGACTGTGCGCGTCGGGTGAACTCTTCGTGGTCGAGGTCGCCCGGCGGCAGCCCGAACCACGTCCACGCCAGTTCGACCGCGCGCCGGTAGTCGGCCAGGGTCAGGTCGCGCAGCGTGGCGGCGTGGTTGGTCAGGACTTCCGCCGCCGCCAGCGCGTTGTGCGCGGCCTCGCGTTCACCTGAGATCCGGTCCCGCGCCCGCTTGAACCGCGCTTCGATCGCGTCGATCGCTTCACCTTCGATCCGCAACCGGTCACCGAGGAGGTTTCCCCGGCAGTACAGGCGCGCCATCTGGACCACGACGCACCCCAGGATCAGCCCGATCGCGATGCCGAAGAGGGTGGCCTCGTAGAAGGGCAAATCGGCCTGGCGGCCCAGCCACGCGACCCGGACGCCACCGATCAGGGCCACGAGGGCGGCCACCCCGACCAAGATGTTGTAAGCCTGCGAGTACTGCTGGTCGGCCTCGGCGATGTCGTCGGTGCTGGGCGCGGCCTCATCGCCGAGGAGGCGCCTGCTCGTGAGGGGCCGGTTGTGATCGCCCGCGGCACTGCGGCGGTCCACGCTCTGGCGTTCGGCGTTCACGAACGTGCGTGCCGCCCATTCGATGGCCAGCACCTGGAGGGCCACCATGCCGGCGCCGATCGCCCAGCGGAAGGTGTTGTCGGCGCTGCCTTCGAACGACAGGTTGAGCAGCGGCTTCCAAAGCAGGAGCGCGTCCATCGCGCCCAGCAGCGCCGCGGCGATCAGGCGCCAGCTCTTTTCCCAGCCGTGCTGGGTGTGCCGTGCGTCGCCTTCGGAGCTCCGCTGGCGAGCCAGCGCCTCGTCCCGCTGGTGGATGGCCTGGATCCGCCAGCCGTTGAGCTTCTCGCCGTCCGGCCCGGTGACGGTTTCGTGCATGATCCCGCCGGCGTACTCGATGACGTCGACTGCTTCTGCGACGTGCTTCGCCGCCTCGACCTCTTGCGCCGCCGCGCGGTCGTCGGAGCGAGCCGAATAGTCGAGCGCCACCGCCTGACAGGTGGCCGCGGCGTTGTGGACGGCGCTGGCGGCCGCGTCGGCCAGCGGGCGGTCGTGGTCGGGCTTGCCGGTGTCCGGATCGATGACGCTGAGATAGGTCTCGACGGCCGCCGACCACACGCCTTCATCGGCTATCCCCAGCGCGATGACCGCCGGGCGGGGGAGGTCTTTTTCGCGGAAGGTGCCTTTCGGCAGGCCGGGGTACGGCTCCAGTTCGAGATCAGGGGTTTCGGTCACTGTTCTCCGTTCAGGGACGTTCGGTCAGCTCGATGACGACGACGCGTTGCGCCGGCGATCGGAGGTCGTTGCTTCCGGGTGCGAGCCGGTCGAAGCCGGAGCCGGCCGTATCGATGTCGCCGTCCGGGACACCCTGCTCACGCAGCAGTGCGGCGATCGCTTCCGCTCGCTCGGCCGATTTGACTCGGGCTCCGTCGGCGTTCCCGTACTTCGCGCAATAGCCGGTGACGGTGATCCTGCTCCGGCCGTTCTTGGCGCGGTATTGCCGGGCGACTTCGGTGGCCGCGGCCGTGGCGGCGGACCGGTCGATCAATTCCGCGCTGTCGGGCTCGAAGGCCGCATTGTCGATCCGGGGCGGTCCGGGGGTGACGGCCTGCGGTGGCGGCGCGGCCGCCGCGATCACCGGCACCCGGGAGCTGTCCCGCCATGGCGGTGCCGTTCCGCTGTCGTGGAACAGGCCGTCAACGTGGGCGCCGAGCCGGTCGGCGAGTTCGGTGATGAACTTGGTGCGCCACGACTCGGCTCTGAGGTCGAGTGGGCGTTGTTCGTCGCCGACCGGCGTGAGGAGCACGACGTGGAGGTCGACGTCGTGGAGATCGAGCTCCTTGAGCGGGGTCTTCATCAACTCGTCCACGGCCTGCGCCGGTTCGGCACCCGCGCTCAGCGCGGCGATCGTGAGCGGATCGGTCGAGCCCGTCAGGACCGTGGTGCTCAGCCACGCCTCCACGTGCCCGGCGCGCTCGACCTCGTTCGCGGCGGCTCTCAAGGCGGCGTAGAGGGAAAAGCCGGTTCTGCTGACGGCGGCCTTTTCGATGCGCCCGTTTACGTCCTTGAGAATCCGGTCGACGTTGGCCGCCTGCTGACCGGCGTCGCCGACCTTCCCGTTGCCCCGGTCGAGATCGAGCGCTTCGGCGTCCGCAACGGGAATCGCCTGCTCACCGACGGCGTAGGTGCTGAACCGCACGCCGGCTTCCGCGCCCGCTGCCCGGACGCGGCTGCGCAGCGCCCGTGGAATTGCTCCCGGAGAGTGGGTCGTCTTTTCTGCGATCCACACGATGTCCGTGCTCGAAGTCGACGGTCTGCACTGGCTGAGAACGACCAGAAGAGTGATGAAAGCGAGCGCCACTCCCAACGCGCCGAGCATGATGCGCGTGCTTTTCGTAATCGGCCGCCGGGGTGGTGGCCCGCTTTCTTCGATGTTGCGGTACATTTGCGTGAATCCTCCATGCGAAACCCCGGGTTCAGGTCGCGGGGTTCCGCACGAAGGTCGCTGTTCAGTGGAACGCTGTTACTCCTCGCGGTGAGCAATTGGCCCGATCGGGTAGTTCCCAGACGATTCGGGTGAAGATTCCGTTTCGGGGGTAACAAGCTCCACAGAGGATTCGAAGCCGGCGCGTCAGGGCAGGCGGGCCCGCAGTTCGCGGGCCGCCGCGGTGGGGTCCTCCGCCTCGGTGATCGCGCGGACCACGACGATGCGGGACGCGCCCGCGTCCAGCACCGAAGGCAGGCGGGCGTCGTCGATGCCGCCGATCGCGAACCACGGGCGTTCCGGGGCCCAGCCGGCCACCGCACGCACCAGGTCCAGGCCTGGTGCGTGGCGGCCCGGCTTGGTCGGGGTCGGCCAGCACGGGCCCGTGCAGAAGTAGTCCACCCCGGGCTCCGACGCGGCCGACAGCGCCTGGTCGAGGGAGTGGGTCGAGCGGCCGATCACGACGTCGTCGCCGAGGATGCGGCGGGCCAGCGGGACCGGGATGTCGTCCTGGCCCAGGTGGAGGACGTCCGCGCCGACCGCGAGCGCCACGTCCGCCCGGTCGTTCACCGACAGCAGCGCTCCGTGGCGGGCGCACGCCTCGGCCAGCACCTCCAGCGCCGCGATCTCGGCCGCGGCCTCCAACGGAGAGCCGCCCGTCTTGTCGCGCAACTGGATCACGTCGACGCCGCCGGCCAGCGCCGCGTCGGCGAAGGCGGCCAGGTCGCCGCGGGCAGTGCGGGCGTCCGTGCACAGGTACAGGCGCGCGGCGTCGAGCCGGGCGCGGATCTTGTCACCGGAGAGGGCGGGCATAGCGGCGACCGTACCGCGCGAGCTAGGGTGGGGAGGTCCGCACGGGAGCCCGGGGCACGGGCTGAGAGGGAGCTGCCGCTCCGACCGTGGAACCTGATCCGGGTCATGCCGGCGCAGGGAGCGTGATCCCATGACGAACCTGGCAGTGGTGGGCGGCGGCGTGATCGGCCTGTCCGCGGCGTGGCGTGCCGCCAAGGCGGGCCACGACGTCACCGTCCACGATCCCGAGCCCGCGCGCGGTGGCGCGTCCTGGCTGGCCGGGGGCATGCTCGCCCCGGTCACCGAGGCCTGGCCCGGCGAAGAAGACGTGCTCGCGCTCGGTGAAGCGTCGCTGAAACGCTGGCCGGGCTTCGCGCGCGACCTCGAGCAGGAGGGCGTCGACCCCGGGCTGGCCGGGCACGGGACGCTCGTCGTCGCGTTCGACAGCGCCGACGCCGGGCACCTCGACATCCTCGCCGGCTACCTGCACTCGATCGGCCGTGCCGCCGAACGCCTGACCAGCCGGGAGACCAAGCGGCTCGAACCCGGCGTCGGGTCCGTCCGAAGTGGACTCCACGTGCCCGGCGACCTGGCCGTGGACAACCGGAAACTGCTCAACGCGCTCTACGCGGCCTGCGTCAACCACGACGTCCGGTTCGTGCGCGAGCGCGTCGAAACCCTGCCGGCCGCCGAAGCCGTCGTGCTCGCCGCGGGGGCCTGGACCGGGCGGCTGCACCCGCAGCTGGCCGGCGCCGTCCGGCCGCTCAAGGGCGAGATCCTGCGGCTGAAGCCCCGGCGCGGCTGCCTGCCGCCGCCCGCGCACACCGTGCGGGCCGTCGTCGAGGGCCGGCCGATCTACCTCGTCCCGCGCGGCGACCAGGAGCTCGTCCTCGGTGCCACGCAGTACGAGGCGGGCTTCGACCGGGCCGTCACCGCGCGGGGCGTGCGCGAGCTGCTCGAAGGCGCCGAACGCGTCTTCCCCGCGATCACCGAGTACGAGCTGGCCGAGACCGCCGCCGGGCTGCGGGCCGCGAGCCGGGACGTGCTGCCCTACGTCGGTGTCCTGGACGACGGCGTCTTCGCCGCGACCGGGCACCACCGCAACGGTCTGCTGATGGCCCCCGTGACCGCGGCCGCCGTGGTCGCCTGGCTCGAAGGCGAGGAGCCACCCGAAGGCGTCGAAGCGGCTTCGCCCGCTCGGCTGCACCAGAAGGAGCACGTGTGATGGAGATCAAGCTCAACGGCGAGTGGACGGAGTTCCCGGACGGCGCCACCGTCGCCGACGTCCTCGACGCGTCCGGCGGGCCGCGGCCCGGGATCGCCGTCGCGGTCGACGGCGTCGTCGTGCGCCGCGCGGACTGGGCGGCCACCACCGTGCCGAAGGGCGCGGGCGTCGACGTCCTCACCGCGGTCCAGGGAGGCTGAAGTGGACCAAGAACCGCTGGTCATCGGCACCTCGAAGCTGACGTCCCGGCTGATCATCGGCACCGGCGGCGCGGCCAACCTGGCCGTGCTCGAACGTGCGCTGGTCGCGTCCGGCACCGAGCTGACCACCGTCGCCATGCGCCGCGCGGACGCCGAGGGCGGCTCCGGCGTGCTCGAGCTCCTGAACCGGCTCGGCATCGAGCTGCTGCCGAACACCGCGGGCTGCCGCACGGCCGCCGAAGCCGTGCTCACCGCGCAGCTCGCGCGGGAGGCCCTCGGCACCGATCTGATCAAGCTCGAAGTCCACGCCGACGACCGGACGCTGCTGCCGGACCCGTTCGAGACCCTCGACGCGGCCGAACGGCTGGCCGCCGACGGGTTCACCGTGTTCGCCTACACGAACGACGACCCGGTGCTCGCGCTGCGCCTGGAGGAGGCGGGGTGCGCCGCGGTGATGCCGCTGGGCGCGCCGATCGGCACCGGCCTCGGCATCCGGAATCCGCACAACATCGAGCTCATCGTTTCGCGGGCGGGCGTGCCGGTGATCCTGGACGCGGGAATCGGCACGGCGTCGGACGCGACGCTGGCGATGGAGCTCGGCTGCGACGCCGTCCTGCTGTCCACGGCCGTCACTCGGGCGGCCGATCCGGAGCGGATGGCTTCGGCGATGCGTTCGGCCGTCGTCGCCGGTCACCTGGCCCGGAGCGCGGGGCGCGTGCCGCAGCGGTTCTGGGCGCAGGCGTCGAGTCCACCTCGGTGAACCAAGGTGCCTTCACGCCGAACGCGCACGGCGAACCCGTAAGGTGGACGGCACTTTCCGGCGCACCGGCGGCGGGGCAGGGCAGAAGGAGCCAGCCGTGACGAGCACATCGGTCCAGGACGTCTCGGGCAGGTTGTACCTGGCCGTCGGAAGGCTGTCCCGGTCACTGCGGCAGGCCGGGGTGCCGGGCCCGGGCCACGGCGCCATTTCGGCGCTGGCGACCCTGGTGAACTCCGGCCAGCTCCGCCTCGGCGACCTCGCGGCCAAGGAGGGCGTCGCCGCGGCGACGATGTCGCGGATCATCGCGTCCCTGGTCGAGGCCGGCTACGTCAGCCGCGAGTCCGACCCGGTCGACCGCCGGGCGTGGCTGGCGAAGGCGACCGAGGAGGGCGAGCGGCTCGTCTCGGGCGTCCGGTCGACGCGGGTGCAGGAGCTGAACCGGCGCCTCGACCGGCTGTCCCCCGAGCACCGTGAGGCGCTGACGGCGGCGATCCCGGCACTCGAGGCCCTGATCGCGGACGACTGAGCTAGTCCGCGAGCCGGCGCGTGATCCGGTCGAACAGCTCCAGCAGCGGCTCGCCGACGTCCCGGCCGAACTCGGTCAGCCCGTAGGTGACCTGCGGCGGTGTCGTGGGCTCGACCCGCCGCCAGATCAGGCCGTCCCGCACCAGCGCGCGCAGCGACTGGGAGAGCATCTTCTCGCTGATGCCTTCGATGCTCTCCCGCAGCTCGAAGAACCTGAGATCGGTGCGCTGCAACGAGATCAGCACCCAGATGCCCCACCGGCTGGTGACGTGGTCGACGACGTCCCGCGCGACGCAGTCGGTGTGAAACACCTCATATCGGGCCTCGGCGCCGGTGGGGGTGAGCTGCGAGCCTCCGGTCATGTCCTGAGCTTACCCAAAGGTATGTACTTACCAGGAGTTAGCTCGGCTCCTACCGTCCCGATCACCAGGAAATCGGACGAAGGAGCTGTTCATGATCGTGGTGACCGGGGCGACCGGGAACGTGGGCCGGCCGCTGACGCGGGCGCTGGCCGAGGCGGGTCAGCAGGTGACGGCGGTGTCGCGGCACGCCGCCGACGTGCCCGACGGCGTCCGGCACGTGGTGGGCGACTTGGCGGATCCCGCCGGTCTCGAGCCCGTGCTGGCCGGCGCGAAGGCGTTGTTCCTCCTGCTCTCCGGGGACCTGCACGCCGTCGGGGCCGATCCCGCCGGCGTCATCGGACGGGCCGCGCGCGCCGGGGTCGGCCGGATCGTCCTGCTGTCCACCCTCGGCGTGGTGACCCGGCCCTTCGGCACGACGCGGATCGCCATGCGCGCGCTCGAGGACGCGGTGCGGGAAGCCGGCGTGGACTGGGCCGTCCTGCGGCCGGGCGGCTTCGCCTCCAACGCGCTGTGGTGGGCCGAGAGCGTCCGCACCCAGGGGGTCGTCGCCGCCCCCTTCGGTGACACCGGGGTGCCGGTCGTCGACCCGGTGGACATCGCCGAGGTCGCCGCGGCCTGCCTGCTGGACGACCGGCACGCCGGCGGCGTGTACGAGCTGACCGGGCCGGCGGTGATCACGCCGCGGCAGCAGGCGGCCGCCATCGCCGACGCGCTGGGCTCGCCGGTGCGGTTCCACGAGCTTTCCCGCGCCGAGGCCAAAGCCGGCATGACGCGGAGCATGCCCGCCGAACTCGCCGACGACACCCTGGACATCCTCGGCGCGCCGAGTCCCGCCGAGGTGCGCGTCAGCCCCGACGTCGAGCGGGTCCTCGACCGCGCTCCGCGCACCTTCGCCGACTGGGCCGCGCGCAACGCCGCCGCGTTCCGCTAGGCCGCCTGCTGCCGTAGCTCGGCGAGCTCCGCGCGCAGGAGGCGGAGCTCGTCGAGGATCTCCTGGTTCGCGGCCGCCTGCGTTTCGGCCTGCTTCGCCTCTTCCTCGCGGATGTCCTGACGCAGCTCGTCCTCCATGCCGCTGACCACGACGGCGATGAAGAGGTTCAGCACCGCGAAGCTGGACACCAGGATGTAGACGACGAAGAAGATCCAGGCCATCGGCGCCTGTTCCATGATCGTCTTCGCGATGTCGGGCCACGCTTCGCCGGTCATCACCTGGAACAGCGTGAACAGCGACGTGCCGAGGTCGCCGAAGTCGCCCGGGTCGATGGCGCCGAACAGCTTCGTCGCCATCACCCCGGCCACGAAGATGATCAGCGCCAGCAGCGCGGCGATCGAGGCCATGCCGGGGATCGCGGCGAGCAGCCCGGAGACGACCTTCCGCATCGACGGCACCACCGAGATCAGCCGCAGCACCCGGAGCACGCGCAGTGACCGCAGCACGGCGAACGGCCCGGTCGCCGGGATCACCGCGATGCCGACCACCAGCAGGTCGAAGACGTTCCAGTTGTCGCGGAAGAAGCGCCCGCGGTAGGCGTAGAACTTCGCCAGCAGCTCGGTGACGAAGATGCCGAGCGCGATGTGGTCGAGCGCGTGCAGGAGGCCGGCGTACCCGGCCATGATCGACGTCGACGTCTCCATGCCGAGCGTGATCGCGTTGAACACGATCACGGCGATGATGAAGTTCTGGAAGCGGCGGTCTTCGAGGACCTTCGCCGTCCGCTCGCGTCCGGTCAAGGCCGCCCCCTGTGTGGTTCAAGGATCAGTAAACGCAGGGATGGTAACGGTCGCGGCGAGTGTGTCCGGAGTCACAGTGCGGATTGGGCGGATCGCTCCGGCTTGCCGTATTCCCGCGGAACTGTTCCTCCGAAAGGTGGGCTTCCCGGCGGCACGGTGATCCCTACTGTCCCTCCTGGCGCGCAGTTCCGCGCGCGAAGGGGGAAAACGGGATGCCGGGCTTCGGTCGGTTCATGCTGCGCGCACGCAGAGCTTCGGTGGCGGCGCTGGCGGTTTCGGTACCACTCGTGACGGCGACGGTCCCGGCGGCGGCCACCCCCGCGCCGGCCGCGGCCCCGGTGGTGCACGCCGGTGCGTCACCCGCCGACTTCGGCCCCGGCGCGGCCGCGTCCCCCGACGTCCTGCTCGACGGCTGGGGCGACGGCGCGGGTTATCACCTGCAGGTCGCGCGGGAGAAGTCCGGGTTCGCCTGGCAGAGCTTGGCGCTGCTGCGGCCGCAGGGCCTCGACGACTCGTCGTGGACCGGCTACCAGTGCGTCTCCGGCGACGGCCGGTACGCGGCCGTCGCGATCCTCCCGCAGTCCGCGGTGAACCTGTCGGCCGCGCGTGACCACGGCGCCTTCGCCTACTCCGTCGACCTGACGTCCGGCGCGGTGCACCCGGTGGCGCGGGGCGTCGGGCTCAAGTACCACTCGCCGGGCTGCGGCACCGGCCGCGACGCCGTGTTCAGCCTGAACCTGGGGGTGGACCAGGAGAAGACCGAGCTGCTCACGACCGACCTCGCCACCGGCGCGATCACCGCGAAGTCCACTGTGGACGGGCAGGTCACGTCCGCGGTGCCGTCCGGCGAAGGTGTCATCGGGGTCGCCGGGGCGTCGCTGGTCGCGGTGGCGGGTCCGGGCCAGGCGAAGCGGGTGGCCGCGCTCGACGCGCCGGCGTACGACCTGCGCCCGTCGGCCGACGGCGGGGTCGACTTCTTGACCCTGAAGCCCGGCGCGCCGACCGCCACGGTGCGGCACGAGAAGGCGGGCGCGGTGCGCACGCTGGCTTCGGGGCCGGCGAGCGCGGTGCACCTGTTCCCGGGGCGGGGCGGGCACGCCGTGCTGACCGGGGTGGACCGGGTGGAACCGGGGTCGGGGCTGAAGAGCGTCCGGACTTCGCCGCTGCCGCACGGGGTCACGGCGACGTCGCTGGACGGCGACGCCGCGTTGGGCCCGGACGCGGATCCGGCGCGGGAGGTGCCGGTGGTGCTGGCGACCGGAAGCGGCGTGCTGCTTTCCCGGCCCCGCCCGGACACCGCGGCGGCGAGCACGACGGCGGTGTCACCGGTGGTGCCGGACGGCGTGGGTGCCGCGCCGGTGGCGAACATGCCGGCGGGGAAGCCGCAACCGCAGGGTGATGCGGCGCCGGCGGCGGTGCAGCCGAAAGCCCAGAAGCTCACCACCACGGCCGCGCAGACGCCGACCTGCTCCGTGCCGCGGCTCGACCGGGCTCGTCAAGTGCCGCAGCCCTCGCCCGCGCAGGTCGGCTGGGCCGTGCAGATGGCCGAACAGAACCTGCTCACCGGGTCGCTGGGCCGGCCCGCCGGGTTCGACAACCTCGGGCTCGTCGCCTACGCGTCCAATTCGGACTTCCCGAAGATCGCGCTGAAGCACCCCGCCGGGGACAGCTGGGATTCCGTGCCGCGCTCCGTCATGCAGGCGATCATGGCGCAGGAAAGCAACTGGAGCCAGGCGTCCTGGCACTCCCTGCCCGGCATGACCGGCGATCCGCTGATCGCCGACTACTACGGTGCCGGTGGCGACATCGTCTCCATGAACTACGCCGGTGCGGACTGCGGGTACGGCGTCGCGCAGGTGACCACCGGCATGCGGGCGGGTGACCACAGCAGCTACTCCGTCAACGGCCAGACCAAGATCGCCGTCGACTACGAGGAAAACATCGCCGCGGGCCTGCAGATCCTCGAGTCCACCTGGAACCAGCTCTACGACGCCGGCATCCTCGCCAACAACGGCAACCCGCGATACCTCGAGAACTGGTACTTCGCCGCCTGGGCCTACAACACCGGCATCCAGCCCACCAAGGCGTACAACCCCACCGGCTGCGTGCCGGGCCCGTCGTGCACCGGCCCGGACGGCACCTGGGGCCTCGGCTGGACCAACAACCCGGCCAACCTCGACTACCCGCCGAACCGCGACCCGTTCCTGCAGGACACCTACGACGACGCCAAGCACCCCGCGAGCTGGCCGTACGAAGAACGCGTCATGGGCTGGATGGCCAGCCCGATCATCCGCGGCGGCACTCGCGCCTACGCCAAGCCGACCTACCACGGCGGCAGCACGTGGCTGAAGATCCCGCCCACCACGGCGTTCTGCGGCACCGACAACCACTGCGACCCCAACGCCACCAACCCCAGCAACCCCGGCGCCAGCCACTGCCTGCTGGACGACTTCGAGTGCTGGTGGCACCAGCCGGTCAGCTGGATCCCCGACTGCGCCACGACCTGCGCCACCAGTGAGTACACCGCCGGCGCGGGCTCGACCGAACCCGGCGTCGCCGATCCGCACCCGCCGACGTGCACGCTGGTCTCCGACGTCGTGCCCAGCGGGCCGGCCGGGCCGCCGATCATCGTCGACGAGCAGACCACGCCGGGGCTCAACCTCGTCGGCTGCGCGCCGTCGAACTGGTCCAGCGACGGCACTTTCACCTACTCCTACGGCACGAACTCCGCCGGCGACCCGATCGGCGCCATCGACACCCACCAGCTGGGTGCCGGCTTCGGCGGCCGGATCCTGTTCACCCACACCGAAGACGGCAGCAACCCGGCGCTGATCAACACCGGCACCTGGACGCCCAACCTGCCGAAGCTGCAGTACTACAAGATCAAGATCCACATCCCGGCGCTGGGGGCGTCGGCCACGAACGTCGTCTACCAGATCAACCCCGGCGGCGGCGCGAGCCCGTGGAAGATCCGCGTCAACCAGCACTGGGACTCCGAAGAGTGGGTCACCATCGGGACGTTCGCCATGCAGAACGGCGGTAACGTCCAGCTGTCCAACACGAGCACCGCGGTCGGCAGCGACGGGGACTTGCTCAACTACGACGTCGGCTACGACGCGCTGGCCTTCCTGCCGATGGGCGGCACGCCGGGTACCCCGATCGGCGGCCCGCCCGGGATCATCGACGCGCCCAAGGGCAGCAACCCCGCGTTCGTCCAGTGCGGCTGCGTGCGGCGCACCGCCGGCGACCCGGTCGACACGTCGACCGGCTACTTCGGCGACGAGTTCACCGACCTCACCACGCCGGGGCGTGGGGCCGCGCTGAACTTCACCCGCAGCTACGCCTCCGCGCTCGCCGATCCCAACGGCCCCAACAAGACCTACGCCGCCGACGGCCCGTTCGGCTACGGCTGGACGTTCTCCTACAACCTGTCCGCCGCGACCGACGGCACGACCGGGAACGTGACCGTGCGCCAGGAGGACGGTTCGGCGATCACCTTCGTGAACTCGTCCGGGACCTACGCGCCTTCGGCGCCGCGGTACGACGCTGCGCTGGTGAAGAGCGGTTCGTCCTATGTGTACACCCGGCGCGGCAAGGACGTCTTCACCTTCGACGCCGCCACCGGGCGGCTCACCGCCGAAACCGATCCGGCCGGCACCAAGGCGAATCCGCCGTACGCCACGAACCTGGCCTACGACGGCGCCGGGCACCTGGCCACGATCACCGATCCCGCGCAGCGCCGGTACACCCTGGCCTGGACCGGAAACCACATCACCGGCCTGTCCGACACGGCCGGGCGGCAGGTGACCTACGGCTACAACGCGGCCGGCGACCTGACCGACGTCTACGGCGTCGGCACCACCCGGACGCCGTCGCTGAAGGACGACGACCACCTGGTGTACGGCTACGCGGCCGGCACCCACCTGATGACGTCGATGCGCTCGCCGGCCAACTTCGGCAGCACGGCGACGCCGGACCCGGTCACGTCGATGGTCTACGACGGCGCCGAGCGCGTGCTCACGCAGACCGACCCGACCGGCAAGACCACGACGTTCACCTACGGCCCCGACGGCGGGCTGCAGGCCGGGCAGACGCAGGTCACCGATCCGGGCGGGCACAAGACGATCTACACCTACAGCAACGGGCTGCTCGTCTCGGAAACCCGCGGCGCGGGCACGGCCGACGCGGGGACGTGGACCTACACCTACGACCCCGTGACGCTGGGCGTGTCGACGCTGTCCGACCCGAACGGGCACGTCCAGACCTTCAGCTACGACGACCACGGCAACCGGATCTCGGCCAGCGACGCCGCCGGGTTCGCGACCGCGTACCGCTACGACGACCACGGGAACCTGCTCAGCAGCATCGATCCCCGCGGCGTGCAGACCGTCAACGGCTACGACGAAACCGGGCACGTCCCGGCGAGCGCGGCCGGGGAGCACGTGCTCACCTCGACCACGGTGACCCAGCTCGGCCAGTCCGCGGAGGTCAAGGACGGCAACCCGTCGGCGGCGGTGACCCGCGCCGAGAACTTCTACTACGACGACGCCGCGCACCCCGACGACCGGACCCGGGCGGTCGACGCCGAGGGCCGGACCACGACCAGCACGTTCGACGGCTTCGGCGACCTGACGTCCAGAGTGGACGGGGCCGGGGCGAAGACCCAGGCGGCGTACGACACCGGGCGCGGCTGGCCGGTCACCAGCGTCAGCCCGGCGGGCAGTGCGGCCGGCGTCGGCGCGAACTGCGCGCCGCCGCAGCGGGGCTGCACGGTCATCGGGCACGACGCCTGGGGCAACGTCACCGACATCAAGGACGCCTTCGGGCACAGCACCACGTCGGTGTACGACGCCGACGGCAACCAGCTCGGCACGACCGACCAGAACAACCGGAAGACGACGCTGGTCCACGACCCGATGGGCCGGCTCGTCCGGACCGTCCGGCCCGACGGCGTCACGACGGTGACCGACTACAACCCCGACGGCACCATCGCCGACGAGCTCGACGGGGCGAACCACAAGACGTCGTACGGCTACGACGGCCAGGGCCGCCGGACCGGCCGGACCGACCCGGGCAACCGCGCCACGACCGGGCACTTCGACGGCGCGGGCAACCTGCTCACCTCGACCGACCCGGCCGGGCGCGTCACGACCTACGGCTACGACCCGGCCAACCGCGTCACCTCGGCCCAGTACTCCGACGGGACGACGCCGGGCGCGACCTTCGCCTACGACTCGGCGGGCACACGGGTCTCGATGACCGACGCCACCGGCACCACGAAGACCGACGTCGACGCGTTCGGCGAGGTCGTCGGCATCACCAGGGGCTCGGGCGCGCACGTCGGCTACGGCTACGACCGGACCGGCCGGGCGACGTCGATCACCTACCCCGGCGGCGCCGCGCAGACCGTGACCCAGACCTTCGACGCGGCCGGGCGCCTGGCCACCGTGACGGACTGGAACAGCAACAAGACCACGTTCGGCTACGGCGACGACGGCAACCTGCACACCACGACCTACCCCAACGGCACGGTCGTGACCAACGGCTTCGACGACACGGACACGCTCACGTCGTCGACGCTCTCGGCGGGGACGACGACGGTGGCGTCGCTGGTCTTCGGCCGCGACAACGCCCACCAGCTCAGCTCGTCGACGCCGGCCGGGCTGCCCGGCGCGGCGAAGACGTTCGGGTACTCGCCGCGGGAGCAGCTGCAGTCCGCGACGAGCGGCGGGGTCGCGACCGGCTACGCGGTGGACGCGGCCGACAACCCGACCGGCCTCGGCGCGGCGACCCAGGCGTTCGACGCTTCCGACCGCTTGTGCTGGGCGCTGCCTTCGGGGACGGTGACCGCGCCCGCGTGCGACACCGCCCCGGCCGGGGCCACGAAGTACGGCTTCGACACCCAGGGCAACCGGACGTCGGCCACCCCGGCGACCGGCGCCGCCACGACGTACGGCTACGACCAGGCGAACCGGCTCACCTCGGTGAGCGGGACGGCGTCCTACCGCTACGACGGCGACGGGCTGCGCACGGCCAAGACGGCCGGCACGACGACCACGGCGTTCACCTACGGCGCCGGCTCGGTGCCGAACCTGCTCAGCGACGGCGCCACGAGCTACGTCTACGGGCCCGGCGGCGCGCCGATCGAGCAGATCGGCGGCGGCACGACGCTCTGGTACTTCCACGACCAGATCGGGTCCACCCGGGCGCTCGTCGACGCGGCCGGGCACGTCGCCGGGGCGTACGCGTACGGCGAATACGGCGCCGGCACGCACACCGGGACCGCGTCGACGCCGCTGCGGTTCACCGGCCAGTACACCGACGACGAAACCGGGTTCGTCTACCTGCGGGCGCGCTACCTCGACCCGGCGACCGCGCAGTTCCTCAGCGTCGACCCGATGGTGAACGCGACGCACACGCCGTACGCCTACGTCAACGGCGACCCGCTCAACGACACCGACCCGACCGGCCTGTGCGGCTTCTGGTGCAAGGTCGGCATCGGGGCGGCGATCGTGGGCACCGCGGCCTGCATCATCATCGAGCCCTGCGGGCTGGTGGAAGGCGGCGCGGTGGCCGTCGCGGGTGGCGCGGCGGCGATCGGCGGCGGCGCGGTGACGTTCGTCGGCGGCAGCGTCGTGGCGGCGGGCGCGGCGGCCGGTGCGATCGGCGGTGCGGCGGTCGCGATGGCGACGAACCCGAGCAGCAGCAGTAGCAGCAGTTCGAACAGCGGCAACTCGAACAGTGGCGAAGCGAGCGCGGAATCTTCGCGGCAGAAGTCGATCAATTCGTTCCAGCGGCTGATCCGGGAGCACCAGCAGAAGCTGGAGGAGTACCGCAACAACCCGGACGCGTTCGACAACAAGGGTATCTTGCAAGGCCAGAGTCCGGAGATCAGGGAGCGCATCATCAGCGGCAGGATCAAGCACCTGGAAACGGAGATCCGCGGGTTCCAGGAACAGCTCAACAAGCTGCTCGGGAACTGCCCGGGATGAGCGCGGGCCCGGAGATCCCCCTCGCCCGGCTGCGCGAGGTGACCGAGCTGCTGCTGGCGCACGTCGCCCGCGGCGGCGACTCGGTCACGCTGGACCACGACCTGTTCTGGGAGCTGCTGCCGGAGCAGCGCTACGACCTCGGCCACGAGCCGGACGAGCACACGGTGGGCCAGCTGAGCGAGTCGTGGGCGCAGCTGGCGGCGATGGCCGACGACCCCGACCGGGTCGTCGGCTACGGCCTGGTCTGGCTGGCCGACGTCCTGCGCGCGCTGGGCCGGCAGGCACTCGGCTGAGGCTCAGCGCTCCTCGGGGGCCAGCCGCCAGAAGGCCGAGACCGGGCCGACCTTGGCGCCCATGGGGTACGCGTGCTCGACGGCGTGCGAGACGAACCACTTGCCGTAGCGGGCCGCCTCGACCACGGACATGCCCTTCGCGAGCCCGGCCGTGAGCGCCGACGCCATCGTGTCGCCCGCGCCGTGCGTGTGCGGCGTCGAGTAGCGCTTGCCGGGCAGCTCGACGAACGTCGAGCCGTCGAACAGCAGGTCCACGCACTCGGGGTCGGCCTGCAGGTGGCCGCTCTTCACCAGGACGTACCGGGGGCCCATCCGGTGCAGCACCACGGCCGCGGTGTGCATGCCTTCGCGGTCGGTCACCGTCATCCCGGTCAGCAGCCGGACTTCGTCGAGGTTCGGGGTCAGCACCGTCGCGCGCGGGAGCAGTTCGTCGCGCAGCGCGTGCAGGCCCGCGTCGTCGAACAGCGGGTGGCCGTGCATCGACGCCGCCACCGGGTCGACGACGAAGGGGATCTTGGCGTTCCGGCCGATCTCCGCGGCGTCGCACGCGGCCGCCACCGCGTGGATGATCTCGGCTGAGGCCAGCATGCCCGTCTTGGCCGCGCCGACGCCCATGTCCGCCGCCACGGCCTCGATCTGCCCGGCGACGATGTGCGGGGGCAGGTCGGCGCGGTCGTGCACGCCGAGGGTGTTCTGGACGGTGACGGCGGTGACCGCGACCAGGCCGTGCACGCCGCAGGTGAGGAACGTGCGCAGGTCGGCCTGCAGCCCGGCGGCGCCGCCGGAGTCCGATCCGGCGATGGTCAACGCGGTGGGCAGGCTCGTGGTCATACTTTTCCCGACTTCTGGTCTAGGCCAATCGGCCGCTTTTCCTTCATGAGCAGTCAACCACGGTGAGACATTGTGAACGTTACTCACGTTCGAAGGAGCCTGGATGAAGCTCTTCTCGGTGGCACTCCTCACGGCGGCGCTCACGCTCTCCGGGGCGACGGCGGCCAATGCGGACAGCCCGAAGCTCTCCCACGTCACCACGGTCGGCGTGCACAACACCTACGACCCGGCGGCCTACGGCTACCTGGCGCAGGCGCTCGACGCCGGCTCGTCGCTGATCGAGCTCGACGTCTGGCCGGACTTCTTCACCCACGAGTGGAAGGTCAGCCACTCGAACCCGTTGGGGAACAACAACAACTGCGTCGCGGCTACGTCGGCGTCCCAGCTGTACACCGGCGGGAAGAACAAGAACCTCGAGTACTGCCTCGACGACATCCGGATCTGGCTCGCGGCCCACCCCGGGCACACGCCGATCACGCTGAAGCTGGAGATGAAGACCGGCTTCTCGGACAACACCGGCATGGGCCCGGACGAGCTGGACGCGACGTTCCGCGCGCACCTCGGCAGCGTCGCCTTCCGCCCGGCCGAGTTGCTCGGCGGCTACGGCACGCTCGACGACGCCGCCAAAGCGGACAACTGGCCGTCGGTGGACGCGTTGCGGGGCCGGGTGATCACCGAGATCATCCCGGGCACGGTGGAGGAGCAGAACCCGACCGACACGCTGAAGACCGACGTCGAGTACGCGCGGTACCTGGTCGGGCTCAAGAACGCCGGCAAGCTCGGCGACGCGAACATCTTCCCGACCGTGCACGGCGCGGCCGGCGGTGACCCGCGGGACAAGTACACCGCCGACCTCAAGCCGTGGTTCGTGGTGTTCGACGGCGACGCGAACGCGTGGGTGACGCAGACCGGGCCGTGGTGGTACGACGCCAACCACTACTACGTGGTGATGACCGACGCGCAGAACGTCGCGCCGGCCATCGACGCCCACAACCCGACGGTCGACCAGGCCAACCAGCGCGTCGCCGACCTGGCGAAGCAGCACGCGTCGGTGATCACCGCGGACTGGACCGGGCTCACGACGGTGCTGCCGCAGGTGCTCGCCCGGGGTTAGAGGGTCAGCACGAGCTTCCCGGACACGCGCCCGGACTCACCCAGCTCGTGCGCCTTGGCGACGTCTTCCAGCGGGAAGGCCTGCTCGACGCGGACCTTCAGCTGACCGGCCTCGATGAGCTCGACGAGGCCGGTCAGCCCGCCGCGGTCGGGCTCGACCAGGATCCGGCTCGTGCGCACACCGCGTGCGGCAGCCGCCTTTTCGACCTCGTCCGCGACGCCGCTGGGCACGGCGATCAGCAGGCCGCCCGGCTTGATCGCGGGCAGCCAGCGCAGGTCGCTCGCTTCGCCGACCAGTCCGAAGTAGACGTCCACATCGGACGTCGTGGCGGACTTGTCGTGGTAGTCGATCGGCTCGTCGACGCCGAGCTCGCGGAGCAGGTCGTGCTTGCCCGCGCTGGCGGTGCCGATCACGTGCGCCCCGCGCGCCTTGGCGATCTGCACGGCGAGGTGCCCGACCCCGCCGGCCGCGGCGTCGACGAACACGCGCTGTCCGCTGCGGACGTTCGCGACGTCGACCAAGCCCTGCCAGGCGGTGAGCCCGGCCAGCGGCAGCGCGGCGGCCTCGGCGAACGAGAGCCCGGCGGGCTTGCGCACGAAGTGCCGCGACGGCGCGGTGACGTACTCGGCGTAGGCGTTGGCCGGGCGGGGGAACCACGGCATACCGAGCACCTCGTCGCCTTCCCGGACGCCGGTGGCCCCGAAGCCGGCCTCTTCGACGACGCCGGCGACGTCCCAGCCGACGGTGAACGGTGGTTCACCGAGGAACCCGCCGCCGGCCCGAACCTTCCAGTCGACCGGGTTGATCCCAGCGGCGTGCACCCGCACCAGGACCTCCGTCGGCCCGGGTTCCGGCCGCGGTGCGTCGGTGACGCGGAGCACCTCCGGCCCGCCGAGGGTCTCCTGGGTCACGATGCGCATCACTTCACTCCTTCTCGTCAGGGCTGTCCCACCTATAGTCGGAGCGTTGGTCACTTTTCGCCAGAAGGCACTTAGAAGTGGAGTAGGTACCCGATGGAAACCACCTGGGACGTGTACCTTCGCAATTGCCCGTGCCGCGACGTGCTGGACCTGCTCGCCAACAAGTGGACGGCCCTGGTGCTGGGCGCACTGGCCCGCGGCCCCCACCGCTTCGGCGAGCTGCGCCGCGCGGTCGACGGGATCAGCCAGAAGATGCTGACGCAGAACCTCCGCCAGCTGGAGCGCGACGGCTTCCTGACGCGCACGGTGTACCCGACGACCCCGCCGACGGTGGAGTACGCGCTGACGGAGATGGGCGCCGAGGTCGGCGCGCACCTGGTCGCGCTGAGCACGTGGTCGCAGGCCAACTTCGACCGCATCCGCTCGGCCCGCGAGGAGTACGACACCCGGGAACTGCAGCCGGTCCGCTGAGCCGCCGGCCCGCTCGGTAACGGCCGTCCCCGGTGCCGCGACTCATGGGAGCCGAACCCCCGTCGTGAAAGGTGGCCGACGTGACCGGATGGTTCTCCCGGTGGAGCCGGGAAGAGGTTTCGCGGGTAACCGACGAGCCACCCCAGCTGATCATGCGCCACGCCGAGCCGCCGGACGACGGGGACGACGGGTGCTTCCCGGGCGACGACGACGGTGAGCAGGCTCCGGCCGACTACCCCGGATGATCCCGGGCACGTGGCTCGCGGCCGTGCTGTTCCTGCTCGTGGTCGCGCCCGGGTTGTTCTTCGACCTGCTGGGAGCGCGCCGCCGCGTGGCGGTGGCCGAATCGGCGTTCCGCGAGATCGGCCGGGTCGCACTGGGCAGCTTGGGTTTCACCCTGGTCACCCTCGTGCTCCTGCAGGCGGCGCAGTGGCTCTTCCCCCGGCTGTTCTTCGACCCCAGGGCCCTGATCCTCGGCGGGAACGCCTACCTGGCGGACCACTACGGCGCGGTCGTCCTGACCCTCGTCGTGGCGGCCGCGATCTCCCACGCGCTGGCGTTCGGGCTGCACAAGTGGCTGGCGCGGCGCCAAGGGGAGACCATCCGCGTCGTCAGTCTCTGGGGCAAGGCCTTCCGGCACGGCGTGCCGGACGGGCACGCGGTGTTCGCCAGGGTCCGGCTGACCGGGGGGCTGGTGTACACCGGTCAGGTCGAGAACTTCACGGCCGACCTCCCGGTGGGTGATCGCGAGCTGATGCTCACCAAGCCGTTGGCGGCCAAGCCGGACGCCGGCAGCCCGCTCCTGCCGCTGCCGGACTCCTACCGCCGGGTCATCATCCCCGGGGAGCGGATCGAGGTGATCAGCGTGGAGTACCGGCTGGCGCCGGCCGCCGTCACCGCGAAGAAGCGGCGTCAGCGGTCCAGCACCCAGAACGGGGAAACCGGGCCGACGCCCGCGCCCAGCGGGTAGGCCTCCGCCACGCAGCGCTCGATGAACCGCTTCCCCGCCGCCACCGCGTCCGGGACCGTGGCGCCCTTCGCCAGGGACGCCGTGATCGCCGACGCCAGGGTGTCGCCGCCGCCGTGGGTGTTTTCCGTCTGGTAGCGGGGGCCGCTCAGCGAGATGAAGTCGCGGCCGTCCGAAAGCAGGTCGACGCAGTCCGCCGTGCCCGCCATGTGGCCGCCCTTGACCAGGACCCAGCGGGAGCCGAACTCCAGCAGGGCTTCGGCCGCCGAGCGCTGGGTGGCCGGGGAGGTCACCGAAATCCCGGTCAGCAACCGGACTTCGTCGAGGTTCGGGGTGATCAGCGTGGCGCGGGGGAACAGCTCCGTGCGGATCGCCTCCAGCGCGTCCTCCCGCAGCAGCGCGTGCCCCGTCATGGACGCCGCCACCGGGTCGACGACCAGCGGGAAGGCCAAGCCGAGCTCGTCCAGGGTCTTCGCCACCGAGCGGATGATCTCGGCCGTCGCGAGCATCCCCGTCTTCGCCGCGTCGACGCCCATGTCGGACGCCACCGCCTTGATCTGCGCCGTGACCACGTCGGCCGGGATCTCGGTGAAACCCTGCACACCCAGGGAGTTCTGCACGGTGACCGCGGTCAGCGCCACGAGCCCGTGGACGCCGTTGGCGAAGAACGTGCGCAGGTCCGCCTGGATGCCCGCACCACCGCCGGAGTCGGATCCGGCGATGGTGAGGGCGGTCCGGGGTGTCACGGCTGCACCACGGGCAGGTAGACCTTGTTCCCCGCGTCCGAGAACTCCGCCGACTTCTCCGCCATGCCGGCCTCGATTGCCTCCACAGTGGACAGTCCGTGCTCCTCGGCGTACTTCCGGACGTCCTGCGTGATCCGCATCGAGCAGAACTTCGGGCCGCACATCGAGCAGAAGTGCGCGGTCTTGGCCGGCTCGGCGGGCAGCGTCTCGTCGTGGAACGACCGTGCGGTGTCCGGGTCGAGCGAGAGGTTGAACTGGTCGTTCCAGCGGAACTCGAAGCGCGCCTTCGACAGCTCGTCGTCCCACTCCTGCGCGTACGGGTGGCCCTTGGCCAGGTCCGCGGCGTGCGCGGCGATCTTGTACGTGATCACGCCGGTCTTGACGTCGTCGCGGTTCGGCAGGCCGAGGTGCTCCTTCGGCGTGACGTAGCACAGCATGGCCGTGCCGTACCAGCCGATCTGGGCCGCGCCGATGGCCGACGTGATGTGGTCGTACCCGGGCGCGATGTCCGTCGCGAGTGGACCGAGGGTGTAGAACGGCGCTTCACCGCAGAGCTTTTCTTCGAGCTCCACGTTCTCCTTGATCTTGTGCATCGGCACGTGGCCGGGGCCCTCGATCATCACCTGGACGTCGTGCGAACGCGCGATGTGCGTCAACTCGCCGAGGGTTTCGAGCTCGGCGAACTGGGCGCGGTCGTTGGCGTCGGCGATCGAACCCGGACGCAGGCCGTCGCCGAGGGAGAACGTGACGTCGTACTGCCGCAGGAGCTCGCAGAGTTCCTCGAAGTGCGTGTACAGGAAGGACTCTTGGTGGTGCGCGAGGCACCAGGCGGCCATGATCGAGCCGCCGCGGCTGACGATGCCGGTGACGCGCCGCGCGGTCAGCGGGATGTAGCGCAGCAGCACGCCGGCGTGCACGGTGACGTAGTCGACGCCCTGTTCGCACTGCTCGATGATGGTGTCGCGGTAGATCTCCCACGACAGCTTTTCCGGTTCGCCGTCGACCTTTTCCAGCGCCTGGTAGATCGGCACGGTGCCGACCGGGACCGGCGAGTTGCGGATGATCCACTCCCGCGTCTCGTGGATCCGCTTGCCGGTGGAGAGGTCCATGATCGTGTCGGCGCCCCAGCGGGTCGCCCACACCATCTTGTCGACCTCTTCCTCGACCGACGACCAGACGGCCGAGTTGCCCATGTTGGCGTTGATCTTCACCAGGAAGTTCTTGCCGATGATCATCGGCTCGGACTCGGGGTGCCTGCGGTTGACCGGGATCACCGCGCGGCCGCTGGCGACTTCCGACCGCACGAACTCCGGTTCGACGCGCTCGCGGGCGGCGATGTACTCCATTTCCCGCGTGATGACGCCCTGTTTGGCCCACCCGAGCTGGGTGTTGTGCTCGCGGCCGTCGGCCCAGCCGGCGCGGAGCCGGTGTAGTCCACTGTGGACGTCGATGTTCGCGTCCGGGTCCGTGTACGGGCCCGAAGTGTCGTAGACGTCGAAGTGTTCACCGTTGGAGAGGTCGATCCGGCGAGCCGGAACCCGAAGTCCGGACTCGGTCTGGTGGTACACCTTGTGCGAGCCCGTGATCGGGCCGGTCGTTACGGAGACGTGCTTGTTTTCGAGCGTCGTCAACGACTTTCACTCCCTACGCCGGCATTACCCGGTCAGGTTCATGCGGTCGGTGACGCCTGCGAAACGCAAGTCACCCTCTCAGCCCGCCATGGCGCGAGCTCCCGCGTTGGTGTTGTGCCACCGACCATGCCACGCCGGAGCGCGATACTCAAGTCAGCCGACCAACTCGGCCGGAGTGGCGTACACGTCGACCATGGCTCCGTTGCGCAGCACGGTGATCGGCAGCGCGGTGCCGATCACCTCCGCGAACAGCTGGCGCTGGATGCCTTGCGCGTCCGAAACGCGCGTGCGCCCGACGGTCAGCACGAGGTCCCCGGCGCGCAGCCCGGCCCGGTCCGCGGGGCCGCCGGAGACGACTTCGCGCACCCGCAGGCCGGCCGCCTGCCCGGTGCGCTCGGCGACGTCGTCCGGCAGCGGCGCGGGCACGCCGACGACGCCGAGGTACGCGCGCCGGACCCGGCCTTCGACGACGAGCGTGTCGATGATCCGCCGGGTCGTCGCGTTGATCGGCACGGCGAGCCCGAGCCCGACGCCGGCGACCGCGGTGTTGACGCCGACGACCCGGCCGGCGGAGTCCGCGAGCGCGCCGCCGGAGTTGCCGGGGTTGAGCGCGGCGTCGGTCTGGATGACGTCCTCGATCACGCGGGTGGTGCGCCCCTGCCGCACCGGCAGCGCCCGGCCGAGCGCGCTGACGACCCCGGCGGTGACGGTGCCGGAGAAGCCGAGCGGGTTCCCGATGGCCACGACGAGCTGCCCGACGACCAGCTCGTCGGCGTCGCCCAGCTTCGCGGCGGGCGGGTTTCCCCCGCGCGCCCGCAGCACGGCGAGGTCGGACAGCGGATCGGCACCGACGACGTCGAAGGGCACCTCGCTGCCGTCGGCGAAGGTGGCGACGCCACGCCGGTGGTCGCTGACGACGTGGGCGTTGGTGAGCAGGTGGCCGTCGTCGGCGAAGACGACCGCCGACCCGCCGCCGCGCGCGAGCTGCACCCCGGCGACGTGCGGGGTGACGGTCTTGGCGACCGTGCTGACGGCGCGCGAGTAGGCGTCCATCGCGTCTTCCATGGGGACCTCGATTACACCGTTGCAGGTACTACAAGTGTGCGCCCGAAAGGGGTGGACGGCGGTTCGCTGTCCGTGAACCGCCGACCGGACCAGTGACGGTCAGTGGTTCACCGGTTCGGACCATGCGCCGGTGAAGGATCGGCGAGACACTTCCAGGCGCTTCTGTAACGGTGCAGAAGCGACTTCCTGTGGGGTTGATATGCGCAAACTCATGTTCGGCGCCCTCGCCGGGCTGCTCGTCACCGGGCTGATACCGGCGACCGCGGCGGCACAGGGCGAGGCTCCCGGCGCCCCGGGCGCCCATCCCAGCTGGCTGCCCGCGAACAAGACCGGCTTCGGCACCGCCCACGACCGGTCGAGCAACGTCTGGTTCACCCTCCAAGGTGGCCAGCTGTCCGAGGTCTACTACCCGGACCTGTCCACGCCGAGCGTCCGGTCGATGAACTTCGTCGTCACGGACGGGCGCGGCTTCGCGACCATCGACTACACCGCCAAGTCTCAGCAGGTGCGGCGCACCGGCGACGACAGTTTGGGTTACGAGCAGACCATCACCGACGACCAGCACCGCTGGCGGCTGACCAAGACCTACGTCACCGACCCGGCCGCCACGACGGTGCTGGTGGACGTCGACTTCCAGTCGCTCACCGGGCGGCCGTACCAGCTCTACGCGGTCGCCGACCCGGACCTGACCAACGACGGCTCCGACGACTCGGCCGCGCGGAAGGGGGACGCGCTCACCGCGAGCGACGCCACGAACGCCGCCGCGCTCACCGCGAAGCCCGCCTTCACGAAGACCAGCGTCGGCTACGCGGGCGCGTCCGACGGGAACACGCAGCTCACCAAGACCTTCAAGCTGAACACCTACGACACGGCCGCGAAGGGCAACGTCCTGCTGACCGGGCAGACGAGCGCCGACGGCGTCCGGAACCGGCACGTCACCCTCGCGCTCGGCATGGGCGCGAAGGCCGCCGACGCGCTCGGCAGCGCGCAGGCGTCGCAGCGACGCGGTGTCCGCGACATCACCCGCGCGTACGACCGCGGCTGGGCGCAGTACCTGCGCGGGGTGAGCAAGCCGCCGTCGTCACTGAAGACCGGCGCCGAGCGCGACCTCTACAAGGCGTCGATGCTGACCCTCGCCGCGAGCGAGGACAAGCACCACCCGGGCGCCTTCATCGCGTCGCCGAGCATGCCGTGGCGGTTCGGCAACAACGACCCGGAGTGGTCGCCGTCCGGTACCTACCACCTGGTCTGGCCGCGTGACCTCTACCAGATCGCGACCGGGCTGGCCGCCGGCGGCGACACCGGGGCCGCGAACCGCGCGGTGTCCTACATGTTCGGCACGCAGCAGCAGGCCGACGGGCACATGCCGCAGAACAGCCGCGTCGACGGCGTGCCGTACTGGACGTCGATCCAGCTCGACGAAACCGCGTTCCCGATCGTGCTGGCCCAGCAGCTCGGCCGGACCGACCTGTGGCCCGGCGTCCGGAAGGCCGCCGACTTCATCATCGGCTACGTCGGCCCGAACGGGCAGCCGGCGCCGTACACCCAGCAGGAGCGCTGGGAGGAGCAGGACGGCTGGTCCCCGTCGACCATCGCGTCGGTGATCGCCGGGCTCGTCTGCGCCGCGGATCTGGCTTCGCGCAGCGGCGCGCCGGCGGACGCGGCCCGGTACCTCGCCGCGGCGGACAAGTTCAAGGCCGACCTGCCGAAGCAGACGATCACCACGAACGGGCCGCTGTCGAAGGAACCGTACTTCGTCCGGCTGACCAAGGACGCGAACGCCAACGCGGGCACGAAGTACAACCTCGGCAACTCGAGCGTGACGATGGACCAGCGCGCGGTCACCGACGCGGGCTTCCTCGACCTCGTCCGGCTGGGCATCTACCGGGCCGACGACCCGGTGATCAAGAACAGCATCCGGGTGACCGACAAGGACATCGCGTTCACCACGCCGACCGGGCAGTTCTGGCACCGGTACACGAAGGACGGTTACGGCGAGCAGGCCGACGGTTCGCCGTGGGACTACACGTTCCCGGCGGAGAGCCGCACCACGTTCGGGCGGCTGTGGCCACTGCTCGCCGGTGAGCGCGGCGAGTACGAGCTGACCCTCGGCGATCCGGCGTCGGCCGCGCGGCGGCTGCGTGACCTCGGCCGGGTGAGCAGCTCGGCGGAGACCATGCCGGAGCAGGTGTGGGACGAGAACGCGCCGTCGGGGCAGACCGGCTTCCCGCCGGGCACGCCGAACAACTCGGCGACCCCGCTGGCCTGGACGCACGCCCAGTACGTCCGCCTGGCCTGGGACGTCAAGGCGGGCACGGTCCTGGAGACGCCTCGCGTGGTCCGCTGCCACTACCTCGGCTGCTGAGGGCTCGGCGCAAGTTGTCGTGAGTGTTTAGTCGGGTTCTAACCCGACTAAACACTCACGACCGGGCGGGCGGTCAGATGACGGCGCCGTCGTCCTCGGGGGTCTTGGGCGGGAGCCAGGAGTTGCCCGGGACGCCCCACTTGTTGTGCTTCAGCATCTTCTTGGCCGCGCGCGCGTGCCGTCCGACCAGGCGGTCGAGGTAGATGTACCCGTCGAGGTGGTCGGTTTCGTGCTGCAGGCAGCGCGCGAAGTAGCCGGTGCCCTCGACCTCGATCGCGTTGCCGTCGATGTCGGAGCCGGTCACCTTCGCCCACGTCGCGCGGCCCGTCGGGTACGACTCGCCGGGGGCCGACAGGCAGCCCTCCCAGTCGTCGTCCGGGTCCGGCATGGTCTCCGGGATCTCCGACGTCTCGAGCTTCGGGTTGACGACGACGCCCTTGTGGCGCACGCCCTCGTCGTCCGGGCAGTCGTAGACGAACACCCGCAGGTCGAGGCCGATCTGGTTGGCCGCGAGACCGACGCCTTCGGCGGCGTACATCGTCTCGAACATGTCGTCCACGAGCGTGCGCAGCTTCTCGTCGAACTCGGTGATCTCCCGAGTCGGCTGGTGCAGCACGGGTTCGCCGGCGATAACGATGGGGTGGATGGTCACGACCACGCAGTTTAGTCGGACCCCTCTGGTACACCTGCATCAGACCGTGACGCGCCGGGGTCGATGCCCACGTCGGCGGCCGCTTCCGTGGTTGAATGGCGCCCGCGGAAGAGCTAGGTCTGATTCGCCACACGCCCGATTGAGAGGGACTCGGATGGACGCCGCGGAGTCGATGGCTGAGCCGCAGCCGTCGCCGCCGAAGCCCGTGCCCGGCCTGACCGAGCGCGAGGTCGAAATCCTCGCCTTCGAACGTCAGTGGTGGCGACACGCCGGGGCGAAGGAGAACGCCATCCGCGAACGGTTCTCGTTGTCGGCCACCCGCTACTACCAGCTGCTCAACAAGCTGCTGGAGAAGCCGGAGGCGACCGAGGCCGACCCGATGCTGGTGAAGCGGCTGCGCAAGACGCGCGCCGCCCGGCAGCGCAAGCGTGGCGCCCGGCGACTGGGGATCGAGCTGAAATGAGTGTGTTTTCGGGCATGTCCCGGCCGATGAAGGCCGCGGGCGTCGCGTTGATCGGCGTCGCCATCGTGGCCGCCGTCGTCGGCGGGATCTCCGCGTTGAGTGGTGACGGTTCCAACGAAGCCGGGCCGAGCGGCACGTCGTCGAGCCCGCCGGGTACCTCGGGCGGCACGTCGGCACCGCCGGCCACGTCGTCGACGGCCACGCCGCCGTCGACCTCGGCGAACCCCTCGTCGCCCACGCCGCCGTCGCCGACCACCCCGGCCCCGGGTCAGCCCACGCAGGGGCAGCCCGGCCAGCCGGGCCAGCCGGGTGGTGACCAGCAGGCGTCCAACAAGTGGGTCACCGTCCGGGTGTTCAACAACTCGACGATCAAGGGCCTGGCGGACCGGGCGGCGGAGGACTTCCGCGGCAGCGGCTGGAACGTCAACGAGGTCAGCAACTACTCCCAGGGCACCATCCCGACGACGACGGCGTTCTACCGCCCGGGTACCGACGAGGAAGCGGCGGCCAAGCAGCTCGCGCAGGAGTTCGGCATCAAGGCCGAGGCCCGCTTCCCGGGCATCGAGAGCGCGAGCCCCGGCGTGATAGTGATCGTGACGAAGGAATACCAGTCCGGCCACAAGGGCAGCTGACGCCCTCTCTTTGCGACGCAAAGCGGAACTTTCATAATGAAAGTGGCGCTTTGCGTCGCAAAGTGAGTCAGTCCGCGACCTGGGTTTTCGCGTAGGCCTCGAGGGCCGCGAGCTGGGCCGGGTCGAGGCTCGGCCGGACAGTCCGGCGGGCCGCGTCCAGGTGCGCCGCGGTGACTTCGCGGGCTTCCAGGGACTCGCGCATCGCCGTCAACGCGGCTTCGCGGATCAGCGCGGCGCAGTCGGCGGCCGAGTAACCGTCCAGAGTGGACGCCACCGCGGCGAGGTCCACATCGGACGCCAGCGGCGTGTTCTTCGAGGTGGCCGCGAGGATCGCGGCGCGGGCCTCGGCGTCCGGCGGCGGGACGTAGACGCGGCGCTCCAGCCGGCCCGGGCGCAGCAGCGCCGGGTCGACCAGCTCCGGCCGGTTCGTCGCGCCCAGTACGACGACCTCGCGCATCGGCTCGACGCCGTCGAGCTCGGTGAGCAGCGCCGCGACCACGCGGTCCGCGACGCCGGAGTCCGACGACTGGCCGCGGCGCGGGGCCAGCGCGTCGATCTCGTCCAGGAAGATCAGCGACGGCGCGGCCTCGGCGGCGCGGCGGAACAGCTCCCGCACCGCGCGCTCGGACTCGCCGACCCACTTGTCCATCAGCTCGGCGCCCTTGACCGCGAAGACGTTCAGCGCGCCGGTGCCCGCGAGCGCCCGCACGAGGAACGTCTTGCCGCCGCCGGGCGGCCCGTACAGCAGCACCCCGCGCGGCGGCTCGACGCCGAGCCGGGCGAACGAGTCCGGGTACCGCAGCGGCCACAGCACGGCTTCGGTGAGGGACTGCTTGACGTCGACCATGTTGCCGACGTCGTCCAGCGTCAGCCCGCCGGTGGCCAGGTTGTCCGAAGTGGACATCGACACCGGGCGGACGGTGGCCAGCGCGTCCAGCAGGTCCTGCTGCGAAATCCGCGGCTCGTCGGTGTCGCGCTGGCGCAGCGCAGCCCGCAGCGCCGCGTCCCGCCGCAGCGCGATCAGGTCGGCGGCGACGAACCCGGGCGTCTTCTCGGCGAGGACGCCGCAGTCGATGCCGGAGTCGAGCGGGACGTCGCGGAGCAGCACGTTCAGCAGCTCACGCCGGGTCTTCGCGTCCGGCAGCGCCAGGCCGAGCTCGCGATCCAGCAGGTCGGCGGCGCGCAGCCGCGGGTCGGCGGACTCCGCGCGTGCGGTGGTCGCGACGACGGCGAACCGCCCGCGCCGCAGCGCCGTCCGCAGCTCTTCGAGCACGACCGTGGCGACCGGCGGCGGGGAAGCCGCGGGCAGCAGCGCGTCGACGTCGCTGAGCAGCAGCACCGCGGGTTCCCCGGTGGAGCGGACCGCCTCGCGCAGGCGCGCGACCGCGACGTTCGGGTCCAGCACGGCGAGGTTCGGCGCGGCCAGCGGCACCACGCGGATGCCGGCCTCGTGCGCGACCGACCGCACGAGCGTCGCCTTGCCGACCCCCTCGGGCCCGGACAGCAGGACCCCGAGGTGGGCGGGCGCACCCAGCCGGGCGAGCAGCTCGGGCCGGTGGAACGCCAGGTCGAACCACTCGCCGAGCTTGCGCGCGGCGGCTTCGGCGCCGATCAGGTCGGCCAGCGGGACGACCGGTTCGGCGACCTCCTCGACGACGGCGACCTCGTCTTCGACGATCTCCGCGTCGATCCACTCCTCGGCCGCGGTGACGGCGGAGGTGCGCACCAGCGCGGTCGCGCTCCGGGGCGCGGCGGGCTCGGCGGCCGGCCGCGCGCCGTCGCGCCAGACGACCACTGTGGACGGTCCGACCGCGACGGTGCCGGCCGGCTCGGTGGCGGTGACGGTGAGCAGCTCGTTGGTCCAGGTCGCGCCGATCGCCCGGGACAGCTGGCCGCGCAGCCCGGCGGGGTCGGACCCCGGCGTCGGCACGAGGTCCTGCGGCAGCAGCGAAACGGCGTCGCCGACGGTCAGCACCTTGCCGATCAGGGCGAGGCGCAGCATGTGCGGGCTGACCGACACGCTGGCGAGCCGCGACCCGGCGACGGTCACGGTCCGCGCCGCGGCGACCTCGGCCGGCGCGACCACGACCTCCGAGCCTTCGGTGACCCCGAGGTTCGACATGGTGACGTCGTCGGTGAGCAGCACCCCGGGCACCCCGGCCTCGTCGGCGGGCGCGGCGAGCGCGGCGCTGACCCGGGCCCCGGTGAGGTGCACCGCGTCCCAGGCCCGCAGGCCCAGGGCGTCGAGGACTTCGGGGTGCAGCCGCACGACGCCGCGGCGGGTGTCCAGCGCGGACGGGGTGTGCCGGACGGTCAGCGTGATCTGGGGATGGCTCACGCCGTTCACCCTAGCGATCCGGCGCGCTCCCAGGCGTCGAAGTAGGTGATGTCCCGCACGGCCGGGCGAGCGGCGGGCCGGAAGTCGCGCTGGGTCGTGTACCCGACGGCGAGCAGGCTGATCTGCATGACGTCGCCGGGGATGCCGAGCAGCGCGGCGACGTCGGACTCGTGGTCCTGCAGGTGGTAGCCGCAGATGGAGCTGCCGAGGCCGCGGTCGCGCAGGGCGAGCTGGAAGCTCCAGATGGCGGGGTAGGCGGAGCCGAAGTAGGCGGACTGCGTGAAGGCGTCGGACGGCGGGCGGCCGATCATGCAGGGGATCGCCAGCACGGGCACGCGGTCGAGGTTCCGGACCAGGTGCTGGGCGGACTTCAGGGCACGGGCTTCGACGAGGTGGCCGTACTTCGCCCAGGCCGCTTCGGCGGCCTCGCGGTTGTACGCGGCGATCCCGGCCTTGGTGGCCGGATCGCGGACGAGCAGCCAGCGGAACTGCGCGGCCATGCTGCCCGCGGCCGGCGCCTGCTGGGCGACGCGGAGGCAGTCGTGCAGCACGTCCTCGGGGACTTCGCGGTCGAAGTCGAGCTTGCGGCGGACCGATCGGGTGGTGGTGAGCACGGTTTCGGCGTCCATACTTACAGTGTATGCGTACACTGTAAGTATGGTCTTGACCCGTGAGAAAGTCCTGGACGCGGCCCTGCGGCTGGCCGACGAGCAGGGTCTGGCGGCCTTGTCGATGCGCAAGGTCGCGGCGGCGGCCGGCGTCGAGGCGATGTCGCTCTACAACCACGTCGAGAACAAGGGCGACCTGCTGGACGGGCTCACCGCGCGGGTCTTCGAGGAGGTGCCGCTGCCGGATCCTTCGCTGCCTTGGGACGTGCGTGTCCGGTCGCTGGCCGAGGGGCTGTACGCGAGCTTCGCGCGGCACCCGGTGGTCGTCCGGGCGCTGGCGGCGCAGGACGCGAACCCGCGCTCGGCGGGGGCGTTGCGGGTGATCGACGCGCTGCTGGGCGCGTTGCTCGACGCCGGGCTGTCCGAGGAGGCCGCGGCCCGCAGTTACCGGTCGCTGCTGGGGATGCTGTTCGGCTCGGTGCTCACCGGCACCGTGGGGACCGGTGCGAAAGCCGAACGCGCCGAGCCGGTGGTCGCGTACTTCCGCCGGATGGCGACGGCGGCCGAGCTGCCGAGCCTGCACCGCGTGCTGCCCGCGCTGGAGTCGGGCGACTGCGTGCAGGACTTCGGCTACCAGCTGGACCTGCTGCTCGGCGGATTACTTGCGGCGCAGCCCGATCTGGCGCCATGAGCGGCGCCGGGGGCCCTGGCCGTTCTGGCTGCCGCGCGGGGTGCGGACCGTCTCGCCGGTGCGGGGGAGCCGGACCGCGCGCATCGCCGCGCCCGCGACACGGCGGCGCAACGGGCGGCGCAGGCCGAGGCGGCGCGGGGAGGCCCGGCGGATCGCGCGGCGTTCGCGCGGCGGGACCGTCCACGCCTCCGGGTGTTCGGCCAGCCAGCGGTGGCGGTACACCGAGTACGGGATGTGCGCCAGGTACAGGATCATCGCCACCAGCAGCGCGACCAGCGGGAACTGGATGATCGCCGCGGCCAGCAGGGCCACGCCGAGCAGCAGCGGGGCGATCGCCTTGGCCGGGGCCTTGACCGTCTTCAGCGACAGTGTCGGGATGCGGCTGATCAGCAGGGCCGCGATCGCGATCGTCCACGCCCACACGACGTACTGCGACGACCACCACCCCTCGCCCCACTGCAGGTACGCCACCAGCGGCAGCATCGCCAGCAGGCCGCCCGCCGGCGCCGGGACGCCGACGAAGAACTCGCTCGCGTACGCCGGCTGCTCGGTGTCGTCCAGCAGCGTGTTGAACCGCGCGAGGCGCAGGATCATGCAGACGGCGAAGATCAGCGACGCGACCCACCCGATCCGGTCCGCGCCGGTCTGCCAGACGTAGATGACCAGCGCCGGGGCCACGCCGAACGAGATGCCGTCGGACAGCGAGTCCAGCTCCGCGCCCATCTTCGACGTCGCGTCGAGGAGGCGGGCGATCCGGCCGTCCAGGCTGTCGAGCACCGCGGCGATGCCGATCGAGGCGATCGCCATCGCGTAGTTCTTCGTCAGCGCGAACTGCACGGCCGAGAGGCCCGCGCACAGCGCCAGCACCGTGATGGCGTTCGGCAGCAGCCGGACGCCCGGGGTGGTCACGCGGACCATCGATCAGCCTTTCGCAGGCGCGGCAGGGAGTTCGGCGAGCACGGTCTCGCCGCCGATCGTGCGCTGGCCCTTGCTGACCAGCACCTTCGAGCCCGGCGGCAGGTAGAGGTCGACCCGCGAGCCGAAGCGGATGATGCCGTACGTCGCGGCCGCGCCGACCTTGTCGCCCTCGCGGATCTCGCAGAGAATGCGGCGCGCGACCAGCCCGGCGATCTGCACGACGACGAGCTCGTGGCCGTCCTCGGTGCGCATCAGCACGGAGTTGCGTTCGTTGTCGTCGCTCGCCTTGTCCAGGTCGGCCGAGAGGAACTTGCCGGGGCGGTAGGCGACGCGCTCGATCACGCCGTTCGCCGGCACGCGCTGGACGTGCACGTCGAACACCGAGAGGAACACCGACACGCGCATCCGCGGCTCGGCGGGCAGGCCCAGCTCGGCGGGCGGGACGGCTTCCTCGATCAGCGACACGAGCCCGTCGGCCGAGGCCAGCGCGACGCCGTCACGCGGCGGCGGGACCCGCTTCGGTTCGCGGAAGAACGCGGCCATCGCCACGGTCGTGAGCGCGCCGAGGACGCCGAGGCGCTTGGAGAACCGGCGGGCGACCAGCGTCGCGACCGCGCCGCCCGCCACGAACGGGCGACCGGCCGGGTGCATCGGCGGCAGCGTCTCGCGGGCGAGCTGGAGGGCGTGGGCGACGGGATTGCCGGTGGATTCCGGCCGCGTGCCGCTCATGGTCGGGTCCCCTGGTTTCGTGTCGGAAGAACGGTCGGCGCCGGGGTCCGGCGGCCGCGTACGGGCGTCACCACGCTACCGCTGCCCCAGGTGAGCGTGTCCGCGTCCCCCTGGTGGCTCCTCCGCGAGGGGGTCACCGCGAAGGGTGGGAGCGACCACATCCCGGTAACGGAAGGTCGATTTCGACGATGACTCTGGGTAGTTGATGCCGTTCGGGGCGCTGCCCCACCCGACTTGTGAGGAACGATGACCGAGCACCGCGATCCCGCCGACGCTCGCCTCGCCGAGCTCTTCGGTGCCTGGCGCGCGGAGATCGAAGAAGTCCCGCTGCCGTCGTTGGTGGACCCGGTGCGCGCCGTCGGCGTCGTCATCGAAGCGAAGAGAAAAAGGGGCCGGGTGCATCCGCCCCCCGACGGCGCATGCACCCGGCCACCGGGCAGTGCGCGTGACGAAGCAGTTTAACGGCCGAACGCCGGTCGATCACGATTCGTCCGGCAAAAGTTACCAACGGTCATGCGGACGACGGGCGAGCCCGCTCACGAGCCGCAGGATCGCCAGCAACACGACGGCGCCGAGCACGGCAACGCCGAAGCTGGGGAAGTCGAAGTCGAACGTCTTCTGCTGGCCGGTCGCGAGCCGGTAGACCAGCCCGCCGAGTGCCGCGCCGACGACGCCCACGAGCACGCTGACCAGGCAGCCTTGCCGGCGC
This sequence comes from Amycolatopsis solani, assembly GCF_033441515.1. Classification (NCBI taxonomy): domain Bacteria; kingdom Bacillati; phylum Actinomycetota; class Actinomycetes; order Pseudonocardiales; family Pseudonocardiaceae; genus Amycolatopsis; species Amycolatopsis solani. Next base: position 2,097,735 of record NZ_JAWQJT010000001.1, read on the forward strand.
CGTTCCCGGCCGCCGACGACCAGGTTGGCGGCCCAGCCGACGATCGCGCCGAAGATCACCCATGCGACGAAACCCATGGCGGGAGCTTACGCGACCAGACGCACAAGAGCCATTGCACAAGAGCTGTTGTACAACTAGCCTTGTGCGTCATGAGCGACGAGGTCCGGGACATCCGGGATTCGAAGGTGCTGGCGGCGGTGTCGCACCCGCTGCGGCGGCGGCTGATGGAACTGCTGCACCTGGACGGCCCGGCCACGGTGTCGATGCTGGCGGGCAAGACCGAGCAGGCGGTCGGCAACATCAGCCACCACATGAAGGTGCTGGCCGCGGCCAAGCTGGTCGAGGAGGCCCCCGAACTGGCCCGTGACCAGCGAGAACGCTGGTGGAAGCGCACGGCGAAGACGCTCCGGTGGGCGTCGGCGGACTTCCCGGACGACCCGATCGCCGAGGCCGCCGAGGTGCTGACCCTCGACCACCAGAACGCGATCGCCCGCGAGTGGATCGCGACCCGTGACACCTACCCGCCGCAGTGGCGGGGGGTGGCGTTCAGCACGGACACCTGGATGCGCCTGTCCGCCGCCGAGCTGGAAGAACTGAACGAACGGGTCCTGCTGCTGCTGGCCGAATTCGAGAACCGCACCGAACCCGGTGACGGCGTCGAGCGGCACGCGGTCTTCTTCGCCGCGCGGGCTTCGCTGGGCAAGCCGTGAAGGGGCTCTGGGGGAACAGGGACTTCCGGCTGCTCTGGACCGGCGAGACGACCAGCATGCTCGGCAGCATGGTCGCGAGCACGGCGTTGCCGCTGGTCGCGGTCATCACGCTGGGGGCGACGACGTTCCAGGTGGCGTTGCTGACGGCGGTGGCCTGGCTGCCGTGGCTCGTGGTGGGCCTGCCCGCCGGCGCCTGGGTCGACCGGCTGCCGAAGCGCCCGGTCATGCTGACCTGCAACACGGTGTCGATGGCGGTGTTCGGCAGCGTCCCGCTCGCCGCCGCCTTCGGTGCGCTGACCATGTCGTACCTGCTGGTCGCGGCCCTGCTGGGCGGGGTCGCCAAGGTCTTCTTCAGCCTCGCCTACCGCGCCTACCTCCCGGCGCTGGTCGGCGAAGACGACCTGCTCGAAGGCAACGCGAAGCTGGACGGCAGCGAATCCGCGACGCAGGTCGCCGGCCCGGGCCTGGCCGGGCTGCTGGCCCAGGCGTTCGGCCCGGTCAGCGGCATTCTGGCGGACGCGGTCAGCTTCGGGATCTCCGTGCTGTGCGTGCGCGCGATCCGCGGCCGGGAAACCGTGGTCGCGGCGCCGAGGACGTCGTTGCGCAGCCAGATCGCCGAAGGACTCCGGTTCGTCACCCGCGACCGCTACCTGCGGACGCTGATGACGTTCGGCGCCGTGTCGAACCTCGCGCTCACCGGGTACAGCTCGATCCAGGTCGTGTTCCTGTCCCGCACGCTCGGCGCGAGCCCCGGGCTCGTCGGCCTGGTCATGGCGCTGGCGGCGTCCGGCGGGGTGCTCGGCGCGCTGCTGGCGGGGCGGCTCGGCGCGCGCTTCGGCACCGCCCGCGCCTTCCTGCTCTGCGAGGTCTTCGCGGCGCCGATGCTGTTCCTCGGCCCGCTGAGCAGCCCGGGCTGGGGGCTCGTACTGGCCGTCCTCGCCGTGTTCGGCGTCTGCGCCGGTGTCGTCGCGTCCAACGTGCTGACCACGACGTTCCGGCAGCAGTACTGCCCGCCCGAGCTGTACGGCCGGATCAGCTCCAGCGCCTCGATCGTCAACTACGGCACCATCCCGCTGGCCGGCGTGCTCGGCGGCGTGCTGGGCGAGGTGATCGGGGTCCGCGAGACGCTCTGGGTGGCCGCCGGTGTGCTCGTCGCCGCGCTGGCGATGCTCCTGCCGTTCCGGAAGCTGCGGGACTTCCCGGTCAGAGCAGCAGGACGTCCACCTCTTGCCCGACCGCTGCCGACGTGACGTCCTCCGGCAGCACGATCAGGCAGTTGGCCTGCGTGAACGCGGCCAGCAGGTGCGACCCCGGCCCGCCGCGCGGCCCGACGACGCCGGTGACTTCGCGGTCGGACGGGGTGAACACGCCCCGGCGGTACTGGCGGCGGCCGGCGGGCGAGCTCATCTCCTCGGTCAGCCGGGCCCGCACCCGCCGTCGCGAGACGTCGGTGTGGCCCATGGCCGTCAGCAGCGCCGGGCGCAGGAACGCCTCGAACGACACGAGCACGCTGACCGGGTTGCCCGGCAGCGTCACCACCGGCACGCCCTGCCAGCGCCCGCAGCCCTGCGGCCCGCCCGGCTGCATCGCGATCTTCGCGAACTCGACACCCTGGCCGGTCAGGGCGTCCTTCACCACTTCGTAGGCGCCCGCGCTGACGCCACCGGACGTGACCAGCAGGTCGGCGTCGGCCAGCTTCGGCTCGATGACCTTCCGGAACTCCTCGACGTCGTCGACGACGCTGCGGACGATGTCGACCTCGCAGCCGATGGCGCGGATCGCCGCGGCGAGCATCACGCTGTTGGACTCGTAGATCTGGCCGTGGCGCAGCGGGGCGGGCGCGTCGACCAGCTCGGTGCCGGTCGAGGCGACCAGCACGCGCAGCGGCCGGTGCACGCGCAGCTCGGCCAGCCCGACCGCGGCCGCGAGACCCAGCTGGGAGTGGCCCAGCACGGTCCCGGCGGGCAGCGCGACCGTGCCGGCGACGACGTCCTCGCCGGTCCGCCGGATGTGCGCGCCTTCGCGGGCGGGCGCGGAGATCGTGACGGTCTGCGTGCCGCCGTCGGTGTCCTCGACCATCACCACCGCGTCGGCACCGGGCGGCAGCGGGGCGCCGGTCATGATCCGGTGCGCGGTCCCCGGTTCGAGGGGCCGGACGTCGACCCGGCCGGCCGGGATGTCGTCGGCCACCGGCAGGGTGACCGGCGCCGTGGCGACGTCGGCGGCGCGGACCGCGTAGCCGTCCATCGCGGAGTTGTCGAAGGGCGGCAGGGAGACGCCGGCCCGCACGTCCCCGGCCAGCACGAGGCCGGCCGCGGCGGCGAGGGGCAGCGTGGCCGCGGGGGCGGTGCCGAGGAGCTCGGCGACGCGGTCGCGGTAGTCGTCGACGGAGATCACCGGACCATCCTCCCCGCCTTTCCGGGGCGTGCAAGACTCTGCCCCGTCACAGGCACGCCGATGGGGAGCAAGCATGCAGGTTCAGGTCCGTCAACAGCCGTCGTTCGCCGTCGCCCGGTTGATGCTGGCGCCCGGTGAGCCGTGCCAGGTCGAGTCCGGCGCGATGATGGCCACCAGCTACGGCGTGCAGGTCCAGTCGCAGGCGCAGGGCGGGATCATGAAGGGGCTGGGCCGCGCGTTCCTCTCCGGCGAGTCCTTCTTCATCTCCACCTTCACCGCGCCGCAGAACGGCGGCTGGGTCGACGTCGCGGCCAACCTGCCCGGCGACATCCAGGTGATCACCCTCGACGGCCGCACCGGCTGGGCCGTCACCCGCGGCTGCTGGCTCGCGTCGTCGCACGGCGTGCAGACCGAAACCAAGTGGGGCGGGATGAAGAACCTGATGGGCGGCGAAGGCGGGTTCCTCACCCACGCCACCGGCCAGGGCCAGCTGCTCGTCTCCTGCTACGGCGCGGTCGAGACGATCACGCTGCAGCAGGGCGAGATGGTCACCATCGACACCGGGCACGTCGTCGCGTACGCCGACACCGTGCAGTACCAGATCCGCAAGGTCGCGCAGGGCATCATCCAGTCCATGAAGAGCGGCGAAGGCCTGGTGTTCGACTTCGTCGGCCCGGGCCAGATCATGACGCAGACGCGCAACCCGTCCGCGTTGGTGAACTGGATCATCTCCCACGTCCCGTCCCGCTGATGCGCGTCCAGACCCGGCACACGCCCGGCTTCGGCGTCGCCCGCGTCCTGCTGGACCCGGGCGAGGCCGTGCAGGCGGCACCCGAGACGTTGCTCGCCAGCCGGTTCGGGGTCACCGAGACCCCGGCCGGGCGCGGTGGCGTCCGCGCGAGCAAGGCGACGACGGTGGTCTACACCGCGCCGTCCGACGGCGGCTGGATCGACTTCGCGCCGCTGCGCCCGGGCGACGTCTACCCGCTGGAAGTCGCCGGCGGCACGGGCTGGTCGGTGCACCGCGACGCGGTGCTGGTGCGGCCTTCTACGGTGCGGCACGACCCGAACTGGACGCCGTTGCAGCAGCTCTTCGGCGCCGACTCGGGGTTCCTCGAGCACTACAGCGGAACCGGCCCGCTCGTGCTGGCCGCGCCGGGCCCGGTGGACGCGTTCGAGCTCGGCAAGGGCGAGCTGGTCACGGTCCGGCCGGACTACCTGCTGGCCTACCCGGACTCCGTCCAGTGCCGGTTGCGGGCGCTCGACCCGGGTGGCTCGCAGTCGCTGCGCACCGGCGAGGGGCTCGCCGTCGACTTCGCGGGACCGGGGACCGTGCTCGTGCACGCGCGGAACAGACGCCTTTCGGGCACGTGATCTTCGGACGAATTGCCCATTGCCGCGGACAATAATTCCGGTAGCGTGATTGGCACTTCCGCCGCTGGCCTCCGCTCGGGCCAGCGGATCCTTTGTGCTGAGGGAGGGCGCCGTGGCTGTCGGCACCGTCAAATGGTTCAACTCGGAAAAGGGCTACGGGTTCATCGAATCCACGGAGGGTCCGGACGTCTTCGTGCACTATTCGGCCATCCAGTCCGAAGGATTCCGCACTCTGGACGAAGGCGACCGCGTCGAGTTCGAGGTGCAGTCCGGCCGCGATGGTCGTAGCCAGGCAGCCGACGTGCGCAAGGTTTCGTAACCCCCGCGCTCACCCGATTGGCGAACCCCCGGCAGGCCGCGAACCTGGGACGTTAGGCTGCGGGCGTGACAGGCGATGTGTCGGGGGACCTCACCGGTCGCCGGCTGGGCAACTACCGCATCGACGGTGTGCTCGGCAAGGGCGGCATGAGCGTCACCTACAAGGCCACGGACGTGCGTCTCGGCCGCAAGGTGGCGCTGAAGGTCATCGGTGACCACCTCGGGGCCGACGCCGAGTTCCGCGAGCGGTTCGTCGACGAGGCGCGCAACACGTCCGCGATCGACCACGCCAATGTCGTGCCGCTGTACGACTTCGGCGAGCTCGACGGCATGTTGTACATCGCCATGCGCATGGTCGACGGCGGTGACCTCGCCGGCCTGATCGCCGGCGGCCCGATCGCGCCCGCGCGCGCCTTGACGATGCTCGACCAGGTCGCCGACGCCCTCGACACCCTGCACAACCGTGGTCTGGTCCACCTGGACGTCAAGCCGGCGAACGTGCTCGTGACGAAGAAGGAGACGTCGCGCGAGCACGTGTACGTCGCCGACTTCGGGCTGACGCGCCGCGGCGCGACCGGCCACCGGACGCGCGGCGGCGACTTCCTCGGCTCGCCGACGTACGCGGCGCCGGAGCACCTGCGCGGCGAGCCGCTGGACGGGCGCACCGACCAGTACGCGCTGACGTGCGTCCTCTACGCGTGCCTGACCGGCAGCCCGCCGTTCAAGGGCGATGTGCCGACGGTGATCAAGGGTCACCTCAACGGCGAACCGCCCGCGATCTCCCGCGCCGTCGCGCTGCCGCCGTCGATCGACGAGGTCGTCCGCAAGGGCATGGCGAAGAACCCGGCCGACCGCTACCCGAGCTGCGTCGAGATGGTCGCGGCCGCGCGCCGCGCGCTCGGCCAGCTGGCGACGTCCGACACCCCGCCGGGCCCGCCCGGGTCCAATTCGGGGGGAATTCCCGCGCCGCACCGTCCTGGTCAGGTACAACAGGGGCCGCACCAGAACAGCGCACCGCAGGGAGAGGGGGCCCCCGTGCACCCGTACGGAGGACAGCAGCAGCCCGGTTACGGGCAGGGGCCGGGCGGTCCTCAGGGGCCGGGCGGTCCGCAGCAGGGGCCGGGTCCCCAGGGCATGCCGCCACAGGGCCCGCCGCCCGGGTACGGCTACCCGCAGCAGCCGGGCATGCCGCCGCAGGGCCCGCCCCCGGGGTACGGCTACCCGCAGCAGCCGGGGATGCCCCCGCAGGGCCCGCCGCCCGGCTACGGCCAGGACCCGATGCGCCTGCGCCCCCCGATGCCCGCCGGCGGCGCGGGCGCGTTCCACCAGCCGAAGAGCGGCGGTGGCGCGAAGTGGATCTTCATCGTCCTCGGCCTGGTGGTCGTGGCGGGCCTCGTCGTGGGCGCGATCTTCCTGTTCGGCGGCGACGACAACGGTGGCGGCGGTGGCTCGACGACGGCCCCGAACATCCCGGTCGGCCCGGGCGGCGACTCGCAGAGCAACCCGACGTCGTCGCTGAACGCCCCGCCGACGTCGATCAGCATCAAGCCGAGCAACTGATCGTGCGGCGCTGAGCAGGTCTTCTTGCACTCTCCCCCTGAGAGTGCTAAACACGGTCTTGGCACTCGACGCCGTCGAGTGCCAAAGGTCGGGACGGTGAGGCTGACCCCCACCCGGGTCCAGTCGTCCGTCGCGGGCACCGAGCCTGGCCGAGGAAAGAGTCCTGCTGCCGCCGCTGCTTGGCTGTTGATCACTCAACGACGCAGCGCGGCGGTGGCGCCCAATACCGGAGGACCACACCGCAATGGCCAAACTGATCGCGTTCGACGAGGACGCCCGCCGCGGTCTTGAGCGCGGCTTGAACACCCTCGCCGAAGCCGTCAAGGTGACCCTCGGCCCGCGGGGCCGGAACGTCGTGCTCGAGAAGAAGTGGGGCGCGCCGACCATCACCAACGACGGCGTCTCCATCGCCAAGGAGATCGAGCTCGAGGACCCGTGGGAGAAGATCGGGGCCGAGCTCGTCAAGGAAGTTGCCAAGAAGACCGACGACGTCGCGGGTGACGGCACCACCACCGCCACCGTGCTCGCCCAGGCCCTGGTCAAGGAAGGCCTGCGCAACGTCGCGGCCGGCGCTGACCCGATCAGCCTGAAGCGCGGCATCGAGGCGGCCGTCGAGGCCATCACCGAGCAGCTGCACAAGGCCGCCGTCCAGATCGAGACCAAGGAGCAGATCGCTGCTACCGCCTCGATCTCGGCCGCTGACCGCACCATCGGCGAGCTGATCGCCGAGGCGCTGGACAAGGTCGGCAAGGAAGGCGTCGTCACCGTCGAGGAGAGCAACACCTTCGGCCTCGAGCTCGAGCTCACCGAGGGCATGCGCTTCGACAAGGGCTACATCTCCGGTTACTTCGTGACCGACCCGGAGCGTCAGGAAGCCGAGCTCGAGGACCCGTACATCCTCCTCTTCGGCTCCAAGATCTCCACCGTCAAGGACGTCCTGCCGCTGCTGGAGAAGGTCATCCAGTCCGGCAAGCCGCTGCTGATCATCGCCGAGGACGTCGAGGGCGAGGCCCTGGCCACCCTCATCGTCAACAAGATGCGCGGCACCTTCAAGTCCGTCGCCGTCAAGGCCCCGGGCTTCGGTGACCGCCGCAAGGCGATCCTGCAGGACATCGCGATCCTGACCGGTGGCCAGGTCATCTCCGAGGACGTCGGCCTCAAGCTGGAGAACGCGGACCTGTCCCTGCTGGGCAAGGCCCGCAAGGCCGTCATCACCAAGGACGAGACGACCATCGTCGAGGGTGCGGGCGACGCCGACCAGATCCAGGGTCGCGTCAACCAGATCCGCGCCGAGATCGAGAACTCGGACTCGGACTACGACCGCGAGAAGCTGCAGGAGCGGCTCGCGAAGCTGGCCGGCGGCGTGGCCGTCATCAAGGCCGGCGCCGCGACCGAGGTCGAGCTCAAGGAGCGCAAGCACCGCATCGAGGACGCGGTGCGCAACGCGAAGGCCGCCGTGGAAGAGGGCATCGTCGCCGGTGGTGGCGTGGCCCTGATCCAGGCCGCCGAGGCCGCGTTCGCGGGCCTGAAGCTCGAGGGCGACGAGGCCACTGGCGCCAACATCGTCAAGGTGGCCGTCGAGGCCCCGCTCAAGCAGATCGCGATCAACGCCGGCCTCGAAGGCGGCGTCGTGGTGGAGAAGGTCAAGGGCCTGCCGCAGGGTCACGGCCTCAACGCCGCCACGGGTGTCTACGAGGACCTGCTCGCCGCCGGCGTGCCGGACCCGACGAAGGTCACCCGCTCCGCGCTGCAGAACGCCGCTTCCATCGCGGCGCTGTTCCTGACCACCGAGGCCGTCGTGGCGGACAAGCCGGAGAAGGCTTCGGCCGCTCCCGCCGACCCGTCCGGTGGCATGGGTGGCATGGACTTCTGATCCACGCGCTTCACCGGGAAAGCCCGGTCCGCTTCGGCGGGCCGGGCTTTCTCTTTGTGAACACAGCTTATGGCTTCGTGAAGAACCAGATGGCGTAGGCGCCGAGGATCACGATGCCGAGCGCGAGCACCCCGAGGCCCCCGAGCCAGGCGGTGCTCGCTTCTTCCGCTTCCAGCGCGACGACGATCGCGCCGATCCCGGTGAGCAGGATCCAGATCGCCAGCCCGGCGGCGGTGTAGAGCACGGTCTTGGTGACCGTCGTGCTGCCGGTGTCGTTGAACGCGAGCGCGAAGAAGGCCGAGAACGCGGTCAGTCCGAGCCCGGCGATCAGGTACAGCCCGCCGAGGATCCCGACGACGACCTTGGCGGCCGTCCTGCTCCCTTGATCCACGAGAGCGGACCCTAACCCCTCGAACAGGATCCGCGCCGTGCTTTTGCGCCGCCCGGCCTACGGTGCTCGGCCGAACGGCACACCCCCGGCGGGCACCGGCTCCCCCTGCGAACCGGCGCCCGCCCCGCGTCAGGAATCCTCTTCCGGAGTCAGGATGGCGGCCGCGACGTAGATCGGGATCGCGATGCCGACCGACAGGAACACGGCGGCGACCAGGCCGATGCGCAGCACGTTGGCGTCGATGCCGAGGTAGGTGGACCAGCCACCGCAGACGCCGGTGAGCATCTTGTCGGAGCGGCTGCGGCGGAGCTTCTTGGTGGGGGCGTACACGCTGTTCGTCATGGCTCAATACTGGCTCGCGGGGCACCCTGACCACATCCGGAACGGCCCCGACCCCGACCCTGAACTTCGGCCTCGGGGTCGTGAGTGTTAAGTCGGGTTCTAACCCGACTTAACACTCACGACAACTCGCGCACCCTCGCCAGGCGGGCTTCCCACGCGGCTCGCGCCCCTTCCGGTGCCCGGTACCCGCCGGTGGGCTCCGGCGCCTGGCGCAGGACCGGCAGGTAACCGTCCACAGGGGACAGTGAGTCGGCGCAGACGTCCCCTTCCAGCAACGAGATCGTGCCCAGTCCACAAGCGAATTCGAGTTCCGGGAGCGCGCCCGCCAGCGCCAGCCCGGCCGCGAGGCCGACGCTCGTCTCCACCGCCGAGGACACCACACACGGCAGGCCGCACGCCTCCGCGACCTCCAGCGCCCGGCGCACGCCCCCGAGCGGCGCCACCTTCAGCACCGCGATGTCCGCCGCCCCGGCGACCGCCACCTTCAGCGGGTCCTCCGCGCGGCGGATCGACTCGTCGGCGGCGATCCGGACGCCCACCCGGCGGCGCACCGCGGCCAGGTCGTCGATCGTCGGGCACGGCTGTTCCGCGTACTCCAGCCCGCCCGCGGCCTTGTCGAGGTCGGTGATCGCGCGGACCGCCGTGTCGACGTCCCAGGCCGTGTTGGCGTCGACGCGGATCGCGCCGTCCGGGCCGAGCGCGTCGCGGACCGCCTCGACCCGCGCGCAATCGTCCGCCAGGGAGACGCGCGGGTCCGCGACCTTCACCTTGGCCGTGCGGCAGCCGGACGCGCGCACGAGTTCGTAGGCCTGCTCGGGCCCGACCACCGGGACGGTCGTGTTCACCTCGACCCGGTCGCGGACCGGCGCCGGCCAGCCGGTTTCACTCGCCTCCAGCGCCGCCCGCAGCCACGGCGCGCTCTCGGCATCCGAGTAGTCGGCGAACGGGCAGAACTCGCCCCAGCCGGCCGGGCCGCGCAGCAGGACGCCTTCCCGGACGGTGATGCCGCGGAACCGGGTGCGCAGGGGAATCGCGTAGACCTTCATCGACGCCGATCATGCCACCGTCCCAGGATCGGCGAACGGATGCAGAACCGCGCATTCGGAGGAGAGAATGACCCCGTGGTCCTCGACTTCCGCGTGCTGGGTCCGGCCGAGGTCACGGCCGACGGCCGCCCGGTACCGCTCGGGGGCAGCCGGCCGCTGATCGTGCTGGCCGGTCTTCTGCTGCGCGCGAACCGGGTCGTGCCGGTCGACGAGCTGGGCCGCTGGCTGTGGAGCGACGACCGCCGCCGGTCGAAGGGCGCGCTGCAGACGTACGTGCTGCGCCTGCGCCGCGCGCTGGGCGACCAGGTGTCGATCCGCACCGAAAGCGGCGGCTACCTCATCGAACTCGACGACGGCCTGCTCGACCTGTCCCGGTTCCGCGCGCTCGCCGCCCGCGGCAAGGCGGCGCTGGACCGGGGCGAGAGCCGCCAGGCGGCCGCGCACTTCGCCGAAGCGCTCGAGCAGTGGCGCGGGCCGGCCCTGCTCAACGTCGAGTCCGACGCGCTCCACCGCGACGAAGCCGGCCAGCTGGCCGAAGAACGGCTGCGCGTCCGCGAACAGTGGGCGGACGCGCTGCTCGAAGTCGGCGAATACGCCACCGTCATCCCCGAACTGACGCGGCTGACCAGGGAAAACCCCTTGCGGGAGCGGTTGCACGAGCAGCTGATGGCCGCGCTGTACCGCTCGGGGCGCCAGGCGGACGCGCTCGACGTGTACGGCCGGATCAGCCGGGTGCTGGCCGACGAACTCGGGCTCGACCCCGGGCCGTCGCTGCAGCGCACCCGGCAGGCGATCCTGACCGGCGCCGACGAGCCCGCCCGGCTGGCGCGCTACCGGCTCGGCGCCGAACCGCAGGTGCCGCACCAGCTGCCCGCCGACCTGCGGAGCTTCTCCGGGCGCGAGTGCGACCTCAAGGCGTTGCACGCGCTGCTGCCGGAGGCGGTCGACGCCGGCGCGTCCACGCCGATCGCGTCCGTCGAAGGCATGGGCGGCGTGGGCAAGACGACGCTGGCCGTGCACTTCGCGCACGAGATCGCCGACCGGTTCCCCGGCGGGCAGGTCTACCTCAACCTGCGGGGGTACGGCCCCGGCGAGCCGGTCGAGCCGTCGACGGCGCTGGAGGCGATGCTCACCGCGCTCGGCGTGCCGTGCGACGCGATCCCGGCCGACCTCGACGGCCGCGCGGCGAGCTGGCGCACGCACACCGCGGGACGGCGGCTGCTGGTCCTGCTCGACAACGCCAACCGCACCGAGCAGGTGCGCCCGCTGCTGCCCGGCCCGGGCTGCCTGGTCGTGATCACCAGCCGCTGGCAGCTGCGCGCGCTGGTCGCGACGCACGGCGCGCGGCGGATCGCGCTGGAGGAGCTCGGCGACGAGGACGCCGTCGAGCTGCTCGCGGCCACGATCGGCGTCGAGCGGGTGGCCCGCGACCCGGCGGCGGCCGAGCGGTTCGTGCGCTACTGCGGCGGGCTGCCCCTGGCCATCCGGATCCTCGCGGTGCGCGCGGCGCAGTTCCCCGACCTGCCGCTCGACGAGTTCGCCGGTTCGCTTTCCGGCGACCTGCTCGGCTCGTTCGACCTCGCCGACGGCGAAGGGACGAACATCCGCTCGGTGCTTTCGTACTCGTACCAGGCATTGCAGCCCCCGGCGGCGCGGCTGCTGCGGCTGCTCGGCCTGGCCACCGGCGCCGACTTCACCGCGCCGGTGGCGGCCGCGGTCGCCGGTCTGGACCTGGCGACGGCCCGTGCGGTCCTGGAGACCTTGGCGTCCGCGCACCTGCTCGCCCAGCCGCGGCCGGGCCGCTACCAGTTCCACGACCTGATCCGGGCGTACGCGGGCGAAGTCGCGTCACAGGTCGACTCGGCTTCGCAGCGATCCGAGGCGCTGGACCGGTTGCTGGGCTGGTACCTGGCGTCGGCGCTGGACGCGTCCCGCCGGATGCGCCCGGAGCGCTACTACCGGCTGCTGGAACTCGACGACCTCGACGGCGGTCTGACGTTCACTTCCCACCACGAGGCCCTCGACTGGTTCGTCGAAGAGTCCGGGAACCTCATCGCCGCGGTGCACCTCGCGCGGCGCCTCGGCCGCGACGACGTCTGCTGGAAGCTGGCCTGGCTGCTGCAAAGCTACTTCGTGACGCGCTCGCGGCTGGACGACTGGCGTTCGGTGTTCACGGTGGCGCTCGAAGCAGCCCGCTCGAGCGGCCACCGCCCCGGCGAGGCGGGCATCCTCAGCGGCCTCGGCGTCGTCAACGGCGTCGCCCGGCGGTACGCGGAGTCGCGGAGCTACCTGGAGCAGGTGCTGGCGATCCAGCGCGAGCTCGGCGCGCGGGAGGGCGAAGCGCGGGCGCAGTACAACCTGGCGCTGGCTTCGCACAACCTGGACGAGTACGCGGTGGCGTACGAACACGGCAAACAGGCCCTGGAGATCGTCCGCGAGCTGGGGATGGGGCAGTTCGAAGCGAGCGTGCTGCGCGCACTCGGCGACGTCTGCACGTCGATGGGCGACCACGAGCAGGCCCTGCGCCTGGCCGACGCGGCACTGGCCGTCGTCGGCGCGGACGGTCAGCCGGTGGACACCCGCTTCACCCAGCACACCCGAGGGCTGGCCTTGATCGGCCTCGGCCGGTTCGACGAGGGCATCGCGTGCATCCGCGACTCGGTCTCGATGTTCTTCGAGATGGGCGAGCAGTACGAGGCCGCGGACGTCCTCGCCCAGCTGGGCACCATTTATGCGAGGTATGGCGAAGTGACGTTGGCCCGCGAGTGCTGGCTCAGCTCGGTCCGGCTGCTGACGGAACTGGGCCACCCCGACGCGGACGACGTCCGCGCCAAACTGGCGGCGCTGGTGAGTACGGGAGGGTGAGCGGCGGACCGCTCGCGTGCCGACCCCCAGCGACAGCACGCAAGCCGGTCCGCCTGCCCGGTGAGTCAAGCGGATCCCGCTCACTGTCCACTCACTCTGTCCATTCACTGCCCGCGAATCCCGAGCAGCTCGGCGAGGCACTCGGCGTTGCGCGGCGCCTGGACCTTGACGTCGTTGTCGAAGTAGACGTGCACGTCCCGCCGTCCGCCGTCGTGCCAGCGCTCGATCTTGTCGGCCCAGACGCGGAGTGCTCGGTCGGAGTAGCCGCTGACGTAGAGCTCTTCGTCGCCGTGCAGCCGGACGTAGCTGAAGTCCGAGGTCTGCTCTTCGAGGAACGGCCACTTGCCCGCGGTGTCGGCGACGACGAGGGCGATGTCGTGCTCCCGCAGCAGGTGCGTCGCTGCGGGCTGGGCGAAGCTGGGGTGCCGGACTTCGAGCGCGTGCTTGAGGGGTCTTTTCGGGCCGCTTTCGAGGTAGGGATCGCTTTTGAGGTTGCCGTCGTGCTTCTTGGCCAGCTCGACGGCGTCGGTGGTGGTGCGGGGCAGGAGCGCGAAGAAGTTCGCGAGCCGATCGGGGTCGAACGCCAGCCGCGGCGGGAGTTGCCAGAGGAACGGGCCCAGTTTCGCCCCGAGGGCGAGGACCCCGGAGGCGTAGAAGTTCGCGAGCGCGGTCTCGACGTCTCGGAGCTGCTTCATGTGCGTGATGAAGCGACCACCTTTGACGGCGAAGAGGAAGCCGGCCGGGGTCTCGTCGAACCACGCGCGGTAGCGCTCGGGGCGCTGGAGCGAGTAGAAGGAGCCGTTGATCTCGACGGCGTTCATCTGGCGCGAGAGGTATTCGAGCTCGCGGCGTTGGGCGAGCCCGGGTGGGTAGAAAACCCCGCGCCAGGGCGGGTAACGCCACCCCGAGGTCCCGATCCGGATTTCGGCGATCGTCCTCACCGCCTTCCTGTGCCCGTTCCCGCGGCAGGTGATTCCCGGTCGGAGGCGCGCCGAAACGCGGCGCCGGTCGGACTGGCGGACCGCGGGTCGGGACAGGTGACCTGAGTTGGGGGACGGCCGTCTCAAGGGGCCTTTGAAGCGTTTGCTCACAGCACCGCCGGGGTGGGTTGGGGTGTCGGGTGGTTTGGGTGCGCGGGGCGCTCGGGGATGGTGGTTGCGCGGTTTTCGGGCTGGGAAAGGGAAGTCGGCTGGTCCGCTCTGGCTCGCGGAGCGGAGCTGCGGCCTGGCCGGGGTGCCGCCGCCCCGGAGCCGCTGCCCGGCTGGGCTTCCGTCGGGCTGGAGCCGCCGCTGGGCACTAGAGCTGGCGCCGGGCCGGAGCCGCTGCCAGCCCGGAGCCGCCGCCCGTCCGGATCCCTTGCCCCGCAACCGACCTCTCTCCGGTGCCGCTCTCCACCTACGCCCAGGAGAACCTCCAGTGCCGGGACTGCACCAACCCCGACGCGTACTCGCGCAGGTTTCCCGGCTGCCCGGCGAACGTCGGCAAGCTGAACGCCCGGTGCTCCGCCGCCACCGTCAGTGCCCTCGCCTGGTTCCTGGGTGGGGCCGCCACCGACAGCTCGATCGCGTCGAAGCCCAGCACCACCAGCGTTGCTCCGAAGCGGTCCTCCCAGCTGCGCAGCACCGCCGACAGCTCGGCCACCTGGTCCGTGCACTTGATCATCCCCGTCCAGCCCAACAACGCAGGGATGTCGGCCGGGCGCTCGGTCTGGACCAGGCCGAGCCGGTGCGGGGCTCGGGTGGCCAGGATCGAACCCGTGTTGCCCGCTTCCGCCAGTGGGTCCGACTTGCGTGGGCTTCGCTTCGCCAGCCCGGGGAAGCGGGCGCCGAACGGGCGGAGGCAGGCGCCGTCGCAGCAGGAGGTGTCCCACCAGCGGGCCAAGGCCGCCGCCGGGTCGGCGGACGGGACGCGGTGGCCGGCCGGGGCCAGGCGGCCGCGGTCGTCGATCCAGTCCTCGCCGTTCGCCGCGAAGCGCTGGTCGTGGGGGATCAGCACCGGCCACAGGCCCGACCGCTCGAACTCGGCCACGCAGCCGAGGTAGCGCTCTGGCCGGGTCAAGGGCAGGTCGGACACCCACAGCCGGCCGTGCCACGACCCCGGTGGCAGGGTCTGGACCGGCGGCGCGGGCGTACCGGGGCGGAGCGGTGCGATCGTCATGGACGTCCCCTCGAACTTGTGTTCGGCTACTGCTCCTCGAACAGTAGTTCGAGGGTCCGACAATTTCCAGCGATTCCCCCGCTCATCCGTTCGAGTGAATCCGCAAATCCCCAGGTCAAAGCCATGAGCGAGGCTCGTGAGGTGGAAGTTGCTCCTGTGACGATTCGCTGGGCCGAAGGGGTGGCCGGGCGGAGAAGGTGCGAACCGGAGGGAGCCTGCTTACAGTCCACGTCGAGGAGAGGGGGCAGCCGGTGACCGACGACTGGGTGCCGGTGGAGCACCGGTTCGCCGGGCTCGACCGGCGGACGTTCAAACCCGCCTTGACGGCGCTCGGCGTCGCGCTCGTGCTGATCTACGGCCTCCCCGCGCTCGACGCCGCGATCCCGTGGCACAACGAGGTCGAGGCCGGCGACGTCCTCGACCTCGGCGGCGGCGCGACGGCGGTCCCGCCGGTGGGCTGGCAGCTCGAGAGCGGCACCCTGACCGGCTCCGCGGTGACGGCGAGCCCCACGACCCTGCAGGTCACGCTGGCCACCGGCGGCGCGACCATCGACCTGCGCGGCGTGCCCTACACCGGGTCGGCGGACGCCTTCCTCGACCAGGTCGAACGGTCCGAGGGCGACGCGCCGGGCGTCGACGCGGCGCGGGGCAGCGTCACCACCGCCGCCGGGCTGACCGGGGTCGTCCAGGCCGGGACCGGGCCGGGCGGTGACGCGCTCGACGTCGCGTTCAAGGTGCCGCAGGCCGACACCGCGCCGGCGCTGCTGGTCCGCGTGCGCACCGCGCCGGACCAGTTCGAACGCCATCGCGACGAAGTGACGGCGTTCCTGCGCAGCATCGCCCCGGGCCCGGCCAAGTGAACGGCAAGGCGGCCCAACTGGCCGCGATCGAGGAGTCGGGCTGGGGCGTGCCGTTCCGCTTCACCCAGCCGCACAACCTGGCCTTCTGGGTGTACCTGCTCGGCCTCGGCGGTGGCGCGCTGGCGATCGTGCGGTACTTCGGCACCAGCGGCTTCTACGCCCCGGCGCTGACCGGCGGCGTGCTGTTGTTCGCGCTGTACCTGGTGCCGTGGTTGTTGTTGCTGCGCCGTCAGAACCGCTACACCGCCCAGCCGGGCGGGCTCCTCGCGGCGGGCTTCGCCTGGGGCGGCGTCGCCGCGACGTTCTGGATCGCGCTCCCGGCCAACACCGCGCTGCTGGAGATCTGGGCGAAGGTCGGCGGCACCGCCTTCGCCGGCGACTGGGCCGCGGGCCTCAGCGCCCCGATCACCGAGGAATGGGGCAAGGCGCTCGGGCTCGTCCTGCTGATCGGGCTCGCCCCGCGGCTGGTCCGCAGTGCCTACGACGGTTTCATCATCGGCGCGTTCATCGGCCTGGGCTTCCAGGTGTTCGAGGACGTGCTCTACGTCTACAACGGCGCCGCGCAGACGTTCGGCGCGAACCAGCTCGGCACTTCGCTGCAGGTGTTCCTCGTGCGCGGCGCGTCCGGGGTGGTGTCGCACGCGCTGTTCAGCGCCATCTTCGGCGCCGGGCTGCTGTGGGTGCTGGGCCGCGCGCGGGGCGAGCGCCGGGTGGTGCTCGGCGTGCTGACCATGGCGATGGCGATGGCGTTCCACTTCGCCTGGGACGACATGACCGGCCTCGGCGGCGGTGGCCCGCTGACGGTGGTGCTGCCGTTCGCGATCGCGGCCGTGGAGCTCGTCGCCCTGTTCGCCGTGCTGCGCCGGGCCGCCCGCCGGGAGCGGAGCTGGATGCGGGACCTGCTCGGGCCGGAGGTCGACGCCGGGGTGGTCACGCCGGCGCTGCTCGACGCGGTCAGCGGACTGCGCAAGGACCGCGAGAAGTTCCGCAAGCAGGTGCACAGCCGGCGCCGGTCGCGCCACCTCCTCGACGCCGCGGGCGACCTCGCGCGGGAGATCTCCCGCGCCGGCGGCACCGAGACCGCACGGGTGGCGCACGCCCGTGCCGAACTCGAACGGCTCACCTGATGCCCTGAAGGGGACTTTCCGCTCATCTCATGAGCTGAACGTCCCCTTCAGGGCGCGTTAGGGTCGAGCGGGTCCGTCACAGCGGGCGGAGCAGGTCGTCCGCGTCCACGATGTGGTACGCGTACCCCTGCTCCGCGAGGAACCGCTGCCGGTGGGCCGCGTACTCCGTGTCGACGGTGTCGCGCGAGACGATCGAGTAGAAGTGCGCCTGCCTGCCGTCGCCCTTGGGGCGCAGCAGCCGCCCGAGCCGCTGGGCTTCCTCCTGCCGGGAGCCGAACGTGCCCGAGATCTGGATCGCCACCGACGCTTCGGGCAGGTCGATCGAGAAGTTCGCGACCTTCGACACCACGAGTGTCCGGATCTCGCCGCGGCGGAACTTGTCGAACAGCTCCTCGCGCTCCTTGTTGCGGGTCGCGCCCTGGATGACCGGCGCGTCGAGTTCGTCGCCGAGCATCTCCAGCTGGTCGAGGTAGGCGCCGATGACCAGCGTCGGCTCGCCGGCGTGCTTCTGCACGATCGACTTGATCACCGGGGTCTTCGTCAACGCCGTCGCGGCCAGCTTGTAGCGCTCGTCGGCTTCGGCCGTCGCGTACTCGAGCCGTTCGGCGTCGGTCAGCGTCACGCGGACTTCGGTGCACTCCGCCGGCGCGATCCAGCCCTGCGCCTCGATGTCGCGCCACGGCACGTCGTAGCGCTTCGGGCCGATCAGCGAGAAGACGTCGCCCTCGCGGCCGTCCTCGCGCACCAGTGTCGCGGTCAGGCCGAGGCGGCGGCGCGACTGCAGGTCCGCCGTCATCCGGAACACCGGGGCCGGCAGCAGGTGGACCTCGTCGTAGACGACCAGGCCCCAGTCGCGCGAGTCGAACAGCTCCAGGTGCTTGTACTCGCCCTTGGTCTTGCGGGTGATCACCTGGTAGGTGGCGATGGTGACCGGCCGGATCTCCTTCTTCTCGCCGGAGTACTCGCCGATCTCCTCCTCGGTCAGCGACGTCCGCGCGATCAGCTCGCGCTTCCACTGCCGCCCGGCGACCGTGTTGGTCACCAGGATCAGCGTCGTCGCCGCGGCCTTCGCCATCGCCGCCGCGCCGACCATCGTCTTGCCCGCGCCGCACGGCAGCACGACGACGCCGGAGCCGCCCGCCCAGAACGCCTCCGCGGCTTGGCGCTGGTAGTCGCGCAGCTGCCAGTCCGTCTCGTCGAGCGCGATCGGGTGCGCCTCGCCGTCGACGTACCCGGCGAGGTCCTCGGCCGGCCAGCCGACCTTCAGCAGCGCCTGCTTGAGCCGCCCGCGCTCGGACGGGTGCACGATGACCGTGTCCTCGTCGATCCGGGCGCCGAGCATCGGGCTGATCTTCTTGTTCCGGATCACCTCGGTCAGCACCGCGCGGTCGGTGGTCGACATGACCAGCCCGTGCGCCGGGTGGTTGGCGATCTGCAGCCGCCCGAACCGGCCCATCACGTCGACGACGTCGATCAGCAGCGGCTGCGGCACCGGGAAGCGGGAGTACGTCGTCAGCGCGTCGACGACCTGCTCGGCGTCGTGGCCGGCGGCTCGCGCGTTCCACAAGGCCAGCGGCGTGATCCGGTAGGTGTGCACGTGCTCCGGCGCCCGTTCGAGCTCGGCGAACGGCGCGATGGAGATCCGCGCGTCGTCGGCCTGGGGGTGGTCGACCTCCAGGAGCACGGTCTTGTCGGACTGGACGATCAGCGGGCCATCAGTCACAACTACTGTTATACGTGCCTCGCTCGCGGCCGGCGTCGACGGGACGAGGTGCCGAGGGGATCACTGGAGGGCACGTTGACCACACCACCGTCCGACGACAACCCGTTCCGGACGCCCGACTACGCCACGCACCACGCGCCGATGCCACCCGTTCAGGGGCAGCCGGCCATCCCGCACTGGTTCACCGTGAAGGTGCGGATCACGCTCGCCGCCTGCGTCGTGCTGGCGCTGGCCCTCGGCTCGCTGGCCGCGCTGGGTCTCAACGCGGTGGGCAGCACGGGCACGCCGGAAAACGGCGACTGCCTGTACCTGACGCGGGAGAGCGGCGACCGGACCGCCTACCACCGCGTCGGCTGCGGCTCGGACCGCGCGACGTACAAGGTGGAGAACACCTACCGCTCGGGCATCGCGTGCGCGTCCGGCGACTACGTGCGGTTCCGGACCGGCTCCGGGGCGGGCCGCACGCTCTGCCTGGCGCTGAACGTCCAGTCCGGCGACTGCGTGCGCGGCATCGAGGACGAGACGACCATCACCAAGGTGAGCTGCACCGATCCGGCCGCCCAGGACCGCGTCCAGGTCGTCTCCGGCTTCGGTGACGAAGACGCCTGCGGCGAGCACGCGGACAAGGTCCTCATGTACCAGGGCCCGCCGCGGCGGACGGTCTGCCTGGTGAAGACCGGCGAGAACATCTAGCCGAACCAGCGGCCCGGCTCGGCGGGGTCGACGGCGTACCCGTCCGGGCGGAGCAGCAGCAGCCGCCCGCGGTACCCCTCGTCGCCCGTGCTCGCGCGCACCCGGCGCACCTGCCCGGTCAAGCCCGCCGGGGCCGGGTGGTCGCCGAGGTCGAGCAGCAGGCCGCGGCCGTCCCGCAGCAACGCCGAAAGCCGCGTCGGGCCGGCCGCCGTCGTCAGGTCGAGGTCCGGGACCCGGTCCGCGCCCGGGTAGCCGAGGCCGAGGCCGGACAGCAGCCCGCTGAAGTACCGGTTGCCGTCCGGCGTCCGCATCAGGTCGACGACGATCTCGCGCAGCGCCTCGACGTTCTCGCTCCGGTCCGGCGCGGTGAACACCCGCTGGGCGGCGGTGTGCCGCAGCACGCGCGCGGCCGCCGGGTGACGCTCGGCGTGGTAGGTGTCCAGCAGCCCGGACGGCGCCGTGCCGCGGACGGTCGCGGCCAGCTTCCAGCCGAGGTTCATCGCGTTCTGCACCCCGAGGTTGAGCCCCTGCCCGCCGAGCGGCGGGTGGATGTGCGCGGCGTCGCCGGCGAAGATCACCCGGCCGTGCCGGTACCGCTCCAGCTGCCGCGTCGCGTCGTTGAACCGCGAAGCGCCGTAGACCTCGCCCAGGCGCGTCTCGGCGCCGTACAGGGCCGTCAGGGCCTCCGTCACCTCGGTGTCCGACACGGGCGCGTCGCGGCCGGGCTGCGCCGCCGTCGAGCCGAAGACGAACCGGTGCCCGCCGTCGCCGAGCGGGGTGAGCATCGCCCAGTGGCCGTTCGCCTGCCGCGTGACTTCGCTGAAGTGCGTGGCACGGGACGGCACGAGCGCGGACGCGGCGGCCAGCCGGACGTGCGCGAGCGTGGCGACGTAGGTCTCGGTGCGGCCGGGGAACGGCACCCCCAGCAGCCGCCGGACGGTGCTGTGCGCGCCGTCGCAGGCGACCAGCCAGCGCGCCCGTCGCCCGTCGACGGTGACGCCGTCCTCGCTCGTCTCGACGGCGGTCACCGCGTGGCCGCGTTCGACGACGGCGCCGTGCTCGACGGCGTGCTCGGCCAGCATCGCTTCGACGTCGTCCTGGGTGCGGTTGAGCACGCGGGGGTGGCGGGTCCGCCAGACGCTGTGGTCCAGCGGCACCGGGAGGCCGGCGAAGTGCCCGCTCGGGCCGTCGATCTCCGGGCCGGCGGGGTCGAGGCCGCGGAGTTCGAGCAGTTCGGCGGTCCGGGGCTGGAGCCCGACGGGCCGGGGGAGGCCCGGCTCGGTGCGGCGTTCCAGGACGGTGACCTCGACGCCGGCCATGGCGAGTTCGGCGGCGAGCACCAGCCCGGTGGGGCCGGCTCCGGTGATCAGGACGTCGGTCATCGTGCACTCCTCGGGTAGACTGAGTGCAAAAGTAGACCAGGTGCAAATTTGAGGGAAGCTAATAACCGTTCTTGTCCGGCAGCAGGGCCTGGACGTCGAGGCGGTTCGCCAGCAATCCGGAGTTGTGCATCAGGTCCGCCACCCGCTGCAGCCGGATGCCGTTGAGCGACGCCGGGTACGAGCCGAGTGAGATCAACGACGCCGTGGTCGAGTCGATGTCGGAGAACTTCGGGAGCGCGTCGCGGACCACCGCCGGGTCGGTCGCGTTCTGCTGGGCCGCGCCCAGTGCCGTCCGGAACGCCGCCAGTGTGCGGGGGTTGGCCTGCGCGAACGGCTTGGCGGACGCGTAGCCGGACAGCGGGAAGTCGAGCGCCGAGCCGCGGGCGCCGTCGGCCAGGATGTGCGCGCCCATGTCCTTCTCTGCGCGCGTGATGTACGGCTCGATCATCAGCGCCGCGTCCGCGTCGCCGGCCTGGAGCGCCTGGGGCATCGCGTCGAACGGCACCTGCCGGAACTTGATCTTCGCCGCGTCGACGCCCGCGGTGACCAGCACCGAACGCGCGACCAGCGCGCCGACGTCGTCGAGCATGTTCACCGCGATCTCGGGCGACTTCTTCGCCGTCGGCACGGTGTAGTCGGAGCCGGGCAGGGTGACCAGCGCCATCGTGTTGGGCCCGGCCGTGTAGGCCTCGCCCTGCAGCTGCAACGCCGACCCGCCGGCCGCCGCGCGGAACATCGCGATGTCGGAGGCGAAGGTGACGTCGAGGTCGCCGGCCGCCACCTTGGCCAGCCCGTCGTCCGCGCCGAGTTCCACCAGCTGGACGTTCAGCCCGGTGGCGCCGAACTTCCCGTTCGCGACGGCGATCCGCAGCGGGGCCGTGTCGATGGCGTTGCCCACACCGACGCGCAGGGTGGTCCGTTCCAGAGGCGGTGGGGCCGCTGGGGTGGCTGAAGAGAACACACTGCACCCGGCGGTCGCCAGAAGCGCCGCCACCAGCGGAATCGTCCATCCGCGTCTGATCATGAACCTTCACCTACCGCGAGAATCTGGTTCTCGTGCTGGATCGTATGGTCCGCGCCCCATACGATCGCGGGCAGGGCCGGATCGCGCCAGCGCGGCTTTCGGATCTCCACGGTGCGGGCTACCGTTCAGTAGGTTCGAGTGTTGTCAGATCCGCGGGTTCCCGCTCGCGGTGGAAAAGGAAACCAGGTGACCCGTCGCGACAAGCGTCCCCGCAAGGGCGGCGACGCGGCGGATCCGCGTCCGGCCGGTGGCCGCTGGAGATTGCGCAACTGGCGCCTCGGCACGAAGCTCTTCGCCGTCCTGCTGATCCCGGCGCTCGCCGTGATCGCGCTCGTCGGCCTGCGCATCAGCTCCGACCTGCGCGACGCCCAGCAGCTCGCCGAGTTCGCCACCCGCGGCCGCGTCGACAGCACCGTCGCCGAAGCCGTCCACGAGCTGCAGCGCGAGCGCGACCTGACCGTCCGGTTCGTCGCGCAGAACCGGCAGGGCGACACCGCCGACCTCACCGCCCAGCGCAACCGCGTCGACCAGGCGATCGGCACGTTCGAACGCACGCTCGCCGACAGCAAGCCGCGGCTCGACGCGAAGGCCGCGGACAGCCTGCAGCAGACCGACGACCGGCTGCGCGTGCTCGGCGGCCTCCGGTTCTCCGCGGAGCACTCGGCGTTCCCCGCCGACGCCGTCCTGCGCTCCTACAGCGAGCTGATCTCCGGCCTGCTCGACATCAGCGACTCGGCCGCCGCCGACGTCTCCGACCCGGAGCTGGCGCGGCTGCGGCTGGCCGGGAACGCGCTGGCCCGGATCAAGGACCAGATGTCGGTCAAGCGGGCGGTGATGGCCGAGGCGCTCGCCGCGGGCACGCTCGACCGCGACCGCACGCGCGCCCTGCTCGGCGCGGAAGCCGAGCTGGCCGCCGCGCGCAACGACTACCGCACGTTCGCGACGCCCGACCAGCAGAGGATGTTCGACGACACGGTGATCGGGCTGGTCGTCGACATCGGCAACGACATGGTCGAATCCGCGCTGACCCGCACCGAAAACGACCAGAACCTCTCGGGCCTCGACCCGAACCAGTGGGACACCTCGGCCACCCACACGGTGAACCTGACCCACCAGGTGCAGCAGGCGCTGCTCGTCCAATTGCAGGAACGCACCGACGCGCTGGCGGCGCAGGCCCGTACGGCGGCGCTCTGGGACGGCGGCGTCGTGCTCGGCGTCCTCCTCGTCGCGGGCGTGCTGTCGGTGGTCATCGCGCGGTCCCTGTTGCGCCCCTTGCGGATCCTGCGCCGGACCGCACTCGAAGTGGCCGAGCACCGGCTGCCCGCGGCCGTGCAGAACCTGCTCACCGACCCCGAGCCCGCCCCGGAGAACCTGCGGAAACGGCTCGCCGTCGCGCCCGTGCCGGTGTTCACCCGCGAAGAGGTGGGCCAGGTGGCGCGCGCGTTCGACGCGGTGCACGGCGAGGCCGTCCGGCTCGCCGGCGAACAGGCGATGCTGCGCGAGAACGTCAACGCGATGTTCGTCAACCTCTCGCAGCGCAGCCAGGACCTCGTCGAGCGGCAGCTGTCGGTGCTCGACCGGATGGAGGCCGACGAGCAGGACCCGGACACCCTCGCCGGGCTGTTCGAGCTCGACCACCTCGCCACGCGGATGCGGCGCAACAGCGAAAACCTGCTGGTGCTCTCCGGCCACGACTCCGCGCGCGAGGACGCCGGCGCCGTCTCGGCCGACGAGATCGTCGGCGCCGCGCTGTCGGAGGTCGAGCACTACCAGCGGATCGAGCTCGGCCCGGCGCCGCAGGTCGCGGTGCGCGGCGAGGCCGTCAACGACCTCGTGCACGTCATTTCGGAGCTGCTGGAGAACGCGACCCGCTACTCCGGCGACGAGACGGTCACCGTGTCCAGCGCCGAAACCCACGACGGCGACTGGCAGATCGAGATCGTCGACCACGGCGCCGGTATGCCGCAGGCGGAGATCGACCGCACCAACGTGCGGCTCGCGCACCCGCCGGACGTCGACGTCGAGGTGTCGCGCCGGATGGGGCTGTTCGTGGTCGCGACGCTGGCCACCCGCCACCACATCGACGTCAGCCTGAGCTCGCGGGCGGACTCCGGGCTGGTCGCGACCGTGCTGGTGCCGTCGGCGCTGATCGTCGAGCTGCCGCCGATGCCGGCACCGCCCCCGCCGGCCGAGCCCGCCGCGCAGCCGGAGCCCGAACTGCTGGCGCCGCTCGCCCCGTTGACGCCGCCGGAACCCGAGCCCGAGCCGGAACCGGAGGAGCTGAGCCCGCCGTCGATCGAGGCGGGCCCGCCGCGCCGGGCGCCGGTGGTGGCCCGCGAGCAGGCGCCGGAGTGGCCGGTCGCGGACGACGACAACCACCTCGACCTCGACGCGCCGACCGAGCGGATGCCGGCCTACCGCGACGTCCTGTCCCGGTGGTTCGACGCGGCCGCGGCGCCCGAACAGCCGCGTGGCCCGGTGGAACCGCACCCGGTCGCCGAAGAACCGCGTCCGGCCACCCCGGAACCACGGCACGCGCTCTCCGCGGCCCCGCCGCCCCCACCTCCGCCCCCGCCCCCGCCCGCACTTTCACGTGAAAGTGCCGCTTTGCCCGGCAAAGCGGAGCTTTCACGTGAAAGCTCCGCCGCGCAGAACCCGGACGACGAGGACACCGAACCGCAGCTGCGGCCGGTGTCGCCGCCGGCCGCGATCGAGCCCGCGTACGAATGGCCGACCCCGGCGGAGCTGGAACAAGAAGACGGCGCGGAGGACACCTGGCCGTTCCTGCAGACCGACGACGTGGCCGCCGGGCCGGGAGCGGTGCCGGAACAGCGGCCGATACTCTCACTTTCCCCGGAAGCGGTGCGCGAGCGGATGACGAGCCTTCAAGGCGGCTTCCGGCGAGGGCGGCATGCGAGGGGAGACGACACCCGGAACCAGTGAAACGGATTGAGGCATGAGCTCGAAGACGCCCCTGCTGGAAGTGATCGCGCTGGACGCGGCGGACGCCGAAGGCGCGCAGGCGGGCGGGGCGGACCGCCTCGAACTGGTCGCTGACATGGCGCAGGACGGCTTGACGCCGTCGGTCGAAACGCTCCGGGACGTGCAGTCGGCGACCGACCTCCCGGTCCGGGTCATGCTGCGGGACAACGGTTCCTTCGCCGTCGGCGACCTCGAGGGCCTGCGCGCGGACACCGCGCGGCTGATCGACGCGGGCGCGCGCGAGTTCGTCTTCGGCTTCCTGAACATCGACAGCGAGATCGACGTCGACGCCTGCGAAGCGCTGATCAAGGAGATCGACGGCCTGCCGTGGACGTTCCACCGCGCCATCGACCGGACGCGCGATCCGCTGCGCGCGTACGACCAGCTGGCCGGGCTCGGCTGTGACACGGTGCTCGCCGCGGGCCACCCGAACGGCGTCGCGAGCGGGCTTTCGGTGCTGCAGCGGCTGGCGCAGCGGGAGAGCGGGCCGGAACTGCTCGTGGGCGGGGGTTTGCGCGCGCAGCAGGTGCACCTGTTGCGCGCGGGCGGGGTGCGCGGGTTCCATGTCGGGAGTGCGGTGCGGCCGGGCGGGTGGCAGGCTCCGGTGGACGCGGAAACCGTGCGCCAGTGGGTCGATCTCGTCAAATCCTGATCCACTGCGAAACCCGCACGGGTGCCGGTGGTCGGGTAAAAAATCCGCAGCCGCCGGGTTGACAATTGCATGATCCGGCGGCCGGTCATACCAGTATTCGTTTTCCGTGTGGTGTGGAAATGAAATTGCATTCGCGGTTTGCGAATGCCGTTCCGGCTCGGATTGTGCACCTGCACGTGCAGTGCTCCGGTTGGGCTGCTTGGGGGCTGATGCCGTGGCAGGCGCTGGCTATCGTGATCTGGAAGTCGTGAAACAGTGGCAGATTTCCGGTCGGCGACGCGGCGGTCACGGATCGGTCGCGGTTCGCCCGAATGGTGTCAAGAATTGTTCGGCTAGCGCGGGAGGCGGCGCTGTGAGCGCGCGTATTCGGTTCGCGGTCAATTCGATGAGGGGCCATCAGGAAACCAGGATGGCGACCATCAGGTGGATTTCTGTCGCCCGGGAGCGACTGATTACCCGCGGATATCGCGCGAGTGCCTCCGCAACAAGCAGGAAGGCCGAATCGTGACCGGCGTGATACCGCGTCAACGCGGAACCGAAACCTCCGAAGACGAGTACGCCCGACTGGGGCTTGGCGGCTCGCTCGCCCTCACCGGCCTCCTGGCCGCCGTCAAGATCGCGGAAACCGCCACCGGCGTGGTGCTGACCGCCACCGGGGTGCTGCCCGGTGCCAACACCCCGAAGGAGAAGGCACCGGCCTGGCCCGGCGGGGAATGAGCCGGGGGCTGCCCGTGGTGGTGGCTCTCGTCGGACGGAGGGCCACCATGACCGGGAACGACGGGCACGAAGACCTCCGCGGTACGCGTGTGGGGATCGCCGACGTGCGGCGGTTGGAAGACGCGGTCGCGGAGTTGCGCGCGCTGGACTACCGCTACGGCGGCGGCGCCTGCCGGGCGGCCGTCGAGTCGCGGCTGCCGGCCGCGGTCGCGCTGCTGGACGGCGTGGCGAAGACCGTGGTGCAGGCGCGGCTGTGCACCGCGGTCGCCGATCTCTACAACCTCGCCGGCTGGACGAACTTCGACCAGGACCGCCCGGCCGCCGCGCTGGCCGCGTTCGCGCGGGCGCTGGAGCTCGCCGGGCGGGCGGAGAACGACGACCTCCAGGCCAACATCCACTACCGCACCGGACGGCTGCACCTGCACTACGGCGCCGTCGACGCGGCGCTGACGGAGTTCGAGCGGGGCCGGGACGCGGCGCTGCTGGCGCATTCGAAGCTGGCGCAGGCGATCCTGTCGGCCAACCAGGCCTGGGCCTACGCCAAGAAGGCCGACGTCAGCGGCGCGCTGACCTACCTGCGCCGCGCCCGCGAGGAGTTCGCGGAAGCCGCGGACCGCGAACCCTCGCCGTGGGCGGAGTTCTTCGGGCCCATCGACCTGGCGGCGATGGCCGGCACGGTGCACGCGGAACTGGCGCAGGTGGTCGACATCCGGCACGGCCGGGACGGGATCCCCGCGCTCACCGAGGCGATCGCCGGGTACGGCCGCGGGATGACCCGCAGCCGGTCGCTGACCCTGATCTGGCTGGCCACGGTGCACGCGCTGGAAGGCGACCTCGACGTCGCCTCGGCCGTCGGCGAGGAGGCGATCGAGCTGGCGGCGGCGCTGCGGTCGCCGCGGACCCGGCAGCGGCTGCACTCGCTGTCTTCGGCGGCCCGGCGGTTTTCCGGCAATGCGGACGCCCAGGATATCGCCGACCGCGTCGACGCTCTCCGGCATTCCGGACAATAATCGAATGGTAAACAAATCGCAAAGTTGAAAGGCAGCCAAAAGTAGGTTCCTGATCCCGATAACGACTTCTTATGCTTCTCGGCAACCTGCGGCGAGCATTCCGCGCAGGCCCGGTCCCCACCGCCGAGAGGAAATTCCCCATGCGCTTGCGCAAGCTCGTCGCGGCCGCTGTGCCGTTGCCTGCGTTGCTCGGCCTCGCCGTGGCCGTCCCGGCCGCCGCGGCGTCGGAACCCCTGGTCACGCTGGCCGACAACGCCGCTCCGCTCGTCGACAGCGTCCGCACCGGCGACCTCGCCGCCGACCGGCCGATCACCGCGGCGCTCTCGCTGAAACTGCACGACCAGCAGGTGCTGGAAAAGTTCCTCGCCGACGTGCAAAACCCCGCTTCGCCGCAATACCACCGGTTTCTGACCCCGGCGCAGTTCACCGCCAGGTTCGGGCCGACGCAGGCCGACGTCGACCGGGCCGTCTCATTCCTCGGGAAAGCGGGTGCCACCGGGATCGAGGTTTCCGGTAACCGGCAGGCCGTCACGTTCACCGGTTCGGCGGCGCAGCTCGAATCGGCGTTCCGCACCCGGATCGGGACCTACCACGACCGGGTCTCCGGTCGCGACTTCTTCGCCAACGACGCCGCACCGGCCGTCCCCGCCGGCGTCTCGGACGTCGTGGCCGGCGTCGTCGGCCTCGACGACCACGCGGTGCGCACCCACTCGTCGAAGGCCGCCGTCCAGCCCAACGTCGTCAAGGCCGTGACACCGCCGGTGCTCAAGACCGCTTACGGCACCAGCGGTCTCTCGGCGACCGGCAGCGGCGTCAAGGTCGGGTTCGTCGAGTTCGACGGCTACCAGAAGTCCAACATCAGCAAGTACGACAGCACCTACGGCCTTTCGGCGGGCTCGGTCACCACCGTGCCGGTCAGCGGCGCGAACTACGACTCGTCGCCGGGCGACGGCCAGATCGAGGTCGAGCTCGACATCGAGGTCGTCCACGCGCTGGCCGCCGCGGCCAGTGACTACGTCTACGAAGCCCCGAACTCCAGCGCGGGCGAGCTCGCGATGTACCAGAAGATCGCGTCGGACCACACGGTCAACGTCGTCTCGATCTCCTGGGGCGCCTGCGAATCCGCCGAAGGTTCGAGCGCGGCGAAGAGCGTCAGCAACGCGATCGCGACCGGCACCGCGGAAGGCATCTCGTACTTCGCGGCGGCGGGCGACGACGGCACGACCGACTGCTACCGCCAGACCGGTTCGACCGCGAAGGCGGTGGACTTCCCGGCGTCGAGCCCGAACGTCACCGGTGTCGGCGGCACGCAGCTGACGGTCACGTCGTCGAACGCCTACAGCAGCGAAAAGGCCTGGAACGACGGCGCTTCGAACGGCTCGACCGGCGGCGGCATCTCGACCGTCTTCGCGGCACCGTCGTGGCAGTCCTCGCAGAGCACGACGAACCGCAAGGTCCCGGACGTCTCGGCGGACGCGGCGAGCGGCTCGGGCTACTACATCTACACGGCGGGCGCGTGGGAAACGGTCTGGGGCACCTCGGGTGCGGCCCCGCTGTGGGCGGCCTTCGCGACGCTGCAGAACCAGGTCCACGGCGGCGGCCTCGGCAACCTGAACCCGAAGTTCTACTCGATCGGCAACGGGTCTTCGTACGCCACCGGCTTCCACGACGTGACGACGGGCAACAACACCCTCCACGGCACGACCGGCTTCACCGCCGGGACGGGCTACGACCAGGTGACGGGCTGGGGCTCCTTCAAGGGCACCGGGCTGTCGGGCCTGATCGGCTGACCTCGCCCAAGCGCCCCAAGGCGGCCTTCGGTGCGCCAGACGCACCGAAGGCCGCCTTGGGTGCGTCAGACGCAACCAAGGCCGCCTTGGGGCGCTCCGGTGATCGGCATTCGGGGGATTTTCTTCGCAACGCTAAGCGTTAACCTGGTGGCATGATCAAGCGCACGGTGCTGGACGCCACCAGGGAACTGCTCCGCGAACTGGGCCTCACGACGGTGTTCGGCAACCCCGGCACCACCGAGGTCCCCTTCCTCACCGACTGGCCGGACGACTTCGACTACGTCCTCGGCCTGCAGGAGTCCGCCGTCGTGGCGATGGCCGACGCCTACGCGCAGGCCACCCGCCAGGCGGTGCTGGTCAACCTGCACTCCGCGGGCGGGGTCGGGCACGGGCTCGGCAGCCTCTTCAACGCCTACCGCAACCGGACGCCGCTGATCATCGTCGCGGGTCAGCAGACGCGGAACCTGTTGCCGCACGACCCCTTCCTCGGCGCGATGGAAGCCCCGGAGTTCCCGAAGCCGTACGTCAAGTGGTCGATCGAGCCCGCCACCGCCGAGGACGTCCCGGCCGCGCTGGCCCGCGCCTACCACGTCGCCACGCAGGCGCCGTCCGGTCCGGTCTTCGTGTCCGTCCCGGCCGACGACTGGACCGCCACCACCGAGCGGCCCGTCATCAGCCGTCCCCGCATCCGCGGGTTCGCGCCCGACCCCGAAGCGATCGACGAGCTGGTCGCCGCGCTCGAGGCGAGCGAACGGCCGGCCATCGTCGTCGGGGGAGCCGTCGACCAGGACGCCGCCGTCGTCGAGACCGTCGCGCTCGCCGAACGGCTCAACGCCGGCGTGTACGTCGCGCCGATGTCGTTCCGGTGCTCGTTCCCCGAAGACCACCCGCTGTTCCAGGGCTTCCTCGACCCCGAACGCGGTGCCGTCTCGGACAAGCTCGCGGGGCACGACCTCGTCCTGGTGCTCGGCGCGCCGGCGTTCACCTACCACGTCGACCGCGGCCGCGGCGAAGCTCCGCTGCCCCCGCTGTTCATCCTCAGCGACGACGAGCAGATCCTCGCGCGCGCCTTCGAAGGCACCGGCGTCCGCGCGACGCCGAAGCTGGGCATCCGCGCGCTGCTGAACGTCGTCGACCGGAGTTCGCGGCCCGCACCGGCGCCGCTGGAGCGTCCCGCGAAGCCCGGCGACGAGAAGCTCACCGCCGAATACGTCTACTCGACGCTGGCGGAGCTGCTGCCGGACAACGCGCTCGTCGTCGAGGAAACGCCGAGCCACCGCGGCATCCTGCACGACCACCTGCCGATCACGGCGACGGACACGGGCTTCCTGACGATGGCCAGCGGCACGCTCGGCTACGGCGTCCCGGGCGCGGTCGGCGCGGCGCTCGCCCGCCCGGACCGCGCGGTCGTCGGCGTCGTCGGCGACGGCTCCAGCATGTACGGCATCCAGGCACTGTGGACGGCCGCGCGCCAGGAGCTCCCGGTGACGATCCTGATCATGGACAACACGGAGTACGCGGCGGTCCGCATCCTCGGCGAGACGATCGGCGGCGCGAAGCTCCCCGGCACGGAGCTGGGCGGCATCGACTTCGCGGCACTGGCGGCGAGCATGGGCTGCCACGGCGTGACGATCGCCGAACCGTCCGGCCTGGTCCCCGGCTTGACGGCGGCACTGGCCGACCCGCGCCCGACCCTGGTGCACGTCAAGGTGGCCCCGTCCGCCCGGACGCTGTACTGACTTGTCGACAACCGAAGAGCTGGAAGCGGCGGTGGCCCTGCTGCCCGGGTGTCGGGTCACCGAATTCAGCCGGACGCTGAACATGGCCATCGTCGGCTTCCGGCGCGAGGACGTCGAAAAGCGGCTCCACGCGCAGTGCCCGTTCCGCGTGACGCACCGCGACCGGATCCTGTTCGGCTCGGTCGACATGCACTACCGGGACACCGGGGACGCGGACACGGCGTTCGACGAGTACCGGACGAAGTACGACCGCTTCGCCCGGCAGCTGACCGGGATGGCCGCGGACCACCCGTGCTTCGTCGAGTCCGCGACCCTCGGCCGCCTGGGGATGTTGACGCTGGAGCTCAGCGGGCCCCTCGTGGTCGAGGTGTTCCCGGCGTGCGCGGGCGAAAGCGTCGAGCAGTGGCGGCTGTTCGACCGGCACACCGACCACCACGTCGTCTTCCCGGACTCCGCGGACCGCTAGCTAGCGCACCACCATCGCCGAGACGTCCACCGGATTGGTCAAGACGCCCGTCTTCAGCAGCAGGTCCGGGACCCGCTGCAGCTGCTGAGCGTCCAAAGTGGACTTGAGTGTCAGCAGTCCAGTGCGCGCCGCCGTGGCCGCGTCGATCTTCGCGTACTTCACCATGAGCGGCTCGATCTTCTTGCGGTCCGCCACCGCGTCCCGCGTCGCCGCCGCCATGGCGCGCTGGAACGCCGCCACCGCGCGCGGGGACGCCGACGTGAACGAACCCAGTGCGCCGTAACCCGCGGTCGGGAAGTCCACTGTGGACCCCGTGCCGGTGTCGGCCACCAGCACCGCACCCGCTGCCTGCGAAGCCTGCGTGATGTACGGCTCGGTCAGGAAGCCCGCGTCGACGTCGCCGTTCTTCAACGCCGCCACCGTGTTCGGCAGGGGCAGCGGGACCCACTTGACGCCCGCGGCGTCGACGTGGTTGTCGGCCAGCACGGACTTCGTCAGCGTGTCCGCGATCGTGTTGGGTGCCGAGATGCCGATCCGCTTGCCCGCCAGGTCCGCCACCGAACGGATGCCGGACGCGGGCAGCGCCACCACGCCCGTCGAGCGCGGGCCGGCCGACGACGCGTCCGCCACCAGCCGGATGTCCGCCGTTCCCTTGCTGCGCGCCACGAAGAACGGCGTGTAGCTCGAGTACGCGATGTCGGCTTCGCCGCTGACCAGCTTCGTCAGCGACGCCTGCCCGGTCGCGGCCTCGGTCGTCGAGACGTCCAGGCCTTCGCGCTCGAAGTACCCGCCGTCCTTCGCCAGCCAGAACGGCGCGGTGTCGATGGTCGACATCATCGACACCCGCAGCTTTTCCCGGGCGTTGGACGGCGGCGAGGCGCCGTCCAACGCCGAACAACCCGCCAGCAGCAAAGCCAGCAGTCCGGCCAGTACGGCCCTCGCCATGATCCCCCCAGTGGTGGTGTCAGCTCCCGGTCTTGGTCTCCGTCACGTCCGTAGCCCGCTCGGCCAGGTCCCACTCCGCGGCGTCCGACGCGGCCGTGACGGCTTCCGCCGGAGTTCCGCCGTGCAGCAGCCGGGCCACTTCGCCGCGCAGCGTCACGAATTCCGCGGACTCGCGCGTGGTGATCTGGTCGCGCTCGGCGGGCAGGCCGACCGGCAGGTCCGCCACGATCGACGCCGGCGACTTCGACAGCACCAGCACCCGGTCGGACAGGTAGACGCTTTCGTCGATGTCGTGCGTGACGACGAGGATCGTGCTGCCCTGCTCGCGCTGCACGCGCCGGGTCAGGTCCTCGAGCTCGAACCGGGTCTGCGCGTCGACCGACGCGAACGGCTCGTCCATCAGCAGCAACGCCGGACGGCTGGCCAGCGCGCGGGCGATCGACACCCGCTGCTGCATGCCGCCGGAGAGCTGCCACGGGTACTTCCCGCCGACCGCCGCCAGGCCGACGTGCTCCAGCGCCTCGGCCGCCCGCTTCCGCCGCTCGGCCCGCGAAATCGGGCGCCAGCGCAGCGGGAACTCGACGTTCTTCTGCACCGAAAGCCACGGGAACAGCGAACGGCTGTAGTCCTGGAACACGACGGCGAGGTCGTCCGGCACGCCGTCGACGCGGTCGCCGTGCAGGCTGACGGTGCCCTCGGTGGGCGGAGTCAGCCCGGCGATGCAGCGCAGCAGCGTCGACTTCCCGCAGCCCGACGGGCCGACGATGCTGGCCAGCTGCCCGGCCTCGACGGTGAACGACAGCTGGTTCACCGCGGTGTGCGCCTTGGCACCGGTGCCGTACCGGTGACTGAGGCCGGAAACTTCGAGCATGGTGGACATGGGGAGAGGCCTTTCGAGCGTCAGTCGCGGCCGAGTCGGGTCGGCTGCCACCTGAGCACCCGCCGTTCCGCGACCAGGAAGATCGTGTTGAAGACGTAGCCGAGGATGCCCAGCAGCACCAGCCAGGACCACATGATGGGGAAGTCGAAGTCCTGCTGGGCGTTCAGCAGCGACCGGCCGATCCCGTTGTAGGCGCCGACCAGTTCGGACACGACCATCAGCAGCAGCGAGATCGACAGGCTGACCCGCAGGCCGGCGAAGATCTTCGGGGCCGCCGCCGGCAGGACGACCAGGCCGACCCAGTACCGGCGGGGCGTGCGGAACGACCGCGACGTCTCCACCTTCACCTGGTCGACCGAGCGGACGCCGTCGACCGCGTTGAGCAGCACCGGCCACACCGCGCCGAAGATGATCGACCCGATCTGCATGCCCGAGCTCAGCCCGAACAGCACCGCGAACACCGGGATCAGCGTGGGCGGCGGGATCGAACGGAAGAACGCGAACAGCGGGCCGAGGTAGTCCATCGCCGTGGCGGACCGGCCGACGAGCACGCCGACCACGACACCGACGACGGCGGCCAGTCCCCAGCCGCCGAGCATCCGGCCGAGGCTGGGGAGCACGTTGTCGAACACCGCGTCGGTGAGGAAGAGGTGCGACGCGGGGCCGGTGAACCACAACTTCGCGGCGGCGACCGCGATCTCCGTCGGCGGCGGGAAGAACTTGCTGCCGCCGGCCCGGGCGGCGAACTCCCAGAGCACCACGAGGATCGCGAAGAGCAGCCAGTTGCGGACGACGGCGGCGGCGCCGCGGGCGGCCCGGCGGCCCACCCGGCCGGAAAGAGTTGCCGCGGTCACGCGATCGCCTCCCGGTCGACGCTGCTCCAGCGGAAGAACCGCTTGCCCAGTTGTTCGAGCCCCTCGTTGATGAGGTAGCCCAGCACCCCGGCGACCACGGTACCGGCCAGCACCAGGTCGAACCGGGCCGCGCCGCTGCTGGCGATCAGGATGAAGCTGCCGAGCCCGACCTGGGAGCCGGCCAGGAACTCCACGCTCACGACGGCGATCAGCGAAATGGTCGCCGACAGCCGGACGCCGGTGAAGACGAACGGCGCGGTCTGCGGCAGCGCGACCGAAGTCAGGATGCGGAACCGGCTGGTCCCGCACGCCCGCGCGGTCTCCATCAGCACCGGGTCGATCTCGCCCATGCCGTAGATGGTGTTGAACATGATCGGCCACAGCGACGCGTACACCGCGAGGGTGATCTTCGCGTCGGGGCCGGACCCGATCACCAGCAGCACCAGCGGGACGAGCGCGGTGACCGGGATCGGGCGGAGGAATTCGACGATCGCGGCGGTGGCGGTGCGCAGCACCGGGATGCTGCCGAGCAGCAGACCGGCGGGTACGCCGATGGCGATGGCGATCGCGATGGCGATCAGCCAGGCCAGCATCGTCGCGATGATGTCGCGGATGAATTCGGGGTCGCCCAGCAGGTCGCCGACGGTGACCAGGACGACGCTCGGCGGCGGGGTGAACGTCTTGCTGACCAGATCGACCTGGACGACGACCTCCCAGAACAGGAGGAAGCCGACCAGGCCGGCCAGGCCGCGGAGCAGCTTTTTCACGTGAGGGCCTTATTTTGGTGGGGCCGGCGCAACGGACCGCCAGGTGCGATCCCGTGGTGACCTTCGCGCCGGCCGACGGCGGAACAAGGCTCTCAGCTGGTCGCCTGGGGCGCGATCATCGGCGCGGCGTCGACCTTGCTGGTGATGACGCCCATCTGCAGCAGCAGGTCGGGCACCCGCTGCAAGCGCCGGGCGTCCAACGTGGAGCCGTAGCCGGGCAGGGTGAGCAGCTTGGCCGTGTCTTCGTCGATCTTCGCGTACTTGACCAGCAGCGGTTCGACCTTCGAACGGTCGTTGATCGCGTCGCTGGTGGCCTTCTTCATGGCGCGCTGGAAGGCCGCGAGGGTCTTCGGGTTCGACTGGACCCACTTCGTCGTCGAGCCGTAGCCGGTCAGCGGGAAGTCCTGGCTGGCGCCGGTGTTGATGTCGATCACCGGCGTCGCGCCGACGGTCTTCGCCGCCTGCGAGAGCATCGGCTCCGGCATGTAGGCCGCGTCCACCTGGTTGTCCTTGAGCGCCGCCGCCATGTTCGTCAGCGGGACCAGCTGCCACTGGACGGTGCTGAAGTCGACGCCGTGGTCCTTCATGACGGACTTGGTGAGGATGTCCGAGGCGGTGTTCTTGGCCGTGATCGCGATTCGCTTGCCGGCCAGGTCGTTGACCGTCTTCACGTTCGAGGACGGCACGGTCACGATCGCGTTGCTCTTCGCGTTGACCGAGGTGCCGTCGGCGACGAGCTGGATGTCCGCGGCGTCCTTGCTCTTGGCGACGAAGAACGGCGTGTAGGTCGAGAGCGCGATGTCGGCCTCGCCGTTCATCGCCTTCTGCATGGATTCCTGGCCGCTCTTGGCGACGATCTGCTCGACGTCGAGCCCTTCGGACTTGAAGTAGCCGCCGTCCAAGGCCAGCCAGAACGGCGCGAGGTCCGTTGTCGGCATGATCGAGACCTTGATCTTCGACTTCTCCAGGCCGCCCCCGTTCGACGAGGCGTTCGAGTCGTCCGAGCCGAGGGCGCTGCAGCCCGTGAGGGCTGTCGCCGCCGCGACGGTGAGGGCGAGCCCGAGCGCGGCGCGGCGAGTGCGAACCCGGCCACTGCTCATGGCGTTTCCAAGCAAGGCCTGCTCCTTGGTGAAGAAAGTGACGGTTGATGGACCGAATCCCGGGGAAGTACGTAACTCATTCTCGGGAGTACGCGGGCCACTGTAGAGAACGTGACAGGTTGCTCACAACGGGTGCGATCCATACCCGAGAGGGTGGCGCACGTCACTCTTTTGGCCTCTGGTCTAGACCCACTGCTCCACTCGCCGTAAGCGTTCACCCAGCGTAAGGCCCAGATCCTGAATAAGAGATCTCCAGCTGTGCGCCGACTGAGCGAACGCTGTGCAACATCGAGCGCGTCCTGTCGGGAGGGTTACATCTTCTCCGGGCGTTCGCTACCCTCTGCACCTGCGGGGAGGTATCAACCTCCGATGTAGTGAGAGAGAGTGCCTGGATGGCCGATCAAGTCGATCCCCGGTTTACCAGGGCACGCTGTGCTTTTCCTGAGAGATTCGTCCCCGTAGAGGCCACTGCCTGGCCGGGCAAAGCCGCCACGCCGGTGAGCTAGGCCGAACCAACAGACCGATGCGAAACCAGCGCAGGGACCCGACCGTGATGCTCGAGCTGAACCGATTCCGTCCGGCTGGACGGGGTTCAGGAACACCCACCGAAGACGATCTTTTCACCCGTACGGGTACCGTCTCGCGCTGGGCTCGTTCCGACCTGCCGCTGCGTTTGGGCGCCGGGAGCGTGCAGACGAGTGGCTGACGAGAACGCGATGCGCCCCGGTGGTGGGCGCTGGACCGACCAAGGTTTCACGAGCACGAACGATGATGGTGGTGCGGCGGTGCCGAACGAAGACGCCGCGGGGGTAGGAGGGGCCCCCGCGCAGTCGCCCGGAGACAGTCCGGGCCGGAAGGCCGGGTTCTTTTCCGGCATGCGCGACTGGCGGCTGCGCTCCAAGCTGGCCGCGGTCCTGATCATCCCGACCCTGACCGCCGCGGTGCTGGGGGCACTGCGCGTGGTCGACGACGCCCGGCAGGCGGCGGAGTTCCAGCGGACGGCCGACCAGGTGGCGTTCGCCGTCAAGGTCACGACGGTCGTCCACGAGCTCCAGAACGAGCGCGGTCTGGCCGTCGCCCGGATCTCGTCGAACAACCCGCTCCTGCAGACGGGCCTCGACTCGCAGATCTCGAAGGTCGACCGCGAAGTCGCGGACCTGCGCTCGGCGGCGTCGACGCTCAACTACGACGACCAGGCGACCAAGGACCGCTACACCCGCGGTATCCAGCGCCTCGACGCCCTGCGCCCGCTGCGGGCCGCGTTCAACACCGCGAACGGCCTGCCCGACATCACGGTGATGACCGCCTACTCGGGCATCCTCGACTCGCTCATCGAGCTGGGCCGCGAGGTGACCACCGCGGTCACCGACCGGGACGTGCTCCGGCTGGGCACGAGCACGCAGGCGATCAGCGAGGCCAAGGAGTTCACCACCCGCTCCGACGCCGAGCTGCAGATCGCCGCGTTCCGGGGCAGCTTCCCCGGCGACCTCCTCGACCAGACGCGCGCGTCGGCGTCCAGCGCGGACGCCTCGGTCCAGGCCTTCCTCGCGAACGCCGACGACGACCAGCGCCAGCTCTACAACGACACCTACTCCGGCCCGGAGGTCGACGACCGCCGCCGGATCCAGACCGCGGCGTTCGCCTTCGCCCAGCTGGACCAGCCGCCGAGCATCGACACCACGGCGCTCGGCAAGGACAGCACCGTGTCGGCGGACAAGCTGCACGCGGTCGAGTCGAACCTGCTCGCCCAGCTCAAGACCCGCGCGGACGACCTCGCCACGGCGGCGGTCAACTCGGCGTGGGTCGGCGGTGCCATCGTGCTCGCCGCCCTGGCCGCTGCGATCGCGCTGATGCTCATCGTCGCGCGCCTCATGCTGCGCCCGCTGCGGGTGCTGCGCCGGAGCGCGCTGGACGTCGCCTACACCCGGCTGCCGGAAACCGTGCAGGCGATCCTCGACGACCCGGACCCGGTCGGCGCCTCCAAGAAGGCCGTCCAGCCGGTGCCCGTCACCTCCCGCGACGAGATCGGCGAGGTCGCGCGGTCGTTCGACATCGTCCACGAGCAAGCCGTCAAGATGGCCGCCGAGCAGGCCCTCCTGCGCGAGAACGTCAACGGCATCTTCGTGAACCTCTCCCGGCGGTCGCAGCGGCTGGTGGAACGCCAGCTCGGCGTCATCGACCGCCTCGAGGCCGACGAGCAGGACCCGGACCACTTGGCGAGCCTGTTCGAGCTCGACCACCTGGCCACCCGGCTGCGGCGCAACGGTGAGTCCCTGCTGGTGCTCTCCGGCGCCGGCCTGGCCAAGTCCGTGCCCAAGCCGGTGCCCGCCGCCGACGTCATCGGCGCCGCGGTGTCCGAGATCGAGCAGTACGCCCGGATCGAGGTCGGCATCGTGCCCGACGTCGCGGTCCAGGGCCTCGCGATCCACGACCTCGTGCACGTCCTCGCGGAGCTGCTCGACAACGCGACCTACTTCTCCGAGCCGGAGACGAAGGTCATCGTCCGGGCCGTGGTGACCCGCCGGAAGGCTCTCGCCATCCAGGTCACCGACCACGGTGTCGGCATGAGCGACGAGCGGCTGGCCGAGGTCAACGCGCGGCTCGCCGAGCCGCCGGACCTGGACGTGTCGGTGACCAGGCGAATGGGTCTGTACGTGGTCTCGCGCCTGGCCAAGCGCCACGGCATCGAGGTCCGGCTGCGCGAGAACGAGGACATCGAGGGCGGCGTGATAGCTCGCGTCGTCGTCCCGGCGGAGCTGCTCACGCACCTGCGCCCCGGCATGCAGCGGCAGACCCCGCTGCCGCCGGGCCGGTCCGAAACGTCCATGTCGATGCCGAGCATCCCGATCCCGGCCGCGCGCTCGGACTTCGACCAGACGCAGTCGTTCTCGCCGACTCCGCCGCCGCCCTCGGCACCCACGCCCACCCCGCCGCCGCCTCCGGCCCCGCCGAAGCACGAGCCGGTGGCGAACCAGGGCGGGCTGGTCCCGCTCGACCAGCCGATCAGCCTGGACGACCTGGTCAGCGGCGGCCGCGCGGCGGGCCCGTTCCTGTCGCCCGAGCTGCCCAAGCCCGACGTGCCGGCCTGGCCGACCGCGGAGGACCTGGCGCCGCTGGCGCCGTCGTCGAACGGGGACGGAGCCAGCTCCCGGGCCGGCGACACCCAGTTCGCGCCGCTGGTGCTGCCCAAGCGCGAGCCGAAGTTCGTGCCGCCCGAGGAACCGCCCCCGGCGCCGCCACCCGCGGCGGAGGTCGGTTCGTCGGCGCTCGAGGACGATGTACCCACCCGGCGGCTCCCGATCTACCAGTCGGTGCTGTCACGCTGGTTCAGTGAGGGCGACGACGCGGCTGCCGACCCGGTGCCGCCGCAGAGCGACCAGGGCCACCAGAGCCACCGGAGTGTGCAGGACGAGGTCGAGGACCCGAACCTGCCGCCCCTCACCGGCCGCGACGAGCCCGTCCCGGAACCCGTGGACGAGCTGCAGCCGACGGCAGCCACGCGGCACCCGCTCCTCCCGCCCGACGACGGCTGGCACAGCGCCTCCGACGACGGCTGGCAGGCGGCGCAGTCGCTGCTCGAGTCCAAGAACGAGGAGATCACCACGGCCGGGCTGCCCAAGCGCATCCCGAACGCCTACCTGGTGCCGGGGTCGATCAGCAGTTCGAGCTCGACGCCCGAGGCGCCGGCCCAGAACAACTTTGCGGATGCCACCGCGGGCATGCCCGGAACGGGTGCGATCACCCGCTCGGCGTCCGCGGCGCGGAACCGGATGGCAAGCTTCCAACGTGGGTACACCTCGGGACGCCATGCGCTGAAGGAGCGACCGGGCGACGAGGTTCCGGTGAGTGGCAACACAGACAGCAGTGAGGAGTGAAAGTGACACGGGCGGGTGCAATGCAGCCGGGTGGCTCCGCGCAGCCGAACGGCCAGGCGCATGCCAAGGCGAACAATGCCGGCAGCTTCGCTTGGCTGATCACGGATTTCGTGCACCGGGTGCCCGGCGCGGCCCACGCGGTCGTGGTGTCGGCCGACGGCCTGCTCCTGGCGGCCTCGCGCGGGCTGCCGAAGGACCGGGCGGACCAGCTGGCCGCGGTGGCGTCGGGGCTGACCAGCCTCGCGCGTGGTGCGGCCAAGGTGTTCGAGGGCGGCACGGTGGCGCAGACGGTGGTCGAGATGGCCAACGGCTTCCTCTTCCTCATGTCGGTTTCCGACGGTTCTTGTCTGGCGGTGCTGGGATCGCCGGAGAGTGACATCGGCTTGGTCGTCTACGAGATGACCTTGCTGGTGGAGCGGGTCGGCCAGCAGCTGACTCCGGAGATGCGGGCGCAACTGCAGGGCGCGGCCGTCCGCCGCTGAGGACCTGGGAACCGAGGAGAGAGCCGTGGACGACGGGCGCTTGAGGGGTGATGGCCGGCTCGGTGACGACTTCTCCGGTGGTTGGTCCGAGCAGCCGGACGACGGCCGGGAGGACTGGCAGTCGTTCCGGGAACGCGTCGACCGCGAATGGCGGGCGAGGCGGGTGCAGGCATCCGACAGCGACCCCGTGCGGGAGCCGCCGAACTGGCTGACCGACTCGGGCGCCGGGCAGGAGCCGATCCGCCCGATCGCGGGCGGCACCGAATACCGCGACCGGCTGCTCGGCGGGCCGGGCGCGGAACTGTTCGGTGGTTCGAGCGGGCCGCTGTACGACGCGCACGAGTTCGCCGCGTACAGCACCGAGCGGGACTTCGGAGCGGGACCGGACTCCGGTGAACTGGCCGCGGCGCTGCCGCGCCAGGCCCACCAGGAGTACGTGGACGAGCCGGCGCCGACGGAGATGGAGACGTCCGGCCTGGTCCGGCCGTACTTCCGGACCCGTGGCCGGACGAAGGCGACCCTCGACCTGGCGATCGAGGCGCTGATCTCGACCAGCGAACAGGGCCGGATGCTCGACCGGGTCCGGGTGCCCGAGCACCGGTCGATCTGCGACCTGTGCCTCGACACCCGGTCGGTGGCCGAGGTGGCGGCGCTGCTGCGCCTGCCGCTCGGTGTGGTGCGGGTGTTGATTGGTGACGTGGCGGGTCTCGGGCTGGTGCTGGTGCACTCCAGCAGCACGACCGTGGGCGACCGGCCGAGTATCGAGTTCATGGAAAGGGTGCTCAGTGGGCTTCGGAGAATTTGACTCCGACGCGAACGCGCCGCAGGTGACGGGTCCGACCTCGTCGGCCAAGATCGTGGTCGCCGGCGGGTTCGGTTCGGGGAAGACAACGTTGGTCGGGGCGATCTCGGAGATCGACCCGCTGACCACCGAGGCCATGATGACCGAGGCCAGCGTCGGACACGACGACACCTCGGCCACGCCCAACAAGACCACCACCACCGTGGCGATGGACTTCGGGCGCATCTCGCTGGACTCGGACCTCGTGCTGTACGTCTTCGGCACGCCGGGTCAGCACCGGTTCTGGTTCATGTGGGACGACCTCGCGGTCGGCGCCATCGGCGCGGTCGTGCTGGTGGACACGCGGCGGCTCGCCGACGCGTTCCCCTCGATCGACTTCTTCGAGAACCGGAA
This sequence comes from Amycolatopsis solani, assembly GCF_033441515.1. NCBI lineage: Bacteria > Bacillati > Actinomycetota > Actinomycetes > Pseudonocardiales > Pseudonocardiaceae > Amycolatopsis > Amycolatopsis solani. The sequence goes on from NZ_JAWQJT010000001.1 coordinate 2,139,031, forward strand.
GCTGCCCTACGTCGTGGCGATCAACTGCTTCGACCGGCTGCTGCACCACCAGATCGAGGACGTCCGGCACGCGCTGACCATCGCGCCGTCGGTCCCGATCATGGCGTGCGACGCGCGCGAGCGCGACTCCGCCAAGCAGGTGCTGATCTCCGTCGTCCAGCACGCGATCGCGCACGATTCGGCGCTGCGCGCGGGATAACCGATGACGCCCCGAACCGGATGCGGCCGTTGGAGTGAACTCCGCGTGCTTCACCCACTTCGGGGAGTGGTGCCGCCGTCCGGTGCGGCGGCCGGCCACGCCGGTCCGCGAAGACCGGCGGCGGGTCGGCGTGCCTCGGCCAGTGGCACCCCCGCTGACCTGCGCCGACACCTCGCGGTGGCCGTGCGGGACCGGCGTCGCCGGGTGCCGCCCGGAAGCGTGACCCCGTCCGGGCCGGCGCGGAGCGCGGCCACGCGCACACGTAGGGTGCGCAGCGGCCGGCCGGTGGTGGACTCGACACCACCGGCGGTGCGAATACGCTTTACCGTGGCGTCGAGTCCACCACCGTCCGGCCCCGCCGGACGCTCCGGGGTGCGGCGCGCGGTGCCGCACGAGCGAGGAGGGGCAGTAGTGACGGCTTCCGGCCAGGGCACATTCGGCTGGCTCATCACGGACTTCGTGCGCCGGGTACCCGGTGCGGCGCACGCCGTTCTGGTGTCCGCGGACGGCCTGCTCCTGGCGCCGTCGGAAGGCTTGCCTCAGGAACGCGCCGAACAGCTGTCCGCGGTGGCGTCCGGGCTGATCAGCCTGACGCACGGGGCCGCGCGCTGCTTCGAAGCGGGCGGTGTCAACCAGACCGTGGTGGAGATGGAGCGCGGCTACTTGTTCTTGATGTCCGTTTCGGACGGTTCGTCGCTGGCGGTGCTGGCCGCGCCGACGTGCGACATCGGCACGGTCGCCTACGAGATGACCCTGCTCGTCGAGCGCGTCGGCCAGCAGATCACCCCCGAGCTGCGCGCGCAGCTGCAGGGCGGCGTGCGTGGGTAGGACGAGATGAGGATTTCGGGATTCGACGATCCGGACTCCAGCGGCTGGGACGCACTGCACCGCGGCACCGAGCGCGAGGGTTTCGATTCGCCCAGCAAGTTCGACATGTCGACGCTGTCGACGATCATGCCCAAGCGCCGTCCGGCGCGGCCGAAGCCGGATCCGCAGGGCTACACCGACGAGGACACCCGCGAGTGGGGCTCGTCGGCGTCCGACGAGGAGTACGCGGCCGAGGAGTACCGCGCCCAGGAGTACACCGGCGGGCACCGGCGGATCGTGGAGGACGACTACCCGCCCGCGCCGCCGCGCGAGTACACGGGCCAGGACTATGCGGGCCAGGACTATGCGGGCCAGGACTACGCCGGCCAGGACTACGCGGCCCCGCCCGCACACCAGTACGCCGACAACGGCCACGACTACGCGGCTCCGCCCGCGCGGCAGTACGCCGAAGACGGCTACGACCCCGCCGAGCCCGAGTGGCAGGACGGCGAGACCTACCAGCCGGAACCCCCGGCGCTGGAACCGGCGTGGACCCCGCCCCGGGGTGCCCGCCCGCCCGCACCGCCCCGGCCCCCGGCGCCGCCGCGGCCGCCTGCCCCGCGCCCGCCGGCCCCCCGGCCGCCGGTCGCGCCGCCGCCGTCGTGGACGCCCCCGCCGGACCCGGAGACCCGCTGGATCCCGCGGCCGGAGCCGTGGGAGGACCCGGCCTGGAGCGAACCGGCCCGCGTCGCGAGCCCGGCGCCCGTCGTGTCGGCGAACTCGCGGGTCCGCCCGTACACCCGCACCGGCGGGCGCACGCGGTCCGACCACAACCTGGCGCTGGAGGCCCTGGTCTCGACGTCCGACGACGGCCGCCGCTACCGCGGGGTCCGGTCGGTCGAGCACCGCCGGATCTGCGACCTCTGCTTGGACACCCGCTCGGTCGCGGAGATCGCCGCCCACCTGCGGCTGCCGCTGGGCGTGGTGAAGATCCTGGTCGGCGACATGGCCGACATCGGCCTGGTGCTGATCCACCAGACCGAGCTGATCCTCGGCGACCGCTCGTCCCGTGACTTCATGGAGCGCGTGCTGGCGGGCCTGCGCGCCCTCTAGCCCGCGGTCAGGTCCAGGGCCAGGGTGTTGCCCGGCCCGGCCACCGCCCCGGTGAGCAGGGGCGTCGCGGACCCGCAGTTCGCGAACTCACCGATCGCGTACGTCGAGGTCAACCGGCCGCCGATGCCCGTGGTGAAGCCGTCCGGCACGAGCTCCGTCGTCACCGGCTGGGCCGTGCCGCAGGAGGCCCCGACGTCGTACGGGACGCCGTTCACGCGCACGTCCGACACCTTGACCGGCCAGGTCGCCGAGCCGGTGAAGCCGCCGAACACCGAGCCCTCGGCGTGGCCCGGCCCGAGCGTGACGGTCCCGCTGACCGCGCCGATCCCGGGCACCACCTTGGTCACCTTCGCCGGCGGCAAGGTGATCGTCCCGGAGAAGGTGTACGAGCCGATCTGCGTGTACATGTCGAACTGCCCCGGCCCGAGCTTCAGGTCGGCGACCGGTTTCGCGATGTGCGTCGTCCCGGTGACGCGGTACTTCGAGTAGACCGGCGGCCCGGCCGCGTCCGCCGCTCCGGCGAAACCCACCCCACCCACGATCGTCGCCGCGGCTACCGCGGTCACGCGCGTTCCCCACTTCATGGACCAGGCTTACCACCTGCGAGGACAGTCCGGTGGGGATTCACCACTTTCAGTCTTCGACGATGGCCGCCGAGGTGATCCGGTGGAGGGAGTACCGCTCGTTGTTCTCGCCCTCGAGGATCCCGCCGCCGACGCGCACCGGCCGGATCACGCGCTGGCTGGCGGTGCCGCGGGAGTCCACGAACCCGATCCACACCTCACGGCGCTCCAGCGTCGCCCGGGACAGCAGCTCGAGCGTGGCCGACGTGTCCGCGCCGCCGCCGACCGGGGCGCGCACCGCCGAGCCGCGGCGGCGGGCCGAAGCCGCGTCGCCCGCGCGCAGGTTGGACACGATCCGGGTGGCCTGGTCCTCGGTCAGCACTGCCTGCTCGCCCGGGTTCCGGCGGGCCGCGCGCGCCTTCGCGGGCAGCCGCCTGCCACCCGGGCGGATGTCGACGACCCGGCCGTCGGGGCCTTCCGCGGCCGGGGCGAACCCGGCCGCGCGCAGGCCGGCCAGCACTTCGTGCAGCGGGTCCGGGCTGATCACGACGGTCGGCGCGATCAGCCGCAGGTCGTGCTCCGCCGAGACGGGGTGGGCGAGCACCTCGGCCAGCAGCGCCTCGTCGTCGCACCGCAGGAACGACGCCGCCACCCCGCCGCGCAGCCGTCCGTGCCGCCGGGCGACGTCGTCGACCAGGTAGCTCAGCCCCTGCGGGACCGGCGTCGCCGACTTCGCCTTGAACAGCGCGTGCAGCTCGTCGGCGGTGCGGCCGGTGTCCAGCGCGCGCCGGACGGACGCCTCGGTGATCCGGTAGACGGTCGCGTGCCCGGCCGATTCGACGTCGGCGACCGCGTCCATCTCCGCGGCCAGCTCCGGCTCCAGCGGGCCCGGCGCGACCACCGTCAGGTCGGCCTGCAGCAGCACGTGGTCCACCGGCGCGGGCAGCGCGTCCAGGATCGCTTCGACGGCGCCCGGCCGGTCGTCGGCGAGCAGCGCGCGGGCCGCCGTCGTGAGGCCGCCGAGCCCGACCAGGCCCAGCGCGCTCGCCTCGGACATCGTCCAGCGGACGGTCTCGTCCCGCAGCCGCCCGCCGCGCCGCGGCGCCCGCCAGGCCAGCACGGCGACGAGCTCGTCGACGCTCTTCACCCCGGCGCCCTCGGGGAGGTCGGCCAGCGCCGCGAGCACCCGGCGGCGCGCGACCGGGGCGAGCGGGCGGCGCAGCTCCTCCGACAGCGGCGCGACCGGCTTGTCCTTGGCGTCGCGCCCGCCCGCCATGCCCGGCAGCCGCGGCAGCTCGAGCCACGCCTGGGCCAGCGTCATCCAGCGCTGCGCGGTCGGCGACGCGAGCCACGAGTCGGTCAGCGTCGTCGGCACCCACTCGGGCGCGGTCGTCTCGCTGTCCGCGACGAGCCCGGCGCCCACGGTCAGCTCGGCCAGGAGGGTCGCTTGTGCTTCGTCGATCTCCAGGTCCTTCGCGAGCTTCTTCAGCTCGCGCACGCCGAGGCCGCCCGACTTCAGCACCGGCGGCGGCGCGACCGACCACGCGCGCAGCAGGGATTCGGTGTGGCGCAGGAACTCCATCGCCTCGCCGGCCGCCGCTTCGTCCACAGTGGACGTCTGGTGCGGGTGGACCGGCAGGGCGGGCTCGGTGAGCGTCCCCGGCGGGAAGGCCCCGCCGCGGACCGCGACGCCGATCTCGCGCGGCAGTTCGACGGTCTGATCGTCGCGGCGCAGCAGCAGCCCGCGGGCGAGCAGCTTCTGCACCGGCGTCGTGGCCTTCTCGAGCGTGAGGTCGAGCCCGGCGTCACGGGTCCGGCCGATCGGCGGCCCGGCGGCGAGGGCGGCGAGCACCCCGCGTTCGTCGTCGGGCAGCTCGGCGAGCCGCGCTTCGAGGTCTTCGCCGTCGAGTGACGGCGAGGGTGCGCCCAGCCCGGCGGGGAACGGCCCGAGTGCTTCCCTGGCCGCCGGCGGCACGCGCACGGCGTCGTCCGCGCCCCAGGCCAGCGCCCGCTTGCGCAGCCGGGCCAGCGGTTCGGCGATGTCGGTGCCGACCAGCTTCGCCACGTCTTCGACCGGCACCGGGTCGCGGTCCGCGCCGGCCAGCAAGCACGCTTCGAGCACGGCCAAGGTGAAGCTGTCGAGGTCTTCGCAGGCGCGCGCGACCGAGCCCGGCGTGCCGGCCCGGGTGGCCAGCACCGTGCTGTCGGAGGGCGGGGGCGTGGACAGGTCGCGCCGCGTGCGGAGCAGTTCGGTGAGTGCGCCGTCGGTCTCCGCGCGCAGCCAGTCCGCCAAAGAGGTCGCGGGCATAGAAGACCAGGGTACCGGGCGGTTGCGACAGCGCGTCCGGCCTCAGGCAGACTGTGGTCCGAGAACCGAGCGCAGCTGTGGAGGACGTTGTGGCCAAGGGTGAGAAGAAGCACAAGGGCGTCGACCCGACCTGGCCGGGCGAGGCCGGCGAACACCCCGTGACCGAGCTCGCGTCCGACCGCCAGGGCTCGCTGTCGCCGTTCGGCGACATCACGTTCCCGCTCGACTCGGTGCCGTACGTGCACCCCGAGACCGAGATCAACACCCGCCCGTAACGTTACTGGTCAGTACCGGTATCGGCCCCTCGTGAGGGCGGTCACGGGAGTAGGTTCGCACCCGTCCCAGCCACCTTTCCCATGCGGGGGTAAGTGCCATGCCGGTTCCCGGTCCCGGATATTCGATCACCGTCCGGGTCGAGGCCCCGGCTTCGTCCAGCGCGGCCGGTGACCTCACCACCGCCGTCGGGCGGGTCGGCGGGGTGCTGACGGCGTTCGACGTCGTCGAGTCCCACTCGGACTCGATCGTGGTCGACATCAGCGCCAACGCGCTGTCGGAGAACCACGCGAACGACATCACCCAGACGCTCGACTCGCTGCCCGGCGTCAAGGTCCGCAAGGTCTCCGACCGGACGTTCCTGATCCACCTCGGCGGCAAGATCGAGGTCACCCCCAAGGTCGCGCTCCGCAACCGTGACGACCTCTCCCGCGCCTACACCCCGGGTGTCGCCCGCGTCTGCCAGGCGATCGCGAACAACCCCGAAGACGCGCGCCGGCTGACCATCAAGCGCAACACCGTCGCGGTGCTCACCGACGGCTCCGCGGTGCTCGGCCTGGGCAACATCGGCCCGGCCGCCGCGCTGCCGGTGATGGAGGGCAAGGCGGCGCTGTTCAAGAAGTTCGCCGACGTCGACGCGTGGCCGGTCTGCCTGGACACCCAGGACACCGAAGAGATCATCATGATCGCCAAGGCGCTGGCCCCGGTGTACGCGGGCATCAACCTCGAGGACATCGCCGCGCCGCGCTGCTTCGAGATCGAGAAGCGGCTGCGCGAGCAGCTCGACATCCCGGTGTTCCACGACGACCAGCACGGCACCGCGATCGTGGTCGTGGCCGCGCTGCGCAACGCCCTGCGCGTGGTCGGGAAGAACATCGAAGACTGCAAGATCGTGGTCAGCGGCGTCGGCGCGGCCGGCTCGGCGATCATCCGGCTCCTGCTGCGCAAGAACCCGGGCGACATCGTCGCGGCGGACATCGACGGCATCGTCCACTCCGCGCGCGGCAACCTCGACGACAACCTGACCTGGATCGCGTCGCACACCAACAAGGAGCAGGTCAGCGGCACCTTGCACGAGGCTCTGGCCGGCGCCGACGTGTTCATCGGCGTCTCCGCGCCCAACCTGTTCGGCGCCGAGCAGGTGGCGACGATGAAGTCCGACGCGGTGGTCTTCGCGCTGGCCAACCCGGACCCGGAGATCGACCCGCTGGAGGCGCAGAAGCACGCCGCCGTCGTCGCGACCGGCCGCAGCGACTTCCCGAACCAGATCAACAACGTGCTGGCCTTCCCGGGCGTCTTCCGCGGCCTGCTCGACGCGCACGCGCACAACATCGACGACAACATGCTGCTCGCCGCGGCCGACGCGATCGCCGACGTCGTGGACAACGGCAAGCTCAACGCGTCGTTCATCGTGCCCAGCGTGTTCGACAGCGCGGTGGCGCCCGCGGTCGCCGACGCCGTGCGGAAGGCCGTGCGCGCCGAGCAGCGCTGAGTCCGCACTTCGGAGGGCCCCGGGATCGTTCCGCGGAGGGACGACCGGGGTCCTTCCGCGCTCTTCACCAGCTCCGCTGAAGCAGCCTCACCTCGACCTCCGGGAGATCGTCGAACCGGGCCCGCCCGTCCGTGGTCACCAGAATCCGGCCGGTGGCCCGGGCGGTCGCCGCGATGATCAGGTCGTGCGCCCCACGCGCCTGCCCGCTCCGTCGCAGATGAGCCAGCAGCTCGGCATGGTGTTCGACCACGTTCGTCGAGTACTCGACCACCGGCGTGACGGCCAGCAGCTCGGCCAGGAACGCACCGTGTGCCGCGCGCCGGGCCGGATTCGGGTCGAGGAGCAGACCTACCTGGTACTCGGTGATCACCACGGCGGGAACGGCGACGTCATCGTCATCCCCGATGGCCCCCGCCGGCAGCCGCTGCCGGGCGGCGTCGATGAGGATCCCGGTGTCGAGGATCAGTCGTGCCACGGGTCGCCGTCCAGCTCCGCCGACGCTGTCTCGCGGACCTCGGCGACGTTCTCCTCGAACCGGTCGTCGACGTCGAGCTTGCCGGCCCAGCGGTGGAACACCGCGCACACCGCGACGCCGTTCGCGTGCGGGGCGGGGACGATCAGCGCGACCCGCTTGCCGTTGCGCGTGACGGCGATCGTTTCGCCGTTCTCCGCCTCGTCGAGCACGGCCGAGAACGACCTGGAGGCTTCGGAAGCGGACAGTTCGATCACGAGAATCAGATTATCAGATTCCGATGATCTGAATCAAGGGGTCGCGGCGATTCGCCCGCCGGCACCGGAAGTAGCCTCGCCTGGTGAGTGAACTCAGCCACGTCGACGAGACCGGCGCCGCCCGGATGGTCGACGTCTCCGGCAAGACCGCCACCGCGCGCACCGCGCTCGCGGCCGGGACCGTGCGGACCACCGCCGAGGTGCTCCGGCTGCTCGCGACCGACGGCCTCCCCAAGGGCGACGCCCTCGCCACCGCGCGCATCGCCGGGATCATGGGTGCCAAGCGGGTGCCCGAGCTGATCCCGCTGTGCCACCAGATCGCGTTGTCCGGGGTCAAGGTGGAGTTCGAGCTGGGCGAAGCCGAAGTCCGGATCCGCGCGACGGCGAAGACCACCGACGTCACCGGCGTCGAGATGGAGGCGCTGACCGCGGTGGCGGTCGCCGGGCTGACGCTGCACGACATGATCAAGGCCGTCGACCCGGCGGCGACGCTGGACGAGGTCCGCCTGCTCCGCAAGGACGGCGGCAAGACCGGAACCTGGGAGCGGCCGTGAAGCGCAGCGCGCGCGTGATCGTGGCGTCCAACCGCGCCGCGAGGGGCGTCTACGAGGACAAGACCGGGCCGGTGATCGTCGACTGGCTCGCGGGGCGCGGGTACGACGTGCCGTCGCCGGTCGTCGTCGAGGACGGGGAGCCGGTGGGGGTCGCGCTGCGGGCCGCGCTCGCGGACGGCGTCGCCGTCGTGCTCACCACGGGCGGCACCGGCATCTCGCCGACCGACCGCACCCCGGACGTCACCCGCGCGGTCCTGGACCACGAGCTGCCGGGCGTGGCGGACGCGATCCGCGCCGCCGGGCTGCCGAAGGTGCCGACGGCGGTGCTCTCGCGCGGCGTGGCGGGCGTGGCGGGGCGGACCCTGGTCGTCAACCTCCCGGGCTCCAGCGGCGGCGTGAAGGACGGCCTGGGCGTCCTGGACGGCATCCTGGACCACGCGGTCGACCAGCTGGCGGGCGGCGACCACCCGCGGCCCGCGGCGGCCGGCCCGGCGGTCCGCGTGGCGCGGGCTCTGGTGACCGAGGACGTGCTGTCGGTCGAGGAGCACGCCGGCCTGGTCGAAGACGACGCGGCGGGCGCGGTGGTGACCTTCTCGGGGGTCGTCCGCGACCACGACGGCGGCAAGGGCGTGCGCGACCTGACCTACGAAGGCCACCCGAGCGCGGGCCAGGTGATCGCGGACGTCGTCGCGGAGCTGGCGGCGCGCTGGACCGGCGTCCGCGCGGTGGCGGTGAGCCACCGCATCGGGCCGCTGACGATCGGCGACGTCGCGCTGGCGTGCGCCGTGGCGGCGGAGCACCGCGGCCAGGCGTTCTCGGCGTGCGCGGAGCTCGTGGACGAGGTCAAGGCGCGGCTGCCGATCTGGAAGCACCAGCACTTCACCGACGGCACCGACGAGTGGGTCAACTCGCCCTGACCCGGGAACCACTCAGCCCTCCACCGCCCGGGGGATCGGCGGTGGAGGGCTGGGTGGAGTCACGGCCGAGGCCGGACTTGCGCATCAGAGCGCGATCGTCACTTGGTGGCGATCTTCTGGCCGACGAGGATCAGGTCCGCGTTCGGGATGTACTTCGCGTTCAGGTCCTGCAGCTTCGCGTAGCCGCCCTGGACGTTGAACTGCTTGGCGATCTTGGACAGCGTGTCGCCCGCCACGACGGTGTAGTCACCGGCCGGGTTCGAGCTGCTGACACCGGACACCGCGGGGGCCGCCTTCGGAGCAGCAGCCGCCTTGGGGGCGGTCGTGCTCTTCTTCGGGGTCACCTTCTTGGTGGTGTTGGTCTTCGCGGAAGCCTTGGGGGCCGACGAGCCGCCACCCTTCTTGCCGCAGACCGGCCAGGCGCCGATGCCCTGGCCCTGCAGGACGCGCTCGGCCACGGCGATCTGCTGCTCGCGGGAGGCGTTCTGCGCGTTGCCGGTGCCACCGTAGGCCTTCCACGTGCTCTGCGTGAACTGCAGGCCGCCGTAGTAGCCGTTGCCGGTGTTGATGCTCCAGTTGCCGCCGCTTTCGCACTGCGCGATCGCGTCCCAGTTGGTCGCCGACGCGGGGGTCGCGGCGATGGCGAGGGGCGCGCCGACCGCAATGCCCGCGATGGCGACGCGAGCGACGGTGCGGGTGGCAGCGGACATCTTGCGGTGCTTGCCTCGGTAAGACATTTGGATGCTTCTCGGTTTCCCAGCGCCTACGAACCTGTGGTGAGGGTCAGGATCGGGGTCCTGGCGCCGGCCGTCTCAGGCCGGCGGGCGAGTCCGACGCACGGCGCGTCTTCGTCGTCCCCTCGTCCCTGTCCGGAAATGCTTTCGCTCGGGGTATGGGTCCGGGGATCCGGTGGACAGGGCTAGGCGCTACGGATTCCCGGTCGTGCTGGTTGGTCGGGGCCAACCGAAAAGCGACGGTACGTAACGATCGCCGTGATCGGAAATTATTCGGGGCGTGACCTACGTCACAGTAACAGCACGCAACCCCGATCGATACGCTTGTTTGTGCAGGTCAGAGGGCCGTTATCTGCTCGTTTCCTTGCCGAGATAAAACACGGATCGTGAGGCTTGCATCACGTGATTGGCGCCGCGAATGGACCATTCGCGGCGTCCACTCGGCGATTGAAGCGCGCATCTTATGACCGGGGTCGGGAGTGCGCCAGACTTGACAATCCGGTCCCAGATGCCCCAGGAGTCACATCAGCCCCACCTGTTAGTGGGGTTTGGAACCACGACCGAAGCCGCTTGAGGTGGTGGCGACCCCCGTAGGGGGCCACGCACCGCGACCGACCAGGCGAAACGGGTCACCGGATGGCGTTGCGGCTCGTGCGGATCAGCTTCTCGCGAACAGCCGGATTTGATGACGCGCCACGCCGAGCCCCCGGAAGAGAGGTCGGCGAGTGGTCGGCTGCCGTACCCGAGCGGTCGGGGAAGAACGGCAGGGGCGAACTCGCGCCGGCGGGTGGGCGGCGCGTAGCAGGGGAGCAACTGACCTGCCGAGCGAGGCGGCGGGGGTGGCGGCCTCGCGCGGCGGAGAGGTGGAAGGGCTGGGTGGGCGGACTCGCGCTGCGGTGGAGGCGGCGAGGGACCGGCTGGGGAGCCAGTGCGCGGCAGAAGAGACAAGGGGCTGGGCGAGGCGGCGCCACGCAGCTAGTCAGAGGGAGCCGAGCGGGTCGGGCGTAATGGCCCCGCGCAGTCGTGCAGACAGAAGAGAGGTGGAGGTCAGCCTCAGCCGCCGGCGAACGGGGGCAGGACGTCCAGCTCCGCCCCGTCCGTCAGCGCCCGGCCGACGTCGCGCACCGCGATCCCGTCCAGCAGGTAGCTGACCGCGTCCAGGACCCGCGGCAACCCCTCCGGGTGCAGCCGCCGCAGTTCGGTCACCGCGTCCGCGACCGTGGCTCCCGTGGACAGCTGCACCTTCTCTTCGTCCACGCCCGCCGCGGCCCTTGCCGCCGCGAAGTAGCGGACCACGATGGTCAGGGTCGTCATCTCAACCGCCGATCGCGCTCATCGGCCGGATCGGCTGGGCGAATCCGGCGTCGTTGATCTCGTGGCCGGCGAGCTTGCCCCACATCGTGGCCCGCCAGGCGTCCGCCACCTCCTCATCGCGCGCGCCCGCGCGCACGAGGGAGCGGAGGTCGGTCTCGTCGTTGCTGAACAGGCAGGAGCGGACCGCGCCGTCGGCCGTCAGGCGGGTGCGCTCGCACGCCGCGCAGAACGGCCTGGTCACCGAGGCGATCACGCCGACGTCGCCGGGGCCGCCGTCGACCAGCCAGCGCTCCGCCGGGGCGCCGCCCCGCGCCGCCGGGAACGGCGTCAGCTCGAACGACGCCTCCAGCATCGAAAGGATCTCCGCGGCGGTGATCATCTCGCCGCGGTTCCAGCCGTGCTGGGCGTCCAGCGGCATCTGCTCGATGAAGCGCAGGTGGTAGCCCTCGGCGAGGCAGAACTTCAGCAGCGGCACGGCTTCGGACTCGTTGACCCCGCGCATGAGCACCGCGTTGACCTTCACCGGCGACATCCCGGCGTCCCGCGCGGCCGCCATGCCGGCCAGCACGTGCGAGAGCCGGTCGCGACGGGTGATCGTCTTGAACAGCTCCGGGTCGATCGTGTCGAGCGAGACGTTGATCCGGTTCAGGCCGGCCTCGGCCAGCGCCGTCGCCCGCCGCGCCAAGCCGATGCCGTTGGTGGTCATCGACAGCTTGGGCCGCGGCGAAAGCGCCGTGATCCGCGCGACGAGGTCTTCGAGGCCCGGCCGCAGCAGCGGTTCGCCGCCGGTGAGCCGGATGTCGGTGACGCCGAGCTGCTCGACGGCGATCCGCATCAGGCGGACCAGCTCGTCGTCGGTCAGCACCTGGTCGCCCGGCATCCAGTCGAGGCCCTCCGCGGGCATGCAGTAGGTGCAGCGCAGGTTGCACCGATCCGTCAGGGAAACCCGGAGATCGGTGGCCACCCGGCCGAAGGTGTCGATGAGTTGCGGGTTCTCGGGCCTGGGCACGCGAGATGACCCTCGTGTACCGGGGACGCGAGGAAACCCGAGATCCACTGCCGTCATTAAGCACAGCGTAGCTCCGGAACGCGCGAAGTGAGCGACTCGCTACGATACTTTGACGAGTGAGTGGTTCAGTTGCCGAACTAAGAGGACCTGTGACGGAAAAGACCTACCCGGTCACCGAAGACGAGCTTTTCCGCTTCGCGGAACTGGGCCGCCAGGGCAGCACGCTGACGGTCCTCCGGCACGCCAGGATCGCCGAGCGGATGGGGCTGTCCGGCACCGACCACAAGACGTTCGACCTGGTCATCCAATCGGGCGGACCGTTGACCGCGGGGCGGATCGCCGAGCTGACGGGCCTGTCGACCGGCGCGGTGACCGGCGTCATAGACCGGCTCGAGAAGGTCGGGCTGGTCCGCCGCGTCCGCGATCCGGAGGACCGCCGCAAGGTCCTCGTGGCGGTCGTGCCGGGAGCCGAGGAGCGCTTCGCGCCGCTCTTCGAGTCGGCCTTCGACGCCCTTCGCGAGTCCTTGGCGCAGTTCTCCCCGGCCGAGCGAAAAACCATCGAGCGTTATCAGAACGTCATGCTCGAACAGCTGCGCGCGGAAATCCTCGACAATGGCCGCCCCGCGTAGCTTTTCCTCAACTGCGGAGATAATGTCTGCGGCATGCCGCAATTTCGGTTGTCCGAGGCCGCGCGCCTGCTCGGGGTCAGCGACGACACCGTGCGCCGGTGGGTGCGCGCGGGCCAGCTGACCGCCACCGACGACGCCGCCGGCCGCAAGGTCGTGGACGGTGCCCAGCTGGCCGGGTTCGCCCGGGCGCAGGCCTCCGGGCCCGAAGATCCCTCCACCGTCGGCCGCTCGGCCCGCAACCGGTTCGTCGGGCTGGTCACCGAGGTCGTCGCCGACAAGGTGATGGCGCAGGTGGAACTGCAGTGCGGGGCGCACCGCGTGGTGTCCCTGATGAGTACGGAAGCCGTCCGCGAGCTGGGCCTGCGCCCCGGCGTGCTCGCGGTCGCGGTGGTCAAGGCGACCACCGTTGTGGTGGAGACACCGGAAGGAAGTCGATGAAGAAGCTCGCTCTCGCCGTCGCGGCCGTCGCCCTGTTCGCGGGCGCGTGCAGCAGTTCGGACCAGCCCAGCACGCAGTCCGGCGGGTCGTCGGTGACCGCGCCCGCGCCCAAGGGGGCCGGGAACGCCGGCGGCGGCACGCTGACCGTGTTCGCGGCCGCGTCGCTCACCGAGTCGTTCACCGCGCTCGGCAAGGAGTTCGAAGCCCAGCACTCCGGCGTGACCGTCAAGTTCAGCTTCGCGGGCTCGTCCACGCTGGTGCAGCAGCTCACCAACGGCGCGAAGGCCGACGTCTTCGCCTCGGCCGACCAGGCCAACATGGACAAGGCGAACCAGAGCGGGGTGATCGACGGCCAGGCGACGGTGTTCGCCACGAACAAGCTCGCCATCGCCGTCGCGCCGGGCAACCCCAAGGGCATCAAGTCCTTCGCCGACCTGAACAAGGCCGGCCTGACCGTCGTGACGTGCGCGCCGCAGGTGCCGTGCGGCTCGGCGACGAAGAAGGTCGAGCAGAACACCGGCGTCACGCTCAAGCCGAAGAGCGAGGAGTCGGACGTGAAGCAGGTGCTGAACAAGGTCGCTTCCGGCGACGCCGACGCCGGCCTCGTCTACGTCACCGATGCCACGTCCGCCGCGGGCAAGGTGGAGAAGGTCGACTTCCCGGAGGCCGCGCAGGCGATCAACAACTACCCGATCGCCGCGGTCAAGGGCGGCCAGGCCGAGCTGGCGCACCAGTTCGAGGAGTTCGTCCTCGGCACCGAGGGCAAGAACGAGCTGACGAAGGTCGGGTTCGGCCCTGCGCAGTGACCGCGTCGCCAACGGCCGGCCGGGATCCGTCCCGGCCGGCCGTTCGCGCGTCCCGTGGGTGCTCGCGATCCCGGCCACGCTGGCTTTGGCTCTGGTCGTGCTGCCGGTCGTCGGCCTGCTGGTCCGCTCGGACCTGACGCGGCTGCCGTCGCTGGTCGCCACGGCGTCGTCGTGGCACGCGCTGCGGCTGTCGCTGATCACGGCCGGGCTGTCCACCGTGGCCTGCGTGCTGCTCGGCGTGCCGCTGGCCGTCGTGCTCGCGCGCGCCCGGTTCCGCGGGGTCCGGCTGCTGCGCTCGATCGTGCTGCTGCCGCTGGTGCTGCCCCCGGTCGTCGGCGGCCTCGCGCTGCTCTACCTGCTCGGCCGCAAGGGTTTCCTCGGCATGCTGATCACCACGCTGACCGGGGAGTCGGTGCCGTTCACCACGGGCGCGGTGGTCATCGCGCAGACGTTCGTCGCGATGCCGTTCCTCGTCGTCAGCCTCGAAGGCGCGCTGCGCAACGCGGGCGACCGCTACGAGCAGGTCGCCGCGACGCTGGGCGCGCGCCCGTGGACCGTGTTCCGCCGGGTCACGCTGCCGCTGCTGCTGCCCGCGCTCGGCTCCGGCGTCGTCCTCAGCTTCGCCCGCGCGCTCGGCGAGTTCGGCGCCACGATCACCTTCGCGGGCAGCCTCGAAGACGTCACCCGCACGCTGCCGCTGGAGGTCTACACGCAGGCCGAAGTGGACATCGACAGCGCCGTCGCGCTGTCGTTGCTGCTGATCGTCGTAGCGGTCCTGGTCATCGCCGTCGCGCGGCCGCGCTCGTGGGAAGGCGGCCTGCGGTGAGCCTGACCGCCCGGATCTCCGCTGCTCGCGGCACCTTTCGGCTCGACGTCGACCTCGACGTGCCCGCCGGGACGGTGCTCGCGCTGCTCGGTCCGAACGGCTCGGGCAAGTCGACCGTGTTGGGCTGCTTGTCCGGTTTGATCACGCCGACGTCGGCGGAGATCACGGTGGCCGGGCGCGCGCTGGCCGGCGTCGCGCCGCACCGGCGCGGGATCGGGCTGCTCTCGCAGGACGCGCTGCTCTTCCCGCACCTGTCCGCGGCGGACAACGTCGCTTTCGCGCCGCGCTCGACCGGCGCCGGCCGCCGGGCCGCCCGCGAGCGCGCCTACCACTGGCTGGCCGAGGTGGACGCCGTCGAGCTCGCCGACCGGCGGCCTGGGCAGCTGTCCGGCGGCCAGGCCCAGCGCGTCGCGATCGCCAGGGCGCTGGCCGCCGAACCGGACCTGCTGCTGCTCGACGAGCCGTTCGCCGCCCTCGACGTCGACGCGGCGCCCGCGATCCGCGGCCTGCTGCGTCGGGTGCTCAAGACCGGGCCGACGACCGTGCTCGTCACGCACGACCCGCTGGACGCCCTCGCGCTCGCCGACCACGTCGCGGTCATGAACGGCGGCCGGATCGTCGAACGCGGCCCGACCCGCGAAGTGTTGTCAGCGCCGCGGACGGCGTTCACCGCGCGGATCGCCGGTCTCAACCTCGTCGCCGGCACCGCGGTGGAGGACGGCCTGCGGACGGCGTCCGGTGCGGTCGTGAGCGGGATCCCGGCGGCCGACGTGGTGCTGGGCGAGCCCGCGGTGGCGGTGTTCGCGCCGAACGCCGTCGCCGTCTACCCGCACGACGGCGAGCACCGCGGCAGCCCGCGCAACACGGCGGACGGCGTCGTCGCCGCGCTGGAGCCGCACGGGCCGGTGATCCGCGTCCGCGCCGAGGGCGACGGCTGGGCGCACGGCCTGACCGCCGACCTCACCCCGGCCGCCGTCGCCGAGCTCGCGCTGGAGCCCGGCTCGGCGGTGACGCTGTCGGTGAAGGCCGCGACCGTGGCCGTGCACCCCGCCGCGGCTTCCTGAGTCCAAGACCGGTCGTGAGTGTTTAGTCGGGTTAGAACCCGACTAAACACTCACGACCGGGTCGGGTCAGGCGTCGTGGTGGTGGCCGCCGCCCGGGTGGACGTGGAACTTCGCCACCTCCGGCGGGTGCACGACGAACGGCCGCATCATCCCTTCGTCCTCGTGGTCGAGGATGTGGCAGTGGTACATGAACTGGCCGGTACCGCCGCCGAACTGGCCGGCCACGCTCACCCACTGGCCGGGGTTCACGATGATCGTGTCCTTCCAGCCCTCCTCGTACTTCTCCAGCGGGACGTCGGTGAAGCCGTCGATCGGCGTCGTCGTCCGCTCGGTGGCCTGGTCGAACGTCGTGGTGAACTTCCGCCGGAAGAGCGCCTGGAACTCGGTCAGGTGGATGTGCACCGGGTGGGCAGGCCCACCGTTCGCGACGTGCACGATGTTCCACACCGCCCACCGGTCGTGGTCGATGAAGATGCCCGTCGTGTCGTCGAAGATCCGGCCGATCACCCGGAACGTCTTCAGGCCGCCGTTCGGGTCCTGCAGCTGGATGATCCCCTCGCCGCCGGGGTCCGCCTCGACCTGCTCCAGGTCCCACATCTCCGGGTGGCCCGCCTTATTGAGCAGCAGCGCGACCCAGACGTGGTCGTGGTCCTCCGGCAGCGTCGAGCCGTGCTGCAGCCGGACGTAGGACGTCGAGATCTTCTCCGGCAGCCGGAACGGGTCGTGCTTGGCCCGGCTGTCGACCCGGAACTCCATCAGGTCCGGCTCGACCGTGCCCAGCCGCGGGTCGGCGTTGCGCAGCTTGAGCTTCCGCCCCTTGAAGCGGCTGAAGTCGATCAGGACGTCGAACCGCTCGGCCGGCGCGACGGTCAGCCCGCCGGACGGCAACGGCGTCGGCGCGGGCAGCAGGCCGCCGTCGGTGCCGATCAGGCGGACGGCGTCGTTGACCGGCGCGTTGTTCTCGTCGACCAGATTGAGCGTGAAGAACCGCGAGTTGGCCGCGTTGAGCAGCCGGAAGCGGTACCACCGCGCGTCGACGTCCAGATGCGGCCAGATCACGCCGTTGACCAGGGAAAACGGCCCGGTGAACGGGATCATCGGGCCGTTCGGCACGACCGGGACCTTGAACAGCAGCTGCCCGGTGAGCGCGCCGGTCGCCGGGTCGGTGTCGAGGTTCCGGTCGGTGATGATCAGCGGGATCTCGTGGTCGCCGTGCGGCAGGTCGAGCGCGTCCTCCTCGTCGTCGCGGACCAGGTACATCCCCGCCAGGCCGGTGTGGACGTTGAAGCGCGTGATCGCCATGGCGTGGTCGTGGTACCAGAGCGGCATCGACGGCTGGCGGTTCTGGTACTCGGTGAGCTGCGACGTGCCGGCGAGCCCGGCGTTGTGCGCCCAGCCGTCGTTGCCGGCGTTCGTGCGGGCGCCGTGGAGGTGGACGACCGTCCAGGCCGGCAGGTCCGCGACGCCTTCGATGATCGAGTAGCCGGGCCGGTCGAGCTCGCGGCCGGGCCGGCTGGTGGGCCCGTCCGCCACCGGGCCCTGAACGGCGACGAGCGGGAACTCGCCCTCGATTTCGTTCGACCACGAAATCCGCAGTTGTTTACCGCTGCGCACTTCGATCGTCGGACCCGGGAAATGCCCCGCGTACGTCCACAAAGTACTCGGCGGCAATTGCGAGTGCAGCCGCTGGCGCTTCGTGATCATCGGAATGGTGATGGTGTCCTGGCCGCCCCACGAATGCGGCCGGTACACCGGCGGAACACGCAGTGGGTCCAGGAACTTGGTGAGCCCCCAGTTCGGCGCCGCGATCGCCGTGGCGGCGGCCGGGCGCTCGATGATTTCGGTCATGCGATCTCCCCTTTTTGCGGACAGGGGGAGGGAGAATCGCGCCGCCACGGATGGCGACGGCGACGGTGAAAGGTATTCCCCCGAACCCCCTCGGTGACCGGCCCGCGAACTCCCCTCGCAATACCGGCAATTTCCACTGTAGCCGTTTTCGGCGGGGACCGCAGGTGCCTCGCGCGCGTGATAGGTTCCGCGCATGAGCGAACGCCGGTGGACGTACCTCTCCGACATGGACGGCGTCCTGGTGAAGGAGGAACACCTCGTCCCCGGGGCCGACGAATTCCTCGCCGAGCTGAAGGCGAACGGCATCGACTTCCTGGTGCTGACGAACAACTCGATCTACACCCCGCGCGACCTGCGGGCCCGGCTCGAGCGCACCGGGCTCGACATCCCGGAGGAGTCGATCTGGACGTCGGCGCTGGCGACCGCGAAGTTCCTCTCGTCACAGCGGCCGAACGGCTCGGCGTACGTCATCGGCGAGGCCGGCCTCACGACGGCCCTGCACGAGGTCGGCTACGTGCTGACCGAGCGCGACCCGGACTACGTCGTCCTCGGCGAGACCCGCACGTACAGCTTCAGCGCCATCACGCGCGCGATCCGGCTGATCGAGGGCGGCGCGAAGTTCATCGCGACCAACCCCGACGCGACCGGCCCCAGCCTCGAGGGCTCGATGCCGGCCACCGGGTCCGTCGCGGCGCTGATCGAGAAGGCCACCGGGCGCTCGCCGTACTACGTCGGCAAGCCGAACCCGCTGATGATGCGCTCGGCGTTGCGCCGGCTGGGCGCGCACTCGGAGTCGACGCTGATGATCGGCGACCGGATGGACACCGACGTGCACTCGGGCATCGAGGCCGGCCTGCAGACCATCCTGGTGCTCACCGGCATCTCCACGAAGGAGTCGGCCGAACGCTATCCGTATCGGCCCACCCTGGTGCTCGACTCCGTCGCCGACCTGATCGGGCGAACCACCGACCCGTTCGGCGAAGGCTGACGGTGAGCCGGGTGCGCGGAGGGCTTATCGTCACCGGATGAGCAAGTCCACGTACGTAGTGGGCGACGTGCACGGCCACCGTGACGAACTGGCCGAGGCACTGCGCGCCGAAGGCCTGGTAGACGACGAAGACAACTGGTCGGGGGAAGAGGACCAGCTGTGGTTCCTCGGTGACTTCGTCGACCGCGGCCCGGACGGCGTCGGCGCGATCGACCTGGTCATGAGGCTGGAAGCGCAGGCGGCCGAGGCCGGTGGCCAGGTGCAGACGCTGCTGGGCAACCACGAGATCCTCGCGCTGGGGATGTACCACTTCGGCGATGAGCCGGTCCCGTCCGACTTCGGCCCGCGCAGCTTCGCCCGCAGCTGGGAGATCAACGGCGGCCTCCTGTCGGACCAGGACCGGCTGACCCCGGAGCACATCGAGTGGCTGGCGGCCCGCCCGCTGGCCGCGGTGGCGGCCGACCACCTGCTGCTGCACTCGGACACCCTGGAGTACCTCGACTGGGGGTCCACGGTCGAGGAGATCAACGAGGCCGCGGGCGAGATCCTCACGGGCTCGGACCTCGAGGCCTGGTGGGACGTCTGGCGCCGGATGACGACGCGCTACGCCTTCCGCGGCCCGGACGGCGAGGAGAACGCCCAGAAGCTGATGGACGCGCTCGGCGGGTCCCGGATCGTGCACGGGCACAGCGTCATCGCCGACCAGCTGGGCATCCACCCGACGCAGATCGAGGGCCCGTTCCTGTACGCGGGCGGCAAGGCGCTGGGCGTGGACGGCGGCCTGTTCGTCGGCGGGCCGTGCCTGGTGGTGCGGCTGCCGTACGAACCGGAGTCGTGATCAGGGCAGCTCGACGATCTCCTTGCCGAGCGGCACCAGCGACACCGGGATCATCTTGAAGTTCGCGACGCCGAGCGGGATGCCGACGATGGTGATGCACAGCGCGACACCCGTGAAGACGTGCCCGAGCGCCAGCCACCACCCGGCGAAGACGAACCAGATGACGTTGCCGAGGCAGGACGCGGCGCCCGCGTCCCGCCGGTCGACGACCGTGCGGCCGAACGGCCAGAGCGCGTAGTTCGCGATCCGGAACGACGCCAGCCCGAACGGGATGGTGACGATCAGGATGCAGCAGATCACGCCGGCGATCAGGTAGCCCACCGCCATCCAGAAGCCGCACAGGACGAGCCAGATGATGTTCAGCAGGACTCGCATCAGACGTGCAGCTCCCCGCTGAGGACGGTCACGGCCTGGCCGGCGAGGTGGACGCGGTCGCCGTCTTGGCGCGTCCGGACGATCCCGCCGCGGCGGGAGACCTGGTGTCCGGTGAGTTCGGTCTTCTGCAGCTGCTCCGACCAGTACGGCGACAGGATGCAGTGCGCCGAGCCGGTGACGGGGTCTTCGTCGACGCCGACGCCGGGCCCGAAGAAGCGGCTCGCGTAGTCCGTTTCACCGCCCTTCGCGGTGACGAGCAGCCGTCCGGTCCAGGTGTGCTTCAGCTTTTCGAGGTCGGGTTCGAGGTTTTTGACCGTTTCGGCGTCGGGCAGGACGGCGAAGAGGTTCTCGACGCCGCGTCCGACGTACTCGATTTCGATTCCGGGGAGGATCCCGGACAGGTCGTCGTCGGTGGGTGACGGCGGGTCGGAGGGGAAGTCCAGCTCGACCCAGCCGTCCTTGGCGGTGGCGCGCAGCTCGCCGCTCTTCGTGGTGTAGGTCTGTTCGCCGCCGAGCACGTGCGTGGTGGCGAGGGTGGCGTGCCCGCAGAGCGCGACCTCGACCTCGGGGGTGAACCACCGGAGCGACTTGGGCCCGGGTTCGGTGGTGACCACGAAGGCGGTCTCGGCGTGCTTCATCTCGGCGGCGACCGCCTGCATCCAGGTGGGGTCGGCGGGCTCGTCCAGCAGGACGACCCCGGCGGAGTTCCCGGCGAAGGCCCGGTCGGTGAAGGCGTCGACGATGAAGAAGCGCATGTCCCCCAATGTAGCGAGGACGGGCTTCCCGGGCCCGGTTCTCGTGACGGGATCGGGGAGATCTAAGGGGTTTCCCCGATGGTCGGCCGCACGATCTTCTCGCCGTCGGGCCCGGTCTCGGGCTTGAGGTCGAAGACGTCGTCGTCGGTGGCGTACTTGTTCTTGTGCTCTTTGTCGTCTTCCTTCTTCTTGCCGGCGGCGCCGGCCGCCGCGCCCCCCGCTGCCGCGCCCTTGCCCTTGGCCGCCGCGGCGGCGGTGGCCCCGCGTTCGAGCCGCTCACCGGTCTTGCCCGCGCCGCTGCCCTTGCCTTCGCCTTCTTTGGGCGCACTTCCGGCACTGCCGGATACGCGCGACCCGGCGAACCCGCTGCCGGCGCGTCCGGGTTTGCTGCCACCCCGGGTGGTGTCCCCACCGCCTGGGGCGCCGCCGCCGGTGGTGGTCCCGGGCATGGCGAGCCCATCGGGAGTCATGCGCGGGAAACCACCCGCGGCGGGGGTGGCGCGGAAGTTGCTGTTGCCACCGGCGAAGTTGCTACCGCCGATGCCACTGGTGGTCCCAGGCTGCACGTAGTTGGGCGGCGTCGTGCTGGGGGGAGTGGTGCCGGGCGGGACGTAGCTACCGCTGGTGCCGCCGGGTCCCGTGCCGGCGGTGCCGCCGACGGTCGGGGTGCCGGTGAAGCTCGTGCTGCTGGTGCCGTGGAACCCCGAGACGGACGTGGAGTCGTTCCCGCCACCGAGCTGCGGAGGAGGCGCGTAGGTGGGCTGGGAGCTGGCGGTTTCGTGGTAGGTGCCGTCGAGGTTCTGCAGAACTTGAACGGCTTGCTGGTGCGCGGCGTCGGCTTGCTGTTGCTTGGCCTGGATGCCGGTCATGGTGCTGCTCATGCCGATGAGGTCACCGGAGTTGTACTGCTGCTTGGCCTTGTCGAGCTCGGCTTGCTGGTTGAAGCCGGTGGGCTCGGGCATGTTCGTCTTGGCGTAGTGGGCAGCCGCGGACTGCTGGGAGTAGTGGTTGGACGCCAGCTGCATCGCGTTGCCGGTTTGTTCGGTGTGTCCCGCCGTGCTCTGGAAGAACCCGTTCGCCTGGTCGGCTGCTGGTCCTTGCCAGGAGCCGCCCGCCGCGGTGGCGGCGTCGCGGAACTGGTTCGAGGCATCGGCGAGCCAGTTCCCGTAGACGTTGGCCACCCGGCTGCGGTCGTTGAGGTCTTCGAGATCCAGGTTTTTGTGGACCATGTCATACAGCGCTTCGTGCGGCTGGCTGGCGTAGTTCTCGTCGGGAGCCGGCGCTCCGGAACGGAGGGTTTGCCCTTCCTGCAGGAGCTTTCCCTGGGCGACCGAATAGTCCGACGCGGCTTGCTGGGTGAGCCGTTGGCCGTCGGCCCCGTGACCTTGGAGCTTCTGGGCGGTTTCCGCGTAGTAGTCACCCTCGGACTGGCGATGCTGCGCCCGGTGCGGCTGACTCATGGCTGGACTCCGTATCAGTTGGTCTTCGGCAGGAGCGGTTCGATCTTCTCCGCGAATCCTTCGACGAGCTTGCAGGCGTTGGAGGTGTCCGATCCCGACGTCACCAGAACCAGGGCTCGGGACTTCGGTTTCACGTCCAACCAGATGCCGCACTGTCCGGGCGATTGCTGCGGCTCACGTACTTCAACCGCCGCACGCTCGTTGACCTTTCCATCACTTGCCTGGCTCGGGTTGCTGACGTTGTTCTTGTAACCTCGGCCAGGTTGAAGCGAAAGCGCCAGGTCGATCGGATTCACGTCGCCTGCCCTCGGCTTGGTTGCGGCGCAACTTTCTTTCGCGTCGGCGACGGTCGAGACCGCAGGCGGGAAACCCTGGCCCACGAGTGCTTGGTCCAGGAGCGAGCACGGTTTCATGGAGGCGAATGGATCGTCCGGGTCACCTGCGGATGTAGCCGCGCTGGACGGATCGGTACCGGCGGTGGCAGAACTTGGGTCTGCTTGGCCTCCGACCTGACTGGTGCACGCGGCCAGGGGCAGCGCCGCACAGGCGGCAATGGCCAAGATCGCGGCGATACGGTGAGGAGTCACTTGTCCTGCAGATCCTTGTTCAGGTCGGCGAACGCCACGGCGTGGGCATCTTCGGTTTCGCGATAGTTCTTTCGTGCGATCACCATCGCCTCACGCGCGTCTTCGACGCCGCGTTTCATGAGGACGAGGTTGGGAATCAACGCTTGCGGATCGCCGTCGGCCGCTATGGCGTTGAACTCGGCTACGGCCTTGGCGTAAGTGCTGCCGCCCATACGGGCGGCTCCAGCGAGAACATTCACGTCCCGGACCATCTTGTCGTAGCCGTCGATGAAGAAGTCGCAGGCTTTGATGTAAGCCTGGAAGCCCTCTTCGTTGACCGCGAACTGCCCGCTCTCCGCGAGTGACTTCAGGTGGCTGCCGCCGGTGCTGACTCGCTCCGCGGCCTCGGAGTCGACCGGTCCCGCGACGATGCCCGAAAGGAAGTTCGACCCCGCGTCCCCAGCGGCCTGCGGGGGCGTGAACGATCCCGGCGCGCCGAACTGCGAACCGCCCATGACGCCCTCCCAGCCGTCAACACCACCCTGCGTGGTCCCCTCGCACTGTACTAGTGACGAACGACCGGCGTCAGTGGTTCCTGCCACGCTCCAACAGCCAAGCTCGCAGGTGAGAACCATCCGAAGGGGTGAACGTCACCCGGGTCTCGTCGCCCGGTAACGGCTCGCTGAACATCAGGAAGCGGCCGCCCGCGTTGTCGACGAACGTCACCGTTCCCGCCGGCTTCAGGACACCTGACGACCGCACCGACAGCTCCACCGTGCCGTAGCGGTGCAGGGGCCACGACGAGAACTCCGCCGCCAGCTCCGCCTCCCGGGGGGAACCGGGGGCCGTGAACGTCAGCTCCGCCAGCGGTACCGGTGGGTACGCCGGCAGCATCCCGACCACCAGGTCGACCAGGCGGTCCGGGCGGGTCTGGGCGAACAGGACCTCCTCGCCCGCCAGCTCCGAAAACACCCCGAGGCCGTGGCCGATCGACGCTCGGTAGAAGACCTGGCGGGATTCCTCCGCTGCTCGGACGATGATCAGCACGTCCGGCTGGGTCCACGCGCGCAGCGTCTGCTCGACCTCGATGTCCAGTTTGTCCGGGCCGGCCAGGCCACGCGCTCGCATGGACTCCCACGCGGCCGCCGCCAGTGCGTCGTGTTCGGACAGGGTGCGGCCCGCGCTGCGGATTTCGAACGGGTGCCAGCTCGCCGGGAGGCCGGTGCGCCGGACCGCGGTGTCGACCTCCGTCAGGCCCAGTGAGAATTCCTCCGGCACGTCCCCGAGCGTAGCGGAACCGCCACCCGCCGCTTCAGATGTCGAGCTGGCGCACGCCCGTCTCGCGGAACGCCACCCGGGTGGCCGTCGCCCGTCCGCGGAGGCGGACGATCTCGTGCGGTTGCAGGCCGATCGCGACGCCGAACGCCTCCACGTCCGGGAAGCCGCCCTGCCGCTGCCGGAGTTCCAAGGCCGTCGTGACCCGCGACGGCGTCAGCCCCGGCAGCGTGGCCAGCTCCGGGCCCGGAGCCGTGTTCACGTCCACCAGCACGGGCGCGGGAGCGGGCGGCGCGGCCAACGGAACCGAAAACGGGACGTAAGCCTCGATGATGTCGTTCTCCCGCAGGTCCCGCGTCGCCAGCCCGACCGTGAACACCCGCGACCCCGCGCTCGTCCGCACCGCCACCCCGTCCCGCGCCAGCGACAGGATCCGCAGATCACCGGCAAGGACCGTGCTGCGCTCGTTGAACGTCGTCCCGATCGGCCGCAGCACCCGCGCCGGGGACCCGGTCGTGAACGCCGCGCCGCGCCCCTCCGGCACCTCGACCGCCGCCACCACCGAACCGTTGCCCAGGTCGGTGACGCCGTGCACCACCACCGCCCCTTCGCGCCGCTCGAGGAAGTCGTGCGAAGGCTCCTGGAACGCCACGAGGGTGTCGCCCGCCATCGGCGGCACGGCGCACTGGAACCCGAGCAGCACCGTGCCCGGCCGCCCGGCCGGCAGCTCGTCCAGCGGGCCGGGGCCGAACAGCCCGAGCACCCGCATCGGCTCGCCTACCGCGCGCCCGCCCCGCACCAGCGAGACCAACGCGCCGAAGCGCAGCTGCCCTTCTCGGACGACCACCGAAGCGTGGAACCCCGTCACTTGGTCGAAACCCGGCGCCTGCACCGACCCGACGCCGTCCTGGCGGCTGGTGTCCGGACCCACGGCGTCGTCGGTGTACAGCTCCAGCGAGTCGCCGTTCGCGAGGTCGCGCCGCCCGACGGCGACGAAGACGTCCTTGAGGAACCCGGCGTCCGTGACCGCCTCGACGTCGCTGGAGAAGAACTTCTTCCGCACCATGATCCCGAGGCGCAGGTTGTCCGCGAGGACCCGGTCGCCGCGCCGCAGCCGCGCGCGGGCGCCGCGGACCGCACGGCCCGCGCTGACCTGGCCGCCCGGGAGCTCGCCGAGGCCGGGGAGGGTGACGGAGTCGTTGAGCGCCTTGCCGAACTCGATCAGGCCGACCCTGACCTCGGTCACGACGTGGCGGCCAGCGTGACGCTGATCGACTGGTCGGCGTTCACCCGCTCGGACTCGACGACCATGCCGTTCGACGCCGCGCGCTGCTTCAGCCGCGCGAGCACCGCCTGCTGCACCTGGGCGGCGTACGCCTCGTCGACCGACAGCACCAGCCGCTGGGCTTCGGCCTCGGCGAGGCCGGGGCCGTCGACGTGCGCCACCTGGACGCCTTCGGGGCCGTAGCCGAACGTGATCCGCCGTCCCTCCCACGCGGCGACGACCGAGGTGCCGTCGTCGGTGACCTGCGCCCGCAGCCCGGTGAGCGCGCGGGCGAGCAGGTCCCGGTGCCGCATCCGGGTCCGCACGGTGACGACGCCCGCCTGCGCCTGCGCGTGCGCGGCGATCGTCGCGGCGTCGAGCTGGGCCAGTGCTTCGCTGCGCAGCTTCAGCGTGACACTCATCGGTGATCCCCTTCGAGCAGCGCTTCCAGTACTTCGGTGGTGGCGAACCCGTTCAGCGCGATTTCGCCGTCCACCCCGATCGTCAGTTCCAGGCGGTTCGGGGTGGTGAAGATCGATTCGTCGTAGCGGTCGGTCAGGAAGTGGAACCGCTGGTTGACCGACCCCACCCACGGCCGCGACGGCTCCGGCCGATCCGCCAGGAACGGCCCGTCCACCAGCAGATCCGTCGACGCGAGCAGCTTCGACGGCGGCAGGTCTTCGAGGACGTGCCCGGTGAACGTCATCACCGAAAGCCCCGCTTCGCGCACGGCGGCGGCGAAGTGCCCCAGCGGCTCGGGCTGGTCGAACGGTTCGCCCCCGAGCAGCGTGACGCCCTCGATGCCGCGGATCCCGAGCACGTGTGAAACCAGGTCCGGCCACGGCAACAGCGTCCCGCCGCGCGTGGTCCACGTCTGCGGGTTGAAGCAGCCGGGGCAGCGCACCGAACACCCCTGCGTCCACACCGCGCACCGCACGCCGGGACCTTCGGCCGCCGTGACGTCGACGATCCGGTGCAGGTTCAGGAGTTCCATTGCTGCTGCGTCGCCGTGTTCTCGACTTCGGCGGACGTCCGCCGGTAGTCCTCGGTGAACTCCGACGTCACCGTTTCCGCGCCGAGCAGGTCCTCGAGCAGCGGGATGTAGTCGAGGCACTTCGACCCGGTCATGCCGTGCGTTTCGGCGCTGATCGAGCCGTCCTTGCCGATGGTGACGGTCACCCGGTGCGTCATACGTCGATCGTCCTTCCCCTCGGGGACTCCGGCGCCGGCGCGGAGACCCGTTCCGCGACTGCCTCGGCCGACGTGTCCGTCGCCGCGACGGCCCGGGTCTCCGCCCAGTTCCGGATGGCCAGGATCTCGTCGGCCTGGGTGACCGACAGCGGCACGGTCGACTTCACCGCGCGCACGAGGTCGTCGCGGCGCAACGGCCGCTTCTCGGCGAACGCGTCGACCAGCCCGGACAGCACGGCCTGCTCGATCTCGGCGCCGCTGTAGCCCGCGCTGACGTCGGCGAGCTCGGTGCACAGCGCGTCGTCCAGCCGCAGCTCACTGGCCACGAACGGGTCGGTGACGCGCTTGGCCAGGTGGATCCGCCAGATCGCGGCGCGCTCGGGCGCCGAGGGCAGGTCGACGAAGAAGATCTCGTCGAACCGGCCCTTGCGCAGGAACTCCGGCGGCAGCGAGCCGACCTGGTTCGCGGTCGCCATCACGAACACCGGCGCCGACTTCTCCTGCATCCAGGACAGGAACGTGCCGAACACGCGCCGCGCGGTGCCGCCGTCACCCCCGCCGCCGGCGCCCGCGAGGCCCTTCTCGATCTCGTCGACCCACAGCACGCAGGGCGCGATGCCCTCCGCGGTGCGGATGACCGTGCGGATGTTCTTCTCGCTGGAGCCGACGAGCCCGGCGAACACGCGCCCCAGGTCCAGCCGCAGCAGCGGCAGCCGCCACATGTTCGCGACGCAGACCGCGGACAGGCTCTTGCCGCAGCCGGGGACGCCGGTGAGCAGCAGGCCCTTCGGCGCCGCGAGGTTGTACGCCGACGCCGCTGGTGTCCACGTGCCGGTGCGCTTGGTCAGCCAGCGCTTCAGCCGGTCGAGCCCGCCGACGGCGTCGAAGCTCGTCTCGGCCGGCACGATGTCGAGCATCCCGGACCGCCGCACGGCCTGGCGCTTCTCGGCGAGGATCAGTTCCAGGTCGCTGGGGTCGAGCCCGCCGCCCTCGACCAGCGCCCTGGCGAACGCGTTTTCGGCTTCCGGCAGCGTCAGCCCGCGGGCCGCCGCGACGATCATGTCCCGGTCGTCGCGGTCGATGCTGATCCGGACGTTCTGCCGGTGCGCGGCGACCATGCCGTCCAGCAGCTCGCCGATCTGGCGCTGGTCGGGCAGCGGGAAGTCGACGACGGTCGCGTCGTGCTCCAGCTCCGGCGGCACCGGCAGGGACGGCGACACGAGGATCAGGCTCAGCGGCACCGGCCGGGTCTTGAACGCGGTCGCGAGCTCCCGCAGCCGGCGCACGACGTCCGGGTCGGGCCGGTGCCCGCCCTCGGACACCAGCGACGGGTGCAGGTCGGCGAAGACGAAGACGGCGGGCTCGCCCCAGCCGTGGATCCGCTCGAGCGCGGCGGCCGCGGTGCGGGTGTCGCTGATCGGCGGGCCACCCGCGGGCGCGAGCCCGGTGGTCGACGACCAGACGTACACCCGGCGCGGCGTCCGCAGCCGCT
Source organism: Amycolatopsis solani (assembly GCF_033441515.1). Lineage (NCBI taxonomy): Bacteria > Bacillati > Actinomycetota > Actinomycetes > Pseudonocardiales > Pseudonocardiaceae > Amycolatopsis > Amycolatopsis solani. The sequence continues at coordinate 2,166,858 of NZ_JAWQJT010000001.1, forward strand.
GCTGGTCCTCCGCGACCGCGCGGATCTCCCGCAGCACCCGCTGCTCTTCGTGCGTCTCGACGACCAGCAGCGGGTAGCGCGCCTGCAGCAACTGGGTCAGCTCGTCGCGAAACCCCTGGCCGGCCATCGATCGCCCCCTCGAAGTCCGTCCGGACCCTACCAGTCAGGCCCCGACGACCAGGATCTCGTAAGTCGGGCTGGTGGGCGGGTAGCCGCTGAAGATGTGGGAGTTGACGACGGCGAGCCGGTCGCCGATCTTCGCCGCCGAAACCGGCTGGTCGAACAGCGGGTCGGTGATCGTGCCCAGCGGCTGGCCGTGGCTCAGGTCGCCGTCGACGCGCCACCGGCTGATCTTGTCGTCGAGCTGCACCGCCCAGAGCCGGTGGCCCTCCAGCACGAGGCTGACGACGTTGGGCGCGTCGACGCCTTCGAGCTCCGCGGTGACCCCGGTGCGCGGGTTGATCTTGTACACCTTGCCCGGCGTCGTGGCGGCCACGAGCAGGGTGTCGCCGGACGGCGTGGCGATGATGTCGTTCATGAAGAAGGTGTCGGGCGAGCCGCCCGCCCCGGGGCCGGTCAGCGGGAGGGTGCGCGGCGTGCCGAGCACGCCACCGACGTTCGGCACGAAGAACAGCTGCGGGTGGTAGGAGTCGGTGAACCAGGCGCCGTACGGGGTCACGACGACGTCGTTGACGTAGGAGGTCTGCGGGTCGCCGAAGGTGAAGTCCGCGACCTTCGCCTTGGTGCGGACGTCGTAGACGTAGGCCTTGCCGCCCTTCGCGCCGGCGACGAACAGCAGGCCGTGGCGCCGGTCGAAGTCCACCCCGGCGGCCATCTGCCCGCTGGGCACCTCGATGAAGCGCTCGGCGGTGCCCCGCTTGACGTCCTCGCGGAAGATCGTGCCCGCGACGAGGTCGCCGGTGTAGTAGGTGCTGCCGCCGGCCGGGGTGATCCCTTCGGCGGACGTGGCACCGGGCAGCACGATCACGCGGGTCGCCGCCGACGCCGGGGCGGCCACGGCGAGCGTGAGCAGCAGGAGCAACGACGGCAGAGCCAGGATTCTTCGCATCGGGTTCCCTCCCTCTTCCCAGCGCAATACTGCCACCGATCCTCTTAGACTCGGCGCAGTCACCGTCGACTTCAGGAGGCACCATGCCTGACGCGCCCGCCTTGCCGAGCTACGCCTCGGGGATCTCGGAGGTCCCCCTGCTCGGGGACACGATCGGGGACAACTTCGACCGGACCGTGGCGGCGTTCGGCGACCGCGACGCCCTCGTCGACCGCGCCGCCGGCCGGCGGTGGACCTACCGCGAACTGGCCGCCGAGGTCGACGCGCTGGCGCTGGGGCTGGTCGCGCGGGGGATCGGCAAGGGCGACCGGGTGGGGATCTGGTCGCCGAACCGGGCGGAGTGGACGTTCCTGCAGTACGCGACGGCGAAGATCGGCGCGATCCTGGTGAACATCAACCCGGCCTACCGCTCGCACGAGCTGGAGTTCGTCCTGAACCAGGCCGGGATCCGCCTGCTGGTGGCTTCGGACGCGTTCAAGACCTCCGACTACCCGGCGATGGTCGAGGAGGTCCGCGAGAAGTGCGCGGCGCTGGAGCACGTCGTGATCCTCGGCAGCGACACCTGGCAGGCGCTCGTGGAAGCGGGCGGCGACCCGGAGCAGCTGAGGCACCTGCAGGCCGGGCTGTCGGCCGACGACCCGATCAACATCCAGTACACCTCCGGCACGACCGGCTTCCCCAAGGGCGCGACCCTGTCGCACCACAACATCCTCAACAACGGCTTCTTCGTCGGGGAGCTGTGCAACTACACCGAAGCGGACCGGGTGTGCATCCCGGTGCCCTTCTACCACTGCTTCGGCATGGTCATGGGCAACCTGGCCTGCACCAGCCACGGCGCGTGCATGGTGATCCCGGCGCCGGCGTTCGACCCGAAGGCGACGCTGGAAGCGGTGGCGGCCGAGCGGTGCACGTCGCTCTACGGCGTGCCGACGATGTTCATCGCCGAGCTGAACCACCCGGACTTCGGGGAGTTCGACCTGTCGTCGCTGCGGACCGGGATCATGGCGGGCTCGCCGTGCCCGGTCGAGGTGATGAAGCAGGTCATCGACCGGATGGGCATGGCCGAGGTGTCGATCTGCTACGGCATGACCGAAACCTCGCCGGTGTCGACGCAGACGCGTGCCGACGACTCGATCGAGCGCCGGGTCGCCACGGTCGGCCGGGTCGGGCCGCACCTGGAGGTCAAGGTCGTGGACCCGGAAACCGGGCTGACGGTGCCGCGGGGCGAGCCGGGTGAACTGTGCACGCGCGGCTATTCGGTGATGCTCGGCTACTGGGAGCAGGCCGACAAGACCGCCGAGGCGATCGACGCGGCCCGCTGGATGCACACCGGCGACCTGGCGGTCATGGACGCCGACGGGTACGTCAACATCACCGGGCGGATCAAGGACATGGTCATCCGGGGTGGCGAGAACCTGTACCCGCGGGAGATCGAGGAGTTCCTCTACACCCACCCGGACATCCTCGACGCGCAGGTGATCGGCGTGCCGGACGAGAAGTACGGCGAAGAGCTGATGGCGTGGATCCGGCTGCGCGAGGGCGCCGAAGAGCTGACCACCGAGAAGGTGCGGGAGTTCTGCGAGGGCAAGCTCGCCCGGTACAAGATCCCGCGGTACGTGCACGTGGTGGCGGAGTTCCCGATGACGGTGACCGGGAAGGTCCGCAAGGTGGAGATGCGCGAGAAGTCGATCACCCTGCTGGGCTTGGAGGAGGCAGCGGCGGCGAAGCACGCCTAAACCCGCCGGGGCGGCCGGGCGTTGTCCCGGCGCGGTGGAGGGGAGCGCTTCCGGACGGAGGCGACGGGACACCGCCGCCGAAGGGGGAGCCATGCTGTCCGGCTGGAAGAAAACGCTCACCGTGGGGACGCTGCTCGCGTCGGCCGCGCTGGGCTTGCCCGGGGTCGCGGCCGCGACCGGCGGGCCGGTGGACCTGGGGACCCTGCCCGGGGACCAGTACAGCTTCGTGGCCGACATCAACGCCGACGGCACCATGGTCGGCGACTCGTACCCGCGCGACGTCCGCCTGCGCTACCACCCCGCGAAGTGGGACGCCCAGGGCCGGATCAGCGCGCTGCCGACGCTCGGCGGCGAGCTGGGCCGGGCGGTCGCGGTCAACGACGCCGGGATCGCCGTGGGCTGGGCCTACGACGCCGGCGACGTGGGGCGCGCGGTCCGCTGGGCGCCGGACGGCTCGGTCACCGCACTCCCGTCGGCGGGGTGGTCCGGCGCGGACGTGCTCAGCGAGACGGGCGTCGTCGCCGGCGGTGACACGGCCGGATCCGTGCGCTGGGACGCGAACGGCGTCGCCACCGCACTCGCCGCGCTGCCCGGCGGCGGCCCGACCACGGTCACCGGCATCACCGCGGACGGCGCGCTGATCAGCGGCACCGCCCAGGACGCCGCGGGCAACCAGCACGCGGTCCGCTGGAACGCCATCGGCGCGATCACCGACCTCTCGCCGGGCAACCCGGGTGCTTCGACGGTCGCGATCAACGACTTCGGCGTGATCGCCGGGACGATCACCGAGGACAGCCACGACGTCGCGGTCGCCTGGACGCGCGACGGACGGCAGGTGCGGCTCGCCTGGCCGGCGTCCCCGGCCTCCTCGCGGCCGGCCGCGATCAACCGCGCGGGCGTGGTCGCCGGCAGCGGGTACGTCGACTTCGCCCAGAACCGGGCGGTGCGCTGGACCGCGACCGGTGCCGCCGTGCTGGAGCAGGCGCGGCGTTCGGAAGCGGTGGCGCTCAACGCGTCCGGCACGGCCGTCGGCAACGTCGAATCGGTGGCCGCCCGCTGGACCCCCGACGGCACGCTGACGAGCCTCGGCACGCTGCCGGACGGCTCCGCCAGCTGGGCCACCGGGATCGCGGCCGACGGGACGATCATCGGCCTGGCCACGACGTCGGGTGGCGCGGGCCAGCACGCGGTCTACTGGCCGGCGGGCTGACGCGTTCGGCGGCCCGCCCGGCCCGGATTGGTCACCGCGGCGGTGGGGTGGGACACAGGAATCGGCACGCATGATCTTCGTGGCGACGGGCAACCGGGCTCCGGGACGGTGAGAGCGTCCCGGACCGAAACCCCGTATCCGTCAACGAAAAGGGGACGTTTCATGCGTACGATCCGCCGCACCATCGCCGCCGGGGCACTGGCGCTGCCGCTCACCTTCGGCGCCGCGGGCATCGCGTCCGCCGACAGCTTCGGCAGCACCGAAGTCCAGGCCGGCCCGGACGGCGCCGCGACGCACTCCGTGCAAGCGGGCACGCACCACGGCTCGAGCACGTTCCGCGAGAACTCGACCGCCGCCGGCCCGGACGGCGCCGCCACCAGCGGCACCTCCGCGTCCGCCGACCGCAACGGCGACAGCCAGTACCGGCAGCACGCGGGCAGCGCGACGAAGGACGGCGTGGCCACCCAGGACACGTCGGCCGACACCGGCCGCGACGGCAGCCAGTACCGGCAGCACCAGGGCTGGGCCGGTCAGCAGGGCGCCGGCTCGAGTGAGACCCACGCGAGCACCGGCAGCGGCCACGACAACAGCGAGGGCGTACTGAGCGGCACCCTCGGCGCGATCGGCCTCTGATCGAACGCCATGAGGGGCACCTCCACAGCCGTGGAGGTGCCCCTCATGGCCGAGCTCAGCCGGCCGCCGCGGCCACCTCGGCGATCGCCTTCGCGTCTTCCTCGCCGAACGTCTCCTCGAGGTGCTCCGGCGAGTAGTCCAGGTCGATCTGCTCCACCGGCATCCCCCGCGCCGACTCGATCGCGCCGAGCCGGCGCTGGGCGCGGTCCGCCGCGTACTGGATGATCTCCTGCGGGTCGTTGTCGAACGGCAGTTCCTCGAACTGGTTCTGCACCCACTGGATCATGTCGAGCGCGTGCGGGAGCAGCTCGCCCATCCGCTGCTGCACCGCGTCCCACAGCGAGTCGTCCGCGGCCACGTGGCGGCGGCACGTGAACGTCCCCCACGCCATGTGGCGGCGCTCGTCGTCACCGATGCGGCGGACCAGTTCCTGCATGCCCGGCAGGATGTTGTGCTGGGTGCAGATCAGCTGCCACGAGTAGTAGCCCGTCAGCGCGAGACTGCCTTCGATCACGTGGTTGTACGTCACGCTCGCGCGGATCTGGTTGAGCGGGCTGGGATCGTCCTCCAGCGCGCGCAGCGACTGCGGCAGCTCCTCGTAGAACAGCTTGCGGTAGTGCGGGTTCTCGGCGACGAACGGGTGGAGGTCCGCCGTCAGCCCGACGGCGTCCATCCACCGCCGGAACACTTCCGTGTGCTTGGCTTCCTCGAAGCAGAACTGCGTCAGGTACATCTCGTCGCCGAACCGGCCGGTCGCCGACATCGCGCGCATGAACGGCTGGATGTCCTCGGTCACCGCCTCCTCGCCGGCGATGAACTGCGCGACCAGGTACGTCGTGCTGCGCTGCTGCTCCGGGTTGAGCGTGTCCCAGCCTTCGCGTTCGCGGCTGAAGTCGATGTCGGCGGGATTCCAGAACTTCTTGTTGCCCTTGACGAACAGCCGCAGCGGGAACGAGTCCCAGTTGAGCCCGCCCTTGCGCAGTGAGGAAAAGCCGGTCCGCAGCTCGGACAGCGTGTCGGTCATCGTTTCACTCCATTGTGGACGAATTGGCGGATGGCGGGTGCCACCACGGCGGTGACGGCGTCGGCCGCCTCCGCCGCGGAGTGTGTCGGGAGCACCAGGTGCGACAGGGAGAGCCGCACGACGGTCTCCGCGAGCAGGGCCGCGGACTCCGTCGAAAGGCCGGGCTCGAACTCCCGGTAGTGCCCGGCGGCGAGTTCGGCGGCCGCGGTGAGGATGGGCTCGCCCCTGGTCGTGAGCAGCGGCAGCAGGTCCTCGCCCGCTTCGGTGCCGAGCGCCGCCGCGACCAGGCGGTTCTCCCGCGCGTGCTCGATCGTGTAGACGACGGCGTCGTGGATGCCCCCGAGGAGCCCGTCCGCCGTTTCGAACCGCTGCCGGATCCCGTCGAGGAACTCCGCCGCGGTGCGCAGCGCCACCGCCTGGGTCAGCGCCGCCTTGCCGCCGAACTCGTTGTAGACGGTCTGCCTGCTCACCCCGGCCCGCGCCGCCACGTCGGCCATCCGCAGGCCCGCGTGCCCGCGGTCCGGCAGCAGCTCGGCGGCGGCGTCCAGCAGTGCTTCCCGCAGGGACGCCTTCGTCCGGTCAGTGAAGCTGGTCACACCCTCACCTTGACATAAATCATCTCGGTGTCAAGACGCTGTACACAATCGGCTTACGTGTAAAAGTGTCGGTGGTCCCGGCTACCGTGGCGGGTGTGGGCATCACGGTGGGGTTCGACCTCGACATGACACTGATCGACGCGCGGCCGGGCATGGCCGCGGCGATGAACGCGCTCGGCGCCGAATCCGGCCTGCCGCTGGACGGCGCCGCGTTCGCGGCCAACCTCGGCCCGCCGCTCGACGACATCCTGCGCGGCTTCGAGGCGCCGGAGGAGCGCATCCCGGGGCTCGTCGACCGGTTCCGCGCGCTGTACCCGGACATGGTCGTGCCGAGCACCGTCGCGCTGCCGGGCGCGGTCGAGTCGCTGCGCGCGGTGCGGGACGCGGGCGGGCGCACGCTGGTCGTCACCGGCAAGTACGGGCCCAACGCGCAGCTGCACGTCGACGCGCTCGGCCTGGACGTCGACGAGGTCGTCGGCGAGCTGTGGTCGACGCAGAAGGCCGAGGCGCTGCTCGCGCACGACGCGCGCGTGTATGTCGGAGATCACGCCGGCGACATCCGCGGCGCGCTGGCCGCCGGGGCGATCGCGGTCGGCGTCACGACGGGTCCGTGCGATCGCGCGCTCCTGCTCAGCGAAGGAGCGGAGGTGGTGTTCGAGTCGCTGACGGAGTTCCCGGACTGGTTCGAGAAGACGTTCGCGGCCGTGCCTTAGCTCGTTTTCTTGCCCCTGGCCTCGAACACCAGCGCGAGCAGGCCGAGCAGCAGCCCCAACGGGGTGACGACACCGGCGCCGACGGACAGCCAGATCGGCAGGTTCTCCAGACCGGCGGCGAACATGATGAACACGGTCAGCACGGCGAGCATGCCGAGGGCGAACAGGCCGATGCCGATCCGCATCAGGAACGGTTTGCCGGGGGCGGCCACGGTGGCCTCCTTCGTCGCGGTCGTCATGGAACAGAGGGTATCCGCCGGTATCGACTTCTCCCCAGGGCGTGTGGCGAGATACCCTTTCAGGAGCGCGCCCTGGGTACGCCCATCGGGCGCGTTCGTCATGAGCGGGACAGCAGAAGGATTGGTGAGGGAAGTGCCGACCGGCAAGGTCAAGTGGTACGACGCGGAGAAGGGGTTCGGGTTCGTCACGCAGGACGGTGGCGCCGACGTCTACATCCGCAAGGCCGCGCTGCCGCAGGGCGTCGAGGGGCTCAAGGCCGGTCAGCGGCTGGAGTTCGGCGTCGCCGACGGCCGCCGCGGTCCGCAAGCGCTCTCCGTCCGGCTGCTCGACCCGCCGCCGTCCGTCGCCGAGGCCCGTCGTCGCCCGGCGGAAGAGCTGCACGGCCTGATCGAGGACATGATCAAGCTCCTCGAGCTGAAGGTGCAGCCGGACCTGCGGCGCAACCGCTACCCGGACCGCAAGCACACCAAGCAGATCGCCGAGATCATGCGCGCGGTCGCCCGGGACATCGATCCCTAGGCCTCCAGCCGGAGACCCCACACGTCGCTGGGCAGCAGCCCGGACTCGCCGGTGCCGGCGTTCAGCACGGCCGTGTACTTCTGCACGTCGACCGCCGAGATGCGGTCGGCGGGCGTCGGCGGCGTGACCGTGTACGCGTAGCGGTCCAGCGACGTGAACGGGATCGGGTCACTCTGCTTGTACTCGCCCTGCGGGGTGACGTACTCGTAGACGATCTGCCACGGCGCGTCCGCGACCTCGCCGGGCACGGAGATCTGCACGGGCTTGCCCGGGCGGACCTTCAGCGTCTTCGTGTCGCCCTTGGCGCTGCACGGCTGCGCGAGCTGCTGCGAGTAGTCGCACGTGAGCACGGGCGTGGTGTTGATCGTGTGGCCGTCGGCGTAGAACGTGACCTCGGCCGGGCCGGGGGCCGAGCAGCCGGCCACCGCGAACCCACCGGCCGCAAGCAGGGCCACCACCCGGGAACGTCGCATGGGTTCAGACCCTACCGGCGGGGTGCCGCGTCCCTGGGCAGGCCCTGGGCCGGGAAGCTGCCGGTCGGCTCGGGGCGCAGCGGCCGGTCGCCGCCGAGCCCCGGCACGAGCGAACCGCCGCGGCGCACCAGGTACGTCTGGGTGAGGCCGACGGCCAGCACGACCGTGATGACCAGGAAGCCGATCCAGTAGGTCGGCGGCAGCAGCAGGCCGACCGCGCCGCCGAGGCACCAGGCCAGCTGCAGCACGGTTTCCGAGCGGCCGAACGCCGACGCGCGCGACTCCTCGGGCAGGTCTTCCTGGATGACGGCGTCGAGGCTGATCTTCGCCAGCGCGCTCGCGGTCGCACCGACCAGGCCGACGATCGCGGCCGTGGCGAGGCCGGGCAGGAGCGTCGCGACCAGCGCGGCCAGCACGCAGCCCGCCACGCACCCGACGATCACCTGGTCCGGGCTGCCGAAGTGCAGACGCGAGCCCAGCGCGTTGCCGAGGAAGCCGCCGGCGCCCGCCGCGGCGCCGATCACGCCGAGCAGCAGCAGCTGCATGAACGGCGTCTGGCCGCTGCCCTCGGTCTGGGCCTTGACGGCGAACGCGGCGAACATCATCAGGAAACCGGTGAGGATGCGGACCGAGCCGTTGCCCCACAGCGCGACGACGATGTGGCGCCCCATCGGCTGGCGGCGCTTCTTCTCGGTCGGGTGCGCCGAAAGCGACGTCGGGACCTCGCCCTCGGTGGCTTCCACCCAGGCCGGGATCCGCATCGACTGGACGGCGGCGGCGACGCAGATCAGCGCCGTGAACCACAGCGCGCCCGCCGCCCCGGAGATGGCGTTGATGCCGCTGGCCAGCGCGCCGAACGCGCCCGCGGCGACCAGGCCGAACGTCGTCAGCCGGGCGTTGGTCTTGGACAGCGTGATTTCCGACGGCAGCACGCGCGGGGTGACCGCGGCCTTGAGCACGGTGAACGACTTCGAGAGCACCATCATCCCGAGCGCGGCCGGGTAGAGCAGCCAGTCGTCGAAGTGCAGCGCCATCACGACGGCCATCAGGCCCTGGCCGATCGACGACGCGCACATCGCGAGCCGGCGGCCGCGCTGCACCTTGTCGAGCGCCGGCCCGATCACCGGCGCGACCAGCGCGAACGGCGCGATCGTGATGAGCAGGTAGAGCGCCACCTTGCCCTTGCTCTCACCGCTGGTCGCGGCGAAGAACAGGGTGTTGGCCAGCGCGATCGCCATCGCCGCGTCGCTGGCGTAGTTCAGCATCACGGCGTAGGTCAGCGAAGTGAGGCCGGACTTCTCGGCGCCGTCGGCCTTCGTCGCGCGCTGGAAGGCGCCGACGGCCTGGCCGGTCAGCTGGCGGCTGCGCATCGCCGCCACGCGCGTGACGGTGATCTTCTTCGGCAGCTTCGGCGTGCCGCCCGGCGTCCGCGGTTCCTCGCGCGGCGGCAGCGGTTCGGCCTCCGGCGGCCGCGGCTCGCCGGCGTAGCCACCGGTGTCGTAGTGCTCGTACTCGCCGCTGCCGGGGTACCGGTCGCCCTGGTAGAAGCCGCCGGGCTCACGGCGGACGGGTTCGGTGCGGTGCGGGTCGGACGGCGGGTACGGCCGCGCCCCGCGTGGCGGCGGCGGCGGCCGGTGCCCCATCGGCGCGGCGGCGGTCGGGGCCTCGTTCGCGTCCGGCGAGCCGTAGTAGCCGCCGCGCGGGGGCGGCGGTGGCGCGGGCCGCTCGGCGCGGGTGGGTGGCGCCGCGCTGCGGTGCTCGACGCGGGTGTGCTCGGCCGGCGGCGGGCCGGGGTGCTCGACGCGAGTGCGTTCCGCGCGGCCGACCGGGGGCTCGACGCGGGTGGGCTGCGGGTTGCGGGCGGCCTCGCGCCAGCTGCGCGCGTCCGCCGCGCCCGGCTCCGGCGTCCAGCGTCGCTTCGACTTGCGGCCGCGCGGCTGCGAGCCGGAGCCGTCGGAGCGGGAGCCGAAGAGTGCCACGTCTCAATCCTGCCTTACCGGGGGCCGGTTCCGCCTGCTCATCCGTGCTTTCACGCCGGGACCGGGACGAACCTCACCCGGAACGTGGTCGGCCACTGCTTCCCGGTGAGGAGGAAATCGCCGGTCCCCGGGACGGCGGCGATGCCGTTGAGCACGTCTTCGGCGCCGGTCGGGTTCACCCTCGCACGCAGTTGACCTGCGTCGATCGTCCCGGTGACGCGCCCGGTGGCGGCGTCGACCCGCAGGATCGTGTCGGTGTGCCAAACGTTTGCGTAGACGTCGCCACCGACGCACTCGAGTTCGTTGAGCTGGTCGCGCCCGACATCGACGCTCCCGGTCACGGCGAAGGTCTCCGGGTCGCGGAAGGTGAGCCGCGAAGAGCCGTCGCTCATGACGAGCCGCCCGTCGGCCTGGTGGCAGAGGCCCCAGCCTTCGCCCTGGTAGGGCACCCGCCGCAGCTCGGCGAGGGTCTTCGAGTCGCGTTCGATGGCGACGCCGTCCTGCCAGGTGAGCTGCCAGAGCGTCGGCCCGAGCACGGTGACGCCCTCGCCGAACAGCGGCGACGGCAGCGTGGCGGTGACGGCGGGCGGCCCGCCAGGCGGTCCGGCGGTGAGCGTCGACTGCCCGGCGAGGCCGGTGCTCTCGTAGAGCGTGCCGCCGTCGAATTCGAGGCCTTCGGTGAACGCGGCGGGGTCGTGCGCCAAGGTCGAGACCACCTCGACGGTGAGCCGTTCCGCGCCGGGTTGTTGTTCGGGAGCACCGGCGCAGCCGCCGAGCGCGGCGGCCAGCAGCAGGGTGGTGACGATCGGCGTGCGCACGTTGAACAGCCTGGCACGGGCGCCGCGGATGCGTGCGGCACAATTGGCCGCATGACTTTGCTGCTGACCCTCGACGACGGTTCCGTGCAGCGCAAACTCGCCGACGCGGTGGAGTTCGCGCGAGCTGCGGTGCTGGAGGAAGCGCCCGGGGAGCAGCTCGGCGCCCACGTGGGGGTCACCCGTGAGGACGCGGTGACGGCGAGTCACCTGTTCGAGGCCCAGGTCCCGGGCTACCGCGGCTGGCGCTGGTCGGTGACGGTCGCACTGGCGGCCGACGACGAGCCGGTGACGGTCAGCGAGGTCGTCCTGGTGCCCGGCCCGGAGGCGCGCATCGCCCCGCCGTGGGTCCCGTGGGAGCGCCGGGTGCGCGCGGGCGACCTCGGCGTCGGCGACATCTTCCCGACGGACGAGAACGACCCGCGCCTGGCCCCGGCGTACCTGCAGTCGGACGACCCGGCGGTGGAGGAGGTCGCCCGCGACGCGGGCCTGGGCCGCGTACACGTGCTGTCCCGCTTCGGCCGCACGGAGGCAGCGTCCCGCTGGCACACCGGCGAGTTCGGCCCGCGGTCCGACATGGCCCGCAGCGCCCCGGACGTGTGCGGCACGTGCGGTTTCTTCGTCCCACTGGCGGGCTCCCTGCGCGGCGTGTTCGGCGTGTGCAGCAACGACATCTCCCCGGCGGACGGCCACGTGGTCGACGTGGAGTACGGCTGCGGCGCCCACTCGGAGGTCGAGGTCGAGGTGACGTCCTCGATCCCGGTGGCCGAGCTGGTGTACGACGACTCGCTGCTGGACTTCACGCCGGTGCCGTCGCCGTCGCCCTCCCCGGAGGTGGTGGAGACGGCAGCGGCCGAGCCGGAGACGGCGGTCGCGGAGTCGGACATCTCACCGGCGGAGGTCGAGCCGGAGGTGGCTGCGCCGGCGGAGTCGGAGTCGGCTCAGGCCGAGGTGGCCGATGCGGTTGCGGAGCCGGAGGTGGTTGCCCCGGCGGAGCCGGCTCAGGCCGGTGCGGTCGCGGAGCCGGCGGAGGTCGAGCCGGCTGAGGCTGAGACGACCGATGTGGTTGCCGAGCCCGAGGCGGTTGCGCCGGTAGAGGTTGACCCGGCCGAGGCCGAGGTGACCGATGCGGCTGCCGAGCCGGAGGTGGTTGCCGCGGCGGAGCCGGCCCAGGCCGGTGCGGTCGCGGAGCCGGCGGAGGCCGAGCCGGTCCAGGCCGAGGTGGCCGATGCGGCTGCCGAGCCGGAGGTGGTTGCCGCGGTGGAGCCGGCCCAGGCCGATGCGGTCGCGGAGCCGGCGGAGGTCGAGTCGGCTCAGGCTGAGGTGGCTGATGTGGTTGCCGAGCCGGCTGAGGTGGAGGCGGCCGATGTCGCTGTGGAGCCCGAGGTGGCCGCTCCGGTTGTCGATGATGTTCCCGAGCCCGCGGAAGCCGAGCCGACTCAGGCTGAGGTGACCGATGCGGTTGCTGAGCCGCAGGCGGAGGCTGGCGAGGCGGTTGAACTGCCCGAAGCCGCTGTCACCGACAATGTCGTCACCGAGGCGCACGTCCGCGACGAAGGTGCCGGTGAGCAGCGGGAGCGCTGAGCCGGTCGGGGCCGACTCGTTCGGTGCCGCTCGGCTTCGTGAGGCGACCCTGCGTGCTTGGCGGGACTCGCCGACCCGGCTCATCGAAGACACCAACGTCGAACGCGATCTGCGGGTCGGGGCCTATCGGGATCGGCTCTTCGTCGAGCTGGCCCAGAACGCCGCCGACGCCGCCATGGCCGCGGGTGTGCCCGGGCGGGTGCGAGTGTCCCTTGTGGACCGGGAACTCCGGTTCGCCAACACCGGGGCGCCGCTCGATGCCCGGGGTGTTGCTTCGCTTGCCTCGCTTCGGGCTTCCGGGAAGACCGGCGAGACCGTCGGGCGGTTCGGGGTCGGGTTCGCCGCTGTGCGAACCGTTTCCGATGAACCCCGGGTCGTCTCCCGCACCGGTGGGGTCGCCTTTTCCGCCGGTCGGACCCGCGAAGCCGCCGGGATCGAGGGTGATGTTCCCGTCCTGCGGCTGCCTTGGCCCGTGGACGAGGACGTTCCCGAGGGCTTCGACACCGAGGTCCGGCTTCCGCTGCGGGACGATGTCGACGGCCGGGCCCTCCTCGACGACCTCGCTCGGGACGTCGCCGACCTGCTGCTCGCCCTGCCCTGGCTGGCCGAGTTCGAGGTCGATGGTCGTGTTTGGACGCGATCGTCGGAGCAGGACGTCGTCGAGATTCGTGGTCCGGTGGGCGAAACCCGCTGGCTGACGCACCGCGGTGACGTCGTCTGGGCGATCCCGGTCGATCGGGACGGCGTGCCCGAGTCGCTCGGGGAAGACGTCCTGCGTGCGCCCACCCCCACCGATGACGCGCTTTCGTTGCCCGCGCGGCTTCTCGCGGCCGTTCCGGTCGAACCGTCGCGCCGCCGGGTGTTGCCCGGACCCGAACTGAACGCGGCGCTGGAGAAGGCGGCCGCCGAGTACGTCGGGCTTGTCCGGTTGCTGTCGCCGGAACACCGGTTCGTGCTCGTTCCGAGGCCGGGGTTTCCCAAGTCCACTGTGGACGCCAAGCTGCGGGACGAAATGCTTGCCGCCCTGAGCAACGAGACTTGGGTGTCCACTCAGGACAAGAGTGAAGTTTCTGGTCGACAGGCAAGGGTTCTCGACGTCGAGGTGCCCGGACTGCCGGAGCTGCTCGCCGACCTCGTTCCCGGGTTGGTCAAGGGGTCCGTGTCGGCGCCGGCGCTGAAATCCGTTTCGGGGCAAGTGATCGGCATCGAAGAGGTGCTGGAAACGCTGACCGGGGTGGCAAGAGATCCCGGCTGGTGGCGCGAGGTCTACGCCGCGCTCGCGATCGCCGTCGACTCGCACGCCGTCGCCGCGTCCAAACTGGACGGTCTGCCGGTTCCGCTGTCGGATGGCCGGACGCTGCCGGGTGCGCGGGGGAGCCTGCTGGTCGAAGGATCGGCGGAGCTGCTCGAACTGTTGTCCGATGTGGACATCCCGGGACTCCGGCTGGTGCACCCCACCGCGTCGCACCCGCTGCTGGAACGCTTGGGGGCCAAGCACGCCGACGCGCGGGAGCTGCTCAACACCGATCAGCTGCGGGACGCGGTCGAACGAAGTGTCGAGGACGTTCGGTCCGGTTTGGACGGTACGACGCTCGCCGGTGCCGTGCTCCGGCTGGTCGCCGACTGCGGGGATGACGCTCCGCGCTGGGTCGGTGCGCTCGCCCTGCCCGCCACCGACACCTGGCGCCGGGCCGACGAACTCGTGCTGCCGGCGTCGCCGTTGATCGACGTCTTCGACGAAGAGGTCTTCGAGGAGGACGGCGCGCTCGACGTGCTCGACGAGGACTTCGCCGAGGACTGGCCGGCCGAGACGCTGAAAGCCGCCGGGGTGCTCGATTCCTTCGCGCTGGTCGTCGACGACGAACCGCACGAACCCGACCACGACCTGCCGGACGAAGAAACCTGGTGGGACTCGCTGCCGGAGCCGCCGTCGACGCTCGTCGCGATCCGGGACCTCGACCTCGTCGCCGACGACTCCTGGCCCGCCGCGCTGCGCCTGCTCGCCGCGCGGCCCGAAACCTGGCACGCCCTGCGCGCGCCGCGGGGCCACGCCGCCTGGTGGATCGCGCAGTACGCCGTGCTCGACGGGTTCGCGCCGAACGAATGGCGCTTGCCGGACGCCGATCTGGCCGGGCTCTACGACGTCGTGCCCGACCTCGGCCTCAGCGAACAACTCCTGGCGGCCGCCGGGGTGCGGGCGGACCTCGAACTGTCCACAGTGGAAGAAGCGGACGACCTCCTCGACCGGCTCGCCGACCCGGACCGCGCGGTCTCGGCCGGGCTGACCGCTCGCGCCTACGACGCCGTCGTCGAGTCGGGGCTCGAGCCGCGCGTGCCGCGGGGAGTCCGGGCCGCGGACGGGGCCGTCGCGGCCGACGCGCTCGTGCTGGACGTGCCGTGGGTGGCCGGGGCACTCGAGCCCGACCGGTACGTGGTCGCGCCCGAAGACCCGGAGCGGCTCGCCGACCTGCTCGACCTGCCGCTCGCGAGCGCCGCGCCCGCCGAGGTGACCAGCGCGGGCGAATACGCGCCTTGGGCCGAGCTGCCCGCGCTGAAGCTGGTCGCCGATCAGCTCGGCGTCCGGCTGCCCGACGGCGGTGTCCTGGTGCACGACCCGCTGACCGTGTCGATCGAGGGCGCCGAGCACGACGTCCAGTGGTGGTCCGACGGCCGGCTGCACGCGGCCGACACGTCCGAGGGCCTGGCCCGCGCGTTCGCCTGGGCGGCCGGGCGCTGGCCCGACCGGCACCTGATCACCGCGCTGCTCGACGACCCGTCACCGAGGACGCTGCTGAGTTAGAGCCGCTGGGCCGACTTCGAGCCGCGGCGGGCGGCGGCGCGCTGCCAGCCGATGATCGCCAGGCCGACGAAACCGAGCGCGAAGCCGGACAGCGCCGTCTGCACCCAGAGCCCCGATGTCGTGAAGAAGAGCACCACCAGCGCGACAGCCCAGATCGAGGTGCCTACGATCACCACCGGCGTCAGGTCGGTCAGCTTCTTGGGCAGCTCCGGCGTGTGCCGCAACGAGCCCGTAACCTCCGGTGGATTGATCGGTTCACTCACGAGGTGCAGGGTACTCCGCAGCAGCGAGAGAATGGGCAGGCGAATGGCGGAGCAGGAGACGACCCGCGCGGGGACGTCCACACTGGACCGGTTCTTCAAGATCACCGAGCGGGGTTCTACGGTGCCGCGCGAGCTGCGCGGCGGCCTGGTCACCTTCGTCACGATGGCGTACATCGTGGTGCTCAACCCGTTGATCATCGGCAGCTTCTCGGCCGACGACGCGGGCGCGCACAAGGACCTCCTCGGCGGCATCCTGCCGGTCTCGCAGGTCGCCGCGGTGACGGCGCTCGTCGCCGGCGTGATGACGATCCTGATGGGCCTGGTCGCGAACTACCCGTTCGCGATCGCCACCGGACTCGGCATCAACAGCCTGGTCGCGGTCACCATCGCCCCGCAGATGACCTGGCCCGAGGCGATGGGCCTGGTGGTCATCGAGGGCGTGATCATCGTGCTGCTCGTGCTCACCGGCTTCCGCACCGCGGTGTTCAAGGCCGTGCCGGCCGCGCTGAAGTCCGCGATCGCCGTCGGCATCGGCGTGTTCATCTGCCTGATCGGCCTGGTCGACGCCGGGTTCGTGCGCCGGCTGCCGGACGCCGCGCACACCACCGTCCCGGTGGGACTGGGCATCAACGGCTCGATCGCCTCCTGGCCGACCGCGGTGTTCGTCGTCGGCCTGCTGGTCACCGGCATCCTCGTGGTCCGCAAGGTCAAGGGCGCGATCCTCATCGGCGTGCTGGCGTCGACGGTGCTGGCCATCGTCGTCGAGGCGATCGTCAAGGCCGGGCCGTCGAAGGGCACGAACCCGCTCGGCTGGAACCTCGGCTACCCGGCGCTGCCGGACCAGGTGCTCGGCCTGCCGAACCTCTCGCTGGTCGGCGACGTCTCCTTCGGCGCCTGGACGCGGCTGCCGATCATCACCGTCTGCCTGCTGGTGTTCACGCTGGTGCTCGCCGACTTCTTCGACGCCATGGGCACGATGACCGGCCTGGCGAAGGAGGCCGACCTGCTGCCGAAGGACGGCCAGCTGCCCAACGTCGGCAAGGCGCTGTTCGTCGAGGGCCTCGCGGGCGCGGCCGGCGGGTTCGGCTCGGCCAGCTCGAACACGGTGTTCGTCGAGTCGGCGGCCGGCATCGCGGAGGGCGCGCGGACCGGCCTGGCCAACGTCGTCACCGGCGTGCTGTTCATCGCCGCCATGTTCCTGACCCCGCTCTACCAGGTCGTGCCGGTCGAAGCGGCCGCGCCGGCGCTGGTTGTGGTCGGCGCGATGCTGATGTCGCAGGTCCGCGACATCGACTTCACCGACTACTCGATCGCGTTGCCGGCGTTCCTGACCATCGTCGTCATGCCGTTCACGTACTCGATCGCGAACGGCATCGGCGCCGGCTTCGTCAGCTACGTCGTGATCCGCGCGGCGACCGGCAAGGCCCGCCAGGTGCACCCGCTGATGTGGGTGATCGCGCTGGCGTTCGTGGCGTACTTCGCGGTCGGGCCGATCCAGGCGGCGTTCAAGTGATCAGCCCGGAGCGCTGACCTCCATCGCGGCGTCCAGCACGCCGCGGTGGGCGTCGAACTCGGCGGGCGGCGCCTCGTAGCGGATGGTGACGAGGCTGTCGCCCGCGCCTAGCCCGATCACGGTGACCCGTTCCGGGTACCGGCCGTCGCGGAGGTAGGTGTAGTCCCACTCCGCCGCGTCCGCGAGGTCGCCGGCCGCCACGGGCTTGACGACCGAGCCGTCCTGGTGCGCCTTCCCGGCGACGGCCTTGAGCCCGCCCGGCGCGTCCTCCTGCGTGATCGGCACCTTGTCGGTCTCCAGCAGGAGGTTGCCGCTGCGGTAGCTCGCGCGGTCGTTCTCGTGCCGCACGGTCCAGCCCGACGGCACCGGGATCCGGATCGCCCAGCCGCGCCCGCCGGACACTTCGGGGAAGAAGTACTCCTCGATCGACTGCTGCGCGACGGGCGGTGCCGTGGTCGTCGGTGGTGGCGCCGGTGCGGCCGCCGGTGCCGGGTCGCCGCCGCTCAGGAACAGTGCCGCCACGATCGCCAGTACCGCCGCGCCGACCGCGACCGAGCCCACCAGCTTCTTGTTCATCCGACCCCCAGGGTTTCCCTGGTGAGGACGCACGACCGTGTTCCGGGTTGCCGGTTGACCGAGATCACCCGCTCGGCCGAAGTTTCGTAAGGTATGCTAACTATATGTCCGGCGACACGCACGAACGCTCCTTGGCGAGCCGGTTGCGTCTCGCGGTGGTCCGGCTCAACCGCCGGCTGCGGGCACAGCGCGTCGGGGACGACCTCACGCTCACGCAGGTCGCCGCGCTGTCCACCCTGCACAAGTGCGGTGCGCTGACCCCGGGTCAGCTCGCCGCGAAGGAAGGCGTCCAGCCGCCCTCGATGACGAGGGTGATCGCCGCGCTCGAGGAGATGAAGTTCGTCGAGCGGCGCCCGCACCCGACCGATGGCAGGCAAGCCATCGTCGAGTTGTCCGAGAGCGGGCTGGCCTACGTGCGGAAGGCCATTTCCGTGCGCGAGGCGTGGCTGGACCGGCAATTGGCGGAACTCGGCGACGAAGAGCGCGAAGTGCTCTCCAAAGCCGCCGAAATCATCGACAGGATGGCGGGGAACTAACCACGGTGACGGCCACGGGTAGCGAAACCAAGCGTTCGATCGAGACCACTGCTACCCGGGACACGGCGCCACCGCCGTCCGCTTCGCCACCATCCCCCGCCAAGCGCGGCAGCATGTTCGCGTCGCTGCGGGTCCGCAACTACCGGCTGTTCTTCACCGGCCAGGTCATCTCGAACATCGGCACCTGGATGCAGCGCATCGCCCAGGACTGGCTGGTGTTCACCCTCAGCGGCAACAACCCGATCGCCCTCGGCATCGCGGTCGCGCTGCAGTTCGCGCCGACGCTCTTCCTCTCGCTGTGGGCCGGCGTCCTCGCCGACCGCGTCGACAAGCGGCGGATGCTCGCCTGGATCCAGGCCGCGGCGTGTTCGCAGGCCGTCGTGCTCGGCGTCCTCGACATCACCGGGCTCGTGGCGCTGTGGCAGGTCTACGTCCTGTGCTTCACGCTCGGCATCACGGCGTCGCTCGAAGTGCCGACGCGGCAGTCGTTCGTCGCCGAGATGGTGGGCCGCGACCAGATCGCGAACGCCGTCGCGCTGAACTCGTCGATCTTCAACATGGCGCGGATCGTCGGCCCGGCCATCGCCGGGTTCGCGATCACCTGGATCGGCACCGGCTGGCTGTTCATCGCGAACGCGCTCAGCACGGTCGCGGTGATCGCCGGGCTGCTGATGATGAACCCGGACAAGCTCTTCCGCGTCGCGGCGGTGCCGCGCGAGAAGGGCCAGCTGGTCGAGGGCCTCCGGTACGTCCGGCGGCGCTCCGACCTGATGACCGTGATGGTGCTGGTGCTGTTCGTCAGCACGTTCGGCATCACCTACTTCAGCTCGCTGCCGATCGTCGCGGCGAACGTCTTCCACACCGCCGCCGACGGCTACGGCCTCCTTTCCACACTCGTCGCGGTCGGCACGTTCACCGGCGCGGTGATGTCCGCCCGCCGCGGCACCAAGGGACGGCCGCGGGTGCGGCTGATGCTGGTGTCCGCCTTCTTCCTGGGCGTGTTCGAACTGATCACGGCCTTCATGCCGACGTACCTGACGTTCGGCCTCGGCCTGATCCCGCTCGGCTTCGCGACGATGACGTTCCTCAACACGGCGAACGCGCTGGTGCAGACATCGGTCAGCCCGGAGATGCGGGGCCGGGTGATGGGCCTGTACGTGCTGGTCCTGATCGGCGGCAACCCGATCGGCGGCCCGATGGTCGGCTGGATGGCGGACGCGTTCGGCGGGCGTTCTCCCTTCTACATCGGCGGCGCGGTCTCGGCGCTGGCCGCGGTCGTGTGCGCGGTGGTGCTGATCCGGCGGGGTGGCGTTTCGTGGCCGGTGCAGCGGGGGTTCGGGCTTCGGGTGCTGAAGCGAGCCAAGGTCTAACGGCCCAGGAGCGGCGGCACCACCTCCTCGGCGAACGCGCGCAGTTCGCCGTCGGGCTTGGCGCCGTCGATCCAGCTGATCTCGAGGGTCTGCCGGGAATCGTCGAGGAGCTGGATCTCGACGTTGGTGCCCAGCGTCTTCTCGTGCGCGGGACGGCCGGCGACCCGGTCGGTGAAGGAGCCGGTGCTGTCCTGGTGGTAGGTCAGCGTGATCGACTTGAGGTCCTCCTCGTGCCGGCAAGACCCGAAGGGACCGGGCTCCAGC
Source organism: Amycolatopsis solani (assembly GCF_033441515.1). Lineage (NCBI taxonomy): Bacteria > Bacillati > Actinomycetota > Actinomycetes > Pseudonocardiales > Pseudonocardiaceae > Amycolatopsis > Amycolatopsis solani. The sequence goes on from NZ_JAWQJT010000001.1 coordinate 2,186,771, forward strand.
CGGTCGAGCGGGACCTTCAGCGCGCGGGACAGCTGGGTGCACAGCTGCCAGGTGATCAGCGGGTAGGGCGCGTCGGTGATTCCCGTGCCGAGGATCGGGGTCATCTCCCGGGGCTTGTCCGCGGCCGGCAGCGTTGGCCCCGGCGTGGTGATCGCGCCGATCATCGGGCCGGCCAGCGCCAGCGCGATGGCGCGGTAGTCGTGCTCGGCCCGGTCTCCCGGCACTTGGTGCACGACCAGCTGGAGCGTGGGGCGCACCCACTTCTCGGTCGAGTCGCTCAGCCGGACCGCGAGGATCCGGCCGAAACCTTCCGTGCCGAACCGGCCCAGCTCTCCCTGGCGGCCGGCAACGGTCACGGCCTCGGGATCGACCCCCTTGATCGGCACCGGATCAGACCAGAACGTGGCCGAGACGTCGAGGTTCGCCGAGACGACGTGGCACAGCTCGTTCTCGTCGACTTCGCGCAGCACCGGACCGCCCAGCGCGCTCACCCACGTCTGCTCCGGCACCGCTCCGCAGAGCACGTGGCCGCTCGTGCGGCCGGGCAGGGCCACGGCCAGTTCGCCGGTCGGCATCGGCACCTGCCGGACCACTTCGCCGCCGGGTGACGGCCATTGCGAAGGCAGCTTCAACGGTTTCGCGTGCGACTGCGGCGAGTCGCGCGTCAAGAACCAGGCCAGCATGGCCAGCAAGATCACCGCGGCCGAGACCGACAGTGCGATCAGGACCGTGTGGTCTTTTTTCGGTGGGTACAGCCCCCTTGTGTTCACGCTGTGACCGTAGCGACACGCACCGACAAAAACGGGGGGGTTTCCGCAGGCAGAGTCACTCGAACGAGTGAGATGTGCGTCTCCGTGAAGCGGCTATTGCCCGAGAGGTGAGGTTAGGCTAACCTCATGCATGTCCGCTTCGTGGTGGGAGCGGCAGTCAGTTCGGGAACGGACGGAGCCCCGGCCCTGGGAACCCCAGGCCGGGGCTTCGTTCACGTCACGGCAGTGTCGGGCTGAGTGCGCCGCGCGTCAAGGGACTCCCACCCGGTGGGGTCGGCAGGCGCGTCAGCGGGAGACCGAAGTAGACGCGGTAAGCCGCCCGGATCGCGGCTTCGGTCGGCAGCACGACCTCGTTCCGGACGCCGTCGACCGTCTCGATCAGCTTGTCGCCCGACAGTGTCACGCGGCCCTGCGACGTCGGGCGGGAGCAGGTCAGCGAGCGCGTGAAGTGCGACTCGGGGGACGTCGACTGCCACCACGCCATCGGGACGAAGTCGCCCAGCGGGCGTGCGCGGCGCTCCAGCCGGTACTGCGGCTTGCCGTCCAGCAGCACGTCGACGTCGCCGTCAGGGGTGTCCAGCAGGAGGAACTCGCCGTCCGGGTCGCGCTGGGCGTCCACGCCGGACAGGCGCAGCGGGTGCCGCGCGAAGCGGCCGAAACCGACGTCCACCAGCCACGGCTCGTCGAGTTCGACGACGATCGCCGCGTGGTCCAGCGGCGGGCCGAGGGTGCCGTCGGGGCGGAAGACCTGCGCGGCGTGCAAGGTCGCGGCGTAACCGAGCTCGCGCAGCAGGGCCGCGAAGAGCCCGTTGAGTTCGTAGCAGAACCCGCCGCGGCGCCGGCGCACGATCTTCGCGAACAGCGCTTCTCCGGTCAGTTCGACGGGCTCGCCGAGGTGGATGCTCAGGTTTTCGAACGGGACCGCGGCCAGGTGGCGCTCCTGCAGGTGGCGCAGGGTCGCGAGGTCGGCCGCGGCGGGGCGCCGCACCCCCAGCCGGTCCAGATACGCGTCGACGTCCATGGTGTCCAGCCAAACACCTCGACCGCGCTCGAGGTCAAGCGATTTCACCCGGCGACGAAAAACGGGGCCCTCCCGTGCAGGAGGACCCCGTTGACGGCGAAAGCGCTCAGCCGAGCAGCAGGCCGTTGCCGCCGGCGACGGCGTTGTCGAAGCGCTTGGAGATCTCCGCCCAGTTGAAGATGTTCCAGAGGGCCTTGACGTAGTCCGGCTTCACGTTCTTGTAGTCCAGGTAGAACGCGTGCTCCCAGACGTCGACCAGCAGGATCGGCACGGTCGGCAGGATCAGGTTGTTGTGGTGGTCGCGCAGCTGCTGGGTGATCAGCGTCTTGCCGATCGGGTCCCAGGAGAGCGCGCCCCAGCCGTTGCCCTGGATCGTGGTCGAGACGGCGGTGAACTGCGCCTTGAACTTGTCGAAGGAGCCGAACGCCTCGTCGATCGCCGCGGCCAGCTCGCCGGTCGGCTTGTCGCCGCCTTCCGGCGACAGGATCTTCCACCACACGACGTGGTTGGCGTGGCCGGCCAGGTTGAAGGCCAGCGTGGTCTCCAGGCCGACGATCGAGCCGAAGTCGCCGGCGTCGCGCGCTTCCGCGATCTTGTCGAGCGTGTCGTTCGCGCCCTTGACGTAGGTCGCGTGGTGCTTGCTGTGGTGCAGCTCGTTGATCTCGCCGGAGATGTGGGGCGCCAGGGCGCTGTAGTCGTAGTCGAGATCGGGGAGCTCGTAGCGGGCCATTGGCCCTCCTTCTGTCTTCGACACAAGATTCCGGTATCGAACCTAGTAGCACACGCCTCCCCGCGGCGAGCGGGGGCGCGTCGTGGTCACCGCGTGGGATGACCGGCTCGTGAATGGCGTACCCGGGGGTCCGCCACCCGAAACCGAGCCTGCTACCTGGACCTAACTGGAGGTCAACGAGCTGTGAGGACGATCATGCGGTGCGGTACTCGTCCAGCCGCTGGGCCAGCTCGTCGAAGACGGCGACGTTGCACTCGAACGCCACCAGCGTCTCGTCGATCACGCGGGCGCGCTCGGCTTCGTCCCACGGCGCGTTGTCGAGCTTTGCGCGGTACTGGTCGCGGAAGCGGGGCGCGCTGCCGATCTCGTCGAAGTGGTAGAACAGCGCACCCGCCTCGGCGACGTCGTACTGGCGCTCCAGCAGGCGGCGGATGGCCTGGCCGCCCGCGATGTCGCCGAGGTAGCGCGTGTAGTGGTGGGCCACGTAGCCGCCCGCCCACGAAGACGCTTCGCGCACCCGATCGACGTACGCCTGGGTCGACGCGAGCGGCGAGATCGTCGTGCGCCAGTCCGGGCCGGCCAGGTGGGCCAGGTCGCGTTCGAGGTTGGGCAGCCGCCGGAGCTCGTCGAAGACGAACTCGCCCCCGACCGGGTGACCGGCCATCGCGTCGCTGGCCGCCTCGATGGCGCCGTAGATGAAGTAGTACTGGATCGCCAGCTGCGTGTAGCCCTCCTGGGAGAGCTCGCCGCCGAGCAGGGCGCGCATGTACGTCGAGTAGTTCGCCTTCTCGTGGACCTCGAGCGTCGACGCGCGCAGCGTCGCCGAGAACGGGCGGGCGTCCGTGGTCACCGACATGGGCAGGCCTCCCGGCGATCGATCTGACACGCTGTCAGAAAGATCGTAGGGCACAATCCCGGCTTAGGCTACCCTAAATCGAGGCGCCGACCGCCCGGAGCACGAACCGGACCGAGGCTTCGATGACGTCTTCCAGCTGCTCGGGCGGCCCGTCGACCAGGGTCCGGTTGCCCAGCGCCGCGGTGATCATCGGGATCAGCACGTCCGGGTCCTCGGCGGGCCAGCGCCCCAGGTCGACGCCGCCGGCGAGGATGGCGCGCAGCCGGTCGGTGATCGGGTCGGCGTGCGCGCTGATCCGGCGGTACGCCGCGGGGGCCAGCGCCGACGCGAGCGCGGTGCCCGGCGGCATGTGGTACTCCGCCAGCACCCGCAGCTGCAGCCGGACGAACGTGGCCAGCTGGTCGGCCGGGTCGGCCCGGGCCTCGACGGCTTCGGTCAGCCGCGTGACGTACCGGGCGGCCTCGTCCTCGACGAAGGCGACCAGCAGGCTTTCCTTGTCGGGGAAGTGGTTGTACAGCGCGGTCCGGCCCACCCCGGCCGCGGCGGCCACCCCGGCGAGCGTGATCGCGTCGAAGCCGCGCTCGTAGAGCTGCGCGCGCAGGACGTCGAACACCCGCGTCCGCACCTCGCGCCGGTGCGCTTCCAGCGACTCACCGAGAATCTTCGGCATCCGCCCAGGCTAGCGGGAAGGCGGAGCTTTCACGTGAAAGCTCCGCCTTGGTCAGTCGGCGACCGGCCAGGTGTGCACCGGCTCGCCGGCCTCCGACAGCTCCAGGTAGCGCCCCAGCATCAGGCTGAGCGCGGCCTCCCGGTCGAGCCCGCGTTCCTGCGCCTGCCGGACGTAGTCGCGCTGCCAGGTCGCCCCGGTCCGCCGCGCGAGGCAGCGGCGTTCGATGATCCCGAGGTAGCGCTCGCGGGCTTCGTCGGAGACGTCGGAGCGGCGCAGCCCCTCGTGGGCGAGCGGCAGCAGCACGCGCAGCGCCAGTTCGTCCGGCGGGATCCAGCCGATGCCCGGCCAGTACAGCTGCGCGTCGAACCCGCGGCGCGCGCCCGCGTAGAGGTTTTCCTCCGCCGCCTGGAAGGACATCTGGCTCCACACCGGGCGTTCCGCCTCGGCGAGCGCGCGCTGGGCGCCGTAGAAGAACGCCGCGTTCGCCACGGTGTCGACGACGGTCGGCCCGGCGGGCAGCACCCGGTTCTCGATCCGCAGGTGCGGCAGGCCGTCGACGACGTCGTAGACCGGGCGGTTCCAGCGCCAGATCGTGCCGTTGTGCATGCGCAGCTCGGTGAGCTTCGGCGCCTGGCCGGCGTCGAGCGCTTCGATCGGGTCCTCGGCGTCGGTTTCCGGCAGCAGGCCGGGGAAGTAGCGGACGTTTTCCTCGAACAGGTCGAAGATCGACGTGATCCAGCGCTCGCCGAACCACACGCGGGGCCGCACGCCCTGGTTCTTCAGCTCTTCCGGCCGGGTGTCGGTCGCCTGCAGGAACAGCGGGATGCGCGTCTCGTGCCACAGCGCCTTGCCCAGCAGGAACGGCGAGTTCGACGCCAGCGCGATCTGCGGCCCGGCCAGGCACTGCGCCGCGTTCCAGTGCGCGGCGAACTCCTCCGGCGCGACCTGGAGGTGCAGCTGCACGCTGGTGCACGCGGCCTCGGGCAGGATGGATTCGGCGTAGCTGCGCAACCGTTCCGGCTGCTGCCCCGGCAGCGGCGCGCCTTCCATCGCGAGCACCGTGCGCTCACCGCGCGCGGCGAAGATCTGGTCGTTCAGCATCGCGTAGCGGGCTTTGTTGGTGAGCCACTTCTGGTCGAAGTGCTCGTGCTTCAACGTCGGCAGGATGCCGATCATGGCCAGCGCCGACCCGGTGTCGCGGGCTTTCGACGCGGCGGTGGCGAGGTACGCGCGCAGGTCGTCTTCGAGCTGCAGGGCCGAATCGCCGGCCAGCGGCCGCGGCGGCACGTTCAGCTCGATGTTCTGCTGGCCGAGCTCGGTGGTGAACGACGGGTCGTCCAGCGCCTCCAGCACGGCGGTGTTCGTCATCGACGGGCGCAGCTCGCGGTCGACCAGGTTCAGCTCGACTTCGAGGCCGATGTTCTTGCGGGGGAACGAAAAACTGCCGTCGGTGAGCATGCGGGCCAACGTGTCCAGACAGCGCTGCACCTTGCGGCGGTACCGCCCGCGGTCCAGCGTGTTGAACGATTGAGCCGCGAGGTCCATCCCCATGACCATCCCTGCTTCGTGCGTCGGCGTGGAACTAGGACGTGTTTCAAGTCCTGGCGGACAACCGTTACACAGGCGATGCACCCGTGCTAGCGGCCAAACTGGTGCTCTCCGTCACGACCGGTTAACCGAAAGCAAAATGGCCCCGTTCGTACCACCGGCGGATGGACGATCGGAGCAGTCCGGCGCCCGGCAAGCGGGTGACACACTGGGCGGATGGGCGTGATCCACATCGATGATCGGGACGACCCGCGGGTCGACGATTTCCGCGAGCTGTCCACAGCGGACCGGCGCCCGGACCGGCCTGGCGGCCGCGGGTTCGTCATCGCCGAGGGCACCGTCGTGGTGTCCCGGCTGCTCGCGTCCCGGTACCCGGTACGGGCGTTGCTCGGCGTCGAGCGGCGGTTCGCCGAGCTGGGGGCCGAGCTCGAGGGCGTCGAGGCGCCCCAGTACGTCGCGTCCGCCGAAACGATGGCCGACGTGGTCGGGTTCCACCTGAACCGCGGGATCCTCGCCGTCGCCGACCGGCCGGTGCCGCTCACGGTTTCCGAAGTCGTGGACGGCGCCGGCACGATCGCCGTGCTGGAAGGCGTCGGTGACCACGAAAACCTCGGCGCGCTCTTCCGCAACGCGGCCGCGCTGGGCGTCGGCGGGGTGCTGCTCGGCCCCGGTTGTTCCGACCCGCTCTACCGGCGCAGCGTGCGCGTGTCGATGGGACACGTGCTGCGCGTGCCGTTCGCGCCCCTCGCGGACTGGCCGGGCGGGCTCGACGACCTGCGGGCGCGCGGGTTCGCCGTCGCGGCGTTCACCCCGCGACCGGGCTCGATCCCCCTGCGCGAACTGCGCGCGCACGCGCCTGGGCGGGTGGCACTGCTCTTCGGCGCCGAAGGTCCCGGGCTGACCGAAGCGGCACTGGCGGCGGCGGATCACGCGGTGCGTATACCCATGCCGGCCGGAGTCGATTCACTGAACATCGCGACCGCTGCCGCCGTGGCCTTCTACGAATTGGCCCCGGGTGGCTAAGGTGATCCCCTGGTCTGGGCGAAAGGACACCATGGAGCTGCGGATCCGCGGCGAGCGCGCCGTGCTGGCCGGTCCCGGCGGGGAGCACGCGCGCGAGGTGGACCCGCACAAGCTCGCGATCGGCGCCGACCTGGCGCAGGCCCTGCACGAGTGGGCACGCGTCGCGGCCGCCGTCTCGGCCGAATCCGGGGCGGAGGCGGGAGCGGTCGTCTCGCAGCGCGGCCGCCAGCTGGCCGGGCGGCTCGCCTCGGTGATGGGCACGACCGTCCGGTTCGTGGACCCGGTGACCGGCGCCGACACGGTCGTCGAGCCGCCACCGCGGGAGCCCGAACCCGGGCACAAGTTCGTCCGGACCGTGCTGGGCCCGCCCGGCCCGCCCGGCGAACCGACCCCGTGGCCGACCGGCCTGACGGTGTCGGCGTTCATCGCGGCCGTGGTCGTCGTCGCGATGCTGGCGCTGGCTTCGACACTGGCCAGGGAGACCAGCGGGTGGCTGGCGCTGGTGGCGTCGGTCGTGGTGACGGCCGGGATCACGCCGTCGCTGTGGCTGGTGCGGCGCACGCCGATCCTGCGGTGGGCCGCGTACGGCGCCGCGGGCGGAGTGGTGCTCGCGTGGATCGGCGTGCTGGTGATCGCTTTCGGCGGCGCGTGATGGGCGAGCCGCTCGAGGCGCTGCGGGAGCTGTGCCTGGCGCTGCCCGAAGCGACCGAGCGGCTCAGCCACGGGTCACCGGCGTGGTTCGTGCGCGGCAAGAAGACCTTCGTCATGTTCCACGACGACCACCACGGCGACGGCAGGCTCGCCTTCTGGTGCCCGGCGCCGCCCGGCGTGCAGGAAGAGCTGGTGCGCGGGGAGCCCGAGCGCTTCTTCCGGCCGGCGTACGTCGGGCACCGCGGGTGGGTGGGCGTGCGGCTGGACGTCGACGTCGACTGGGCCGAGGTCGACCGGATCGTGCGCGAGGCCTACCGGCAGGTGGCGCCGAAGACGCTCGCTGCGCGGGTGGACTAGCGCCCCAATGTGGCATTGGGTGCGTCCAGCGCACCCAATGTGGCGTTCGGTGCGTCAGACGCACCGAACGCCACATTGGGGCGCTTGGACTTAACCGCGCTGCGAGCGGACCCCGAGGAGCACGTCCTCCCAGGACGGCACGATCGGGTGGTTCTTCTTGGCCTTCGGCCGTGGCTGGTCGGTCGCCGTTTCCTCTTCCGGGTCCGCCGGGACGCGCGGGATCTCGCGGGTGTCGTCGTCCGGGTCGGGCTCGGCCGACGGCAGCTCGGCGCGTTCCGGCGCGACCGAATCCAGCGTCGGCTGGAACTCCGTTTCGCGGGCCGGGTCCAGGGCGCGGACCGTCCGGGGCGGGCGGTACGCGTTCGGGTCCAGGAGGACTTCGGCGTTCTCGTCGAGCGCCGTCACCGTGCCGCCGTGCGCGCCGGGGGAAAACGCCCAGTGCGCGCGGTTGTCCGACCGGCCGGCCTTCCACCGGAGCACGACGACCCAGCGGCCGTCGTCGCCCTTCCACGAGTCCCAGGTGGCCTGCGAGTAGTCGTGCCCGCGGACGCCGAAGCCGTACGCGACGACCTCGCCGAGCGTCTGCACGTCGGGGCCGTCTTCGCGGACCGGGTGGGCGCTCTGCGCGAGTTCGGCGGTGCGCGAACGCTCCAGCAGAACGGGGTAGGCGAAGCGTTCGACGCGCTGCACCGAAATGCCGGCGCCGCTCGCGACCTGCTCGACTGACTCACCGGCGCGGATTCGCGCCTGGATCTCGCGTGGCCGCATCTGGCTCTCCAACTCGATTTCGATCTGGCCGAGGCGGGTGATGTCCCCCCGCGCCGCCGCACGCAGTCGCTCATCAGCCGGGAGCAGGAAGCGAGTGCGGCTCGCCGGGTCTTCGAGCACGATGGACTTGCCGTCCTCGTGCAGCCCGACCACTCGCAGCGCCCGCATTTCTCGCCTCCCCGATCTTCTTCACCGTTGTGGGTGCCCACGTTAGAACGGCGCGTCGACTTGACGCGCGAGGCGCGCCGAGTCCGTGCCGAACTGCCCACTGTTCATTTGGCGACGTTCGCATCATGGGTCACCCAGGTCAGCGGCTGCTGGGTGACACGCCGGACACGGTCAGTCACGATCGAGTGGATCAAGAAGGCGGTAGCCGGACCGTCACCGTGAGACCGCCGCGCCGCCCCGGCTGGGCCTCCGCGTAGCCCCCGTGCGCCTGCGCCACCGACCGCACGATCGACAACCCCAGCCCCGCGTTGCGCGTGTCGCCGGTGCGCTCCGCGCCGCTCACCCGGCGGAACGGTTCGAACAACGCCGGCACCGCATCGGGCGGCACCACCGGGCCCGAGTTGCGGACCTCCAGCGCCGGGTCCTCGCGGACCTCGACGTACACCCAGCCGCCCGAAGCGTTGTACGTGAGCGCGTTGACCACCAGGTTCGTCACCAGCCGCTCCAGCAGCACGGGGTCGCCCGCCACCACCCGGGGGCGAAGCCGCGTCTCCACCGCCACCCCCGCCGCCGTCGCCTGCGCCGCTGTCGCCCGGACCACCGAGGCGACCACCGCGTCCAGCCGGACCGGGGTGCGGGCGTGCAGGCCGCGGTCACTGCGCGCGAGGACCAGCAGGCCTTCGATCATCCGTTCGCTTCGCTCGTTCGTGTGCAGCAGGTGCGTCCCGAGCTTCCGCAGCTCCGGCGTCACTTCGGGGTCGGCCATCGCCACTTCGATCAGCGTTCGTTGCACGGCCAGCGGTGTCCGCAGTTCGTGCGACGCGTTCGCGACGAACCGCTTCTGGCTGTCGAACGACTCCGCGAGCCGGTCGAGCATGCCGTCGAACGTGTCCGCCAGCTCCTTCAGCTCGTCGGGCGGGCCGTCGAGGTTGATGCGGCGGTCGAGCTTGCCGGCCTCCAGCCGCCGGGCCGTCGAGGTGATGTCGTGCAGGGGCCGCAGCGCGCGGCCGGCCATCAGCCAGCCGAACAGCACCGCCAGCCCGGCCGTCGCCACCAGCGCGATCCCCGAGCCGACCAGCAGTGTCGACAGCGTCGAGGAGCGGTAGTCCTCGAGCGAGCCGCTGAGCAGCCGGACGGCCACGCCGGACGACGGCAGGGCCGTCTGCGCCGGGATGCCGTAGGTCAGGCCCGCCGAGCCGATCGTCGTCGACGCGACCCGGGCCGGGTCCGGCAGCGTGCTCTGCACCAGCAGGTAGTTGATGACGACCAGGACCAGCCCGGCGAGCAGGAACAGCCCGCCGTACCAGGCGGTGAGCTTCGTCCGGACCGAAAGGCCGTTCACGGGGTGCCGAACCGGTAGCCGGCGCCGGGGACGGTTTCGATCACCGGCGGGTCGCCGAGCTTGCGCCGCAACGTCATCACCGCGACGCGGACCGCGTTCGTGAACGGGTCGGCGTGCTCGTCCCACGCCTTGTCGAGCAGCTCCTCGGCGCTGACCACCGCGCCTTCCGCCCGCATGAGCACCTCGAGCACGGCGAACTCCTTCGGCGAGAGCAGCAGGAACCGGCCGTCGCGGGCGGCCTGGTGGCGCGGCAGGTCGAGGACGACGCCGTCGCGTTCCAGCACCGGCGGCAGCGCCGGCCGCGCGCGCCGCGACAGCGCCTGGACGCGGGCGACCAGCTCGGCGAACGCGAACGGCTTCGTCAGGTAGTCGTCGGCGCCGAGGCCGAGCCCGGCCACCCGGTCGGTGACGTCGGCGGCCGCGGTCAGCATCAGCACCCGCGCCTCGCCGCCGGCCCGGACCACCGCGGCGCAGACGTCGTCGCCGTGCACCTCCGGCAGGTCGCGGTCCAGCACGACGACGTCGTAGCCGTGCACGCCGACCCGCTCCAGGGCCTGCGCGCCGTCGTAGCAGACGTCGACGGCCATCGAAAACCGCCGAAGCCCCTCCGCGACCGAGTCGGCCAGCAACCGCTCGTCCTCCACCACCAGCACCCGCACCGGCCCAGTCTGCGCAGGGAGGCCATAAGGACCGCATAAGCGACGTCGCTTAGCGCGCCCGAATCCCCCGATCCGTAGACCTGTCACCCGAGGCGACAACGGAAGGAGCGAGCCGATGCGGACACGGATCGCCGCCGCGGCGATCGGGGCGGCACTGCTGCTCGCGGGCTGCGGCGGCCAGGCGGACGACGGGTCGAAGGTGGCTTCGATCTCGACGCCGCCGAAGTCGGGCGGGCCCACGGCCGCCGACAACAGCGGCAAGAGCGACGAAGACAAGATGCGCGAGTTCGCCAAGTGCATGCGCGAGCACGGCGTCGACATGCCCGACCCCAAGCCCGACGGCGGCGGCATGGCCATCACCCTGGGCGGGGACGGCGCCGACAAGTCCAAGATCGAAGACGCGTCGAAGGCGTGCCGTCACCTCATGCCCAACGGCGGCGAGATGAAGCCGCCGAGCGCCGAGGAGCTCGACAAGATGCGCAAGAGCGCCAAGTGCATGCGCGACCACGGCATCGACATGCCCGACCCCGACCCGAGCGGCAAGGGGACGGGACGGATCGGCGGGCTTGGTGACGACCCCAAGAAGTTCGAAGAAGCCGCGAAGGCGTGCGGCCTCGGCATGAGCGTGAAGGCGGCGCCGGCGCAATGACCCACGTGACCGAACTCAAGCCGCGCCGTCGCGGCCGGACCCGCTGGTTCGTCGCGGCCGCGGTCCTCGTCGTGGTGCTGGGCACCGGCTCCGTCGTGATCCTGACGCGGGTGTCGAGCGCGACGCCGGTCAAGGAGGCCGCGCCGCCGCCGGTCGAGACCGCCGAGGTCGTCAAGACCGACCTCAGCGAGGACGAGGAGGCCGACGGCACTCTCGGCTACGGCGACGAGGAGACCGTCCAGGGCCGCAAGCCCGGCACCATCACGTCACTGCCCGCGGCCGGCGCCAAGATCACCCGGTGCCAGGCGGTGTACGGGGTGGACGCGAAGCCGGTGCCGCTGTTCTACGGCACGCTCCCGTTCTACCGCGACCTCGCCACCGGCGCGGACGACGGCGCGGACGTCAAGCAGCTGGAGGAAAACCTCAAGGCGTGCGGCTTCGGCGGGTTCGGCACGCCGGACAAGAAGTTCACGGCGGCGACGGCGGCCGCGCTGAAGAAGTGGCAGAAGTCCCTGGGTCTGGAGCAGACCGGCGCGTTCGGCCAGGGCGACGTCGTGCTCGCGGCGGGCGAGGTCCGGGTGTCGTCGCTGGCCGCCAAGCCCGGTTCGCCGGCGCAGGGCGAGGTGCTCAAGACGACCGGGACCGTCCGGTCGGTGCAGGTGAAGCTGGAGGCGGCCAAGCAGGACCTCGCCCGGCAGGGCGCGAAGGCGGCCGTGACGATCAACGGCAAGACGACGCCGGGCACGATCACCGACGTCGGCCGCTCCGCCGTCGAGGGCAAGGACGCGGCGGGCAACAACGACGGCAAGCCCACGATCACCGTCACCGTCCGGCTCGACGACCCGGCCGCGGGCGGCACCCTCGACTCGTCGCCGGCGAGCGTCCGGTTCACCAAGGACGTCCACCAGGGCGTGCTGGCGGTCCCGGTCGGCGCGCTGGTCGCGCTCGCCGAAGGCGGGTACGCGGTCGAGGTCGACGAGAACGGCACGCGCCGGCTCGTGGCCGTCCGGACGGGACTGTTCAGCGGCGGCAAGGTCGAGGTCACCGGCGACGGCCTGACCGCGGGCATGCGGGTGGTGACGACGTCGTGACGCCCGTGCTGCGCGTGCACGAGGCCACGCGCACCTACCCCGGCGGGGTCGCCGCGCTCGACGGCGTCTCGCTTTCGCTCGAGAACGGCGAAATGGTCGCGATCGTCGGGCCGTCCGGCTCCGGGAAGTCGACCCTGCTGCACCTGATGGGCACGCTCGACCGGCCGTCGTCGGGGCGGATCGAGCTGCACGGCCACGACGTCGCCGCGCTGCCGGACCGCAAGGTCTCCGCGCTGCGGTCGCGCTGGATCGGGTTCGTGTTCCAGCAGTTCTTCCTCGACGAAGGGATGAGTGCGGTGGACAACGTGTGCACCGGCCTGCTCTACGCCGGGGTGCCGCGACGGCGGCGGCGTGACCGGGCGCTGGCCGCGCTCGAGCGCGTCAAGCTGGGGCACCGGGCGTGGCACCGGCCCGGCGAGCTGTCCGGCGGGGAGCGCCAGCGCGTCGCGATCGCGCGGGCGGTGGTCAACGAGCCGTCGATCCTGCTGGCCGACGAGCCGACCGGCAACCTCGACACCGGCACCGGCGCGTCCGTGCTGGCGCTGCTCGGGGAGCTGTCGGCGGAGGGCACCACGATCGTCGTGATCACCCACGACCGGGAGATCGCGGCCGGCATGCCGCGCCGGATCGAGCTGCTCGACGGGCGGCTGCGGCTGGACACCGGACTGGTGGGTGCGCGATGAGCCTCGTGACGCTGCCGGAACCGGCCCGGCTCAAGCCACCGGACGTCGTCGCGCTCGGCGCGCACGGCATGCGCACGCGGCCGGTGCGCGCGGTGCTGTCGGCGCTGGGCATCGCGATCGGCGTCGCGGCGATGGTCGCGGTGCTGGCGATCCCGGCGTCCGGCGCGCAGGCGCTGCACGACCGGCTGGCCGCGCTCGGCACGAACCTGCTCACCGCCGGGCCGGGGCAGACGTTGTTCGGGGACAACGCGACCCTGCCGGACGACGCCGTCCCGATGGCGAAGCGGATCGGCCCGGTGCAGGCGGTCAGCGGCACCGGGACGACGTCGGCGAACGTGCGGCGCAGCGACAAGATCGCGCCGAACGACTCCTCCGGGCTCGCCGTGTACGCGGCGCGGCCGGACCTGCTGGCCGTGCTGGGCGGCAAGGTCCGCGTGGGCGCGTTCCTGGCGGCGGGCAACCAGGACTACCCGGTGGCGGTGCTCGGCGCGCAGGCCGCGGCCCGGCTCGGCATCGACCACCTCGACCCGGCGCGGCCGCCGCAGGTGCTGATCGGGACGCAGTGGTTCACCGTGGCCGGGATACTGGCGCCGATGCCGCTCGCGCCGGAGATCGAGCGCTCGGCGCTGGTCGGCTGGGACGTCGCGAAGCGGCTGCTCGGCTTCGACGGCCACCCGTCCACTGTGTACGTCCGCGCCGAAAAGTCCCAAGTGGACAGTGTGCGCTCGGTGCTGGCGGCGACGCTGAACCCGCAGGCGCCCAACGAGGTCGAGGTGCGCCGCCCGTCGGACGCGCTGGCCGCGCAGAAGCTGACGGACACCACGTACAGCGCGCTGTTCCTCGGCCTCGGCGGGGTCGCGCTGCTCGTCGGCGGCGTCGGGGTGGCGAACACGATGGTGATCTCGGTGCTGGAACGGCGGCGCGAGATCGGCCTGCGGCGGGCGTTGGGTGCGACGAAGCGGCAGGTCCGCGGGCAGTTCCTGGCCGAGTCGGTGCTGCTGTCCGGGCTGGGTGGGCTCGCGGGGGTGCTGGCCGGGGTGCTGGTGACGGCGGGCTACGCGCTGAGCCAGGGGTGGCCGGCGGTCCTGCCGGTCGGGGCGCTGGCCGGTGGGGTGGGGGTCGCGGCCTTGGTGGGGGCGGTCGCGGGTGCCTACCCGGCGGTCCGGGCGGCTCGGTTGCCGCCCACGCAGGCGCTGGCCTGACTCGGCGAATGTCTTGAATGACTCATTCAGGACTTCTGGTGACGTGAATGAGTCATTCAAGACGCTGGGGCGCGGGCGGGTTGGGTGGGTGTCGGGATGTAGTGAATGACTCATTCATGTCGTCTGACGACATGAATGAGTCATTCACTGCGCTGGGGCGCGGGCGCTGGCTGGCGGGGTCGGGGTTGCGGCGTTGGTGGGGCGGTCGCGGGTGCATGTCCGGCGGTCCGGGCGGCTCGGGTTCCCGGTCACGCAGGGCGTCGGGCGGCACGGTTGCGGGTCACGCAGGGCGTCGGGCGGCACGGTTGCGGGTCACGTAGGGCGTCGGGCGGCACGGTTGCGGGTCACATAGGGCGTCGGGCGGCTCGGCTGCCGCCCACGCAGGCGCCGCCTCACCCGGCTCGCGCTCGGGGGGTGCGGTGCCGGGCCGCCGCGGAGGTCGCGAATGAGTCATTCGCGGCCTCCGCGGTCCCGAATGAGTCATTCGCGACCCCGCGGCGACCGGGCGGTCCGGTCACCACCCCATTGCCGGGGCATGACACGGCGACCAAGTGCCGGGTTACACGGCGGCCCCGGATTCAGCACGTTGGAAGATTTCCCGCTCGATCGCGCCCGCGTTGAATGGGCACCGGGGTAGTGATCGAAGGGGTGGGTGGCTTGGTGCGAGTCGAGGCGAACCGGCGGGACTTCCTGCGGTGGCTGGCCACGGCGGGCGCGGGGCTGGCCGCCGCCGGGATCGCGCCCGCGGTGTTCGCGCGGGAGGCCGCCGCGGCCGGGACCGATGTCGTCGTGGTGACCGGGGCGACCGTTGTCGACGGTACCGACGGGCCCGCCCGGCCGAACTCCGCCGTCGTGCTGGTCGGGGACCGGATCGCCTGGGTCGGGCCGGCCGGTGAGGTGCCGCGGTGCGGGACCGCGCGGGTGATCGACGGCCGCGGCCGCTTCCTCGTGCCCGGTCTCTGGGACATGCACGCCCACGGCATCGAGATGGAAGAGCTGTGGCCGCCGCTGTTCCTGGCCAACGGCGTCACCGGCATCCGGGAAATGCAAGGCTACGACGAGAACCGCGCCACCCGCGACAAGATCGTCCGCGGCGAGCTGCTCGGCCCGCGGGTCGCGCTGGCCAGCGCCATCATCGACGGGCCGGTGTCCCTGCTCGGCCCGCCGATCACCCAGGTCGCGAACGCCGAGGAGGCGCGCGCGGCGGTCCGGACCGCCGCGGCCCAGGGCTCGGACTTCGTCAAGGTGTACTTCTACCTGCCCCGCGAGTGCTTCACCGCGATCGCCGACGAGTGCGACCGGCTCGGCCTCACCTTCGCCGGGCACTGGCCCTACCGGATGGGGCAGTTGGAGGCCGCCCGGTACGGGCAGCGCAGCTTCGAGCACTCCTTCGGGCTGCCGATCGCGACTTCGCGCCGCCGCGACCAGTTCCTCGCCCAGCTCGACGCGAAGCCGTTCGACCCCAAGGCCAAGCGCGACTTCTTCAACCTCGCCCGTGAACTCGACCGGCAGGCCGCCCAGTCCTACGACCCGGGCACGGCCGAGCGCCACTTCGCCGGGCTCAAGGCGCTCGGCACCTGGCTGACCCCGACGTTCGCGGTCAACCGCGTCATCTCGAAGCCCGCCGACACCTACGCGCACGACCCGCGGCTCAAGTACGTCTCCCAGGACATCCGCGACTACTGGGCCGACCGGCTCACGCTCTTCACGCCGGGCACGCCGGAGCAGGTCGCCCAGCAGGAGGAGTACTTCCAGGCGCAGCTGCGGCTCACCGGGGAGGCGTACCGGGCCGGTGTCGGGCTCCTCGGCGGGACCGACTGCCAGAACCCGTACGTCTTCCCCGGCTTCAGCCTGCACGACGAGCTGGAGTACCTGGTCGAGGCCGGGCTGACCCCGAAGCGGGCACTGCAGACCGTGACCCGCGACGCGGCCGCGTTCCTCGGCCGGACGGACGTCGGGACGATCACCGCGGGCAAGGCCGCCGACCTGGTGCTGCTGGACGCCGACCCGCTCGCCGACATCCGCGCGGTGCGGCGGATCGACACCGTCGTCACCGCGGGCCGCGTGCTCGACCGGGCCAAGCGGGCCCGGATGCTCGCCGACGCGGAAGCCGCGGCGAGCCGGCCGCCGTCGGCGAATGCCAGGTCAGTGCGCTTGCCGGTGCGCGGCTGCTGCTGAGCGCCCGGTAATCTCGGCCGGTCGAGGACCTGGGTCGAGGGGGACGCGTTGACTGGGCGGAAACTGGCGGTGGTGCTCGGGGCGCTCGAACTCGCCGCGGTCGTGCTGGTCCTGGTCCTGAAGCGGTTCGACGGCCTCGACCTGGAGGTTTACCTGGGCGGCGCCAAGGCGCTGGCCGAGCAGGGCTCGCCGTACGACGCCTGGGTGCCGACCACGCACCAGATCCTGCTGCCGTTCACGTACACGCCGTTCGCCGCGGCGGTGTTCCTGCCCGGCACGCTGCTGCCGTTCGCGGTGACGATGAAGCTGGTCAGCATCGCGTCGATCCTCGCGACCGGCGTCGTCGCCTACCTCTACGTCGCGACGCTCAACGGCTCGCTCACCGACGCTTCGAAGGTCAACGGCCGGGCGGTGGCCGCGCTGGTCGCGATCGGCGCGCAGCTCGCCGGCGCCCTGCTGGAGCCGGTGCGCTCGACGCTGGGGTTCGGGCAGATCAACGCGCTCCTCATGCTGCTGGTGGTGCTCGACGTCCTGCTCTCCGGCGACCGGAAGCGCACGAAGGGGCTGCTGATCGGCGTGGCCGCGGCGATCAAGCTGACCCCCGCCGTCTTCGTCGTCTACTTCCTGGTCCGCCGCGACTTCAAGTCGGCCGCGCGGGTGGTCGTCGGCTTCCTCGCGGCCGGGGCACTGCTGTGGCTGGTCCGGCCGTCGGCGTCCTTCACCTACTGGACGAAGCTGGTCTTCGACGCGGGGCGCATCGGCGGCGTCGACTACGTCGGCAACCAGTCGCTGCACGGCCTGATCACGCGCGCCGGCCTGCCCGAGTTCGTGTGGGTGCTGGCCGCGCTGGCCGTGATGGCCCTGGTCGCGGTGATCATCGTGCGCGCCGCCGAGCCGGTGCTCGGGCTCACCGCCTGTGCGCTCGGCGGGCTGCTGGTTTCGCCGATCTCGTGGACCCACCACTGGACGTGGTGCGTGCCGCTCCTCGTCCTCGCCGGGTGGTACGCGTGGCGCTTCGACCGGGCGGTCCGGTGGGTGGCGGCCGCGGTCGTCGTCGCGGGACTGGCCTTGTTCATCGTCGGCCCGATGTGGTTCGCGCCGCGCCCGGCGCCGTCTCCCGGCTGGTGGCTGGCGACGGAGTCCTACGAGCTGTTCGCGCTGGTCCTGCTGGTTCTCGCCGCCGTCGGCGCCCGCCGCCTGCGCACGAAAAAGGGGACTCCCACCGCGGAAGCGGCGGAAGTCCCCTCGAAGGAGCCTCAGGTCAGCTGAGCCGCTCGACCACGTACTCGAT
Source organism: Amycolatopsis solani (assembly GCF_033441515.1). NCBI lineage: Bacteria > Bacillati > Actinomycetota > Actinomycetes > Pseudonocardiales > Pseudonocardiaceae > Amycolatopsis > Amycolatopsis solani. The sequence continues at coordinate 2,204,428 of NZ_JAWQJT010000001.1, forward strand.
GCTCTGCGTGAGCTTCGTGACGTCGTCCGGGTCGATGGCCGGGAACAGGCCGACGCGCAGCTGGTTGCGGCCCAGCTTGCGGTACGGCTCGGTGTCGACGATCCCGTTGGCGCGCAGCACCTTCGCGACCGCGGCGGCGTCGACGTCGTCGCTGAAGTCGACCGTGCCGACGACCTGCGAGCGCAGGTCCGCGTCCTTGACGAACGGCGTGGTGTAGCTCGTCTTCTCGGCCCACTCGTAGAGCCGCGACGACGAGTCCTTCGTGCGCGCGGTCGTCCACTCGAGGCCGCCCTGGCCGTTCATCCACTCGATCTGCTCGGCGAGCAGGAACAGCGTGGCCACGGCCGGGGTGTTGTACGTCTGGTCCTTGCGGGAGTTGTCCAGCGCGGTGGTCAGCGACAGGAACTCGGGGATCCAGCGGTCGCTCCCGCCGATCTCGCCGATCCGCTCGACGGCGGCCGGGGAGGCCAGCGCGATCCACAGCCCGCCGTCCGCGGCGAACGACTTCTGCGGCGCGAAGTAGTAGACGTCGAAGTCCTCGGCCTTGACCGGGAGGCCGCCGGCGCCGGAGGTGGCGTCGATCGCGACCAGCGCGCCCTCGCTGCCCTCGGGGCGGCGGACCGGCACCGCGACACCGGTGGACGTCTCGTTGTGCGCCCAGCCGACCAGGTCGGCGCCGGCTTCGTAAGCGATCTCGGGCGCGCTGCCCGCGTCGGCCTTGACGACGATCGGGTCGGCCAGGAACGGCGCGCCCTTGGTGACACTGGCGAACTTCGAGGAGAACTCGCCGTAGGTGAAGTGCTGCGAGCGCTCGCGGACCAGGCCGAACGCGGCCGCGTCCCAGAACGCCGTGGTGCCGCCGTTGCCGAGGATCACTTCGTAGCCCTCGGGCAGCGAGAAGAGCTCGGACAGGCCCGCCCGCACGCGCCCGACGAGGGACTTGACCGGCTTCTGCCGGTGCGACGTGCCGAGGTAGGTGGAGCCGGACTCCGCCAGTGCGCTCAGCTGCTCGGCGCGGACCTTCGACGGTCCGCAGCCGAAGCGGCCGTCGGCCGGCTTGAGGTCTGCGGGGATGGTCAACTCAGCGTCGGTCATGTGGTCAGTCTCTCAGGTCGGGATCGGGCTGCTAACAGAGGTGGGCGGGTGTCCGACATGTGGAATCGATGAAGCCTCGTTGGTACTTTTTCGCCTGGTTCGCGGTGGTGGCCGCGGTGCACCTGCTCGTCGAGGGGTGGACGGACACCACCGCCATCGGCCTGCCCGTCGGCTTCGCGGCGACGCTCGCACTGGTCTTCGTCCGCCGGTTGCCGTGGTGGGTGACCGGCGAGGACCGCCCGGACCGCGTCCGCCGCGTCCGGCTGCGACGCCGCTCACGGGTGCGGTGGCGGCTCCGGGCCCGGACTGCGCTGCTCTGGACGGTCGCCGCCCTCGCCGTCGCCGCCGAAGTGGCGGCCATTGTCTTCGACGGCGGCTGGCTGCCGTGGCTCGTGCCGGTCCCGAGCCTGCTGGTCGTGCTCGGCCTGGTGGGCTGGCGGTCCGACCTCGCGGAGATCGCGCGGTGCCTGAGCGGCGGCTGGACGCAGGTCGCGGCCGCGGCGTTCGACGTGCGGCCCGGCGAACCGGTCGACGGCTGGGCCGTGCTGCCCGGCGACGTGCGGATCAAGTTCCACCTGCCCGCGGTCCCGCCCGACGTCGCCGCCGAGCTGGCCGGACGGCGCCGGCTGTGGGTGGCCGGGTGGCCTTCGGACGACCTCGTCGTCGGCCTTCCGGACGGCGACGGTTACGCCGTCGGCGAGGTCGGCGTCCACCGCGGTGGGGGTAAAAACGCCGTTACCGGAGCGCCGGCGTGACGGTAGTTTGCCCGTCATGACGACTGTGCAGCAGAGCTTCCCGGTGCCGCCCCAGGTGCTGTGGAACGCGCTCCCCGCCGGGGTGACGGCGATCGGAGGGCAGGGCCCGTTCTACGACGCCCAGCGCGGGTACGTCACCTGCCGCACCGGGATGACCTTCTTCAGCTGGGGTCAGGTCGTCACCGCGATGGTCTCCCCGGCGGCGCAGGGTTCGACGATCACCGTCCAGACCGCGCTGAAGTTCGGGGTGTTCGACTGGGGCGAGGGCAAGCGCCTCGGCACCCGGTTCGCCACCGCCGTCGCGTACGCGGCGGGCACGGCCGCGCTGACCTGAGGGCCCCGCTCACCACCGCCCTGGGGGTGTGAGCGGGGCCCGGCCCCTCAGCGCCAGTTTTCGACGCCGCCCGGCACCGGGGCGGCCGGGTCGTACGGCGTGCGCGTGAAGACGAACGTCGCCAGGTCGAGGTGGGTGGCGACGCCGTCGGCGTTCCGGCCCACTTCGAGCGTCTCGCCGGAGTAGTAGCCGTCGAGACCGACGTAGGTGTCCTTCCCGGTCGCCTGGAAGCGCGAGCTGCGCCCGGCGCCCTCGACCGGCGCCAGCAGGAGCTGCCCCTCGCCCTGGACGCGCAGGTGGTACGGCGTCGGGCCCCAGTGCCAGAGGCCGGTCAGCGCCAGCAGCTCCGGGTCGACGGCGGTGGGCTCCCACTCGGCGGCCAGGCGCGGTTCCAGCTCGTCGGTCATCGTGATGAGGTCCAGGCAGAGCTGGGTGATGCCGACGCCGGACGTCGAGTTCGCGAGCACCAGCGCGCCGGTCTGCGCGGCCGGGTCGACCAGCGTCACGGCGAGGAAGCCGGGCATCGAGCCGGTGTGCCCCGCCAGCCGGCGGCCGCCGTAGCGGACGAGCATCAGGCCGAGCCCGAAGCCGGTCGTCCAGACGTCGGTGTCGTCGACGGCGACCACGGTCCGCATTTCCTCGATGGTCTCCGGGGCCAGCACGCCGCCGCCGTGGCCGCCGAGGAACGCCGTCCAGCGGGCGAGGTCCTTCGCCGTGGACCACAGCTGCCCGGCGGGGGCCATCGCGCCCGCGTCCGGGCTCGGCTCCGGCAGGAGGACGTCGGCGAAGGGGTGCACGGCGAAGCCCTCGGCGTGCGCGCCGGTCGGGTGCGGGGTCGTGCGGGTCATCCCGAGCGGGCCGAGGACCTCGGCGTCGAGCACGGAGAGCCAGCCCTTGCCGCGGTGGCGCGAGACGAGCTCGCCGAGCACGCCGTAGCCGACGTTCGAGTAGTGGAACTTCGCGCCCGGCCGGTGCTTGGTCGCGCCCTCGGCGAGGCTGCCGACGAGCGCGTCCCAGTCGGCGCCCGGGGTCCGCTCCCACCACAGGCCCGGCGATTCGGACGTCAGGCCGGAGGTGTGGGAGAGCAGCTGGGCCACGGTGTCGGCGCCGAACGGCGTGCCGGGGACGTGCTTCTCGAGCGGGTCGTTGAGGTCGAGGAGGCCTTCGTCGCGCAGCCGCATGACGGCGGTGGCGACCAGGGTCTTGGTGATCGAGCCCAGCCGGTACTGGGTGTCGGTGCCGGGCCGCGTGTCCCCGACGCGCCCCCGGCCGCCGGACCAGGCGATCTCGCCGTCCCGCACCACGGCGGCGACCAGCGACGGCGCCCGGCTGGTGGCCTGCTCGTGGGCGATCCGGCGGAGCAGGGCGTGTTCGGTCGACTCAAGCATGGGGGCATTCTGCCGCGCGGAGGCGGCGGAAGCAGGTCCCGGGTTCAGCCGAGCAGGTTGCGGGACATCGCCGTGGTGACCGCGGCCGTGCGGTCGGAGACGCCGAGCTTGCCGAAGACCCGCAGGAGGTGCGTTTTCACCGTCGCTTCGCTGATGTGCAGCGCGCGGCCGATGTCGGCGTTCGTGCCGCCCTTGGCGACCAGCCGCAGCACCTCGACCTCGCGCGCCGAAAGCGGTTGCGGCTCCGGGTTGCGGACCCGGTTCACCAGCTTGCCCGCCACCGACGGTGCCAGCACCGTCTCGCCGCGGGCCGCCGCGCGGATCGCGTTCGCCAGTTCCACGCGGGACGCGTCCTTCAGCAGGTAGCCGGACGCGCCGGCCTCGACCGCGCGCAGGATGTCGGCGTCCGTTTCGTACGTCGTGAGCACGACCACCCGGCGGGCGGGCCGCTCGCGCAGGATCCGCTTGGTGGCGCCGACGCCGTCGAGGCCGGGCATCCGCAAGTCCATCAGCACGACGTCGGGTTCGGCGACCCGGTCGAGCGCCACGGCTTCGTCGCCGGAGCCGGCTTCGCCGACCACGGTGAGGTCGGGCTCGGCTTCGAGCATGCCGCGGAGGCCTTCGCGGACGACGGGGTGGTCGTCGACCAGCATGACGCGGATCAAGCGGGCACCTCCAAGGTGAGTTCGGTGCCGCTGGGGCCACTCCGGACGCTCAGTCTGCCACCGACCTGCTCCGCGCGGGACCGCATGCCCCGCAGCCCGAACCCGTCGGCGCGGTCGGGGTCGAAGCCGGCGCCGTCGTCGCGGACGGACAGCCGGACGGCGTCGTCCACAACGGACAGCGTGACCGACACCGCCGACGCGGCCGCGTGCCGCCGGACGTTGTTCAGCGCCTCCTGCGCGCCCCGCAACAGGACGACCTCGCCCGCCATGGGCAGCGCGGGCAGTGCACCGTCCACTTCGTACCGCACGGCGAGGCCCGTCTCGTCCGCCAGCCGGTCGGCCTGCCGCCGGACGGCGTCGACGAGCGAGCCCGACGTGAGGTCGGCCGGGGCCAGCGCGGCGACCATCGCCCGGGCCTCGGTGAGGTTGTCGCGCGCGGTGCGGGCGGCCAGTTCGGCGTGCCGCCGCGCCGCGGCCGGGTCGGCGTCCACTTCGGACTCGATGGCCTGTGCGAGGGTGACGATGCTGGTGAACCCCTGCGCGAGCGTGTCGTGGATCTCCCGCGCGAGGCGTTCGCGCTCGGTCGCGGTGCCCGCTTCCCGCGACAGGCGGGCGACTTCGGCCTGGCTCGCTTCCAGCTGGGCGATCAGGTCCGCCCGCGCCCGGCTTTCCTCGATGACGTGCAGGATGAACTTGCCCGACAGGATTCCGAAGACGATGAGGATCGCCGTCATCGGCAGCAGGATGTGCAGCGTCGGCCCGGCCAGCCCGTCGTTGGCGACCGCCGACGCCGGGCTGAACAGGATGGCCACCGTGGTGAACACCGCGGCCGGGCGGAACTCGAGCGTCGAGAACAGCAGCGGGCACACCATGAACAGGCTGAAGCTGGCCGTCGTGTTGGCGAAGATCGCGACCCCGGCCAGCACCAGGACCACGACGGCGAGCGTCCACCGCTGCGGGAGGTGGCCGTCGTCGCGGACCACCCCGCGGCCCCACAGCAGGTAGGTCAGCGCGAGCGCGGTGAGCGCCCCGACCGCGACGCCCGTGCGCACCGGATCGCTCTCGTCCAGCACCACCAGCGTGGTCGTGGCCAGGTACGCCACCGCGAAGAGGATCTCCCAGAGCCAGTTGAACCGGTCCCAGGCGTCCTTCACTTCGCGTCGGTCCACCGGAACGTCAGCCGCGCCAGCACCGCGCCCACCACGCACCAGATCCCCAGCACCAGCGCCACCCGCGGGAGCTCCCATGACCCAGCCATCTCCATTCCGACCGCGCCGTCCGGCAGGAACACCGACCGGAAGCCCTGGCAGATCCACTTCAGCGGGAAGAACGACGCGATGTCAACCATGATCTTCGGCAGGTTCGTGATCGGCGTGACGAACACCCCGGAGATGAACTGCAGCACCAGGTACAGCATCTGCACGACGGCGACCGCGCCGGTGGTGGACTTCGCGAGCGAGCTGAGCGCGATCCCGAGCAGCGTGCACGACACGATCCCCAGCGCGAACACCCACAGCAGCGTCAGCCACTTCTCCGGCGCGGTGGGCAGCTTCAGCCCGAACAGCGCCACGGCGACCGCGGCCATCAGCACGGTCTGCGCCAGGCTGGACACGGCGACCAGCACCATCTTGCCGATGAAGTAGGCCGACGACGGCATCGGCGTGCCGCGAAGGCGTTTGAGCGCCCCGGTTTCCCGGTCGGCCGAGACGCCGGTCGCGATGCTGTTGAACGACGTCGAGACGATGCCGGAGCCGATCATCCCGGCCGCGAGCAGCTGGCCGGAGGTGACGCCGTCGAGTGCGGTCGGACCGTCCAGGATGGACCCGAGCAGGATCATCAGCACCGCGGGCAGGGAGAAGGTGAAGACCACCTGTTCCTTGTGCCGGAAGAACTGCCGCAGCTCGGTGCCGCCGCGGGCGAGCCCGAGGGAAAGCGGGCCGGGGAGGGCGAGCGTGGTCATGCCTTGTCTCCGATCAGGTCCAGGTAGATGTCCTCCAGGCTGGGCCGGGTCACCGTCAGCCCCGCGAGCTCCCTACCCCCAGCAGAGAGCTCGGTGACGAGCTTGGTCGGGTACGCGGTGCGCTCGACGTGCTCGCCGCGTTCGTCGGTCCACCGCACGGTGGCTTCGGCGGCGGCGCGGCCACCCAGGTTCTGCGGGGTGTCCTGCGCGACGATCTCGCCGCGCGCGATCACGGCGACGCGGTCGGCGAGCGCTTCGGCCTCGTCGAGGTAGTGCGTGGTGAGCAGGATGGTGGTGCCCTCGGCGGCGAGATCGCTGATCAGCTTCCAGAACTGCCGCCGCGCTTCGGGGTCGAAGCCGGTGGTCGGCTCGTCGAGGAAGAGCAGCTCGGGCCGGCCGATGATGCCGAGCGCGACGTCGACGCGCCGGCGTTGCCCGCCGGAGAGCGACTTGACCCGTGCCTTGGCCTTTTCGGCGAGGCCGACCTTCTCGATGACCTCGTCGGGGTCGCGCGGGTCGGGGTAGTACTTCGCGAAGTGCCGCACGGTCTCGGCGACGCTCAGCTCGGCGGCGTCGTTGGCGGTCTGCAGCACGATGCCGATGCGCGACCGCCAGGCGCGGCCGGCCTTGCCGGGGTCCTCCCCGAGCACGGAGACCTCGCCGGCGGTGCGCCGGCGGTGGCCTTCCAGGATCTCGACGGTCGTGGTCTTCCCGGCGCCGTTGGGGCCGAGCAGGGAGAACACCTCGCCCGGGGCGATGTCCAGGTCCAGCCCGGCCACGGCCAGGTGACCGGGGTACTGCTTGCGCAGGCCGCGCACGCTCACTGCTGTGGTCATGGCTCCAGCCTGGCCCCCCGTGCCCTTGATCGTGAGCAACGCTCAGCTGAATCCGGCTGTCCACCGTTCGGTGGACACGGTCGTCAGCCGCGGCTGCTTGGTTCCACGGGAAACCACGAAAACGCTGTCATACAAGCAAAAACGGCTTCAATGCATGAACGTCCGGCCGCCACCAGCCGCCGCGCGGGTGAACGCGCTGTTGACAGGTTGTCTAACATGACAGAATGTCTCACAAGTGGGTGACCGCCAGCGACGGTGTCCGCCTCTCGGTCCACATCGACGGCCGGGACGACGGGCCCACGGTCGTGCTCGTGCACGGCTACCCCGACAACAGCTCGATGTGGGACGGGGTGACCGCGCTGCTCGGCGCGGACCACCGCGTCGTCACCTACGACGTCCGCGGGGCCGGGCAGTCGGACAAGCCGTCGGGACGCTCGTCCTACCGGCTGGACCAGCTGGCCGACGACCTGCGCGCGGTCGTCGAGGCGGTGCATCCGGCCGGGAAGGTGCACCTGGTCGCCCACGACTGGGGCTCGATCCAGACGTGGCACGCCGTCACGGGTGAGGGGCTGCGCGGCCGGATCGCGTCCTACACGTCGATCTCCGGGCCGAGTCTCGACCACGCGGGCGCCTGGTTCCGCGCGCAGCTCACGCGCCCGACGCCGAAGCGCCTCAAGAACGCGCTCAGCCAGTTCCTGCACTCGTGGTACATCCTGGCGTTCCAGGTGCCGCTGATCCCGGACGTGCTGTGGCGCACCGGCTTGCTGGGCAAGCAGATCCAGCGCATGGAACCCGACGCGGCGCCCCCGGAGAAGTCCGACGGCCTGCACGGGCTCGAGCTCTACCGCGCCAACATGTTCACCCGGCTTTCGCGGCCCGCCCCGCGGCCCGCCGACGTCCCGGTGCAGGTGCTCGCCCCGACCGGCGACGCCTACGTCACGACCCCGCTGCAGACCGAGGTCGCCCGCTGGGTCTCCGACCTGCGGATCCGCCCGGTCGTCGGGACGCACTGGGTCACCCGCGCCAAGCCGGACGTCGTCGCCCGGGCCGCCGCCGAGCTGATCGAGTACGCCGAAACCGGCGCCGAAAGCCGGGCCCTGCGCCGGTCGCGCGTGGGAGCCGGGCCGTTCGAGCACAAGCTGGTCGTCGTCACCGGTGCCGGCAGCGGCATCGGCCGGGCCACCGCGCTCGCCTTCGCCGCCGAGGGTGCCGACGTCATCGTCACCGACATCGACCAGGCCTCGGCCGCGGAGACCCTGAAGCTGCTGGAAGACCACGGCGTCGCGGAGTACACAGTGGACTCTTCCGACGGCGAGGCCGTGCACCGCTTCGCGCGCGACGTGCGCGAGAACCACGGCGTCCCGGACATCGTGGTCAACAACGCCGGCATCGGGATGTCCGGCCCGTTCCTCGACACCTCCGTCGAGGACTGGGAGCGCGTCATCGACGTGAACCTCTGGGGCGTGATCCACGGCTGCCGCGCGTTCGCGCCGATGCTCGCCGAGCGCGCCGAAGGCGGCCAGATCGTCAACCTCGCCTCCGCGGCCGCCTACCTGCCGTCGAAGATCCTGACCGCGTACGCCACGACGAAGTCCGCCGTGCTGGCGCTGAGCGTCGGCCTGCGCGCCGAGCTGGCCGCGCACCGGATCGGTGTCACGGCGGTGTGCCCGGGCATCGTGAAGACCAACATCACGAACACGACCCGGTTCGTGGGAGTGTCCGATGAGGAGCAACAGCGGCGTCAGCGGGCCAGTTCGAAGCTCTACGCCCGCCGCGGGTTCGGCCCGGAAGGCGTCGCGAAGGACATCCTGCGCGCGGTCGCCAAGGACACCGCGATCGCACCGTCCACACCGGAGGCGAAGGTGGCGCTGGTCCTTTCGCGACTGACGCCCGGCCTGCTGCGAGCGGCGGCGAAGCTGGACCTGACGCCGTGAGCCGGCCGCGGCGGATGACGCCGCAGGCCCGCCGCGACGACCTGATCCGCGCCGCGCTCGACCTGTTCGGGTCACGGGCGCCGGAACTGGTCACCGTGGACGACATCGTCGCGCGCGCCGAGGTGTCGCGGCCGTTGTTCTACCGGTACTTCCCGAGCCTGCGCGAGCTGCAGGTGCAGGCCCTGCGCACGGTCACCGACGGCCTCATCGACGGACTGGCCGGGCTCGAGGAGGGCCCACCGGAGACTCGGCTCCGAGCGGCCGTCCGCGGCCTGATCGACGTCGCCGACCACTACCGGGCCGGGTACATCGCGTTGCTGCGCAGCGGTTCGGTGATCGCGACGTCGGACACCGACGCGGCGATCGACGAGGTCCGCAACCGCGCGGTGGCCCTGATCCTGGACGCCCTCGACGTCCAAGACCCGTCACCCCTACTCTCCCTCACGCTGCGCTGCTGGACCGCAGTAGTCGAGGGCGCCCTCTTGTCCTGGCTCCAGGAACGCACGCTCCCGCGCGACCTGCTGGAAACCTGGCTGGTCGACCAGCTCACGGCGATGCTCGCCGCCACCGCCACCCACGAAGAGACCCGCACTTTCACGTGAAAGTGTTCCGGAGGGAGCCCCTCCGGAACACTTTCGTACCGAAAGTTGCGCGTGAGGTCAGTGCTTGGTGACCAGCTCCCAGCCCTCGACGTCCTCGGGGGTGCGGGGCGCCGGGCCGACGTACTTGGCCGACGGGCGCACCAGACGTCCGGTGCGCTTCTGCTCCAGGATGTGCGCGGCCCAGCCGGCGGTGCGGGCCGAGCTGAACATCGCGGGCATCATGTGCGGCGGGACCTGGGCGAAGTCCAGGATGACCGCGGCCCAGAACTCGACGTTCGTCTCGATCGGGTGATCCGGACGCCGCTCACGCAGCTCCGCCAGCGCGGCCTGCTCCAGCGCGGCGGCCGCCTCGTAGCGGGTCGCGCCGAGCTCCTGGCAGGTGCGGCGCAGCACGCGCGCCCGCGGGTCCTCGGCGCGGTAGACGCGGTGCCCGAAGCCCATCAGGCGTTCCTTGCGGTCGAGGATGCCCTTGACCAGGCCCGCCGGGTCGCCGGAGCGTTCGACCTCTTCGATCATCGGCAGCACGCGCGCCGGGGCGCCGCCGTGCAGCGGGCCCGACATCGCGCCGATGGCGCCGGACATGGCCGCCGCGACGTCCGCCCCGGTGGAGGCGATGACGCGGGCGGTGAAGGTCGACGCGTTGAGGCCGTGCTCGGCGGCCGACACCCAGTAGGCGTCCAGCGCGCGGACGTGCGCCGGGTCCGGTTCGCCGCGCCAGCGGACGAGGAACCGCTCGGTGATCGAGTGGGCCTCGTCGACGCGGGCTTGCGGCACGGCGGGCTGGCCGATGCCGCGCGCCGACTGCGCGACGTAGGAGAGGGCCATCACCGAGGCGCGGGCCAGCTGCTCGCGGGCCTCCTCGTCGGTGATGTCGAGCAGCGGGCGGTAGCCCCAGATCGGCGCGAGCATGGCCAGCGCGGCCTGGACGTCGACCCGGACGTCGCCGGTGTGCACCGGCAGCGGGAACGGCTCGGCGGGCGGCAGGCCGTGGCCGAACCGGCCGTCCACGAGAAGGCCCCAGACGTCGCCGAAGGTCACCTTTCCGGCGAGGTCCTCGATGTCGACGCCGCGGTAGCGCAGCGCACCGCCGTCCCGGTCGGGTTCGGCGATTTCGGTGTGGAAGGCGACGACGCCCTCCAGACCCGGTCGGAAGCCGTCGTCGGGTTGGCCGGACGGCTGTGGCTTGCTGATCGTGGAGGTAGTCACTGTTTCGCGGAACCTTTCGGTGCGCTTTTTTCCCCGTCTTGGTGGTGGTGCACGCGCGGACGGAAATGCGCACGGAACGCGCGCGCCATCGCACGGATGGATAGACCTTGCTCCCTCGATGGCCAGGGGGCAATCGAAAGAAGCGGTGGTTTCGGTCACGATTACGAGAACGATTCAGTCACCGGGGCCGTCCGACGGGAGAATTTTCGCCACGGACTGTGACGAAGGCCAGGTTAAAGGTATGTTTCCGAACCAGGCGCTGCCCTGGTCCGGGTGATAGACCTAAGCGATGCACCTCAGTCCGCAGGAGCGCGACAAGCTGCTGATCCACGTGGCGGCCGACGTCGCGCGGAAGCGGCTGGACCGCGGCGTCCGGCTGAACTACCCCGAGGCGGTCGCGCTGATCACCGACCACGTCCTCGAAGGGGCGCGCGACGGGCGCACGGTCAGTGAGCTCGTGGCGAGCGGCCGGACCGTGCTCTCGCGGGCACAGGTGCTAGACGGCGTGCCCGAGATGGTCGACTCCGTACAGGTCGAGGCCACGTTCCCGGACGGCACGAAGCTCGTCACCGTGCACGACCCGATCGTGTGAGGGGTGTTCGATGCGTCCAGGTGAGATCATTCCCGGCGACGAGCCGGTCGAGCTGAACCCCGGCCGCCCGCGCGTCCGGCTGCTGGTCCGCAACCTCGGCGACCGGCCGGTCCAGGTCGGTTCGCACTACCACTTCGCCGCGGTGAACCCCGGCCTGGAATTCGACCGCGACGCCGCCCGCGGCCACCGGCTCGACGTCCCGGCCGGCACGTCCGTCCGGTTCGAGCCGGGCGTCGAACGCGAGGTCGATCTCGTTCCGCTCGCCGGCGCGCGCCGCGTCCCCGGGCTGCGGTCCGAATTCTCGGGAGAGTTCTGAAATGCCGCAGATCGACCGCGAGCGCTACGCCGAGCTGTTCGGCCCGACCACCGGCGACCGGATCCGGCTCGCCGACACCGACCTCCTGATCGAGGTCACCGAGGACCGCTCGATGGGCCCCGGCGGCTCCGGCGACGAGGTGCTGTTCGGCGGCGGCAAGGTCATCCGCGAGTCCATGGGCCAGGGCACGGCGACCCGCGCCGAGGGCACCCCCGACCTGGTCATCACCGGCGCGGTGATCCTCGACCACTGGGGTGTCGTCAAGGCCGACGTCGGCGTGCGCGACGGCCGGATCGTCGGCATCGGCAAGGCCGGCAACCCGGACACGATGGACGGCGTCCACCCGGCACTGGTCATCGGGCCGTCGACGGAGGTGTTGTCCGGCAACGGGAAGATCCTCACCGCGGGCGGCATCGACTGCCACGTCCACTTCATCTGCCCGCAGCTCGTCGACACGGCGCTGGCGGCCGGACTGACCACATTGGTCGGTGGCGGTACCGGGCCCAACGAGGGCACGAAAGCCACCACCGTCACGCCCGGCGCGTGGAACCTCGGCCGGATGCTGTCCGCCATGGACGGTTACCCGGTCAACGTCCTGTTGCTGGGCAAGGGGAACACCGTCCGGCACGACGCGCTGCGCGAGCAGCTCGCGGCCGGCGCGGGCGGCTTCAAGCTGCACGAGGACTGGGGCACCACGCCCGCCGCCATCGACGCGTGCCTCACGGTGGCCGACGAAGCCGGTGTCCAGGTCGCGATCCACACCGACACGCTGAACGAGGCCGGGTTCCTGGAGTCCACTGTGGACGCCATCGGCGGCCGCTCGATCAACGCGTACCACACCGAAGGCGCCGGCGGCGGGCACGCGCCGGACATCATCCAGGTCGTCTCGCTGCCGAACGTGCTGCCGTCGTCGACCAACCCGACCCGGCCGCACACCGCCAATACCCTCGACGAGCACCTCGACATGCTGGTGGTCTGCCACCACCTCAACCCGTCGGTGCCCGAAGACCTCGCCTTCGCGGAGAGCCGGATCCGGCCGACCACGATCGCGGCCGAGGACGTCCTGCACGACCTGGGCGCCATTTCGATGATGAGCTCGGATTCGCAGGCGATGGGCCGGATCGGCGAGGTGATCATCCGGACGTGGCAGACCGCGCACGTGATGAAACGCCGTCGTGGCGCGCTGCCCGGCGACGGCGAGGCCGACAACCTGCGCGCACGTCGTTATGTCGCCAAGTACACGATCAACCCGGCCATCGCGCACGGCATGGAGACCGAAATCGGCTCGGTCGAGGTCGGCAAGCTCGCGGATCTCGTGCTGTGGGAGCCGAAGTTCTTCGGCGTCCGCCCGCACGTGGTGCTGAAGGGCGGCTTCCCGGCGTGGGCGGCGATGGGCGACGCGAACGCGTCCATCCCGACGCCGCAGCCGGTCATGGCCCGCCCGATGTTCGGCGCTTCGATCGGGGCGGCGCTGAGCCTGCACTTCGTCGCGCCGTCCGCTTTGGACAGTGGCCTGCGCGAGAAGTTCGGCATCACGAGGCCGCTGGTCGCCGTGTCGAACATGCGCGCGCGGACCAAGGCCGACATGGTGCTCAACGACGCCACGCCGGACGTCCGCGTCGAGCCGGACAGCTTCGCGGTGCACGTCGACGGGGAGCTGATCGAGCCGCAGCCGGTGACGGAGCTGCCCATGGCGCAGCGGTACTTCCTCTTCTGATGGACCTCTCGGCGCTGATCCTCGCGGACTCCCGCTTCCCCGGCGGCGGGCACGTCCACAGTGGCGGGCTGGAGGAGGTCGTCTCCCGCCGGTCGGTGACGTCCGTGCGCGACCTGCCGGGATTCCTTTCCGGACGGTTGCGGACGGCGGGTTACCTGGCGGCCGTCTTCGCTGCTGCTTCGGCACATGCGGCGGTCTCCGGGGGAAATTGGTCCCTTTTGGACAGTGAACTGGACGCGCGCACGCCGTCGCTCGCGCAGCGGGAGGCGTCCCGGGCTCAGGGGCGCGGCACCGCCCGGGCCGGCCGGATCGCGTGGCCGTCTCCCGTCCTGGACGTGTTGCTGAAGGAAGCGCCGCGTCCCCACCACCCGATCGTGCTGGGCGCGCTGGTCGGCATCGCGGGTGGTTCCCCGTACGACGCCGCGATGGCGGTCGCGTACCTGTCGGTGAGCGGTCCGGCGAGCGCGGCCGTGCGGCTGCTGGGGCTGGACCCCTTCGCCGTCAACGCCGTCGTGGCCCGGTTGGACCTGGCTTCGGTTTGTTCCGCGGCGGCCGCTGTGGCGGCAGACGATCCGTCGTCGCTGCCGTCGCCGGGTTCGCCCGCGTTGGATTTGTTCGCCGAGGCGCACGCCCGGCACCACCAGGAAGAGGTGCGTCTCTTTGCCAGCTGAAGGCCACGGCCACGGTCACTTCCACGAGGTCAACTTCGACCCGACGGCCGCCGAACCCGACCACTACGACGCGGCGCCGACGGCGGGCCGCGCGTACCGGATCGGCATCGGCGGCCCGGTCGGCTCCGGCAAGACGGCGCTGACCGCGGCGCTGTGCCGGGCGCTGGGCGACGAAGTGAACCTCGCGGTCGTCACGAACGACATCTACACCACCGAGGACGCGGATTTTCTGCGTCGTGCGGGGGTGCTGGACCCGGCGCGGATCGAGGCGGTGCAGACGGGCGCGTGCCCGCACACGGCGATCCGCGACGACATCACCGCGAACCTGGACGCGGTCGAAAGCCTGGAGGAGAAGTTCCCCGGCCTGGACCTGGTGATCATCGAGAGCGGCGGCGACAACCTGACGGCGGTGTTCAGCCGCGGGCTGGCCGACAGCCAGATCTTCGTGGTCGACGTCGCGGGCGGCGACAAGGTGCCGCGCAAGGGCGGCCCCGGCGTCACGACCGCGGACCTGCTGGTGATCAACAAGATCGACATCGCGCACCTGGTGGGTGCGGACATGAACGTGATGACGTCGGACGCGCACCGGATGCGCGGGGAGCTCCCGGTGATCACGCAGTCCCTTGTGGACACCCCGGACGCCCCCGACGTCGCGGCCTGGGTCCGTTCCCTGCTGTGAAGGCCCACGCCCGGCTGACGGCGTGCTTCGACGGCTCGCGCACGGTGCTGCGCGAGCTGCGTTCGATGGCCCCGCTGACCCTGTTCCCCCGCCGCGCCCGCGGCCCGGCCGCGGTGGTCCACCTGGTCAACTCGGCAACGTCCCCCCTGGGCGGCGACGACCTCCTGCTCACGATCCGGGTGGGCCCGGGCGCGACCCTGCGCTTGTCCGGCGTGGCGGCAACCCTGGCGTTGCCCGGCCTGCACGGCGAGTCGTCTTTGTCCACTGTGGACGTGCTCGTGGAGCCCGGCGGAAGGCTGGAGTACCTGCCGGAGCCGACGGTGATCACCGCTGGTGCGCGGCACACGGCGGTGTTCCGGGCGGAGCTGGCTGCGGACGCGTACCTGCACACGCGGGAGGTGCTGGTGCTCGGGCGGGCGGGGGAGAAGCCGGGCGCGATGACGACGTCGACGTCGGTGACGCGGGGTGGGACGCCGGTGCTGCGCCAGACGCTTGCGATCGGCACGGACCTGGACGGGAGCCTGGCGGTACTGGCCGGCCGCCGAGTGCTGGCCACGGACTTAGTCCTCGGCGGCCCGGACCTCCCGGCGGCATCGGGTGAGTGGTGGTCCCGCACCCCACTCGCGGCGGGCGGCACCCTGACGACTTCCTTGGCCTTCGACGCGGTGACCGCGTTGAAGGTGTTTCACTGAGGCTGGCCGCAGGCCCACTTCCAGGTGGCGTCGCCGTAGGCCTTGGCCGCTGCGTCGGGATCTTTGCCAGGGGCAGGCATCGCCGTTTGGCCGACCAAAGACGGATCGAGCGCTTGCCTCGCCAGCCCGGAGATCGCCAGGGCCGAGCCGGTGGCGCAGAAGTTCTTGGCCGACTCGAACATCTCGTCGTAGGTGTGCGGCGAATTCGGCACGAACCCGGCGGTCTTCATCGCGAACGTCCATTCCGCCTTGGGGTCCGGCGGTGCGTCGCTGCCGCAGCCGGAGACGACCGCGATCGAGACCGCGGCGAGCGCGGACAGGGCGGTGCGGCGCATGGGGTTCCCTCCGTCGGTGATCAACACAGTGGTGTCGCCACCGCGCCGGGATCCGTTACGGCTCACGCGCCGTTCGCCGGGGAAGGCCCCCTGCGCCGTCCCCGGCGAACGGAAGTGTCAGAACTTCGTGCCCAGCCAGGTCATCGCCGCCGGGCCGCCGATCGACACGCCGCCGATGTGCTCCAGGAGCGGGAACTCCTGCCACGTCACCGCCGCGCCGTGGGACTGCCAGCGGTCGCGCAAGCCCGTCCCGACGCTGAACGGGATCAGTTCGTCGAGCGTGCCGTGGTACAGGTACACCGGAGCCTTCGGCGCCGTCGTGCCCAGGTAGTTCTCCGCCAGCCGGGTCTGCCAGCGCGGGTCGTGGATCGGGTCCGGCACCGTCACGAAGTCCCGCAGGTGCGCGAACGGCGCCGCCGCGCCCAGCTCGATCGTGCACGCCTGGGACACCCGGGCCACGGCCTCGCGCCCGCGGTCGTTCAGGATCGACTCGAACGGCACGTCCGGGTAGGCCGCCGCGAAACCCGTGGCCGCGCCCAGGACCAGGCCGAAGGCCGCGCCGCCGTCGTTGGCGCGGAAGACCTCGTTCAGGTCGGCCGGGACGCCGCCCGCCGCGACGCCGACCACCCGGAGCGAAGGCGCGTACGTCGCCTGGAGTTCCGCTGCCCACGCCGCCGCCTGGCCGCCCTGCGAGTAGCCGAACACGCCCACCGGGCCGGACGGGGACAACCCCGCGCCGGGCACCCGGGACGCCGCGCGGGCCGCGTCCAGCACCGCGTGACCCTCGGAGCGGCCGACCGCGTACGTGTGCGTCCCCGGCGTGCCGAGGCCTTCGTAGTCCGTGACGACCACCGCCCAGCCCTGCGACAACGCCTGGGCCAGCAACGCGCTTTCGTTCTCCACGCCCCGGGCCAGCAACGACGAAGGCGCGCACTGGTCGCCGAGGCCGTGGGTGCCCACCGCGTAGGTGACCAGCGGGCGCGGGCCGCCGCGCAGCCACGGCGTCGGCGGGACCAGGAGCGTGCCGGACACCGCGGCGGGCGCGCCGGTCGCCGACGTCGAGCGGTAGACCAGGTGCCACGCCCGGACCGGAGCCGGGAACGGGCCGACGTACACCGTGGTCGGTTGCGCGGAGAGCAACGCGCCCGGATCGGCCTGCGCGGCCGGCGCCGCGGTGGCGAAAAGGAGGGTGACGGCGACCAGTAACCGACGAAGCATCGTTGCCTCCGGCCGTGTGGTAATCGAAGTTTTCACAAGGTAGCCAGCCCGGTAGGATCTGGCAATCCCTCAGAAGGAGGAGACAACCGGTGGCTCGCACGTACGGCGGCGTCGCACCCGAGCAACGCCGCGCCGACCGCCGCGAGCGGCTGCTCACGGCCGGTCTCGAGCTGTTCACCTCCGCCGGCTTCCGGCACACCAAGATCACCGAGGTGTGCGGCCGCGCCGGCGTCTCGACGCGGAACTTCTACGAGGAGTTCACCGGCAAGGAGGACGTGCTCCGCATCCTCCACGACCGGATCAACAGCCTCGCGCTCGAACACGTCACGGCCGCGCTCGACAAGGTCGCCGAGGCCGACGCCATGACCCGCATCGCCACGCTGCTCGACGTCTTCATCGACACGGTCACCGTCGACCCCCGGCTGCCGCGGCTCAACTACGTCGAAGCGGTGGGCGTCAGCGCGGAGCTGGAGGAGCAGCACCAGATCTGGGTCGACCGCTGGGCGACCTTCATCGAAACCGAGGCGCGGCGCGCGGCCGAACACGGCGCCGCGCCCGATCGCGACTACCGGCTGACGGCGATCGCGCTGGTCGGCGCGGCCACCGGCCTGCTGCGCGAGTGGCAGGCGCACGAACCGCCGCTGCCCGTCGGGGAGGTCGGCGCGGAGCTGCGCGCGCTGATGCTGGCAGCCATCATGCGGCCGGAAAAGATCTCGGAAATCGCGGGCAACCCCGCCGCCGCTTCGGACGTGAAGGAGTCGAGCCGGGAGGGGGAACCGGGGGGACGCCGGCCAACGTAGAGGCCCGTCACCTGCAGCGGACGCAGGTGACGGGCCTTTGCGGACTTTACGGGGTGCGGACCGTCGGGAGCCCGAGCGACACCGGTCCCGTCGTCTGGCAGACGTCGTGGCAGGTGGCGTCGAGCGTGCAGCACAGCGAGCAGATCGGGCCGTCCTGCTTCGCGCAGTCGGCGACGTCCGGCAGCTCGTACGGGTCGCCGCAGACCGAGCAGGTGTGCGTCGCGCTCAGGTCCGTGCTCGTGCCCATGACCGTGTTCTCCCGCGCCAGGTAGTACTTGCCCTTCGTCGCGAGGGCGAGCACCGGCACCAGCACGACGGCGATGAGCAGCGCCAGCAGCGGGCTGAACGCGGCCAGGAACGGCCCGAACGCGCCGAAGTACGCCACGATCGACACCGCCGAGGCGACCAGCATCGAGCCGAACCCGACCGGGTTGATCTTGTGCAGGTAGGCCCGCTTGAACTCGATGTAGCGCGGCGAAAGCCCGAGCGGCTTCGCGATCACCAAATCCGCACACACCGCGCCGATCCACGCGATGGCGACGTTCGAGTAGAAGCCGAGGATCTTGTTCAGGAAGCCGAACGCGCCGAACTCCATCAGCGCGAGCGCGATCCCGCAGTTGACCAGCACGTACCAGACGCGGCCGGGGTGCTTGTGCAGCACGCGGGAGAAGAAGTTCGCGAAGGACAGCGAGCCCGAGTACGCGTTCGTCGTGTTGATCTTGATCTGCGAGACGACGACGAACAGCGCGGCGAACGTCAGCGCCACCGGGCCGAGCGCCGGTTTCACCGCTTCGAGGTACGGCGCGATCGGCTCGAGCGCGTGCGTCTTGCCGACGACGCCGAGCGCGAGGAACGCGAGCAGCGCGCCGCCGATCTGCTTTGCGGCGCCGAGGATCACCCAGCCGGGTCCGGCGGCGAGCACCGCGGCCCACCACGACCGCTTGTTCTCGGCCGTCTTCTCCGGCATGAACCGCAGGTAGTCGGCCTGTTCGCCGATCTGCCCGATCAGCGACAGCGCGACGCCCATGCCGAAGCCGAACCCGATCGCGGAGAACCCGGCGCCGGCGCCCTCGGTGCCCGCGAAGTGCGTGAACTCGGCGAACTTGCCCGGCTCGCGGACCAGCACGACGACGAACGGCAGCACCAGCCCGGCGAGCCACAGCGGCTGCGTCCAGGTCTGCATCTTCGCGACCGCGCCCATGCCGTAGAGCGCGAACGGCAGCACGATCAGCGTGGCGAGCAGGTAGCCGATCGGCAGCGGGATGCCGAGGGCGAGCTCGAACGCCTGGCCCATGATCGAGCCTTCGAGCGAGAAGAAGATGACGGTGAAGCTCGCGTAGACGAGCGACGTCAGCGTCGACCCGAAGTAGCCGAAGCCGGCCCCGCGGGTCAGCAGGTCCATGTCCACTCCGGACTTCGCGCAGGCGGCCGCGATGGGCACGCCGGTCACGAAGATCACGACGGCGGCGGCGAGGATCGCCAGCACCCCGGACGTGAAGCCGTAGGAAAGGACGATGCTGGCGCCGATCGCGAAGTCGGCGAGGTAGGCGATGCCGCCCAGCGCCGTCGTCGCGACCACGAACGGTGACCATTTCCGGAACGAATGAGCGGCGAAGCGCAGTGAGTAGTCCTCGCGGTTTTCGTTGGCCGCGAGCGGGGCGTATCGGCGTTTCGGCGGGGCGCTTTCTTCGGCGCTGGACAGGGTCTCGGTCATGCCTGCCTCCGGGGTGGTGGGGAACGGGCCGAAGGTAGGTGCGTCCTGTATCGATCCTGGTCCGGCGGGTAACGCGGGGGTTACGGCTTGTTGTCCTGCGGTTACGGGCTGGTGGTGGCGGGTGTCACCGTTCAGTGGGTTCCGCTGCAGCTCGTGAGGCCTTAACGTGCCTAGAGCCGAAGTCGACTGATGCCCCGACCGGGCGTGGAGGTTTGGCCATGATGCCGGGAATCGAGGACCAGGTGGAAGACGCCGTAGTACGGCTTCCGGGAATGCGGGTGGCCTACGACGGCGCCGCGTTCGACGAATCCGCGCTCGCCGCCACCTGGACCGACCAGTTGCAGGGCTGGCTGAACCAGGCCGTCGCCGCCGGCATCGCCGAACCGAACGCGATGGTCCTCGCGACGGCGGACGCCGAAGGCCGCCCCTCGTCGCGCACCGTGTTGTGCAAGGGCCTCGACGACCGCGGCGTCGTGTTCTACACGAACTACACCTCGACCAAGAGCCACGACCTGACGGCGACCCGGTACGCGTCGGTCACCTTCCCCTGGTACCCGCTGCAGCGCCAGGTCCACGTCCGCGGCGAGGTGGAGAAGGTCGGCACGAAGGAGACGGCGGAGTACTGGGCGAAGCGCCCGCGCGGTTCGCAGCTGGGGGCGTGGGCGTCCCCGCAGTCCCGGGTGGTCGACGGACGGCGTGCGCTGGACAACGCGTTGAGTGGCATCGAGCGCCGGTTCGCGGATGTGGAGCACATCCCGGCGCCCCCGCACTGGGGCGGCTGGCGGATCCGGCCGGATCTGGTGGAGTTCTGGCAGGGCCGGGAGGACCGGATGCACGACCGGCTGCGGTACGTGCGGACCGATGACGGGTGGCAGGTCGAGCGCGTCGCCCCCTGATCTCAAGCGCCCCAATGTGGCGTTCGGTGCGTTGGACGCACCCAACGCCACATTGGGGCGCTCGAGCCGGCCCGCCCGATCCCGATCGTGGGCGAGGTAAATCACCTGCGGGAAGATAGTTAGCCGAGCTAAGCTCGTTTGTTGTGACTGGTGAACCGGGGACCATGCCGCCCCGCTCGGGTGTGCGCAAGATCCTCGGACGCATCATCGTCGACACCCGGCCGCTGAAGATCCCGGCTTTCCGGCGGCTGTGGCTGTCCACTGTGGTCACCGCCATCGGTACGCAGCTGACCGCCGTCGCCGTGCCGAAGCAGATCTTCGACCTCACCGGGTCCTCCGCCTACGTCGGGCTGACCGGGCTCGTCGCGCTCGTGCCGCTGCTGGTCTTCGGGCTCTGGGGCGGGGCCGTCGCCGATGCCGTCGATCGGCGGAAGCTGCTCTTCGTCACCAACGTCGGTGTCGCGATCACCTCCGCGCTGCTCTGGCTGCAGGCGTTCGCGAACTTCGGGTCCGTCTGGCTGGTGCTCGGCCTGCTCGCGATCAACCAGGCGTTCTTCGCGATCAACATGCCGACGCGCGGCGCCGTCGTCGCCCGGCTCGTGCCCGCCGAGCTGCTGCCGTCGGCGAACGCGCTGAACACCACCATGTCGACCTTCGGCGCGGTCTTCGGCCCGCTGTTCGCCGGCGCGCTGATCCCGGTCATCGGCCTCTCCACGCTCTACCTGATCGACGTCGTCGCCCTCGTGATCACGCTCCTCGCCGTCTGGCGGCTGCCGTCGATCCCGCCGCTCAACGGGCCGTCGCGGCGCGCCGGGCTCGGCGACGTCGTCGACGGCTTCAAGTACCTCGCCGGGCAGAAGATCCTGCTGGCGTCCTTCGTCGCCGACATCATCGCGATGGTCTTCGGCATGCCGCGGGCGCTGATCCCGGAGATGGCCGAGCGCACGTTCGGCGATCCGCCCGGCGGCGGCCCCGCGCTCGGCTGGCTCTACGCCGCCCTGCCGCTGGGCGCCATGCTGATCGGCCTGTTCAGCGGCTGGCTGACGCGCATCCACCGCCAGGGCGTCGCGGTGGTCGTGTCGATCTGCGCGTGGGGTGCGGCGGTCGCCGGGTTCGGGCTCGCGCACTCGCTGTGGCTCGCCGTCGTGTTCATGGCGCTGGCCGGGGCCGCGGACATGGTCAGCGCGGTCTACCGGATGGCGATCCTGCAGGTCGCGACCACCGACGAGATGCGGGGACGGCTCCAGGGCGTCTTCACCGTCGTGGTCGCGGGCGGCCCGCGCATCGCCGACCTCACCCACGGCTGGGGCGCCGCCGCGTTCGGCACGACGGCGGCCGCGACCGGCGGCGGCCTGCTGGTCATCGTGCTGGTCTGCGCCGCCATGTTCGTGCTCCCGGCGTTCTGGCGGTACCGGGCTCCGGCGGGGTAGTCCGTCCGGGCTAGGGTGCGGACATGCGTACCTTCGCCGTCGTTTTGGTCGCTTTTGCCGCTTTGACTGCCTGCTCCTCGGGGGACAAACCCACCACGGCGACGTCGTCGCCCGCGGCCCCGAAGCCGTCGCCGAGCGCGAACGCCGCGGCCGCGTCGCTGGACCCGTGCAAGCTGCTGCCCGCCGCGGCCGTGTCGAAGGCGCTGTTCCTGGACAACCTCACGGCGGTCCCGGGTCCGGTGCAGGACAACGCGGCCAACGGCGGCAAGGCCCGCAGCTGCGAGTACCAGCTGGACGGCAAGGCCGCCGGCGCGCTCGCGGTGACCCGCTACGAGGGCAAGCAGGGCAAGCCCGCCGAGATGGTGGCGTCGATCAAGAAGGCCAAGCCGGGCGCGAAGGACGTCGCCGGTTTCGCGGACGGCGCGATCTACTACGTCGACGAGCAGAAGACGGCCACCCTCGCCACGGCCGAGCTCGTCGGGGGCACGCCGGTGCTGGTCAACTACACCGGCCCGGCGAAGATGACGCCGGAGCAGATGGCGCCGCTGGTCAAGCAGGCCGTCGACGCCAGCTGATCAGGCCCAGCCGACGAGCTGCCGCTCCGACAGCGTGCCGGCGGCCGGCAGCTGCGGGAACGCGGGCCGCGCGACGGCGCCCGGCGTGGTCGGCGACGAGAACCACTCGCCCTTGCCGGTTTCGTAGAGCACCGTCGCCTTGTCCGGGGCGGCCGCGGTCTTGGCGATCATCGGCTCGGACCGGTCGACGAGCTTGGTCAGCTGCGGGGTGTCGCCGTCGAGGTGCAGCCGCAGCAGGACGCCGTGCTCGTCGGAGCCGGTGACCGAAGACAGCAGCACCGTCGTCGCGTCGAGCGCGGTGACGAAGTTGTAGGTGGCGCCCGGGTCTTCGTAGACCGCGTAGGCGATCGCACCC
Organism: Amycolatopsis solani; assembly: GCF_033441515.1. NCBI lineage: Bacteria > Bacillati > Actinomycetota > Actinomycetes > Pseudonocardiales > Pseudonocardiaceae > Amycolatopsis > Amycolatopsis solani. The sequence goes on from NZ_JAWQJT010000001.1 coordinate 2,227,193, forward strand.
GCCGAGTCGGTCAGGTACGACAGCTCGCCGGCGTGCCGGACATCGCGCCAGGTCAGCACCTCGCCGCGCGGACCGAGCCACCAGTCCCGGACGTGCTGGTCGAAGTGGCCGTTCGGCACGATTTCCGCTTCCTTCACCGGCGTCCCCGGCTGCTCGTAGCCGACGGAGTAGACGGCCTCGCCGTCGTCGAAGAACAGCTTCGCCCCGGCGGGGCCGAACCGCGGGTTCTCGAACCGCGACGCCTTGTCGCTCATCGTCCGCTCCGGCGCGGGGACGGTGAAGGTCCGCTCGTAGCGCCGGTCGGCGGCGTTCAGCCGGAACACGTCGACGCCTTCGCCGGTCTCGAGCGTGGCGTACTGCCCGTCGGGCGAGACGACGTCGAGCTTGGTGGCCGGCCCGCTGAAGCGGTGCAGCGAGGTGTCCCGGCCGGGCAGCGGGAGGACCGTCTTGGCCGCGCCGGTGGCCGGGTCGGCGAAGACGATTTCGTCCAGGCCGGTTTCGCCCTGGTGCTGCAGCAGCACGACACCCGAGAGGTCGAGCGGCGCCGCTTCCGCCGCCACGGCTTCGGCCGGCGCCGGGGCCGGGTCGCTCCCGCACGCCGTCGCCAGCGCGGCCACCGCGCCGAGCAGAGCCACGCGCCACCGGATCTTCGCCACCATCCGAACCCCCTTGTCGTCGTCGGGGGTTCAGATGGCGCGGAAGATCAAACGGTTCCGCGGCGCAGCGCGGCCAGTTCGACCGGGCTGTGCGCCGAGAACACCTTGACCTCGTCGGGGTGGTCCCGCGCCAGCTCGTGCAGCCGCGCCAGGTTCTCCAGCCGCGGCCCGCGCAGGGTCTGGACGAGGTTCTGGAACACCGTCAGCCCCGGCGGGCAGTGCGGCGCGACCGGGTCGAGCTGGCCGTGGAAGAAGTACGCGTCGCCCGCGTGCAGGAGCCAGCCGTCGCCGGTGTCGACCGCGACGCCCGTGTGGCCGCGCGTGTGGCCGGTGAGCGGGACCAGCAGGATCTCCGCCGGCAGCCCCTTCAGCGAGCGGACCGCTTCGAAGCCGAACCACGGCTCGCCCGCCTCGTCGTAGGTGCTCCACCGCGGGCTGTGCGCGAACTGGGCCGCCCGGTAGCGGTTCTTCTCCGCCGCGTTCGCCGGCGCCGTCGCCGCGCGGTGCTCCTCGGCGCGGACGTGCACGACGGCGTTCGGGAAGTCGGCCAGCCCGCCCGCGTGGTCGACGTCGAGGTGGGTCATCACGATGTGGCGGACGTCGGCCGGGTCGAGGCCGAGGGCCTTGATCTGCGCGACCGCCGTTTCGGCGGCCACCGGCTTGGCGCCGACCAGCGTCAGGAACGGCCGGCCCAGCCATTCGCCGGGGCGGGCCACGCCCTCGCGGCCGAAACCGGTGTCGACCAGCACCAGGCCGTCGCCGGTTTCGATCAGCAGGCAGTGGGCGACCAGCTCCGCCCGGCGCAGCAGGCCCGGCTCGCCGTCGAGCAGCTTGCCGCCCGCCGGGCGCATCGATCCGCAGTTCAGGTGGTGCACCTTCATACGCTGCTCCTGGTGCTCAGCCGGAGGAACTCGGTCTCGTCGTGCGCGGCGAAGACGGTGACCTCGTCGCCGTGCTCCTGAACAAGCTGGCGCAGGCGGCGGTGATTGTCCAGCCGGGCGCGCTTGACCGTCTCCATGTGGCCCTCGAACCACTTGAGGCCGGGCGGGCAGCTCGGCGCGGCCGGGTCGACCTGGCCGTGGAAGAAGTAGGAGTCGCCGGCGTTGAGCAGCCAGCCGCTGCCGGTGTCGACGGCGACGCCGGCGTGCCCGCGCGTGTGCCCGGAGAGCGGGACCAGCAGGACCTCGGGGCCGACGCCGTCGAGCGGCCGGACGGCGTCGAAGCCGAACCACGGCTCGCCGGTGTCCGCATAGGACGTCCATTGTGGACCATGCGCGAACTGGATCCGGCGGTAGCGGCCGCGTTCGGCGGCGTCACGCGGTTCGGTGAAGGCGCGCAGCTCCTCGGCGTAGACGTGCACGCGTGCCCACGGGAAGTCGATCAGCCCGCCGGCGTGGTCGAGGTCGAGGTGGGTCAGCACGATGTCGCGGACGTCCGCCGGGTCGAACCCGAGCGCGCGGATCTGCGCGATCGCGGTCTGCGTCGGGTCCGCGACGGGATTGGACTGGCGGACGAACCCGGCGCCGAGCCACGCGGTGCGGTCGACCGCGGCCGGTGTGCCCATGCCGGTTTCGACGAGCACGAGCCCGGTGTCCGTCTCCAGTAGCAGGCAGTGGCAGACCATGGTGGCGCGCCGGAACAAACCCGGCCTGCCGTCGATCAGCCCGCCGCCGAGGGGGCGCATGGTGCCGCAGTTGAGGTGGTGGACGCGCATCAGGCGAACTCCCGGTCGAGGGTGGTGTGCAGGTGGGTGGCGACGGCGCGCAGCGGCGCGACGTCACGGCGGGTGCGGGCCAGCAGCAGCCCGCCTTCGATCGCGGCGAGCACGACGGTGGCCAGCTCGTCCGCGCGCTCGGCCGAAAGGCCTTGCGCGGCCAGATAATCGGTGAAGATCGCGTGCCACGACGCGTAACCGTCCACACAGGCTTCGCGGATGGGCTCGCTCGCCGCGGCGGCGTCCAACGCGACCGTCGCGAGTGGACAGCCGCGCTGGAAGTCGGACTGGGTGAGAAAACTCGCCAGCGCGTCGATCGCCCGGGTGATCGCGGTCGGCGCGTCGGGCGCGTCCCGGAGGATCGCTTCGAGCACCGCACCGGTGCGCTCGCCCGACAGCCGGACGGCCTCGGCGGCGAGCTGTTCCTTGCCGCCGGGGAAGTGGAAGTACAGCGAACCCTTCGGGGCGCCGCCCGCCGTCGTCAGCTGGGTGAGGCCGGTGGCGTGGTAGCCCTGGGTCTGGAACAGGTCGGCGGCGGTGTCGAGCATGCGCTGCCGGGTGTCGGTGCGACGGACCATGGCACTGACCGTAGCGCAAACTATGACGACCGGTCTAGTTAGTTCGCAGATCGGTAAGGTCGTGCCCATGGGCAACCCGACCGGTCAGCAGTTCGAGATCACCCGCGGCAACGCACGAGCCGTCGTCACCGAGATCGGCGCCGGGCTGCGCGCGTTCGAGGTCGGCGGCGTGCCGTACGTCGAGGAGTTCGGCGAAGACGAGAAGCCGCCGAAGGGCGCCGGGCAGGTCCTGCTGCCGTGGCCGAACCGGACCAAGGCCGGGAAGTGGACGTTCCAGGGCGAAGAGCAGCAGCTCGAGATCACCGAGGAGGCGCGCGGCAACGCCATCCACGGCCTGACCCGCCACCTCGAGTGGGAGCTGCTGGAGCACGCCGAGTCGTCGATCACCCTGGCTGTCGACGTCGAGGCGCAGCCGGGCTGGCCGGTGCCGCTGCGCGCGACGGTGACGTACGAGCTGGCGCCGCGCGAGCTGACCGTGACGCACGAGATCCGCAACGAGGGCGAGCAGCCGATCGGCGTCGGCGTCGGCACGCACCCGTACTTCCGGATCGGCGACGTCCCGACCGACGAGCTGACCCTGACCCTGCCGGCGAGCCGGGTGCGCCCGTACCTGGGCGACGAGCAGATGCCGTACGCGCCGGAGCGGGACGTCGAGGGAACGGAGTACGACTTCCGCGCCGGGCGGGTGCTGGCCGGTGTCGACCTGGACACGGCGTTCGGCTCGCTGTCCGCTTCGGACGGTGAGCACCAGTTCGTCCTGTCCCACGAAGACCGGCAGCTGGTCGTCTGGACCGGCCCCGACTTCCGCTGGGCGCAGGTCTTCACCCCGGACGACCTGGTCGGCCGCGGCCGCGCCGTCGCGATCGAGCCGATGACCTGCCCGGCGGACGCGCTGAACACGGGCACCGACCTGATCGAGCTGGAGCCGTCGGCGTCGTGGACGGGCAGCTGGGGCATCCGCGTCCGGTGAGCCGGCGGGGTCGGGTGCGCGCGTCCGGACGAGTTCGTTAGCGTGGCGAACTATGGCGAAGGCAATTGTCGGGGGCTACGTCGTCCCCATCGACGGTGAACCCATCGACGGCGGCACGGTCCTCATCGACGGCGGCAAGATCGTCGCGATCGGTGCCGAGGCCGACGTCGACATCCCGGAAGACGCCGAGCTCGTCGACGCGGCGGGCACCTGGGTGCTGCCCGGCTTCATCGACGCGCACGCGCACCTGGGCGTCCACGAGGACGGCGAGGGCTGGGCCGGCAACGACACCAACGAGATGACCGACCCGAACGGCGCCCGCTTCCGCGCGATCGACGGCATCGACCCGTACGAACCGGGCTTCGACGACGCGCTGGCCGGCGGCGTCACGAGCGTCGTCATCAAGCCGGGGTCGGGCAACCCGATCGGCGGCCAGACCATCGGCGTCAAGACCTGGGGCCGCAGCATCCTCGACATGATCTTCGCGGAGCACGTCAGCGTGAAGAGTGCGCTCGGCGAGAACCCGAAGCGCGTCTACGGCGACAAGAAGCAGACGCCGTCGACGCGGCTGGGCGTCGCGGCGATCCTGCGCGAGGCCTTCACCAAGGCCCGCAACTACCAGGCCAAGCGCGCGCACGCCGAGTCCGAGGGCAAGCCCCACGAGGTCGACCTCACGATGGAGACGCTGTCGAAGGTCCTCGACGGCGAGCTGTACTGGGACCAGCACGTCCACCGCGCGGACGACATCGTCACGGCGCTGCGGCTGGCCGACGAGTTCGGCTACAAGCTGGTCATCAACCACGGCACCGAGGGTCACCTGATCGCGGACCTGCTGGCCGAGCGGGACGTGCCCGTGATCCTGGGCCCGCTGTTCACCACGAAGTCCAAGGTGGAGCTGCGCAACCGCACCCTGCGTTCGGCGGGCATCCTGGCCCGCGCGGGCGTCCGGATCGCGATCACGACCGACCACCCGGTGATCCCGATCAACTTCCTCGTCTACCAGGCGGCCCTGGCGGTCAAGGACGGCCTCGACCCGGCGACGGCGCTGCGTTCGCTGACCGTCAACCCGGCGTCGATGCTGGGCCTGGACGGCCAGATCGGGTCGCTGAAGCCGGGCCTGGACGCGGACGTGGTCCTGTGGAGCGGCGACCCGCTCGACGTGATGAACCGAGCGCTGCGCGTCTTCGTCCGCGGCGACGAGGTGTACCACTTCGACGAGCAGCTGGGCGAGGGCGTCTCGAAGGACCGCAGGTACCGCGAGACCCGCTGAGTTTCGGGCGGCACGCCGGTTACCGGGCGGTTCCGGCGTGCTGCCCGATCAACGCGCCCAGGTCGAGCTCGACGGGGAACGGTTCGCTGGTCGCGAAGGTCCCCGTCACCGCCGGCCCGTCTTGGTAGCCCTGGCAGGCGATCAGGGTGACCGGCTCGGCGAGGTCGACGATCCAGTAGTGCGGGATTCCCGCGTCAGCGTATTCGTCGTGCTTGACGCGGTAGTCCGTGCGGCGGGAGCCCGGGGTCACGAGCTCGATGACCACGGCGACCGCGTCTGCACGGATCGGCTCACCGGCGGCCCGATCGAAGACCAGCAGGTCGGGGCGGCGCGCGAAGCCGGGCTCACCGGGCGGCGCGAGGCCCAGGTCGAGGTCGGTACCGAGGACGAAGGCGAGCCCGCGCGGCAGCTGCCGTTCCAGCTGCGCGGCCAACCGGCACGCGGCCAGGTTGTGCGCGCGGCCGGCCCCGGGCGAGGGGACGATGCGGCCTTCGACGAGTTCGGTGAAGCCGCGGTCGGTCTCGCCGAGCGCTCGGTACTCCTCGATGGTCAACAGCTGGTCGGGCATGCGGAAAACGGTATCCGTCGCGCGGGTGGGACAGCGTTCGCTCGACCAGGTCGGATCAGTCGAGCCCGGTGACACGACTTCGATCACGACCGCTACCTCTTCGGCCCGAATCATGCCTCCGTCCTCGCGGACTCGGGCGATCTCGGCCTTGTCGACGATCATCAGGTCGGGCCGCCGGGAGAAGCCGGGGCTGCCGGCCGACGCCAGACCGAGGTCCACGTCGGTGCCGGGAACGACCTTGAGGTGGTCCGGCACCTGCCGGACGAGTTGTCGCGCCAGTTCGAACGCCGCGATGTTGTGCTGGGGCTCGGAGTTGGAGGACAACACGATGCGGCCTTCCACGAGCTCGGTGAAGCCCGTGTCGGTTTCCCCGAGCGCCGCGTACTCCTCGATCGTCAGCAGGTGATCGGGGATCCCCCACCGACCTGGCTGGGAAAGTTCGGTCACGACGTCTCCTCGCTGCGCCCGGAATCCGAGTGCAACCGTAGGTGCCCCAACCGTGTGACAGAAGCCGCTCGATCAGGCCTTCTTCAGCTCCCGCGCGATCACCATCCGCTGGATCTGGTTCGTCCCCTCGAAGATCTGCGGCACCTTCGCCTCCCGCATGTAGCGCTCCACCGGGAAGTCCCGCGTGTACCCCGCCCCGCCGAGGACCTGGACCGCGTCCGTCGTCACCTTCATCGCGCCGTCCGTGGCCACCAGCTTCGCGATCGATGCCTGGCGCTGGAACGGCAGGCCGCGGTCGCGCCTCCGTGCGGCCTCCAGATAGCAGGCCCGGGACGACTCCACGATCGCCGCCATGTCGGCCAGGAGGAACTCGACGCCCTGGAAGTCGATGATCGCGCGGCCGAACTGCGAGCGGCTCTTCGCGTATGCCACCGCCTCGTCCAGCGCCGCCTGGGCCAGGCCCACCGCGCAAGCCGCGATGCCGAGGCGGCCTGAGCTCAGCGACGACAGGGCGATGCGCATCCCGTCGCCCGCCGAACCCAGCAGGCGCGCGGCCGGGACGCGGGCGCCGTCGAAGATCATCTGGGCGGTCGGGGAGCCCGTCAGTCCCATCTTCCGCTCGCGCGGGGCCGCGGACAGGCCCTCCGTGGCGCCGTCGACCAGCAGGCACGAGATCTCGTCGGGGCCCGTGCGGACCATCGTCGTGTAGAAGTCCGCCACGCCCGCGTGCGTGATCCACGCCTTCGTGCCGTTGACGACGTAGTCCGGACCGTCCAGCCGCGCGCGAGTCGACAAAGCGGCCGCGTCCGAGCCCGCCTGGGTCTCCGACAGTGCGTACGCGCCCAGCAGGCCGCCTTCGAGCATGTCCGGGAACCACTGGTCGCGCTGCTCGTCGGTGCCGTACTCGGCCAGCGCGTAGCAGGACATCGTGTGCACCGACAGCCCGACGCCGACCGTCATCCACGCGGCCGCCAGCTCCTCCAGGACCTGCAGGTAGACCTCGTACCGCACGTCGCCGCCGCCCCAGCGCTCCGCGTACGGGAGCCCCAGCAGGCCGGACTTGCCGAGGAGGCGGAACTGCTCGCGCGGGAACTGCTCGGCCTCTTCAGCCGCCGCCGCGCGCGGCGCGAGCTCCTCGCGGGCGATCTCCCGGGCCAGGTCGACCAGGGCTTCGGCCTCCGACGAGGGCAGCAAGCGTTCGGCGGGCATCTTCGTCCTCCAAAGCGGTACTGAAAACAGTACTGTGGGCCTGCCTAGAGTACAGTACGACAGGCCTGGGGTGGCCGGAACACGTAGGAGATAGTGAGCCGATGCGCCCCGAACCCCGCCGACGGCCGACCGCGCGTCAGCGCGCCCTGCTCGCCGACCTCGAGGCGCTCTTCCTCGCAGAGGGCTTCGCCGCCTTCACCCTCGACGACCTCGCCGGGCGCCTGCGCTGCTCGAAGTCGACGCTCTACGCGCTCGCGCCCAGCAAGGAGCAGCTCGCGGTCAAGGTCGTCACCCACTTCTTCCGGGGCGCCGCCGAGCGGATCGAGGAGCGCATCGCCGGGATCGACGACGCGCGCAAGCTCATCGGGGAGTACCTGGCCGGTGTCTCCGAGCACCTGAACCGGGCGTCGGCGGCGTTCATGCGCGATCTCGCCGAGTTCGGCCCGGCACGCGAGGCCTACCAGGTCAACAGCCGGTTCGCGGCGCAGCGGCTCCGGCGGTTCATCGACAAGGGCGTCGCCGACGGGGTGTTCCGCGACGTCCACGCCCGGCTCGTGGCCGAGATGACCGGGCTGATCATCGAAGGCATCCAGACCGGGGTGGTCGGCCAGCGCACCGACGTTTCCGACGCCGAGGCGTTCACCGCGCTGGGTGAACTGCTGCTCGGCGGGCTGAACAAATAGCGGACAGGAATTGTCAGCCTGAACTCCATTAAACTCCCCGCGTGATCGTCGTAGGCGGAGAAGCTCTGGTCGACCTGGTTCCCGGCGACCCCCTGGATTCCACTGTGGACGGTGGGCTGCGCGCGCTGCTGCCCCGGCTGGGCGGCGGCCCGTACAACGTCGCCCTGGCGGCCGGGCGGCTCGGCGTGCCGTCGGCGTTCCTGTCCCGCGTCTCCACCGACCGCTTCGGCGAAGCGATGGTCGAGCGCCTGCACGCTTCCGACGTCGACACCTCTCTCCTGCAGCGGGGCGACGAGCCGACGACGCTCGCCGTCGTGGCGCTCGACGCGAAGGGCGCCGCGCACTACACGTTCTACGTCGAAGGCACCGCGGACCGGCTCGTCGCCGACCCCGGCCCGCTGCCGGAGGAGGTGACCGCGCTCTCGCTCGGCACGCTCGGCATGGTTCTCGAGCCCGGCGCGTCGGCGTACGAGGCGGTGCTGCGGCGCGAGGCCGCCCGCGGCGTGCTGACCGTCCTCGACCCGAACATCCGCGAAGCGCTCATCACCGACCCGGCCGCCTACCGCGCCCGGTTCGCGTCGTGGCTGCCGGACGTCCGGTTGCTCAAGATCTCCGACGACGACGCCGCGTGGCTCACCGGCGGCGCCGACCCGCTCGCCGCCGCGAAGACGTGGATCGAGTCCGGTGTGGACGCCGTGGTGCTCACCCGGGGCGCCGACGGCATCTCGGTGATCACCGCCGCAGGTGAGCTGGCCCACGTGCCGTCGCGGAAGGTCGCCGTGGTCGACACGATCGGCGCCGGCGACACCGTGCAGGGGGCGCTGCTGGCCTGGCTGCACACCCGGGAGGTCACCGACCTGGCTTCTCTCGGCGCGGACGCGTGGCGGGAGGCCCTGGCTTTCGCGGCGAAAGCGGCGTCCATAACGGTGTCCCGCAGCGGTGCCGAGCCGCCGACTTCCGCGGATATGGCGTCGAGCGTGTGAACCTGGTCCCAAAGGGGGCCCCAGGAGCAACGCCACCGCTGCGCGAACACCAGTTCCTCGACTAGCGTAGAGAGGCATTCTTCATACCCCAGCGGGGCGGTGTGCAGCGAGGCGCCAGTGTTTCCTCGCGTGAACACGTGGCTACCTGTGAAACGTACAGGCGCCGCCGCTCCGTGCCGAACGTGAGAGGGACTTGCATGTCCGACGCGACGACTGCGGGGCAGTCCGGCGGCGAAACCGCGAAGCTGACCCTGCCGAGTGGCGAGCACGAGTTCAAGATCGTCCACCCGGTCGAGGGCGCGCCCGGGATCGAACTGGGGAAGCTGCTGGCGCAGACGGGGTACATCACCTACGACCCCGGTTTCGTCAACACCGGCGCCGCGTCGTCCGCCATCGCCTACATCGACGGTGACGCCGGCATCCTCCGCTACCGCGGTTACCCGATCGAGCAGCTGGCCGAGAAGTCGACCTTCGTGGAGGTCTCCTACCTCCTGATCTACGGCGAGCTGCCGACCCAGACCCAGCTGGCCGACTTCACCGAGAAGATCCAGCGCCACACGCTGCTGCACGAGGACCTGAAGGCCTTCTTCAGCGGCTTCCCGCGCGACGCGCACCCGATGCCGGTCCTGTCCAGCGCGGTGTCGGCGCTGTCGACCTTCTACCAGGACTCGCTCGACCCGTTCGACGAGCCGAACGTGGAGCTGTCGACCATCCGGCTGCTCGCCAAGGTCCCGACCCTGGCCGCCTACGCGTACAAGAAGTCCGTCGGCCAGCCGCTGCTGTACCCGGACAACTCGCTCGGCCTGGTCGAGAACTTCCTGCGGATGACGTTCGGCTTCCCGGCCGAGCCGTACGAGGTCGACCCGGACATCGCGAAGGCGCTGGACCTGCTGTTCATCCTGCACGCCGACCACGAGCAGAACTGCTCGACGTCGACCGTGCGGCTGGTCGGCTCGTCCGAGGCCAACCTGTTCGCTTCGATTTCGGCCGGTATCAACGCGCTGTTCGGCCCGCTGCACGGCGGCGCGAACGCGGCGGTCCTCGACATGCTCGAGGGCATCCAGCGCGACGGCGGCGACGTCGCCAAGTTCGTCGAGCGGGTGAAGAACAAGGAAAAGGGCGTGAAGCTGATGGGCTTCGGGCACCGGGTCTACAAGAACTACGACCCGCGCGCGAAGATCATTAAGAACACCGCCGACGAGATCCTCGGCAAGCTGAAGGGCGGCGACCAGCTGCTCGACATCGCCAAGAAGCTCGAAGAAACCGCGCTGTCCGACGACTACTTCGTCGAGCGGAAGCTGTACCCGAACGTGGACTTCTACACCGGCCTGATCTACCGGGCGCTGGGCTTCCCGACGAAGTTCTTCACGGTGCTGTTCGCGCTGGGCCGGCTCCCGGGCTGGATCGCGCACTGGCGCGAGATGATCAACGACCCGGCCACCAAGATCGGCCGCCCGCGGCAGATCTACACCGGCCACGCTTCGCGGGACTACACCCCGATGTCGGAGCGGTAACCCTCATAGCGTGAAGTAAGCGCCCCGCCGTGCACCCGCACGGCGGGGCGCTTATCGTTGGGCCGCGTGACCAAAGAAGCACCCGTCGTCCTGTGGTTCCGCCGCGACCTGCGGCTGGGCGACCACGCCGCCCTCCTCGAAGCCTCGAAGCACAGCAAGCACGTGCTCGCGCTGTACGTCCTCGACGAGGCGCTGCTCAAGCCGGGCGGCGCGCCGCGGGAGGCGTTCATGTACGGCTGCCTGGAGAAGCTGGACGAGCAGCTCGGCGGCCGGCTGATGCTGGTCCGCGGCGAACCGGCGGTCGAGGTCGTCAAGGCGGCGAAGAAGATCGGCGCGGCCGCGGTGCACGTCAGCGCCGACACCGGCCCGTACGGCCGCCGCCGGGACGCCGAAGTCGCGAAAGCGTTGGCCGAGAACGACATCGACTGGGTCGAGACGGGCTCCCCGTACGCGGTGACGCCCGGCCGGGTCACCAAGCCGGACGGCGACCCCTATCGCGTCTTCACGCCGTTCTACCGGGCGTGGACCGCGCGCGGGTGGCACTCGCCCGCGGACACCGGACCGTCCCTTGTGGACTGGGTCGAACCGCCGCGCTCGCTGAAGACCCCCAAGCCGCCCCGGGTTTCGGCGACCCTGCCCGAACCGGGCGAGCAGGCCGCGCTCGACGTCTGGCACGAGTTCCTCGACGACGGCATCGAGACCTACGACGAGGACCGCGACCGGCCGGACCGCGAGGGCACCACGCGGCTTTCGCCGTACCTGCGCTGGGGCTGCATCCACCCGCGGACCATCCTGGCCGACCTGGCCGGCGACGACCGCGTCGGCGCGAAGTCGCTGCGCAGTGAGATCTGCTGGCGCGAATTCCACGCCGACGTCCTGTGGAACCGGCCGGAAACCGCGCGGAAGAACTACGACAAGCGGTTCGACGGGATGAAGCACGACGAGGACCCCGAGGCGTTCGAGCGGTGGTGCGAAGGCAAGACCGGCTACCCGATCGTCGACGCGGGGATGCGGCAGCTGCTGGCCGAGGGCTGGATGCACAACCGCGTCCGGATGGTCGTCGCCAGCTTCCTGGTGAAGGACCTGCACCTGCCGTGGTGGCTCGGCGCCCGCCACTTCATGAAGCACCTCGTGGACGGCGACCTCGCGTCGAACCAGCTGAACTGGCAGTGGGTCGCGGGCTGCGGCACCGACGCGGCGCCGTACTTCCGGATCTTCAACCCGACGACGCAGGGGGAGAAGTTCGACCCCAACGGCGACTACGTCCGCAAGTACGTGCCGGAGTTACGCCCGGTCTCGGGCAAGGCGGTGCACAAGCTGAAGGAGCGCCCCAAGGAGTACCCGGAGCCGATGGTCGACCACGCCCAGGAGCGCCAGGTTTCCTTGGAGCGCTACGGCAAGATCACGTCGTGAGTGGTAAGTAGGGTTAGAACCCGACTTGCCACTCACGAGCTTTTCAGCCACGCAGGGCCTCGGAAAGCTTGATGCGGCTGCCGATGCGCAGCACGCTGTTGCCGTAGATCCGGCCGCCCAGCCAGGTCAGCAGCGCGACGGTCGCCAGCGTCAGCGCGAGCGACAGGCCGATTTCCCAGCCCGTCACCGCGCCGGTCGAAATGCGGGCCGGCATCAGGATCGGAGACAGCAGCGGGATCAGGGAGACGACCTTCGCCGCCGTGCCGGAAGGGTCCTGCAGCAGCAGGTTGAAGCCCGCGACGAACCCGACGACCAGGATGATGTTGAGCGGCCCGACCACCGCCTGCGTGTCCTCCTGCCGCGACACGAGCGAGCCGAGCGCGCCGTAGATCGTCGCGTACAGCAGGAAACCGAGCAGGTACCAGAGCAGGCCCCACAGCACCGCGCCGGTCGCGAAGCCGGACAGGGTGAACACGCCCGTCGCCGTCGCCGCCAGCAGGCCGACCGCGCCGAGGATCACCAGCTGGGTCAGGCCGACCAGGCCGATCCCGATCACCTTGCCCAGCAACAGCTGCCACGGCCGGACGCTGGCGAGCAGGAGTTCCACGACCCGGCTCGACTTCTCCTCGACCACGCCCTGCGCGACCATCATCCCGTAGGTGATGATGCTCATGTAGAGCAGGAACGCGACGATCAGGCCGAGGACCAGCCGCTGCGTGTGGTCGGCGGGTTCGGGCGAGAGGGCGTCGTCCTGGACGTGGGTGCTGCTCACCTGCGCCATCACTTCGGCCGGTTCGAGCTGCGCGGACGACAGGACGCCGTCGAGCACCTGCTGCTGGGCGACCTGGTCGAGCACCCGGCGCAGCTGGTTGTCCAAAGCGGACTTGTAGGTGGCGGTCAGCTTCGCCGCGCTGCCCGAGACGAGCGCGTCGAGGTCGCCGTTCTCGACCTGCTGCCTGCCCTCGGCCGGATCGGTCACGGTGACCGTCTCGACCTCGCGCCCGGACTGCGCGGCGGCGACCTGCAGCTGCTTGGCGATCCCGGTCGCCTGGCCGGTCAGGCCCACGGTGCTCTTGTCCGACGAGCCGGCCAGCGCGGTCTGGAACCCGACGTACCCGAGCAGCAGCACCAGCAGCACCGCGGTACCGATCACGAACGACCGCGTGCGCAGCCGCGTGTTCAGCTCGCGCTTCAGCACGAGCCAGACGGCCCGCCGTCCGCTCAGCTTCTTCATCGTCCCCCCTCATCGGCCACCGCGTCGCGGAAGAGCTCGGTCAGCGAGCGGCGACGGCGGCTGAACTCGGTGACCGGCCCGGTCCCCAGCGCCGCGGCGAGCACGGCCTGGTCGTCGGCGCCCGGGTCGAGGTCGAGCACGGTGGTGGTGCCGTGGTTCTCGGCGACGCGCACCCCGGGCAGGCCCGCGGCCCAGCCGGGCCGCGCGTCCGGCGCGGTGACCACGAGCTTGCTGCTCGCGCCCGCGGTCAGCTCGCCGACGCTGCCGACGGCGACCATCCGGCCCCCGCGGATGATCCCGACCCGGTCGCAGAGCCGCTCGACGAGGTCGAGCTGGTGGCTGGAGAACACCACGGGCACCCCCGCTGCGGCCTTTTCCCGCAGCACCCCGCTCATCACGTCGACGGCGAGCGGGTCGAGGCCGGAGAACGGCTCGTCGAGCACCAGCACGGCCGGGTCGTGCACCAGGGCCGCGGCCAGCTGGACGCGCTGCTGGTTGCCGAGGCTGAGCTTCTGCACCTCGTCCTTGCGACGCTCGGCCAGCCCGAGCCGGGCGATCCAGTCTTCGGCGTTGCGATGGGCTTCGTTGGTGCTGAGCCCGTGCAGCTCGGCGAGGTAGACGAGCTGGTCGAGCACCTTCATCTTCGGGTACAGGCCGCGTTCCTCCGGCATGTACCCCATGTGCGTGCGGGCCTCGTGCGTCACCGGTTTGCCGTCGAAGCGCACCTCGCCGGCGTCGGCGGCGAGCACCCCCAGCGCGATCCGCATCGTCGTGGTCTTGCCGGCCCCGTTGCTGCCGACGAAGCCGAACAGTTCCCCGGCGCGGACGTCGAAGGAGACGCCGTCGAGCGCGACCTTCGTGCCGTAGCGCTTGGAGATCCCGTCGATCTCCAGCGTCCCCTCGGTCATGTCCTCACTCTAAGCCAAGTGAAGACCGCGCTCAGGTGAGACCGGCCAGCGACTTGTCGACGAGTTCCGCCACCCTGGCCCGCGCGGCTTCGGCGTCCGCCGGGATCAACGCCAGCCGCGTGCGGCGCTCCAGTACGTCGTCGACGTCCAGCGCGCCCTCGTTCCGGACCGCCCACACGACCTCGGCTGCCGTGATCCCGGCGCCCGGCGCGACGGGGGCCGCGAACTCCGCGTCCAGCTCGCCCAGCGCCGCGACCCGCGGGGCCTCGGTCCCGTACCGCGCCACCAGCCGGGCTGGAGCGTCCACAAGGGACAACTCCGCCCGCGAAGCGGCGCCCAGCAACGGCAATCGCGCGGTCCGGCACGGTGCAGGGGACAGGCCGGCCAGGCGGACCGCCGCGTCGACGGCGTCCTCGGCCATCCGGCGGTACGTCGTGAGCTTCCCGCCGACCACGGTCAGCAACCCGTCGGAACCGGCCAGCACGGCGTGTTTGCGGGACAGGTCCGCCGATCGCCCGCCCGTGCCTTCCACGAGCGGCCGCAGCCCCGCGTACGACCCCGCCACGTCCGCCCGGGTCAGCGGCCGCGAAAGCACCGAGGAAGCCAGTGACAGCAGGAAGTCCACATCGGACTCGGGCACCACCGGCACGTCCGGGATCGGCCCGGGGACCGGCTCGTCCGTGAGTCCCAGGTAGACCCGCCCGTCGGGTTGGGGGAGCAGGAAGACGAACCGGTTGGTCTCGCCGGGCACGCCGATGTTGACCGACGTCGTGCCCATCGGCACCGTCCCCGGCGCGAGCACGAGGTGCGAACCGAGCGAGGGCCGCAGCCGGACCGAGCCCGTCAGGGTGCCCGCCCACACGCCGGTCGCGTTGATCACCTGGCGCGCGTGGATGTCGAAGGAGTCACCCGAAACACCGTCGACGACGGCGACCCGGTCCGCCGAAAGCGACGATGCCGAGAGCCGCGTCAGGATGCGCGCGCCGAAGGACGCCGCCGTGCGGGCCAGGGAAACCACCAGCCGGGCGTCGTCGACCAGCGCGCCGTCGTAGGCCAGCAGGGCGCCGCGCAACCCGTGCGCGGAAAGCCCTGGCGCCAACGCCAACGCCTCCACCGCGGGGACCGAACGCGGTCGCGGCAGCACCGACGACGGCGTCCGCGCCGCCCGGCGGAGCGCGTCACCGGCGCGCAGCCCGGCCGCCACCAGCGCCTGCTGGGCCCGGGAAGTGCTGGGGTACAACGGGAACAGCTGCGGCATCGCGCGCGTCAGGTGCGGCGCGGTCCGCGTCATCATGATGCCCCGCTCGACCGCGCTTTCGTGCGCCAGGCCCAGTTCGCCGTGGGCCAGGTACCGCAGGCCGCCGTGCACGAGCTTCGAAGACCAGCGTGACGTCCCGAACGCGAGGTCGTGCGCCTCCACGAGCGCCACCGACAGCCCGCGGGAAGCCGCGTCCAGCGCGATGCCGGTGCCGGTGACGCCGCCGCCGACCACGACGACGTCGACGCGCTCGCCCGCGGCCAGCCCGGCGAGTTCGCGATCGCGGCGCCGCGCGTTGAGGGAGCCGGACGTCACGGCTTCAGTGCCGCGTCGAGCACGTGCGTGAACTCCGCCAGCAGTGCGGCTTCGTCGACGTCCGCGGTCGCCGGTCGCAGCGAGAACGCGAAGGACTGGACCACCAGCAGCACCGCGCGGGACTGCGCCGCGACCGGCGCGCGCCGGATGGAGCCGTCCTGGTGTCCGGCCGCCAGAAGCTGGTGCAACGCCTGCTCGGCGAACTTCTGGGTCGCGCCGAGCCGCTGCACGATGTACGGCAGCACGAGCTCGGGGTCGACGTCGAGCAGCGTGCGGAACAGCGGGTCGTCCGACAGCGCGCGAACCCCGGCCGAGGCGATGAGCACGAGCCGTTCGCGGCTGTCGGCGGCGTCGGCGCCGCGCTCGCTCGCCGTGCGCAGCAGCCCGCTGAACTCGCGGGTCATCAGCGCCGCGAGCACGCTGCGGACGTCGGGGAAGCGGCGGTAGACCGTCATCCGGCTGACGCGGGCGGTACGGGCGATTTCGGCGAGTGTGGTGCGGCGCACACCGACCGCCAGCACGCACGAGCGTGCGGCGTCGAGCAGCACGTCATCGGCCACTCTGGTCGCCGTCTGACGGCTGCGGGTGTCCGCGAGCGCGGAGGATCCCGCCGTCTGCGTGGTGTGACGTTTCACGTCCATATGTCACACTGTAGTCGTGAACGCGCTCATTGACCACCGCCTCCGCCGGTCCTGGACCGCGGAAGCCGGCGACGCCGCCCAGCTGCCCGCGCGAGCGGCCAAGTGGCTTGAACAGCGTATAGGCCAGGTGGCCCCCGATGCTGCCCCGGCGAGCGAATTGCCGGTGGAAATACCGTCACGGAAACTGGACGAATCTGCTGCCGCCGCGTTGTCGGAAGTGGTCGGCGCGGAAAACGTGCTGGTCGACGACGCGGCGCGGCTGGCCAGGGCGACCGGTCTGTCCTACCTCGACCTGCTGCGGCGCCGGTCGGCGGCGGTGGAATTCCCGGTGCCCGACGCCGTCGTGCTCCCCGCCGACGCCGAGGAGGTCCAGGCGGTGCTCGACGCGTGCGTCCGGCACGACATCGGCGTCGTCCCGTTCGGCGGCGGCACGTCGGTGGTCGGCGGCGTCGCGGCGCTGCGCGGCGAGAAGGCGTCGGTGATCGCGCTCGACCTCGTCCGGCTCGACGCGCTGGTGTCGGTCGACGCCGAGTCGCGCATCGCCGTGCTGCAGGCCGGCGTCCGCGGGCCCGAGGCCGAACGCCTCCTCGGCGAGCACGGCCTGACGCTCGGGCACATCCCGCAGTCGTGGGAGCGGGCGACGATCGGCGGCTTCGCGGCGACGCGCTCGGCCGGTCAGGCGTCGGCCGGCTACGGGCGGTTCGAGGACATGGTCACCGGCGTCCGGCTGGCGACCCCGCGCGGTGAGTGGAAGCTCGGCGTGGCCCCGGCGTCCGCCGCCGGGCCGGACCTGCGTCAGCTCGCCGTCGGCAGCGAAGGCGCGCTGGGCGTGATCACCGAGGTCGCGCTGCGCGTGCGCCCCAAGCCGCTGGTCCACGGGTACGAGGGGTACGCGCTGCCCAGCTGGGAGGCGGGCCTGACGGTGGTTCGCGAGCTCGCCCAGAACCGCGCACTCGCCGACGTCACCAGGCTCTCCGACGGCGACGAGACCGAGGTCTCGCTGGCGTTGAACGCCGGACTGAAGACGGCGGTGCTGCGCCGCTACCTCGCCGCCCGCGGGGTGCGGCGGCCGTGCTTCCTGATCCTCGGCTGGGAGGGCAGCCCGCGTGACGTCGGAGTCCGCCGTCGCGAGACGGTCCGCCGGCTGAAGGCCGCCGGCGCGGTGCGCGTCGGCAAGGCACTCGGCGAGTCCTGGCGGCACGGCCGGTTCGCCGGACCCCGGCAGCGCGATGCCCTGCTGGACCGGGGCATCTGCGTCGAGACGCTGGAGACCGCGGCTTACTGGTCCAATGTGGACGAACTGCGTGACGACGTCCGCGCCGCGCTGACGGCGTCGCTCGGCCGCGCGATCGTGATGTGCCACGTCTCGCACGCGTACGAAACCGGGGCGTCGCTGTACTTCACGGTGCTGACGGCCCGCGACGAAGCCGACCCGATCGGTCAGTGGCAGCGCGCGAAGGCGGCGGCGTGCGAGGCGATCACCGGGCTCGGCACGATTTCGCACCACCACGCGGTCGGCGTCGACCATGCGCCCTACCTGAGCGCGGAAATCGGTTCGCTGGGCGTGGAAGTGCTGCGGGCGGCGAAGTCCGCGGTCGACCCGACCGGGATCCTCAACCCGGGGAAACTGGTCTGAGCACTTCGCACGGCACGCCGTGGCCGTCGGCGGCGACGCCTTCGAGCGCCGCCGCTTCGGCCTGCGGGACGTCGGCGGTGCGCACCGGCTCGCCGTCCACCAGCAGGGGGTAGCGGGTCGGCGCGGCGCCGACGTAGGCGCAGACCTCGGTCAGCCGGGTGCCGTCCTCGAGGGTGATGTCGGGCTCGGTCAGCCGGGCCAGGTCGTAGCGGGTGCCGCGGCCCTCGCAGCGGTCGAGCACCGCCAGCTGGTCCGGCGTCACGAACCAGACGGCGTGCTCCTCGACGCCGTCCAGCGCGGTGAGCGTGGCCGGCCGCTGGTCGTCGACCACGCGGAACCCGGCGGCCCACACCGCGGCGAGCCCGGCGCAGCGCGCGTGCGCGACCACGACCGGGCCTTCGAGCCCGAGCCGCGCCCGCAGCCAGGTGATCTTCGACGGGTTGGCGTTCGAGCCGTACGCCAGCACGGCCAGCCGCTCGCGCCAGCCGCCGGGCGCGGTGTCGAGCGGGTGCCCGACGCCGTCGACGTGCACGAACGAGTAGCCCGGCCGCGTCCCGGGATAGGGCTCGGCCGGGTACTCGTCGTCGGTGAAGAGGGTCAGAACGTCACCACGCTGCGCAGGACCTCACCGCGGTGCATCCGGTCGAAGGCCTGCTCGACGCCGTCGACGCCGATCTTTTCGGTGACGAACTTGTCCAGCGGCAGCCGGCCCTGCAGGTAGAGGTCGACCAGCATCGGGAAGTCCCGGCTGGGCAGGCAGTCGCCGTACCACGACGACTTGAGCGAGCCGCCGCGCGAGAAGAAGTCGATCAGCGGCAGGTCGTCGAGCCGCATGTCCGGCGTCGGCACGCCGACCAGCACGACGGTGCCGGCGAGGTCACGCCCGTAGAACGCCTGCCGCCAGGTCTCGGGGCGCCCGACCGCGTCGATGACGACGTCGGGACCGAAGGAGTTCGTCGCGTCCTGCATGGCTTCGACGACGGCGGCTTCGCTGAGCCCGCGGCTGTTGACGGTGTGCGTCGCGCCGAAGTCCTTGGCCCACTCCAGCTTCCGGTCGTCCATGTCGATCGCGACGATCGTGGTGGCCCCGGCCAGCTTCGCGCCCGCGATGGCGGCGTCCCCGACCCCACCACACCCGATGACGGCGACCGAGTCCCCGCGCGTGACGGCCCCGGTGTTGATCGCGGCCCCGAGCCCGGCCATGACCCCGCACCCGAGCAGCCCGGCAACCGCGGGTTCGGCTTCGGGGTTGACCTTGGTGCACTGTCCGCTGTGGACGAGCGTCTTCTCGAGGAAGGCCCCGATGCCGAGCGCGGGCGACAGCTTGGTGCCGTCGGCCAGCGTCATGGGCTGGGCGGCGTTGAAGGTGGAGAAGCAGTACCACGGCTTGCCGCGCTTGCAGGCCCGGCAGGTGCCGCAGACCGCACGCCAGTTGAGGATGACGTAGTCACCGGGCGCGACGTCGCTGACCCCTTCGCCGACGGCCTCCACCAACCCGGCGGCTTCGTGCCCGAGCAGGAACGGGAAGTCGTCGTTGATCCCGCCTTCGCGGTAGTGCAGATCGGTGTGGCAGACCCCGCAGGCCTGCACGTTCACGACGGCCTCGCCGGGCCCGGGATCGGGCACCACGACGGTTTCGAGCGAGACGGGCTCGCCCTTCGCCCGCGAAACAACCCCCTGCACCTCGTACGGCATGTCCATCCACCTTCCGGCTCCTGCTGGTCCTGCCCGCAGCTAATCACGGATCATGCGGAGATGGCGACATCCGCATGAGTGAGGTTCGGTGAGCGGTGCGCAACTAGTTGCGTCTTGCGCAACTGGACAGCCAGGTGGCGATGGTGGTCAGATCGCGGTCCGTGAGCCCGGTGCCCGCCGTGACGGTGTGGAGCAGCGCGGGACCCGGATGGTGGCTCGCCACCCAACCCCGGTCGGCGTCGGTGGTCTCATCGTCGATCCAGACGAACGCAGACCCCGCGGCCCGTTCGACGATCCGCGAGGTCTTCCAGTGCCGGCCGGTCGCCGTGGGCTCGTCGGGGAAGTCGAGCACCGGTAGCGGAGGCAGGCCCAGCAGCGGGGCAACGCACTCGTTGGCGTCCTCGAACCAGGTGGTGGCCCAGACGAGATCGCACCCGAGGGCGAGCAGTCGCGGGCCGAGAGCCGGATCGACGCGGCCCAGCAACGGGTTGCCCAGGTCGGTATCGGTGAAGGTCCGGTACTCCCCGGAACGCCGCCCGAACGGTATCAACGGACCGTCGACGTCGAGGAACAACAGTGGCCGCGGCATGGTGACGGCAGTGTGCCACGGGTGTGCCTCCGGCCCCCGGCTTCCACGTTACCGGCCGGCACCGACAGTTCACGACGGCTTCGGCAAGCCCATCGACGCCAGCCGTGCCGGGTCGGCCACCGCGGCGATCCGGGTCACCCGGCCGTCGGCCACCACGAACGCCACCACCGACAGCGGTGAGCCGTCCGGGCGCCAGGCCACCACCCCCGGCAGGCCGCCGACCAGCACCGTGCTGCCGCCGGCCGCCGCGCCGAACTGGGCGCCCGCGGCCACCTTCGTCGCTCCCAGGACCACCACCACGCCGCCCGGGGTGTCCACCGTCAGCTGGACCTCCGGGTCGAGCACGCGCAGCAGACCCTCGAAGTCGCCGTCGTGGGCCGCGCGCAGGAACGCTTCCACCACTTCGCGCTGCGAAGGCCCCGCCGGGGGCCGGTCCGCGGCCCGGACCTTGCGGCGGGCGCGGCTGGCCAGCATCTTCGTCGCTCCCGCGGACTTGCCCAGGATGCGGCCGAGCTCCTCGAACGGGACCGCGAACAGGTCGTGCAGCACGAACGCCAGCCGCTCGGCCGGGCCCAGCGACTCCAGGACCACCAGCAGAGCCAGGCCCACCGAGTCGGCGCGGGCCACGTGCTCCGACGCGTCGTCGACCGCCACCACGATCTCGTCGTAGGGCGACTCGGGGCGGGACTTGCGCGAGCGCAGGACGTCCAGGCTGATCCGGCCGACCACCGTCGTCAGCCAGCCGTCGAGGTTTTCGATCGCCGCCGCGTCCTGGCGGGCCAGGCGCAGCCAGGCTTCCTGGACCGCGTCTTCGGCGTCGGCGTGCGAGCCGAGCAGGCGGTGCGCCACCGCGAGCAGCCGCTCGCGCCGGGCTTCGAACGCTTCGGCCAGCGTGTCGGGCATGTCGTTACCTTCCTCGGTTCCGCTCCGTCGTGGTGGTGACGAGCCCGGAGGGGCACAGGTAACCGATGGAGGAAAAGATGGAAGCACGGCTGAAGAGCGAAAGCAGCCCCGAGGTGGTCGGCGCGGTCCAGCAGCTGTTCAAGGCGGTGCACGGCGCCGGCGTCGATCCGCTGCTGCTCGAGCTGGTCCACCTGCGGGCCAGTCAGATCAACGGCTGCAGTCCGTGCGTCTTCGCGGGTGTCGCGTCGGCGAAGAAGCAGGGGGAGACCGACGAACGGCTGCACAACGTCGTCACCTGGCGCGAGACGCCGTTCTTCACCGAGCCCGAACGGGCGGCGCTCGCGCTGACCGAAGCCGCGACGCGGATCGAGGACGGTCAGCCCGGCGTCACCGACGACATCTGGGCGGCCGCCGCGGAGCACTTCGACGACAAGCAGCTGTCGGCGATCGTCTTGAACATCGCCCTGACCGGCTTCTTCAACCGGATCAACCGCGCGATCCGAGAGCAGGCCGGAAAGACCTGGTGAAACGCCGTGAAGGCCTCCTCGCCCGGCAAGCGAGGAGGCCTTCACCGACCTACGCCGGAGTGATGATGTACGCGATACCGCCGGGGCCGCTCGCCACCGTGCCGTCCGCGCGGTAGCGCTTGGTCCGCTGCCAGATCTTCTCGAACTGGTCGCGCTTGTAGACGTTCCGGACGCGGTCGTTGCTGCTGGCCGCCGGGTCGTTGGCGATCACGTCGCCGTCCTTCGTGAACCCGACGACGACCATGATGTGCCCCGCCGTGCCGTAGCCGGCGCCGTCCAGCTCCGAGGCCAGGAACGACTGCGACGTGATCACCGGGATACCGCGCGCGATGTAGTCCTCCAGCTCGTTCAGCGAGTGCAGTCGGGTGATGTGCCCCTTCAACCCGCGCGACGCCGCGTAGGCGGTGTTGAACGGCCAGTTCCCGGTGCCGTCGTAGGCGTGGTCGTAGGTGTAGCGCGCCGCGAACGCGACCTGCGGGTCGACGTAGTCCGCGGGGATCCACGCCATCTCTTCGGCCGACGGCTTCTTGCCCCAGTACTCGGCCACCATCTCGGTCGACGTCGGGCTGCACCACGCCTCGCCGCCCCCGCCGTACTGCGGGAACTGTCCCTTGTGGAGGTTCTGCGCGTACGCCGGCACCTTCAGCTCGATCCCGCTGGCGCGGCCCGGCTTCGTCGGCTGCACCTCGAAGCGGTCCGGCACCGCCGACGTCATCGCGCCCAGCAGCGACACCGACGGCGTCGCGCCCGAGCCGGCTTCGCGGTAGAGGCTGATCCGCAGCTTGTACGACTTCAGCGTCACCCCGGCCTTCGTGACCAGCGTGTCGACGTCCACCAGCGCGTTCGCGTCGTCCTGGCCGTCGACGCTGGTGCGGAGGACGTCGGCGTCGCCGCTGGCCCAGCGGCCCATCACGTACCACCCGGTTTCGGCACCCGCCGACGTCCGGCCCCGCGCCTCGACCTGCAGCCACGTCTTGGCCGGCGTCTTCGCGTTCCAGGACGCGACCAGCTGCGTCGCGCCGAAGCCCTGCCGGTACGACGGCGACGTCCACTGGCTGTACTCGTACGTCCGCGTCGTGCCGAGCTCCGGCTCGGTGTGCTGCACCGTGCCGATCGGGCGCGTGATGCGCAGGCCGTCACGGGTCAGCGCGAGCCCGGCGAAGTCGCCTTCGTGGAAGCGGCCGCCCGCCCACTCGTGGTAGTCGACGGCTTCGTCGTCGCGTGGCCCCGCTTCGGCGACCTGAACGGTTACGGCTGTCAGCACGACAACCGACAGTAGTGTGAACAGACTGCGTACCCGCATCGCGGCTCCTCGCTCGACCCACCCAGTAGGCGAGGATTTTCGCCGGTCCGGCGAGGTATGTAAACAGGTACCTACAGGACGGCCTGCGTCTGTGTCACTTTCGCGACCAACTTGCCGTCGTCGCCGTGGATTTCCGTCTCCACCACGACGAACTTGCGCCCGGCGTGCAGTGGTCTGGACGACGCAACGGCGTAGCCCGAACGCACCGCGCGCAGGAAGTTCGTCTTCGACTCGACGGTCGTCGTGCCCTGCGCGCCCTCGGGCAGGTTGAGGAACGCGCACACGGCACCGGTCGAGTCGGCCAGCGCCATGAGCGCGCCCCCGTGCAGCGCGCCGCCGAGCGTGCAGAGGCTCTCGTCCCACTCCAGCCGGCTGCGGACGAGCGCGGGCCCGTGCTCCAGCACCTCGACGCCGAGGCGTTCGGAGAACGGCATGGTCTGGTGGAAGAGCTGCGCGCCCTCGGCATCGGTCATGCGGCCCACCCTGCCCGAACCCCCGCCGCCGGTCGATTACCCCGCAGGTAGTCGTGAGTGTTTAGTCGGGTTAGAACCCGACTAAACACTCACGAGCGTCAGGACAGCGGGTTCACCAGCAGCAGTTCGGTGTT
Organism: Amycolatopsis solani; assembly: GCF_033441515.1. NCBI lineage: Bacteria > Bacillati > Actinomycetota > Actinomycetes > Pseudonocardiales > Pseudonocardiaceae > Amycolatopsis > Amycolatopsis solani. Next base: position 2,250,814 of record NZ_JAWQJT010000001.1, read on the forward strand.
GTGGTCCGCGCTCGCGCCGACGCGGCCCGGGTCGGTGTGGATGTCGTTGTAGGACAGTTCGCGGTACAGGGACGCAAGCGCTTGCGGGGTCCGGGCGCCGTAGTCCACCGCGTACGGGGCTTCCGCCTCGATCAGCGTCGTGAACAGCGACAACGTGCCGTCGGCGTTGTCCGCGACCTCGACGATCCGGGCGTGCTGCGGGAAGTCGACGTGCGACGCCGTGTTGATCTCCCAGAAGCCCTGCCGCGGCGTGTTGCCGGCGTGCGCCGTGATCTGGTTGCGGTGCGTGTGGCCGTTGACCCAGGCCAGCACGTTCGGGAACCGCTTCAGCAGCGCGACGAACGCGTTGCCGTCCAGGCGCGGGTCCAGCAGGTGGCGCGAGTCCGGCAGCAGGTTGCCCATCGAGCCGCTCGTGTGGTGGCTGAACAGGATGAACAGCTCGTCGGTGACGGCGTGGGTGACCTTGCGGCCGAAGAAGTCGTAGTACGCCGAGCTGTTCCGCTTGAGCGTCGACTCCACCCAGGAGTACTGCGCCAGCCCGATCGAGCCGTCCGCGAACCCGGCGTCGGTGGTCGTGTCGAGGCTGATCCCGGTGATGCCCGGGGCGATCCGGAACGTGTAGTAGACGTTCTTGCCGTCGGCGTTCGCGCTGGTGAAGCCGTGGCCGATCGGGCCGGGGCCGGTGTTGGCCGCGTCGAGGTGCGCGCGGACGAACTCGGCCGTGGTGAACGGGCGGCGCCGCGCGTCCGGCGTGATCTCGCGGATGGTGCCGGAGCCGCCGAACAGCTCCGCGACCGGCACGCTCGAACCCGGCTTGCGGATGGCGTCCGCGAGCTTCTTCGCGGTGGTCTCGTCCTTGCCGATCACCTTGTACTTGCCGGTGTACCAGGCGTCGATGCCGGGGATCTGCGCCGGCAGCGAGCCGACGATGCTGTCGTCGTGGTTGCCGAAGGTGCAGAACCACGGCACGTCGAGGCCCGGCGCGGTGAACGTCTTCATGGCCGCTTCGAGCAGGCCCGGCAGCTGCGGGAAGCCCTTGGCCGAGTAGTCGTCGCCGACACCCGGGATCGACGGGTTCCAGTACTCCTTGTTGCCGGAACTCTGGACGCCTTCGTAGACGTTCGGGTCGCCGGAGCCCGGGGTGACGCTGCCGCCGTTGAGGACCTCGAGGAACCAGTCGAGCTCGATCAGCTCGTGGTTGTCGGTGTTGTCGCCGGTGGTGACCATGAGGTCGAACGGCCGCCCGGTGAACGGCCCCTGCCGCACGCTGTTGACGCGCTCGACCAGCGCGCTGGTGGCGACGGTGCCGAGCGCTTCCTGCGGCCGGTGCGCGGAGCCGATGAACGGGTGCAGGTACTCGAACCGCGCGGGGCTCTCGGTGTCGGTGATGTGCAGGTCGGTGAACTGCACGAACGCGCTGAGCGCGCGGCGCCGGTCGTCGCGGCCGCTCTGCGGCGCCGCGAGGTCGCCGCGGACGACCAGCGGCCAGCCCGGGCCCGCGGACAGCCGCGAGTAGCCGGTGCCCGACGCGGTCGCGACCTGCTCGAGCGTGGTGCCGGCGGTGCTGATCGACCGGGTGCCGGTGAGCCGCAGCGCGCGGTCGAGGGCGTTCGCGGTGGGCGTGCAGAGCAGGAGCCCGAGACCGGCGGCGCCCGCGGTGGCGACGGTGCGCCGGGTGAGTTCGGCCATGGTTGTTCGCTCCCCGTTTCTCGGTTGCCCAGAACCGTGCCGGACGTCGGTGACCGGGCGGTGAACGTGACATTTCGAGCTACCCTGTCACAGGCGTCGGGGAGGGTGTACCGCCGAAGGTCGTGGTCATTTCCGCCGGACGGCGGGCGGTTCAGCCCGTCAGGCCGGACTCGGTCACGCCGCGCACCAGGTACCGCTGCAGGAACGCGAACAGCAGCACGATCGGCAGGATCGACACCGCCGCCGCCAGGAACAGCAGGTTCAGCTGCGGGTTCTGCGCTGTCAGCAACCCCGACAGCGCCACCTGGACCGTCCACGAATCCGGCGATTGGGCGATGATCAACGGCCACAGGAACGCGTTCCAGCTGCCGATCACGGTGATGACCGCGATCGCCGCGAAGAACCCCTTCGAATTCGGCACCACGATCCGCCAGAACACGCCCCAGCGGCTGAGTCCGTCGACCCGGCCGGCTTCCTCCAGTTCGCGCGGGAAGTCCAGGAAGTACTGGCGGAACAGGAAAACGCTGAACGCGCTGAACAGCCCGGGGATCACCAGGCCGCGGAAGTCCGACAGCCAGCCCAGCGACGAAACCACCACGAAGCTCGGCACGAACGTCACCGAAGTCGGGATCATCAACGTCGCGAGCACGGCGTAGAACACGATCCTGGAATGCCGGTAAGGGATGCGGGCGAGGCCGTAGCCGGCCAGGGAGCAGAGCACCAGCAGGCCGACCGTCTGCAGCACTGCCACGACCGCCGAATTGAGCAGGCTCCTGGCAAACGGGACGTCGTCGGCGGAGAAGAGCTTCGAGAAGTTCTCCCAGTGCACTGTGGACGGGAAGAACGTCCACTCGGGAGCGGTGATCTCCGCCCGCGACGCCAAACCGTTGCGCAGCAACAGGTAGAAGGGCAGCAGGAACAGGATCGCCGCCACACTGAGCGACGCCCACCGGAGGAACGCCCTCATGCCGTCCTCCCGAAGCGCAGCACCCGGCCCTGGAGCAGGGTCACGAGTGCGATGATCAGCGCCAGGATCACCGCGCCCGCGCTGCCGCGGCCGAGGTCCTGGCCGCCCGAGCCCAGCGACGTGTAGTACAGGTACACCAACGGTGGGCGGGCGAACGGCGGATAGCCGCGGCTGTCGCCCATGATGTTGTAGAACTCGTCGAACGCCTGGTACGCGTTGATCAGGTTCAGCAGCAGCACCGCGACCGCCGTCGAGCGCAGCTGCGGCAGCGTCACGTAGCGGAACACCTGCCAGCCCGGCTTCGCGCCGTCGAGCCACGCGGCTTCGTAGAGGTGCCGCGGGATCCGTTGCAGTGCCGCGATGAACAGGATCATGTAGAAGCCCAGCTGCAGCCACAGCCGGGCGGTGACCAGCACGATCCAGTACAGCGGCGGGTGCACCGTGCCCGTCCAGGCGACCGGGTCGGCGCCGAACAGGCCGAGCACCGTGTTCGCCAGTCCATATCGGACACCCGAGAACAACGACGTCTTCCAGATCAGCGACGCCACGACGTACGAGCACGCGAACGGCAGGAAGAACACCGACCGGAAGAACGCCCGCGCGAACCGAAGCTGGTTCACGCCGAGCGCCAGCGCCAGCGACAGCACGAACGTCAGCGGCACGATGAACACCGCGAACACGCTGAACGTGCCCAGGCTCGACAGGAACGGCTCGTCGGTGAGCATGTGCCCGTAGTTGTCCAGGCCGACGAAGTCCGTCGGGGTCACGGTGTTCCGCGCGTCGAAGAACGACAGGTACGCGCTCCAGCCGATCGGGAGGTACGCGAAGACCGCGAGCCCGATCAGGAACGGACCGACGAAGAGCCAGAAGGCGCGCGCGTCGCGCCGCTTCATCCGAACAAGCGCTTCAGCTCGGACTGGGCCACGCCGACGGCCGTCTTCACCTGCGCCGCCGGGTCCGCGCCCTCCTTGGCGATCTTCGCGGCGGCGTCGGACAGCGCCGTGTTCGCCTGCTGCGTCCACACCGGACCGCCGACGAGGTGGCTGTTCTCCTTGACGAACCGGGCCGCGTCGGCGGCCGGGCCGTTCTTGAGGTTGTCCGCGCGGTCGATCAGGCTTTGGCGGGCCGGCACGTGGAAGCCGAACTTCGTCGCGAACTCGAGCTGGTTCTGCGTCTGGTCGATCCACAGCCACTTCACGAACGCCTTGGCCTCGGCGACGTGCGCGCTCTTGGCGTTGACCATCGCGCCGTACGCGCCGACCGGCACCGACGGCGCCCCGCTGCCGTCCAGCTTGGGGAACGGGAGCACGCCGAAGTCGTCGTCGAACGCCGAGCGGATCTTCGGCACGTTCCACAGCCCGGTCCACTGCATCGCGGCGAGGCCGTCGATGAAGGCGCCGGGGTCCGACCAGTCGGCGGGCGCGCCGAGCAGCAGGGAACCGTTGGTGTTGAGCGTGTGCAGCTTGCCCAGCGCGGTCGCCGCGCGCGGGTCGTCGAAGCCGACCTCGCGGTTGCCACCCTTCAGGTAGTCGAGGCCCGCCGACCACAGCAGCGGGCCGGTGAGCACGCCGACGCCGCCGTCGTTGCCCGCGAAGAAGCCCTTGACGCCGTCCTTCGTCAGCTTCGCGGCCGCGTCGATCAGCTCGTCGACCGTCTGCGGCGGCTGCACGCCGGCGGCCTGCAGCAGGCTCTTGCGGTAGAAGAGCACCTGTGTGTCGGTGGCCTGCGGGATGCCGTAGACCTTGCCTTCGACGGTCTGCGCGGCGAGCACGGCCGGGCTGAAGTCGGCCTTCACCGGCGCGATGACGTCGTCGAGCGACACCACCTGGTTCTGCCGCACCCAGTCGATCTTGACCTGCGCCTCGAAGACGTCCGGCACCTTGCTGTTCTGCAGCGCGGTGACGATCTTGGAGTCGTAGTCGCCGGGGTTCCACTGCACGGTGACGGCCGCGCCGGGGTAGCTCGCCGCGTAGCGCTTGACGGCTTCCTGGACGCCGTCCTCGCCGTACGCGTGGTACCACTGCTGGAGCGCGACCTTCGGGGTGTCCGACGGCGGCGGCCCCGCCGAGTACGCCGTCGAGGGCGGCGGGTCACCCTGCCGACCGGTGTTCGACCCGCAAGCCGCCGTCAGCGCGCCGACTCCGGCCAGTGCCAAGAAATTGCGCCTGTTATGCATCCCCAGAACCCCTCCGACGTGCTCTGAAGGCCACCATGAGGGCGTTAGGTTCCCCCATGGTGGCCGTCAGAGGCATGAAGACTCGCCGGAGATTTACCCGTTAGAGCTGGGCGATGTCGAGCTTTCCCTCGGAGTAGGACGCGCGGATGCGCTTCTTGTCGAACTTGCCGACGCTCGTCTTGGGGACTTCGTCCACGAACGTCCAGTTCTCCGGCAGCTGCCACTTCGCGACCTTGTCGGCCAGGAACTCGCGCAGCTCCTCCGGCGTCGCCGTCTGCCCCTCCTTGAGCACGACGGCGACCAGCGGCCGCTCGTCCCACTTCTCGTCCGGGATGCCGACGACCGCGGCCTCGGCCACCGCCGGGTGGCCCATGACCTGGTTCTCCAGGTCGACCGAGGAGATCCACTCGCCGCCGGACTTGATGACGTCCTTGGCACGGTCGGTCAGCGTGAGGTAGCCGTCGGCGCTGATCTTGCCGACGTCGCCGGTGCGCAGCCAGCCGTCGTGGAACTTGTCCGGATCCACGTCTGAACCGCCGTAGTACGCGCCGGCGATCCACGGGCCCTGCACCTCGAGCTCGCCGACGGCCTCGTCGTCCCAGGGCAGCACCGCGCCGTCGTCGTCGATCAGCCGGGCCCGCACGGACGCCGGGAAGCGGCCCTGCGTGTAGCGGTAGCGCCAGGCCTCGTCGCCGGTCGCGGACGCCGGCGGCCGGGCGACGCTGCCGAGCGGCGACGTCTCGGTCATGCCCCAGGCGTGCAGGATCGAGACGTGGTGCTGCTCCTCGAACGCGTGCATCAGCGACGGCGGCACCGCCGACCCGCCGACGACGACCTCGCGCAGGTGGGAGATGTCCTGCGGGTGCGCTTCGAGGTGGGCGAGCAGGCCCTGCCAGACGGTCGGGACCGCGCCGGCGAACGTCGGCTTCTCGGCGGCCAGCAGCGCCGCGAGCGGGGCCGGCTGGAGGAACCGGTCCGGCATGACCAGCGACGCGCCGACCATCAGCGCCGCGTACGGCAGGCCCCACGCCATCGCGTGGAACTGCGGCACGATGGCCAGCGCCTTGTCGCTCTGCGCGAGGTTCATGCTGTCGCTCATGCACACCTGCATCGAGTGCAGCCAGATCGAGCGGTGTGAATAGGCGACGCCCTTGGGGTCACCCGTCGTGCCCGAGGTGTAACACATCGCAGCGGCGGAGCGCTCGTCGACGTCCGGCCAGTCGAAGGTGTCCGGCTGGGCGGCCAGCAGCTCGGCGTAGGCGTGCACCTGGATGCCGTCCGGGGCTTGAAGCGACGCGGCGTCGCCGTTGGCCACGATGACGTGCCGGACCGTCTTGAACTCCGGCAGCTGCTTGGCCAGCAGCGGGACGAGGGTGCCGTCGACGATGACGACCTGGTCCTCGGCGTGGTTCGCGACGAACGTCAGCTGCTCGGGGAAGAGCCGGATGTTCAGGGTGTGCAGCACGGCGCCCATCGCCGGGACGGCCAGGTAGGCGGCCAGGTGCTCGGCGTTGTTCCACATGAACGTGCCGACGCGCTGGTCGCCGGTGACGCCGAGGCTCCGGAGCGCGTTCGCGAGGCGGGCGGCGTTGCGGCCGAGCTCGCCGTAGGTCTCGCGCCGGGCTTCTGAACCGGTCCAGGTGATGACTTCGCTCGCCGAGTGCACCGACGTGCCGTGGCGGAGCAGGTTCGCCAGCGACAGCTGGCCGTCCTGCATGGTGCTCAACATGGTCGCTCCCGGGGGTTGTTCGCCGGTGAACTGGGGTTGGGCCGACTCTAGTGCGGATCGGGTGAAGCGGGCATGGTCAACAACGGCTCCGTTCGGTCACGGTCGTCGCGCGATCGGGCGACGACCGGACGATGATCAAGATCATCAATTTTTGCGGGTTTCCTTATGGGCACGGAAATGCACGCTGTAACGGAGGCTCCACTTCCGGGTGAGTCTGGCCACCCGGGCTGCTTCTTGGGAGCGTTTCCGCAGGCCGGAGCGGGTTGCCCGGTATCACCTCCGGGGGTAATAAGTGCGTGTCGGTTGCACGGCCACGAAGCCGGTGGCGTTTACTGGGGCCGTGGCAAGAGACGGCTGAGCAGCGCTTGCAGGAGCAAGCACTCAGAAAAGCTGTCGGCCGCGAAAGCGGAGACCTGAGAGGAAAGGACACTACGTTGGCTCTGCCTACGTTGACTCCGGAGCAGCGCGCTGACGCCTTGGCCAAGGCCGCCGAGGCTCGCAAGGCGCGTTCGGAGCTGCTCGCGTCGATCAAGTCCGGCAAGGAGAGCATCGAGAAGGTGCTCAAGCAGGCCAAGGAGAACAAGACCATCGGGAAGACGAAGGTCACCCAGCTGCTGAAGGCCGTGCCCGGCCTCGGCGCGGTGAAGGTCGCCGCCCTGCTCGAGCAGGCCGGCATCGACCCGGACCGGCGGGCCGCCGGCCTGGGCGAGCGCCAGCGCGAGGCGCTCATCGACGCGCTCAAGTAGCTCGTCACCCGGAGCTCCCGCGAGGGGAGTGTCGCTCGTGACACTCCCCTCGCGGATCTCCCGAAGCCTGGGACGCTAGGTCTTGTGAGTTCTCCTGACCCGGCAACCCCGGCTGACCTCGCCGCCCGCTACCAGCGAGGCGACTTCCTGTTCACGACGGCCCAGCGCGCACTCCTCGCGCAGGGCACCCTCCGGACGGTCACCGAAACGGACCCCCGGCGGCTCGCTTCGGCGATCCCCGGCGTCCTGGCCGAGACCGGAGCCCCGCTGGCCGTCGGCGTCCTGCCGTTCGACACCGGGCCCGACACGAAGGTGCCGGGCCACCTCGTCGTGCCGCGGACCGTGCACCGCTCCGAAGGGGTGCCCGCGCTGCCGCGGGAGGTGCTGCCGGCGCCCGTGCGGGTGCGTGCGGTGCCTTCGCCCGATCGGCACATGGCGGCCGTCTCGGCGGCCGTGCTTGCTCTCGGTGAGCGTGACCTGCGCAAGGCCGTCTTGGCGCGGGCCCTGGACCTTGAGTTCGCGGCGCCGGTGTCCGCCGAACGCGTCGTGCGCAACCTGGCGGTCGGCAACCCCCGCCACTTCACGTACGCGGCCGAGCTGCCCGGCGGCCGCACCCTGGTCGGCGCCACGCCCGAGCTGCTGCTGCGCCGCACCGGCCGCACGGTGTTCTCGTCCCCGCACGCGGGCTCGATGCCGCGGTCCACGGACCCGGCGACCGACCGCGCCAACGGCGAGGCGCTGCGGACGTCCCGCAAGGACCAGCTCGAACACGCGGTGGTCATCGACTACGTCGTCGAGGCGCTGCGGCCGTTCTGCCGCACGCTGGACGTCCCGGCGGGCCCGGAGCTGGTGACGACGCCGGCGATCTGGCACCTGCGCACCCCGATCACGGGCGAGCTGCTCGACCCGGACGTCACGGCCCTCGACCTCGCGGCGGCCCTGCACCCGACCCCGGCGATCTGCGGCACCCCGACGGAGGGCGCCCGCGACCTGGTCCAGGAACTCGAGCCCTTCGACCGCGACTACTACGCGGGCGCGGTCGGCTGGGTCGACGCCACCGGCGACGGCGAGTGGGCGGTGGCGATCCGCTGCGCGGAGATCGCCTCGACGTCGATGAGGCTGTACGCGGGCGGCGGCATCGTGGCGGCGTCGGACCCGCAGTCGGAGCTGGACGAGACGACGGCGAAGTTCCGCACCCTGTTGACGGCGATGGGCCTGGCGGACCTCACCGCGGTCTGACGCCAGCTTCAAGCGCCCCAATGTGGCGTTCGGTGCGTCAGACGCACCCAATGTGGCGTTCGGTGCGTTCAACGCAACCAACGCCACATTGGGGCGCTTGGCCGCGGGAGTTACCCGGCGAGCTCCGTCTTGAGCGAGGTCCACGACCGCGTGCCGGTCGGGGGTGCTCCGGTGCGCTGAGCGTGTTCGGCCGCCTCGATCATCCGGCGGTGCGCGGCGGGGTCGGCTTGGGTGCTCCACGCGATCCGCCGCCACGACTCCAGCGTCTCGACCAGGTCGGTGAGGCTCAGCGCCTCCCGTGCGACATCGAGCGCGCGCCGGTAGTCCTGGTCGAACCGGGGTACGTCCTCGGGGAGCAGCGCAGCCCGGATCGCCGCGGGCGACGTGCCCGCGGGATACCTCGGCTCACTCGTGGTCGCCGGTGTGGACATGCTGGTAACTATAGCCGCGGGAGCCAGTGCTCCTCGGTCACCGAGAGCTCCTCGGTGGTCAGCACCGCGATGGCCGCGCGGTAGCCGTCCGCCGCCTTCAGGTCCGCCAGTCGCGTGCGGGCCGGGTCCAACGCCGCGTCCCCGGATGACACCAGCCGGGCCGGTTCGTCGTAGCGGGAGAACGTGATGCTCTGCAGCGGGATGCGCAGGCCCTTGCCCGTCGCCTTCATCACCGCTTCCTTGCGGGTCCAGTAGACGAAGAACGCCGCCGCCTTGTCGTCCGGGCCGAGGCCGGCCAGGTGGGCCGCTTCGGCGGGGCTCAGCGCGTAGTCGATCAGGCCGTCGTCCGCGCGGCGGTTCGCCGTCTCGACGTCCAGGCCGACCGGGACCGACGGGGTCGCCGCGAGGCCGATCAGGTCGCCCGAGTGCGAGATCGACAGCGTCAGGTCCGCGCCCGGCACCCGGGGGCGTCCGTGGGGCTTGCCGCAGTCTTCGCAGGTCGCGTCGAACTTCACCGCCTCGGGGGTCAGGCCGAGCCGCTCCGCCGCGACCGTCTTCGCCAGCACGCGGCCGGTCAGGAAGCGGCGCTTGTCGGCGTCCTGCCGGTATGCCGCGAACCGGTCCTGCTCGGCTTCGTCCAGCAGGCGCAGGAAGCGCTCTTCGGCGGGCAACGGCGACGACCAGCGGACCACGATCTCCATCACCCCTCCGATCCTTCCGGGCGCCACGGCGCTTGTCACGAATTCGGGCGGAGGTCTGGGGTAATCCACCTCTCACGGGGTACTCTGGGTAAGCAAGCGCTTAGCCAGTGTCGGAGGAGCAGCTCACTAATGGACTTTTCACTCAGCACCGAAGAACGGGAAGTGCGCGACTGGGTCCGCACGTTCGTCCAGCGGGAGCTGATCCCGCTCGAGCAGGAAGTCCTCCGCCGCGAGCGCGCGCACCAGCCCGGCCTGACCGGCGAGGAGCTGAAGGACCTCCAGCTGAAGGCCAAGGAGTCCGGCTTCTGGGGCGTCTTCACGCCGGAGGAGTACGGCGGCATGGGGCTGTCCGCCGTGATGGCCGCGCTGCTGGAGGCCGAGCTCGGCCGCACCTTCGTGCCGTTCCGCTTCGGCGGCGCCGCGGACAACATCCTGTTCCACGCCAACGAGGAGCAGAAGCAGACCTACCTGCTGCCGACCATCTCGGGCGAGCGCAAGTCGTGCTTCGCGATCACCGAGCCGGGCGCCGGGTCGGACGCCAAGGCCATCCGGACCACCGCCCGCAGGGACGGCACCGACTGGATCATCAACGGCGAGAAGACCTTCATCACCGGGGGCAACGAAGCCGACTTCACGATGGTCTTCGCGATCACCGACCCGGAGAAGGGCGCGAACGGCGGCGTCACCTGCTTCCTCGTCGACCGCGAGGCCGGCTGGAAGTCCGAGTACATCGACACCATGGGCGAGTGGGGCCCGGCGTCGCTGATCTTCCAGGACGTCCGCGTGCCCGAGACGCAGATCCTCGGCGAAGAGGGCCGCGGCTTCGAACTCGCCATGCAGTGGATCGGCCAGGGCCGCTACCTCCTGCCGGCGCGCGCGATCGGTTCGTGCGAGCGGCTGATCACGATGGCCATCGAGCACGCCAACACGCGCGAGACGTTCGGGCAGAAGATCGCCGAACGCCAGGCCATCCAGTGGATGATCGCCGACTCCGGCGTCGAGCTCGAAGCGCTGCGCTGGCTCGTGCTCAACGCGGCCTGGCAGGTCGACCAGGGCGTCGACTCGCGGCACGCGCAGTCGATGGCGAAGCTGTACGGCGGCCAGAAGGCCAACGAGATCGTCGACCGCGTCCTGCAGATCCACGGCGGCATGGGGTACACGCGGGAGCTGCCGATCGAGCGGTGGTACCGCGAGCTGCGGCTGCTGCGCATCTACGAAGGCACCGACGAGATCCAGCGCCGCACCATCGCGCGCAACCTGCTCAAGGGGCACGTGAAGGTCGGCGGCGTGCTCGGCTGACGTCCCCGGACGCGAACGAGGCCACCTCCCGGACGTCCGGGAGGTGGCCTCGGCGGTATTACGGGGTTACTGCTTGTTGCGGATGGCGATCGGGACGCCGGCCAGGTCCTCTTCGTTGCACAGGAGCTTCACGTCGTAGTACGGCGAACCCTGGCGGTCGTCGTAGTCGAGGTGGATGGCCAGGACGTCGAGCGGCTCGCCCAGCCACTCCTGCGCCTGCCGTAGCCACTTCGAGCACCGCTCCAAGGCGGTAGGGAGATCGTCATCACGGAACTCGACGGGGCGATAGGGGACATCCTGCACCTGATCGCGGGGGTGTGCCGGCGCCGGGAGGCCCGGCGCGAGACCCGAGTCGTCCAGTTCCAGTTGGATCGTTTCCTCAGTCACCCTTCGAGCGTCCCCCACGCACGCCGTCTGGGCAAGGCGTACACAGGTAAAAGCGCCGCTAAACGGACACCCCCCACTCTTTCGCGACGATTTCCCGGCACCGCCGCAAGTCGGTGAGACCCGGCGGTGCGGTGCAGCCCAGGGCCCTCGACACCAGCTCCGCGTAGTGCTCCGCGAGCTGGTCCAGCGCCAGCGGACCGCGCGGGGAGTACCAGCGGGCCACGCCACTGCACATCTCCAGCAGTGCGAGCCGCGTCACGGCCGGGTGTTCGGTGTGGAACACGCCCGCCGCGACGCCTTCGTCGATCGCCGCCGCCCACAGGCGTTCGTAGGCGTCCCGCAACGCCACCACCGGCTCGCGCGCGGCCGGGGACAGGACGTCGACTTCGTTGTCCACCACGCGGGTTTCCGCCGGGCCGACCGCGTGCGCGAGCACGTGCAGCACGACCAGCGTGCGCAACCGGCGCACCGGGTCGCCGCCCCCCGCCGTCGCTTCGCGGGCCGCGTCGAGCAGGCGGTTCAGGGCCGTGTGCATGATCTCCGCGAGGAGATCTTCCTTGGTGCCCATGTAGTGGTACAGGCTCGCCGACGAGAGTTCCGCCTCCTGCGCCAGATCCCGGATGCCGGTGCCGTGGAACCCCTTGGTGGCGAACAGCTTCACCGCCGCCGCGCGGACGCGCTCCCGGCTCGTCACAGCCATGCCGCCGCCTTCGCGTCCCACGACCCGGTGCGCGGGTCGGCCACCTTCCGCAGCTCGCCCTTGGCGACCCGCTCCGACGGCGTCATCGGCAGCGCGTCGGCGAACGCCCAGAAGCGCGGAACCTTGAAGTAGGCCAGCTTTCCCGCGCAGAACTCGGCCAGCGCGGCCGGTTCGGGGCGCTCGCCGTCGCACACGACGTACGCCTTGATCTCCTCGCCCCGCAGTTCGTCGGGCACCGCGACGACCGCCGCCAGCTTGACCGAGGGGTGCAGCAGCAGCGCGCGTTCGACCTCGTCCGCGGAGACGTTCTCACCGCTGCGGCGGATCATGTCCTTCGTCCGGCCGACGTAGTAGACGCGGCCGGCGTCGTCCAGCCGTGCGAGGTCGCCGGTGTGGAACCAGCCGTTCCCGAACGCCTTCGCCGTCGCTTCGGGATCTTCGTGGTACCCGTGCATCAGGCCGATGCCGCGGATCAGCAGCTGCCCGGTTTCCCCGCGCGGCAACGGCTTCCCGTCGTCGCCGGCGATCATCACCTCGCGGTCGCGGCTGGGCCGCCCGATGCAGCCGGTGCCGACGGTCTCGTCGTGGTCGGCCGCGGTCATCCGGATGTCGCCGCCGGTCTCGGTCATCCCGAACGCCTCGTACCACGGGACGCCCCAGCGCGCCTCCAGCTCGGCGTGCAGGTCCCGTGGGATGGCCGACGCGCAGATCGCGCGGACGCGGTGGTCACGATCGGCCGCCGACGGTTCCTGCCGCAGCAGCAGCGTCGGCATCAGGCCGAGGCAGTAGAACCACGTGACGCCGTGCTCGCGGACCTTCGCCCAGAACGTGCTGGGGTGGAACCGGTCCAGCACGACGAGGGTGGCGCCCCCGGCCAGCCCGAGCGCGACGTTCCACTGTGGATCGATGTAGTGGAACGGCTGCGCGGTCAGCAGCACGTCTTCTTCGCCGACGGCGGGGAAGTCGGTGGCCAGGCCGATCGCGAGCGTCGTCCAGTAGCGGTTCGGCAGGACGCAGCCCTTGGGGGCGCCCGTGGTGCCCGAGGTGTACTGGATGTTGACCGGCAGTTCCGGCACCGGGGTGAAGGCGCCGCTTTCACGTGAAAGCTCCGCCCCCAGGTCGCCGCTTTCACGTGAAAGCTCCGCTGGGGTGAGGACGTCGGTGAGGCCGATCCGGTTGAGGAGGCCGGTGAACTCTTCGGCGGCGACGGTCAGTTTCGCGCCGGAATGGCGGAGGACGTGGGCGCCGTCGAACTCCTGGTAGTTCGTGTTGACCGGCACCAGCTGCGCGCCGATCTTGGCCAGTGCCAGCCAGGTCAGCGGGAAGTCGGGCACGTTCCGCAGCATCACGGCGACCCGGTCGCCCGGGCCGATCCCGCGTCCGGCGAGCGCCGCGGCGGTTTCGGAACTGCGCCGGTCGACGTCCGCGAAGGTGAACCGTTCGCCGGTTTCGTCGAACACCCAGGCCGTGCGCTCCGGCCACAGCGCCGCGGCCCGCGTGACGAGCTGGGCGAGCGTGCCGATCTCGGCGAGCGGCGTCACGTCCGGCTCCGGAAGGCCTCCGTGGACGCGGCGACCGCGGCCGAGGTTTCGGTGATGAGGGCGTGGCTGACCTCGAGCTCGAGCGCCGGCTCGACGTCGATCGGCGCGTCGAGGACGCGCTTGGCCATCGCCGCGGCCGCCGGCGGGTGCTCGGCGATCCGCTTCGCCCAGCTCAGCGCTTCGGCCTGGAGCTGGTCGGCGGGGACGGCGGCGTTGACCATGCCCAGCTCCGCGGCCTTCCGGCCGTCGAAGCGCTCGCCGAGCAGCAGGAGCTCCTTCGCCTTGAGCGGGCCGACGAGCAGCGGCAGCAGCCGCGACGCCGCACCGGTGACGCTCAGGCCGAGCGAGACCTCCGGGAACGCGAACACGGCGTCCTCGGCGGCCAGGATCAGGTCGCAGCCCAGCGCGAACTCCGCGCCGGCGCCGATCGCGTAGCCGTGCACCGCCGCGATCACCGGCTGGCGCAGCCCGCGCAGCCGCCGCGTGACGTCCTGGAGGCGGTCGAGCCGGGCCCGCGAGTCACCCGCGGGGGTGGGTTCTTTGAGGTCGTGGCCGGCGCAGAAGGCGCGCCCGTTCCCGGACAGCACGACGACGCGCGCGTCGCTGCGAGCGGCCGCGTCGAGGGCGTCGAGGAAGTCGTCGACCAGGACGGCGGCGACCGCGTTCAGCCGCTCGGGCCGGTTCAGCCGGATCTGCGCGATGCCGTCCTCGACGGCGAAGTCCACGGTGGGCATGAGGGCGATGCTAGACGTTCGATCGATCGATCGATAGCCTCTGGCTCATGAAGGTCGACGCGGTTTACGAGAACGCCACGGTGTGGACGGGCGCGGGCGTCACCCATGCGCTCGCCGTGCTGCACGGCCGGGTCGTCGCGCTCGGCGACGACGCGCTCGAGCTGTCGGCGCGCTCGCGGGTCGACCTCGCCGGCGGCTTCGTCGTGCCCGGCTTCCACGACGCCCACAACCACATGGCGTGGTTCGGCATGGGCCTCGACGACGTCCCGCTCAGCGACTGCCGCAGCGTCGAGGAGGTCTACGACGCCGTCGCCGCGCGCGCCGCGACGCTCCCCGCCGGCAGCTGGGTGATCGGCAGCGGGTACGACCAGAACAAGCTCGCCGGCGGGCACCCCGACCGGCACGGCCTCGACCGCGCCGCGCCGGGCATGCTCGTGCGGCTCAAGCACACGTCCGGGCACATGACCGTGGTCAACTCGGCCGTGCTCGACCAGCTCGACCTGGCGAACGTCCCGGTCGGCGGCGACGTCGTGCTTTCCCCGGACGGCTCGCCGACCGGGCTGCTGCGCGAGCAGGCCCAGCTGCTGCTGCGGCCGCTGACGTACCCGACGCCGGTCTCGCAGGTCGTGCGCGGGCTCGACCGGGCGTCCGCGCAGTACCTGGCCGAGGGCATCACCAGCGTCCAGGAAGCCGGGATCGGCGGCGGCCTGGTCGGCGAGACGCCCGTGGAGCTGGCCGCCTACCAGCAGGCGCGCGAGCAGGGCGTGCTGCGCGTGCGCAGCACGGTGATGGTCGCCGCGAGCGTGCTGCACGACCTCCCTGACGGCGCCGGCTTCGGTCTCGACCTCGGCCTGCGCACCGGCCTGGGCGACGAGTGGCTGCGCGTCGGCCCGATGAAGTTGTTCGCCGACGGCTCCCTGGTCGGGCGCACCTGCGCGATGCACGAGCCCTTCGACGGCGAGCCGGGCAACGTCGGCTACTTCCAGGTGCCTGAGGAGTCGCTGGCGCGCACGATCCGGCAAGCCCACGACGCGGGCTGGCAGATCGCGACGCACGCCATCGGCGATCGCGCGATCACCGTCGTCCTCGACGCCTACGAAGCCGCGTTGGCCGCTTCGCCGCGCACGGACCACCGGCACCGCATCGAGCACTGCGCGGTGCTCCAACCGGCGGAGCTGACCCGCCTGGCCGCGCTCGGGCTCATCCCGTCGCCGCAGGGCCGGTTCGTCAACGAGCTCGGCGACGGCATGCGCGCCGCGCTCGGCGAGTCCCGCGTGCCGTGGTGCTACCGGCTGCGCAGCGTCCTCGACGCCGGCTGCGTGCTCCCCGCGTCCTCGGACCGCCCGGTCGTGAACGGCGCTCCGCTGCTCGCGCTCGCCGACATGGTTCGGCGGCGCACGGCGTCAGGCGCCCTCTTCGCGCCCGAAGAGGCGTTGACGCCGGAGCAGGCGTTGCGCGCGTACACGTACGGCTCGGCCTACGCGACCTTCGCCGAGCGTGACCTGGGCACGCTCGAACCCGGGAAGCTCGCCGATTTCGCCGTGTTGTCCGGGTCGCCGCTCGAAGAGTCCGCTTTGGACGACCTCACCGTGCAAGGCACCGCCGTCGGCGGCGAACTGCGTTATCAAGCGTGATGACTCACTTCCTTCCCACGAAATCGAGTGCTTCTTCCGCCAGTGCGGACCACGGCTGGGGCGACGCCGCGTCCAGCGCCAGCCACTCCTTCATCGGCGTGCCCTTGTTCGCGTCGAAGCGCACGCCGTGCCCGCCTTCGACCAGCTCGTCCACCCGGGCCTTGGGCAGCTTCAGCACCAGCTGCCCGCGGACGAACACGCAGAAGATCCGGCCGTGCGCGCGCAGGGCTGTGCGCCCGAACCCGCCGGTCGCGCCGGGTGGCGTGATGCCCGGGCGTCCGGTGAACTCGTCGACCAGGTCCTCGAACCGCTGCTCTGGTGACATCGACCACCTCCGAGCCCGACAGTAACGACCACCACCGACAGAAACGGGAGGCGAGATGCCCGTCCGCGACGCCGTCTTCGAAGACATCGAGGAAATCTGCGCGCTCATCGAGGAGCACGCCGTCTACGAGGACAACCACGACCTGAAGCTCGACCGCGCCGAGATGAGCGGGCACCTGTTCGGGCCGGACCCGAAGGCGTGGGTGCTGCTCGCGACCCCGCCCGGCGAGCCCGGCACCGTGGCCGGCTTCGCGTTCTGCAGCTGGAACTTCTCGACGTGGGAGGCCCGTCCGGGGATCTGGCTGGACGACCTGTTCGTCCGTCCGGCCCACCGCCGCCACGGATTGGGCGGCGAGCTGCTGGACGAGCTGCGCAACCGCACGACCGGGCGCGTCGAGTGGGACATGCAGGAGGGCAACGAAAAGGGCCAGGCGTTCTACGCCCAGCTGGGCGCGGAGCCCGTCCCGGGCTGGATCCGCTACCGCTGGCGGCCGTACTGAGGATGACTTTGGAGCACCGGTTGCGTGGCGCGCGAGGGTCCGGCCTGCTTTTGGCCGGACCAGTGACTTTCACGAGAAAGTACGTAGCCCCGTAAAGTATGCGGCATGGGAGATGGTTCGGTCCGGAGGTCCTCGTCGGTCGAGGACTACGTCCGGGTGATCTACGGCCTGGTCGAGCGGGGTGAGGCGGTCACCAACACGTCGCTCGCCGGCCGGCTGGAGGTCAGCCCGTCCTCGGCGTCGGGGATGGTCACGAAGCTGTCCCAGCTCGGCCTGGTCACGCACGTGCCGTACCGCGGCATCGAGCTGACCGCCGACGGCAGACTGCTCGCGCGCTCGGTGCTGCGACGGCACCGGCTGATCGAGACGTACCTGGTCTCGGAGCTCGGCTACACGTGGGACGAGGTCCACGCGGAGGCGGACGCGCTGGAGCACGCGGTGTCGGACCGCCTGGTCGAGCGCATCGCGGCCAAGCTCGGCAACCCGGTCCGCGACCCCCACGGCGACCCGATCCCGGCCCCCGACGGAAGCGTGGAGGAACTGCCGGTCCGCATCTTGGACGACTTGCCGCCGGGCGCGGTCGGCGAGATCGTCCGGGTCTGGGACACGGACCCGGAGCTGCTGCGGTACCTCACGGAACACGCGATCAACCTGGGCGAACGCATCGAGGTGGTGGAGCGCCAGCCGTTCGGCGGCCCGATGGTGGTGAAGGTGGGTTCACCCCCGGACGCGGCTACGCACGCGATCGGCAAGGAGATCGCGCAGGCGCTGTCGGTCACCCTGCGCTGACGGGCGTACGCGCGGGTGACGTCGTGAAGCGGATGTGGTGACGACCCGCCCCCGCGACCATGGCCGCATGAAACCCTTCCGCTTCGGCGTCGTCGCCGGGTTCGCGCCCCACTTCGCCGCCTGGACGGCCCAGGCCAGGCAGGCCGAGGACCTCGGGTTCGACACCTTCCTCGCCACCGATCCCGTCGGGACCGCCGACCCCTTCGTGCTCCTCGGGGCCGCCGCCGCGGTCACTCGGCGGCTGAAGCTCGGCACCTTCGTCCTCGCCGACCCCTTCCGGGACCCGCGGGCTCTCGGCTGGCAGGCGCAAACCCTCCACCAGCTGTCCCGTGGTCGCTTCGAACTCGGGCTCGGGGTCGGACGGCCGGGAGCCGAGGAGCAGGCGAAGCAGCTCGGCCGGGAGTTCCCCTCTCCGGGTGAGCGCGTCACACGGATGGCCGAGACCATCGCGCACCTCAAGCGCACGGCCGACCGGCCGCCGTTGGTGGTTGCCGGCGGGGGGCCGAAAATGCTCGCGCTCGCCGCGCAAGAAGCCGACACCGTCACGTTCACCTGGGCGCCGAAAACCACCGAAGCCGAAGCTGAGTCCATTGTGGATCGATTCCGAACGCTCGCCGGTTCGCGGTTGCCGGACATCGAGCTGGGGCTGAACCTCATGGCTGTCGGTGACCGGCCGTCGCCGGGAATCGCGCGGTGGGCTGGGGTCGACGTCCCCGAGCTCGCCGCGGGCGGTGCGGTGACCGTGCTCCCCGAGGACCTGAATCGAGCCACGGAAAGGCTTCTCCGCTGGCGGGAGCGGTGGGGGATTTCCTACGTCACGATCAACTCCGGCTACGCGGAACCGTTCGCCGCGATCGCCGCGAAGGTGCGCACGGCAGGTGGGTGAGTGGTCTTCCGATCTTGCGAACCTGCGCCTACGCTCCAATGTTCGTATTCGGGAGTGCTTCGGAGCGTAGTGATGACCGGTCAGCGAACACGCACGATCGACCGGGGGGAACAGGCGGAGCTGAGCCAGCTGCTCGCCGCGGGCCCGTTCGACGTGGCCTTGCGGGCCGCGATCCGGGCCCGCGGGCTCGGGCTGGACCGGATCCGCTATCGCTTGCGCGGCAGGGGAACCACGGTCAGCCTGGCCACCCTCAGCCACTGGCAGTCCGGGCGGTGCCGTCCGGAGCGCGCGGAATCGTTGGAGGCCTTGCGGAATCTCGAGGACATCTTGAACGTGCCCGACGGCTCGCTCAGCAAGCTCCTCGGGCCGCCGCGGGGAAGAACCCGCTTCCACGCCCAGCCGCCGCCGCTCAACTGAGCGGCAGCAAGGAAAACCGGGTCACGTAGGCTCGCGGCCATGCGAGCTGTCGTGATCGAAGAGTTCGGCGCCCCGCCCGTCGTGCGGGACGTGCCGGAGCCGGTGGCGCCGCCGGGTGGCGTGGTGATCGAGGTCGACGCGACCGGCGTGTGCCGCAGTGACTGGCACACCTGGCAGGGCCACGACGCCGCCGTGACGCTGCCGCACGTCGCCGGCCACGAGCTCGCCGGCCGGGTCGTCGCGCTCGGCGAGGGCGTGCGCGGGTGGGCGCTCGGTGCCCGCGTCACCGTGCCGTTCGTCTGCGCGTGCGGGACGTGCGCCCAGTGCGCGCGCGGTGACCAGCAGATCTGCGACCGCGAGTTCCAGCCCGGCGCGACGCACTGGGGTTCCTTCGCCGAGCGCGTCGCCATCGGGCACGCCGAGACGAACCTGGTGGCGCTGCCGGACTCGATGGGCGCCGCCGAAGCCGCCGCGCTCGGCTGCCGGTTCGGCACGGCGTTCCGCGCGGTGCTGCGGCAGGGCGGGGTGCGCGCGGGGCAGTGGGTCTCGGTGTACGGCTGCGGCGGCGTCGGGATCTCCGCCGTCCTGCTGGCCGTCGCGGCCGGCGCCCGGGTGGTCGCCGTCGACGTCTCGCCGCCGGCGCTGGAGCTCGCGGCGAAGTCGGGTGCGGCGCTGACCGTCGACGCGTCGGCGTTCGACGGCCCGGAAGCCGTCGCCGAGCACGTGCGCGAGCTGACCGGCGGTGGCACGCACGTCTCGCTCGACTGCCTCGGCTCGCCCTCGACGTGCGCCGCGTCCGTGGGCAGCCTCCGCAAGCGCGGGCGCCACGTCCAGGCCGGGCTGATGCCGCCCGCGCAGGGCGTCGCGCCGATCCCGATGCACCGGGTCATCGGCGGCGAGCTGGAGCTGGTCGGCATCCACGGGCTCCAGGCCCACGAGTACCCGGAGCTGCTGCGCGTCGTCGAGACGGCGGGGATCGACCTCGCCGCGCTGATCGGACGGCGGATCGGGCTCGGCGACGTCCCGGCCGCGCTGGCCGAGATGAACGACCCCGTGCCGGGCCGCGCGGGCGTCACCGTCGTGACGTTCGGTGACTGATCCGCCCCGCCGCGGTCAAGTGACCCAGTCGTAGCTGATCCACGCTGGCGTTGTGACATTCAGGTGTGGCAACGTCTAGTTCATGGTGGCCCAGGGCGAGGGGTTTCGGCCGCAGGAGCGTCCCGTTGGTCCGTTGGGACGTCTCCTGCGGCAGTTCGCCGCCGCGGATGTCACGTTCCGCGGTCACCACCTCGTGCCCTCGGCGATCACCGAACGTGCGCGGCGGGAGCTTCCGGCACAATCGAGGTGATGGACGCCCTCCTCCCGCGCCCGCGCGCCGAGATCGCGCCCGGCGCCGTGCACCTGCCCGACTGGCTCGGCTTCGACGAGCAGCGCGAGTTCGTGGCGGCCTGCCGCGGCTGGTCCGGCTACCGCCACACCCGTCTGCCGAACGGCGGCGTGATGTCGGTGAAGTCCGTCTGCCTCGGCTGGCACTGGTACCCGTACGGCTACTCGCGCACCACCGCGGAGGGAACGCCGGTGCTGCCGTTCCCGGCCTGGCTGGGCGACCTGGGCCGCCGCGCGCTGGCGGCCGCGACCGGTGAGCAGGCGTACGAGCCGGACATCGCGCTGGTCAACTTCTACGACGCCACCGCGAAGATGGGGCTGCACCAGGACAAGGACGAGCGCAGCCTGGCCCCGGTGGTCTCGTTCAGCCTCGGCGACGCGTGCGTGTTCCGCTTCGGCAACACCGAGACACGCGGCAAGCCCTACACCGACGTCGAACTCCGCTCCGGCGACGTCTTCGTGTTCGGCGGCCCGTCCCGGCTGGCCTACCACGGCGTCCCGAAGACGTTGCCCGGCACGGCCGATCCGGCACTCGGCTTGACCGGCCGGCTGAACATCACGCTGCGGGTGTCCGGGCTCTAGTCCTCAGTGGACTCATCGTCGTCGTCCTCCGGCACGACGACGAGCCGGACGGCGATCGCGCGCGAGCCTTCGGGGTGCTGCCCCGGCTCGGTCACGTACTTCCACACCAGGTTCTGGTACTCCTCGACGAACGACGCGATCTGCTCCTTCGTCAGGTGCAGTCCGGAGCGGTAGATCTGGTTCCAGCCGGCCGCGCTGTCGTAGCCCGCGTACGCGCGCGTGACCAGGCCCAGGTCGTGGCTCATCTTCAGTGCGCCCAGCTTCAACGCCGCTTCGCGCTCGTCGGGCGTCAGGTCCAGGCCCGGCGGGGTGTAGATGTCCTTCATCAGCGACTTCCACCAGCGTTCGCGCCCGTCGCCGCGGCTTTCGAGTTCCGTGATGAGGTCGAGGTCGGCGAGCTTGCGGAGGTGGTAGCTGGTCGTCCCGGTGCTCTCGCCGAGGGCCTTGGCGACGCTCGTCGAGTTCGCCTCGCCGTGTTTGCCCAGGTAGGACAAGATGTCCCGGCGGACGGGGCTGGCCAATGCCTTCGAGAAGGCCTTGAGATCCGGGCCGGTGAGCACGCGCTTCTCGGGACGTTGGACCATGGCCGCAGCGTACTACAGAGACTGTTTGCAAAAAATCTCTGCAATCGGCTACCTTGGATCGGGAGATCGGGGGTTGCGATGAAGAAGCTGTTCTGGGCGGCACAGCACTGGTGGCCGGCTTGGACGGGGTTCGACGCGGCGGAGGCGTGCGGCCTGCTCGCCACGGCCTGGCTGCTCGGCCGCGGCGACCCGCGGACGCCGTTCGCGGCCATCGGGACGGCGACGCTGCGGCCGTCGGTGCCCGCCCATGTCTGAGCTGAGCCCGGCGCTGCGCGACGAGATCGACGACCAGGTCGCCGAGGCCTTCGACGCCTACCTCGCCGAACGGGGTCCGCGCCGTCCCCGCCGCACGTGGCCGCTGTGGCTCGCGATCGCCCTCACCAACCTGACGTGGCTGGTGGTCGTGAGTGGTAAGTCGGGTTAGAACCCGACTTATCACTCACGACGCGCGACGGAAGCGGACCGTCTGACCTGGACGCAGCTGGGCCGCGAGGTCGAGGTCCTCCTCCTCGACGACGGCGAGCACCGGATAACCGCCGGTTGTCGGGTGGTCGGCGTGGAACAGGATCGGCCGGCCGGACGGCGGTACCTGCAGCGATCCCGGCACGCACGCCTCCGACGGCAGTTCATCGTGGCGTGCCCGGGAAAGCGGGGGTCCGGTGAACCGGATCCCGACGCGGTCGGAGTCCGGCGAGACCGTGTACACAGTGGACAGCAGGTCGTCCGGGGCAGCGAACCAATCGCGACGCGGTCCCGGCGTCACCCGCAACACCGGTGACGCCGGCAAAGCCGCGCGAGGCGCGAGATCGACGACGGGGAACGCCTGCGGCGCCGGGCCGATCGGCAGCAGCATGCCCGCCGCAAGGGGTGGTGGGCCCAGCTTCCCGAGCGTGTCCGTCGCCCGCGAGCCGAGCACCGGTGGCACGTCGATGCCGCCGCGCACCGCCACGTAGCAGCGCAGGCCCGAAACCGCCGTGCCCAGCGCGAGTTTTTCGCCCGGCCACAACGTGATCGGGCCGTTCGGGCCGCCCTTCGACAGCGGGCACGCGGCTCCGGTGACGGCCACCGTCGTGACGGCGGAAGCGCGCAGCACCAGCCCGCCCAGCGTCACCTCCAGCGCGGCCGCCCCGGAAGGGTTCCCGACGAGCCGGTTCGCCAGCCGGAACGACGAGCGGTCGGCCGCGCCGGAGCGGCCGACGCCGAGGGCCGCGTGGCCGGGACGGCCGAGGTCCTGCACCGTCGTCGCGAAGCCCGGCCGGACGACTTCCAGCTTCACGACGGCACCGCCGTGAACCGGACGCGGGTGCCCGGCGGCAGCAGGTTCGGCGGGTCGCGCTCGACGTCCCACACCGGCACGGTCGTGCGGCCCAGCAGCCGCCAGCCGCCCGGGGACGCGCTCGGGTAGACCGCGCTGTACTCGCCGGCGATCGCCACCGAACCCGGCGGGATCCGGGTGCGTGGCGAGGAACGGCGGGCCACGTGCAGTACCGGGTCGGAGCCGGACAGGTAGGCGAAGCCGGGCGCGAACCCGCAGAACGCCGACACGTACGAGCCGCCGCTGTGCCGCGCGATCACCGAATCCACGCTCAGCCCCGTTTCGGCGGCGACCTCGGCGAGGTCTTCGCCGTCGTAGACCACCGGGAGCACCACCTCGCCCGCGTCGGCCGTCGCACTGTCCACAGGGGACACCGCGCGCAGCACCGCGCCCAGCCGGCCGGCGTCGGTCACCGAAGGGTCGAAGCGGACCAGCAGCGTCCGCGCCGCCGGGACCAGCTCCTCGACGCCGTCCGGGGCCAGTTCCGCCAGCGCCGCCTGGTAACCCAGCACGTCCCCGGTCTCCACCAGCACGCCGCGCCGCCCGCACGGCAGCAGCCGGACGGTCATCCGGTGAACGCGCCGAGCTGGACGCCGGCGTCCGCCAGCGCCGCCTCGATCCGCCGGGCCAGCTCCACCGCACCCGGCGTGTCCCCGTGCACGCACAAGGAATCCGGGCGGACGTCGAGCTTGGTGCCGTCCTCCGTCACGACGCCGCCGGTCGCCATGCCGACCGCGCGCTCGGCGACCAGCTCGGGGTCGTGCAGGACCGCGCCCGGCTGCTTGCGCGACACCAGCTTGCCGTCGGCGGTGTAGGCCCGGTCCGCGAACGCCTCCGCGTACGCCACCACGCCCGCGATCTCGGCCTGCCGCTGCATCGCCGAGTTCGGCAGGCAGAGCAGCGCGAGCGCGGGGTCGTACCGGCGCAGGCCGGCGACGATCGCCGCGGCCTGCTCGCCGTCCACCGCCGCGGTGTTGTACAGCGCGCCGTGCGGCTTCACGTACGAGACGCGGCTGCCGGCCGCGCGGGCGAACGCGTCGAGTGCGCCGATCTGGTAGAGCACCTCGTCGGCCAGGTCGTCCGGCGCGATGTCGAGCGCGCGCCTGCCGAACCCGGCCAGGTCGCGGTACCCGACGTGCGCGCCGATCGCGACGCCGCGCTCGGCCGCCAGCTCGCACACTCGCCGCATCACCGACGGGTCGCCGGCGTGGAAGCCGCACGCGATGTTGGCGCTGGTCACGATGTCGAGCATGGCTTCGTCGTCGCCCATCTTCCAGGCGCCGAAGCCCTCGCCGAGATCGCTGTTCAAGTCCATTTCAGCCCACCCGGTATTCGCTGTCGTGGCGATCGGTGATGAACATGTACCCCGGCGCGTGGGTGAGCGCAAAGGGGGGCCGCGACGCCATCAGCGCCGCCTGCGGGGTGACGCCGCAGGCCCAGAACACCGGGACGTCGCCGGGGTGCGCGTCCACCGGATCGCCGAAGTCCGGCCGCGAAAGATCCTCGATCCCCAGCGCCCGCGGATCGCCGATGTGCACCGGCGCGCCGTGCACGGCCGGCATCGCCCGGGTGATCCGGATGGCGTCGTCGACGCGGTCCTCCGGGATCTGCCGCATCGACACCACCATCGGGCCGAACAGCCGCCCGGCGGGCTCGCACTGCCGGTTCGTCACGTACATCGCGACGTTGCGGCCCTGGTCGACGTGCCGCAGCGGGACGCCTTCGGCGGCCAGCGCCGTCTCGAACGTGAAGCTGCAGCCGATCGAGAAGGCGACCATGTCACTGCGCCACAGCCCGCTCGCGTCGGACACCTCGCCGGCCAGCACGCCGTTCTGCCAGATCCGGTAGCGCGGCAGGTCGGTGCGCAGGTCCGCGCCCTCGGCGAGCCGGGTGGCCGGGTCGCCGGGGTCGGTGACGTCGAGCAGCGGGCACGGCTGCGGGTTGCGGGTGCAGAAGAGCAGGACGTCGTACGCCCAGTCCTCGGGGACGGCGATCAGGTTGGTCTGGGTGAAGCCGTTGGCCCAGCCCGTGGTCGGGCGGGCGGTGCCGCGGCGGAACACCGCGCGTGCTTGCGCCGGCGTGAAGGTGGCCGGCTGGTCAAAGGTCGTCACGAGATCCCCCTCAGTCGACGAGTTCGATGCCCCTGGTTTCCGGGAGGCCGAGCAGCGCGAGCACCGCGATGCCGTAGCCGATCGCGCCGAAGACGATCGCTCCGCCGGCCCCGAGGAAGCCCACGACGGTCGGGAAGATCGCCCCGACCGCGCGGCCGAAGTTGTAGGTGAAGCCCTGGCCCGTGCCGCGCAGCGCCGTCGGGTACAGCTCGGCGAGGAACGCCCCGAAGCCGCTGAAGATCGCGGACATCGAGAAGCCGAGCGGGAAGCCGAGGACGAGCACGAGCCCGTTGGCGCCCTTGGGGATCTGCGTGTACGCGACGATCAGTGCGGCCGAGAGCAGCGCGAAGGTCAGGAACGTTTTCTTGCGCCCCAGTAGATCCGTGAGGTAGCCGCCGCAGATGTACCCGACGAAGGCGCCGGTGATGAGGAACGCGAGGTAGCCGCCGGTGCCGATCACGGTCAGCTCGCGCGTCTTCTTCAGGTAGGACGGCAGCCACGTCGAGATCGTGTAGTACCCGCCCTGGACGCCGGTGGCCAGCAGCGCGGCGAAGAACGTCGTGCGCACGAGGTCGCCCTTGAAGATCCGGACGAGCGTGCCCTTCGGGCGTTCGGCCTTGAGGCGTTCTTCCGCGCGCGGGGCGTCCTTGACGCTCTTGCGGACCCACAGCACGAGCAGCGCCGGGATGACACCGGTCCAGAACATGATCCGCCAGGCCACGTCGTCGCTCGCGACGCTGAACACGACGGTGTAGACGACCACCGACAGGCCCCAGCCGACCGCCCACGCGCTCTGCACGAACGCCACGGTCCGGCCGCGGTACTTGGCCTGCGAATACTCCGCCACCAGCGCCGCGCCGGCCGCCCACTCGCCGCCGAAGCCGAGGCCCTGCAGCGCGCGGAAGACGAGCAGCGTCTCGAAGTTCGGCGCGAACCCGCAGAGCACGGTGAAGATCGTGTACATCGCGATGGTGATCTGGAGCGTGCGGACGCGGCCGATCCGGTCGGCGAGCATGCCCGCGCCGACGCCGCCGACGGCCGACACGACCAGCGTCGTCGTGCCGAGCAGGCCGGCTTCACCGCTCGAAATGCCGAAGTAGGCCGTGATGGCGGCCAGGCCGAGCGGCAGCGTCTGGTAGTCGAACGAGTCCAGTCCGTAGCCGCCGAACGCGCCGACGAAGGCGCGCCGTCCGCGTTTTCCGAGCGTGCGGAACCAGTCGAACGGCCGGGCCTCGGTTGTAGTGGTCGCGGTCATGGGGCACCTCCTGGCCAGTGTCTCTCATCGTGGCGCGCCTCACACGGTAGAGATTGTTGAACAATTCCACAAGATGGCAATTGGATCGTCCCCTGTGTGATGGGTACCATCGGAGCGTGGTCATCGAAGACAGCGGGTTACCGGGCCTGGCGGCCGACCGGGGCTTGGTCAGCCGCAAGAGCACGGCCGAGCGGGTCGCCGGCGTCCTCCGCAAGCGCATCGCGGAGGGCTTCTTCCTGCCCGGTGGCCGGCTGTCGGAGCAGGACATCGGCAACGCGCTCGGCGTCTCGCGCAACACGCTGCGCGAGGCGTTCCGGCTGCTCACGCACGAGCGGCTGCTGGCGCACGAGCTCAACCGCGGGGTCTTCGTCCGCATCCCGAGCGTTGAGGACGTCGTCGACATCTACCGCGTCCGCAAGATCATCGAGTGCGCGGCGGTCCGCGGCGTGACGGCCAAGCCGCCGACCTTCGGGCGCATCAAGGAGAAGGTCGACATCGGCGACGAGGCCGCCCGCACCGGCAACTGGAAGGACCTCGGCACCGCGAACGTCTGGTTCCACCAGGAGCTGGCCGCGCTGTCCGGCAGCGAGCGCGTCAACGAGCTGGTCGGCAGGCTGACCGCCGAGCTGCGGCTCGTCTTCCACATCATGGCCGAGCCGCGCCGCTTCCACGAGCGCTACCTGCCGCGCAACCACGAGATCCTCGACCGCATCGAGGCGGGCGACGGGCCGGGCGCGGAGCAGCTGCTGATGAAGTACCTCGAAGACGCGGAGGAGCAGCTGGTCGAGGCGTACGCCGATCGCGCGGAGGCCGCCCGCGCGGCGATCTCGGCGGAGTAGCTACCGCCGTCGCACCATTTCGGCGATCCAGGCCGGCGCGAACGGGGACGTGCAGTTCGGCGGCGTCGGGTAGTCCTTCAGCACTTCCAGGCGCTCGCCGATCTCGATCGCCCGGGCGCGGAGGTCGTCGTGCTCGATCCCGATCTGGGCCAGGCAGTGGTTCATCGCCCACTGCAGGCGGTCCGGTGCGTCCTTCATGTCCTTTTCGATGACGTCGAGGAGCTCGCTCAAGCCCTTGGTCATCGTGGGTACGCGGGCCGTCGTCAACGCCCAGCCGGCGCTCGCCACCACCGGGTCCGGATCGGCGAACCACGCCTGGCGCAGCTCCTCGGCGTGCGGGCTCTTCTTCACGACGTAGTTGACGAGCCAGTCGTGCACCTTGGGGGTGCGCGCGGTCCGGAGCATGGCGTCCAGCTCGGCGCGCTCGAAGGCTTTCGGGCGGCAGATGAGCGTCGCGAGCAGCTTGGCCGCGGTGTCGTCGGTCCGCCAGAGCTCGCGGGCGAGGTCCTGCTGCGTTTTCAGTCGTTTCGCGACCGCTCGCAGCTTGCTCAGGTTCACGCCGTGGTCGTCACCGTGTTTTTCGTTGACCGCACGGACTTTGGGGTCGTCGAGGGCGGCCAGCTCGGCCAGCACGTTGTCCACTGTCGTCTCCGCCACGGCCGCCAGTTTACGGTGCGCTTTCGGGCACGCTTGACGTCCGGACGGGCCGAGCACCGGCCGGGCTCCGGCGCCGCTGGATAACCTCGGTGCGGTTCCGCCGCCGGAGACCCCCAGCGGCAGGCGGACCACGCTGCCGGGTCGCCGCCTCCCCAGTGCCGCGGCCCGGCAGCCCTCACTCCGTGGTGTCAGCCGGCGTAGCGGGCGAAGATCCGCGTGAAGTCCCACGCCTGCTGGGAAACACCCGAACACGTGTCGTTGTTCGGGTAGCCGCCCGGGCAGGGGCGGTCGCGGTTGGCCGACCAGAACGTCAACCGGGCCAGGTGGTGCGCGTTCGCGTAGCCCAGGATGGTGGTGAAGTCGTTCAGGGTGACCGTCTCGCTGTTGTCGGTGATCCCGTTCATCGACGAGATCCCCATGTGCCGGTACGCGGTGTCGTCGTCGTAGCCGTACGCGCTCTTGACGACGTTCTTGAGGCCCTCGGCCGCCCGCTGCGTCAGCGTGCCCATGTTCTGGCCGGCGCCGCCGAAGTCGAACGGCATGATGACCCAGCCGTCGACCGTGAGACCGGACTGCGCCGCCCGGTTGACCAGGCTGTTGTCCGGTCCGGACTGTCCGGTGCCGAAGGTGACGTACAGCTTGATGCCCGGGTTGTTCGCCCGGACCGTCTTCAGCGCGTCGACCGTGCGGTGCTGCACGGTCGGGTTGCTGTAGGCGTCGGCCTCGATGTCGATGTCGATCGCCTTGAGACCGTAGGCGTTGATCACCTTCTGGTAGCCCGCCGCCAGCTCGCCCGCGCTGCCGCACGAGGACTCCAGCTTGTTGCCGGAGTAGCCGCCGAACGACGGGATGACGTCGCCGCCGCCCGCGCGCACCGCGTTGATCGTGTTCTGGTCGACGCCGCCGGTGAGCGCCCGGCCGCCATCCCACTGCGGGTTGCAGTAGCCGTTGGACAGGATGAACGCCAGCGTGAACCACTTGACGCCGGTGGCGTTCTGGATCGTCTGCGGGTTGGGCGGGTCACCCCAGCCGTTGTAGAGGTACGGCGCGACGGCCATCACGCCCGGGCCGGTCGGCGGCGTCGTGTTCCCGCTCGGCAGCGTCCACTGCTGGTTGGCCGTGCTCGCGCACGTCCAGATCTGCAGCCGGGTGCCGTTCGCGCTGGAGTTGCCGGTGGCGTCGAGGCACTTGCCCGAGCCGGTGTTGACGAGGTTCTTCGCCGAGTTGGCCGTCCACTTCTGGGCGGCGGAGCCGTTGCAGTCCCAGAGCTGGACGGTCGTGCCGTTCGCGGTGCCGGCGCTCGTCACGTCGAGGCACTTGCCCAGCGCTTGCAGGGATCCGTCGGAGCCGACCGTCCACTGTTGAGCGTTCGTGCCGTTGCAGTCGTAGAGCTGGACGGCCGTGCCGTTGGCGCTGCTCGCCGCGTTGACGTCGACGCACTTGCCGGCGATGCCGGTGATCGGCCCGGTTGCCGCCTGCGCGACGCCCGGTGCGAACACCAGGGCCGACGCGGCGATCAGGGCCGCGAATACCGCTGTCTTCTTCATGCGGGCACGTTCCACTTCTGGTTGGCGGCGCCGGTGCAGGTCCAGATCTGCAGCCGGGTGC
Source organism: Amycolatopsis solani (assembly GCF_033441515.1). Lineage (NCBI taxonomy): Bacteria > Bacillati > Actinomycetota > Actinomycetes > Pseudonocardiales > Pseudonocardiaceae > Amycolatopsis > Amycolatopsis solani. The sequence goes on from NZ_JAWQJT010000001.1 coordinate 2,280,040, forward strand.
CGTTGGCGCTGGAGTTGCCGGTGGCGTCGGCGCACTTGTTCGACCCGGCACCGACGAGGTCCTTGGCCGCGTTCGCCGCCCATCTCTGGTTCGCGGTGCCACCGCAGTCCCACAGCTGCAGCTGTGCACCGTCCGCTGTGGACTGACCGGTGACGTCGAGGCACTTGCCGAGCGCGCGGATCGTGCCGTCGGTGCCGACGGTCCACTGCTGGGCGGTGGAGCCGTTGCAGTCGTAGAGCTGGACCGCGGTGCCGTTGGCGCTGCTCGCGCCGGCGACGTCGACGCACTTCCCGCCGAGGCCGGTGATCGGGCCGGTCTTGCCGGTGCCGCCGCCGTTGCCCTGGTTGCCGCTCCAGGTGAACGTCGCCGAGGTGTGGCCGGGCAGGGTGTAGGTGAAGGACGAGTTGCCCCAGTTCACCCGCACGCTCTGGTTGCCGGTGCTGGAGTTGTACGCGATCAGCGCCTTCGAGCCGTCCGGGTTCTTCCAGGCGACGTTGCGGACGGTCGAGTTGTCGTTCGAGTCGATCCGGTACGCGCCCGGCTTCACGAACTTCGTCAGGTGACCCATCGTGTAGTACTCGACGGTGTAGTCGACCTGCCCGCTGCGCGAGTCTCCGTTGTGGACGGTGATCAGGCCGGTGCAGGTGCCGCAGCCGCCGTTGTGCGGGCCCATGTTCTGGTCGACGGCGAGGCTCCACTTGGTGACGCTCTTCGACCAGTTCCGGGTGTAGTCCACGATGTTGTTCATGTCCTCGGCCTGCTGGTTCGAGATCCAGGTGCCGCCGGAGTGTTCGGTCGAGTACGCGTTGACGTTCGGGTACTGGTTGTGCGTGGTCGTCTGCTGCGCGATGTCGCCGCCGTAGCCGTGCCAGGCGACGCCGCCGAAGTTCGGGTGGTTGCGGATCGCCGAGTCGTCCAGGGTCGGTGCCCCGTAGGACGCGTAGGTGTCCCAGTTCCAGTCGAGCGCGAGGACCTTTGTGGACAGACCCGCGTTCTGCAGCGCGGGCAGCAGGTTGTTCTTCGCGAAGTACGCGAGCCCGGCGCCGTTCCAGTTGGTCGACGGGTAGCTCGCGCAGCACGTCGGCTCGTTCTGCATCGAGACGTAGTCGATCGGCACGCCCGCGGCCTGGTAGGCCTGGAGGTACTTGACGAAGTACTGCGCGTAGGCCGGGTAGTACTGCGATTCGACCCAGCCGAGCAGGTAGCTGTCGTTGTCCTTCATCCACGGCGGCGCGCTCCACGGCGACGCCATCACCTTGGCCTGCGGGTTGAGCTGCTTGGCCTGCTTGGTCAGCGGCAGCACGTCGGCCTGGTCGTGGGCGATGGAGAAGTGCGTCAGGTTCGGGTCGGTCTGGCCGGCCGGCATGTCGTCGAAGGTGTAGCTGTAGCGGGCGAGGTCGGACGCGCCGAGCGGGTTGCGGATGAAGCTCAGCCCGATGCCGTTGTTCGGGTCGAACAGCTTGCGCATCGTGTCGTCGCGGGTGGCCTGGGAAAGCGCGCCGCTGGAGTTCATCAGCCAGGCCGCGGTGTCCGTAAAGGACGCGCCGCCGCCTTCGAATTGCTGGTAGGTGGTGCCTTCGTTGACGTTGATGGTCACGCCACCGGAGCCGGTGCCCGAGGCGAACGTGACCGGCGTCTGCTGCTGGAGACCGCGGGTGACCGTCCGGCCGCCGGAGTCGCTGGTGGTGGTGAGCCAGACGTTGACCGTCTCGCCCGCGGCCTGCGCGGGCGCGGCGAAGGTGGCCGCGGCGAGCGCGGTCACGCCGAGCAGGGTGAGCAGTTTTCTCATGGGAGCGTCCACTTCTGGTTCGCGCCGGACCCGCAGGTCCAGATCTGGAGCCGGGTCCCGTTGGCACTCGAGTTCCCGGTCGCGTCGAGGCACTTGCCGGAGCCGGCGTTCACGAGGTTCTGAGAACCGTTGGCCGACCACTTCTGGGCGTTCGAGCCGTTGCAGTCCCAGAGCTGGGTCGGGGTGCCGTTGGCGGTGCCGGCGCTGGTGACGTCGAGGCACTTGCCCAGCGCGCGGACCGAACCGTCCGTGCCGACTGTCCACTGTTGAGCGTTCGTGCCGTTGCAGTCGTAGAGCTGGACGGCGGTGCCGTTGGCGTTGCTCGCGCCCGCGACGTCGGCGCACTTGCCGCCGATGCCCTTGATCGGCCCGGCGGTCCCGGCGGGCGGGGGTGTGGTGCCGCCGACGAACTGCGTCGCGACCTGCTCGCCGAGGCTGACCGCGGTGGCGTGGTTTTCGATCGGGTTCACGTGCGTGTTCGGGAACACGACGTAGGTCACCGGGCCTTCGGTGCCGCCGTTGCTCGGGTCGGGGTTGATGCCGAGGTTGACGGCGGTGGCGTACGAGGCTTCACCGATGATGCTCGTCGGGCCGGTGTCGCCGACGACCGCGTAGGTGACCTGGTTGTTGTAGATCACCGCCACGACCGAACCGCCGTCGATCCCGTAGTTGCGGTAGTCCCATGTGGACGTCGGCTGCGGGAGGACGATGTACGGGAGCTGTGCCGCGTTGAGCGGCTGGTCGGTCGAGGTGTGGAACGCGGTGTCGGGGTAGAAGCAGCAGTCGGTGTTCTCGTTGCACTGCGTGGTGCGGACGCCGTCGCAGTCGATGTCCATGTCGGCGGTGAAGAACACCGCGCCAGCGGTCTGGCAGACGGGAACGGTGGCCGCGCCGCCTTCGTCGAAGGAATACTTCCCGTTCGAGATCTGTTGGCAGTTCTGGGTTTTCGCGAGCAGCTGGCTCGCGGACGGACCCGCTTCGACCGCGGCTTGGGCGGAGCCGGACGTGAGGGAAGAAAGCGCTAACAGGGCACACCCCATTAGCGCGACGAGGATTCGCCGCACTGGGATTCTCCTTGTGGGGAATGGGGTCGTGAGTGGTAAGTCGGGTTCTAACCCGACTTACCACTCACGACCGGGGGTGGATCAGGGCGTTGTCCACTTCTGGTTGGCGCCGCCGCCGCAGGTCCAGATCTGCAGGCGGGTGCCGTTCGCGGAGCTGTTGCCCGTCGCGTCGAGGCACTTGTTCGCGTTGGGGTTCACGATGTCGCGCGCCCCGGTGACGACCCATTGCTGGGCGCCGGTTCCGTTGCAGTCGTAGAGCTGCACCGGCGTCCCGTCCGCGGTGCCCGCGGCGGCGACGTCCATGCACTTGCCGTAGGCGCGGATGGTGCCGTCGGTGCCGATGGTCCAGCTCTGTGCGGCGTTGCCGTTGCAGTCGGTGATCTGGATCGGCGTCCCGTTGGCGCTGTTCGCGCCGGCGACGTCGACGCACTTGCCGCCGATGCCGGTGATGGTGCCGGTCCGGCCGCTGCCGCCGCCCGAGGTGTTGGTGACGTGCACGTAGTCGACGACGAGCTGCTGCGGGAACTGCGTGCTGCTGTTGGGATCGCCGGGCCAGTACCCGCCGACCGCGAGGTTCAGGATGAGGAAGAAGCCGTGGTCGTAGACCCAGCGGTTGCCGTTGAGGTCCGACGGCGTGCGCGTCTGGTAGAGGTTCCCGTCGACGTACCACTTGATCTGGTTGGGTGCCCAGTCGATGGCGTAGGTGTGGAAGTCGTCGGAGAAGTTCGGGCCGTTGTAGGCCGCGCCGATGCCGCCGGAGCCGGAGTAGCCGGGCCCGTGGATGGTGCCGTGCACGGTGTTCGGCTCGAAACCGACGTTCTCCATGATGTCGATTTCGCCGTCGGTGGGCCAGTTGCCGCCGCCGAGCATCCAGAACGCGGGCCACATGCCCTGTCCGCGCGGGAGTTTCATGCGCGTTTCGAAGTGGCCGTAGGCCTGGCTGAACTTGCCGGCGGTGTTCATCCGCGCGGAGGTGTACTCGCAGCGGCCGTACCAGCAGTTGTAGTTGCCGGGATTTTCTTTCTTGGCGGTGATGACGAGGTGGCCCTGCCCGTCGAGCTGGGCGTTGCTCGTGCCGGAGGTGTAGTACTGCCGCTCGTGGTTGTTGACGTTGTCGCCGGTCTCGAGCTGCCACTTCGACCCGTCGACGGCGGACCCGGCGGGCCCGTTGAAGTCATCGGTGAAGGTGGCCGCGGCTTCGGCGGCCGGCGCGGTCAGCGCCTGCTGGCCGAGGACGAGCAGCGAACAGGCGGCGAAGAGCGCCGCCCATCTCTTGCGGAGTTTTGAGGTGGACATCGTTGTCGCCTCTCTCACCGTTGGGGGGACGGCGTTCCGCGCGCAGCACGGAACGCGGGGAGGGGAGGTGCCTCGCATGCCGGGGCGGCGGCAGGCGCGGTCGAGCCCTCGAGCCGGGGCGGGGTGGCTCGGGGACGGGCGCTTTGTTGTGCCTGGCAACAAAGTATGCATGGTCCAGACAAGCCGGGCAACCGTCGGCCGGTCATTTTTTTTCAACCCGAATTAAGGGTGGGTGGGTTACGGGGCCGAGGCGGTGAGCTGGGGCGATCCGGTGTTCCGGTCAGTGGGGCACGGTGCTGCGGCCCTGCGGTCGCCGGTTGTCCACAGGTCCGCGGAGTTGTGGATGGTCCGGCCTCGGCGGCCTTCGGCGCGGGGGTTTTGTCGGTCGGGGTCGATACGCTGGAGCGGGGCGGTCCCCCAGGGCGGGCGGGCTGTGCGGGCGGGCTGTGCGGGCGGGCTGGCGGACCCCTGCGTGGGCGCGCGGGGCGGGCTGTGCGCAGGGTGAGTTGCCCTGCGTGGGCGCGCCGACGGGGCCGGGCTGTGCGGGCGGACTGGCGTACCCAGCGTGGGCGCGCGGGGCGGGCCGTGGGCAGGGTGAGTCGGCCGGCGGGCCCTGCGTGCGCGCGCGGGCGGGCCGTGCGAGAGCGGGCGGGCTGGCGGACCCTGCTTGGGCGCGCGGGTGGGCCGTGCGCAGAGTGAGTCGGCCGGCGTGCCCTGCGCGGGCACACGGGCGGGGCGGGCAGCGCAGGAGCGGGCCGCGCGGGGCGAGCGGGCCGGCGGACCTCGTGGGCTCGCGGGAGCGGGCGGGCCGTGCACATGCGACCCAGCGGGCCAGGCTCTCAGGCCGCGTCGGAGTCCGGGGCGCCCGACGCCGCCGGCTTCGCCAGCCGGGACGTTGCGCCCTGCTCCAGCAGGTCCGCCACCGGTAACGTCGCCGCTCCCGTGGCCACCGCGTCCAGGCCCAGTGACCCCAGCTGGATCGACGTCTGGCTGAACGGGTGCCGCAGTGCGTGCTCCCCGGCCGCCGCTCGGATCCGCGGGAGCAGCTGCTCGCCCAGCGCCAACCCCGCCCACCCGCCGATCACTATCCGCTCGGGGTTGAACAAGTTGATCAAGTTCGCGATCCCCGCGCCCAGGTAGCCCGCCGTCTCGTCGAGGACGCGGGCCGCCGTCTTCGAGCGCGGTGCCGCCTCCAGCAGTGCCGTGAACTGGGCCTGCTCGTCCTCGCCCGGGACGTCCTTGCCGCGCGCCTTCCGGTACCGCGCCAGCACCCCGCCGGCGCCGATGTACGCCTCCAAGCAACCGAGGGCGCCGCAGCGGCACTCCTGGCCGCCGTACGCGATCGTCGTGTGGCCCCACTCGCCCGCGCTGCTCGTCGAGCCGCGGTAGGTCGTTCCGTCCGTCACCACCGCCGCTCCGACGCCCGAGCCGATCAGGGCGATGACCGCGTGGCGGGCGCCGCGGCCCGCGCCGAACCACATCTCCGCCTGGCCCTGCGTCTTCGCGCCGTTGTCCACGAACAGCGGGAGCCCGACGCCGGCGTCGCGCAGCAGGGACACCAGCGGGACCGCGTCCCAGCCCACCGTCGGCGCGTGCACCAGCACCCGCGCGCCCTGCTCGACCGTGCCCGGGACGCCGATGCCCACGCCCAGTACGCCCGATTCGTCGATGCCCGCCGTCGCGAACACCTCGCGCAGGCCGGACGTCACCTGCTCGACCGCCGTCGCCGCGTCCGGGGCCTTCGGGAGCGGGTGCTCCACCGTCGCCAGCCGGCGCATCGACAGGTCGAACAGCTCCACCTTGACGCCGGTTTCGCCGATGTCGACGCCCACCACGTGGCCGTACGCCGGGTCGACGCGCAGCAGCACGCGCGGGCGGCCGCCGTCGGACTCGACCTGGCCCGCCTCCGTGATGAGCCGTTCTTCGCCCAGTTCCGCCGTCACGTTGCTGACCGTGGCGGCGCTCAATCCGGTGAGCTGGCTCAGTTCGTGCCGCGACAGCGGGCCGTCGAAGTACAGTTTCGACAGCAGCAGGGAACGGTTGTGCCGTCGCAGATCGCGGACGGTGGTGCGCTTGCTCGCCATGGGCAACCCATCTGAAAACTTACCGGCTTCGACCAGGATGCCTGATCACCGTAAGTTGTGGCTATGTATTAAGTGGTGAACTAAGTCCCGAACTGATGGTCGCACGGTGGGTCTCTGGCACAATCCCCCAGGTGACCCAGGTGGTGCGTCAGACAACCCGAGACCTCCGACGGCACAACCGCGCGGCGCTGCTCTCCTCCCTCTACCTCCGCGGCCCGGTCAGCAGACTGGAACTGGTAGCTGAATCGGGACTTTCGGCCGCCACCGTTACCAACGTCGTCTCCGAACTGATCGCCGACGGCGTCGTCGCCGAGGCCGGCTCGGTCGAATCGGACGGCGGGCGGCCGCGGACGCTGCTGGCCGTGCGGCCCGACTTCGGCCACGTCGTGGGCGTCGACGTCGGCGAAACCCACGTCGAGGTCGGCCTCTTCGACTGCGCGCTCGGCACCCTCGGCACGGTGCGCCACCCGCTCGTCGGCACCCGGCTCGACCCGGACGAAGTGGCCGGGCTGGTGCGCACGGGCATCGCCGAAGTTCTCGAAGGGGGCGAACCGGACGCGGTGTTCGGCGTCGGCATCGGCGTGCCCGGCGCGGTCCGCGACGGCGGGATCGTGCACGCGCCCACCCTCGGCTGGCGCGGCGTGGCCTTCGGCGACCTGATCCACCCGTACATCCAGGCGCCCCTGCACCTCGACAACCGAGCTCGCACCCTGGGCCAGGCCGAGACCTGGCGCGGGGCCGGCCGGGGTGCCGAACGCGCCATCGTCGCCCTGCTCGGCGTCGGGGTCGGGGCCGCCGTCGCAACGGCCGGGCGGTCGCACCCCGGCATCACGACCAGCGAGTGGGGCCACACCGTCGTCAAGGCCGGCGGCGCGCCCTGCCGCTGCGGTTCGCACGGCTGCCTGGAGGCCTACGTCGGCACCGAGGCCGTCGTCCGGCACTACGCTGCCAGAGTCGGCAAGCAACCGGTCATCGGGGACGAAAGCGACGCCGAGCTCGCGCACATCGTGGCCGCGGCCGAAGAGGGCGGCCCCGCGGCCGAGGTCCTCGCCGAAACCGGCGAATACCTGGGGATCGGCATCGCCAACCTGATCAACCTGCTCAGCCCGGACCGGGTGGTGCTCGCCGGTTCGGCGGGCGCGATCATGGGTCCGGCGATCCTGCCCGCCGTCCGCGACGCCGTCGGCCGCCACGCGCTCGACTACCTCGCCGGGCGCACCGAGGTCGTCCTCGGCAGGCTCGGGCCCGAGGCGGTCGCGCTCGGCGCGGCGACGCTGCCCATCGCCCAGCTGCTCGCCAGCGGGGGCCGGACCGGCTGATTTCCTTGCGTCGCAAGGAGTAGTCCGGCAGGCAGGTCCAGACCGCCAGTTCTTTCAGCACTTAAACTTAGGTCCAAAACGTTACCGCCGTGTTATTGACGTGACCCGAGTCACCCGGGTTGACTTCTCGACGTCGTTCGGTCGCCGGCGGTCGGGGCTCGCTACCAGTCGACACAGGTAAGTCGTCGATGACCAGGAGGATCCGATGCGAGTCAAGCGCTCCATCGTCGCAGCGCTAGTAGCCGTCATGGCCGTGGCCGGCCTGACCGCGTGCGGGGGCAGCGGCAGCTCGAACGCCGCCCAGGGCAACCCGGACGCCGTGCTCAACGTCGGCAAGCCCGACGGCCCGCAGTCGGAGAACAACAACCCGTTCCTCGAGACGTCCGCGCTGTCCAACATGGGCTACCGCTGGATGATCTACGAGCCCTTGGCCATGCACAACCGCGTCAAGCCGCAGGAGCCCGGCAAGCCCTGGCTGGCGACGAAGTGGGACTGGTCGGACAACTACAAGAAGCTCGTCCTGACCATCCGCGACGGCGTCAAGTTCTCCGACGGCCAGCCGATGACCGCCGAAGACGTCGCCTACACCTTCCAGCTGCTGCGCGACAACAAGGCGCTGAACGTCGACGCCGTGCCGTACAAGGACATCGCCGCGGCCGGCAACCAGGTGACGCTGGGCTTCGAGAGCTCGCAGTTCGTCAACCAGCTCAAGGTCCTGCAGACCCTCGTCGTGCCCAAGCACGTCTGGCAGGGCATCAAGGACCCGGCGCTCGACACCGTGAAGAACCCGATCGGCACCGGCCCGTACACGCTGAAGTCGGCCACGCCGCAGACGATGATCGTCGTCCGCCGCGACGGCTACTGGCAGGAAGCGCCGAAGGTCAAGGAGATCCGCTACACCTCCTACACCGACAACAACGCGCAGGTGAACGCGCTGGTCAACGGCGCTTCGGAGTGGAGTTTCGTCTTCATCCCGAACTACAAGGCGGTCTACACCAGCAAGGACCCGCAGCACTACAAGCTGTGGTTCCCCGCGCAGCTGGCCGTGCACGGCCTGTGGTTCAACACCGAGAAGGCGCCGTGGAACGACGCGAAGCTGCGCCAGGCGGTCAGCAAGGTGATCAACCGCGACGACATCTTCAACCAGGGTGAGGCCGGCTACTTCTACCCGAAGAACGACCAGGTCACCGGGATCCCGACGCCGGCGGGCGACCCGTTCATCGCGCCGCAGTACAAGGGCCAGACGGTCAAGGTCGACGTCCCGGGCGCCAAGGCACTGCTGACCGGCGCGGGCTACAAGTTCAACGGTGACAAGCTGGCCGACCCGAGCGGCAAGCCGGTCACGATCAAGCTCACCGTCCCGTCCGGCTGGTCGGACTACATCACCGACCTGGAGATCATCAAGGACAACCTCTCGCAGATCGGCATCACCGCCACGGTCGAGAAGATGAACCAGGACGCGTGGATCAAGTCGGTCGACACCGGTGACTTCGAAGGCCTGATGCACTGGACCAACGACGGTGCGACGCCGTACGACATGTACCGCGACGTCATGGACGGCACCCGCTACAAGCCGACCGGCCAGGGTGGCATCAACGGCAACTACGGCCGCTTCAAGAACGACGAGGCGACGAACGCGCTCGCGACCTACGCCAACGCCGAGGACGACGCCGCTCGCACCGCCGCGATGGCGACGCTGCAGAAGATCATGATCGACCAGCAGCCGATGATCCCGACCTCGGCGGCCAACTCCGGCGGCGAGTACAGCACGAAGAACTGGACGGGCTGGCCGGACGAGGCCAACCCCTACGCGCCGGCCCAGCCGACGCTGCGCAACGCGCTCGACATCGTCCTGCACCTGAAGCCGTCGGCCTGACCGATGGCGGATTCAGCCGTGACGACCGAGCAGTCCCCCTCCGACCCCGTCGCCGTCGGGTCGGAGGGGGACCTCCCCGTGGTCCTCGAGGCGGCGGGGCTCACCAAGCACTTCCCCCTGCGTCGCAAGGGCCGCGCGGCCCTGACCGGTCCCAAGCGCGCCATCCAGGCCGTCGACGACGTGACCCTGACGCTGCGGCGGGGCCGGGTCACCGCGCTGGTCGGCGAGTCCGGCTCCGGCAAGTCGACGGTCGCGCGCCTGCTCGCGGGGCTCTACCCGCGCACCGGCGGCGACATCCGGCTGCACGGCGAAGAGGTGAACGTCAAGCACGGCAAGGCGTTCCGCGCCTACGCCCGGCAGGTCCAGATGATCTTCCAGGACCCGTTCGCCTCGCTGAACCCGGTGCACACCGTGCGGTACCACCTGACGCGGGCGCTGAAGATCCACGGCCGGGCGGGTGACGACCTCGAGAAGGCGTTGCACGAACTGCTTTCCCGCGTCCAGCTGACCCCGCCCGAGCGGTACATCGACAAGTTCCCGCACGAACTGTCCGGTGGCCAGCGCCAGCGCGTGGCGATCGCGCGGGCGCTCGGCGCCGACCCCGAAGCCCTGCTGGCCGACGAGCCGGTGTCCATGTTGGACGTCTCCATCCGGCTCGGCGTGCTGAACCTGCTGCGGGACCTCAAGGAACGCCTGCACCTGGCGATCCTGTACATCACGCACGACATCGCGTCGGCGCGCTACTTCGCCGACGAGACGATGGTGATGTACGCGGGCCGGATGGTCGAAGGCGGCGACAGCGAGACCATCACGCAACGGCCGGCGCACCCCTACACGCGGCTGCTCATCGACTCCGCGCCCGATCCCGACCGGATCGCGGGCGGGGGCGAGCCCGGGGAGACGCCCGCCGAGCGCGGGTCCGGCGAGCCGCCGAGCCTGATCGACCCGCCGTCCGGCTGCCGGTTCCACCCGCGCTGCCCGGTGGCGATGGAGCGGTGCAAGACCGACCTGCCACCGCGGTTCGACGTCGACGACGCACCCGGCCACTGGGCCGCGTGCTGGCTGTACGACGGAGCCGCCCGATGAGGTTCCTGCTGCAACGGCTGGTCTTCTACGTCTTCACGGCGTGGGCCGCCGTCACCATCAACTTCTTCATCCCGCGGCTGATCCCGGGCGACCCGGTGCAGTCGCTCATCGCGAAGAACCAGGGCATGCTCAGCGCGGACGCGATCCAGTCGCTGTACGTCCTGTTCGGACTCGACAAGAACGAAAGCCTGATCTCCCAGTACTTCGACTACTGGGGCCAGCTGTTCCGCGGCGACCTCGGGGTTTCGTTCACGTTCTTCCCGAGCCCGGTGTCCGAGCTGCTCGGCGACAGCCTGCCGTGGACGATCATCCTGGTCGGCATCACCACGATCGTCGGCTTCGCCATCGGCACCGGCCTCGGCGTGGTCGCCGGCTGGAAGCGCGGCTCGTGGGTCGACGGCCTGCTGCCGGTGACGACGTTCCTGTCGTCGATCCCGTACTTCTGGCTCGGCCTGATCGCGCTGACGCTGCTGGCCGGCCCCGGGAGCTTCTTCCCGTCGTCCGGCGGCTACGACCCGGGCACGATCCCGGGCTGGGACGGCACGTTCATCGGCAGCGCGATCCAGCACAGCCTGCTGCCCGCCCTCACCATCCTGATCAGCTCGATGGGCAGCTGGATCCTGGGCATGCGCAACATGATGGTCACCGTCGCTTCCGAGGACTACGTGACGGTGGCGCACGCCAAGGGCCTGCCCGAGCGCCGGGTGATGGTCGGGTACGCGGCGCGCAACGCGCTGCTGCCGAGCGTGTCCGGGTTCGCGCTGGCGCTGGGCTTCATCGTCGGCGGGACGCTGCTGGTGGAGATCGTCTTCTCCTACCCGGGCGTCGGGTTCCAGCTGTTCCAGGCGGTCGGTTCGCAGGACTACCCGCTGATGCAGGGGATCTTCCTGATCATCACGCTGTCGGTGCTCGTGGCGAACCTGTTCGCCGACGTCGCTTACCTCGCGCTCGACCCGCGCACCCGGAAGGAGGGCTGACATGGCCGTACCCGCGGCGGACGTCAAAGCCGCCCAGGCCCTCCCCGTCGACGCGATCGCCGGCCGGGCGAAGCGGCGCCGGTTCCGGTTCCTGACCGGCGGCAAGACCGGCACCGGACTGGCCGTCATCGTCTTCTTCCTGGTGCTCGCGGTCGTCGGCGAGTGGATCGCGCCGTACGACCCGTCGGCGCGCAGCAGCGATCTGCTGGAAGCGCCGTCCGGACGGCACTGGTTCGGCACCACCCACCTCGGCCAGGACATCTTCAGCCAGGTCGTGGTCGGCACCCGCAGCGTCATGCTGGTGGGGCTGGCCGCCGGGGTGGTGGCGACGATCCTCGCCGTCGTCGTCGGCGTGGCCTCCGGCTACCTCGGCGGCAACACCGGCGAAGGCCTCTCCGCACTGTCCAATGTGTTCCTGGTGATCCCGGCGCTGCCGCTGATCATCATCATCGGCAGCGCGGTGCCCACCGGCGGCGACATCCTGGTGGCGGTGATCATCGGGTTCACGTCGTGGGCGTGGGGCGCGCGGGTGCTCAGAGCGCAGACGTTGTCTTTGCGCGGCCGGGAATACGTCGAAGCCGCGCGGGCGACCGGTGAGTCGACGTGGCGGATCATCTTCTTCGAGATCCTGCCGAACCTGACCGCGGTGATCGCATCCAGCTTCGTCGGCACGGTGATCTTCGCCGTGATGTCCGAGATCACGCTGGCGTTCGTCGGCGTCTCGGGACTGTCCAACTGGAACTGGGGCACGATCCTGTTCTGGGCGCAGAGCCAGCAGGCCCTCGCGCAGGGCGCGTGGTGGTGGTTCGTGCCGGCCGGGCTGGCGATCGCGATCCTCGGCACCGCGCTGTCCCTGCTCAACTTCGGCATCGACGAGTTCGTCAGCCCGCGCCTGCGCGGCAGCGGCAAAGCGCGCGTGCGCGGCGCCGACGGGAAGACGCACCGCATGCGAGTGGGCTTCACGCCCGTGCTCGGGCGAGAGGAAAAGCCATGATGGACCCGGTACTGGAGATCAAGGGCCTCGACGTCGACTACGGCGTCGGCGACGAGGCCTTGCGGGCGGTCCGGGACGTGCACCTGACGCTGCACCGCGGCGAAGTCCTCGGCCTGGCCGGGGAAAGCGGCAGCGGGAAGTCCACTTTGGCCTACGGGCTGACGCGGCTGCTCGCCCCGCCGGGTGTCATCCGCGGCGGCGAGGTGATCTACCACCCGGCCGACGGCGAGCCCTACGACGTGCTGAAGCTGACCGACAAGCAGCTGCGCGGCTTCCGCTGGGCGGAGACGTCGATCGTGTTCCAAGGCGCGATGAACTCGCTCAACCCGGTGCACAAGGTCGTCACGCAGCTCGTCGACGTCATCAAGGCGCACGAGCCGGGCACGAGCCGCCCGGGCCGGGTGGCCCGGGCGCGCGACCTGCTCCGGCTGGTCGGGATCTCGGCCGACCGCCTGGAGGCGTACCCGCACCAGCTCTCCGGCGGCATGCGGCAGCGCGTGATGATCGCGATGGCGCTCGCGCTCGAGCCGCGGATCGTCATCATGGACGAGCCGACGACCGCGCTCGACGTCGTGATGCAGCGGCAGATCCTCGGTCAGCTGGTGGAACTGCGCGAGCGGCTGGGCTTCTCGGTCCTGTTCATCACGCACGACCTGTCGCTGCTCGTGGAGTTCTCGGACCGGATCGCGATCATGTACGGCGGCCGGATCGTCGAGCAGGCGCCGGCCGCGGACCTCTACCGGGACGCGCTGCACCCGTACAGCCACGGCCTGCTGAACTCGTTCCCCGCGCTGCGGGGTCCGCGGCGCGAGCTGGCCGGAATCCCCGGTTCGCCACCGGACACGCGCGGGATGCCGTCCGGGTGCGCGTTCCACCCGCGCTGCCCCAAGGCATTCGAGCCGTGCCCCGACCGTGTGCCGCTGCTCAGCACCCCGGGTGACCCGGCGCGCGAAGTCGCGTGCTGGCTGCACCCCGTCGGTTCCCCCTGAACGCCGTCCGCCCTGTCCGGTACCACTGGAGGAGTGCTGCCTTGACCGAGACCACCGCCGCGACCGCCGACCAGCAGGCGCTGATCGACACCCTGCCGCCGGACTTCCGCTGGGGCGTGGCCACCGCCGCGTACCAGATCGAAGGCGCGGTCGCGGAAGACGGACGCACACCGTCCATCTGGGACACGTTCTGCCGGGTCCCGTGGGCGATCGACAACAACGACAACGGTGACGTGGCGTGCGACCACTACCACCGGATGCCGTCGGACATCGAGCTGGTGCGCGAACTGGGCGCGGACACATACCGCTTTTCCGTGGCGTGGCCCCGGGTCCAGCCGCGCGGCCGCGGCGGCGTCAACGAGGCCGGCCTCGGGTTCTACGACCGGCTGGTCGACGAGACGCTGAGCCGCGGGATCACGCCGTGGCTGACGCTGTACCACTGGGACCTGCCGCAGGAACTGGAGGACGCGGGCGGCTGGCCCGCGCGTGACACGGCGTACCGGTTCGCGGACTACGCGATGCTGGTGTTCGACCGGCTTTCCGATCGCGTCCGCCACTGGACGACGCTGAACGAGCCGTGGTGCTCGGCGATGCACGGGTACGTCCACGGCGTGATGGCGCCGGGGCGGCGGGACTACGCGGCCGGCCTGCACGCGGTGCACCACCTGCTGCTCGGCCACGGGCTCGCGACGCAGCGAATGCGCGAGGCCGCGCCGCCGGACACGCAGTTCGGCATCACCCTCAACATGTGCACGGCCGACCCGGCGACGGATTCCGAGGAAGACGTCCGCGCGGCCCGCCAGGCGGACGGCCTCGGCGTCCGCGTGTACCTGGATCCGCTGGTGCACGGGCGCTACCCGGAAGACGTGGTGGACGACCTGGCTTCGCGCGGCGTCAAGCTGCCGATCCAGGACGGCGACCTGTCGATCATTTCGACGCCGCTGGACTTCCTGGGCGTGAACTACTACTTCGGCCAGCAGTTCTCGGGCGTGGACGAGAACGGCTCTTCCGTGGACGACGAGGGCGTCCCGGCTTCGCGAGTGGTCCCGTTCGGCGAACCGACGACGGCGATGGGCTGGGAGATCCTGCCGGGCAAGTTCACGGAGCTGCTGACCCGGCTGGGTCGCGACTACCCGGGCCTGCCGATGTACATCACGGAGAACGGCTCGGCCTTCGACGACGACCCCGACTCTTCCGGCTTTGTCCGCGACGAGGGCCGAACGGCCTACTTGGCTTCGCACATCGCGGCCGTGGCGGCGGCTCGTGAGGCCGGGGCGGACGTGCGCGGGTACTTCGCGTGGTCCCTTTTGGACAACTTCGAGTGGGCCTACGGGTACGCGAAGCGGTTCGGGCTGATCCGGGTGGACTACGAGACGCAGGAACGCACGATCAAGCAGAGCGGCTACTTCTACCGCGACACCGTCCGGCGGGTGCGCGGCAGCTGAACGGCGGTGGGGTGAGCCCCACCAGGGTTGTGGTGGCTCACCCCATGGTTTCGTCCCCCGGTTCTCCCTACCTTCGGATCGGTAGCCGAACTTGGGGGTTCGCCATGACCGTTCGAACGGAGATCAGACCCGCAGCCGCACAGGCGAAACCGAAGTGGTGGCGACGGCCGTGGGTGGTGCCGCTCGCGCTCGTCGTCGCCGCTTTTATCGCCTACTCGGTGCCGCCGTACCTCACGCTCGATCCCGCGCGGTCGCGCGTGCCCGCGCCGCCCGGGTTCACGCAGCACTACTGGTTCCTCGTCGCGCACATCGCCTTCGGCACGGTCGCCATCGTGTGCGTGATCCTGCAGATCTGGCCGTGGCTGCGGCGGACGCACCCGGTCGTGCACCGGCGGGTCGGGCGCGTCTACGTCTTCGCCGGCGCCATTCCCTCGGCCGTGCTGGCGGCGACCGTCGGGGCGGTGAGCCCGTTCGGGCCGGTCGTCGCCGCGCTCGACGTCGTCGCCGCCTTGCTGTGGCTCGGCTTCACGATCGCCGGGTGGCGGGCGATCCGGCGACGCCGGTACGCCGACCACCGGAAGTGGATGATCCGCAGCTTCGCCATGTGCATGAACACGCTGATGAGCCGGGCGCTGTCCCCGCTCGGCTTCCTGCTGGTGCTGCCGCGGGGAGGCGACAAGGGCGCGATGATCCTCAGCGCGGCCACGGTCTCCGCGTCGTTGAGCATCCTGACGTTGTTGCTGCTCAGTCAGTGGTGGCTCGACCGGAAGCCGAAGAAGCCAGCCACCGCGCGATGATCGTCCGCTGGATCTCCGACGCGCCTTCGTAGATGCGCGGCGCGCGGACCTCGCGGTAGAGGTGCTCCAGCAGGTGCCCGCGCCGCAGCGCGCGGGCACCGTGGAGCTGGACCGCGGAGTCGACGACGAACTGCGCCGCCTCGGTCGCGAACAGCTTCGCCATCGCCGCGCGGCCGCCGAGGTTCTGCTCGCCGGCGTCGTACGCGCCCGCCGCCGCGTAGACCAGCAGCCGGGCGGCTTCCGTGCGCGTCGCCATCTCCGCCAGCGCGTGCGCCACCGCCTGCTGCTTGATCAGCGGGCCACCGAAGGCTTTCCGCTCGCCCGTGTGGTCCACAGTGGCGTCCAGCGCCGCCTGCGCCATGCCGACGGCGAACGCGCCGACGCTCGGGCGGAACAGGTCGAGCGTCCGCATCGCCACGGCGAAACCGCGGTTCTCCTCGCCGAGCAGTTCCTCGCGCCGGACCTCGACGCCGTCGAACGTCACCGTGCCGATCGGGTGCGGGCTCACCAGGTCGAGGTGCTCGCCGCCGAGGCCGGGCCGGTCGGCCGGGACGACGAACGCGCTCACCCCGCGGGAGCCGGCGTCCGGGGTCGTGCGGGCGAACACCGTGTAGAAGTCCGCTTCCGGCGCGTTCGAGATCCACATCTTCTCGCCGGTCAGGCGCCAGCCGTCGCCGTCGGGCTCGGCCCGCAGGGACAACGCCGCCGCGTCCGAACCGGCGTCCGGCTCGGTCAACGCGAACGCCGCCACCGCGTCGCCGGCCGCCACCGCGGGCAGCCACGTCGCGACCTGTCCGTCCTGTCCGGACTGCAGGATCGGATAACTTCCCAGTCCCTGCAACGCCAGCGCGGTCTCGGCTTCGGTGCTCACCGTGGCCAGGTTCTCACGCAGGATGCACAGGTCCGTCGCGGCCGCCTGCCTCGACGGCGTGCCTTCGGCGACTCCGGGGAACAACCGTGCGAGCAGGCCGAGCGCGCCCATCGCCTTGAGCAGCGGGCGGTTCACCGCACCCTCCACACCGGACTCGGCGAGCGGGCGCAGCTGCTCCTCGGCCAGCCGTCGGACCTCCGCGGCGAAGGCCTGCTGTTCGGCGGTCAAAGCGAAAGCGGTCATCGCGAAGCTCCCGGTCGCCAGCGAGCATGGGCGGTTCCCACCGTGCCGGACCGGACGAGGTCGAGGCGCGGCTCCGGCCCGTCGCTGCGGCCGGTCTGGGGTTTGCGGCGGCCCGCGGCGAACGGCTTCGGCCACGCCATCGGGTAGTCCTGCTCGGCCGCCGCGTGCAGCGTCCACTGTGGATCGTAGAGGTGGGTGCGGCCCAGTGCGCAGAGGTCCGCGCGCCCGGCGAGGATCAGGGAGTTCACGTCGTCGTACGACGAGATCGCGCCGACCGCGATCACCGCGATCCCGTACTCTTCGCCGATTTCGTTGCGGATCCGGTCCGCGTACGGCGTCTGGTAGCTGCGGCCGTACTGCGGTCGTTCTTCGCTGACAACCTGCCCGGTCGAGACGTCGATGCCCGCGGCGCCGTGGGACGCGAACGCGCGCGCGATCTCGACGGCGTCGTCGGCATCGATGCCGCCCTCGCACCAGTCGGTCGCCGAAATCCGGACGGTCATCGGCCGCTCGGCGGGCCAGGCGGCGCGGACCGCGTCGAAGACCTCCAAGGGAAAACGCAGCCGGTTCTCCAGTGAACCGCCGTAGGTATCGGTGCGCTGATTGGTCAGCGGGGAGAGGAACGACGACAGCAGGTAGCCGTGCGCGCAGTGCAGTTCGAGGACGTCGAACCCGGCGCGGGCGGCCGCTTGCGCGCACGCGACGAACTGGTCCCGGATCTCCGCGAGGTCCGCTGTGGACAGTTCGCGGGGGACCTGGTTCCGCGCGGAGTAGGGCAGTGCCGAAGGGGCGCAGACTTCCCAGTTGCCCGCGGGGAGCGGCTCGTCGATGCCGTCCCACATCAGCTTCGTCGAGCCCTTGCGGCCGGAGTGTCCCAATTGGACACCGATGCGCGCGGACGACTGCGTGTGCACGAAGTCGACGACCCGTTTCCACGCGGCTTCCTGCTCGGCGGTGTACAACCCGCCGCAGCCGGGTGTGATCCGGCCTTCAGGGGAAACGCACACCATCTCGGTCATCACCAGCCCGGCGCCGCCCAGTGCCTTGCTGCCCAGGTGCACCAGGTGGAAGTCGCCGGGCACACCGTCCACAGCGGAATACATGTCCATCGGGGACACGACGATCCGGTTCGGCAGTTCCAGCGCACCGAGCCGGAACGGCTGGAACATCGGCGGCCGCGACGTCGTCCCGAGCGACCGCGCGAACCAGTGGTCCAGCTCGGTGGCGAACTCCGGGTCGCGCAGGCGGAGGTTGTCGTAGGTGACGCGGCGGCTGCGTGTGAGGAGGTTGAACGCGAACTGCGGCGGTTCCTGGTGGGCGTACTGCGCGATGTTCTCGAACCACTCGAGGCTGGCCTGCGCGGCGCGCTGCGTCGACGTGACGACCGGCCGCCGTTCCAGCTCGTAGGCCTTGAGCGCCGCCGTGACGCCGTCGTTCTCGTGCAGGCACGCGGCGAGCGCGAGGGCGTCCTCCATCGCCAGCTTCGTGCCGGAGCCGATCGAAAAGTGCGCGGTGTGCGCCGCGTCGCCGAGGAGGACGACGTTCTCGTGCACCCACGTTTCGCAGCGGACCGTGCCGAACGAAACCCACTTCGAGTTGTTCGCCAGCACCTGGTGGCCGTCCAGGACGTCGGCGCACAGCTCGCGGATCAGCGCGATCGACGGCTCGTCGCTCTCGCCCGGCTTGAGCGAGGCCGCCGCGACCGGGGCGAACGTCCGCTGCCAGACGTCCTCCTGGACCTCGAGGATGAACGTGCTGCCGTCGCGCCCGTAGGGGTAGCCGTGGATCTGCATGATCCCGGCCGGCGTCTCGAGGACGTGGAACTTGAAGGCGTCGAACACCAGGTCCGTGCCCAGCCAGATGTAGCGGCAGCGGCGGGTCTCGACGCTCGGCCGGAACGTCTCGGCGTACCGGGTGCGGACCGCGGAGTTGAGACCGTCGGCGGCGACGACGAGGTCGTAGCCCGAAAGGTCCGCCGGCGCTTCTTCGTGGAAGTGCAGCCCGACGCCGAGTTCGCCGCAGCGGCTCTGCAGGATGCCGAGCAGGCGCTTGCGGCTCATCGCGGCGAAGCCGTGGCCGCCCGAGGTGGTGACGGTGCCGCGGTAGTGGACGTCGATGTCGTCCCAGCGCGCGAACTCGGCCTTCATGGCCTCGTGCACCGCCGCGTCGGCGTGCTCGATGCCGCCGAGCGTCTCGTCGGAGAACACGACGCCGAAGCCGAACGTGTCGTCCGGGGCGTTGCGCTCCCAGACCGTGATTTCGTGGCCGGGACCGAGCTGTTTCGCCAGCGCGGCGAAGTACAGGCCCGCCGGGCCGCCGCCGATGACCGCGATACGCACGCCGTCCAGGGTATGTCGTCACGACTACGACCGTCAATAACGCGAAAGATGGCGTACGGTGTGCGCATGGAACGCATCAACCCACCGGAGCTGGGCAAGCCGTCCGGGTTCTCGCACGCGGTGGTGGCCGAGGGCCGGGTCGTCTTCCTGGCCGGCCAGACCGCACTGGACGCGTCGAACAAGATCGTCGGCGACGGCGTGGTCGAGCAGTTCGAGCGCGCGCTGGGCAACCTGCTGGCGTCGCTCCGCGCTGCGGGCGGTGCTCCGGAGGACCTGTGCAGCGTGACCATCTACATCGTCGACATGCCGGATTACCGCGCTCATGCTCGCGAGATCGGCCGGGTCTGGAAGCGCCTCGCGGGCACGGAGTACCCCGCGATGGCGGGCATCGGCGTCGCGCGGCTGTGGGACGAGGAGGCTTTGGTCGAGGTGCAGGGGTTCGCGGTCGTGAGTGAAAAGTCGGGTTAGAACCCGCCTTAACACTCACGACCACTGGCGCCGATGGATGTGGTGACGTACGCACGGGCCGGCGTCTCCAGGCGCGCGTGCAGCTCGAAGAACAGGTCCGCCGCGCGGATGCCCGACCAGTTCGCCGGCAGGAACTCCGCGGGCAGGCCCGGGTCGAGGTAGGGCATCCGGCGCCAGCCGGTCAGGACCCGGACGTAGTCGGCGAACGCCTCGCCGTCCGGCTCCGGGGCGCGGGTCTTCCAGCGGCGCAGGGCCGGGCCGTGCTCGTCGAGGAACGTCGTGTACAGCTCGTCCAGGCGGTCGAGGTCCCACCAGTCGCGGACCTTCGCGGCGACGTCGCCGAACGCCAGGTGATCGGCGCGGAACAGGTCGGCGTAGCCGGCCAGGCCGAGGCGGGTCAGGGCCTCGGCGGCCACCCCGTGGAGGTGGGCCGGCGCGATCCAGACGCCCGACGCCGCCGTGCCGAAGCCCATCCGGGCGAGCTGGGTGCGCAGGAGGTGGCGCTTGTGGCGCTCGGTCTCCGGTACCGAGAACACCGCCAGCAGCCAGCCGTCGGCCGGGGTCGCGCGGTCGCGGCGGAAGATCCGCTCGTCGCCCTCGCGCAGGATCTCGCGGGCTTCGGCGGACAGCTCGTAGCCCGCCGTCGCGTCGCGGCGGACCGCTTCGAGGATGCCGCGCCGCTTCAGCCGGGAGATCGACGAGCGCACCGCGGGTTCGTCGACCCCGACGGCGGCGAGCAGGTCGATCAGCGAAGCGACCGACAGCCAGCCGCCTTCCGTGCGCGAGTAGAGGCCGTACACCGTCACGATGAGCTGACGCGGCTGGGCTGCGCGGCCGGAGCCGTCCAGTTCGGTTGCGTCGGGTACGGCCGTCATCGGGCCACAATACAACTCGCGTCCCGCCCGCTCCGCTACGATTTCGCCGCGATGCTGCCAGCCACCAAGGGGATCTTCGACCGGCTCACCCGCCGCGGCCGCCTGATGACCAAGCGGGCCTGCGACCGGCAGGGCCACGTCGTGCGCGACGGGCGCTTCCTCTTCCGCACCCCGACCGCGTGGGAGTACGCCGCCGCGGTCGCGTGCGGCAGCGATCCGGCCGCGCAACGCTGGCTGGGCTGGCAGGCCGACTCGATCGTCGCCGAGCCGTCGCGGGCCGACGCGCTGCGGGTCGTGCCCGGTACCGGCCCGGACTGGGCGTCGCCCGATCCGCAGTCCGTCGACCTGGTGATGATCGACGTCGAGGCCAACCGCTGCGTCGGCCTGGTCAGCGTGCACACCGGCGAGGACGGCGGCCCGGAGACCGGCGGCTACCTCGCCCCGGACTACCGCGGCCGCGGCCACGGCCGGACGCTCTTCGCGGCCGGGCTCGCGCTGGCCCACGACCACCTCGGCCTGCCGCGGGTGCGGGCCGGCGCCGAGGTCGGCAACGTCGCCAGCGCGCGCTCGCTGCAGGCCGCCGGGCTCGCCCGCGTGGCCGGGCCGCCGACGTACCGGCTCCCGGACGGCCGCGTCACCGAGGCGTGGTGGTTCCAGCACGCCGTCCCGCGGCCGGTGCGGTGCGGTGGTCCACAAGCGACCTGGCTGCCGGGTTCGCTGCTCTAAACTTCGGCCGGCGCCGACGTTTCCCGCGGCTACGGTCGCGGCATGACTTCGCTTTCCGCGCCGGTGCCGCCTGTTCCCTCCGATGTCCCGCCCGGGAGCGTCGCGTGGCTGCGCGCGAACGTGGCCCGGTTCAGCAATGGTCCCGACCACGTCCGGCGGCGGGGGCTCGCGGTGTCGCTCCTGGCGTCCGTCGGCGAGCTGCGGGACGAAGCTTTCGCGCGCACCCAAGGGATCGTGGCCGCGCTCGGCGAGTTCGACGTGATGGCCGAAGTCGCGCGGCCGGTGCCGGTCGGGGTGCTCGCTTCGGCGCTCGGCCTGCCCGGCGTCTCGGCGGACGTGGCGCTGGTCGCGGCCGCGTACCACCCCCACGTGACCCCGGGCGCGGCTGCGGAAGCCGCGCTGGGACGGCTGATCGCCGCGTGCGGCGGCGCGGACGAACGCGCGGCCGCCCGGATCGGCCTGCTCGTCCAGGCGTGCGACGCGACCGCGGGGCTCATCGGCAACGAGCTTTCCGCGTGGCTGTCCGGAAAACCCGCCGGGCCGGCGGTGCTGTCCACCCGCCGCCGGATCGACGGCGCCGACGTTTCGGTCTCGCTGGCGGGGACGCCGTTCGGCGCCGGGCCCCGCGCCTGCCCGGGCGAACGGCACGCGACCGCGCTCGCCACCGGCGTTTTGCGGGCGCTGCAGGGGTTTCGCCTGACAGAGGTGAGGACGTCGTGGGTGTCGTCGCCGAATCTCCGGATGCCCGAACAGCTGTGGGTGACCCGCGGCCGGGCCGGAAACGGGCTCTGCTAAGACTTACCGCGTTCATTTCCATGGGGGAAAGGCGCGGAAATTGCTGTA
This sequence comes from Amycolatopsis solani, assembly GCF_033441515.1. Classification (NCBI taxonomy): domain Bacteria; kingdom Bacillati; phylum Actinomycetota; class Actinomycetes; order Pseudonocardiales; family Pseudonocardiaceae; genus Amycolatopsis; species Amycolatopsis solani. The sequence goes on from NZ_JAWQJT010000001.1 coordinate 2,302,121, forward strand.
CCTGGACGGGCTGCTCGGGATCGTCACGCTCGGGCTGTGGATCTTCTGCCTCGTCGACGTGATCACGACCGACGAGTCTTCCTGCCGAAACCTGCCGAAGGGACTGTGGCTGCTGCTCGTCCTGGTGGTGCCGCTGGTCGGGTCGATCATCTGGCTGGTCGCGGGCCGGCCGCAGCAGGTGACGCGGGTGCGCGGGCCGTACGAGCGCAACGCGCCGGCGTACCCGGAGTACGACCGCCCCGGGCGCTTCGCGGCGACGAGCGCGGAGGACGACGACGAGTTCCTGCGCAAGTGCCGGGAACGCGCGGAGGCGCAGCGGAAGCTGGCCCGGGAAAAGCGCGAGGACTGACATGCAGTGAATGACTCATTCATGTCGCCGGACGACAGGGCTCCGGCAAAGTCGTCGGTCCCGGCTCGCTTCACCGGTGGCAGGCGGGGCGGGCAGTTCGAGTGAGGTCGCGAATGAGTCATTGGCGGCTTTGGAGGTCCCGAATGAGTCATTCGCGACACCGCCTTCGGCAAGCCGCCGCTGGGTGCGCGGGAGGTGGCGGCCGGGGATCGGTGGCCCGAGCGTGGTGAAGGGGTCGTTCAGGACATCGCGGCGGATCCGGCCGATCGTGCACACGCGACTTTGCCGGGACCCTGTCGCCGGACGACATGAATGAGTCATTCACTACGTCGGGCAGGCGGGGCCTTCGCACGTGCCGCGTTCGTAGGCCTCCAGCGTCGCGATCACCAGCTGCCGCTCGGCCGGGCTCAACGGCGTCAACGCGTCGCTCCACGCCTTCGCGCCGCGGGCCAGCCAGGCGTCGACCGCCGGGCGCTTGTCCGGGGTGATGCTGACGATCGTGCGGCGGCGGTCGGCTGGGTCCTCGTCGCGGTTCAGCACGCCCTGACGGCTGAGGTCGCCGACCATCAGGCTGGCCGTCGTCGGGGCGACCTGAAGGCGGGTGGCCAGTTCGGTGACCGTCATCGGACCGTCGAAGAGCAGGTAGGAGAGTAGCGACAGGTGCCGCGGCGCGAGCGCGCAGCCGTTGAGCTCCGCGGGCACCGGCGTCCGCTTCGCGCGGCCGACCAGGCGCGGCATGAGCAGCAGGAGCTGCCGCACGCCGTCCTCGACACTCGGGCCGGGCTGCGTTGACACCGCTCACCTCCGGTCGGTAGCTTTGTTTGCAAAGCAAACGCTTCGGTTCGTCCGAGCGTACCTCGCGGACCGAGCGTACCGGCCAGAACAGGGGATCCTCATGACCGCACCAGCCGACGTGAACGACTTCAACAAGCAGGTCGTGGACGAGTTCCGAGCCAACGACGGCGTGGTCGGCGGCTACTTCGAGGGCAAGAACGTGCTGCTCCTCACGACGATCGGCGCGAAGAGCGGCGAACCCCGCCTGTCCCCGCTGGTGTACACCACTGACGGCGACCGCTACGTCGTCGCCGCGTCCATGGGCGGCGCCCCGAAGAACCCGGCCTGGTACCACAACCTCGTCGCCAACCCGAAGGTCACGCTCGAGGTCGGCACCGAGAAGTTCGAGGCCACGGCGACGGTGATCGCGGACCGCGCCGAGCGTGACCGCCTGTACGCGGGCATGGTCGCGCACGCCGAGGGTTTCGCGGAGTACGAGACGAAGACGGACCGGATCATCCCGATCATCGTCTTCGAGCGCTAAGACGCCGAGGTCGCGGCGGCGGGAGCGGGCTCCGACGGCACCGGCGGCTCCACCGGCCGCCGTGCCTCTTCCCGCTCCGCTCGCCGTGCTTCCTTCCGGGCGATGATCCGCTTGCCCACGTCGATCAGTGGCTTCTCCACCCACCGGTGGATCAGGTCGGCGATCGCCAGGCCGACCAGGAAGACCACCACCGCGCTCGTCGTGTGGTTGCGGGCCAGCCCGGGCACCGCCTGGATGACCACGAAGTGCACCGGTCCCTGCAGCAGGTACAGCGAGTACGACCGCTCGCCGACGAACCGCAGCGGGGCCGTGCCCATCAGCCAGCGGGTCGGGCCCGGGCTGACCAGGACGATCAGCAGCAGCATCGCCGCGAACGCGTACGCCACCAGCAGCCAGAGGTTCTGGCCGGTGCGGTTCCACAGCGTGTCGAGGTTCGTGTGGAACACCACGAACCCCACGACGATCGGGATCGCCGCCAGCGGGTGGGTCAGCGGCTTCAGCAGCGCGTAACCCCGCCGGTAGTGCAGCAGGATCGCCAGCAGGCAGCCGGCCGCCAGGATGAAGTAGTGCACCGTCGAGCGGTAGATCGGCACGTTCGCGCCGTGCAGCAGCCAGCCGCCCGTGGTCAGCGGGACCAGGGCCAGCAGGACGACCATCGCCGCGCCGACCAGCAGGAACTTGCGCTTCGCCGCGCCGATCCCGATGAAGACCAGCAGGAACGGCCAGACCAGGTAGAACTTCTCCTCGATCCCCAGCGTCCACGAGCCGCTGAAGAAGTTGTCCGTGCCGTTGGTGAACGACGGCAGGAACTCGTTGAGGAACGTCAGGTAGAACTTCAGCGCGTTCGGGAAGTCGCGCGCGTGGAATTCGCCGCGCAGCGCCACGAACGCGACGATCCCGCCCAGGATCACCAGGTACGGCGGCAGGATCCGGAAGACGCGGCGGATGTAGAAGTTCGACAGCGAGATCCGGCCGGTCCGGTCCTGCTCACGCAGCAGCAGCGTCGTGATCAGGAAGCCGGACAGCACGAAGAACAGGTAGACGCCGACCCAGCCCGACAGCCACGTCCAGTTCTGGCCGCCGAAGTGGAAGAAGATCACCATCGTCGCGGCGATCGCGCGGAGGCCGTCGAGGCCGGGGAACCGCCGCATGCCGAGGTAGTCCTCGTGGCTCATCGTGCGCAACTCGGTTCCCCCATCGGTGTGATCGTCGGGGCGAGTATAGGACGTCCGCTTACCGCCCCTTTGCCTCCGGTCCGGCCGCCCGGAAGGTGCTCCGAACGTCGTAACGGCGCTTCAGCTCCCCGAGTCGGCGCAGGTCCGCCGCCGGGTGGACGCCCTCGACTGTCGCGTGCTCGCCGTAGACGAAGGGCAGCAGCCGGCCGGTCGTCCACGGCGCCAGCGCGTCGAACAGCTTCGCGTGCGCGGTCCGGACGGCCGCGGTCCCGCCGTCGCCGACCAGCGACAGCGTCCGGACGACGAACTCGGCCGAGCTGTCCCAGCCGACGCCCGCGATCGACGGCGGCCGGGAGAGCGCGCCGCCCAGCCGGTCGATGATCAGCACCGGCGGCGTCGCCGCGCCGGGGCCCGCGTGCTCGACGACCGCGTCGAGCATGGCGTCGTTCAGCTGCGAGACGGTCGCGTTGGTGCCGTGGTAGCCGTGCGGCTCCCGCGGCTCGGCGGCGATCGACCCGGACTCGGTGAACGGCATGACCTTCAGCGTGTCCATCAGGACCGGCGCCGCGGCCCGCAGTGGGGCGACCAGTTCGTCGCCGTCCTCGCCGAGGTAGGCGACGCGGACCTGCGCGATGTGCCGCCCGCGCAGGTGCGGCGGCAGAACCGGGAGGTCGGGGTACTCGACCATGGCCAGCGACGTCGTCAGCGCGTCCGGCGCGGCCGCCGACCAGGTGCGCCAGGCCCGCAGCACCGCCGGCACGTCCTCGGGGCCGAAGTAGAGGCCGCCGCCGTAGAGGTGGGAGACCGGGAAGAGGTCGAACTCCACCGCCGTGACGACGCCGAAGCTGTCACGGCCGCCGCGCAGTGCCCAGAACAAGTCCGAGCCCGGCTCGACGCGCTGGAGCTCGCCGTCTGCGGTGACGACGTCGAGGGCGCGGACGTGGTCGGCGGCGCGGCCGTACTGACGGGCCATCAGCCCGAAGCCGCCGGCGAGCGTGTAGCCGACGACGCCGACGTCCGGCGACGAGCCGCTGAGCGGCGCCAGGCCGTGCGCCCCGGCGGCCTCGATGACGGCGCCCCAGCGCGCGCCCGCTTCCACCCGGGCGGTCCGGGCCGGAGCGTCGATCTCCACGCCGGTCATCCGGCGCGTGCTGATCAGGACGCCGTCGGTCCCGGCGGTGAGGCCGTGCCCGGTGGCCTGGACGGCGACCGGCAGCCCGTGCTCGGCGGCGTACCGCACCGCGGCGGCGACGTCCTCGGCGCTTTCGGCGGCCACGACGACCGCGGGCGAGCTGGGCACCGCCGTCTGGAACCCGGCGACTTCTTCGGCGTAACCGTCCTGACCTGGGCGGAGGGTGTTCATTTCGGCTCCTTTCGTTCGCTGCTCCCAGCCTGGGCCGAAGCCGATCAGAAGTCCAAGATCTGGTTTTTCTACGAGCTAGAATCAATGCTTATGGAACTGCACCAGCTCGCCTACTTCGTCGCGGTCGCGGAGGAGGGCAACTTCACGCGCGCGGCCGAACGGCTGCACGTCGCCCAGCCCGGGGTGAGCGCGCAGGTCCGGCGGCTGGAGCGGGAGCTGGGGCAGGAGCTGCTGGACCGTTCCGGCCGGACGGTCCGGCTCACCGACGTCGGCGCCGCGGCCCTCCCACACGCCCGGGCCGCGCTCGCGGCGGTGCGCGGCGTGCGCGAAGCCGTCGACGAGCTGGCCGGGCTGGTCCGCGGCCAGGTCGCCATCGGCGCCGTGACGTCGGCGGGCCCGGTCCGGCTGCCGGACCTGCTGGCCGGCTTCCACGAGCGGTACCCGGCCGTCGAGATCACGCTGTCGGAAGCCAACACCGGCGAGATGCTGGCCGGCCTGCGCGAAGGCCGCCTGGACCTGGCGGTCGTCGGTCTCTCGACCGAGCCGCCGCCGGGCATCGCGACGCAGGTGCTGCTCGACGAGCCGTTCCTGGCGGTCACGGCGAAGGACGGCCCGCTCGACCGCGCCGAGGTGGCCATCCGGGACCTCGACGGCCTGCCGCTGATGGCGCTGCCGAAGGGGACGGGCCTGCGCACCGCGCTCGACACCGCCTTCGCGCGCGAAGGGCTGACCCCGCGGATCGCGTTCGAGGCGGCCGACCCGAACGTCCTGGTACAGCTCGCGGTCCGCGGCCTCGGGGTGGCGATCGTGCCGGAGTCGCTGGGCCGCTACCACCAGGCGGAGCTGCGGGTCGTCGAGATCGCGGGGCCGGGCCTGCGTGGCGTGCTCGCGCTCGCGTGGCGGACGGAGGGCCCGCTCAGCCCGGCGGCGCGCGCCCTGATCGCGTTCGCCCGGGCGAACTACCGTTCTTGACACCTCGTCAACAGTGTCGTTCCCTGGAGGGCGTGACCGAAACCGCGCTTCAGGACGCCGTCATCGGCGCCGGGCTGCTGGCCGGCAGCGCGAACGTGATCATGCAGCTCGCCCGCGCGCCCGTCGGGTACGGCGTGCTGGAGAGCCGGGTCGACAGCGGCAACCTCTTCCGCCACCCGGCGAAGCGGACGCGGACCACGCTCACCTACCTCGCCGTCGCCACCATGGGCACCGACGCCGAACGCGCCGCCTACCGCCGCGGCGTCGACGCGGCGCACGCGCAGGTCCACTCGACCGACGAGAGCCCGGTCGCCTACAACGCGTTCGACACCGATCTCCAGCTGTGGGTCGCGGCCTGCCTGTACAAGGGCTTCGAAGACGTCTACCTGGCGTTCGTCGGCGGCGACCCGGCGCACTTCTACCGCGAAGCCGCTTCGCTCGGCACGACGCTGCAGGTGCGTGAAGAGATGTGGCCCGCCGACCGTGACGCCTTCGAGGCGTACTGGGCGGCCGGGCTCGAGCAGGTCGGCATCGACGACACCGTCCGCCGCTACCTCACCGCCGTCGTCGACCTGCGGTTCGTGCACCCGGTGCTGGCCGCGCCCGGCCGCCGGTTCCACCGGTTCGTCACCACCGGGTTCCTCCCGCAGCGCTTCCGCGACGAGATGCGGCTGCCGTGGACCGCCGCCGACCAGCGCCGGTTCGACGCGCTGCTCGGCGCGCTCGGCCGGGTCGTGCGCGTGCTGCCCACGCCGCTGCGGCGGTTCCCGTTCAACCTCTGCCTGTGGGACCTGCGCCGCCGGCTGCGCACCGGGCGTCCGCCGGTCTGAGCCGCCCCGGCTACAGTGTCGGGTCGGCAAAGCCACCCGAGGGGAATCCATGACGGCGATCGAGGCTGACGTCCAGGCCGAAGAGACCGCGCCCGCCCGGCCCGCCCGCCGCGCGCCGCTGATCGTGGTCTCGCTGGTCCTGCTCGCGGTGTTCCTCGCCGGCGCCTGGGCGGCCTGGTTCTTCACGATCGACGACGCGTTCATCAGCTTCCGCTACTCGGCGAACCTCGCCGACGGGCACGGGCCGGTGTGGAACGTCGACGGCCCGCGCGTCGAAGGCTTCACGAACTTCGCCTGGGTGGTCTGGTCGGGGCTGGGCGCGTGGCTGGGGCTGGCGCTGCCGCTGTTCACCAAGCTGACGTCGCTGGTCCTCGGCCTGGGGACGCTCTACCTGCTGATCCGCGAAGGCCACCGCCGCGCGGGGCTCACCGGCGTCCTGGTCGGTGCGGGCGCGTACGTCGTGTTCCTGCCGACCTACTTCCACCTCACCGCCGGCCTCGAGACGGCCGCGTTCGCCGCCGTGCTGCTGCGGATCGTCGTGCTCGGCCTGCGCGTGCTCGCGAACGAGCGGGTCCGGACGTGGGAACCGCCGGTGCTGCTGCTCCTGCTCGGCATGCTGCGGCCCGAAGGCGTGCTGGCCGCGCTGCCGGTCGTCGCGCTGTGGTTCTGGCGCGAGCGGGGCCGCGCGTCGGCGCGCTGGTGGACGCTCGCCGCGGCCGTCGTCGGCGCGGGTTACTTCGTCTGGCGCTGGCAGTTCTACGGCCAGCTGCTGCCCAACACCTTCTACGTCAAGTTCGGCCACCTCGACTCCGGCTGGCTGTGGACCAAGCACACGGCGTTCCTGCTGCTCCCGCTGCTGCTGCTCACGCTGTCGCTGGTGCTCCGCAAGGCGACGCGCGCGACGGGCGTGCTCCTGGTGGTCACGGTCGCGGTCACCTACGTGACGTACGCGGTGTCCGGGCCGACCATGGACTACCTCGACCGCTTCGCCGACCACGCGATCCCCGTCCTCTGCCTGGGCGCCGGGATCGCGGCCGGGACGCTCAAGCCGCGGCTCGTGGGTGCCCTGCTCGGGCTGGTGGCGGTCGGCTGGTCGGCCGTCGGCGGCGCGACCGCGCCCGACCTCGGCGTGATCGCGAACTACGGCCCGGACCTGCAGCGCGCGCACATCGCGATCGGCAAGGGGCTGGCCGAGGCCGACGTCCCGCCGGCCGCCCGCAGCCTCGCCGTCACCGACGCGGGCGCGATCCCGTACTACAGCGGCTGGAACTCGATCGACTACATCGGGCTCAACGACGCGGCGATCGCCCGCGGCGCCGACCCGACCGAGGTCGTCATGAAGGCGCGGCCGACGGTGATCGTGGTGACCGCGAACGGCCCGGAGCCGTCGGGCACGCGCTACGGCTTCGACTTCGCGAAGGCGACCGCGGGCTACGAGAAGGTGTCCACGGTCGAGATGCGCGCCGGGTACTGGCAGAACGTCTACGCGCTGCCGCAGTACGCGGCCACGATCGGCCGGCACGTCCAGGAACGCGCCGACGCGGCTCGCAAGGCCAACGACTACGACCGCGCGGAAGACACCGTCGACCGCTGGCTCGACCGGCTCCGCTCGCAGCTGCCGTTCTGAGGTTGACCGCCTCGCGCGCGGACGCGAAGGTGGGCCGATGAGCGGCGACGAAGTACGGCACGGCGTCAAGCTGAGCAGTCTCGATCAGGAGGTCTTCCCGGACGCCGGGGTGACCAAGCGGGAGCTGCTCGACTACCTCGAAGCCGTGTCCGAGCGGATGCTGCCCGAGCTGCGCGACCGGCTGCTCACCGTGCTGCGGGTGCTGCGCGGGCAGGGGCCGTTCATGCAGAAGAACCTGCCGAAGTACACCCCGGACTGGGTCGAGCGGGTGTCGGTGTGGGCCGAGACGTCCAAGCGGGACGTCTCCTACGCGCTGTGCAACGACCTCCGGACGCTGATCTGGTTCGGCAACCAGCGGGCGATCGAGTACCACACGTCGCTCTACCGCGGCGGTCCCGAGCACGGCCCGACGCACCTGATCCTCGACCTCGACCCGCCCGAGGACGGCCCGTTCTCGCTGGCCACCGGGGCCGCGAAGCTGGTGCGGGAGGCGTTGCGCAACGACGGTCTCGACGGCGCGGTGAAGACCAGCGGCTCGAAGGGGGTGCACGTCTTCGTACCGCTCGCTCCCGGCCAGTCGACCGAGGACATTGCGGCGGCCACGCGGGCGGTCGCGGCCCGGGCCGAGCGGATCGACCCGGCGCTCGGCACCACGGAGTTCGTGCGGGAACGCCGTGCGGGCAAGGTGTTCCTGGATTCGACGCGGGCGGGCGGGGCCACGGTCATCTCGGTCTACAGCCCCCGCCACCGCCCCGGCGTGCCGGTGTCGTTCCCGGTCGCGTGGGCCGACCTCGACAGCGTCAAGCCCGCGGACTTCACGGTGCACACGGCACCGGGGCTGCTGGCGGACGGCGACCCGTGGACGGCGGAGATGCCGGAGCCGTTCGTGCTGCCGGAGGACCTGGTGGCGGAGGGGCACACGATCCCGATCGCCCGGGTGGTGGCGATGCACGAAGGCAAGCGCCGCGCCCGGGCGGCCCGCGAATCGAGCTGAGCCGGACGTAGTGAATGACTCATTCCTGTCGCCTGGCGACAGGAATGAGTCATTCACGTCATCTCAAGCCGCCTGGTTGCCGCGCCAGGCCGGGGTGTGGAACGGGCGCGGGAACTGGACGATCCGGGCCGGTTCGGTGACCCGGTGCCGGGCCAGCCACACGACGTCCCGGCCGAACGACCACACCAGCGAGCCCAGCGCGCCCGCGACCAGCGCGAACGTCACCGGAACCGGCAGCAGGCCGGACACCGCGACCACCAGCACCACGCCCTGCACCGCGGCCACCGTCTTGCGCGCCATGCTCGGGTACAGCGGCGCCGTCAGCCACGGCATCGACCACGACGCCGCGACGAAGACGTACCGCATCAGGCCGATCGCCAGCACCCACAGCCCGAGCGTCCGGGACACCTGGACGCACAGCAAGAGGATCAGGAACGCGTCGACCTCCATGTCGAACCGCGCGCCGAACTCCGACGTCGTGCCGGTGCGGCGGGCGACCTGGCCGTCGAGGCCGTCCAGCAGGAGTGCGACGCCGGCCAGCCCGACCAGCCACGCGACGGAAAGGCCGCCGTCGGCGATCAGCTCCGCGGCGCACCCGACGAGCGTCGCGCGGGCGAACGTGATCCAGTCCGCCGCGCTGAACGCGGCCCGGCCGGCGCGGCGCAGGCCCCATTCGGTCAGCAGCACGAGGGCGATCCCGAAGGTGACCCCGGTGGCCCAGGCGAGGGGGGACAGCCCCGCGACGACCCCCGCGGCGAGCACCCACGCCGGCACCACCGCGCGCAGGAGAAGGTCCTGTTTGATCATCGTCGACTCCGCGAATTGCTCATAGGGTGGCGACACCAGCCTCCGGTCGCCCGCTGAGGAGAAACACGTGGAACAGGCTTTCTGGGTTCAACAGCCCGGTGTCGGGGAGTTGCGCGAGGAGCGGCTGCCCGAGCCGGGACCCGACGAAGTGCTCGTCCGCACGCTCTGTTCCGGCGTCAGCCGCGGCACCGAAACGCTGGTCTTCCGCGGCGGTGTCCCGGCGAGCCAGCACGACGTCATGCGCGCGCCCTTCCAGGACGGCGGCTTCCCCGGCCCGGTCAAGTACGGGTACCTCAACGTCGGCGTCGTCGAGCGCGGCCCGGCCGAGCTCGAGGGCCGGATCGTCTTCTGCCTCTACCCGCACCAGACCGCGTACGTCGTCCCGGCGAGCGCCGTGACGCCGGTGCCGGACAACGTCCCGCCCGGCCGCGCGATCCTCGCCGGCACCGTCGAGACCGCGGTGAACGCCGTCTGGGACGCGCGGCCGCGGCTCGGTGACCGGATCGCGGTGATCGGCGCCGGGATGGTCGGGGCGAGCGTCGCGAAACTGCTCCACGGCTTCCCGGCGACCCGTGTGCAGCTCGTCGACGTCGACCCGTCGCGCGCCGACGTCGCCGAGGCGCTCGGAGTCGACTTCTCGACCCCGGAGCGCGCCCACGGTGACTGCGACCTCGTCGTGCACGCGAGCGCGAGCGAGGCCGGGCTCGCCCGCGCGCTCGAGCTGCTCGCGCCGGAAGGCGAAGTCGTCGAAATGTCCTGGTACGGCGACCGGAAGGTCAGCGTCCCGCTCGGCGAACACTTCCACTCCCGGCGCCTGGTCATCCGCGGCAGCCAGGTCGGGACGGTCGCGCGGCCGGACCGCAGCTACGCCCAGCGGATGGCCGTCGCGCTGGAGCTGCTGGCCGATCCGGCGTTCGAAGCGCTGGTCAGCGGTGAGTGCGCGTTTGAAGATCTGCCGTCCGTGCTACCCCGGTTGGCCGGGAATGAACTTTCCGCGCTTTGCCTCCGTGTCATGTATCAGCCGCAGTGACCACGTCCACCCGAACGCATCGGAGGTCTTGGTGTTCAGCATCACCGTCCGTGACCACGTGATGGTCGCCCACAGCTTCCGCGGGGAAGTCTTCGGACCCGCGCAACGCCTGCACGGCGCGACCTTCGTGGTGGATGCGACCTTCCGCCGCACCGACCTCGACGAGGACAACATCGTCGTCGACATCGGCAAGGCCACGGAAGAGCTCAAGGCGGTGCTGAGCGACCTGAACTACCGCAACCTCGACGACGAGCCGGAGTTCAAGGGCGTCAACACCTCCACGGAGTTCCTCGCGAAGGTCGTCGCCGACCGCCTCGCCGACGCCGTCCACGCCGGGCGCCTCGGCGAAGGCGCGCGCGGCCTCGAAGGCATCGCCGTCTCCCTGAAGGAATCGCACGTCGCCTGGGCGAGTTACGAGCGTGCCCTGTGAACTCCCTTTACGTGGTCCTCCCCGGGGACGTCGACGACGCGTCCGTCCCGAGTGGCGGCAACACCTACGACCGACGGCTGTGCGACCGGCTCACCGACGCCGGGCTCGACGTGCACGAGATCGCCGTGGCCGGCTCCTGGCCGCGGCCGGACACCGAGGCCCGCGCGGTCCTCGGCCACCTGCTCGCCGCGCTGCCCACCGGGTCCGCCGTGCTGCTCGACGGCCTGGTCGCGTGCGGCGTGCCCGAGGTCGTCGTCCCGCAGGCCCGGCGCCTTTCGCTCTCGGTGCTGGTGCACCTGCCGCTGGCCGACGAGACCGGCCTGCCGCCCGCGCTCGCCGCCGAGCTCGACGCGCTGGAGCGCGAGACGCTGCGGGCCGCGAGCTCGGTCGTCGCGACCAGCGAGTGGGCCGCGCGCCGGCTGATCGGCCACCACGGGCTGGCCCCGCACCGCGTGCACGCCGTGCCACCGGGCGTCGACCCGGCGCCGCCCGCCATCGGCACCGACGGCGTGTCCCGGCTGGTCTGCGTGGCCAACGTGACCCCGCGCAAGGGGCAGGGCGTGCTCGCCCAGGCACTGGAAACCGTCGCCGACCTGCGCTGGACCTGCGAATGCGTCGGCGGGATCCGGCGCGAGACCAAGTACGTCGAGCGGCTGCGCGAGCACCGGCTCGGCGATCGCTTCACCCTCACCGGCCCCCGGACCGGCCCGGCGCTGGAAGCGACCTACCACACCGCCGACCTGCTCGTGCTGCCTTCGCGCGCCGAGACGTACGGCATGGTCGTGACCGAAGCCCTCGCCCGCGGCGTGCCGGTGCTGACCACCGACGTCGACGCGCTGCCCGACACCGTCGGCGTCGCGCCCGACGGCTCGGTGCCCGGCATGCTCGTCCCCGGCGACGACGTCGAAGCGCTCGGCGCCGCCCTCCGCCGCTGGCTCACCGAGCCCGACCTGCGGACGCGGCTGCGTGCCTCGGCCCGGCTGCGGCGCGAGGCACTGACCGGCTGGGACGCCACCGCCCGCCGGATCGCCGACATCCTCCAGCGGCAGGAGGCGGCGGCATGACCGCGTTCGCGCCGGACTGGCTCTACCTGCGGGAACCCGCCGACGCCGCGGCCCGCGCCCCCGAACTCGTCGACACGCTGCGCGAGTACCTCCCGGACGGCGAGGAGGTCGTCGTCCGCGATCTCGGCTGCGGCACCGGCTCGCTCGGCCGCTGGCTGGCCGGCCGGCTGCCCGGCGCCCAGCGCTGGATCCTGCACGACGACGACGCCGAGCTGCTCGACCGCGCCCGCACCGGCCTGCCGCCGGTCGCGCTCGACGGCAGCCCGGTCACCGTGGTCGCCGAGCGGCGGGACGTCACCGCGCTGCGCGCCGCCGACCTCGCCGGGACGTCGCTGGTCACCGCGTCCGCGCTGCTCGACCTGCTGACCAGGGCCGAGGTCACGGCGCTGGCCACGGCCATCGCCGAAGCGGGTTGCGCGGCGCTGCTGATGCTGTCGGTCACCGGCAAGGTGGAGCTTTCGCCCGGCGACCCGCTCGACCCGGCCATCTCCGCGTCCTTCAACGCCCACCAGCGGCGGCTCACCGGCGGCCGCCGGCTGCTCGGCCCGACCGCGGCGGACGTCGCCGCGACCGCGTTCGGCAGGCTCGGCGCCACCGTCATCCGCGCGGAGAGCGCCTGGCGGCTCGGGCCGGACCAGGCGGAACTGCAGCGCCAGTGGCTCGAAGGCTGGGTCGGCGCGGCCGTCGAGCAGCTGCCGGAGCTGCGCCCGGTCTCCGACGTCTACCTGCAGCGACGGCTCGAAATGGCGTCGGCGGGCGAGCTGCACGCGGTGGTCCACCACGGCGACCTGCTGGTCCTGCCGCCGAGCCTGGAGGCGGCGGCGTGAAGCGCGCACTGGCCTGGCTCCGGATCCTCGGAGCCGTCGGCATCCTCGCGGTCCTCGTCTGGCAGCTCGGCAGCGAGGCCTTCCTCGACGGCCTGGGCCGGATCAGCACGCCCGGCGTGCTCGCCGCCCTGGCCATCGGCTTCGCGACGACGGTGTTCAGCGCGGGCCGCTGGCAGATCGTCGCCACCCGGCTCGGCCTGCGGCTTTCCCTGCCCACCGCGATCGCCGACTACTACCGCGCGCTGTTCCTCAACGGCGTGCTGCCCGCGGGCGTCCTCGGCGACGTCCACCGCGCGGTGCAGCACGGCCGCGACGCCGGCGACGTGCCGCGCGGCGTGCGGGCCGTCGTCCTGGAGCGCACCGCCGGCCAGCTCGTGCTGATCGCGTCCGCGGTCGCCGTCGTGCTCGCGTCGCCGGACGTCGTGCCCGGCGCGTTCCGCGAGGTCGTCGTGGTCACCGGCGTGGTCGTCGTGCTGGCCGCCGTCGCCGCGGTCGTCGCCGGAAGGCTGTTCGGCGGACGCTGGATCCACAGCCCGTCGAAGGTCCGCCGCGGCTTCGCCGTCACCCTCGCCGACCTGCGGCTCGGCCTGTTCACCCGCGAGACCTGGCCCGGCGTGGGCTTCCTGTCGGCCGCGACGCTGGCCGGGCACCTGGCGCTGTTCGTCGTCGCCGCCCGCGTCGCCGGGGTCGACGCGCCGGTCGGGCAGCTCGTGCCGCTGATGGTCCTCGCGCTGCTCGCGATGGGTCTCCCGCTCAACATCGGCGGCTTCGGCCCGCGCGAGGGCGTCTGCGCCCTGCTCTTCGGCGCGGCCGGCCTGGGTGCCGCCCAAGGTGTCACCGTCGCTGTCGTCTACGGCGTGCTCACGCTGGTCGCGAGCTTGCCCGGCGCCGGTGTCCTGCTCGTCCGGAGCGTCGCCGGGTTCCGCGTGACCCGCGCTCCGCACACCGGTGTCGTGCCCGCGCCGCGCACGGCGGCCGACACCGGGATCGAATCGGAAGTGGGGTTGAAATCATGACCGCAAGCGACGTCATCGGGGACGTACCGCACCGGGCCGTGGTCGAGCGGGTCGTCGAGACCCGGCTGCCGACCCGGCACGGGACGTTCCGCGCGGTCGGCTACCTCGACCGGGCCGGCACCGAGCAGGTCGCGCTGGTGTACGGCGACATCACCGAGCTCGGCACGCTGACCCGCGTGCACAGCGAGTGCCTGACCGGCGACGTCTTCGGCTCGACGCACTGCGAGTGCGGCGACCAGCTGGCGGCCGCGCTCGACCGGATCGTCGAGGAGGGCTCGGGCGTGCTGGTCTACGTCCAGGGCCACGAGGGCCGCGGGATCGGCCTGCTCGCGAAGCTCAAGGCGATGCGGCTGCAGGACGAAGGCCTCGACACGGTCGACGCGAACGTGGCGCTCGGCCTCCCGATCGACGCCCGCGACTACCACGCGGCGGCGGCCATCCTGCAGGACCTGGGGGTCCGGTCGGTGCGGCTGCTGTCGAACAACCCGGCGAAGGTCGAACAGCTCACGCGCTACGGAATCCGGATCAGCGAGCAGGTCCCGCTGCTGGTTCCGCCGAACGCGGAGAACCTGCGGTACCTGCGCACCAAAGCCGAACGGATGGCCCACCTGCTCCCGCACCTGGACCAGGCCCTCACCGCGCGCTGACCTCGTGAGTGTTTAGTCGGGTTAGAACCCGACTAAACACTCACGAGCTTGAGCACGGCGGCGAAGCGCTGGACCAGCGTGTCCAGCAGGACGTGGCCCTTGGCCGCGGTCGCCAGCGAGGGACGGCCGACCACCCCCGACTCCGTGTACGCCCGCAGGCCCAGCGTCAGCAGGTGCTCCCGGTCGGTGTCGTGGTCGGCCTCCTCGTAGCCGGGCCGGACCAGGTGCGGGTGGGCGTGCAGCAGGATCGACGTCTCCAGCTCGCCCGCGTGCATGTCGTCGTCCAGCGACGTCCGCAGGCCGGCCGCGGTGTGCGCCGCCTGCCAGTCCGCGACGCCGGGGAACAACGCCATCGCGCCGCCCGCCTCCTGGACCACATTGGACAGTACGTAGTTGCCGCCGTGCGCGTTGACCAGCACGAGCTTGCCGACGCCGGACGCCTTGAGCGACGCGGCGACGTCGGTGACCACGGCGTGCAGCGTGCGGGCCGAGATGCTCACCGTGCCGGCCCACCCCGCGTGTTCGTGCGAGCACGAGATCGTGATCGGCGGCAGGTGGAGCACCGGGTAGGCGTCGGCGACGGCCTTCGCGATGGTCGCCGCGATCACCGCGTCGGTCGCCAGGGGGAGGTGCGCGCCGTGCTGCTCGAAGCTGCCGATCGGCAGCACCGCGACCGACGCCCGCCGCGCTTGCTCGTCGGTGGTGGTCGCGAGCGGGAACAGCTCGGTCATGACCGCGTCCCTTCTCTATGTTGGGTGGCATGACCGAGCATGCCGCACTGCTGGCCGTCGCGCGCGAAGCCGTGGCGAAGGCGACCGGGATCGTCCGGTCGCGCCCGACCTTTTCCGTTTCCGCGAAAGGTGATCGCGACCTGGTGACCGACGTCGACACCGCCGTCGAGGACGCGCTGCGGGAGTTCCTCGCCGCCGAAACCCCCGAAATCGGGTTCCTCGGCGAGGAGCGCGGCCGCAGCGGGGCCGGCGGCGGGCGCTGGTGGGCCCTCGACCCGATCGACGGGACCGCGAACTTCGCCCGCGGGATTCCGCTCTGCGGGATTTCCCTGGCGCTGGTGGACGGCGAGCACAGCACGGTCGCCGCGATCGCCCTGCCGTACCTCGGTGTCACGTACACCGCGTCGCGCGGAGAGGGTGCTTTCGCGAACGGAGAGCGGATCGGTGCGTCGCGCGCGACCGAGTTGCCCGACGCGATGATCGCGGTGGGTGACTTCGCGATCGGCGAACTCGCCGAGGAGAAGAACCGCGCGCGGCTGGCGTTGCTGACCGACCTCGGCGCGCGGGCGCAGAAGATCCGGATGCTGGGCACCGCGGCGGTCGACCTCTCCTGGGTCGCGGACGGAAAGCTCGACGCCGCACTGATCCTGTCCAACAACCCGTGGGACACCATGGCGGGCGTGCTGCTCGTGCGCGAGGCCGGCGGCGCCGTCGTGGACCGCGACGGCCGCGAGCACACGGTCGGTTCCGCGGCGACGATCGCCGTCGGCGCCGGGCTGCGCAAGGAGATCGTGGACGCACTTGATCGCGCGTTCGGGGTTGTTCGTTAGTATCCGGGGTATCCGGGTGGGCGGCGCCACAGCGCGCGAATGCACTGCCCGTGCAAGGTTTTCGGTTAGGTTGGTACCGGTCGGCCCCCGCGGCTGGCATGCTGGCCGGACCTCTCGGCCACTTCGGAGAATGGTGGATGCTCGTGGAAAGTCGCCGGATCCGCGATCGGTACCGGCTGCTCGAGCCGATCGGCGGCGGCGCGATGGGCACGGTGTGGCGGGCCCAGGACGAAAAGCTCGACCGCACCGTGGCGATCAAGGAACTCCTGCTGCCGCACGACCACGACGAGCACCGCACGGAAGAAGCGAAGAACCGCGCGATGCGCGAGGCGCGGATCGCCGCCCGGCTCCAGCATTCCCACGCGATCACCGTGTTCGCCGTCCTCGAAGAGGAGGACCGGCCGTGGTTGATCATGGAATACCTGCCGTCGAAGAGTTTCGCCGTCCTGGTCCGCGAGGAGCCGACGACGGTGGACGACGCCATCCGCGTCGGCGCGCAGATCAGTTCCGCGCTGGCCGGCGCGCACCGGGTCGGGGTCGTGCACCGCGACGTGAAGCCGGCCAACATCTTGGTCGCCGAAGACGGCACGGCGAAGATCACCGACTTCGGCATCTCCCGCGCGATCGGTGACGTCAAGCTGACGGCCACCGGCGAGATCGCCGGCACGCCCGCGTACCTGGCGCCGGAAGTGGCCCGCGGCGAGGACGCGGACTTCGCGGCCGACGTCTTTTCCCTCGGGGCCACGCTCTACGCCGCCGTCGAGGGCAAGCCGCCGTACGGCACGGCCGACAACCCGATCGCCTTGCTCTACAAGGCGTCCAGCGGCGAGATCGAGCCGCCGGAAAAGGCGGGCAGGCTGACGCCGCTGCTGCTCCGGATGCTCGCGTCCGACCCGGCCGAACGGCCGTCGATGGACGAGGTCGAGCGGGAGCTGCTCGCGCTGCTGCCGGACCCCGAGCCCGGCGAGTCGGTGCTCGCGGCGACGGTCCCCGAGGCCGAACCGGCCGCGCTGCCACCGGTGCCGCCGGTACCCGCCGCGGTCACCGTGCCCGCCGGCGGGGTCGCCGCGGTGTCGCCGGGCGCGCGCAAGGGCCTGATCGCCGTCGGCGCGGGCGCGGCGCTGCTGTGCGTCGCGGTCGTGGTGGCGATCCTGCTGGTCGTGCGGCAGAAACCGCCGACGGGCAACGCGGCCCCGCCGGCGTCGGGGGCACCCTCCGTCTCGGCTTCGGTGACTCCCTCGCCGTCGCCCGCGCCGGCGTCCTCCATGCCGGAGACGCCCACGACGTCGGCCGCCCCGCCCACCTCGCCGCCGGTTTCGAGCGTGGCGTCGACGAAGACCGCGGCCGACGCGCTGAGCGCGTACTACGCGTTGCTGCCGAACAACACAGCGGAGGCGTGGAACCTGCTCACGGACCGCTTCAAGGCGTCGCGCCGGCAGACGCTGGCGACGTACCAGAACTTCTGGGGGCAGTACAAGTCGGTCAAGGCCGACAGCGTGAAGGAAATCGCTCCCGGCCGGGTCACCGCGCACGTCCTCTACGACGGGGGCAAGGGGGAGACGGACACGTTCACGCTGGTCCAGGAGAACGGCGTCTGGAAGATCGACGCCCAGAGCTGAACCATTCCGGCTCCGGCCGCGTGTGACGGATGAGGCGTCCCGCCGTCGATCCACGCTGGAGGTTGAGCGATGAGGCCTGCCGACCCGATGGTGTTCATCCTCCCGGCCGCCCCACCGGGCAGCGACACGTACGACAAGCGCATGTGCCAGAACCTGCCCGCCGTCGGGCAGCCGGTGCTCGAACTGCCGATCGCCGGCCAGTGGCCGGAGCCGGACGCGACGTCGAGACGTCGGCTCGCGCGGTCGCTGGCGGCGCTGCCCGACCGGACGGTGGTGCTGCTCGACGGCATGATCGCCTCGGGCGTACCGGAGATCGTCGTTCCCCACACGCGGCGGCTGCGGCTGGCCGTGCTGGTGCACCAGGCTCTCGCCGACGAGCCCGGCCTCGACCCGGCGCACGCCGCGGAGCTGGACGCGTGCGAGCGCGAGACGCTGCGGATGGCCGGGATGGTCGTCGCGACCAGCCCGTGGCTCGCCCGGCTGCTGATCGACCGCCACGACCTGGACCCCGGCCGCGTCTACGTCGCCAAGCCCGGCACCGACGCGGCCCCGCTCGCGGCGGGCGCGGACGGCGTGTCCCGGCTGCTGTGCGTCGGCGACGTGACCCGCCGCAACGGCCAGGACGTGCTGGTCCAGGCTCTCGGCGAGGTCGACCACCTCGCGCTGTCGTGCGTGTTCACCGGCTCGCTGGCGGCGGACCCGGCCTACGTCGACGAGCTGCACTGGTCGATCGAGCGCCTGGGCCTCGGCGGCCGGATCACCCTGGCCGGCGACGCGGTCGACCTGGGCGCGGCCTACAACGCGGCGGACCTCCTGGTCATCCCGGCCCGCGCGCCGACGTCCGGCATGTTCGTCGCGCAGGCACTGGCCCGCGGCATCCCGGTGCTGGCGACCGAGGTCGGCGGCGTGTACGACGCACTCGGCGTCGACGCGGACGGCGAGGTCCCCGGCCTGCTGGTGGAGCCGGACGACCCGTACTCGCTCGCGGACGCGCTGCACCGCTGGTACGCCGACCCGGAACTGCGGCGCTCCCTGCGCACGGCGGCGCTCGGCCGCGGCAGCGCGCTCGAGGAGTGGGAGGTGGCCGCCCGCCGCCTCACCCACGTGCTCTCGCGGCTGGCGTCGGAACCCCGGATCGTGGCCTGACGCTTGCCGCGGCGGGCGCGGCTCCGCCAACCTGACGCGATGGCGTCCCCACCCCTCGACTCCGAGCGCGGTTTCCTCGAAGTCGCCGGCCGCGAGCCGGACCGCCCGCTGCGCGACCAGCTCCTCGGCTTCCGCGACCTCGTCTCGGCCGACATGGACTGGGCCGACACGCGCAAACGCCGCTTCCGCCGCCGCGCGTCGATCGTCCGGGTGACGGTGCTGCTGCTGACCGCGTCCTCGACGGTGGTCCTCGGCATCCAGCAGATCCCGGCCCGCGCGTCGATCGCCCTGCCGATGGTCGCGCTGGTCACCGTGCTGGGCGGCCTCGAGACGTTCTTCAACTGGCGGTCGCGGTGGGTGCTGATGGAGGAGACCCGCTACAACCTCAACCGCATCCGCGACGAGATGGACTACTACCTCGTCGGCACCCCGACGGCCGAGCTGAGCCGCGAGCGGCTGCAGGAGTTCTTCACCCGCCACCAGGAGACGTGGTCCGACGCGAGCCGCCAGTGGGTCGAGTTCCGCCGTCTCGATCGCCCGCCGCCGTCACCGGAGATCCGGTCGTGAGTGTTTAGTCGGGTTAGAACCCGACTAAACACTCACGACCGGTCGGTCACGCCAGGGTGAGTGCGTAGATCTCCACCCTCGGGTCGTTCGGCAGGCTCACCGACTGCACGGTCTTCCCGCCGTCCAGTGCGGCCGAAATCCCGAACAGCCGTACCGGCGGCCCGTCCACTCCGCTGCCCGCCTTGATGCGGTGCGGCATCTCGAGCACCACCGGCGAGCCGGACCCCGCCCAGTCGCCGAACGTCACGGCCAGGTCCGCGCTGGTCCCGTCCGTGTAGTGCGCCGTCACCGTCGTCGACACCGGCCCGTTGTGGGACGCCCCCACCAGCTTCAAAGCGCCGTGCTGACCCGCCGGCACCAGCAGGGACTGCCCGCGCGCCTCCACGAAGTTCGGCGAAGTGCCCGAAGCGTCCGGCGCCGCGTACGTGACGCCGTCCCAGACCACCGGGCCCGCCGGCGGGAGCAGCGCTGCGTCGTAGCTCCAGCCGCCGCCGTCGAAGTTGCCCTCCGTGGAGGCCGTCACCGTGGCCGTGCCGTCGTGGTTGAGGTCGCGGGCCAGGTCCACCGCGCACTGCGTGCCCGAAGACACGCAGGTCGACGGCGTCCGGACCTCGACCGTCGCCGAGCGGGACACGGTGTTCGCGCCCAGCCCGGACACCTTGACCTGCACGGGGTACGTGCCCGAAGCGGTCCCGGCGGGCACCGAAACCGTGATCGGCACCGTCTTCTGCACCGGGAGCCTGCCCGACCAGATCACCTGCAGCGGCTGGGCCTGCGCCTTCCACTTCGAAGGCGCCGAGACCGAAACCGTCACCGGCTGCAGTGCCGGGTTCTGGGCCAGCACGTCCAGGTCGAGGTGCACCTGCTGCGCCGCCCCCGCCGGGATCACCACGGACGTCTGCCGCAGCGACGCGTCGACGTGCCGCCGCGCGTCACCGGCCGCGGTGTTCACCGACGGCGGGACCGCGCCCGGGGACGTGCCCCAAGCGGAAACCCGAGACCCGAGCTTGTGCGAAAGCGTCCCGCCGTGCGCGAGCGCGGACCAGTCCAGCGACGTCTGCCGGACGTCGCGGCCGTTCAGCGACACGCTCTGGATGTACCGGTTCGCGTCCGAAGCACCCGGCGCGTCGACGGTCAGCGTGCCGCCCTGCGAACGCCCGTACTGTCCGATCCGGACGGTCGCCGACTCGAACTGCGGGCTCGACACCGCGAGGAAGTTCGCGCCGCTCATCGTCGGGTACAGCCCGAGCGAGGAGAAGACGTACCAGGCGGACATCGTGCCGAGGTCGTCGTTGCCGGTCATGCCGTCGGGGCCGGTGGTGAACAACGTCATCGCCGCGCGGACGACGGTCGCCGTTTTCGCCGGCGCGCCGACCCAGTTGTACATGTAGGGCGCGAGCAGGTCGGGCTCGTTGTTCGGGTTGTAGGTCGCCTTGCCGTAGTAGTCGTACGGGCTCGCGATCCAGTCCTTCCGGGCCGTCCCCGCGGGGTCGGAAAGCAGGTTGCCGTACGCGAAGAAGGAGTCGAGCCGCTTCTCCGTCGACGTCCGCCCGCCCATCAGCGAGACCAGCCCGGCCGGGTCCTGCGGCACGAGCCACTGGTACTGGTAGGCGCCGCCCTCGTGGAACTGGTGGTCGGCGTCGACCGGGTTGTACGGCGTCAGGAACGTGCCCTCGGCGGTGCGCGGCCGGAACTGCTGGATCGACGAATCCCACAGGTTGCGGTACCACTGGCCGCGGTCGGCGAACAGCTTCGCGTCCGCCTTGTGGCCGAGCCCGCCGGCCATCAACGCGAGCGACGCGTCCGCCGCGGCGTACTCCATGGTCGCCGACGCCGGGTGCTCGCAGTCGTTGTCGCCGCCCTTGGCCGCGCAGTCCTTGCCGAGCTCCAGACCGCTCGGGATGTAGCCGCGGTCGTTGTAGTAGTTGACGCCGGAGCGCCCGTTGTACGGCGAATCGGCGGGCGGCGTGCTCGTCGCGTTCTTCTTGAGCAGCGCGTACGCCTCTTCTTCGTGCCCGGCGAGCAGGCCCTTCGACCACGCCTCGACGAGGAACGGCGTGACCGGGTCGCCGGTCATGATGTTGGTTTCGCTCTCGGCCAGCGCCCAGCGCGGCAGCCACCCGCCGTCCCGCCCGATCGCGACGACCGACAGCGCGACGTCCCGCGCGACCTGCGGCTCGAGCATTTCGAGCAGCTGGTTCTGCGGCCGGTAGGTGTCCCACAGCGAGAAGTTCTGGTACGGCGTGTAGCCGCTCGCGGTGTGCACCTTGCCGTCGAAGCCGGTGTACGCGCCATCGGTGTCGCCGGCCAGGTTCGGGTGCAGCTGCGCGTGGTAGAGCGCGGTGTAGAACGCCGTCTGCCGGTCGGTCGTGCCGCCGGCGATCTTGATCGCGCCGAGCCGGTCGGCCCACTGCTGGTGCAGCGCCGCGCGGGTGGCGTCGAAGTCGTAGCTGTCCGAAGTCTCGGCGGCCAGGTTCTTCCGGGCGCCGTCGAGTCCGGTGTAGGACAGGCCGACCTTCAGCACGACGTCGTGGTCGGTGCTCGCGTCGAAGCTGGCCCAGGCGCCGTTGCCGCCGGTGCCCGCGGCGTCGCGGCTGCCCGGCGTGCGCGTCGAGTCGCGCCAGGTGCCGAACGAGCTGAACGGCCGGTCGAAGGTGGCGGTGAAGTAGACGGTGTGCTCGTCGTGCCCGGCGCAGAACCCGCCGGCCTTGACCCGCCCTTCGAGCGTCCGGTCACCGACGACGTGGATTTCGGAGTCCTTCACGGACTGGTTGGCCTGCCCGGTGTTGAACAGGACGTTCGCCTGCCCGGTCGAGGGGAAGGTGTAGCGCTGCCAGCCGGTGCGCGCGGTCGCCGTCAGCTCGGCGTCCACGCCGTACTTCTTCAGGCCGACGCGGTAGTAGCCGGGCTCGGCGTGCTCGTCGTCGTGGCTGTACTCGGACTTGTAGGCGTTCTTGTCGACGCTGTCGACGGCGCCGGTGGTCGGCATGATCGGCAGCTCGCCCATCACCCCGCAGCCGACGCCGGACAGGTGCGTCTGGCTGAAGCCGTAGATCGCGTTCTGCAGGTAGTCGTAGCCGCCCTGCCCGCCGGTGTCCGGGCTGACCTGCACCATGCCGAAGGGCGCGCTCGCGCCGGGGAACGTGTTGCCGAAGTTCTGCGTGCCGACGAACGGGTTGACCAGGCTCACCGGATCCGCCGGGGCCGGCGCCGCCTGTGCCACGGCGGGGGCCAGGCCGGCGACCACCACCCCCGCGGCCACCACGGCGGCCAGGCGTCTGCTCTGCGACCACATGGGCGCACCTCCCAGGAGTGACAACGTTGTCAAACGTCGACCGGCGGTCAGGCCCGCGGTCGGTGTGCCACCTTGCCACCTGGATGCGGCTTTTGGAAGACCTCAGCTCGCCGCTTCGCGCAGCAACCGGGCGGCCTCGGCGACAGCGTTGTCGGCGAGGTTGCCGTACCCGAGGACGAGCGCGGGCTCGCCGGGCGCGACGCGGTAGCCGTCGAGATCGGCCACCTTCACGCCCTTCTCCCGCACGGCCCGCACGACGGCGGCCGCCGGCCGGTCGAGGTGCAGGACGAGGTGGAGGCCGGCCGCCGCACCGGAGAGCCGGGCCGGCCCGAGCGCCTCGACGAGCCGGTCGCGCCGGGCGCGGTACCGCAGCCGCGCGGCCCGCAGGTGCCGGTCGTACCCACCGCTCTCGACGAACCCGGCGAGGGCCAGCTGGTCCACCACCGGTGGCGCATGACCCGCGATAGTCCACTGTGGAGGGACGACGGCCCAGCCGAGCCCGAGCGCCGGGCTGAGCGTCTTGCTGACCGACCCGAAGAGCGCGACCCGGCCCGGATCGGTGCCCTGGACGGTGCCGACGGGCCGCCGGTCGTACCGGAACTCGGCGTCGTAGTCGTCTTCCAGGACGAGCCCGTCGACTTCCCGTGCCCACGCCAGGAGTTCGGCACGCCTTCGCGGGGAAAGGACGGAACCGGTGGGGAACTGGTGCGCCGGGGTGACGAGCACGGCCCGCGTCCCGGCCGGGATCCGCCCGACGTCGATGCCTTCCTCGTCGACCGGCACCGGGTCGATCGCCATCCCGGCCGCCGCGGCGGCGCGGTGCAGCCGCGTCCAGCCGGGATCCTCGACGGCCAGCCGGGTGATGCCTTTTCGTTGCAGAGCAAGGCAAACGCGGGCCACGCCGTCGGTGACGCCGCCGCAGACCACGACGTCGTCCGTTTCGGCGCCCCGGACCCGCCGCAGGTACCCGGCGAGGACCTCGCGCAGGCGCGGGTGCCCGGCGGGATCGGGCAGCCCGAAGTCGGTGTGCGGCGCGGTGCCGAGCACCCCGCGCACGGCGTCCGCCCACCGCTGCCGCGGGAAGTGGCGCAGGTCGGGCAGCCCGGGGGCGAGGTCGTACCGCGGCGGCGGCTTCCGGGACGGCGGCTTGGCCGCGACGGCGTCCCCGACCCGCCGCACGCGCGTGGCGGATCCGGTGCGCCCGTCGAGGTACCCCTCGGCGACGAGCTGGGCGTACGCCTGCGTCACGACCCACCGCGAGCAGCCGAGATCGGCGGCGAGCTGGCGGCTCGGCGGCACGGCGACGCCGTCGTCGAGCCCGCGGATCGCCTTGCGCAGAGCGCGCGCGAGCTGTTCGTGCTTCGGCCCCGGTCCGGTCAGCTCCAGCAGGACGCCCCAATTGGTCTGTGCTCCAGCCACATCATTGGACTGTAGTACCGGACCGCTTCTCGCTTAGGTTCGTACGCATGAAGAAGGTGGAACTGGGCCGGACCGGTCAGCACGTCAGCCAGGTGTCCCTGGGCTGCATGACGATGGGGACGTCGACGGACGAACCGACGTCGGCCCGCATCCTGGACGCGTACCTCGACGCCGGGGGCGACTTCCTCGACACGGCGAACTGCTACGCGTGGTGGGCGGGTCCGTCGTTCCGCGGTGGTGAGAGCGAAACCCTGCTCGGCAAGCTGCTGCGCGGACGCCGCGACCGCGTTTTCCTGGCGACGAAGGTGTCGGCGCAACCCGTGGACCTGCCCGCGGCCCGCGCCGCCGCCCGTCCCGACGGCACGACGGACTGGGAAGCCCGGGAGCGGACGTACGAAGGCGCGAGCGCCGCGGTGATCCGGCGTTCGGTGGAGGAAAGCCTGCGGCGCTTGGGAACGGACCACATCGACCTGTACTACGTCCACGTCGACCTCCGCCGCGAGCCGCCGGAGGAGACACTGTCCGCTTTGGACGAACTGGTTCGCGCGGGCAAAGTTCGCTACACGGGGTGGAGCAACGTCCGGACGTGGCGCCTCGAGCGCATCCGCTCGCTGGCGCTGGCCAACGGGTGGGCGTCGCCGGTGGCGGTCCAGGTCCAGCACTCGTACTTGCGGCCGACCGGCGCCGACGTCCCGTCGATCGCGGGCGGCGAGCTCTTGGACTGGCTGTCCCAGCACCCCGACGTCTCCCTGGCGGCGTATTCCGCTCTGCTGCGCGGGATCTACGACGACGCGACCTACCGCGAGTCGACGCCGATCTGGCGCGCGTACGCCGGTCCGGACTCCGAGGCGCGGCTGGCCGCGGTGGCGAAGGTGGCTTCGGCGCTGGGCGCGTCCGGCAACCAGGTCGCGCTCGCGTGGTTGCTCCACAAGGGAGTGATCCCGCTGATCGGCCCGCGGACCTGGGCGCACTACGAGTCGATCGCCCCGGCGTTCACTTTGGACCTTCCCGGCGAGCACCTGTCCCTTTTGGACAACGCCTGATCAGTCGAGCAGGCGCTGTTCCTTGGCGACCGCGACGGCACCGGCCCGGGTGTCGACGTCGAGCTTGCCGTAGATCCGGCTCAGGTGCGTCTTGACCGTCGCCTCGCTGATGAACAGCGCGCGGGCGATCTCGCGGTTGCCGAGTCCCTCGGCGAGCCGGCGCAGGATGTCCAGTTCCCGGGCGGTCAACGTCGGCCTCGGCGCGCGCAGCTGCGCCATCATCCGGTCGGCGACCGGCGGGGAGACCGCGGTCCGCCCGGCCGCGGCCGCCTCGATCGCCGCGTACAGCTCGGTGGCGGACCCGGCTTTCAGCAGGTAGCCGGTGGCCCCGGCGGCGATCGCGCGGCTGATGTCCGCATCGGTGTCGTAGGTCGTCAGCACGAGGATCCGGGGCGCGCTGGGGGTGCTCCGGATCCGGCGCGTCGCCTCGATCCCGTCGATCCCGGCGCCGAGCTGGAGGTCCATCAGCACGACGTCGGGGTGCACGGCGGCGGCGGTCGCGACGGCTTCCTCCCCGCTCGCGGTTTCGGCGACGACTTCGATGCCGTCGGCGCCCGCGAGCAGGGCCCGGAGCCCGGCGCGCACGACGGCGTGGTCGTCGCAGACCAGGACACGGATGGTCATCAGCCCTCCAGGGGGATCGCGGCCGAAACGACCGTGCCGTGGCCGGGCTCGGACTCGACGGTCAGCCGGCCACCGAGCTGCTGAGCCCGGACCCGCATGGCGGGCAGCCCGTGCCCCCGGTCGCCTTCGGGCGCTCGCTCGACGAACCCCCGCCCGTCGTCGGCGACGTCCAGCACGACCTGGTCGTCGAGGTAGGTGAGGGTGAGCACGACGCTGCCCGCTTCGGCGTGCTCACGCGCGTTGGCCAGCGCGCCCTGCGCGATCCGGACCACAGTGGACTGGACGCGCTCGGGCAGCGGCCGCTCGTCGCCGTCGATGCGGACGTCCACCGGCAGCCCGGCCCGCCCGGCCACCGCGCGCAACGCCTCTTCGAGCGTCGCGTCGGCGAGGTCGGCGGGCGCGAGGTCCTGCACGAGCCGTCGCGCTTCCGACAGGTTCCCCGCGCCGACGCGCTGCGCGGCCCGCAGGTGCTCGCGAGCCAGCTCGGGCCGGTCCCAGTCCTGGTCGGCGGCCTGCAGCAGCATCGACTGGCTGGACAGGCCCTGCGCGAGGGCGTCGTGGAGCTCGCGGGACACGCGGTGGCGTTCGGCGAGCACGCCCGCGCGGCGCTCGGAATCGCGCAGCCGCTCGGCTTGCCGTCGCATGAAGGTGATCACCGCGGCGGTGACCGCGGCGATGGCGATCGGCACGATGGTCAGGTTCGGGTCGAAGCCGTCGGCCAGCCGGTTCTGCGACACGACGACCAGCGCCGTGATCACCCCGACGAGGGCGAGGGCCGGCCCGGTCGGCAGCGTGCGCAGGCCGGTGACCAGCAGCGGGATCGCCGACCACGCGAAGCTCGGGGCGAGCACCACCAGGACGACCCAGAGCGCCAGGACGACGGTCAGCCAGAGCAGGTGCCGCCCGGCGAGCAGGCCGGCGCCGTACGCGACGAGCAGTGCCGCGGTGAACCCGATCACCCACGGCTGCAGGGGCGTGCCTTCGTGGCGGGTCAGGAACCGCACCGCGGACGCGAGCACCAGCAGGAGGAACGCCGAGTGCATGACCGCGGCGAGCCACCGCGTGTCGGCGTCTGCCATGCCTTCCATAGTGGTCCCTCCGCTCTCCAGCACCAGCGTCGGCCGGCGGGAACGCCCCCGCATCAGCCGATCGGCTGACCCCGGTGTCGGCCGGGCCGCCGACGAGAACCGCCTGGTCGCGGGCTGATGCTGGAGCCATCGAACCCCGATCCGAGGAGCAGACCATGATCTCGACCCGCACCCGCATCGCCGCCGCCGTCGCCGGACTCGCCGCGGTCGGCGCCACCACCGCCGGCGCCGTCTCGGCCACCGCGGCCCCGGCCGGGACCAAGAACGTCGTCCAGACCTCGCACCTGTCGATCGCGGCGGCGTCGAAGGCCGCCCAGGCCGCGCTGGACGCCGCCACCAAGGCCGGCCAGCACGTGTCGGTCGCCGTCGTGGACCGCGACGGCAACACCGTGCTGACCCTGCGCGGCGACGGCGCGGGCCCGCAGTCCTACAGCTCGGCGCAGCAGAAGGCGTTCACGGCGGTCTCGTGGAACGCGAAGACGTCCGAGCTGGTCGGGCGCCTCCAGCAGGCCCCGACGCTGAAGGACATCGAGGGCACGCTGTTCCTGGCCGGCGCGGTCCCGGTGACCGCCGGCACCACCCCGATCGCCGCGGTCGGCGTCGCCGGTGCGCCCTCCGGCGCGCAGGACGAGGCGTTCGCCCAGGCCGGCGTGGACGCGCTCGGCAAGTGACTAGCGTGGCTCCCATGTGGATCCGAGACGTCCGCCCCTGGGGCGGCGAGCGCAGCGACGTCGAGCTGACCGGCGACCGGATCGCGGCGGTCCGCCCGCACGACCCGGCGCCGGTGCCCGGTGCGGTCGAAGGCCGGGGCCGCCTGCTGTTCCCGGCGTTCAGCGACGTCCACGTGCACCTCGACTCGACGCGGATCGGGCTGCCGTTCCGGCCGCACACCGGCGGTCCGGGTGTCTGGGCGATGATGACGAACGACCGGGAGAACTGGCGCACGGCCGAAGTCCCGCTGCCCGAGCGCGTGGCCGGCACGCTCGAGCGGATGATCGCCAACGGCACCACGCGGGTGCGCAGCTACGCGCAGGTCGACGTCGACTGCGGGCTGGAGAAGCTCGACGCCGTGCTGGCCGCCCGTGAGCGGTTCGCGAGCCAGGCCGAGGTGCACGTCATGGCGTTCGCGCAGGCGGGCATCCTGCGGGAGCCGGGCACCTTGGACGTCCTCGACGCGGCGATGCGCTCCGGCGCGACGGTGATCGGCGGCATCGATCCGTGCACTGTGGACCGTGATCCCAAGGGCCACCTGGACGCGGTCTTCGGCCTGGCCGAGAAGCACCAGGCGGAGATCGACATCCACCTGCACGAGCCGGGCCACCTCGGCCTGTTCTCCACGGACCTGGTGCTCGAGCGCGTCCGGGCGCTCGACATGCGGGGCAAGGTCACGATGTCCCACGCGTACGACCTCGGCTCGATCTCCGAGTCGGTGAGCCGCCGGGTGATCGACGACTTCGCCGCCCTCGACATCGCGATGACCACGGTGGCGCCGTCCGCGGCCGGTCAGCTGTCCCTTGTGGACCTCGTGGCCGCCGGTGTCCGGATCGGGCTCGGCGAGGACGGCCAGCGTGATTACTGGAGCCCGTACGGCAACTGCGATCTGCTGGACCGGACGTGGCAGCTGGCGTTCACCCGCGGGTTCCGCCGCGACGCCGACATCGAGCTGGCGCTGGCGGTCGCGACGATGGGCGGCGCGTCGATCATGAGCCACGACGTCCCGCGCTTGGCCGGCGTGGACGACCGGCCGGGCTTGGCCGCCGGCGACCGCGCGGACCTGGTGCTCGTCGACGGCGAAACCCCGGCCAGCGCGGTGATGGACCGCGGCCGCGACCGGACGGTGCTGCACGACGGCGTCGTGGTGGCCGACGGTCTCGAGGTGCTCAAGCCCTGACACGGGCGAGCAGGGCGGCGACGTTCGGCTTCTGCTCGTCCCGCTTGCGCCAGGTCATGGTGACGGCGGTCGTCGCCCCGGCGAGGGGGACGGCGACCGCGCCACCGTGGCCGGCGAGCGCGGGCACGAGCCCGCACCCCATCCCGGCGGCCACGCACCGCCCGAGCGCGGCGATGCTGCCGACCTCGGTTTCGATGACGGGCCCGTCGAGCCGGTCGAGCATTTCCCGGAAGCCGCACCCCTGGGGCGTGGCGAGGAAACCCACCCCGCGAAGGTCGGCGGGGGTCAGGGTTTCCTTGTCCGCCAGGGAATGTCCGGGCGGGACGAGGACGACGAGGGGTTCTTCCCCGAGGCTTTCGCTCGCGAACGCCGGGTCGGCCGGTGGGGCGCCGAAGGTGAAGCAGACGTCCACTTCGGACTGCCGCACGGCCCGGTACAGCTCGCCGCGGCCACCCTCGGTCAGCGTCAGCCGCACGCGCGGCCACTTGGCCCGGTATTCGCTGAGGATCTCCGGGATCCACTGCGCACAAAGGGTTTCCAGCGCGCCGATGGTCAGCTCTCCTTCGGGCTCGCCGCGGTTTTCCTCGACGGCGGCCTTGGCTTCTTCGGCCAGGGAAAGCATCCGGTCGGCGTACCCGAGGAGCCGTTCCCCGGCGGCCGTGAGCCGGAGCTGCCGCCCGCGGTCGAACAGCTTCGACCCGAGTTCCGCCTCCAGCGCCTGGATCTGCTCGGTGACGCTGGACTGCGCGTAGTGCAGTTCCCCGGCGGCGCGGGTGAAGTTGAGCGTCCGCGCGACCACGCGGAAGGTGCGCAGGTGGCGCAGTTCCATGGCATCCCCCATCGGCGTTCCCGATGCCCCCCATCGTAACTCCCTGCTTCCACCGGTGTCACCGAGCGTCCAGGCTTCGAGGTGTGCCAAGACTCCTCACCGGCCTTTCGCTGGGCTACTTCCTGGTCATGCTGGACACGACGATCGTGACGGTCGCGCTCCCGTCGTTGTCGCCATCGCTGGCGGACCAGCAATGGATTTCGAACGGCTACACGCTGACGTTCGCGGCGTTCTTGCTGACGGCGGGCGCGTGGTCCGACCGGTTCGGTGCCCGCCGGGTGTTCTTCACCGGCTTGGTCGCTTTCGCTGTGCTGTCAGGGTTGTCCGCTGCCGCGTCTCCGTCCTTTTTGATCGCTCTCCGCGCACTGCTGGGTGTGGCCGGGGCCTTGCTGGTCCCGTCCTCGCTGTCCTTGATCGCGACGGCTTACCCGGTGCCTTCGGCGCGCGCCAAGGCGATGGGGGTGTGGGCGGCGGTGAGCGGCACGGGCCTGGTCGCGGGCCCGCTGCTGGGCGGCGTGCTGACGGAGGCGTTCGGCTGGCGCGCGATCTTCGCGGTCA
This sequence comes from Amycolatopsis solani, assembly GCF_033441515.1. Taxonomy (NCBI): domain Bacteria; kingdom Bacillati; phylum Actinomycetota; class Actinomycetes; order Pseudonocardiales; family Pseudonocardiaceae; genus Amycolatopsis; species Amycolatopsis solani. Next base: position 2,332,210 of record NZ_JAWQJT010000001.1, read on the forward strand.
ACGTCCCGGTGGCGCTGATCGCACTGGCGCTGTCCCGCTCCGCGCCGTCGGCGCCGCCCAAGCCGCGCCGGCTGGACGTGGTCAGCCAGCTGTCGGCGATAGTCGCTTTGTCGACACTGACGTATGCCCTGGCCGAAACCGCTTTCTGGGCTCTGCTCCCCGCGGCAGCGGCGGCGCTGGTGTTCCTCCGGGCCCAACGCCGTCCGGGCGCGATGCTCCCACGACGTCTCGTGTCCTGGGGCCTGCTGGCGGGCGCCATCGTGAACTTCGGGCTGTCGGGTGTCCTGTTCGTCCTGTCGCTGTACTTCCAGCAAACCCGCGGCTACGCCCCGTCGGCCACGGGTTTGGCCTTCCTTCCGCTCACCATCCCGACGGCGTTCAACCCGATCTTCACCGGCCGCCTGGTCGCCCGCGTCGGGCCGCGTTTCCCCGCGGTGGCGGGCTTTTCCCTGATGACACTGGGAACGCTGCTGCAGGCGTTCGCGCCGGCGCTTTCGGTACCGGCACTGGCATCGCTGGGGTTCGGCGTCTCGCTGGCGATCCCGTCCCTGCTGACCGCGGTGGTCGGCTCGGCCCCGCCGGAGCTGTCGGGAATCGCGGGTGGCGCGCTGAACGCGGCCCGCCAGACGGGCGCGGTCCTGGGCGTTGCCGTCCTCGGCGTACTGGCCTCCGGAATGTCAACGGCTTTCGCGTTGACCGCCGCGGCTGTGATTTTGTCCGGCGGCGCTGTTTCCTGTTTCCTGTTCCTGCGTGAAACGGGAAACCCCTGGTCGGTAAAGGGCGCTTGACGAATCCTGGTTGCAGGGCCCGGAAATTACTCCGGAATCCCCTGAAAAAACCATTCCCGAGGAGGGATTCGTCATGTCCTTGCCCAGAAAGCTGGCCAGAATCGGTGGCCCCGTGCTCGCGCTCTGCATCATCGCGGCGGCGCCGCTGATCGGCTCCGCCACGGCGTTCGCGGACGGCGACGACACCACACCGCCGCCGGTCACCACGACCACGCCGCCCCCGGCCGGGACCAACGGCAACCCCTGGCACGGCTGACGCGCACCGGGCCGGCCGGGCCGGGGGCGGCCGGCCCGGACCGCGGTTCACCGCGTGGCGCAGGCGCATTCCCAAGCCGCGCGCTCTTCGCGCAGTTCTTCGGCGGCGGGCAAACCGAGTTCGGTGAACGCGGCCACAGCGGCGTCCCAGTGCGTGACGGCGTCGTCGTGCGCACCCATCGCGTGCAGTGTTTCCGCGACGCGCCGGTGCGCGCGGGCCTCGTAAGTCCGGTTCCCGTCGCCGGCGGCGAGGTCCAAGGCGGCCCGTCCGGCGGTGAGCGCGTCCCGGTGCGCGCCCCGGGCGAGCGCCGTCGCGCTGCGGTCGAGGTAGAGCTGCGTGCGCAGGTCGGCGTCCGGCACGTTGGCCGCCACCTCTTTGGCCTTGTCGTGGTAGCGCACGGCTTCGGCGAACTTCCCGCGCTGGCGGTGCACGTTGCCGATGTTGTTCAGCGCGTAGGCCTCGACGCAGTGGTCGCCGACTTCGGCGGCGTGGGCGTGCGCTTCCGTGTAGCTGCGCAGCGCTTCGGCGAGCAAGCCGAGGTTCTCCTGCACCGAACCGAGGTTGTTGAGCGCGTGCGCCACGCCTTGGACGTGGCCGATCTCCCGCAGCATCCGCGCCGCGGCTTCGTGCTGGCCCAGCGCGACTTCGAGGTTGCCGTGCAGTTCGTTGAGGTAGCCGAGCATGCTCAGCGCGTGGGCTTCGCCCCGCCGGTCTTCGCTCAGCTCGTACTTCTCCAGCGCGGCCTCGAGGTGGGCGATCGCCTGCTCGTGCTTGCCCAGCTCCATGGTGGGGATCGCGAGCGCGCACAGCGTCGCCGCTTCGCCCCGCGCGTCCCCGAGGCGGTGCCACTTCGGCAGCGCCTGGGCGGCGAGCTCGAGGGCCTCGGCGAGCCGTCCGCGCCGGTCGTTCGCGGTCGCCAGCCGGAGCAGCACGTGCGCCTGACCGTAGTCGTTGCCCGGGTCGGCCGACACGGTCCGCCAGGCGAGCTCGAGCGTGCCGATCCAGTCCTCGAACTGGTTGGTCGTGTTGAAGTAGCGCCACAGCAGCACGGCGAGGCGCCAGGTGTGTTCGGGCAGGTCGTGCCGGGCGGCGTAGTGGATCGCGGCCACGAGGTTGTCCCGCTCCGCGGCGATCCACCGCAGGCCGGCGGCTTCGTCCGCGAAAGCCGGCGTGACCGGGCAGGACCGGTCCGACGCCGGCAGCTGGGCCCGGTCGAACGGGTAGGCGGCGCCGACCGCGGCCGCGAGCGTGACCAGGTAGAAGTCGAGCAGCCGCAGCAAAGCCTGCCGGGGCGCCGGCTCGACGGCGGCGTACTCCTTGAGCGGGTCCAGCATCTGGTACCGCTCGGGCGCCGCCTCCTCGAGCAGGCTGACTTCGTGCAGGTCGTCGAGCAGCCGCCGGGCGTCGGCGACGTCGCACCCGGCCAGCGCCGCACCGCCGACGACGTCGACGTCCGGCCCGGGCAGGCCGCCGAGCAGCCGGAACATGGCGCGCTGCGGCTCGCCGAGCTGCTGGTAGGACACCCGGACGGCGGCGATGCCGTCGTCCTCGCCCCAGGGCCCGTCCTGTTCGAGCAGGTGGAGCAGGTGGTCCAGCGGCCACCGGTCGTGGCGCCGGAACAGCGCCGCCGCCACCCGGATAGGCATCGGCAGGAACCCGCACCGCTTGACGATCAACGCGACTTCGGCCGCCCGCCCGCGCACCCGCGACGCGTCGGTCAGGGCGAGGAACAGCTCGGCGGCCTCCTCCGGCGGCAACGGCGACAGCCGCACCGGCTCGCCGGTGTCGCCCATCCGCCGGCTGGTGACGATGGCGAGGCAGCCGCCGTCTTCGGGCAGCAGCGGGCGGATCTGCTCGGCCGAGGCGGCGTTGTCCAGGACGACCAGCGTGCGCGTGCCCCAGAGCGTGGTCTGGTAGAGCGTGACCTTCCGGCCGACGGTGGCCGGGATCTGCTCGGCCGGCACGCCGAGCTCGAGCAGCAGCTCGGTGAGCGCGTCGCCGACGCTGGTTTCGGGCACGCCGGGGGTGAACCCGTTGAGCCGGGCCAGGAGCTGGCCGTCCGGGAACCGGTCGCGCAGCCGGTGCGCGGCTTCGATGGCGAGTCCGGTCTTGCCGACGCCGGGTGCGCCGCTGAGCCAGACCGCACCCCGCCCGGCCACGGCGGCCGTCTCGATCTTGGCGAGCTCCCCGGCCCGCCCGGTGAACGCACCGGGCCGCGACGGCAGCGAGCTCGGCGGATCGCCGTGTTCGGCGCGCGCGGCGAGGTTGCGCAGCACGGGACCGGGCTCCATCCGCAGTTCGGCGAGGGCGGCGCGGGTGCCTTCGAACACGCGCAGCGCCCCGACCTGGTCACCCCCGGCGAGCAGGGCGCGCATGAGCAGTCCGGCGTGCTTCTGGCTGGCCGGATCGGTCCGGACGAGCGGCCGCAGCCGGTCGCGCGCCGAGCGGTGGTCACCGGTGCCCAGCTCCAGCTCGGCGAGGTCACCCACGGCGTCGGAGAGGCTTTCCTCGGGGAACGCGACCTCCGGCCCGCCGACGCGGTCGATGTCGATGTCCTCGAGGAACCGCCCCCGCCACAACCCGACGGCCTCCCGCAGCAGCTCGACCTTCCGGCGCGGGTCGTCGGTCCGCCCGGTTTCGGCACGCAGCCGGTCGAACCGGGCGGTGTCGAGCTGGTCCTCGCCGACGCGCAGGAGGTAGCCGGTCGGGGTGGTCTCGATGCCGACGCCGAGGTCGCGCAACCGCTTGACGTAGCTGCGCACCAGCGTGGGTTTGGTTTCCCGGCCGGTCCAGACGATCTCGGCGAGGCGGGCGCTCGACACCGGCTTGTTGGCGTTCAGGAGCAGCACGACGAGGACGAACCGCTGCTGCTGGTCACCCAGCGGCACCGGCACGCCGTCGTGCCACGCCTCGAGCGGGCCGAGCATCCGGAACTCCACGCGGCCTCCCCGCTGTCAGCTTGCTGTCCTCTTTTGACATCGCGCAATCGGCCGTCAGGGTTTCGAAAATCCGCATTTCTTCCACGTTCGATACACGCGCGCTTGTCAAGCTCTGCCCGGTCGAATCAGGGGTGAAGGAGAAACGGGTATGGGGTCCGACGTGTTGCCGTGTTACGTGGCGTGCGACATCTCGCTGTCGATGGCCGACCACATCGACGAGCTGAACGCCGGCCTGCGCGAGTTCCGCGGCGCGGTCCACGCGTCGCTGCTGGATCGGGTGCTCTGCAGCATGATCGGCTTCGGCGCCGAGCCTGCCCTGGTCCAGCGCCTGCTGCCGATGGACGCCTTGGCCGAGCTGCCCACCCCCGGGGCGTCCGCGGGCACCGACTTCGGCCCGGTGTTCACGTTCCTGCGCACGGCGATCGAGGCGGACGTCCGCGCCCTGGCGGCGCACCGCCTGCTGGTGCACCGCCCGTTGGTGTTCTTCCTGTCCGACGGCCAGCCGACCGACCCGGTGACCTGGCCGTCGGCCTTCTCTTCGCTGGTCGATCCCGCGTGGGCCGACCGCCCCCGAATGGTGGCGTTCGGCGTGGGCGACGCGGACGAAGAGGCGTTGAGCCGCATCGGCACGTTCCGTTGCTACCTGAGCCGCGACGGCATCCGCCTGGGCACGGCCCTGATCGCCTCGGTGATGCACGTTCTGTCCACTTCTCGTCCACCGGCCGGCCGCACGCTGTCCTGAAGGGGGTGACGGCCCATGGAGACGCACTGAAGGAGAGCCGATGGTGGAGCGGGCGGAGCTGGTCCAGGAGCTGAAGACGCTCCGGAAGGGCCGAGGCCTGGCGGGCCGGGTGGACGACCGGGTGGGTCCGTTCTTGCGGTCGGCCTGCGCGGTGGCCGACGGCGACGGAATGGTGGCGATCCGCGAGAAGGTCTCCGGCCGATTGTCGTCGCTGGCTTCCCACCTCCCGGAGGACCTGCGGGTAGCGGCGTTGGCGGCCTTCGCGATCTCGACGGAGGCCCGCCACCCGCTGTACCAGGACCGGGTCCGCTGGGCGGCTTCCCGCCTGGATCGTGATCCCCGCACGGTGCGGCGGCGGGTGGACGAGGCGATCGAGGTCTTGGCGGAGCTGGCATCGTCTTCGCCGGTCTTCGCGGAGTCGGCCGACAGCTGGCACACGGCGTCCCTGGCGGTGTCTATGGTGCTGGACCAGGGAGCGCCGATGGTCCTCGAGCAGCGCCGGATAGTGGCCGACCGCGACGGCTTGAGGTCCATCGACCTGGCGGTCTCCCTCCCGGACGGCCGTGCGTCGTTGTCGACATCGGTCCTGTACGGAGGTCGGTTGGTGGACCGGGGTATGGAGGCGACGGACCGCTGGGGCTTCGGGTTGTCGTTGCCACGGCCCTTGACCCGGGGCGAGTCTTGGGAGTCGGCGGTGCTGTTTCGGTTGCCGTCGGTTTCGTCGTTGCGCCCGTACATGGTGTGCGTGCCGCGGCAACCGTGCGAGTCGTTCGACCTGCGGGTGAGGTTCGAGGGCCGGCCGGAGGTCCGGGTGCTGGAGGGAGCGTTCCAGAGCGACGTGTCAGATCCGGCTTACCGGGGGCGTCCGCATGAGGTCGACTCCTCGGGGGAGATCCACTTGAGGTTCCAGCGTCTTACGCCGGGGTTGGCGTATGGAGCGCGGTGGTCGGATCAGGCCTGACTATTCTGCTGCCTCGTGACACGACGTTCGCCGAAGCAGCTGGTCGGCCGGTGGCGGCTGGTGGCCATGAGCGGCTGGGGCCCTGAAGCGGTCGACCTGGACGGCCCCGGTTTCATCGAGTTCGCCGCCGACGGGACCGGGCAGGTCGGGTTCATCGCCGTCACCGGGTGGCTGGACTGCCGTGCGATCGAGCGCGACGGTTCACCCGGCGTCGAGTTCACCTGGGAAGGTGTCGACGAGGGCGACCAGGTCAGTGGACGAGGCTGGGCGGTCCTGGTCGGCGACACGATCGAGGGGCACCTGTTCTTCCACTTGGGAGACGACTCGAGCTTCCGAGCGAAGCCGTTCACCGGCGGTGAGTCGTGAGCGAATACCAGTACTACGAGTTCCTGGCGATCGACCGGCCATTGGACGACGCCGAACAAGCCACGATCCGGTCGTTGTCCACGCGGGCGACCATCAGCGCCACCAGCTTCGTGAACGAGTATGACTGGGGCGACTTCAAGGGTGATCCGCGCGATCTGATGGAGCGCTACTACGACGCGCACCTGTACGTCGCCAATTGGGGCAGCCACCGCGTGATGTTCCGCCTGCCGGGTGGCTCGCTCGAGCTGGACGTCGTGGAGGACTACTGCGTCGGCGTCGGGGTGAGCGCCTGGGAGACAGGCGAGTTCATCGTGCTCGATTTCACCAGCGAAGACGACGACGAGGATTTCGACTACGACTCCGAGAGCTTGCTGTCGGCGATCGTCGGAGTCCGTGCCGAACTCGCCGCCGGCGACCTCCGACCGCTTTACCTCGCCTGGCTGGCTGCTTACGGCGCTTGGGAGCGCGACGAGGACGCCTTCGACCGTGAAGCCGACGACGATCTCGAACCGCCGGTTCCGCCCGGGTTGGGCACGCTCACCGCGGCGCAGCGAGCGCTCGCGGACTTTCTCCGTCTCGACGACGACCTCCTAGCCGTCGCGTCCGAGGCTTCTCCGCCGCTCGACGCCGACAATCCCGACGACCTGGCTGCTTGGGTCATCGACCTGCCGGCCGCCGAGAAGGACACGCTCCTCGCCCGGGTCATGCTGGGTGAAGGCGTACGAGTGCGGATGGAGCTGCTGCACCGCTACCGCGGTGACACCGCTCCGGCCGACCCGCGCCCAGCCCGCCGGACCGTGGCCAACCTGCTGGACGCCACGGCAGGTCGGCGGACAGTTGGCGAACGTCGCGTAGCGCGCCGGCACGCTGAAGCTGGGGAACGCGCGCATTCAGTGGCGCACGAGTGACGACTCGACAGCAGGCCACCCTCGATGGCGGACCTGGGGAAAGAACAATTCCATCCTGCGAAGGGTGCTGTCCCGGCCTCTTACCGCGCAATTGCGCGAAGGGACCGCGCGTCTTTTGGCGGGTGAGTGGCACAACTGCGCGACGCGACACTCATAACCGGAGAAAGCGGGCTCAGTTCTTGTGCCCCCGGCAGGATTCGAACCTGCGACACCCGCTTTTGTGGATCACGTCTTCTGTTGATCGTCGAGATTGATCGACATGTGCCGCCACCTGGGCAACCTGTCGGCTGCGGTGAGCTCGTACCCCTGGTTACTTGCGGTCATTTCGCGACCATTGGCGAGGGTAAAGCGTGGGCAAGGGCTCGACTGTTCGATGTCGGTCGCGACAGAACACCGAACACCTGAATCGAGGGCCCCCTCGCGCTAATTTGGTCGTCATCAGACCTGCGCACTGGGCTTCGAGAATAAGTTGATTCGCTTAATCGCCTTTCAGGCGAGTTGTGCTCGCCTTTGATTTCCTGAAAGTTTCAAATCGAGAACCGGGCCACGGGTAGCGACAGTTGTCCATGTTTGCAAGGTCAAATATAAACTTCTGGTGATCGTGCAGTTTGGAATGCAGAAAATCTTTACTGACGCCAATTTCGAGTAAAAGAATGATTCGAAGAGCCCAGTCCATCGATTTTGCAAGCTGATAGTAGCGGTCGGTGCGTTCCTGGTAGTCGGGCACCGGTTTCGCGAAACGGTGTGCTTCGAGATTCCGGGCGGCTACGACCAGTCGAATCCATTCGCTGTGATCGATCCCGATTAATCCAGGGGCGACTTCCTCGACGGGGGGCAAGATTTCTTCCAGTCGCTCACCGAGCGTTTTCTCGTTGAAAATCTTGAACTTGTCCGTAAGTCTGACGACTGCCTGGGTGCCCTCTGCTTTGCTGACCTCTCCCATTTCGATTAGCTCTTCAATAATCATCTGTGCCGATCTCTTTGCAATCTTTCGCGTCCGGTTTGTTGAGATTGCAGGAAATGGCTTGGACTCTTCGTGGCACCGGTAGTGGATCCCTTCGAGGCAGCTTGCGCTCGCCAGAAGGGCTGCTTCGATTGTCATTGTTTCAAACTTGTCGCGACTTGCAATGTCGGGAATAGGTGCGAGCTTATCAAATAGGGAAAGTGCGTCGGCCATAATTTCCAAGCTGAGAGCACTTAGTGGCAAGAGGCACTGGCTCAGATGGAACTCCGATGCTGGGGAGACACCCCGGAATCTGACTAACTCTGCCCAGTCTTCGTGATCGTTGGTCTGCAGCTGGACGCGCTTGTCAACTCCTATTTCGACATCGGTCCAAAGTCGAAGTAGGGTGATGATTCGATTCCAGTACCTGCGGTCAAGATCTTTGAGGATGAGGCCATTTTCTTCCGATGGTGTCATTTCTAGCCATCCAATTCCGCCTTCCAGTGCTCCCTTCATTCTGCCTTGGAATTTGTGCATCGATATCTCAACGTTGTTTGGGTTAGAAAATAGCCTTGGACAATGCCGTGTAATAGGGATTGATACTCGAACTCTGCGAAAAACTGTGTTATCGGGTAAGATGTGGGCGCCGATAATTGCCTGCGTGGCCGTAAAGCTCTGCGTGTTGAACTCGTGTGGGTTGTCGTCGGCCCGGGCGTCTATAAGGGTTACAATCCGTCCATCGTCCAGCTGGCCGTGGATTGGAGTAGGGTTATAGTCAACAACAATATCCTTCGGATTCCCAAACTCTGTTGCCATAAATTGGCCAGTTACTATTCGGCGGACTGACCTCGGCGGCTGAAGGACTCCATCTAGGTCGAGCTGTAGTCCCGGACTGGTGATTGTCGCCCGTCCGGTAGTGCTCAACGAGCCCGGAATCCAGAATTCGCCCTGGCTCCCATCAAAATCCACGTTGAGAGGTTCTAGCATTGTGAGAACATATCACTGCGGGTCGGATCGCAGGGCTACTGCGAACAGTCACCAGATGCAGCTCTCAATCAAGTGGGTGGCCTTTCGGCATCTCGACGACCTGGCGCAGCCCGATCACGCTGTGTCAAGGGGGCACTTTCCGATCAACCGCCGCTTACCTGTGCGGCTGCCCCCTTGACACAGCGTGATAGCCCTCCGGGAGGTTGTCGAGATGCCGTTTGGCCGCACACGGACGCGACAGCCGCGCACGTCCGGCCATCTCGATGATCTGCCCGTCCGGCGAGGACATTCTTTCTTTCTTCTTGAGCTGTGGCTCCCGGTGCAGTCGCCGGCCGGTCGCGTGGGTGCCGGAGGCGGGCCCCGCGCGTGCCGGCCGATAGCGGCGCGGCCCCGGAGGGGCCGCCTTGAACAAGAAAAGAAACTCTATGATGCCGGCCTGACCGCTCGCGAGATCGCCGACTATCTGGGACACGAGCGAATCAGCACGACTCAAGAGGACTACATGGAACGCGGTGTTGTCGGCGAAGACGTCGGTCCGGCTTTGGCTGAGCGTCCGAAGATCGAGCTTCCCAAAGAAGAGGGTTAAGCGAGGGTTGGCCTAGCGCGAAGCCCCTGGTCATGACCCCGACCAGGGGTTTTGTGCCCCCGGCAGGATTCGAACCTGCGACACCCGCTTTAGGAGAGCGGTGCTCTATCCCCTGAGCTACGAGGGCCTGCTACTGCCGATGCAAGCTTAGCTTGCCCGGACGGTCTACGAGACCAGGGGCTCGGATGGAGCAGCCCGACCTCCGTAGTCACCCAGGTGAGTGGTTCTCCTGGCATCCGAGCCAAGCCAGTACACCCCGCCGGACAGCCCACCGCGCCTGACCTGGACGGACCAGTCGGTCACCTGGTCGTGTCTGGTTTCGAACTGCTGAACAACAGTAGGTAACCTTCGTTAACGGGACGCGGGGAGCCGCCTCCTACTGGCTGTTGCGGAGGGCTTCGTTGATCAAGCTCATGTTCGCCGACGACGAGGAACTGGTGCGCTCGGGGTTGCGCGCGATGATGTCCGGGGCCCAGGACATCGAGATCGTGGGTGAAGCCTCCGACGGCAGATCCGCAGTCGAGGTCGCGCGGCGGTACCACCCGGACGTTGCCCTGCTCGATATCAAGATGCGTGCTCCTGACGACGGCATTCGCGCGCTCAGGGCCATCCTCGCGCTGCCCGATCCCCCGACCGTGGCCATGCTGACCACTTTCGACATCGACGAGTACGTCAGCCTCGCGCTGCGGCTCGGTGCCAACGGCTTCCTCCTCAAGGACATCGATCCCGCGGCGCTCCTCCGGGCCGTGCGGGACCTGGCCAGGGGTGGGGCCGTGCTCGATCCCGGGGTGGCCGCGCGGATGGTTCAGTCGCATCGGGACGAACAACGTGCTGCTCAGCCCGCTCGCAAGCTGCTCGCTTCGCTGTCCGAACGGGAGCGTGAAGTCGTCGCGCTCATCGGGCAAGGGCTTTCCAACGCCGAGATCGGGGGGCGGCTCCACCTGTCCGAAGCGACCGTCAAGGGGTACGTCTCTGCCGTGCTCTCCAAGATCGGGGCCGCGAACCGGGTGCAGGCCGCGCTGCTGGCCTACCGCGGTGGGCTGCTCGACCAGTAGAACATGCTGCTCACGGCGCTGGAGTTCGTCGGGCTCGTCGCCTTCGCCGCGTCCGGGGCGCTCGCCGCCGTGCGGGCGCGGCTCGATGTCTTCGGGGTGGTCGTGGTGGGGCTCACGACCGCGCTCGGGGGCGGGGTCATCCGGGACGTCCTCCTCGGCATCCACCCGCCGACGACGTTGCGGAACTGGCCCTACCTCGCCGTCTGCGCCGGGACCGCGCTCGTCGTCTTCGCCTTCCACCCGCAGGTCGCGCGGTTGCGGCGGGGCGTCCTCCTCGCGGACGCGCTCGGGCTCGGGGTCTTCGCCACCGCCGGGACGACCATCGCGATCGACGCCGGCGCGACCGTGTACGCCGCGTGCCTGATCGGGATGACGACCGGGATCGGGGGTGGCGCCGTGCGCGATCTGCTGCTCCGGGAAATCCCCCTCGTCCTGCGGAAGGAGATCTACGCCGTGGCCGCGCTGGCCGGGTCGGTGCTCGTCGCCGTCGGTCACGCTCTGCGGCTGCCTGCCGGGCCGGTAACCGTTTTCTCGGCCGCCGCCGTGGTCGCCGTCCGCATCATCGCGCTGTGGCAGCACTGGAACGCCCCCGTCGCGCGGGCGCCGGAGTGAGCATTCTCTTTGTTAGTTCTGTGTGTGTTCTTAGGCGAGTCTCAGCACGCTGAGTAAAACTGTCGCCATGCGCATCCTTGTGGTGGACGACGACCGCGCCGTCCGTGAGTCGCTCCGGCGGTCCCTGGAGTTCAACGGCTACCAGGTCCAGCTGGCCAGCGACGGTGCGCAAGCGCTGGAGGCCATCATCGCCGACCGGCCGGACGCCATGGTCCTCGACGTCATGATGCCGCGGCTGGACGGCCTCGAGGTGGCCCGCCGCCTGCGCAGCACCGGTGACGACCTGCCGATCCTCGTGCTGACCGCGCGCGACACCGTCTCCGACCGGGTGTCCGGCTTGGACGCCGGCGCCGACGACTACCTGCCGAAGCCGTTCGCGCTGGAGGAGCTGCTGGCCCGGCTGCGGGCGCTGCTGCGCCGCGCTTCGCCGGACGCACAAGCCGGGCAAGCCTCGGAGATGCTGTCCTTCGCGGACCTGACGCTCGACCCGGGTACCCGGGAGGTCCGCCGCGGCGGCCGGGAGATCAGCCTGACCCGGACCGAATTCGCCCTGCTCGAACTGTTCCTGTCCTACCCGAAGCACGTCCTCACGCGTGGCCGGATCCTGGAGGAAGTATGGGGTTACGACTTCCCGACGTCGGGCAACGCGCTGGAGGTCTACGTCGGCTACTTGCGCCGCAAGACGGAGGCCGAGGGGGAGCCGAGGCTGATCCACACGGTGCGGGGGGTGGGGTACGTCCTGAGGGAAACCCCGCCGTGACCGAGCCCGGCGATCCCCGGGGCACGCGCTGGGGGACGCGCCGGTTCTCCCTGCGCGGCCGGGTGACGCTGCTGGCCGCCGCTTGTGTCGCGGGCGCCGTCGCGCTGGTGTCGATCGGCGCGTACATGGTCGTTCGCAGCAACCTGTACCAGCAGCTCGACGACAGCCTGATGGCGCGCGCGCAGGCCGCCGCCGACTCGCCGCAGGTGCAGACCGAGCTGCGGCAGGTCCCGGGCGCGTTCCTGGCCAGCGCCGACCTGCAGATCGGGCAGCTCAGCGCCGCGCCCGACGTCGCGCACGCCGTGATGACGTACCCGCTGTCGAGCTCGGCGCCGCCGTTCGGCCAGGACGAGCTCGCCGTCGCGAACGGCGACTCGCCCGAGTCGATGCGGACGGACTTCCGCACCGACAGCCGCGTGGTCGCGCTGCCGACCGGGCACGGCGAGGCCATCGTGCTCGCCCAGTCGATGGGGCCGACCAAGCGCACGCTGAACGAGCTCGCGCTGGTGCTGTTCCTCATCGGCGGCGCCGGCATCCTGGTCGCCGCCGCGGCGGGCACCGCGGTCGCGCGGACCGGCCTGCGCCCGGTCGAGCGGCTGACGTCGGCCGCCGAGCGCGTCGCCAAGACCGGCGACCTGCGGCCGATCCCGGTCAGCGGCGACGACGAGCTCGCGCGCCTCACCACGAGCTTCAACACGATGCTCGGCACGGTGGCGGACTCGCAGGAACGCCAGCGCCAGCTGGTCGCGGACGCCGGCCACGAGCTGCGGACGCCACTGACGTCGCTGCGCACCAACCTCGAGCTGCTGCTCTCCGCGAGCAAACCGGGCGCGCCGCCGCTGCCGGACGAGGACCGGATCGACATCGTCGCCGACATCAGCGGCCAGCTCGACGAGCTGACGCAGCTCATCGGCGACCTCGTCGAGCTCGCGCGGCAGGACGAGCCGCGGGAGCGCTTCGAACGCGTCGAGCTGCTGGACGTCGTCGAGCGGGCCCTCGACCGGGCGCGGCGGCGCGCGGGCGAGATCCACTTCGACGTGTCGCTGCAGCCGTGGGTGCTCACCGGCGACAACAGCTCGATCGAGCGCGCGGTGCTGAACCTGCTCGACAACGCGGTGAAGTTCTCGCCGCCGGAGTCGACGGTCTGGGTGCGGCTGTACCCGCTCGGCGACGGCACGGCGGTCGTCGAGGTGGCCGACGCCGGGCCGGGTATCGCCGAAGAGGACCTGCCGAAGGTGTTCGACCGCTTCTACCGCTCGTCGGAGGCGCGGACGCTGCCCGGGTCGGGTCTCGGCCTGGCGATCGTGAAGCACGCGGCCGAGCGCCACGGTGGCGCGGTGTACGCCTCGCAGGCACCGGAAGGCGGCGCGTTGATGACGATTCGGCTGCCGGGGGCGCCCGGCTGAGCCGTTCGCGAGACACCGCGGGCGGGCGTCGGCCAGGATCGGCCGATGCCCGCCCGTGAGCTGGTCCGCCGTTGCCTGGTCGCGGCGGTGAGCGGAGTGCTGGGGACGCTGGCCCTGTGGGCGCTCCCGGCGAAGGACCTGTGCACCGGAGCGGCGTGCTTCTTCGTCGCGCTCCTCGCCGTACCGCTCATGGTGCTCGGTGCGGGGCTGCTCGCGTACGCGCTCATGGCGCTGGCCCGCGTGCGTCCGGCCTGGCCCGTCGCGCTCGTCGGGCCGGCCACCCTGCTGGCGGTGACCACGACAGTGGTCGTCCCGGGGTCGCTCCCGGCGTTCCTCGCCCTGATCGCCGGCAGCTACGCCTTCGCGGCCCTCGTCACCGCGGACGAGTTGCCCAACGCGTGGCGGGTTGCGCTCGCCGCACCTGTGGTGGTGTTGTTCGGCTGGGGCGTGGTGCTGCCGATCGTGCTGTGACCTGCGGGTTCAAAAGTTCACCCACGCCGGCCCTGCGGATCCCGTGTTGAATCGTGTAGGATTTTGTGTGGTTGGGGTGTAACGGGGACGGAGTTGAGCGGTGCTGGCGCGTCAGCGACAGGCGGTGATCCTGGAAGAGGCACGCCGGACCGGTGCGGTCCGGGTCAGTGACCTCGTGACCAGGCTGGGCGTGTCCGACATGACGGTGCGCCGCGATCTCGACGTGCTCGCCGGGCGCGGGCTGGTCGAGAAGGTCTACGGCGGTGCCACCTCGATCGTCGGCAAGAGCACCGACGAGCCCGGGTTCGAGGCCAAGTCCGTGCGCCAGCGCGCGCAGAAGGAAGCCATCGCCGAGCTCGCCGCGACGCTCGTGCGGGCCGGCACCGCGATCGGCATCTCCGCCGGCACCACCACGTGGACGCTGGCGCGGGCGCTCGACGCCATCCCGGGGCTCACCATCGTGACCAACTCGATCCAGGTCGCCGACGTGCTCCGCGGCTCGACGCAGCCGGATCGCACGGTCGTGCTCACCGGCGGCGTGCGGACGCCGTCGGACGCGCTGGTCGGGCCGGTCGCCGTGCACAGCCTCCGGTCGCTGCACCTCGACGTCGTCTTCCTCGGCGTGCACGGGATGGCGGACGGACCGGGGTTCACGACGCCGAACCTCACCGAGAGCGAGACCGACCGCGCGCTGGTCGAGGCCGGGCGCAAGCTGGTCGTGCTCGCCGACCACACCAAGTGGGGCACCGTCGGGATCTCCACGATCGCCGACCTGGACGAGGCCGACGTCGTCGTCACCGATGACGGGATACCGGACGACGCCAAGGAAACGCTCGCCGAACGGGCGGGAGAACTCATGATCGCCGAGACGGCGGAGACGGACGAGGCCCGAGAAGCGTGAAGCGCACCGTACGACACCTGGCCGACGGCCGGGAGATCATCTACTTCGACCAGCCCGGCGCGCCCGACCGCGTCGCCGAGGACACCCGCGACCTGCCGCCGGTCTCGGCCGCGTCGGAGATCCGGCTGGACCCGCTGACCAACGAGTGGGTCGCGATGGCGGCGCACCGGCAGACGCGGACCTACAAGCCGCCGGCGGACCTGTGCCCGCTGTGCCCGAGCAAGCCCGGCAAACCGAGCGAGATCCCCGAAAGCGACTACGACGTCGTCGTCTTCGAGAACCGGTTCCCGTCCTTCGCGGAAGACGTCATCGGTGAGCCGTCCACTGTGGATGGTTCCGGGCTGGTGCCGGTGGCGCCCGGCCGTGGGCGCTGCGAGGTCGTCTGCTTCACCAGCGACCACGACGGTTCTTTCGCGCAGCTGAGTGCGAAGCAGGTGCGTGCGGTCGTCGACGCGTGGGCCGACCGCACGGCCGCGCTGTCGGAAGTGCCCGGTGTCGAACAGGTTTTCCCGTTCGAGAACCGCGGCGAGGAAATCGGCGTCACGCTTTCGCACCCGCACGGCCAGATCTACGGCTACCCCTTCGTCACGCCGAAAACCGCGCGGATGATCGACGTCGCCCGCGCCTACCAGGCCGAGCACGGGCGTCCGGTGCTCGGCGACGTGCTGGCCGCCGAACGGAAGTCCGGCGCGCGCGTCGTGGCGTCCGGCGAGCACTGGACGGCGTACGTGCCGCCGGCCGCGCGCTGGCCGGTCGAGGTGCACGTGGTGCCGCACCGGCAGGTCGCGGACATCCCCGCGCTGACCGACGCCGAGCGCGACGACTTCGCCGACGTCTACCTGGACGTGTTGCGCCGCTGCGACGCGCTGTACGACCGGCCGCTGCCGTACATCGCGGGGTGGCACCAGGCTCCGGTGCGCCAGGACCGCGAGCTCGGCTGGCTCCACCTGGAACTGTTCTCCGTGCTGCGCGCGAAGGACAAGCTGAAGTACCTGGCGGGGTCCGAATCGGGCATGGCGGTCTGGATCAACGACGCCACACCGGAGCAGATCGCGGAACGGCTCCGCGCGGCGGGCTGATCCCGGCCATACTCATCTCCGATGCACAGGTTCGGCTCAGGAACCTCTCAGGACCGTCCCGCAAGGTGATGACATGACCGAGAACGACCCCAGCACGCACGACCCCGCGGCGCCGCGGCAGCCCGAGACCGGCCAGCAGGCCGCTCAAGGCGGTTGGGCGGGGAGCCCGTACGGTGAGCAGGCCAAGCCCGAGTCCGGCGGTGCGCCGCAGTACTCCGAGCCGTCCTACCACGCGGTGACCGGGGCCGATCCGTCCTACGGAGCGCAGAACGCGAACCCCTGGTCCGCCCCCGGCTCGCAGTTGCCGCCCGGCCAGACCCAGCAGAGCGTCTACCCGCCGGCGAACCCGTACGGGCAGCCCGGCACCGCCGCCTACAACACGCCGGCGCCGCCGCAGCCGAAGCGGTCCGGCGGGAAGCTGCTCGCCGGCGTCGCGCTGGTCGCGCTGCTGGTCGGCGGCATCGCGGGCGGCGCGGTCGGGTACCTGACCGGTGGCTCCGCCGGCCCGTCCAGCAACGCGCTCGACGCGCCGAAGCCGGCCCAGCAGACGGGCAACGCGCCCGCCGGCTCGGTCGAGTCCGTGGCGCAGAAGCTGTCGCCGAGCGTCGTCGAGCTGCAGGTCAGCGGGCAGCAGGGGGCCGGCGAGGGTTCCGGGTTCGTCATCAGCACCGACGGCTACATCCTGACCAACAACCACGTCGTCGAGGTCGCCGCGAACGGCGGCCAGATCCAGGCCGTGTTCCAGGACGGCCGGAAGGCGGCCGCCAAGGTCGTCGGCCGCGACCCGACGACCGACATCGCGGTCGTCAAGGTCACCGGCGTCAACAACCTGACCCCGGTGGAGCTCGGCCGCTCCGACGACCTGCGGGTCGGCCAGTCGGTGGTCGCCATCGGCTCGCCGTTCGAGCTGGCCGGCACGGTCACCTCGGGCATCGTCAGCTCGCTGCACCGGCCGGTGCGCGCGGGCGGCAGCAGCGGCGACCAGACGACGGTGATGGACGCCGTCCAGACCGACGCGGCGATCAACCCCGGCAACTCGGGCGGCCCGCTCGCGAACATGGCCGGCCAGGTCATCGGCATCAACTCGGCGATCTACAGCCCGCAGTCCGGCCAGGGCGGCCAGGGCCAGGGCGCGTCCGAGGGCGGCAACGTCGGCATCGGCTTCGCCATCCCGATCGACCAGGCCCGCCGCACGGCGGACACGATCATCAAGACCGGCCAGGCGGTGCAGACGTACATCGGCGCCCAGGTCAAGGACGCCCCGCAGGGCGGCGCCCAGCTCGGCCCGATCACCGCGGGCAGCCCGGCGGAGAAGGCGGGCTTGAAGGAAGGCGACGTCGTCACGAAGATCGACGACCGCACCATCGACTCGGCCGACACCCTGGTCGCGGCGGTGCGCACCCGCGCCCCGGACGAGAAGGCGACCTTCACCCTCGCCGACGGCCGCACGGTCGAGGTGACGCTCGGCGGGCAGCCCGTCCCGGCCAACTGACCCGTTCCAGACGCTCGGCCGCCCTGGCGCGGCCGAGACCAACTTCGGCTCGACCCCCGAATCCGGGGCCGGACCCACAAGGCCACGCGCGACCCAGGCAGCTGATGCCGGTCGCGCGTGGCCGCATTTGTGCCGGGGTCAGGTGCGGGGGTGGCCGGGTGGGGTGTTCGGCGGGGCTTCGGCGACCGGCGTGCCGGGGGTTTCGGTGGTGGGCTGGGCTGGTGTGCGGTGCGGGGTGCCGGTCGGGTCGGCGGGCGCGCCGGAATGCTCGGTGGGCGCGGCCGGTGCGGTGTGCGGGGCTGGCGATGGGCTGGAATGTTCGGTCGGCGCGGCCGCTGGGGTGACTGCGGAGGTAGGGCGGCGGGCGCGGATGGTGAGCGCCGTGACGATGACCGCGAGCCAGACCGCTGCCACCGTCAGGGCCAGGCCCAGGGCCGGGTCGCCGTCGTGGAGGCCGGGCATCGGTGGGGTTCCGTATGGGCGCCAGAGCAGGGGGAACGCCACGATCGCCAGGACACCGGTGATCACCGTGCCCGCCACCACCGGGGCTTTCCACGGCCTTGGCACGATTCGGCTCAGTACGATGCCGAGCACCGCTGTCAGGGGTGCGATCACGCCGTCGTTGAAGACTGGGCCGCCGACTATCCAGGCGGCCGTCGCGATTACGTCCGGACGCACCGGGAGCGCGTACTCGGCGAACAGCACCACGCCCCACGCCAATGCCGCGAGGCCCGGTAGGGCGAGGAGTGCACGGGCGGTCTTCACAGCGCCTCCAGCTTCGTGACCCACTTCGTCTGCAGGACGCCCGGGCGGTTCGGGGCGATGATCCGGCACGGGAAGCCGTGGTCCACGTCCAGGACTTCGCCGTTGAGTTCCAGGGCCAGCAGGGTCAGCTCGTCGGCCGTGTGTTCGCCGGGGAGGGTGCTGACGCTGTAGAGGCCGGAACGCTCCATTGAGGACACTCGGACCGCGGTGCCGGGCGGTGCGCCGGTGGCTTTCAGGAGGGTCGGCAGGGAGATGCCGCGCCAGGTGGCTGATTGGCTCCAGCCTTCCACGCACGCGATCGGGAGTTCCGCCGTCGTTTGGGGTAGTGCGCGTAGCTCGTCCAAGGAGAACGTCTTTGTGCCGCGCGGGGTCACCACCGAAAGGCGCCACGAGGGGGACCACGTGATGCCCGCGGCCGCCGCTGTGCGGTTCACCGGGAGGTTTTGCGTTCCCTTGCCCGTCTTCCAGGACAGGCCGGAGACGCCGCGGAGGAACGGGACCGTCGCGCCCGCGGTGGCGACGACCGCGGTGCCGGTGGCCAGGCCGGTGGTGAGGAGGAAACCTCGCCGGGAGAGGCCCGCGGACGATGGGGGTTGCTCGGTGGCCTGCCGGGTCAGGGCGCGGCGGATGATCGGGAGCTTCACCGCGACGTGCACCAGGATCGAACCGATCGCCAGCCACGCGACTGCGTAGTGCACCTGCGGGAAGTAGAAGCCCCACGGGTAGTTCTGGGCCACGTTCAGCAGTCCGGTGCTCAGCTCGAAGAACGCCGCCCCCGAGAGCACCAGGATCGACAAGCGCTCCAGGGCGTGCGGCAGCGAACGGACGAGCGGCCTGCCGAACAGCTTCGGGTAGACGCTCCACAACTTCGCCAGCAACAACGGGATCGACGCCACGCCGGAGATCACGTGCAGCCCTTGGGTGACGCGGTAGAGGCCGACCGGGCGGCTGGGCCACCAGAACCAGCCCGGCGGGTGCTGGATCAGGTGGCTGATCAGCCCGGTCACGAAGCACGTCGTGAACGTGATCGCCAGCGCCAGGCCGATCTTCGACGTCACGCGCTCGTCGTGGGCCGGTGCCCGGAACTGTTCTTCCTTCGGGATCGGCAGTTTCACCGTCGCTCCAATCGCGCGAACCAGCGGTGGCCGTGGCGAGTGGTCCAGTCGACGCGGAGGCCGGCGCGCACGGCGACTTCGGCGATCGCGTCCACGCCGACCCAGGCCCAGCTGAACCACGCGACGTCGGCGTGGCCCGGGCGCAGGCGGACGCGTTCGTGGCGCAAGCCGTGGCCGGGTGGCTCCAGTTCGGCGAGGACGTCGCCGCCGGGGGCGAGCAGCTGCGCCGCGCGCCGCAGCAGGGCCGCCGGGTCGCCGCCGATGCCGATGTTGCCGTCGGCGAGCAGGGCGTGCCGCCAGCGGCCTTCGCCCGGCAGGCGGTCGAACACGTTGCGGTGCAACGCGTTTCCGCCGCGTCGGCGGGTCAGGCCGACCGCCGTGCGCGAGCTGTCCACCCCCAGCGCGACGACTCCGCGGCCGGCCAGCGCCGCGGTGAGCCGGCCCGGGCCGCAGCCGATGTCGATGGTCGGGCCGGTGCAGGCGTCGAGCAGGACGTCGTCGCCGTCGGAGGCCTCGGTCCAGCGTTCGACCGGCAGCTCGATGCGCTCGCCGGTCGCGAGCTCGAGCCAGCAGCGGTGGCCGAGCAGGCCGAGGTCGAATTCGTGGCCGACCAGTGTCGTCATCACGCGACCGCCCGTCCGCCGACGGCCGCGACGGCGCGGGCGAACCGGCCGTTCGGGCACTCCGCCGCGACCGCGCGAGCGTCCGCCATCGTGTCCACATCGGACAGCCGGGCGGCCGTGGCCGGTCGCAGTCCGCACGCGGTGAGCGCGCGCAGCGTCCGCTCGCCGGTGTCGTCGAGGGACATCGGGACGCCCGCGAGGACCTGCGCGTGGCGCGGTTCGGCCAGCCCCAGCGCCCACCAGCCGCCGTCCTCGGCCGGGCCGAGCACCGAGTCGCGGCCGTGCCGCACCGGCGCGATGGCCGCCGTGAGGGACTCCGGCGTGACCTGCGGGGTGTCCATGCCGATCTGCAGGATCGGCAGGCCGGCGTGCACCGCGGCCGCGTCGGCGTGGGCGTTCGCCAGCCGGGCGCCGAAGTCCCAGCCGCGCTGCGGGATGACGGTGGCCCGCCGCAGCGCCAGCCCGATTTCCGCGGACCTGGCGGCGGCACCGAGGTCGCCGGTCATCGCGACGACGGGCTCGGCATCGGGCACCGCGCACACGGCGTCGAGCGTGTCGAGCAGCGCCGCTGCGGCGATCTCCGCCGACTGGGCCGGTGTCGCCGGTGGGCACAGCCGGGTCTTGGCGAGGCCCGGCACCGGCGCCTTGGCCACGACCAGCAGGACGAACGACGACGTCATCGGGCCAGCACCCGCCCGAAGTCGCGGACCGCGCGCAGCGTGCCCCGCACCGAACCGGACACCTTCGACTTGGTGCCCTTGGCGCGTTCGCCGTAGCGGACGTCGAACTCGCGGACCCGCCAGCCGGCCCGCTCGGCCTTGATCAGCAGCTCGAGCGGGTACCCGAACGCCCGGTCGGTGACGTCGAGGTCCAGCAAAGCCCGCCGGTCCGCGGCGCGCAGGGGCGCGATGTCCCGCACCGGCAGCCCGCGGGTGCGCAGCAGCAGCGCCAGCACGACGTTGCCCGCCCTCGCGTGCCAGGGCCACACGCCGGGACCGGTCGGCACCCGGCGGCCGACGGCCAGGTCGGCGCCGTCCCCGACCGCGGTCACCAGCCGCGGCAGGTCGCCGAGGTCGAGGGACCCGTCGGCGTCGGCGAAGCACACGATGTCCGCGGTGGCGGCTTCGAGCCCGGTGTGCACGGCCGCGCCGTAGCCGCGACGCGGTTCGTGGACGACCTTCGCGCCGAGCGAGGCCGCCACTTCGGGCGAGCCGTCGGCCGAACCGTTGTCGACCACGATCGCGCGGTAACCCGGCGGCAGGCCGGCCAGTACGCCGGGCAACGCGCCGGCTTCGTCGAGGCAAGGGAGGACGACGTCCACTCCTGAGTCAGTCACGGGGCCGACCGTAAGTCCGGCGTGGACGGCCGAAAACCCTTGCGGTCCTTACTGAATCATGACGGGTGACGAGGTTCTTACCGGGTCGTTACGGCTGCTCCAACCGGTGCGCGAGGCACCACTCGCGGACTTATGGTGGACAGCGATGAGCGAGCCGAATCCGGCAGCCCGGCTCGCCGAGCCGCCTGTCCGCGAACCCGAAGCCCCGGTCACCGGGCGCCGCGCCGACCTCCTCGCCGTCGCGGCCGCGGTGGTGCTCGTCGCCGCGGCCACCGCGGTCGGCTTGTACTACAACCGGCCGCATTCCGGTGTGGTCATCTTCGTTTCCTCGCCGCCGCTGTTCGCCGACTGGCTGCCGCACGTCGGCCCGGGCTCGGTGTTCGCCGTGCTCGTCGCCGTCGCCGTCGTGCTGCACGGCCCGGTGCTGGCCGCCCGGCTGCCGTGGCGCCGCGCGCTCGTCACCGGCTACCTGGCCTCGCTGGCGTGGATCTTCTCGCTGGCCATGGTCGACGGCTGGACGCGCGGGTTCGCCGGCCACCTCACCATTCCGCAGGAGTACCTCCACGAGGTACCCGGGATCACCGACATCCCCCGGATGCTGCGCGAGTTCTCCTCCCGCATCCTCGACTTCCAGCCGAATTCGTGGACCACGCACGTCTCCGGGCACCCGCCGGGCGCGACGCTCGTCTTCGTCTGGCTGGACCGGATCGGCCTGCACGGCGGCGCGTGGGCCGCGACGGCCGTCGTGCTCGCCGGCGCCTTGGTCGCGGTCGCCGTGCCCGCCACGGTCGCCCTGCTCGGCCGGGCCGAGGCCGCCCGCGCGGTGCTGCCGTTCGCCGTCCTCACGCCCGGCGCGGTGTGGATCGGGGTGTCCGCGGACGGCTTGTTCGCCGGGGTGACCGCCACCGGGCTGGCGCTGCTCGCGTTGTCCGCGCGCGGGTTCACCGGCGGCCGCCGGTACGCCGTGCCGGCCGGCGTGGCTTCGGGTCTCCTGCTCGGCTTCGGCGTCTTCCTTTCGTACGGCCTGGTGCTGCTCGGCCTGCTCGCGGTGGCCGTGGCCATCCTCGGCCGGCAGTGGCGGGCGGCAGCGCTGGCGATCGGCGGGGCGTTGCTGGTCGTCGGCCTCTTCGCCTGGGCGGGCTTCTGGTGGCTCGACGGCTACCACCTGGTCGTCGAGCGCTACTACCAGGGCGTCGCGCTGGTCCGGCCCTACTCGTACTGGGTGTGGGCGGATCTGGCGGCGGTGGCGATCGCCCTCGGCCCCGCGGTGGTGGCCGCCGTCCGCCGGGGCCTCGCCGGAGCGCGTCGCGGCCTGCTTTCCGACCCGGTGCTGCTCCTGGGCGTCGCCGCGCTGCTCACCATCGTGTTCGCCGACGTTTCGGGCCTGTCGAAGGCCGAGACCGAACGGATCTGGCTACCGTTCGGGGTGTGGTTGCTGCCGTTGACGGCGTTGCTGCCGCGGCCCGGACGCCGATGGTGGCTGGCCGCGCAGGCGGCGACGGCGCTGGCGGTCAACCACCTGCTGCTGACCGGCTGGTGAGGGAGACGTGATGAACGATCAGGCCGGGCGGGTGCTCGTGGTCGACGACGACGAGACGGTCCGCGACGTCGTCCGCCGCTACCTGGAGGTGGCCGGGTTCACGGTCGACCAGGCCGGCGACGGCGCGGACGGGCTGGCCAAGTTCGCCGCCCACGAGCCCGACCTCGTCGTGCTCGACGTCATGATGCCGGGGATCAACGGCCTGGAGGTGTGCAAGCGGCTGCGCCAGGTCAGCCAGGTGCCGATCGTCATGCTCACCGCGCTCGGCGAGGAGGAGAACCGGATCGCCGGGCTCCAGCTCGGCGCCGACGACTACGTGACGAAACCGTTCAGCCCCAAGGAACTCGCCCTCCGCGTCGCCTCCGTGCTGCGCCGCGCGCGGATGCCCCGGCCGCAACCGGCCGCGGCCGAACTGGCGGACGGCGACCTGCGCCTGCAGATGAACGCGCGCACCGCGACGCTCGGCGGCCGCGAACTGCCGCTCACCACCCGGGAATTCGACCTGTTGGCGTACTTCCTCGCCAACCCCGGCGTCGCCTTCTCGCGCGCGGACCTGCTCGAAAAGGTGTGGGGCTGGGACTTCGGCGACCAGTCCACAGTGACCGTCCATGTGCGACGGTTGCGCGAGAAGATCGAGCGCGACCCGGCCAAGCCGGTCCGGGTCGCGACCGTGTGGGGCGTCGGCTACCGCTACGACCGGGAGCAGCCGTGATCGAACCAGGTGAGTCCTTCGACGAGATGGCGGCCCACGTCTGGCACATCCTGCCGCTGGCGCTGCTCTTCGCGCTCCCGATGGCCGCGCTGGGGGGCGTGGTGCTCTACGTCCTGCGCCGCGGTTCCCTGGCCACCACGCTCACCGTGCTGGTGCTGATCCCGGTGGTCGCCACGCTGGTCGGGGTGCTGGGCATCAGCGGGTTCATGTTCACCCCGGCGCTGACCACGATGCTGCTGGTCTGCCTGCTCGTCGCGCTGGTCACCGTGCCCGCGGCGATCGTCTTCGGCCGGGCGATCGCGCGTCGCAGCGTGTGGGAACGCGAAGCGCGTGAACGCGAACGCGCGGCCGAGGCGTCCCGCCGCGAGCTGGTCGCCTGGATCAGCCACGACCTGCGCAGCCCGCTGGCCGGCATCCAGGCGATGGCCGAGGCGCTGGCCGACGGCGTGGTGTCCGAACGCGACGAGGTCGCCGACTACGCCCAGCGGATCACCGGCGAGACCACCCGGCTCTCCGCGATGGTCGGCGACCTGTTCGAGCTCTCGCGGATCACGGCGGGCGCCCTCGAGCTCACCATGTCCGCGGTGCCGCTGCGGGACGTCGTCAGCGACGCCGTCGCCGCCCAGTCGCCGGTCGCCGAGCGGAAACGCGTTCGGGT
This sequence comes from Amycolatopsis solani, assembly GCF_033441515.1. NCBI lineage: Bacteria > Bacillati > Actinomycetota > Actinomycetes > Pseudonocardiales > Pseudonocardiaceae > Amycolatopsis > Amycolatopsis solani. The sequence continues at coordinate 2,356,211 of NZ_JAWQJT010000001.1, forward strand.
GCTCGCCAACGCCTCGACCTGGCCCGTCGTGACCGGGAGCGACCCGGAACTGGCGCGGATCGTGCGGAACCTGGTCTCCAACGCGATCCGGCACACCCCTCCCGACGGGACGGTCGCGGTGCAGATCGGCGTCGACGGCGACGAAGCCCTGCTCGCCGTCGACGACTCCTGCGGCGGCATCCCGGACGACGAGATCACCCGCGTCTTCGACGTCGCTTTCCGGGGGACGCAGGCGCGGACGCCGGAACGCGGCGGGACGACCAGCGGCGGCGGGCTGGGGTTGGCCATCGCCAAGGGGCTGGTGGAGGCGCACCGCGGGAAGATCGGCGTGCACAACCACGGGCCCGGGTGCCGGTTCGAGGTGCGGCTGCCGCTGGCGATGTCCTAGCGGGCGGAGGATGGGTTCACCGCCCGCAGGGTCCAGACCACCGCGGCGCGGCGGCCTTCGGCTCGCTCGAACCCCGGCGGGAAGTCGAGGCGGAACCGGTGGGCGACCCGGCCCGCGCGATCGCACAGCCCGGCGGGCAACGCGGCCATGAGCTCAGCAGCCGGAGGCCGGGCAGCTGTGCGGCCGCGGTCGGATCCGCCGCGCTACCGGTTCACCGGGCCGGTAGCGGACACCCCGTGACGACTTGCCGCCGAGCGGGGTACGAGTGCTCGTCGACGGCCCGGATGCTGTGGTGCTAGGCGACATCCGCCGGGTGAACTCAGACCGGGTCGCGCAGCTCTGCCGTGGCGAAGTCGGCCATGCCCTTGTCGAAGCCGATTTCGGCCGTGAAGCCCAGTAGTTCGCGGGCGCGGGCGGGGTCGGCCACCACGTGGCGGACGTCGGCCGCGCGGGCGCCGCCGACCACCTGGGGGGCTGGGCCGCCGCAGGCGCGGGCGAGCTCGAACGCCAGGTCGCCCACCGTGTGCGGGGTGCCGGAGCAGACGTTCAGCGGGGTGACGTCGCCCGGTGGGCCGGGTGTCCTGAGGGCCAGGACGTTCGCCCTGGCGACGTCGTGGACGTGGATGAAGTCGCGCTGCTGGCCGCCGTCCTCGAGGACGCGCGGGGCTTCGCCGCGCACCAGCGACGAACGGAACAGCGATGCCACCCCGGCGTACGGGGTGTTCTGCGGCATCCGCGGGCCGTAGACGTTGTGGTAGCGCATCGCCCAGGCGCTGCCGCCCGTTTGCCGGGCCCACGCGCCGGCCAGGTGTTCCTGCGCGAGCTTCGTCGCCGCGTACGTGCTGCGGGGGTTCAGCGGTGCGTCCTCGGGCACGAGCCGCCACGCGAGCTCGGCCCCGCAGGACGGGCACCGCGGCTCGAAGCGGCCGGCGTCCAAATCGGACGCGAGGCGCGGTGACGGTGGCACGACGCCGTGCTCCGGGCAGGCGTACCGGCCTTCGCCGTAGACGACCATCGACGACGCCAGCACCAGCTTCCGCACGCCCGCCGCGTACATCCCGGCCAGCAGCACCGCCGTGCCGTAGTCGTTGTGCAGGGCGTACGAAGGCGCGTCCGACGGGTCGACGCCGTGCCCGACCACCGCTGCCTGGTGGCACACCGCGTCGACGCCGTCCAGCAGTTCCGCGACGATCTCGGCGTCGGTGACGTCGCCGCGCAGGAACCGGTGCCTGCCGGTGTACGGCGGCGGCGTTCGGGAGCCGTGCGCCGTCGGGAGCAGGTTGTCGAGCACCACGACCTCGTCGCCGTCGTCGGCGAGCAGGTCGGCGATGTGTGATCCGATGAACCCGGCTCCGCCGGTGACCAGTACGCGCACACCGGCCACGCTAGGGGGCCGCACGGTGCCTTGCCGAGAGCGGCGCGGCCACGTCACCGGATCGTCAGAACTCACCCGGCACCTCCCACCGCCGTACGGCCGAAACCGACTACGGTGGGCGCCATGGAACGGAGTGCACAACGGCTGGGCCGGGCCCTCGTGGTCATCGTGGACGATCGCGTGGCGCACGGCGAGCACGAGGACACCAGCGGTCCGCTCGTCACGGAGCTGCTCGAAGAAGCCGGCTTCATCGTCGACGGTGTCGTGGTCGTCGACGCCGAGACCACGGGTATCCGCAACGCGCTCAACACGGCCGTGATCGGCGGCGCCGACCTGGTGATCACCGTCGGCGGCACCGGGGTGCTGCCGCGCGACCGGACGCCCGACGCCACCGCCGGTGTGCTCGACCGCCCGATCCCGGGGATCAGCGAGGCGATCCGCGCGTCCGGCCTGGCCGCCGGCGCGGTCGACGCCGGGATTTCGCGGGGGCTCGCCGGGGTTTCCGGGAGCACCCTCGTGGTCAACCTCGCCGGGTCGCGGTCGGCGGTCCGGGACGGGATGGCGACGTTGACCTCGCTCGTGCCGCACGTGATCGACGAGCTTTCGGGCCTCGAAGAGGTGTGATCCACCGTTGACCGGGCCGGGGATGGGCGAGATCGAGGCCTGGTTCGACGGTGTCCTCGCCGGGCGGATCAGCCGCGACGCGGCTGACCGCTGGGCCATGAAGTGGCTCAGCGACGACTTCGCCGGTCGGGTCGACCTCGACGAACATCAGCTGTGGGCGCTCGATCTGCTCGGTGGCATCGACCTCACCCACGGGCCGGGAGCGGACTTCCTGCACAGCCAGGAACAGATCAGCGGATGGCGGGACGAGGTGCGGGCACGCCGCTCGGCGTTCGCTCTGGAGTTATCAAAGAACGAGTCGTGGGACACTGGGGGTATGCCGGGCGAACAGCGGAACCCCCAGACCAGCAGCGAGCGGCGCCGCCGGGTCGACGAGATCTTCGGGGACGTCCTGCCTGAGACGACCTCCGACGAACGCGATCCCGAGCGGCGCACCGGTCTCCCGGACGACTGGTACCGGGAGAACCGGCCACCGCATCACGACCGCTGAGCCGTCAGTCGCGGCCGTTGTCGCGCTGGGCCTGGGCGCGCAGCAGGTCGCGGATCTCGATGAGCAGCTCGACGTCGGTGGGCTCGGACGGGCCCGGCTCCTGGCCGCGCTTGCGCCGCTCCTGCACGTGCTTCACCGGCAGCACGATCACGAAGTAGACGACCGCCGCGACCAGCACGAAGTTGATCGCCGCGTTGATCACGCCGCCGAAGTCCAGGAACGTGGCTTCGTTGTTGTCGAAGATCTGGTACCCGAGGCCCTTGGCGGCGTCCGTACCACCGATCGTGCTGATCAGCGGCTTGATGAGGCCGTTGGTGAACGCCGTGACGATCGCCGTGAACGCCGAGCCGATGACCACCGCGACGGCGAGGTCGACGACGTTGCCGCGCATCAGGAAGTCTTTGAAACCCTTGAACACTTGCTCTCCTAGCAACCGGGCTGGTGGGGGCTAGCGGAGAGTAACCGTTACCGGACGCTCCAGTGAAATCGCCGCCACCCTCGTCGCGATCGCCTCCGGCAGCCGGAGCAGGACCAGGGGGCCCTTCGCCGCGGACGGCTCCTGATGGCCGATCGCCACGACCGTGGCCCCACCGGCCAGTACGGAAGCGGGTACGCCCGCCTCCGGCGCCGCGACGACGTCCACACGGCTGCCCGGTGTCAGGAGTTCGGCGACGGCCGCGTCGGCCAGCCGGACCGGCACGGTGGCCGTGCCAGGATCACCCGGGGCGGGGATGGCGGCCAGCCGGACGTCCGTCAGCGGCTCACCGGCGCGGACGGCGCCGGCCAGCGAACGCCCGTCGACGAGGTCCAGGGAGCTCAGCGCGCCGGACGGACGTGCGTCACCGGGGAGATCGGCCAGCCGGACGTCGGCGGCGCGCAAGGACGCGCCTGCGGGGAGGTCGTGCGCCGCGACGACGGTCGGATCCGTCGGCGCACCCCGCGCGGAACCGGGGTGGACGAACAGCAGCGCAGCGGCCAGCACCAGGCAGGCGGCGAGCCAGCGGCGGATCAGCCGCGTCCGCCGGCCTCGCAGCCGGGACAAGTCGGGTGGGTGGAACCTCGCCAGCACGTCCACGGTGCCCCCTCGGTCGGATCTCGTGCGACGGCGTGCCGCACAAGATCGACGTTAGGGAGCCGGACGGGCCGCCGGAAGGGCCTCGTCCGGTACCTGTGGACAACTGGGGTGTTGTGGACAACCCGCCGGCTCAGGAGGCCGCGGCGGTGGTTTTCGTCGTACTCGAGGAGGAGGATGCCGAGCTCGTGTCCGACTTCGACTCCGTCTTGGTCTCGGCCGACTTGGTCTCGGACTTCGGGGGCGTCGCGGCGGTGCTCGACGTCTTCGAGTCGCGCGAGTCGTTGCGGTAGAACCCGCTGCCCTTGAAGACGACGCCGACCGAGCTGAAGACCTTGCGCAGGGTGCCGGAGCACTGCGGGCAGACGGTCAGGCTCGGGTCCGAGAACGACTGCACGGCTTCGAACCGGTGGTCGCATTCTTTGCAGGCGTACTGGTACGTAGGCACTGACGGCTCCTTTGCTGGCACTCATCCGACCAGAGTGCCAACCCGATTGTGCTTGAAAACATTCCCCGAAAGCAATTCCAGGTTGCTCACATCGGCAGCTCGACCACGCCTCGACCCGGGGTCAAGGCGCCGGTCATCCGCACGTCGTGGGGCTCCCCGGGCAGCCGGTCGACCAGTTCTTCGTCCCGGACGACCGCCAGCAGCGTCGCGCCGGCCTCGGCGAACACCAGCGAACGATCGTAGTGACCGGCGCCGCGCCCGAGCCTGACGCCCCGGCGGTCCACGGCGAGCGCGGGCACCAGGACCAGCTCGGCCGCCGCCACGGCCTCGACACCCAGGCGTTTCCCGCCCGGCTCGCGGATCCCGCGGAACCGGCTGGGCACGAGATCGGCTTCGCCGGTGTACTCGGCCCACTCGAGCGGTCCCGGTTCGGGCTGGATGACCGGCAGCAGCACCCGCGCGCCGCCGGCCGCCAGCGCGTCGGCCAGCGCCGCCGTGCCCGGTTCGGTGCCGAAGGGGAGGTACGCGCACACCGTGCCCGCTGTGACCTTCGACACCTCGGTGACCAGGGCCGACGCCTCGGCGGCGTGCGATTCGGCGGTCTGGTCCGCGCGTGCGCGCTTCAGCCGGTCACGCCACTCCGCCTTGCTCAGGTGCTCATTGCCCAGCGCGTGCATGACCTCACGTTAGGCTTTGCGCCCATGACGGGCGCCGCAACCTCCCAGACGTTCAGAACAGCCATCGTGCCTGCCGCCGGCCTCGGGACACGGTTCCTTCCGGCGACGAAGGCCGTGCCCAAGGAACTGCTGCCCGTGGTCGACACGCCGGGCATCGAGCTGGTCGCGGCCGAGGCCGCCGCCGCCGGAGCGGAACGCCTGGTCATCGTCACCTCGCCGGGCAAGGAAGCCGTCGTCAAGTACTTCGAGACGCAGCCCGAGCTGGAGGAGAACCTCAAGGCCAAGGGCAAGGAAGAGCTGCTCGAGAAGGTCCGCCGCGGGCCCGCGCTGCTCGCCGTCGAGACCGCCATCCAGGAGCAGGCCCTCGGCCTCGGCCACGCCGTCGCGCAGGCCGAACCGAACCTGACGCCCGAGGACGAGGCCGTCGCCGTGCTGCTGCCGGACGACCTCGTGCTGCCCACCGGCGTGCTCGAGCGGATGAGCGCGGTCCGCGCCGAGCACGGCGGCAGCGTGCTCTGCGCGTTCGACATCCCCAAGGCCGAGATCTCGCCGTACGGCGTGTTCGACGTCAGCGACACCGACGACGAAGACGTCAAGCGCGTGCACGGGATGGTCGAGAAGCCGAAGCCGGAGGACGCGCCGTCGACCTTCGCCGCGGCCGGGCGCTACCTGCTCGACCGGGCGATCTTCGACGCGCTGAAGCGGATCACGCCGGGCAGCGGCGGCGAGCTGCAGCTGACCGACGCGGTCGCGCTGCTGATCACCGAAGGGCACCCGGTGCACGTCGTCGTCCACCGCGGCGGACGCCACGACCTGGGGAATCCGGGTGGTTTCCTGCGCGCCGCGGTCGATTTCGCGCTTGAAACGCCCGAGTACGGTCCATCTTTACGGGCGTGGCTGACGGAACGGATCGGGACAGATCGCCCATGACGGAATCCCTCGACGCGGCACGGCCCGAAGTGGCCGAGGAGGAGGCCGAGTTCCGCTCGGTCGACGCGCAGATCTCCATGACGCTGGACGCCGCCGTCCGGCCCCGGCCGGTGCGGGTGGCGATCTCCGAGGCCCAGGGCCTGCTCTGCGCCGAGGAGGTCGTCGCGGAGCACGCGCTGCCCGGGTTCGACCAGGCCGCGATCGACGGGTACGCGGTGCGCAGCGTCGACGTGCGCACCGCTGGGCAGGAGCCGGTGCAGCTGCCGGTCGTCGGGGAGATCGCGGCGGGCTCGCGCCAGCCGCGGCGGCTCCAGCCCGGCCAGGCCGTGCGCGTCGACACCGGCGCGCCGCTGCCGACGCTCGCCGACGCCGTCGTCCCGCTCGCCTACACCGACGGACACCAGGCCAAGGTCACCGTGCACCGCTCGGTGCCCTCCGCGGGGTACGTGCGGCGGGCCGGCGAAGACGTCCAGATCGGCGACGTCGCCGTGCGCAACGGCGACACGATCGGCTCGGCGCAGGTCGGCCTGCTCGCCGCGGTCGGCCGGGCGAAGGTGCTGGTCTACCCGCGGCCGCGCGTGTCGATCGTGTCGGTCGGCGACGAACTGGTCGACATCGACCGGACGCCGTCGGTCGGGCAGGTCTACGACGTCAACTCCTACGCGCTGGCCGCGGCCGCCCGGGACGCGGGCGCCGAGGTCAGCCGGGTCGGCATCGTGCCGAGCGACCCGAAGCGGCTGCGGGAGATCGTCGAAGGACGGCTCCTGATGTCGGAGATCGTGGTGGTCGCCGGCGGCGCCGGCGGCACGACCGGCGACGAGGTCCACGCCGCGCTGTCCGACCTGGGCCGGATCGACCTGACCCGCGTCGCGATGCACCCCGGCTCGGTGCAGGGGTTCGGCAGGCTCGGCCCCGACTCGGTGCCGACGTTCCTGCTGCCGGGCAACCCGATGAGCGCGCTGGTGGTGTTCGAGGTGCTCGTGCGGCCGCTGATCCGGGCGGCGCGCGGGACCCGCAACCCGCACCGGCGGATCGTCGGCGCGCGGCTGCTGTCGCCGATCACGTCGACCGAGGGCCGGCGCGGCTTCCTGCGCGGTCAGCTGCTGCGCGACGAGGCCAACGGCGAGTACCTGGTCCAGCCGCTCGGCCAGTCCGGGGCGCACCTGCTCGCGTCGCTGGCCGAAGCGAACTGCCTGATCAACGTGCCGGAAGAGCTGACGGAAGTCGCCGCCGGCGAGCAGGTCCAGGTCACGTTCCTGGCGCAACGGGCCTGATGAACTCCGTGTCCGGCGTGTCCTACCCGGTCGAGAGCAGGCACCCGGGCTGGCCGGCGCGGCTCGGCCCGCTGCGGGTTCCCGCCGGCGTGGTCGCGATCCGGCCGGTCCGGCTGCGCGACGCGGGCGAGTGGAGCCGGATCCGGCTCCGGGACCGGGCGCACCTCGAGATGTGGGAGCCGACGGGCGTCGGCCCGTGGCCGGAACGCAACGCCTTCTGGTCATGGCCTTCGCAGTGGGCGGCCCTGCGTTCGCTCGCACGGCGTGGTCAGTGCCTGCCGTTCACGATCACCCTGGACGGGCGACTCGCCGGTCAGATCACTGTGGGTAACGTCATCCGGGCGTCGCTGCGGTCCGCCTGGATCGGCTACTGGGTGTCGTCCGATGTGGTCCGCGGCGGGGTCGCGACGGCCGCCGTCGCCCTCGTCACCGACCACGCCTTCGGCCCGGCCGGCCTGCACCGGCTGGAGGCCACCGTGCGGCCGGAAAACGTCGCCAGCCTGCGGGTTCTCACGAAGGCCGGCTACCGGCAGGAGGGGCTGTTCGAGCGCTACCTCGACGTCGCCGGCGCCTGGCGGGACCACTACTGCTTCGCCGTCACGCGCGAGGAGACCGGGCCCGGGCTGGTGTCCCGGCTGGTCGCGGCGGGCCGCGCCGACTACGCCTGACCGTGATTACCCACCTGGGTCAGTAGCCGCGTTACCACATGCTGTGAGATTCACCTAATCCGGTGAGGCATTTCCGTGATCGAACCCGGCGAGCCTCCGCCCGATCTGTTACTCCTGTGACTAGCGTGATTTCAGGTGAAGGATCGGGGGAGGTGACGGGAGATGCCCAGCTCCGTGATCATCGTCGCGCTCGCCGCGGCATGGCTCGTCGTACTCGTGCCCATGGTCGCGCGCCGGCGGCAGCAGGTCGCGAGAACGACCGACTCCGCGATGGCGGCCAGGGTCGTGCGCAGTGGTGGTGGACGCAACGAAGACCGGGAGGAATTCGCCATGTCCGATGGTCCCGAGAAGTCCCGGCCTTCGGTCGAGGACGACCTCGCGGAACTGGAAGCGGACCTCGAGCTCGAGGACGACTTCGAGGATCCGGAGCCCGACCCCGAACCGCTCCCGCAGCCGAAGCGCGGCTCGCGTGCCTCTCGCGCCGAACGCGACCGGCCGGGCTACCGACCCGGCCGAGGCGGCTTCGACCCCGAAGCGGCCGAGATCGCGGCGCGCGCGAAGTACAGCTTCCGGCAGCGGGTCGTCGTCATCCTGCTCGTGATCGCCGTGGCCACGGCCGCGGTCGCCGGCTTCCTCGTCCCGCTGGCTTGGTGGGGGCACGCCGTCGTCGACGTCGTGCTCGTCGGGTACCTCGTGTACCTGCGCCGCCAGGTGCGCATCGAGGAGGAGATCCGGCAGCGCCGGCTCGCGCGGTTCAACAGCACGCGGGCGCCTCGGCGCGCTCCGGTGGCCGAGGAGCCTGAGCCGATCGAAGAGGACCACCGCGAGGACGTCGACGTCGTCGAGCCGGTGCGGCGGGAGGTCGTCGAGCGGCGTCCGTCCCCTACGTCGCGGATCCGCCGCAGCGCGGTCGTGGTGGATCTGGACGACGAGGACCCGGCGTTCGAGGAGCTGGACGAGCCCGGGACCGGCCCTTATCGGCGTGCGGTTGGCGAGTGACCCCCCTGCACGGGGTGCTCGTGGGGCACTGCTAAGCTCTACGAGCACAACCAAGGGGCTGTAGCGCAGTTGGTAGCGCGTCTCGTTCGCATCGAGAAGGTCAGGGGTTCGATTCCCCTCAGCTCCACTTTCTGAAACGGCCGTCCACCTCAGGGTGGGCGGCCGTTTTCGTTGTGTCCTGTGTGGACGTTGCCTCAGTTGGTGGCGGGCAGGAGGACCGCTTGCTTCTCCTGGGGTTGCGTCGCCGTGTAGGCGCGGCCCACTCGGACCAGCCACTCGATGTCGTCGTCCAAGTTCGTTGTTTCCAGGCGTTCCAGGCGGCTGGCGCCCGACTCCTCGTTGGCTGCCCAGCCCGCTGACTTCGCGGCCAGTGCGGCGCGGAGGGAGCACGCCGCAGCCAGTGCCAGGTGGGTTACGTCGGTGTCCGCTCTGGTGTTGTTGTGCGGTACGTAAGGGCGTAGCGCTCGCCAGGAATCGCGGATTTCGATCACCCGGCGGCCCAGGAGGTAGCGCATTTCCTCGACGCGGAGGTACGCGCGGCGGGGGACTTTGCCGGTCAGGAGGCTGACCTCGGGGAAGGCCTGGCTGAGGTCGTGCCAGAGGCTGCCGAGTGCCTGGTACGAACGGAGGTCGCGCCACCAGGCCGCGACGTTCTCGCACTGGGCGGCCAGCGAAGGAATCAGCAGGCCCAGGACGATTCCGATCGTGCCGAGGCGGCTGACGACGCCGAGGGCGACCTCCCAGGCCATCGGGTCGTAGCCCAGCATCAAGGCGGGGACCGAGATCAAGCGGCCGGCGATCACCAGGAGGTCGGCGCCCGCGCCGATCATCGTCACGAACAAGCCGCGGCGGAGCCACGTGTCACCGCTCATGCGTGCGTAGGGCCAGCAAAGCCTGAGGAGCACCGTGAGGCCGTGGCCGAAGCCCAGTTCGAAGACCAGCAGGTACGCGATCACCATCGGGCGGTTCGCGTTCTGGACGAGGTACTCCGTGCCGTCCGGGGTCTTCACCGCCGCCGCGATCCAGAGGGTGATCATCACCGCGCCGATGGCCGAGCCGCGGGCGATCACCGCCCGGCGCTTGCGCTTGGCGTCCGCCGGGGAGTTGGACCACGTGATCACCGCGACCAGCAGTGCCGGGCTGAGGACGACCGCGGCCAGGAGTTCCATGACCAGGGTGGACAGGTTCGGCAGGCCCGTGCGGCGTTCGAGGGCCGCGCTGATCCCCGGGGTCGTCACGGTCCAGGCGATCGCGCCCGACGCGAAGACGGCCAGCAGCGCCATCGTCGCCGGGTCGCGGTGGGCCTTGGACGAAGTCAGGAGTTTGTAGACGAGGGCGATGAAGCAGAACGCCGCCATCGCGGGTCTGGTGGCTTCCAGCAGATCCATCCCGAGCGTCCCCCAGCTGGTCGTCGAGCGCCGGCCCACCAATTTACGGCGGGGCGCTCAGTCGTGGTAGCCCTTCGCGTTCACGTGAGCGACCGCCGGATGCGGTCGAGGATGCCGTCGGCCGACGCCGGGTCCGGGGCCTCGGGCGCCTCGCGCAGGCGGTCCTGGATGATCGTGGCCATCATTTCCGCTTCCTGCTCCTGGCGTTCGGTGTACCCGGAACGGCCGAGCAGGTCCTGGACGAGACTCGGGTCCAGGTCGGGGAACAGCAGCTGGGTCGTGACGCTGCTGGCCGCGGAAACCCCGCGGTGCCCGTAGATCATGTGCCCGAGCTCGTGCGCGATGATGTGGTGCTGGTGCGGGCGGCTCGCCACCGCCTCGTAGGTGATGAAGTCGGCCTCCGGCGTGGACAGCCACAGCCCGCACGGGTCGGACGGCCGGATCGTCACCGGCAGGACGTGCAGGGGGATGCCCCGCTTGGCGCTCAGCGCTTCCGCGAATTCGACGACGTCGCGGCACGGCGGCATGTGCAGGGACTCGAGCTTGCGCTTGGCGGCCCGTCGCATCGCTGACAGCGACAGGACGTCGAACGGTTGATGGCTGCTTCGGCGGTCCACGTCTGCCCTCATGTCGGGTCCGGTGTTCGACGCACCCTCAGCGTCGCGTCTGCATTCGGCCGATCTCTTCGATCATACGCGACATGAACTCCCGGCCGGAGCTGTCGAGTTCGAGCGCGCGCAGCGTGATGTTGCGGATGTCGGCGTTGCGCAGTGCGGCGATCAGCGCCAATTGCGAATCCACTCGTTCGGACGTCTCGTCGTCGAAGAAATACGCGGGCGGCACCCGGAAGAACGACGCCAGCGCCTCGAGGTGGCGCTTCGTCGGGTTGTCCCGCTGCCCGGTCCGCAGCTGCCAGACGTAGGTCTTGGAGAACGTGCCGCCGACCATCTCCGCGCAGCCCTTGGCCACCTCGTCGTTGCTGTACTCGCGGCCGAGCGGCTGGACCGTCTCGAACAGCTTCTCGATCTTGGCTGCCAGGGAAGGAGCTGGGGTGGTCACGGCACTAACGCTCCTCTGGAGGTCGCTGTCATGGACAGAGCATAGCCTGCTGGTCACGCTAGTTGACGCGAATCGAAGCCCGCCGTAGGCTCCAGGTGTTCGCTGATGTGACCGGCAGGGCAGCGTCGGTCATCTGAGTTTACCCCTAGCCGTCGTCCGGGGAGGATGCGCTTGGCGGGGAGTACCGGTTTTCCACACGATAGGTTCGTTCGGTCGCCGTGACAACGGAGTCGAGCAGAATCGGCACGTGAAGCGGTTGTCATCGGGCGGAGCGGCTTTCGCATCCGGGGGGATCCATGACCGTGACTGCAGTTTCGGCGGAGGAAAACACCGCCGACCCGTTGAACCGTGAATCTCGGTTCTATTCGAACGTCGTGAACGTCCCGATCCGGGACCTGGCACCCTTCGCGGCGGCGCCGCGGACGGTGGAGGACGCCGAGCACGTCCGCCTGCTCGCCGAGTCGGCGATCGCGCCGCCGCCGATCGTCGTCCACCGGGCGACGACGCAGGTCATCGACGGCCTGCACCGGGTGCGGGCGGCGCAGTCGCGCGGCGAGACGACCATCGCCGCGGTCTTCTTCGACGGCGACGTCAAAGAGGCGTTCGTGCTGGCCGTCAAGCTGAACGCGATGCACGGCCTGCCGTTGACGCTGGCCGACCGGAAGGCCGCGGCGCGGGAAATCCTCTTCCTCTACCCGCAGTGGTCGGACCGGCGGATCGCGGGGGTCGCCGGGCTCTCGCCCAAGACGGTCGCCGCGATCCGGCGGCGGTCGGACGGGGAAATTCCCCGTCCGACCGGCAGGCTCGCGAGCAACGGGGTGCTGTACCGGTCCACCGAGCAGGCGCGGCGGCGGGCCGCCGAGCTCTTCGAGGCCGACCCGGACGCGTCGGCGCGCGAAGTGGCGCTGGCGGCCGGGGTGTCGGTCACCACGGCCAAGGACGTGCGCAAACGCCTGCGCGGCGGGGAAGAACCGGTGTCCCGCAAGGAGAGCAAGCCGGCTCGCGCCGCCGCGATCGGCACCGCCGGGCCGGGCGCGGACCCCGCCTACGTGCTGGACCGCATGCGCCGGGACCCCGCGCTGCGGTTCACCGAATCCGGCCGCGCGGTGCTGCGCTGGCTGGAGGTCCCGTTCGGCGGCGCCGACCTGAAGACGGTCGTGGACAAGATCCCGAGCCACTGCGCGCCGGGCCTCGCCGAGGTCGCCCGGCAGCGGTCGCGCGACTGGGACCAGCTGGCCGAGCTGCTCGACCACTGCACGTGAGCGGCGTCAGGCGCCGGCCGCGCGGGACCCCGGCGGGTCGAAGATCCAGTCGAGCCAGCGGCCGAAGACCTCTTCCTGGTTCATCCGCGGGACCTGCTCGTTGACCTGGCGCAAGGTCGGGAACTGCTCGGGGTCCAGGTCCCGGAAGCGGCCGCGGACGCGGTTCCAGCCGGGGAGGTCCTCGGGGTCGGTCCGGCGCGGGTACATCAGCGCGCTGCCGAGGACGAACCGCTGCAGGCCGCTGAACACCATGACGGCCGTCTCGATGTCGTAGCCGGCGTCGAGCATGCCCCGGTAGATCCGTTCGCCCATCAGGAGCTGGTGCGGGCTGTCGAGGGCGTGCTCGAGGGTGATGTTCACCAGCCCGGGGTGGGCGACCAGGGCCCGGAAGTACTGCCGGGCCAGTTCTTTCGCCCCTTCGACGCCGGTTTTCTCCGGCGGTCCGATCTCCGCGAAGACGTCGTCGACGAACGCCGCGAGCAAGGCGTCCTTGTCCCGGAAATGCCGGTAGAGCGCCATCGGGTCGACCTTGAGCTCGGTCGCGATGGCGCGCATCGTGACGGCGTCCACGCCCTTCTCCGCGACCGTCGCCGCCACCGCGTCGAGGATCCGGCGGCGGTTGAGGGACCCGCGCGGCGTCGTCGCCCGTGCGGTGGTCTTCGCGGGTTTTTCGGTCACGTGACCAGCCTAATCGACCGCGCGGAGGCTCGGAGCGGGTAGTTGTCTACGGCGTAGACTATGCCGTATCGTCGCGCTCATGGAGCGCACCCTTGCCGCCGAGGACTACCGGCGGGCGGAGCAGATGCTGAGGCCGCGCCGGGCTTCGCTGATCACCGGCGTGGCCGGCCCGCTGACGTGGTCGTCCCGTCCGGATTCGTTCTGGTACGCGACTTCGAGCGCGGACGGCCCGGAGCACGTGCTGGTCGATCCGGTCGCGGGCACCCGGCGACCCGCCTTCGACCACGGCCGGATGGCCGCCGCGCTGGCGGCCGCGACCGGGGAACCGGTCGAGCGCGAGGCTCTGCGCTTGTCGCTGCTCGACGTCGAAAGCGCCGCCGTGGTCGTCGAATCCGGCGGCCGCCGGTGGCGGGTATCGCTCGAGGACTACGCGTGCACGCCCGCGGAAGCGCCGGTTTCTGCGGCCCTCGGGGAATCCCGCTCGCCGGACGGGCGGTGGACGGTCTTCGTCCGCGACCACAACCTGTGGGTGCGCGACGAAACGGGCGCCGAGTCACCGCTCACCCACGACGGCTCGGCCGACAACGCGTACGCCACCGAAACGACGTTCTGGCAGCACCGGTCGATCATGCGCAAGGCCGGCGCGGTCGCGCCCCCGGTGGTGCTGTGGAGCCCCGACGGGACGAAGCTGGTGACGCACCGGATCGACGAGCGCGAGGTCGAGCTGCTGCACCTGGTCGAGTCGGCGCCGGAAGGCGGCGGCCGCCCGGTTTCGCACGCCTACCGGTACGCCATGGCCGGCGAAGAGAACCAGCCGATGCTGCACCTGGTCGTCGTCGACCTGGAGCGTCGGACGGTGACGCCGTCGGACGCCGAGCCCTTCCACGCGTCGTTCCGCTCGCCGCTGGCGTGGGACCGGGCGTGGCTGTCGGCCGACGGCGGGACGCTCTACTACCTCGATCCCGGCCGGTTCTACCTGCGCCTGCGGCTGGTCGCGGTGGACCTCGCGACGGGCGGGTCCCGGGTGGTCGTCGAAGAAAGCGGCCGGACCCGGGTCGAGCCCAACCAGCAGATCTTCCAACCGCCCCTCGTGCGCACGCTGGCGAACGGGGACGTGCTCTGGTACTCGCAGCGCGACGGCTGGGGGCACCTCTACCGGTATTCCGCTTCGGGGGTCCTGGTCAACCAGGTGACGAAGGGTGCTTGGGCGGTAAGGGAAATCGTCCACGTCGACGAGGACGCCGGCGTCGTCTTCTTCACCGCGGCCGGCCTGGTCGACGCCGACCCGTACGTCCGGCAGCTGTGCCGGGCCGAGCTGGACGGCAGCGGGTTCACCCGGCTGACCGACGACCTCGACGACCACGTCGTGCTGGCCGCGCCGTCGGGCCGCTACCTGGTCGACACCGCGTCCCTGTCCGACCGGCCGCCGGTCGCGGTGGTGCGCGACCGGACCGGCCGGGTGGTGGTGGAGCTGGAGCGGGCCGACGTCTCCGCGCTCGAACGGGCCGGCTGGACACCCCCCGAGCGGTTCACGGTCAAGGCCGCCGACGGCACCACCGACATCTACGGCCTCCTGTGGCGCCCGTACGGGTTCGACCCGGAGCGGCGGTACCCGGTCCTCGACCGGATCTACCCCGGTCCGCATTCCCAGCACGCGCCGCCCGGGTTCGACAACACCGGCACCGGCGACTTCGAGGCGTACGCGGCCTTGGGGTTCGCCGTGGTCTCGGTGGACGGCCGCGGCACACCGGGCCGGGACAAGGAGTTCCACGACCTGTCCTACGGGCACATCGACGACTTCGGCGGGCTCGACGACCACGTGGCCGCCATCACCGAGCTCGGCAGGCGGTACCCGTGGCTGGACACCGGGCGCGTCGGGATCACCGGCAATTCCGCCGGCGGGTCCGCCTCCGTGCGCGCCGTGCTCGCGCACCCGGACTTCTACCGGGTCGCGGTCGGGGTGTCCGGGTGCCACGACCCGAGGCTGCAGCTGCCGTGGTGGGGCGAGGTGTACCAGGGCCCGTACGAACCGGAGCGCTACCGCCGGTGCGTCAACGCCGAATTCGCCGGGAACCTGCGCGGAAAACTCCTTCTGATCCACGGCGAGCTCGACGACAACGCGCTGCCGTACCAAACGCTGGGATTGGTTGACGCCTTGATCGCGGCGAACAAGGACTTCGATTTGCTGATGGTGCCCGGCGCCGGGCACACCATGTTCCACCGCGAGGCTTACGTCACCCGGCGGAAATGGGACTACTTCGTCCGCCACCTCATGGACGCCGTCCCGCCCGCCGGGTACGAGCTGGCCGAAATCCCGTCGGGATCGCTGGCGTGGGCCCGTTCACTGAGCCCGAAGTTTGACGATCCGAAGCGGAGCGTGCCAAGGTGATTCCACTCGGAAAGTGCTCGATATAGCCGCCGAATTCTCCGTTCAAACAAATTCCGCATCTGGGGGATGCTGTGCCCGCCACTGAATCGCTCCGATTGTCCGCTGCCCAGCAGTCCATCTGGTTCGCGCAGAAACTGCGGCCGGAGCTCCCCAATCTGACCGCGGTGTACTGGGACGTCGACGGCGAGGTGGACCTGCCGGTGCTGCGCGCGGCGTTCCGCGACGTGCTGGCCGAAGCGCGGCCGTTCCTGACGAACTTCGACGAGGACGAGCAGGGGCCGTACCAGTTCGTCCGCGACGACGTGCCCGCCGACGCCGTCCTCACCGACGTCAGCGCGGAACCGGACCCGGTCGCGGCGGCGCTGGCGGCCATCGCCTGGCACCGGCGGGCCCCACTCGACCTCGCGACCGACACCCTGTGCCGGGTCGGCGCGGTGAAGCTCGGGCCGTCCCGGTTCTTCGTGTTCGTCGCCATGCACCACCTGCTGAGCGACGTGTTCGGCTACACCGTTTTCATGCGCCGGGTGGCGGCGGTCTACTCCGCGAAGCTGGCCGGCACCCCGGCCGGACCGACCGAGTTCACCGGCCCCGAAACGCTCGTCGAGGCCGATCACGACTACCAGGGGTCGGCGGCCGCGGACGCCGACCGGGCGTTCTGGCAGGAGCGGCTGGCCGCCGTCGCGGCCCCGGTTTCGCCGGCGGGCCGGCGCACGCCGGGGCGCGTCGGCCTCGAACACCACGTGCTGCACGTCGAAGCCGCCGAACTCGGGCGCTGGCGGGCCGGCGCCGACGCGCTCGGGCTCCGGTTCTCCAGCTACTTCATCGCGAGCCTCTCGGTGTTGCTCCAGCGGCTTTCCGGTGCGGACGACTTCGCCGTCCGGCTGACGATGGCCAACCGGACCGGTGCGACGAAGACGCAGCCCGGGCTGCGCGCGGGGTTCGTCCCGCTCCGGGTCTCGATCCCGCAGGCGGCCCCGTTCGCCGAGGTCGCCGGGCGGATCGCCGCCGAGGTGCGCGAATCGGTGCGGCACTCCGGGTGCTCGACGTCCGACGTGATCGCGGCCGCCGGCTGGTCGGTGAGCGAGCACCTCGGGCCGGTGCTGGGGATCCTGCCGTTCTCCGACGCGCTGGACTTCGGCGGCGCGCCGGGCGCGTTCGCCATCGAGTCGGCGGGCGTGGTCGACGACCTGGCGGTCACCGCGTACGAGGACAAGCGGACCGGCGGGCTCGTCGTGCGGTTCGACGCGAACGCGGCCCGGTACGCCGCCGCCGACCTGGCCGCGCTGGCCGGGCGGTTCCAGGCGGTGATGACGCAGATCGCCGCCGACCCGCGGACCGCCGTGGGCCGGCTGACCGCGCTGCTGCCGGGCGAGTGGGACCGGCTGGCCGAGTGGGGCCGCACGGCCGCGCCCCAGGCGAACCCCGCGACGGCCGGGCGGTTGTTCGCCGAGCGGGCGGTGTCGGGCCCGGACGAGACGGCCGTGGTGCTCGGCGGGGAAGCGCTTTCGTACGCGGAGCTGGACGAGCGGGCGAACCGGTGGGCGCGCTTCCTGGCCGGGCGCGGGATCGGGCCGGAGTCGATCGTCGCGGTGGTGCTGCCGCGCTCGCTCGAACTGGTCGCGGTGCTGCTGGGGATCTGGAAGGCCGGCGGGGCCTACCTGCCGATCGACGCCGGGTACCCGGCGGAGCGGATCGGCTTCATGCTCGGCGACGCGGGCGCGCGGCTGGTGCTGACCACCGAAGAGCTCGCCGGTGCGGCTTCGGGCTTCGACGTACCCCTGGTCGCGATCGACGCCGAGGCCGTGCGCGCCGAGGTGGCGGCGTGCCGGGGCGACGCGGTCGCCGACCGGCTGGAGCCGTCGAACGCGGCGTACGTGATCTACACGTCCGGCTCGACGGGAACGCCCAAGGGCGTCACGGTTTCCCAGGCGGCGGTCGCCGACCTGGCCGCGGCGCCGGTGTACGCGTCCGGACGGCACCGCCGGGTGCTGGTGCACTCGCCGCTGGTGTTCGACGCCTCGACCTATGAGCTGTGGGTGCCGCTGCTGGGTGGCGGGACGGCGGTGCTGGCCCCGCCCGGGAGGCTGGACCCCGCGGTCATCGGGGAAGTCCTGGTTTCCCAAGGGGTTTCGGCCTTGTTCATGACGACCCGCCTGTTCGAGCTGCTGGTCCGCGAGAGCCCCGGCGTCTTCGACGGCGTCGACGAGGTCTGGGTCGGCGGCGAGGAGATTCCCGCCGAAACCCTCTCCCGGGCCATGGAATCCGTCGCGGCGACGATCACCAACGGCTACGGCCCGACCGAAGCGACGACGTTCGCGGTGACGCGGCCGTTCGCGGACCGGGCGGACGTGCCGGACGGCCCGGTGCCGATCGGCAAGCCTCTGCCGGGGATGTCCGCGGTGGTGCTGGACCCCGGGCTGAGCCCGGTACCGCCGGGGGTGACCGGCGAGCTGTACGTCTCGGGTGCCGGGGTCGCGCGCGGCTACCTGCGCCGCCCGGGCTTGACGGCGGCGCGGTTCGTGGCGAACCCGTTCGACCCCACCGGGTCCCGCCTGTACCGGACCGGGGACCTCGTGCGGTGGACCGCCGACGGCGAGCTGGTGTACCTCGGCCGGGTGGACGACCAGGTGAAGATCCGCGGGTTCCGGATCGAACCCGGGGAAGTCGAAACGGTACTGGCGGCCCACCCGTCGGTCACCCAGGTGGCGGTCGTGGTGCACGGCCGCGCGGGCGAGCAGGACCGGGCGGACCGGCAGCTCGTGGCGTACGTGGTGGGCGACGCCGACCCGGCGGAGCTGCGCCGGTTCGCCGGTGCGCGGCTGCCGGAGTACATGGTGCCCGCCGCCGTGGTCGTGCTGGACAGCTTCCCCTTGACCGCCAACGGGAAGCTCGACCGGCGGGCGCTGCCCGAGCCGGAGTTCGCCCGGGACCGCTACCGCGCGCCGCGGACCGAGCGGGAGAAGCTCCTGGCCGACGTGTTCGCCGAGGTGCTGGGGCTCGACCAGGTCGGCATCGACGACAACTTCTTCGCCCTCGGCGGGCAGTCGCTGCTCGCGGTCAAGCTGATCACCCGGATTCGCGGGCTGCTGGCCGTCGAGGTGCCGATCCAGGTGGTCTTCGAAACCCCGACCGTGGCCGGCATCTTCGAGAGCCTGGACTACCGGACGGAGGTCCGGCCCGCGCTGCTCGCCGGGCGCCGCCCCGAGCAGCTGCCGCTGTCGTTCGCGCAGCGCCGCCTGTGGTTCCTGTCGCGCTTCCAAGGACCGTCTTCGACCTACAACGCGCCCTTGCTCGTGCGTCTCTCGGGCCAGCCGGACGTGCCCGCGCTGCGGGCCGCGTGGGCGGACGTCGTCGCGCGGCACGAGAGCCTGCGCACGCTGATCGCCGAGGACGACCGGGGCGAGGCGTTCCAGCGCATCCTGCCGGCGCACGAGGCCGACGTGCCGTTCGCCGAGCTCACCGTGTCCGACGGCGAGCTCGACGCGGCGATCGACGCGCAGGTGCGGCACAAGTTCGACTTGACGGCCGAGATCCCGCTGCGGGTGGCGCTGATCCGGCACGACGGCGACGAGCACGTCCTCCTCGCGCTGCTGCACCACATCGCCGCCGACGGCTGGTCGACCGCGCCGCTGGTGCGCGACCTGTCCGAGGCGTACACGGCCCGGCTGGCCGGGCACGCGCCGGAGTGGGCGCCGCTGCCGGTGCAGTACGCCGACTACGCCTTGTGGCAGCGGGAACTGCTGGGTTCGCAGGCGGACCCGGAAAGCGTGCTGGCCCGGCAGTTCGAGTACTGGCGCACCGAGCTGGCGGGGGTGCCGCAGCCGCTGCAGCTGCCCCTCGACCGCCCGCGCCCGCAGAACATCTCCTACGACGGCGACTTCGTGCGGTTCGTGGTCGGCACCGCCGAGTTCCGGCTCGTCGAGGAGCTGGCGCGCAAGCACGACGCCACGGTGGCGATGGTGTGGCAGGCGGTGCTGGCCGTGGTGCTGCACCAGCTCGGCGCCGGCGACGACATCACCATCGGCTCACCCATCGCCGGGCGCACCGACGACGCGCTCGACGACCTCGTCGGCATGTTCATCAACAACGTCGTGCTGCGGGCCGACCTGTCCGCGCACCCGACCTTCGCCGCCGTGCTGGACCAGGTGCGGGAAAAGGCGCTGGCGGCCTACGAATACCAGGACACCCCGTTCGAGCTGCTGGTGGAACTGCTCAACCCGGAGCGCTCGACCGCTTACGCGCCGCTGTTCCAGGTGATGCTGTCGTGGCACAACACCGCGGCCGCGGAACTCGAGCTGCCCGGGCTGAAGGGCACGGTCCGGTGGATCGGGAACGGGTCGTCGAAGTTCGACCTGACGATCGATCTCATCGAGGCGCTCGACGCCGCCGGCGACCGCGTGGTCGAAGGCCGCATCGAGTTCGCCACCGCCTTGTTCGACCGCGAGACCGTCGAACGGCTGGCCGAGCGCTTCCGCGCGGTCGTCCGCCAGGTGACGGCCGACCCGGCGGTCGTGGTCAGCCAGGTCGACGTGCTGGTGCCCGCGGAACGCGCGCTGACCGCGGCACGGGCCGCCGCGCCGGTCGAGCTGCCGGCCGCCACGTTGCCGGACCTGTTCGCCGCGCAGGTGGAACGGACGCCGGACGCCCTCGCGGTGGTGTGCGACGGCGTGGAGCTGACCTACCGCGAGCTGGCGGACCGGGTCGACGGGCTGGCGCGCGTGCTGCGCGGCCGGGGTGTCGGCGTGGAATCGGTCGTCGCGGTTTCGCTGCCGCGGACGGCGGAGCTGGTGGTGGCGCTGCTGGCCGTTCTCCGGGCCGGTGGTGCGTACCTGCCGCTGGACCCGGGTTATCCGGGGCAGCGCCTGGAGTTCGTGCTCGGCGACGCCCGGCCGGTCCTGCTGATCACCGACACCGCGACGCGCGAGAAGCTGCCGAGGACCCTGCCGCCCACACTCCTCGTGGACGACGTCGCCGAGCAGCCCGAAGCCGGTGCGCTCGACGGCGGTGCCGGGCCGCGGAACCTCGCCTACGTGATCTACACGTCGGGGTCGACGGGCAAGCCCAAGGGCGTCGCCCTCGCGCACGCCAACGTCGTCGCGTTCGTCGCCCAGGTGACCGAGCGGATGGGCGTGGCACCCGGCACGCGGATGCTGGCCAGCACGTCGGTCAGCTTCGACGTCTCGGTCCTGGAGCTGTTCGGGGCGCTGTGCACCGGCGGCACCCTCGAGGTCGTCCGGGACGCGCTGGTGCTCGCCGAGCGCGGCCGCTGGTCGGGCGGGGTGATCAGCACGGTGCCGTCGGTCTTCGCCGAGATGGTCGACAGCCTCGAAGGCTCGGTCACCGCCGACACGATCGTCTTCATCGGCGAAGCACTTCCGACGTCGCTGGTGAAGCGGGTGCAGAAAGCGCTACCCGGCACCACGATCATCAACGGCTACGGCCCGACCGAAACGGCGGTCGCCTCGACCGAGCACGCCCTCGCCGAGCCGTGGGAATCCCGGCCGTGGACCGCGGCGGACGCCTCGATGCCGATCGGCACCGCACTGGACAACGAGCGCGTCCACGTGCTCGGGCCGGGGTTGCGGCCGGTGCCGGTGGGGGTCGTCGGCGAGCTGTACATCGCCGGAGCCGGGGTGGCCCGCGGCTACCGCGGGCGGGCCGGCTTGACGGCTTCGCGGTTCGTCGCGGACCCGCTCGACCCGGCGGGCGGCCGGATGTACCGGACGGGCGACCTCGTCAAGTGGGGCGACGACGGGCTGCTGCGGTACCTGGGGCGGGTCGACCACCAGGTCAAGGTCCGCGGCTTCCGGATTGAACCGGGCGAGATCGAAGCGGTCCTCCTGGAGCACCCCGCGGTCGCCCAGGCGGTCGTGGTGGCGCGCGGTGCCGGCGAAGGCACCGGCCTGCTCGTGGCCTACGTCGTCCCCGCCGACGGCGCGTCGATCGGCGAGGTCGCGGAGCTCAGCCGCGTGGTGGCCGGGGAAGGCGCGGCCGTCCACGACGTCGCCGAGCTGCGCAGCCACGTCGGCGCCCGGCTGCCGGAGTACATGGTGCCGTCGGCCGTGGTGGTGCTGGCGCAGCTGCCGCTGACGGCGAACGGGAAGCTGGACCGGCGGGCGCTGCCCGAACCCGAGTTCAGCCAGGCGCGCTACCGCGCCGCCCGCACCCCCGAGGAGCGGAAGCTGGCCGAAGCGTTCGCCGAAGTGCTGGGCCTCGACCAGATCGGGATCGACGACAACTTCTTCGAGCGAGGTGGCCAGTCGCTGCTGGCGGCCCGCCTGATCGCCCGGATCCGCTCGATGATGGGCGTCGAGGTGCCGATCCAGCTGATCTTCGAAGCACCCACCGTCGCCCGGTTGGCCCAGCGCTGGAACGACCTGCGGGCGTCCAACCGGCCTCAGCTCCGCCGCAGGAGTCAGGAAGCGGGTTGAGAAAGCGGCAACGCCGGATCGGCCCCCGGAAATCGAAGAAGAAAGATGGCATGAGTACAGCAACGAAATCCGTTCGATCGCCGGCGATGATCCTCGCCGTCCTGTGTGTCTGTGTCGTCGTGATCAACATGGACACCATGATCGTCACCGTGGCGCTGCCCGAGCTGGTCGACCAGCTGCACGCCAGTACCGTCGACCTGCAATGGGTTTCCGACGCCTTCAACCTCGTCTTCGCGGCGCTGGTGATCGCCGCCGGGAGCCTCAGCGACCGGTTCGGCCGCCGGGGCGCGCTGATCTTCGGCCTGGCCGTGTTCACCGTGGCCTCCGGCCTGGGTGCCTACGCGAGCACGGCGGGCGAGCTGATCGCGGCGCGGGCCGTGATGGGTCTCGGCGCGGCCTTCATCTACCCGACGACCCTGTCCATCCTCACGACGGTCTTCGTCGAGCGGAAGGCGCGGGCGGCCGCGATCGGGATCTGGGGCGCGTGCTCGGGGATCGGCATGGTCCTCGGCCCGCTCGCCGGCGGTGCACTGCTGCAGTCGTTCTGGTGGGGCAGCATCTTCCTCGTGATGGCGCCGATCGGCCTGGTCGCGCTGGGGCTCACCGCGGCGTTCGTGCCGACGTCGCGCGATCCGGAAACGCCCGCGCTCGACAAGAGCGGTCTCGTCCTGTCGTGTCTGGCGTTCGGCATCCTCGTCTACACCATCATCGAGGCGCCCGCTTCGGGCTGGGGCAGCGCGCGCGTGATCGCCGGCTTCGTCGCGGCCGTCGTGCTCTTCGGTTCGCTGTACGTGCGTGAGATCAAGGCACGCACCCCGATGCTCGACGTCCGGCTGTTCCGCGACGCGCGCTTCTCGGCGGCCTGCGGGGCGATGACGATCGCGACGTTCACGTTGATGGGCCTGACCTTCCTCCTCACGCTGTACCTGCAGTTCCTGAAGCTGTACTCCCCGCTGGAGACCGGCTTGCGGTTCATCCCGGTCGCGGTCGGCATGGTGATCGGGTCGATCCTCGGCGGGAAGCTGGCCGTGCAGTGGGGTTCCCGGATCGTCATCACCGCCGGGCTCGGCGTGCTGACCCTGCTGTTCGTGTGGTTCACCGGCGAATCCAACGACACGAGCTCCGCGGTCCTTGCCCTCCAGATGACGCTCATCGGGGTCGGCCTCGGCACGGTCGGCGTGCCCGCGACCGACGCGATCATGCGGGTGGTCCCGGCGGCGAAGGCGAGCGTCGGCTCGGCGATGAACGACGCCACCCGCCTGCTCGGCGGCACGCTCGGCATCGCGATCGTCGGCAGCCTCTTCCAGTCGCTCTACACCCACCACCTGATCGGCGAAGCGGTGCCGGGGCTGCCGCCGGAGTCGCTCACCAAGGCCCAGGACTCGATCGGCAACGCGATCACCGAAGCCGCGCGGTACACCGCCGACGGGCAGCCGGCGCTGGCGGACCGGCTGATCGGTGCCGCGCAGTCGAGCTTCTACGACGGCTTCCACACCGCGGCCTGGACCCTCGCCGGCCTGGCCGCGGCCATGGTCGTCGTCGCGTGGTTCTGGCTGCCCGCCGAGAAACCCGAGCAGCCGGCGGCCGCGGAACCGGCGGCGGAGCCGTCCGACGCCGAGGCCTGACCGAGGTCGACCCGCTCCCGGGCACTGCCGCAGCGCGTGCCGGGGAGCGGGTGCCCGAACCCTTCCACCGCGCTGGTGGAGTCCGAGAATTCCTGGGGGAATCCGATGATCCCGTTGTCGTACGCGCAGCGCAGGCTGTGGTTCCTGCACCAGTTCGAAGGCGCCTCGGCGGCGTACAACATCCCGTTGATCATCCGGCTTTCGGGTGCGCTGGACGTGCCGGCGCTGCGGAGCGCGGTGGGGGACGTCCTCGAGCGCCACGAGAGCCTGCGGACCGTCGTCGTGCCGGACGAGCGCGGTGAGTCCTTCCAGCGGGTGAAGCCGCTTTCCGAGCTGCCGCACGAACTCCCGGTGACCGACGTGGCGGCGGACCGGGTGGACGCCGTCGTCGGCGAGCTGGCCCGGTACGAATTCGACCTGGCCGCGGAGACACCGTTGCGCGTGACGCTGCTGCGGTCGTCGGCGACCGAGCACGTGCTCGCCCTCGTGCTGCACCACATCGCGGGCGACGGGTGGTCGACGCGGCCGCTGATCCGCGACCTCTCCGAGGCGTACACCGCGCGGTGCGCCGGGCAGCCACCGCGGTGGGAGCCGCTTCCCGTGCAGTACACGGATTACACCCTGTGGCAACGGGAACTGCTGGGCGACGAGAACGACCCGGAGAGCGTGACGGCCAGGCAGCTCGAGCGCTGGCGGGCCGAGCTGGCCGGCCTGCCGCAGCCGATCACGCTGCCGACGGACCGGCCGCGCCCGGCGTCGGCGGGCGGCGACGGCGACACGGTGTGGTTCTCGATCGACGGGGACCTGCTCGAAGCCGTCGAAGAGCTGGCGCGCAAGGAGGGCGTGACCCGGTCGATGGTCATGCAGACGGCACTGGTGGTGCTGCTGCACCGGCTCGGCGCCGGCGACGACATCGCCGTCGGGGCGCCGACCGCCGGCCGGATCGACGAGGCGCTTTCGGAGCTGGTCGGGTTCTTCGTCAACAGCTGGGTGCTGCGCGTGCGGGTGGGCGAGCAGGACACCTTCGGCGACCTGCTCCAGCAGGTCCGCCGCCGGGCGCTGGCCGCGTACGCCGACCAGGACGCCCCCTTCGAACTGCTGGTGGAGCTGCTCGACCCGGAGCGCTCGACCGCCTACCACCCGCTGTTCCAGGTGATGTTCGCCTGGCACGACATCGAGCTGCCGGTGCTGGACTTCCCCGGCGTGCGGGGCCGCATCGAGATGGCCCAGACCGGCACCGCGAAGTTCGACCTCGACTTCAGTCTGAGCGAGGTCGCGCAGCTGCCGGGAACGGGGCAGCGGGGGGTGCAGGCCAAGATCGAATACGCGACCGCCCTGTTCGACCGCGGCACGGTCGAGGCGATCGGCGCCCGGTTCACCGGCGTGCTGCGGGCGATCGTCGCCGACCCCGGTGCCGCCGTGCGCCGGGTCGGCGTGCTGCTGCCGGGTGAGCAGGACCGGCTGGCCGGGTGGGGCCGCGTGAGCGGGACGCCGGTGGCCGAGCCGGTGACGGTGGACCGGCTGTTCGCCGAGCGGGTGGCGGCGGCACCCGGCGCGGTCGCGATCGCCGCCGGCGCGGTGAACGTGACGTACGCGGAGCTGGACGCGGCGTCCAACCGGTGGGCGCGGTTCCTGGCCGGGTGCGGGATCGGGCCGGAATCGGTGGTGGGCGTGGCGGTTCCGCGTTCGCCCGAACTGGTCGCGCTGCTGCTGGGCGTGCTGAAGGCGGGCGCTGCCTACCTGCCGATCGACACCGGGTACCCGGCCGAGCGGATCGGCTTCATGCTGCGGGACGCCGGCGCGCGGCTGGCGGTGGCCACCGACGAGTCCGCCCCGGCGCTGGCGGGCTTCGACGTGCCGGTGGTGTCGGTCGACGACCCCGTCACCGGCGCCGAGCTGGCGGCGTGCGCGGACGACGCGCTCACCGCCGCCGACCGGCGGCTGGGCCGTCCCGAGCCGGGGAACGTGGCGTACGTGATCTACACGTCCGGGTCGACGGGGACGCCGAAGGGGGTCGCGGTGCCGCAGGCCGCGATCGCGGACCTGGCCGCCGAGCCGGTGTACGCGAGCGGGCGGCACCGCCGGGTGCTGGTGCATTCGCCGCTGGTGTTCGACGCCTCGACGTACGAGCTGTGGGTGCCGCTGCTGGGCGGGGGGACGGCGGTGCTGGCCCCGCCCGGGCAGCTGGACCCGGCCGTGATCGGGGAAGTCCTGGTTTCGCAACGGGTTTCGGCGCTGTTCATGACCACTCGCCTGTTCGAGCTGCTGGTCCGGGAGCGTCCCGAAGTCTTCGACGGGGTCGACGAGGTCTGGGCCGGTGGCGAGGAGATCCCCGGCGAGACGCTGTCCCGGGCGCTGAGCACGGTCGCGGCCACGGTCGCCAACGGCTACGGCCCGACCGAGACGACGACGTTCGCGGTGACGCGACCGTTCGCGCCCGGTTCGGCGGTGGCGCCCGGTCCGGTGCCCATCGGCGTTCCGCTGGCCGGGATGTCGGCCGTGGTCCTCGACGAGGGCCTGCGGCCGGTGCCGCAGGGGGTGACCGGTGAGCTGTACCTGTCCGGCGCCGGGGTCGCGCGCGGCTACCTGCGCCGCCCGGCGCTGACGGCGGGGCGGTTCGTGGCGAACCCGTTCGGGGTCCCGGGATCGCGGCTGTACCGGACCGGGGACCTGGTGCGGTGGAACGCCGCCGGTGAGCTGGTGTACCTGGGCCGGGCGGACGGCCAGGTGAAGCTCCGGGGGTTCCGGATCGAGCTGGGCGAGGTCGAAGCCGCGCTGGCGGCCCACCCCGCGGTCGCCCAGGTGGCGGTCGTGGTGCGGGGCCGTGCCGGCGAGCCGGACGGGCCGGACCGCCGGCTGGTCGCCTACGTCGTGCCCGGCGGAGGGACTTCCCCGGCCGCGCCGGACGAACTGCGCCGGTTCGTCGGCGGGCGGCTGCCCGAGTACATGGTGCCGTCGGCCGTGGTCGAGCTGGACCGGCTGCCGCTGACGGTGAACGGGAAGCTGGACCGCCGGGCGCTGCCGGAGCCGGACTTCGCCCCGGAGCGCTACCGCCCGCCGCGGACCGGACAGGAAGAGCTGCTGGCCGGCGTGTTCGCCGAGGTGCTGGGCCTCGAGCGGGTGGGGATCGACGACAACTTCTTCGAGCTCGGCGGCGACAGCATCGCGTCCATGCAGGTGGTTTCGCGGGTGAAGGCGCTCGGGCTGGCGATCACGCCGCGCCAGCTGTTCGAGCACCGCAGCATCGCGAGCCTGTTCGAAGCGCTGCCCGCGGACGCCGGTCGCGGCGACTGGACGGCGCCGGACGAGCCGGACGCCCGGGAGCCGATCCCGCTGCTGCCCGCGGCCCGGTCGCTGCTGGAGTCCGGGCCGCACCCGGGGTTCGCGCAGTGGATGACGTTCGAACTGCCCGCCCGGACCGACGAGAAGGTCTTCCACGACACCGTTTCCGCGCTGGTCGACCGGCACGAGCTGCTTCGTTCCCGGCTGGTCGTCAAGGGCAGCCAGGAGAGGTGGGGCCTGCTGCCCGTCGGCGCGGACGACCTGCCGCTGACCCGGCTCGTCCACCGCGTGACCGGCTCCGGGCGGTGGGACGCCGAACTCGCGGCCGCGCTCGGGCGCCTCGACCCGGAAGCCGGCGTCATGGTCCAGTTCGTGTGGTTCACCTCGGTGGACGGCGAACCGGACCGGCTCCTGGTCATCGCCCACCACCTGCTGATCGACGGCGCCTCCTGGCAGATCCTCGCCGAAGACCTCGGGACCGTGTCGGCCCAGGTGGCGCGCGGGGTGCGGCCGAGTGCCGTCCCTTCGGGGACGTCGATGCGCCGGTGGGCCACGGCGCTGGAGGCCGAAGCGCACAGCGCCTCGCGCACCGCCGAGCTGCCGGACTGGGTCGGGATCCTCAGCGGCCCGGACCCGCTGTTCGGCGCGCACCGGCCGGACCCGGAGAAGGACCTCTGCGGCGGCGAATCCATGCTGACGGTCGAGGTCCCCGTGCCGGTGACCAAGGCGGTGGCCAAGGCCTTGCCGAAGGCGCTGGGCGGCGGGCTCACCGACGGCCTGCTGGCGGCACTGGTGCTGGCCGTGGCGCGGTACCGCCGCGCCCGCGGTGACCACCCCGGCTCGCTCCTGGTCCAGCTCACCGGGCACGGGCGCGAGGAGGAGCTGGTGCCCGGTGCCGACCTTTCGCAGACGGTGGGCTGGTTCGCCAAGGCCTACCCGGCGCGCGTGGACATCGCCGGGATCGACCTCGACGAGGCACTGGCCGGCGGGCCCGCGGCGGGCGAGGTCGTCCGCGCGGTCGGGCGCCAGTTGCGCGCCGTGCCCGGCGGGGGGATCGGCTACGGCCTGCTGCGGTACTTCAACGACGACACCGCGGCGGAGCTGAAGAAGTACGACGGCCCGCAGTTCGGCTTCAACTACATGGGCCGGTTCTCCGCCGGTGGCCAGTCCGAAAAGGACAGTGGCGGCGCGTGGCGGGCGGTGCCGGGCAGCCTCGGCGCGCAGCGGGACCCGGACATGCCGGTGCCGCTCGCCGTGGACGTCAACGCGCTGATCGTGCAGTCGGGTGCCGGGCCGGTGCTGAAGGGGCTGTTCACGTTCCACGAAAACATCGTCGACCAATCCGTTGTCGAAGAATTGATGCGGATGTGGGTCGAAGAACTGACGATGCTCGCGCAGTTCGCGGCAAAAGTCCCGGCTGTTTCCTGAACCGGCCGCCGCGCGGAAAACCTGGGGGAAAACGATGCCGGTGACGACTTTGTTCCGCAATGCCGCCGTGCTGGACGCCGAGCGCGGCGAACTGGACGGCGACCGGTCCGTACTGGTGGTCGGCGACCGGATCGCCGAAGTCGGCGCGGCGAACGAAGTGCGGCCGCCGAGCCCTGACCGCGTCGTCGACCTGCGCGGGCGCACGCTGATGCCCGGCCTGGTCGACGCGCACGTGCACGTCTACGTGCAGAGCATGGACCTGTCCCAAGTGGAGTCGTGGCTGCCGTCCTACCTGGTGCCGAAGGCGGCCAAGGCATTGGGCGAGATGCTGCGGCGCGGGTTCACCACCGTCCGCGACGTCGGGGGCGCGGACTTCGCGCTCGCCCAGTCGATCGAGGAGGGCCTGGTCGCCGGGCCGCGGCTGATCCACGGCGGCCCGGCGCTGTCGCAGACCGGCGGGCACGGCGACTTCCGGTCACGGGGCGACTTCGGCACCCACGGCTGCCTGCGCTGCCCGACCATCTTCCGGCTCGCCGACGGCACGGACGAGGTGCGCCGGGTCGTGCGGGACGTGCTGCGCGGCGGGGCGCACCACATCAAGCTCATGCTGTCCGGCGGAGTGCTTTCGCCGACCGACAGCATCACGTCGGTGCAGTACACCGCCGAGGAGATCGCCGTGGCGGTGCGCGAGGCGGGTGCCGCCGGGAAGTACGTCACCGGCCACACCTTCCTGGCCGGCGCCATCAACTCCGCGCTGCGCCAGGGTGTCCGGTGCGTCGAGCACGGCAACTTCATCGACGACACCTCGGTCGAGCTGTTCATCGAGCACGACGCCTTCCTCGTGCCGACCCTGACCATCGTGCGCGCCATCCAGGAACTCGGGCCGGCCATGGGCCTGTCCGGCGAGGTCCTCGCCAAGAGCGCCGAAGTCTTCGACGCCGGGATGACGGCCCTGGAGCGCGCGCACCGCGGCGGGGTGAACCTCGTCTACGGCACCGATCTCCTGGGCGATCTGCAGACGCGTCAGCTGGAAGAGCTGACGCTGCGCGCGGAGGTCCAGCCCCCGGCCGACCTCATCCGCTCGGCCACGACCACCCCCGCGCGGCTGCTCGGCATGGCGGGCGAAATCGGCGTCGTCGCGCCGGGGGCGTACGCCGACCTCCTCGTCGTCGACGGCGACCCGCTGGCCGGCATCTCCGTCCTCACCGCACCCGAACGGCATCTGAACCTCGTCATGAAGGCCGGAACCGTCTACTACGACACCATGTGAAGGCGCAGCGGCGCCGGGTCGGTGTCTCGAAGGATGCAACGATGCCACCAACTGTCCGGAAGACCGTCTTCTTGTTGTTCGCCGCTTACGCCGTCGACCTGATCGACCGGCTCGCGATCGGGAACGCCCTGCCGCAGATCGGCGCCGACCTCCACCTCGACCACGCGCAGCGCGGGCTGGCGGTGTCGGTGTTCTTCGTGGCCTACGCACTGGTCCAGATTCCCGGCGGGCTGCTCGCGGACCGGTTCGGCGCGGTCCGGATGTGCGTCTTCGCGATGCTCGCGTGGTCGGTGTGCACCGGGCTGACCGCCGTGGCCTGGTCGTTCGCCGCGTTGCTCGCGACCAGGGCGGCGTTCGGCGTGATGCAGGGCATGTTCCCCGCGGCGTCGGTGAAAGCGCTCTCCGAGCGCACGCTGCCGGAGCAGCGCAACACCGCCAACGGCTGGGTCAACGCGTCGAGCTCGTTCGCGATCCTGGGGGCAGGCCTGCTCGCCGCGGCGATGCTGCCCGCCATCGGCTGGCGCGGGATGTTCCTCGCCATTTCCGGCCTCGGCGTCCTGGTGGCGCTGGCGTGGAAGTGGTGGCTGCCGCCCGCGTTGCCGGAGCCGGAAACGGCCGGCCTCGGCCCCACGCCGTCGCGGTGGGCGTTCGTCCGGTCGCCCGCGATCATCGGCTGCGCCACGCTTTCGTTCGGGTTCAACCTGCTGGCCTGGGGCGTCACCACGTGGGTGCCGAGCTACCTGACCGAGGAGCGCGGGGTGCCGGTCGGAACCGCGGCCCTGCTGATGACCCTGCCGACGGTGCTGGGCGCGGGCACCATCATCCTCGGTGGCCGGCTGGCCGACCGCCTCGGTGGCCGGCCACGGGTGGTCGTCGTGCCCGCCATGGCCGTCGTCGGCGTGCTCGAGCTCCTGCTGCCGATGGCGGGCTCGGTGACCTGGTTCATGGTCGTGCTGACGTTGCTGTACTCGACGCTCGGGTTGTGCCTCACGTCGTCGTTCTCGGTTCCCTTGCGCGCCTTGCCGACCCGGTGGCTCGGGCTCGTGGCGGGCCTGGTGATGTCCGGCAGCCAGCTGGCGGGAATGGTGGCCCCGTACGCGTTCGGCTTCGTCGTCGACCACGCGTCCTACCGCGCCGGGTTCGCCATGCTGGCGGTCGGCCCGGTGATCGCCATTGTCGCCTCGATTCTGGTGCCGCAGAACGCCGAAGCATTCCGGGCGGCGATCCGCCGTCGAATTGGGACGACCTTGACTGCCCGCAGCGGGGCGTGACAGGATCGGAGATATCGGGGAGCGCAGTTCATTGAATTTCCTTCACTGCGCTACTGGGGTGGCGAACCATTGGCGTTCGCGAGATTGTTTCGGGGTTCTTCTCGTTCAGCGCGTTGTGTGCGCAGCGATTTCTAATGCGGGAGTTGCATAGTCATGAGTGGCAATCCGTTCGACGACGAGAACGGCCGGTTCTACGTCCTGACCAACGACGAGGGGCAGCACTCGTTGTGGCCCGCGTTCGTCCCCGTGCCGAGCGGCTGGCAGGTCGTGTTCGGGGAGAACGGCCACGCGGAGTGCGTGGCGTACGTGGAAGAGAACTGGACGGACATGCGGCCCGAGAGCCTGCGGCTGGCGATGGAGGGCGGGGTGCGCTGATGGAGTTCGGACTGTTCTACTTCGCCAACGCGGACGATCACCGGCAGGGGTACGAATTGCTGCTGGCCGGGGCGCGGTTCGCCGACCGGAACGGGTTTTCCGCGGTGTGGACCCCGGAGCGGCACTTCCACGAGTTCGGGGGCATCTACCCGAACCCGGCGGTGACCGGGGCGGCGATCGCCGCGGTCACCGAGCACGTCGCGATCCGGGCCGGCAGCGTGGTCGCGCCGCTGCACAACCCGATCCGGATCGCCGAAGAGTGGTCGGTCGTCGACAACCTGTCCGGCGGGCGCGCCGGGATCGCGTTCGCTTCCGGCTGGCACGCGGGGGACTTCGTGTTCAGCCCCGGCCGCTACCACGACCGCCGCACGGACAACGTCGCCGCGCTGGGGCAGGTGCGCCGGTTGTGGCGCGGCGAGTCCGTGACGGTGCCCGACGGGGTCGGCAACCCGGTCGAGATCCGCACCCTGCCGCGGCCGGTGCAGGCGGAACTGCCGGTCTGGCTGACCACGAGCGGCAGCATCGAGTCGTTCGAGTCCGCCGGCCGGCTCGGCGTGAACGTCCTGACGCACCTGCTGGGCCAGGAGCTCGCGGACATCGAACAGAAGGTCAAGGCGTACCACGCCGCCTGGCACGACGCCGGGCACGCCGGGCGCGGGCACGTCAGCCTGATGGTCCACACCTACCTCGGCGCGGACCGGGCCGAGGTGAAGGAAGTCGTGCGCGAGCCGTTCAGCCAGTACCTGCTGAGCTCGTTCGACCTGATCGCGCGCGCGGTCGGGCGCACGGGCTCGGCGGGGATGGCGAGCGACATCGCCGCGCTCACCGAAGCGGATCGGCGGTTCCTCATCGACGCCGCGTTCGACCGGTACTTCCTCACCAACGGCCTCTTCGGCAGCGTCGAAGACGGGGTGGAGATCTGCGGCGACCTGGCGGAAGCGGGCGTCGACGAGCTCGCCTGCCTCATCGACTTCGGCGTCGACAGCGAACTGGTCCTCAACGGACTCGACCGGCTCGGCGAACTCCGCCGGGCGTGGGCGCGGAAGGTACCCGCGACGGCGAACTGAACTGCCTTGGGGGAAAAGTGATGTCAGATCCGGTGGCGGTCGACCCCGTGTCGGCGGCCGAAGACTTCCGCCTGGCCATGCGGTTCCACGCGGCAGGCGTCGCGATCGTCACGGTGGATTCCGACCGCGGGACCGCGGGTTTCACGGTCAGCTCGCTGGCGTCGCTGTCGCTGCGGCCGCCGGCGGTGTCGTTCAACATCGCGCACCGTTCCTCGAGCATGCCGGTGCTGCGGGCGTCGGACACCGCGGTGATCCACCTGCTCTCGACCGGGCAGGAGGAGCTGGCTCGCCGGTTCGCCGGTCCCGCGGACGAGCGCTTCGCCGACCCGGCGCTCTGGCACCGGCCGTCCGGCCGCGCGCCGGTGCTGCACGACGTCCCGGTCCGCTTCCACGTCAGGCTGGTGGACCGGATCCCGATCGGTGACCACAGCGTCGTGGTCTGCGCCGTCGAGCAGGTTTTCGCGGATCGCGCGCACCTGACGGCGTCCCGCCCGCTCGTCTACCGCGACGGGTGTTATCAGGAGGTCTCGCCGCTGGTGCGGCGGAACCCCGGCCCGAACCGAACTTTGTGAGGAAGTGCATGGACAGCATGGAAAACCGGGTTTCCGCTGGTACGCCCACCTGGCCGGACCGGCTCGCGGCGGAGTACGCCGCCGCGGGCCACTGGCGGGGGAAGACGTTCGGAACCCTGATGTGGGAGTGGGCCGACGACCGCGGTGACGACACCGCCGTGGTCGACGGCACGGTCACGCTGACCTACCTCGACCTGGCCGTGCAGGCCGACGCCCTCGCCGAGAAGCTGCTCGAGACCGGGCTGGCGCGGGGCGACAAGATCGTCGTGCAGCTGCCCAACTGCTGGCAGTTCGTGGTGCTGTTCTTCGCCTGCGCGCGGATCGGCGTCGTGCCGATCATGACGCTGATGCCGCACCGGGACCACGAGCTGGTGCACATCGCGCGCCACGGGGGGGCGACGGCGCTGGCCACCCCGTCGACCTGGCGTGGGTACGAGCACGAGCAGCTCGCGCACCGGGTCGGCGAAGCCGTACCCGCGGTGCGCACGCTCCTGGTCGTCCGCGAGGACGGTGCGCCCGGGACGCCCTCGGACGGCTGCCTCGACCTGACGGCGATGTGCACCCCGGCGGGGGACGCCGACGTGCGCCGGAAGAAGCTCGATGAAAGCGCTGTCCGCAGCCGGGACGTCGTCACGTTCCTGCTTTCCGGTGGTACTACGGGATTGCCGAAGCTGATCGGGCGCACGCACGACGACTACGAGTACAACGCGCGGCGCAGCGCGGAGGTCTGCGGGTTCACCGCCAAGACCGTGTACCTGGCCACGATGTCGGCGTCGCACAACTTCTCCCTCGCCTGCCCCGGCCTGCTCGGCACCTTCGCCGTGGGCGGGACCGCGGTCCTGATCCCGACCCCGAGCCCGCAGAACGCGTTCGCGGCGATCGAACGGGAACGCGTCACCGTGACGGCGCTGGCGCCGTCGGTGGCGAAGCACTGGATGGACACGCTCGCGGCCGAACCCGGCCGGTTCGACCTGAGCAGCCTGGAGACGCTGCAGATCGGGTCGGCGCGGCTGGCGACGGAACTGGCCAAGCGGGTGCAGCCGATCTTCGGCTGCCGGCTGCAGCAGGTGTACGGGATGGCCGAAGGCCTGCTCTGCTACACCCGGCTCGACGACCCCGACGAGGTGGTGGACGCCACCCAGGGCCGCCCGATGAGCCCGGCCGACGAGATCCGCGTCGTCGACTCGAACGGGAACCCGGTACCCCACGGGGAAATGGGGCTGCTGGAGACCCGGGGGCCGTACACGATCCGCGGGTACTACGACGCCCGCGAAGTGAACGCGCAGTCGTTCACGCCGGACGGCTGGTTCCGCACCGGCGACATCGTGCGCGTGCACGAGTCGGGCAACCTCATGATCGAAGGCCGTTCGCGCGACATCATCAACCGGGCGGGCGAGAAGATCTCGGCGGAAGAGGTGGAAAACCACCTGTACCTGCTGGCCGCCGTCCAGCACGCGGCGGTGATCGCCGTGCCGGACGAGCGGACCGGCGAACGGATCTGCGCCTGCGTGGTCCTGCACCCCGGGACCGAGCTGGACCTGTCCGACGTCCGCGCGATCTTCGCCGAGATCGGCGTCGCGCAGTACAAGATCCCGGCCCAGCTGGAAATCCTGGACGCGCTGCCGCTGACGCCGGCCAGGAAGATCGACAAGAAGGGTCTCCGCGAGCGCTTTTCCGAGCAGGTGAAGGCAGGATGACGATGTCGCCCTACATCGTGCCCGCGGCACGCAGAGGAAGCATTCTCGGTGGCGAGGAGCTGACCGCGCTCGCCGAGCTGATCGATTCCGGCGAGATCCTTTCGCAGGGGCGCCACCGGGCGCTGTTCGAGCAGCGCTTCCGCGACCGGATCGGCTCGCGGTACGCCTTCTCGGTGACCAGCGGGACGGTCGCGCTCGACCTGGCGATCCACCTGCTCGGCCTGAGCCGCGGCGACGAGGTCATCGTCACCCCGCAGACGTACCGCGCGATGGCCCAGCCGCTGCTCGACCTCGATGTCAACGTCCGGTTCTGCGACATCGACCCGGACACGCTGAACATGGACCCGGAAGCCCTGCGGGCGATGATCAGCGAACGCACCCGCGCGGTGATCGTGGTGCACTACGGCGGGGCACCGGCCGCCATGCGCGAGATCGTCCGGATCGCGCACGACCACGGCAGCCTCGTGCTCGAAGACTGCGCGCACGCGCTGGGCGCGAGCTACCACGGCGAGCACCCCGGCGCGCTGGCCGACATCGGGTGCTTCAGCTTCCACTCGCTCAAGAACATCACGACGCTCGGCGAAGGCGGCATGATCACCTTCGCCCGCGACGACTGGGCCGAGCGGCTGAACCAGATCCGGTCCAACCGGGTCGACGGATCGGTGCGGCCGAGCTGGGAGTACAGCCTGCCCGGCGGTTCGCTGCTGCCGTGGATGCGGGACGCCGACGACGTCTACACGTCGGACTACCTCCGCATCCTGCGCGCCGGCACGAACGCGACCCTGTCCGAGCCCGCGGCGGTCGTCGGCAGCGTCCAGCTGGACCGGCTCGACGGCCTGCTGGAGCGGCGGCGCTCGATCGCGGCGGCCCTCGACGAGGTGATCGGCCTCAGCCCGGCGGCCCGGCCCCAGAGCCTTTCGGTGGACACCGAGCACGCGTACCACCTGTACACGTTCATGGTGGCGGACGGCGCGGAGGCCCGGGAACGCCTGATCCGCTCGCTCGACCGGCAGGGCGTGCAGATCGAGCTCCGCTACTTCCCGTTGCACCTGCTGCCCGAGTGGCGGTGGCGCGGGCACGGGCCGGGCGAGTGCCCGGTCGCCGAGCGGTCCTGGTTCGGCGCGCAGGTCAACCTGCCCTGCTACCCCTCGCTGAGCGACGGGCAGGTCGAGCACATGACCCAGGCGCTGGCCACCGCCTTCGCCGAGACAGCCGGCGCGCTGACGGCCCGCTGACCAAGCTCCGACCGATTTTCGAGAGGTTGTCGTGGAATTCGGAATCAACTTCTTCCCCGTCGTGGACCCGGAGAGCAAGGGCGCGGCGCAGTACTACGAGGAAAGCCTTCGCCTCGTCGAAGCGGCCGAGGCCGCCGGGTTCGCCCACGTCCAGACGGTCGAGCACTACTGCTCGCCCTACGGCGGCTACAGCCCGGACCCGGTGCTCTTCCTGACCGCCGCGGCCATGCGGACGAGCCGGATCCGCCTGATCACCGGTGCGGTGATCGCGGCCTTCGAGCACCCGGTGAAACTGGCGTCCCGGCTCGCCGTGCTGGACAACCTGTCCCGCGGGCGCCTGGACGTCGGGTTCGGCCGCGGGTTCCTGCCGCGCGAGTTCGACTTGTTCGGGTTCTCGATGGACGAAAGCCGGGCCCGGTTCCAGGAAGGCATCGAGGCGTGCCGCCGGCTGTGGAGCGAGACCGACGTGGTGTGGGACGGGAAGTTCCACAGCTTCGGTCCGGTCACGCTGTCGCCGCGCCCGTATTCGGCGCCGCACCCACGCATCTACGTCGCTTCGGCGTCCACACCGGACTCGTGCGCCGCGGCCGGCCGTGAAGGCTACGGCATCCAGGTCGTCCCGTCGGTCGTGTCGGTGGACCGGCTGCAGGAGATGGTGCGGCGCTACCGCGACGCGTGGGCCGAGGCCGGGCACGCCGAGCCCGCGCCGCGGGTGCAGATCAAGTACACCTGCTACGTCGCGGACGACCGCGAGACCGCGATGACGGTGGCGGACACCTGGGAGCGCAACTACATCGCGATGATGGCGCGCGAGGTCGCCGCGCTGGCGGAGGTCAGGAGCGCCGACTACCCGGGGTACGAGACCTTCGCGGACAAGGTGAAGAAGTACAGCCTCGGCAAGGCGCTGGCGGACAACAAGGTGCTCGTCGGCACGCCCGCCGAAGTGACGGCCCAGCTGGAGACGATCGGCGAGTGGTTCGGCCGGGACATCTGCGTCAGCCTGCAGTTCAACCCCGGTGCGATGCCGGAAGCGCAGTCCCGGCGGTCGTTCGAGCTGTTCGCCGAGGGCGTCATGCCGAAGTTCGCCGAAGCCGCGGGGGAATGACGATGCCGTACATCAACGTCAAGATCTACGAGCACCGGCTCGACGCCGAAACCGAGCCCGCCCTGATCGAACGCCTCACCGAAGCCGTCGTCGCGGTCTACGGGGAGGAGATCCGGCCGACGACGTGGATCACGCTGGACCCCGTGCCGCCGCACCGCTGGGGGATCGGCGGTCGGCAGGGTGGCTGAGCACGACCGGACCGCCGAGGTCGTCGTCGTCGGGCTGGGGGTGGTCGGCGCGGCCACGCTGTGGCGGCTGGCCGCCCGCGGCGTCGACGTCGTCGGCGTGGAACAGTTCACGGTCGGGCACCCGTGGGGGTCCTCGCACGGCTCGACCCGGATGTTCCGGACGACCTGCCTCGAGCACCCGGGTCTCGTCCCGCTGGCGCGGTTGTCCCGCCGGCTGTGGCGGGAGCTGGAATCGGAAGCGGGCCGGCCGTTGCTGGACGAGACGGGCGGGCTGCTGATCGGCCCGCCCGGCTGCCACCTGGTCGCCGGCACGCTGGAGGCGGCGCGGGTCCACGACGTGGCGGTCGAAGTGCTGGCCGCGCCGGCCATCGAGCGCCGCTTCCCGGAGCACGGCGGTGTACCGGCGGACCACATCGCGGTCCTGGATTCCACCGCCGGGGTGCTCCGCGCCGAGGACGCCGTCCGCGCCGCCGCCGGTGCGGCCGAGCGAGCCGGTGCCGAGGTGCGGACCGGAGCCGCGGTGACCGGCATCGAGCTGGTCGACGGGGGTGTGGTCGTCACGACCGGTACCGGGACGATCCGCGCCCGGCAAGCCGTCGTGACGGCCGGACCGTGGCTGCCGCGGCTCGTCCCGGGGCTGCCGCTGACCGTGGTGCGGACCCCGATGACGTGGTTCCGGCCCGTCGGCGGCGCCGGCCGGTTCGGCGCCCGGGAGTTCCCCATCTTCCTGCGTGACCTGGGCGGGGCGGGCATCGTGTACGGCCACGGCACCCGGGACGGCGGCTTGGTCAAGTTCGCGCTCGAGTACGACGACGACGCCGCGGTGTTCCGGGAAACGTCGGCAAGCGACTGCGACCGGCGGATCGCGGAGCAGGACTGGAAGCGGATCGAAGCCATCGCGCGCTGGGCGGCACCGGGGCTGGCGCTCGAGCCCGCCGAAACGACCGTGTGCATGTACACGCTGACCCCCGACCGCCAGTTCCTCGTCGGACGGCCGCACGGCGACCCGCGGCTGGTGCTCGGCGGCGGGGACAGCGGGCACGCGTTCAAGCACGCACCCGGGCTGGGCGAGGTGCTCGCGGACACCGTCCTCGGCCGGCCACCGGCGGTGGCGCTGGACTTCGCCGACCCCGACCGATTCCACGGAGCGTTCTGAGGCGGGCATGACCGACGAAAACCACTGGACCATCGAAGAAACCCTGCCGGTGACCCCCGGGGTCCTCGCGGAGCTGTACGCCCAGGTCCTCGGGCTCGACGACGTCGGGACCGACGACAGCTTCTTCGACCTCGGCGGGGACGACGTGTCGTCGCTGCAGCTGGTCAGGCGCGCCCGGGCGGTCGGCGTGCTGATCCAGCCGGACGACGTGGCCTGGCACGAGACCCCGGCCGAGCTGGCGCCGGTCGCCCGCCAGGGCGGGGCCTCGGCCGACCCGCTCGACGACGTCGGGGTGGGTGCGGTCGCCGTCACCCCGATCATCGAGGCGTTCCACGCCCACGGCGGGCTGGTCGACCGGTTCTTCCAGGCCATGCTGATCGCCACGCCGGCCGGGCTGGACCTGGCCGGGGTGTCCAGGCTGCTGCAGGCGGTGGTCGACCACCACGACGTGCTCCGCCTGCGCGTGGCGTCCGGCGGCGACGGCGGCCTGGCGCTGACGGTGCGGCCGGTCGGCTCCGTTCCGGTGGCGCGGTACCTCGAGCACGTCGACTGCCGCGGGCTTTCCGGCGAACAGGCCGAGGCCACGATCGCGGCCGGATACGAAGCCGCCGGTGACCGGCTCGGGCTCACCGCGGACTCGCTGCTGCAGCCGGTCTGGTTCGACCACGGGCCGGACCGGCCGGGAACGCTGCTGGTGCTGATCCACCACGTCGTGGTCGACGGCGTGTCGTGGCGGATCCTGCTGCAGGACCTCGCGGCGGGCTGGGCCGCGATCAGCGCCGGCGAACCGATCGGCCTGCCGGCCACCGGGACGTCGTTCCGGCGCTGGTCCCTGCTGCTGGCCGCGCAGGCCCACGCCCCGGCGCGGGCGGCGGAACTGCCGGTGTGGCAAGGGATCCTGGCGCCGGCCGAGCCGCTGGTGTGCGGGGACCTCGACCCGGAGAAGGACATCTACGCCACCGCCGCCAAGGTCTCGAAGCGCCTGCCGGTGGCGCAGACCGTCCCGCTGCTGGGGACGGTCCCGTCGGCGCTCGGCGCCGGGATCCAGGACGTGCTGCTGGCCGCGTTCGCGTTCGCGGCGGCGCGGTGGGCGC
Organism: Amycolatopsis solani; assembly: GCF_033441515.1. Lineage (NCBI taxonomy): Bacteria > Bacillati > Actinomycetota > Actinomycetes > Pseudonocardiales > Pseudonocardiaceae > Amycolatopsis > Amycolatopsis solani. Next base: position 2,395,728 of record NZ_JAWQJT010000001.1, read on the forward strand.
GTGCGCGCGGGCGGGCGGCCGGACCCCTCGTGGTCGACGTCGAAGGGCACGGGCGCGACGAATCCGTGGCGCCGGGTGTCGACCTGTCCCGCACGCTGGGCTGGTTCACCAGCATGTACCCGGTCCGCCTCGACCCGGACGCGGTGGCTTGGGACGATCTGCTCGCGGGTGGGGCCGCGGCCCGCCGGGGCGTCGAGCGGATCAAGGAAAACCTGCGTGCCGTCCCCGGCGGCCTCGGGTTCGGACTGCTGCGCCACCTCAACGCGCGGACGCGCGCGCGGCTGGAGCCGGCGGTCCGGCCGGACGCCGGGTTCAACTACCTGGGCCGGGTGGCCTCCTCCACCGGCGACAGCCCGTGGACCCCGCGGCCCGGGCCTGGGGAAGGCGGCGGTTTCCTCGGCGGCGGCCAGGCCGACATGCCGCTGCTGCACGTGCTCGACCTCAACGCGATCACCTACGACACGGCCGACGGCCCGCAGCTGGTGGCGAACTGGACGTTCGCCGGACGGCACCTGACCGAGCACGAGGTCGGCGAGCTGGCGGACCTGTGGTTCGCCGCGCTGGCCGCGATCGCCACCGTCGCCGGGCACGGCCGAGGATGAGCCCGACGCTCCTGCGCGGCGGCCGGGTGATCGACCCGGCCGGCGGGTTCGACGGCGTCACCGACGTCCTGCTGACCGGTGACCGGGTCACCGCGGTCGGCCCGCACCCGGCGCCGGAACCGGGGACCACGCTCGTCGACGTCGCCGGGCTGGTGGTCGGGCCGGGGTTCGTGGACCTGCACAGCCACGCGCAGTCGATCGCCGGGCTGCGGCTGCGGGCGATGGACGGGGTCACGACGGCTTTGGAGCTGGAGGCCGGGCTGATGCCGCTCGGGCGCGCGTACGCCGAGGCGGCCGCGGCCGGGCGGCCGGTGCACTACGGCTTCTCCGCTTCCTGGGGTGCGGCCCGGGCCCGCGTGCTCGCCGGCGTCGAGCCCGACGCGCGGGTCCAGACCACCATGGCGGCGCTGGGCGATCCGCGGTGGCAACGGTCTTCGTCCCCGCCGGAGCTGGCCGCCTGGCTGTCCCTTCTGGACGGCGAGCTGGCCGCCGGGGCACTGGGCATCGGCGTGCTGATGGGATACGCGCCCTACTCCGCGCCGCCGGAGTTCCTCGCCGTCGCGCGGCTCGCCGCGGCCGCCGGGGTGCCGGTCTATACACACGTGCGCGAGCTGGCCGAGGTCGATGCGGCCATCCCGGTCGACGGGGCGGCGGAGCTCGCGCTGGCCGCGGCGGAAACGGGCGCCGCGATGCACCACTGCCACGTCAACAGCACGTCCGGGCGGCACCTCGAGCGGGTGCTGCGCACCCTGGACGAGGCACGCCGGGAAGGCTCGCGGGTAACCGTGGAGGCGTACCCGTACGGCGCGGGCAGCACGGCGGTCGGGGCCGCGTTCCTCGACCCGGAACGATTGCGGCTCAAGGGGCTCGGCCCGGCCAGCGTGGTCATGCTCGAATCCGGCGAACGCGTCGCGGACGAGGCCCGCCTGCGCGAGCTGCGGCGCGCCGACCCGGGCGCGGCGTGCGTCCTGGAGTTCCTGGACGAGCGGGTCGCCGCCGACCGGGCGCTGCTGCACGCGTCGCTGGCCTTCCCCGACGCCGTCGTCGCCAGCGACGCCATGCCGGTGACCTGGCCCGGCGGCGTGCGGGAGAGCACCGACTGGCCGTTGCCACCCGGCGGGTCCACCCACCCCCGCACCGCGGGGACGTTCGCCCGCGCGCTGCGGGTGATGGTGCGCGAGACGGGCGCCTGGACGTGGCTGGAGGCCTTCCGCCGGTGTTCCCACCTGCCCGCGCGGATCCTCGACGACGTCGCGCCGGCGGCGCGGGGCAAGGGCTGGCTCGGTGCCGGCGCGGACGCCGACCTGGTGGTGCTCGACCCCGGCACGATCACCGACACCGCCACCCACGCCGATCCGACCCGGCCGTCGGCCGGGGTCCGGCACCTGTTCGTCGCCGGGGTCCCGGTGGTCGCGGACGGGGAGTTGCGCGCCGGCGCGCTGCCCGGGCGGGGAGTGCGAGGTGAGCCGCGATGACGGCGGAAAGGACGAGCCGATGGCCGAACTGGTGACGGAGCCCCCGGAAGTGGCGGCGGCGGCCGCGGCCGGGGTGGTGGTCCGCGAACTGGCCGGCGTACCCGAGCTGACCGCCGTGTGCGCCCTCTTCCGGTCGATCTGGGGCGGCACGCTGGTCACCGCCGAGCTGCTGAAGGCGTTGGCGGCGGCCGGGAACTACGTGGCCGGGGCGTTCGACGGGGATCGGCTGCTCGGCGGCTGCCTCGGGTTCTTCGGCCACCCGGCCAAGGGCAGCCTGCACAGCCACATCGCCGGGGTCGCCCGCGCCGGGTCCGGCCGGGGCGTCGGGTTCGCGCTCAAGCTGCACCAGCGCGCCTGGGCGCTGCGCGAGGGCGCCACCCGCGTCTCCTGGACGTTCGACCCGCTGGTGCGCCGCAACGCGCACTTCAACCTGGCCAAGCTGGCCGCCCGCCCGGTGCGCTACCTGCCCGACTTCTACGGCCCGATGGGCGACGCCATCAACGGCTCCGGTGCCACGGACCGGCTGATGACCGTCTGGGACCTCACCAGCCCGGCGGTCGAAGCGGCGGTGCGCGGCCGGCTGTCCCTTGTGGACGACGTGACCGGTGCGCCCGCGCTGTCCGTCGGCACGGACGGTGGCCCGGTGCCGGGCCCGGCCGACGCGCCGGTCGTACTGGTCGCGGTGCCACCCGACATCGAGGCGGTGCGGGTGAGCGACCCCGGGCTGGGCCGCGTCTGGCGGATCGCGCTGCGGGAGGTGCTGCACGGCCTGATGACCGGCGGTGCCCGGGTCACCGGGTTCGACCGGGCCGGCCGGTACGTGGTGGCGAGGGAGTGGCCGTGAAGCTCACCGGAGTGGAGATCCCGCGCGTGCGGATGCCTTTGGTGGCGCCGTTCCGGACAGGTCGACGCGAACACCGCGTACTCGCTGCCGGACGCGCCGCGGCTCGACCCGTTCGGCCTGCTGCTGCCGGAAAAGCCGCTGGACGAGGAGGATCTGCACGGCCACGCCGAGCTGCCCCGGTATGTGCGCACCCCGATCTGCCCGGCGACACGTCGGCGTCCGGCCACTTCTACCGCACCGACATCACCGAGCCGTTCGTCCTCGACGACGGGTACCTGCCGGTGCCGCCGGGCCCGGGCCTCGGGGTCACGCCGATCCCCGACCGCCTGGCCGAGGTGACCGGCGCGAGAACCTGGCTGGGCGCATGACCGCCCGGCCGGGCGGGCCCGTCCGGCGCTCCCGGCGACCTCGGTACCGCGGGGCGGGCACCCGGTGATGGCGTGCAGGAGCCGGACCACCCGAGCCGGCTCCTGCACGCCCGCGAGCTCAGAACGACTCGAGCCAGGCGGCCACCACGCCGAAGTACGCCGGGGCGTTCGGGGCGTAGTCGATCGCGTGGCCGTAGCCGTCGAGGATGTACGTCTGGAGGGGGCCGCCGAAGAACGGGGCTTCCGATGCGCGCAACGCTTCCGGGGACGAGCAGTCGCTGCCCAGGGTGCCGCAGAAGTGCGGGTCGTCGCCCACCACCAGCAGGACCGGGACGGTGATCTGCTGGGACGCCGGGGTCACCACCGTGGTCAACGTCAGGCTGTCCACCGCTTCCGTCGCCGCGAAGACGTCCTTTGTGGACTCGTCGTACGCGATCGCGGCCTCGTCCAGCGGGCCCGGGGTGTGGAAGGCCGTGTAGCGGGTGCCCGGGCTCGTGGTCAGGTAGCCCGCGTCGCGGCCGGGGACGGCCGGATCGAAGGGCGCCGGGATCATAGTGGCGAGCACCGGGATCACCGTGATCAGGTTCATCCGGTGGGTCATCCCCGTCACCAGCACGCCGTCGACGTCGTGGTAGCGGCCGGCCTCGATCATGGCCATCGCCGAGCCGATCGAGTGGCCGCCGACGATCACCTTCGCGAAGCGGGCACGGACCGACTGGATCACCTGGTGGGCCGCCGTGGCTTGGACCGAGGCGCTCAGCAACGTGCTTAGCGGCTTCGAACTCGCTCCCGTTCCCAGGCGGTCCAGCGCCAGGGTCGCGACGCCCGCGTTGTTCACGGCCAGGCGGAACGACCGGGTCTGCGGGGTGTAGCCGATGTCCCAATAGGACGCGTTGTACGTGCCGCCGGGGATCAGGACCACCACGGTCCGCGCGCCCGCCGGGGCGCACAGGCGGCCGTGCACCGTCTGGGGGAGCAGGGCCACCGTGACCGGGACGTTGAGGTCCTCGCACGTCGTCGTGGCCGCCCGTGCGGGGGCCGGTAACAGGGTCAGCAACAGGAAAACCGCAGCACAAACACGTAGGCGGAGCACGGGGGGTACGACCTCCAGCTAGCGACGGGGGACAGCCGTCATCGGCAGGCTGTCCGGGTAGGCGGCCGAGGTGAACTTCACGCGTACCGGGTGGTCCGGGAGCGGGACCAGCCGCCAGCGCGCGGCCACCGTGGCCACCGTGATGACGATTTCGTTCTGGGCGAAGCGGTTTCCGATGCACTGCCGGTTGCCCGCGCCGAACGGGATGAACGCGCCCTTCGGCAGCTCGGCGGCGCGCTCCGGGGTCCAGCGGCCGGGATCGAACCGGGCCGGGTCGGGGAACGACGCGGGGTCGTGGTGCAGGGCGTGCGGGCTGACGATCACTTCGGCGCCGGCCGGGAGCCGGACGCCGCCGAGGTCGACTTCCTCGAGGGTGCGGCGCATCAGCATCCACAGCGGGTACACGCGCAGCACCTCGTCGACCACTTGGCGGACGTAGCCCAGCCGCCCGAGGTTCTCGGCCGTGACCGGGCGGCCGCCGAGCACTTCGTCGATCTCGGCGTGCACGCGTGCCTCCACTTCGCGGTGCCTGCCGAGCTCGTGGAACGTCCAGGACAGCGCCAGCGCGGTCGTTTCGATGCCCGCGGTGAGCAGGGTGAGCACCTCGTCCCGCGCCTGCTCGTCGGTCATGCCGGCCAGCAGCAACGTCGAGAGCAGGTCGCCGTGGTCGGTGCCCTCGGCCCGCCATTCGCGGATCACCGCCAGCACGATCGCCCGCATCCGGGTGATCGCCTCGTCGAACCGCCGGTTACCGGGCACCGGCAGCTTTTCGACGAACTTCGGTGACAACGCGCGAATCATTCCCTGCTGGATGATCAGGTAAATGGATCTCCGCGCTTCGGCGATCGCCTCTTTTCCCAGTTCCGTGGAGAACAGCGCCTCGCCGACGATCGTCACCGCGAGGCGCTGCATGTCCTCGTCGACCGGCCGCACCTCGCCGGCCCGCCAGGAATCGGCCAGCGCGGCCGCCGCGTTCCGCATGATCTCCGCGTAAGCGATCAAGCGGTCGCGGTGGAACGCCGGTTGCATCAACCGCCGCTGGTGCCGGTGGAAGTCGCCGTTCGAAAGCACCAAGCCGTTTCCGACGAACGGCCGGAACTTGTCGAACATGGCGCCCTTGCGGAACTTCGGACCCGCGGTGACCAGCACTTCGTGCGCCAGCCGCGGGCTCGTGACGAAGTAGGTGGGTGCCGGGCCCAGGTACAGCTTCACGATCTCGCCGTGGTCGTGCAATGAACTGGTGAACGCGAAGCGTTGCCTCAGCAGTGCCGGAGTGTGCCCGAGAAAAGGCCACCGGCCCGGTGCGACCGGGGCGGTCATGTGGACTCCTCGTTGCGCCATTGTGTGGAATTCCCAAGGAGACGGCCTACGGTAGGCGCGTCCGGGCGAACGGTACAGTGCCCGATCGGGTGGCGTGCGCTCACGCACATGGCGCAGTGGACGAATCCGGAGAAATCGCTAAGCTCTTTCCGTCCGACAGACTGAGAAGGTGTTCTTCGTGACGCGATCACCGGAATGGGTACCGCCGGGAGTCGATATCTCGGTACCGAGTATGGCGCGCACCTACGACTTCATGCTGGGCGGCGGACACCACTTCGCCGTCGATCGAGCGGTGGGTGAACAGATCGAACGCGCGATGCCCGGTTTGCGCGACGCAGCGCGCGTGAACCGCGCGTTCCTGGGGCGCGCGGTGCGGTTCATGACGGGACAGGGGATCCGGCAGTTCCTCGACATCGGCTCGGGGATCCCGACGGTGGCCAACGTGCACGAAGTCGCCCAGTCGCAGCACCCGGACTGCCGCGTGGTCTACGTCGACCGCGACCCGGTGGCGGTCGCGCACAGCGAATTGATGCTCGCCGGCAACGATCGTGCAGCGATAGTGCACGCCGATATGCGGGATCCGGAGAAGATTTTCGATGCACCACAGGTGCGCGCTTTACTTGATTTCGACAAACCCCTCGGTTTGCTGATGCTCTTGATGCTGCATTGGGTTCCCGACGAATCCGGCCCGCTCGAACTCGTCGGGCGGTACGGCGCGGCGCTCGCGCCCGGCAGTTTTCTCGCGATCACCCACGTCACCGGTGACCACCAGGACGAAAATCTCGAAGTGGCGACGGAGGCGATCAAGGAAAGCCGGAGCCCCGACCAAGTGAACCTGCGGACGCACGCCGAGGTGACCGAGCTCTTCGGCGGATTCGAAATCGTCGAACCGGGATTGGTCGGCTGCGGGGAATGGCGGCCGTCCGGCCCGGCGGACATCTCCGCCGCCGCCGCGATGAACATGCTGGTCTACGCCGGCATCGGCCGCAAGAACTGATCGGACGCGCCGGATGCCGATGCCCGACCTCCAACCGGACCAGCCCACAGTCCCCGACCCGGATCGCGGGCGGCACCTGCTCGCCCGGAAGTGGGCCTACCTGCTCAGCGGCGTGACCGTCGTTTCGCTGGGCCGGGACGAACTCGACACCGAACTGCGCGGCGTGCTCGCCACGTTGTGCGCCTGCCTGCGCGGCACGTCCGCGGACACCGCGCCCGCCGAACGGATCGGCGCGCGGCTGGTCGGGCTCGGCTACGTCGGCGAGCCCGGGCTGCGGTGCACGCTCGACGTCCTCGCGAAGGGCCTGCCCGCGCTGCCGGAACTCCAGGCGGTGGACCGCTTGGCCGAGCGCGTCGCGCTGACGCTGGGCGCGCTCTCGTGCGGGTTCCTGCGCGCGCACGAACGCAGCGTCCTCGACCAGCAGGAGATCATGCACCTCTCGCTGCTCAAGGCGGTGCGCGACGCCCAGTGGCACCTCAAGGAAAGCGAGGCGCGCTTCGAAGAAGTCGTGACGTCGTCGGCGAGCGGCATCGCGCTGGTCTCCCTCGACGGCCGGATCGTGCGGGCGAACGCGGCACTGGCCGAGATGCTCGGGCACCAGCCCGGCGAGCTGACCGGGTCCGTGCTGTACGACGTCGTCCACTCCGGCACCGTCGGTGTCCTGCGCACGGCGATGGAGGCGCTGCGCGAGGGCGGCCGGGAGCGGGTCCGGCAGTCGCAACGGCTGCTGCGCAAGGACGGCGACGTCGCCCGGATCTCGCTCACCGCGTCCCTGCTGCGCGACGCCGAGGACCGGCCGGGGTACTTCGTCGTCGTGGTCGAGGACGGCACCGAACTGGTTCTGCTGCAAGGGGAACTGAGCCGCCAGGCCCTGCACGACGTGCTCACCGGGCTGCCGAACCGGCAGTACTTCGGCACCCACCTGGAGACGGCGCTGCGACGCGCCGACCCGGTGTACGGCGTGACGTTGTTCCACGTCGACCTCGACGCGTTCGGGATGGTCTGCAACAGCCTCGGCCGCCGGATCGGCGAGCAACTGCTGGTGCACTTCGCGCAGCGGCTGAAGGTGGTGATGGCCGGGGAAAAGGCGATGATCGCGCGGTTCCACAGCGACGAGTTCGGCATCCTGGTCGAGAACACCGCGACGACGCCGGACATCGGCACCATCGTGCGCGCCATCAACGACGAGCTCGCCGAACCGTTCTTCGTCGACGGGCACGGGCTCGCGCTGTCGGCGAGCGCCGGCGTGGTGCACCGGCCGTCGAAGGGCATCGACCCGGTGGAACTGCTGCGGGCGGCGGACCAGACGCTGCGGCGCGCCAAGGAACGGCGGCGCGGCCAGTGGAAGATGTTCGACCGGGAGGCCGACGCCGACGACCGGCGGACGCAGGCGCTGGCCGTCGGCATGGCCGGGGCCTGGGAGCACGGCGAGATCAGCGTCCGGTACCGGCCGATGGCGCGGCTCGCCGACGGCGGGGTGGCCGGCGTCGAAGCCCGGCTGCACTGGGACCGGCCGGACGAGCGGGTGCCCGCGCACGAACAGTGCGCGGAGCTCGCCGAGTCGACCGGGCTGGTGCTGCCGCTCGGTGACTGGCTGCTGCGCGCGGCGGGCCGTCAGGGCGAGTGGTGGCGGCAGCGCGCGGGGTTCGGCCTCCCGATGGTCGCCGGCCTGACCGGGCACCAGGTGTCGGACGACGCGCTGGGCACGCGCGTCACGCGGCTGCTGGCCGACACCGGCCTGCCGCCGGACCAGCTGATGCTCGGCGTGCCGGTCGGCGCGCTGCCGGTGTCCGGGGTGATCGAGAACGTCACCGCGCTGGCCGACCTCGGCGTCCACGTGATGCTCGACGAGTTCGGGCTGGGGCCCGACGACCTGCGGGCGGTCCAGGACCTGCCGGTCGACATCGTGCGCGTCGACCGGCGGCTCGCCGAATGGCAGTCGTGGTCGGACTCGACGTTCCTCGGCGCGCTCGTGCCGCTGGTCCGGCAGGTCGGCGCCACCCTCGTCGTCGACGGCATCCACACCGAGGACCAGGCGAGCTGGTGGCGCACGGCGGGCGCCGAGCTGGGCACGGGCGACTACTTCGGGGTCGCCGAACCGGCCGCCGAGCTCGCCGGGCAGTTCGCCGGCACCTGAGGCTTCAGCCGGGTGAGGGCGACGGCGAACAGGACGATCACCATGCCGCCGACCACCCGTGCTGACAGCGGCTCGCCGAGGAAGAGGGTGCCGAGGGCGACCGACACCACCGGGAGCAGGTAGCCGACCGTGGCCGCGGCGGTGGGGCCTTCGTCGGCGATCACGCGGTAGTTGAGGTAGAACGTGATGCCGGTGCCGAAGACGCCGAGGATCGTCACCGCGACGAGCGCCGTGAGGTTCACGTGCGGCGCGGTCCCGGCGACCGGCAGGGCGAGCGCCGTCAACGCGGTGGCGGTCGTCAGCTGGGCGGCCGACAGCGCGAGCGGGGCGCCGTTCGGTGGCAGTTTCCTTGCCATGTAAGCGAACGCGATCGCGTAGCTGAGGCCGGCCGCCAGCAGTGCGAGGGCGCCGGTGCTCAGCAGGCCCTCCTGTTCCCACGGCGCGAAGATCACCACGATGCCGGCGAACCCGAGCGCCAGCCCGAGCAGGCGCGCCGGGTTGAGCCGTCGTTCCGTGCCGAGCGCGACGCCGATCAGCAGCGACCACAACGGGGTCGTGGCGTTCATGACCCCGGCGACGCCGGAGTCCACCGTGCGCTCGCCGATGCCGAACAGCGCGAACGGCAGCGCGTTGCAGAAGAACGCGGCGACGACCAGCCGCCCCCACGTGCCGCGGTCACGCGGAAGCCGCTGGCGGGCCGCGAAGGCCAGCACCAGCAACGTCAGCGCGCCGAGCGCGCAGCGGACCAGCGTGAGGTGGACGGGGCTCAGCCCGGTCAACGCCAGCTTGATCCAGAGGAACCCCGAGCCCCACAGCAGAGCCAGTACCGCGATGCGCACCCAACCAGTCACGGGCTCCACGGTGCCGAAGCGGACCCGTCAGGACAAGTGAAAAGTCCTGCACGGATCTTTAAGGCTTGCTACACAAAAGTAGGCTGCTTGCGCGTTCAGATGGGTGATTTCAAGCTGGCTTGCTGAACGTACGCGCCGGCCAAAACCAGGGTTGCTACCTCGTCTTCGGCGTCTGTCTCGCTGTACTCAGCCACTCGATCGCGTAACTCCGGCCCGCCCCACTTGAAAGCTAGAGTCAAGGCTTGGTCCTCGAACTCTGGCTCATCGGCCAGCAAGTCCGTTGTCAGTGCTCCGAGATCGTAGGCAAGTTCTCGGATGCCGATCAGTCCGTAGTCTTCGCCCAGCGGATCGTCGGCCACCAGGTCGACCAGTTCTGCGGCGAACGCCTCGTCCGCCAGGGCCTGCTTCATGACCATGATGCCGTCATACCGTCGCAGCTTCCGAAGCTCCTCTTCGGCGTCAGGAGGGTCTTCGTCGGGATGGGCACGAATGTAACGCTCGATCGCGGCATGCCAATCTCGCTCCCCGGCGCGGTCTCTGAAGGTGCCGTCGAGTCGTGGCAGCGGGGCGTTCTCGTCAAGCCAGGCTTTCTTCCACGCCGGGTGAAGGCCGATCAAATCGAACATCTTCACCCAATCGTCGACGTTGTCTTCGTGTCCGGGGGGTTCGATGGTGTCCGCTCCTGTCGGAGCCTTATTGCGCAGAACGCTCGCCACGATCGCCGAGCCACCTGGAGACAAGCGGTACGTCCGGCTCGAGCGAGTGTTCACGTGGTCGTGGCCACCCAGCTCAAAAGCCAGAGGTACGAAATCCGTTCCGGGAGCGCTGTGCCACCGCCGGTCTTCTCGATCGACCTGATGGGTGAACTCCGGGACGACGAAGAGGTGACTCAGAGCGGTGATGAGAGGCAAATCCTGTGCGGCGCACGCATTGATCGCATCAATGACGATGATCAGGCTTGATTCGTCGGGTAATCCGAGCGCCCACGCGTGAGCTCGTTCGGGGATTTCGTCCAACGGTACATCGTTCGAATCCGTGAGAGAGATGTACAGTGCGATCAACAAGAAGGTGCTGTCGGTGTCTGCTGGTGCGATTATTCGCGATAGCAAAAACAGGCCGTTGCGCAGCAGTTCGGCGCAAGAGCCGTCCTGCGGGAAGCTGGGCTCCAGATTAGCGGCGAACCGCTCGGCCTGGAGGAGGGACTCGCTGGTTGCCGGTGGTAAGGGCATGTCCGTCCTGAGACCCCGTAGAAACCTGGCGCTCGCCAGAAGGGTGCCGGGGTGTACGGCTTTCGGAAGTCTTTTGTGAGCCAGCCCGGCGTTCTCGATCCGTGCGTTGAGGTCGAAGAGGACTTGTGGGTTGTCAACAGGGAGATCGAGTTCACTGCTGAGATCGACCGCCTCGGACACAAACTTGCCGACAGACGGCCAGTGTGGCGTCTTACGTAGCTCGCGGAGCCACGCTGTCCGAGCGTTGCCGAATTCTTTGCTGTCAGCGAACTCCTTTGGATAAACTATACCCAGGAGGATCAAGTCGAGGGGATCCAGGCTGTCGTACCACTCCGGGTATTCCCCTTCTTCGACGGCTTTGTGGACAATTGTGTATCCCCACGCATAGGCTGATGCCAAGCTTTGCTTGGAGCCGCGGTTCTCGCTGAGTAGCCGTAGTAAGGCCGCGGCTTCGCTTTCGGAGATCACCCGTGGATGCGAATCTGCCTCCGGCACGCGCGAGGAAGACTCGGAGTTGCTGTTGGCGCGGCGTTTTTGCCGTGCATGGCTTGCCTTGCCCACCGGGACGGTGCCTCCTGCCGGATCCGAGTGTGTCGGTTCGCCTCTCTGAACGCTATAGTAGCTCGCGTGTCCTCGTTCGGATCCGCGCTCCGGGATGTCGGTCATGGTTGAAGCGAAAGATGGCGGTGGGCAGCGTGGGTCTTCTCGGAACGAAGTCGCCGACGGTGTGTTCCACGGTCCTGTCGTGCAGATCGGGAATTTGTTCGGCCCAGCTCATGTGGGAAGTCAGCGGACCACGCCGTTGCCGTTGCAGGATTCGCAATATTGGCCGGTCGCAGCAGCCTGGGATCCTGTAGCCGCTGGCGTACACCGGGCGCGGCCGCAGGCCGACGACCAAGGCGTACCACCCTACGTCGAACGTGACATCGACACCGAGCTAAGGCGTCGGCTAGATGCTGTGGCAGAAGCCGGTGGCCTGGTTCTCCTGCTCGGTCACTCCGCGGCAGGTAAGACGCGAGCGGCTTTCGAAGCGATGCGTGCGGTCATGCCGAACCGCCGGGTTGCGACTCCGTCGCAGGGTAGTGAACTGCAGGGGGTACTGGCGACGATTATAGAGTCGCCGGAGCAGTGCGTCGTCTGGCTCGATAATCTGGAGCTGTTCCTCGGCCCAGGTGCTTTGGACGTGGCCATGCTGGCTGCATTCCAAAAGCGGAATGTTCCACTTCTGGCGACCATGCGGATGCGTGAGTACAAGACGTTCCATCCGATGTTTCAGGATGTGCTACCCACCGACGCTGACTCTGTTCCCCTTCAGGAGGCTCAGATAGGTGCTCGAGTGCTCGCGTCTGCTGATCCGTTGGAGGTCCAGCGGATCTGGAGCGACGACGAGATTGCGCGAGCAGCTCGATTTGACGACGACCGGATTTCCGCCGCTGTCGAGCACAGCCGCCACCACGGGGTCGCCGAGTACCTGGCAGCCGGCCCGGCGATCTGGTCCGCTTGGCGAATGGCAATGGATGTCGACGGTCAACCTCGCGCGGCGGCTCTCATCGCAGCGGCTGTTGACTTGGCGCGGGCAGGCTTGGCGGGCCCCTACGACGAAGAACTTATCGTCGAACTGCACGAGCACTACCTTGAACGACAGGGGGGTCTTCTTTTGCGGCCCGAGTCTCTCGTCGAGGCGTGGGCTTGGGCAAGTCAGCAATTTCACGGCGTGACCAGCCCGCTGTTCGAAGTCGCCGGTGGCCAGTGGAGTGTTTTCGACTACCTGGTAGACCGGCTCGAGCGGATGAGTGCGTCGCAGCCGGTCCTGGACGCGACGTGGCTTGCCGCCAAGAAAAATTCTTCTGGTAAGGACCTCTTGGACATCGCACTCAGGGCAGCCGACGCGGGAACTGGTGTCTCGACCGAGGTCGCCGAGTCTATCTGGCGATGGATGCTCGACGCTGATGTTGAAACCTCGATGGCGTGCTACAACCTGGGAGTTCTCTGCAACGAGAACGGCCGGATGGAGGAGTCGATCGCTTACTTCTCGCAAGCCGCGAAGGCAGGTGAGCCAAGAGCGGCATTCAACCTCGCGGTGATTTACGACAGGGAGGGGAAGTCGAAGAAGTCCCGGAAGTGGCGGATGCGTGCCGCTGACGCGAACTACCCGCCCGCGTTCTTCCTTGTGGGGTTCGACCTCGAAGAGCAGGGAAAGCTGGACGAAGCCGAGCAGTGGTACCGGCGTGGCGCAGAATTGAACGAGCACCGGTCGGCCACTAACCTGGGCAAACTACTGAGCGAGACCGGACGCGCACAAGAAGCACTTCCGTGGTTTCACAAAGCCGAAGAGGACGGCGATCCTTTTGCGACTTACAACATCGGGTTGTTCCACCATGGAGCCGGTCGGCGCGAACAAGCGGAGGAGTGGTACGGCAAGGCGTCTGCTCGTGGGTCGGCTGAAGCAGCACTCAACCTGGGAACGCTGCGGCTGGAAGCGGAGGACTACGCCGGCGCGAGAAAATGGTATGAGCGGGCGTTCGAATTGGGACTTTTCTCCGCGGCGGGTAATTTGGGTAAGCTACTTGACAAATCGAACGATGCGGACGGGGCTGAATCGTGGTTCAGGCGCGGAGCAGAAGTGGGAGACCGGTCCTCGGCCTACGCACTTGGTGCCATCCTCTATAAGGGTGGACGGCTGGAAGAAGCGCTGGACCTGCTCGGACCCTTAGTGTCCGCAGACGACAACGTGGGTCAGGCGGCTCTCGCTGAAATCCTGGACGAACTCGGGCGCACCGAGGAGGCGATCCCCTACTGGCAGACGGCTGCCGAAGCCGGCAATGTGTCGGCAGCGTTCAATCTAGGGGTGATCTTCGCCAAACGGCGTGATCTGCAGCAAGCGAAACGCTGGTACCAGACGGCGGCCGAAGCCGGCGACGCAGAAGCTGCGATCAATCTGGCTGACGTTCTTTTTACCCAAGGGCGGCTCGCGTCCGCCTCCTGGTGGATCGACAAAGCGCGATCCATCCGCGCTGGACTGGCCGCAGGGGTGGCGGAGCCGGAAGCTGTCGGCACTTGATCGAATCGACTTACATCGGGTGCTCCAGCCACACGTTCGGCTCGACGTACGTCGCCGTGTCGTGGGCCGTCGACGCGTGGACCGGGGCGATGCCGCCGGGGATGAAGTTCTCGCCGTCCTGGAGCTTCACGCCCGTCCAGTCGCGCCAGTCGGCCAGGGAGCCGGCCAGGGTCACCGCGAACGGGCACACTTTCACCACGCGGGCGCCCAGGCGTTCGTGGGTGCGCAGCCAGCGGTCGGCGAGCAGGCCGTCCGGGCGGCGGCGGGCGGCGTACTCCGCCATCGGGACCGCCGGTTCGGCCTCCTTGCCGATCGGGCGCACCGACACGATCAGCTTGCGCAGCCCCGTTTCCGCGGCCCGGGCCTTCAACGTTTTCAGCATCGGCGCCGACAGGCCGGTGCCCCGCAGGTGCGGCGCGATCACGACTTCCAGCGCGCACAACGCGTTCGGCTCGCGGCCGTCCATCACGTCCTGCGCCGCCCACTCGATGGCCTGGTCCCAGCCGTGGTCCGGCAGCTCGGTGCGGTCCGGCGCCGGGTAGGCGAGCGGGACCGACAGGGCGCGGGCCATCGGCGTGCCGTCGTCGTCCAGCGCGATCAGGAAGTACCGCGCCCAGTGGCGCAGGAACCGCTCGCCGGTGATCATCCGGCCGCTGGCACCCTGGTAGATGAACTGGCCGCCGACGTCGCCGAGCGCCAAGGCGGCGTCGAGCAGGTCGGGGCGTTCGGCAAGATCGACGACGCGCATGCGCCCAGTGAAACGGAAAGATCACCGCCGGGCTAGCGGCATCCGGGCGAGAGTCAGCGCAGGGCCTTCTGGCGGCGGGTCAGCGCGGACGGGTCGAGGTTCGCCTTCGTGCCGGCGTCGTGGCCGTCGAGGTAGCCGCTGCCGGACAGCCGCCGGGGCGCGGCCGAGCGCAGGTCGCCGTACTCGGAGTCGAACGCGTGCTGCACCAGCTGCGCGCGGTCCCGGACGACCAGCTCCGCCGACCGCTCGCCGGGCACCGCCGTGCGGACGGCTTCGGCTTCGGCGTGCGAAAGCCGCTCGTGCACCGCGCGCGCGAAGCCGTGCAGCCACGTGCGCCGGTAGGCGGCCAGCGACTCGCCGGGGAAGAAGCCGTCCGGCCGGACGCGGGTCAGCTGGGTGCTCGCCTGCAGCAGCAGGCTCGTGAACAGCAGCTCGACGCGGCCGAGGTCGGAGTGGAAGCCGAACACCGTGACGCTCTCGACCTTCTGGCCGTAGCGGTGCAGGAGCGTCCGGCAGCGCAGCGGGTACGCGACCGAGGTGAGCAGGCTCGCCTTGTCCCGGCTGTACGGGTCGTTCATCGGGATCTTGAGCGTGCCGATCTCGTCGGCGGTCGCACCGGACGCGGCGAGCATCGCCTGGTCGATCCCGTACCGCGCGACGAGCTCGGCGGCCTTCCGGTTGTAGGCCTCGGCCTCCGCCTCGGTGACCGCCGGGTCCTCGGCCTTGGCCAGCAGCTTGCGGATGCGCTCGAGCTGCGGGTCTGACTCGGTCATGGAGGGAGGGTATTCGATCAGGTGTTCGGTCGCGTGCACCGGGTCACAGCGTGTCGCGGCACACTGGATCGCATGGTGACGATCGAGCGCTTCGACCCGGCCGGCGCCGACCTCGGCGGCTACCACGCCGTGCTCGTGGCGAGCCAGGCCGCTGACCGGCCCGAGGAACCGCCGCTCCCGCTCGCGGAAGTGGCCGGACGGCTGGCGAAACCGCTGCCGGGAATGGGCCCGGCCGCGCACTGGGTGGCCCGCCGCGGGGACGACGTCGTCGCGTTCGCCGGGGTGCACTTCCTCGACGCCGAGAACAGCGGGATCGGGCTGACCGACGTCGTCGTGCACCCGGGAATACGACGCTCGGGGATCGGCACCGCGTTGCTGCGCGCGGTGCTGCCCGAACTGCGGGCGCGCGGGCGAAAGAGCGTCGAAGGGTGGCAGGTCGTCGCCGGGTCCGACGGCGAGCGGTGGGCCGAGGCCCGGGGTTTCCGGCGGGTGCGCACGATCGAGCGGCTGGCCCTGGTCGTCGACGAGACCGACCCGGCGTGCTGGGACGTGCCGGTTCCGCCCGGGTACCGGCTGCGCCGCTGGGCGGGCGCGGCCCCGGAAGACGTGCTCGGTTCCTACGCCGTCGCGCGGGGTGCGATCCACGACGCGCCGCTCGGGGACTCGGGCTTCCGCTGGCCCGAGTGGACGGCGGAACGCGTGCGCGCCGCCGAAGCCGAAGCGCGGGCACAAGGGCTGGTGCAGCACCTCGTCGTCGCGGTCCACGAGGAGACCGGGACCGTCGCCGGCCTCACCGAAGTCTGCGTCCACCCGCGCCGGCCGGACTGGGGCTACCAGCGGGACACCGCCGTGGTCGCCGCGCACCGAGGTCGTGGTCTCGGTCGCTGCGTGAAGGCGGACATGGTGCGGTGGCTGCTCGCCGAGCGGCCCGGGCTGCGGTGGATCAGCACGAACACCGGGGCGGAGAACACGCACATGATCCGGGTCAACCGGGAGGTCGGCTTCGTGACCCAGGCGGCGATGATCGCCGTCCGGCAGGAGCTCAGCCGCCTGGTTTGACCAGGCCCGTCTCGTACGCCACGACCACCGCCTGCGCCCGGCTCGAAATGCCGAGCTTCGCCATCAGCCGGTTGAGGTGGGTCTTCACCGTCGCCTCGCTGACGCCCAGCTCGGCCGCGATGGCGCCGTTCGGCGCGCCCGTGCCGACGGAGCGCAGCACCTCGCGCTCGCGGTCGGTCAGCCCCGGCAGCTCCGGCGCGGCGGTGGGCTGGGCCGAGGTGAAGGCCTCGACCAGCCGCCGGGTGATCGTCGGGCCGAACAGCATGTCGCCGCGGGCGGCCGCGTGGATGCCCGCGATCAGCGTCTCCGGCGGGCTGTCCTTGAGCAGGAAGCCCGACGCGCCCGCGCGCAACGCCGCGTAGACGTACTCGTCGAGGTCGAACACCGTCAGCATGATCACGCTCGGCCGCGGCGCCGCCGACGCGAGGATCCGCTCGGCCGCCGTGACACCGTCCAGCCCGGGCAGCCGGATGTCCATCAGGACGACGTCGGGACGCAGTGCCGCCGCCTTCGCGACCGCCTCGAGCCCGTCACGTGCTTCGCCGGCGACGTCGATTCCCGGCACCGCGCCGAGCAGCGCGGCGAACCCGGCGCGGACGAGGTCCTGGTCGTCGACCACCAGCACGCTGGTCACTCGGGCTCCTGCGGTTCGGGCGACGGGCGGCTCGGGTACGGCAAGGTCAGCACGACGGCGAACCCGGCCGGATCGCGGGGACCGATCTCGATCACGCCACCGTACATCCGGGCGCGTTCGCGCATGCCGACCAGCCCGTGCCCGCCCGGGTTCGGCGCCGCCGCGCGGCCACCCGTGTCCGTCACGCTGAGCACCAGCTGCTCCGGCTCGTAGGCGAGGACCAGCGAAGCCGGGGAACCGGCGTGCTTGAGCACGTTCGTCAGTGCCTCCTGCGCGACGCGGTACGCGCACAGCTGCTGGCCCGGCGGCAACGTCCGGGGCGTGCCGGTGACGCGCACGTCGACCGGGACCCCGGCTTCGCGGACCCGCGCGGCGAGCGCGTCCAGGTCGGCGAGCCCGGGCTGCGGCCGGTACTCCGCCGTCGCGTGCCGCGGCGGGCGGAGGACGCTCAGGAGGCGCCGCAGCTCGTCGAGCGCTTCGGTCGTCGTGCCGGTGATCGTGTCCAGTGCCGTCCGCGCGGTGTCCGGCGCCGACTCGAAGACGTACCGCGCGAGGTTGGCCTGCACCGAAATCACCGAAAGGTGGTGCGAGACGACGTCGTGCAGCTCGTGCGCGATCCGGACGCGTTCCTCGGCGAGGGCCTCCTCGGCGTCGCGGATGCGGTGGCTGCGCACGTAGGCGGCGCGCCCGATCGCCGCGATCCCGGCGGCCAGCAGCAGCGCCAGGAGCGAGTCGCCGACCGGGGAAACCGGGCTGCCGAACAGCATCGACGTCTCGTAGGCGGCCAGGCCGAGCACGGTCACGAGCAGCGCGTCCCGGAACCGGCAGTGCGCCCACACCGTGTACGCGGCCACGACCACGCTGAGCTGGCCGAGCTGCGACCGGAAACCGAGGCCGTAGAACAGCCCCATCAGGACGACGCACGCGACCAGCGCGGAGATCGGGAAGCGGCGCCGCAGCGCGAGCGGCAGCGCGCTCACGACGGCGAGGACCAGGCCGAGCGGCCGGGCGTGGTCGCCGAAGTGCCCGCCGAGGTCGGTCGCGCCGGCGAGCTGGTAGGCCGCGACGACGACCGCGAGCACGGCGTCGGCGAGCCGCGGCCGCGCGCGAAGGAGTCCCGGCACGCTGCGAAGCTACCGCGTCGACCCGCCGCGGTAGCCGGAGCCCGCGGCGTACCGCGAAGGTTTACGGCCACTGCGTCACCGGGTGGTTCCGCCGCGTGGCCGTGCCCCGCTAGCGTCGGCGGCTGGCTCGGTGGAGAGGGTGTCCCAACCCAAGCAGGGGGAGGGCTTCGGTGCGTCCTCTTCGCCGGGCGTCCAGCCGGGTTCCTAGCCGAGGTACGCGTCGAGCGTGACGGCCAGCGCCGCCTCCGGGGACGGCGCGAAGCTCGCCCCCGCCAGGCCGCCCCACAGCCACAGCTGGGCGAGGCCGTGCAGCGCGGCCCACAGCGACGCCGCGACCAGCCGCAGGTCGGCGCCCGACCGCGCGACCGGCGTCGGCACCGCCGCGACCAGCACGGCGAAGGTGTCGAACACCGCGCTCGCCGCCGCCGAGAGCGCCGGGTCGTCCGCGTCGACCAGGTCGCGGCGGAACATCAGCTCGAACATCGCCGGGTTGGTCAGCGCGAAGTCGAGGTAACTGTGGCAGGCGGCGGTGAGCCGCTCCCGCGGCGAGGTTCCCGGCAGCGTCTCGCGGCGGGCGAGCAGGTCGGCGTACCCGCGGGTCGCGACGGCGGACAGCAGTTCGGCGCGGCCCGAGAAGTGCCGCAGCGGCGCGCCGTGCGAAACGCCCGCGGCCTTCGCGATCCCGCGCAGCGTCACCGCCTCGACGCCTTCGTCGGCCAGAAGTTCGGACGCGGTGTCGATCAGGCGTTGCCGGGTGCCCACGCTTCGTCCCTCGTCATCGGGAGCAGGTCCGGGCGCTTCGGCAGGAAGCCGTCGCCCGGCTGGCGGCCGATCAGCCGGTTGCGCGTGCGCGTCACGGCGACCGGGAGCACCTCGCGGAGCAGCCAGTGCAGGTCGGCGCGCCAGCTCCCCGCGGCCGCGACGCCCGGCAGCGGCGCGAGCCAGCCGGGATCGTGGTCGAGCCCGAGCCGCCCGAGGACGTACGCGGCGAGCCGCCGGTGCCCGAGCTCGGAGAGGTGGAGCCGGTCGGCGCCGAAGTAGCGGGAGTCGGTGACGGCCTGGTCGGGCCACAGGTCGATGAGCAGCGCCCCGTAGCTGACGGCGGCTTCGCGGATGGCCTCGTTGAGCGCGACGATCCGCGGCCGCATCCGCTGCCCGAGCGGCATCCGGCTCGACACGTCGCTGAGGGTGAAGGTGACGACGGTGGGCGAGATTTCCGTGCACGCCTTGATGGCGGCGTCGACGCGGCGGGCCACGGTCCGCGCGTCCCAGCCGCGGCTCATGACGTCGTTGCCGCCCCCGAAGAGCGCGACGAGGTCGGGTTCGAGGCGCGTGGCGGCGGGGATCTGCTCGGGCACGATCTGGTCGAGCCGCCGCCCGCGGACGGCGAGGTTGGCGTACCGGAAGCCGGGCGCACCCTCGGCCAGCCGGGCGGCGACGAAGTCGGCCCAGCCCCGGTAGTGGTCCCGGCCGGGGTACGGGTCGTCGAGGCCCTCGGCGCAGCTGTCGCCGAGGACGACGAAACGGTGGTAGCTCATCCCGATCTCCGTAACCCGTGGTTCACCTTGTGGACACTGTCTATCAAACTTGTGTAGACGGTGTCTACTTCGGGTTCACCTGACATCCCGACCGCCTGCTTCGTCGTACCTCCGGAAGCCGAACGAACAGGGGAGAACGATGATCGAGATCGGAATCGTGCTGGGCAGCACCCGTCCCGGCCGCCTCGGGGACCAGGTGGCGCGCTGGGTCCACGAGCGGGCGAGCCGCCGCGCCGACGCCCGCTTCACGCTGATCGACCTGCGCGACCACCCGCTGCCCCACCTCGAGGAGCCGCCCGGCTTCTCGGGCCGGTACGAAGACGACCGCACCCGCGCCTGGGCCGCGACCGTCGCCGCCTGTGACGGGTTCGTGTTCGTCACGCCGGAGTACAACCACTCCGTTCCCGGGGTGCTCAAGAACGCGATGGACCACGTGCACGTCGAGTGGACCACCAAGGCCGCCGGGTTCGTCTCCTACGGCGGGGCCGGCGGGGCCCGCTCGGTCGAGCAGCTGCGGCTGATCTGCGGGGCTCTCCAGCTGGCGGACGTGGCCCCGCAGGTCACGCTGCCGCTGGCGACGGAGTTCGAGGACCGCGCCGTCTTCGCGCCGGGTGCCTACCAGCTCCCCGCGCTCGACCTGGTGCTCGACCACGTCGTCGCCTGGAGCACCGCGCTCGCGCCGCTGCGGCGCGGGGACGCCGAAGCCGCGATCCGGGGCCGGCTCGACGCGATGGTCGAGGGGCTCCGCGTCAAGGACCTCGAGGCGCTGCGGCGCTGTTACGCCCCCGACGTCGTCTCCTTCGACGTCGAGCCGCCGTTGCAGCACGTGGGGGTCGACGCGAAGCTGGAGAACTGGGCGAAGGTGTTCACGATCTTCGAAAAGGTGGACTACGAGCTGCGCGACCTGACCGTCACGGCGAGCGGCGGCCTCGCCGTCGGGCACGGCTTCGGCCGGGTCAGCGGGACCCTGAAGAACGGCGTCACCACCGACGGCATGTGGGTCCGGGGCACGTTCGTCTTCCGGGACACCGGCGACGGCTGGGTGATCGTGCACGACCAGGCGTCCGTGCCGTTCGACGTGGCGACCGGGCGGGGCCTGGCCGACCTGGAACCCTGACGCCTCAAGCGAGCCGGGCGCGGTGGGCCGTCACGGCGGCCCGCCGCGGGTCGGCCGCGGGGAGCGTCTTCAGCAGCGCGTCGAGCACGGCGAAGTCGTCCACGCCGCACGCGGTTTCCCAGAACGACCACAGCACGCCGGGATCGCCGCTGTTGAGCGCCACCTGACGCACCTGCGCCGTCAGCGATTCGCGTTCCTCGCGGATCGCCGGCGCTTCCGAGTCCGGCAGCAGCGGGCCGCGGAAGGCACGCAGGACGTCGGCGGCGGAGCCGGTGCGCAACGCCGCGCGGGCGCGGGTGAAGTCCGCGTCGACGTCCGCCGCCAGCCGGTACGGGCGGGTCTGCACCACCGACGCGCCCAGCTGGGAGCGCAGGCGGTGGATCTCCGCGCGGACCGTAACCGGGTTGCCCGATTCGCCGTAGAGCTGCAGCGCCAGCCGTTCCGCCGAGAGGCCGTTCGGGTGCAGGCTCAGCAGGGTCAGTATCTCCGCGTGCCGCAACGTGAGCGGCACTTCCCGACCGTCCACAGTGGTCGAAAAAGCGCCGTCCGCGAGGTACTCCAGCGACAGCCGGGACCGCGGCCCGCCACCGCTCGCCGTGGCCGACGACAGCCGCAGCAGGTAGCCCTCGGGCAGTGGCTCCACCGTGGCGATGCGGCCGTCGGGCAGGTTCACCGTGCCGCCGCCGCGCCGGACGTCCACTGTGGACGGCAGCAGGCACGCCTGCGCGGCGAGTACCCGCCCGCCCGCCGAAAGCAGCGCGCCGGGCCGGCCGCGCAGTGCTTCCAGGTGCGGCATGTTGGCCCGCCGCAGCTGCTCGTCGCGGACCGCGAGCTGGGCCCGCAGCTGGCCTTCCGCGAGCTGCGCCGTGGCGGTGACGAGCGAAAGCATCGCCGGGTGCACGGTGCGCAACGGCCCGCTGACGTCGATCGAGCCGAGCAGCACGCCGGTTTCGGGGTCGCGCACCGGCGCCGCCGCGCACGTCCACGCGTGGTAGCGGCGGACCAGGTGCTCGGCCGAGTAGATCTGCACCGGGTCGCCGGTCGCCAGCGCGGTGCCCATGGCGTTCGTGCCGATCGCGGCTTCGCTCCAGCGCGTGCCCTCGGTGAGGCCGACGCGGTCGCCGCGCAGCAGCTGGCCCGCCGCGCCCTCGCGCCACAGGATCAGCCCGTCGGCGTCGGTCACGATCATCACGTGCTCGGCGTCGTCGGCGATGCTCACCAGCATCTGCCGCAGCACCGGCAGCACCGGCGCCAGCGGGTGGGCTTCGCGGAGGTCGGCGAGGTCGCCGGTGTCGTAGACGAACGGCGCTTCGCCCTCGTCCGGGTCGACACGGGCGGCGAGCGAGCGGGTCCAGGAGTCGGAGACGACGGAGCGTGGCAACCGGGGCCCGGGAACGCCCCGGAGCACCGCTTCGCGGACGTGCTCCAGTAGCCGCGCGTACGACTCGGGGTCGCGCAGCAGCTCCGGTTCGGGCGCCTCTGCCACGTCCTCCAGCGTAGAGAGCCAGCTCACAGCGGTGCAACGCGCGTGCAACGTTGCCGCACCTACCTTCGGCGGCCACCAGGAAAACCGTCACTCCGAGCAACGAGGCAGGGAAGATGGTCCAGTACGCCGCACCGAACACCGAAGGCAGTGTCGTCAGCTACGAATCGCGCTACGACCACTACATCGGCGGCGAGTACGTGCCGCCGGCCGGCGGCCAGTACTTCGAGAACCCCACCCCCGTCACCGGCAAGACCTTCTGCGAGATCGCCCGGGGTAACGCCGAGGACGTCGAGAAGGCGCTCGACGCCGCCCACGGCGCCGCGCCGGCGTGGGGCCGGACCTCGCCCGAGGAACGCGCCAACGTCCTCCTGAAGATCGCCGACCGGATGGAGCAGAACCTCGAAGCGATCGCGGTCGCCGAGGCCTGGGAGAACGGCAAGGCGGTCCGCGAGACCCTCGCCGCCGACATCCCGCTGGCCATCGACCACTTCCGCTACTTCGCCGGCGCCCTGCGCGCCCAGGAGGGCGGCATCTCGCAGGTCGACGAGAACACCGTCGCCTACCACTTCCACGAGCCGCTCGGGGTGGTCGCGCAGATCATCCCGTGGAACTTCCCGATCCTGATGGCGGTCTGGAAGCTCGCCCCGGCGCTGGCCGCGGGAAACGCGATCGTGCTCAAGCCGGCCGAGCAGACCCCGGCGTCGATCCACCTGCTGTTCTCGATCATCGGCGACCTGATCCCGCCGGGCGTGGTCAACATCGTCAACGGCTTCGGCGTCGAAGCCGGCAAGCCGCTGGCCTCCAGCAACCGCGTCCGCAAGGTCGCCTTCACCGGCGAGACCACGACCGGGCGGCTGATCCTGCAGTACGCCAGCGAGAACATCATCCCGGTGACGGTCGAGCTGGGCGGCAAGAGCCCGAACATCTTCTTCGACGACGTCGCCGCGCGGAACGACGACTTCTACGACAAGGCGCAGGAGGGCTTCGCGCTCTTCGCGCTGAACCAGGGTGAGGTCTGCACCTGCCCGTCGCGGGCGCTGATCCAGTCGGGCATCTACGACCGGTTCCTCGGCGACGGCGTCGAGCGCGTCCGCAAGATCAAGCAGGGCCACCCGCTCGACACCGAGACGATGATTGGCGCGCAGGCTTCGAACGACCAGCTCGAGAAGATCCTGTCCTACATCGACATCGGCAAGCAGGAAGGCGCCGAGATCCTCACCGGCGGCGTCCGCAGCGACCTCGGCGGCGAGCTCTCCGGCGGCTACTACGTCGAGCCGACCGTGTTCGCCGGCGACAACAAGATGCGGATCTTCCAGGAGGAGATCTTCGGCCCGGTCGTGTCCGTGGCGAAGTTCGACGACTACGCCGACGCCATCAAGATCGCCAACGACACGCTCTACGGCCTCGGCGCCGGTGTCTGGTCCCGCGACGGCAACACCGCCTACCGCGCCGGCCGCGACATCCAGGCGGGCCGCGTCTGGGTGAACAACTACCACGCCTACCCGGCGCACGCGGCCTTCGGCGGCTACAAGGCGTCCGGCATCGGCCGCGAGAACCACAAGATGATGCTGGACCACTACCAGCAGACGAAGAACATGCTCGTCTCCTACTCCGACCAGGCGCTCGGGTTCTTCTGATGAGTGAGCGCGTCGATCTGACGCCGGCTGCCGCGGACCTCCTGCGGCAGCTGGTGTCACGCCACGGGCCGGTGATGTTCCACCAGTCCGGCGGGTGCTGCGACGGCAGCGCCCCGATGTGCTACCCGGCCGGGGAGTTCCGCACCGGTCAGTCCGACGTGCGGCTCGGCTCACTCGAAGTCGAGGGCATCGAGGACGTGCCGGTGTGGATGTCCGGGCCGCAGTTCGAGTACTGGAAGCACACGCACCTGACGATCGACGTCGTGCCCGGGCGCGGGAGCGGGTTTTCCTTGGAGGCGCCCGAAGGCGTGCGCTTCCTGATCCGCTCCCGGCTGCTCACCGACGAGGAGTCCGCGGCGCTGAACTGAAAGCGCCGAACAACGCCGTGGCGAGCACCAGCCCCTCCCGGGCGACCGGGGCGAGCAGGTGCTCGTCCGGCGCGTGCTGCAGGCAGCCCGGGTAGGAGTGCGGCAGCCACAGCGTCGCCAGCCCGAGGACGTCGGTGAAGACGTGGTTGGGCAGGCCGCCGCCGAAGCTGGGCAAGAGGGCGACGGGCTTCGCGCTTACCTCGTCCAGCGCGGTCCGAGCCCAGCCGACCCACGGGTCGTCGACCGGCGTACGGCTGGCCAGGAAAGTCGCGTCGGCTTGGACGTCGACCATCGGGAACCCCTGCGCGGCAAGGTGTTCCCGGATGGCGGGTGCGACGCCGTCGACGTCGGTGCCGGCGACGTACCGCAGCTGCAGCACCGCGCGGGCGCGGCCGGGGATGGCGTTGACCGGGCGGCCGGCGTTCCCGGCGTCGAGTGCCAGCACCTCCAGGGTGTTCCAGCCGTAGAGCCGCTCGGCGGGCGTCAATCGCTGGTCGCCCCAGCTTGCGTCCGCGTCGACGACGACGTCGGCCAGTGCGGCGCGCACGGATTCCGGCAGCTCCGGCGGCAGCAGTGCGGGCACCCGGATCCGGCCGTGACCGTCGACCAGGCTCGCGATCGCGGCGGCGAGCGTCGTGGCCGGGTTGCGCAGGATCCCGCCCCAGTTGCCGGAGTGGGCGGCGTCCGGGCGCAGGTCGGCGTCCAGGGTGATCCGGATGCCGCCGCGGGCGCCGAGGAACAGCGTCGGGGTCGCCGCGTCGAGCCGCGGGCCGTCGGAGGCGATGAGGACGTCGGCGCTCAGGAGTTCCTTCTGCCGCGCGGCGAACTCCGTGAGGCCGGGGGAGCCGATCTCTTCGCCGGTTTCGAAGAGGAACTTGAGGTTGAAGCCGAGCCTCCCGCGCTCGGCCAGCACCAGGCGCAACGCCGTGAGGTTGATCAGGTGCTGGCCCTTGTTGTCCGCGGTGCCGCGGCCGTACCAGCGGTCGCCGTCCGCGGTGAGCGTCCACGGGTCGAGCCCGTCGCGCCACTGCCCGGCTTCCCCGACGACGTCGGCGTGGCCGTAGCAGAGCAGCGTCGGCAGGTCTTCTCCCTCCGTGCGGACGCCGACCAGGAACGGGCCGCCCGCCGGGTCCGGGTTGGCGTGCTGCGTGACGGCGCAGCCGAGGCCGGTCAGCGCCGGGGTCAGGACCTCGGCCAGGTAGGCCTGGATCGCGGCGCGGCCTTCGGGGGCGTCGCTGACCGTCGGGTAGGCCACCAGCCGGGCCAGTTCGGTGAAGAGGGCGCCGGAGTCGACGTGGGCGCGGGCCTTGCCGAGCAGATCCATGTCCGCCACCTTAAAGGCGGAAAACTATACGAACGGTCGTGCTATCTTCAGGGCATGAACGTCGACAACGTCTACGTGGGCGAACCGAGCGTCCTGGGCTACCGGCGGGAGCTGCCGGTGCTGAGCGGGATCACGAAGGCACTGGTCATGGCGCCGGAGCTGAAGCTGAGCGAGCTGAACCTCGACGGCGACCGGCAGGCCGACCTCACCGTGCACGGCGGCCCCGACAAGGCGGTCTACGTCTACCCGGCCGAGCACTACGCGGCCTGGCGCGAAGACGGCTTCGAGGTCGAGACGGCCGACTTCGGGGAGAACATCTCGCTGAGCGGCCTCACCGAGGACGACGTGCGGATCGGGGACGTCTGGGCCTGGGGTGACGCGCTCGTGCAGGTCTCGCAGCCGCGGTCGCCGTGCTTCAAGCTCGCGATGAAGACCGGCCGCAAGGACATCACCCCGGCGATGATCGACTCCGGGCGCAGCGGCTGGTACCTGCGCGTGCTGCGGCCGGGCACGGTGCCGACGTCCGGCGCGGTCGAGCTGGTCGAGCGCGCGGACGCGCCGACGGTCGCCGAGGTCTACGTGATCTCCTTCGCGAACTACGGGCAGCTGCCGCCCGAGCGCGTCGAGGCGGCGCTGGACTTCGCCGACCGCGTCCTCGCGACGCCGGCGCTGGCGGTGTCGTGGAGCGCCGGCATCCAGTCCACTGTGGACCGATGGCGGGCGCGGCGTGCCGGTTGACGGCCGGCTCGCCCGCGGTGACGCGACCCGCCGCCTGGTGCTGCGCCGGGCGGTGGACGTCGCGTCCGTCGACGGCCTGGAGGGCCTCTCCCTCGGCCGGCTCGCCACCGAGCTGGAGCTGAGCAAGAGCGGCGTGTTCGCGTTGTTCGGCTCGAAGGAGGAACTGCAGCTCGCGACGATCGAAGCGGCTCTCGACATCTTCCGCTCCCACGTCGTCACGCCTGCGTCCGCGGTTTCACCGGGCTTGCCGCGATTGCGGGCGATCTGCGAGAACTGGCTGGAGTACTCGGAAAAGCGGGTGTTCCCGGGCGGCTGCTTCTTCTTCAACGTCGGCGCGGAGTTCGACGCACGCCCCGGCCGGGTCCACGACGCGGTCGCTTCGGCAAGCGGCTCGTTCGCCGCGTTCATCCGCGAGACTTGCATCGACGCCGTCTCGCTCGGCCACTTGACCGCGGACGCGGAAGTCCTGGCGTTCGAGCTGCACGCGCTGGGCCGCGCGGCCAACGCCGACGCGGTCCTCAACGGCGGCCCCACCCCCTACACCCTGGCCCGCCGCGCGATCCGTGCCCGCCTGGGGTCGTGAGTGTTTAGTCGGGTTAGAACCCGACTAAACACCCACGACCACGGGACCACGTCCTTACTGCCAGTCGACCTGGGGGCTGCGGTAGAAGTTGATGCCCTGGGCCGCCCAGCGCGGGGACTGCTTCGCCAGGCGCGCCCGGTACGCGTCCCAGTTGTGCGTCGACTTCGGGGACCAGCCGATCTCCGCGATGCCGGGCAGCCGCGGGAACGCCATGTACTCGATGTCGGCGCTCGTGCGGAGCGTCTCGGTCCACAGCGGCGCCTCGACGCCCGCGATCTGGTGCTCGCCGACGCCGGTCACCAGCGACGCCGGATCCCAGTCGTAGCCATCGCGAACCTCGATCAGCGCCGCCCAGTCCTGGCCCAGCGGGGTCGAAGCGTCGTACTTCATGTCCAGGTACGCGTAGTTCGCGGGCGACATCAGGATCTTGCTGCCCCGCGCCGCCGCGGCCGCGACCGAAGGGTTGTCACCGCCGAAGTCCCAGTACTGCGGGACCGCCGACGCGGGCGGGTCCGACTTCGCGATCTCGTGCCAGCCGGTGACCTTCTTGCCGTACTTGGCGACGATCGGCTGGACCTTCTTCTCGAACGCGAGGTAGTCCGCGGGCGGCGTCGAGTGCGCCTCGTCGCCGCCGATGTGCAGGTACGGCCCGGGGGTGAGGGCCGCCAGCTCGCGGACGACGTCCTCGACGAACTTGTACGTGATCGGCGAGGAGATGCACAGCGAGCTGTAGCCGACCTCGGTGTCCGTGCGCACCGGGACGGCCTTGCCGTCGCAGTTCAGCTCCGCGTACGTCGACTGCGCCGCGTTCGTGTGGCCCGGCATGTCGATCTCCGGGATCACCGTGATGTGCCGCGAAGCCGCGTAGGCGACGATGTCCCGGTACTGCGCCTGGGTGTAGTAGCCGCCCGGGTCGTTGTCGACGGCGGTCAGCCCGCCGACCGTCGCCAGCTTCGGCCAGCTCTTGATCTCGATGCGCCAGCCCTGGTCGTCCGCGAGGTGCAGGTGCAGGGTGTTGACCTTGTACTGGGCGATCTGGTCGATGTACCGCTTGACCTGGTCCGGTTTGAAGAAGTGCCGGGCGACGTCGAGCATCGCGCCGCGCTCGGCGAAGCGCGGGTAGTCGAGGATCGTGCCGCCGGCGACGGTCCACGTCCGGTGCTGCACGCGCTTCGCGTCGATCGCCGACGGCAGCAGCTGCCGCAGCGACTGCACGCCTTCGAAGAGCCCGTCGGCGGTGTTGGCCTTCAGCGTGACGCCGTCGCGCGCGACCTTCAGCTCGTAACCCTCGGTGCCGATCCGCGCGTCGCGGCCCAGCTTCAGGGAGATCGCGGGGACGCCCCACGCACGCGGCACGACCGGCAGCGGGTAGCCGGTGGCGGGCCGGAGCAGGCCGCGCAGGTAGTCCGCGACCTGGCCGGCGCCGTGGTCGGCCGCGATCACGGTGAACGGCGTCAGCTTGAAGTCACCACGCGGGTCGGCCTTCGCCGACACGGGCGCCGGGACGACGTCGGTCACGCTGCGTTCCGGGGCGGCCGGCGAAGCCGCCGCGGAGGCGGGCAGGCCGGCCGCCGTGAGACTCACGATCGCCGCGGTCAAGACGGCTCTGGACAAGCGCATCAGGGCACCTCCGGTCGGGGACTGCCCCCAAAGGTACAGACCAGCCGGGGCATTTGGAACAGTCCTTAACGAAGGGCTGCGCGGATGGCTTCCAGCACGCTCGGGTCCTCGATCGTCGAGGGCACGGCCTCGTCGCGGCCGTCGGCGATCGCGCGCATGGTCTTGCGCAGGATCTTGCCCGACCGCGTCTTCGGTAGCGCGTCCACAATGGACACATCGCGGAACGCGGCGACCGGCCCGATGTCCCGGCGGACCATGGCCACGAGCTCGTCGCGCAGCTGCTCCTCGGCGATGTCCGCGCCCGCCTTGAGCACGACGAACCCGCGGGGCAGCTGGCCCTTGAGCTGGTCGGCGACGCCGATCACCGCGCACTCGGCGACCGCCGGGTGCGAAGCGAGCACCGCCTCCATCGACCCGGTGGACAGCCGGTGGCCGGCGACGTTGATGACGTCGTCGGTGCGGCCCATGACGAAGAGGTAGCCGTCTTCGTCGATGTAGCCCGAGTCGCCGGTCAGGTAGTAGCCGTCGTAGCGGGAGAGGTAGGCCTCGCGGTAGCGCTCGTCGTCACCCCACAGCGTCGGCAGCGAGCCCGGCGGCAGCGGCAGCCGCACCGTGATGGCGCCTTCGCGGCCGGGTGGCAGCTCCTCGCCCGCCTGGTCGAGGATCCGGACGTCCCAGCCGGGGACCGGCTTGGTCGCGGACCCGGGCTTGACCTCCATCGGCTCCAGGCCGCGCGGGTTCGCCGCGATCGGCCAGCCGGTCTCGGTCTGCCACCAGTGGTCGATCACCGGCACGCCGAGCTTCTCGTGCGCCCAGTGCAGGGTCTCCGGGTCGAGCCGCTCGCCGGCCATGAACAGCGTCTTGAACGCCTTGAGGTCGTACTTCGCCAGCTCGCGGGCGTCCGGGTCGACCTTCTTGACGGCCCGCAGCGCGGTCGGCGCGGTGAACAGCGCCTGGACGCCGTGTTCGGCGATGACCCGCCAGAACGCGCCCGCGTCCGGCGTGCCGACCGGCTTGCCTTCGTACATCACCGTCGTGGCCCCGACCAGCAGTGGCGCGTAGACGATGTAGGAGTGCCCGACGACCCAGCCGACGTCGGAGGCCGTCCACCAGACGTCGCCGGCGTGGACGTCGTAGACCGCGTCCATCGAGTAGGCGAGCGCGACCGCGTGGCCGCCGGTGTCGCGCACGACGCCCTTCGGCTTCCCGGTCGTGCCGGACGTGTAGAGGATGTAGAGCGGATCGGTGGCCGCGACCGGCACCGGATCCGCCGGATCGGCGCTCTCGGCCAGCTCGGTCCAGTCCAGCTCCCGCCCGCTCAGCGTGGCCGGCGCCTGTTCGCGCTGCAGCACGACGACGTGGTCCGGCTGGTGCTCGGTCAGTTCGAGCGCCGCGGTGATGATCGGCTGGTACTCGACCACCCGCGTCGGCTCGATGCCGCAGGACGCCGCCAGGATCACCTTGGGCTTGGCGTCTTCGATCCGCGCGGCCAGCTCCTTGGGCGCGAACCCGCCGAAGACCACCGAGTGCACCGCGCCGATCCGCGCGCAGGCCAGCATCGCGATCGCCGCCTCGGGCACCATCGGCAGGTAGACGATGACCCGGTCACCCTTCGTGACCCCCAGCGAGCGCAGCGCGCCGGCGAAGCGCGCGACCGCGTCCCGCAGCTCTTCGTAGGTGTAGGTGCGTTGCTGTCCGGTCACGGGCGAGTCCCAGATCAACGCGGCCTGGCCACCGCGCCCGGCCTCGACGTGCCGGTCCAGCGCGTTGTACGAGGTGTTCAGCTCGGCGTCCGGGAACCACCGGAAGAAGGGCGGGTTCGAGGCGTCCAGTGCCCGCTCCGGGGGTTTCGTCCAGCTGATCGCACCCGCCGCGGCCAGCCAGAACGCCTCCGGCTCGCGCAAGCTGCGCCGGTAGGCCTCGGAGTACGCGCCCATGCCCGCTCCTTCGCGTCGAACGTCCCCGTCGCCCCCATCATGGCCCGCGAGCGGCGGGCCCGCCGGATTCCGGGCACGCTGAAGACCCGGCAACCCAACGGCGCCCGGCTGCGTCCTAAGCTGGACGGCGGGGAAACGCCGCGTCGCGGTACGAAGTGAACACGGACAGTGAGGGGAGCCCGGCGGTGAACGGACTCGCGAGCGCGTTGCTCTCGCTAGCCCATTCCTTGTTCGGCCCGGGCTTCTGCCCCGGCGACTGGGTCTGGGCCACGAGCGCGGCCGGCGCGCTCGTCGCGCTGCTCCCGCCGATCGGCGCGCTCGCGATCTCGATCATCCGCAAGGGCACCGGCAACCGCTACGACGCCACGACGTTGTCGGTGTTCGGGGCGATCGGCCTGGTCAGCGCGCTGATCCTGCCGTGGCTGCTGTCCAACGGCATTTCGGGCGTCTTCCGCGCCGCACGGGCGGGCACGAAGTCCGGGCTGACCGCCAGCGAGGCTTCGACGCTGTCGAGCGGCTCCTGCTGGGTGGACACGCAGAAGGAGTACCTGGGCGGCGGCCCGAACGTCTACGAGGTGCTGTTCTACAAGAACAACGCGGCGCTGCCGACCTTCGTCTACGTGGCCGCGTTCATCCTGCTGCCCGCCGGCTCGCTGCTGTTCGTCATCCTGCAGGGCCGCACCGCCTTCCGCCGCGGCCCGAAGTGGCCGTCGCGGTTCCTCTGGATCCCGTTCGCCGCGATGCTCGCGTTCAGCGTCGGCATGGAGGCGAACACCGCGCTGCACTTCTGGCTCGGCTTCCTGCCGTTCAGCGTGCTGGGCCTGATCCCGGTCGCGATGGTCGGGCCACCGCCGTGGTCGGTGATCAACCGCTCGGACGCGCCGCCGCGCCGCGAACCCGAGCCGTACCGGCCGCCGCCGCCCTCGGCATCGCAGATGCAGCCCCGCCCGACCCCGCCTCCGCCGCCCCCGCCGATCAACAAGCCGTACCCGAAGACGGCGCTGGCGTCGGCCCCCGAACCGCCGCCGATGGCCGGCGCGCTGGCCGCGGCCCCCGGCCCGGTCCCGCCGCCGCCCGGCTCCCGCAACGCCGGCGGCAGCCGCTACCGGCGCGTCAAGCAGCTCGGCGCGGGGGGTTTCGGCACGGTCTGGCAGGCCGTCGACACCCAGCTGAACCGCACGGTCGCGCTGAAGATCGCGCACGCGCCGGACCGCGACACCGCCGAGCGCATGCAGCGCGAGGCCCGCGCGCTCGCCGTGGTCAGCCACCCGAACTGCGTCAAGGTGTACGACCTGGCCGAGGAGCCGGACGGGCTCGCGCTGGTCATGGAGTACCTCGAAGGCCGCCCGCTGGCCGAGCTGGTCGACGGCCAGGGCCCGCTGGACGACGTCGCGGCCGGCCGCCTGTGGGCGACGATGGCGGGCGCGCTCGCCGCGGCGCACGAGAAGGGCGTCCTGCACCGCGACATCAAGCCGTCGAACATCGTGCTGGACCCGAGCGGCCTGGCCCACCTGATCGACTTCGGCATCGCCCGCAGCCAGGGCGACTCGAAGATGACCGCCACCGGGATGATGATCGGCACGCCCGACTTCGTCGCCCCGGAGCAGGCCATGGGCTCGGCGGCCTCCCCGGCGTCCGACGCGTGGCAGCTGGCGGCGACGATCAGCTACGCGCTGTCCGGCCAGCCCCCGCGCGGCACGCGCGAGACCCCGATGGCCGCCCTGATGGCGGCGGCCCGCGCCGAACCGGTGTCCCGGCTGCCCCAGCGCAGCGCGCACGCGCGTCTCCTGGCGGCGTCCCTCGACCCCGAGCCGCGCCGCCGCCCGACGCTGACGTCGGTGCGCCGCGAGGTCGAAGGCTGGCTGTCGCGCGCGGGCAAGTCCGCGGACGGCCCGGTGACCCGGGTGGTCCCGCGCCAGCCGCACCACCGCTAACCGCTCGTGAGTGTTTAGTCGGGTTCTAACCCGCCTAAACACTCACGAGCTTGCGGGCTTGGTGGCCGAGAAGAGCACGAGCTGCTTCGGCTCCAGCCGGACGTCGACCTGTTCGAAGCCGGCCTGTTCGAGGCGGGCCGGGAACGTCGCGGCGTCGACGACGTTCATCGTGTCGCCGAGGTGCAGCAGGCGGAACCGCAGGTTGAGCTGGCCGTCGCTGCCGCAGTAGGTGCCGCCCGGGCGCAGGACCCGCGCCGCTTCGGCGAAGATCGCGTCCTGCAGCCGCGTCGTCGGGACGTGGTGCAGCATCGTGAAGCAGACGACCGCGGAGAAGCGGCCGTCCTCGAACGGCATTTCGGCGCCGCTGCCCTCGACGACCTCGGCGCGGCCGCCGAACTTCGCGCGCAGCAGCTCGGTCGACGCGGGGTCGATTTCCAGGACGGTCAGCTTCGGGACGGCGTCGAGCAGCACTTTCGTCGTGGCGCCGAAGCCGGGACCGATCTCGAGCACGTCGTCGCCGAGGTCGCGGTCCGCGAGCCACGGCGTCAGGCGCTCCTCGACGGTCGCGGCCCACTTCTCCGAGCTGCAGATCTTCCGGTGGATCAGGTTCATCGGCATGCACCCGACGCTATTTCGGCGCGGTGGTGGCCGGAAGCCGATAGCGTGCCAGGTGATGTCGTCAACCGGTCAAGCCATGCTGCTCGGCGAGTTCGACCTGCCCGCCGGCACCTGGTTCCCCTGGCACACACACCCGGCGCACCAGCTGGTCTGGTCCGCGCGCGGGGTCGTCGCGGTGAAGTCGGGGGACGCGGGCTGGGTGCTGCCGCCGACGCGCGCGCTGTGGATGCCCGCGCGCGTCCGGCACCGCACGGGGGCGCTCGGCCGGGCGGCGCTGCGCGGGATCTACGCCGACCCGGCGTTGTCCCCGGTGTCGTGGCCTTCGCCGCGAATGGTCGTGGTCCGGCCGCTGCTGCGCGAGCTCCTGGAGTACCTGACCGGCGCCGGCGTCGCCCCGGCCGCGCGGGTGCGCGCCGAAGCGGTGGCGTTCGACCTGCTGGAACCGCTGGACGTGGTGCCGATCGTGGTGCCGTCGCTCACCGACCCCCGCGCCCGCGACGTCGAGCGAGCCCTGCTGGCGAACCCGGCCGACCCCCGCACCCTCGCGGAGTTCGGCCGCGCGGTCGGCGCGTCGGAGCGGACGCTGGCGCGCGTGTTCGCCGCCGAGTGCCGGATGCCGTTCGGCACGTGGCGAACGCAGGTCCGGCTGCGGGCGGCGCTGCCGCTGCTGGCCCAGGGAGCCCCGCTGGAGACGGTGGCGTACCGCGTGGGCTACAGCTCGGCGAGCGCGTTCGTGGCGGCTTTCCGCCGGGCGGTCGGCGTCACGCCGGGCGCGTACTTCGCGGGGTGACGCACCGCTCGCGCCACCGGCCCCAAGCGCCCCAATGTGGCGTTCGGTGCGTTGGACGCAACCAACGCCACATTGGGGCGCTTCAGGAGGTGCCGCACCAGTAGCGCAGCCGGCCGGCCGCGCTCGTGCCGTCGAGCACTCCGCCGTTGCGCTCGATCACGCGGATCGACGCGTGGTTGTCGGGCGCGCAGGTCAGCAGGGCGGTTTCGAGGCCCGCCTCCCCGGCCGCCCGCAGTACGGCGTGCAGCAGCGCGGTGGCGTGGCCGCGGCCGCGGGCCGACGGCCTGATGTCGTAGCCGATGTGGCCGCCGAACCCGGCCAGCTCGTCGTTGAGGCGCAGGTTGAGGCGCGCTCGCCCGAGGTACTCCTCGCCCGCGACCCACCAGAAGATCCGGTGCGGCACCCGGTCCCGCTCGATCGGCGCCGTCCCGCGGATGCCGGCTTCCCGCAGCTCTTCGAGCCAGCGCAGGAACCGCGGCCGGTCCGCGAGCAGCCGCGGGTCGAGGTCCGTGTGCAGGCCGTCCCGGTGGTACTCCGCCAGCGCGTCGAGGAACGACCGGTGGTAGCGGGGTCCGGGGTCGGCCAGCGTCATCGCCAGGAGGGGAGCCAGCGTTCGGCTTCCCACTGGCCGTTCGTGATCGCGATGCCGTTCAGGATCGGCCACAGCCAGGCGAAGTTCGCCACCACCAGTCCGACGTACAGCGACACCACCAGCAGGCCGGTCCCGCGTCTCTCGAACCCGCGCCGCGCGCTGCCCAGGATCTGGCCGAGGCACAACGTCAAGCCCAGTACCAGGAACGCGGCCAGCGGCGTCGCGTAGAAGAAGTACATCTGGCGGTCGATGTTGGTGAACCAGAAGACGTACCCGCCGAGGTAACCGACCAGCACGGCCGCGTAGCGCCAGTCCGCGCGGAAGATCGAGCGCCAGGCCGCCCAGCCGAGCATCGGGATCGCCGCCCACCACATCGCGGGCGTGCCGATCAGCATCGTCGCGCTGATGCAGCGGGACTCACCGCAGCCGGTGGCCTCGCCGTTGTAGCTGTAGAGCATCGGGCGCAGGCCCATCGGCCACGTCCACGGCTTCGACTCCCACGGGTGCGGGTTGTCCTTGGGCGTGACCAGCGTTTCGTGGAAGTGCAGGACGTTCGCCGTGTAGTCGCCGAGCGAGCGCAGCGCCGGCGGTATCCACGCGAAGACGCCCGGCGCGATGTCCTTGATCTCGGTGTAGTGCCGGTCCGTGGCGGTCTCGCTGGCGAACCACGCCCAGTACGCGGCGAAGTACATGAGGAACGGGATGGCCACGATCGCCCACAGCGCGGGCAGCACGTCCCGGCGGATCGTGCCCAGCCACGGCCGTTCGACGCCGGCCGCGCGCCGCGCCGCGACGTCGAAGAAGACGGTGAGCAGTCCGAACGCGACGATGTAGTACAGCGCCGACCACTTGACGCCGAAGGTCAGCCCGATCATCAGGCCGGTCGCGAACCGCCACCAGCGGAACCCGAGCTTCGGGCCCCACACGGACTCGTTGACCCAGCCCTCCCGCACGGCCGTCGCGAGCCGCTCGCGCACCTGGTCGCGGTCGGCGAGCACGCAGGCGAACGCGGCGAGCACGAACAGCGCGATGAAGATGTCGAGCATGCCCATGCGCGACTGCAGGTGGAGCACGCCGTCGCTGATCACGAGGATGCCGGCGACGGCGCCGAGCAGCGTCGAGCGGGTGAGCCGTCGGGCGATGCGGATGGTCAGCAGCACGATCAGCGTGCCGGCCAGCGCGGGCATGATGCGCCAGCCCCAGCCGTTGTAGCCGAACAGCCATTCGCCGATCGCGATCAGCTGCTTCGCCAGCGGCGGGTGGACGACCAGTTCGTAGCCGTAGTTGTCCTCGTAACCGCCGTTGCGCAGCACCTGCCAGGCCTGCGGCACGTAGTGCTTCTCGTCGAAGACCGGGCTGCCCTTGTCGGTCGGCACGCCGAGGTTCTGCAGCCGGACGATGCCGCCGATCAAGGTCAGCACGAGGGTGACGACCCAGCCGCGCAGCCGGTCGGCCGGCATGCCGCGGCCGAGCAGGGTCACTTCGCGGTCGGTCGGCGGCCGGAGCGCCTCGACCGGGTCCGGCCGGACGCTTTCGTCGTCGGGACGGGTCAGCACGGCGGTCACGGGGGCGATCCTACGGGCGGGACAGGGCGTCCGTCGTCCGGATCCGCTGATCAGCCTAGGCTGGCCGGGTGAGTCCCTCGCTGCTTCCCGGTCGTCTCGTGCTGGCCGCGACCCCGCTCGGCGACGTCCGCGACGCGTCGCCCCGCCTGGCGGAAGCACTGGCGGAAGCCGACGTCATCGCGGCCGAAGACACCCGCCGCCTGCGCTCGCTGGCGTCCGCGCTGGAGGTGACCCCGAGCGGCCGGGTGGTGAGCTTCTACGAGGACGTCGAGACCGCGCGGCTGCCGAAGCTGATCGAATCGTTACGCGCGGGCGAGACGGTCGTGCTGGTGACGGACGCCGGTATGCCCAGTGTGTCCGATCCGGGCTTCCGGCTGGTCGCGGCGTGCGTCGCCGCGGACATCCCGGTGACGTGCCTGCCCGGCCCGTCGGCGGTGACGACGGCGCTCGCTTTGTCCGGTTTGCCGTGCGACCGCTTTTGTTTCGAGGGCTTCGCGCCGCGCAAGCCGGGCGAGCGCACGCGGTGGTTGACGTCGTTGCGCGACGAGCCGCGGACGGCGGTGTTCTTCGAGTCCCCGCACCGGTTGGCGTCCTTGCTGGCCGACGCGGCTTCGGTGCTGGGCCCGGACCGGGCCGCCGCGGTGTGCCGGGAGCTGACGAAGACGTATGAAGAGGTGAAGCGGGGAACGCTGGCCTCTTTGGCGGAGTGGGCGGCCGATGGCGTGCGCGGGGAGATCACGGTGGTGCTTTCCGGGGCGCCGCCGCGGGAGGTCTCGGTGGCGGACCTGGTGACGGAAGTCCAGTCCCGGGTGGCTTCGGGCGAGCGCCTGAAGACCGCGGCGGCGGAGGTCGCCGAGGCGGGCGGGGTGTCCAAAAAGGAGCTTTACGACGCCGTGCTGGCGGCCCGGAAGGCGGAATGACGCCGGAGCTGCGAGCCGCGCTGAAGGAACTGCGGCGGGTGCGGGCCGAGCGGCCCGGCGAAGAACTGGGCGCGGCCGCGTTCGCGGCTTGGCGGGTGGCGGTCGCGGAGGCGCTCGAGGCGCTGGCGCCGCTGCTGCTCTTCGCCGAAGACCGGCAGCGGGCCGTGGCGGAAGCCCGCAGCGCCCGGGCCGAGGCGGCTGAGCTCCGAGCGAGCGGCTTCGATTTCCCCGACGTGGTCGTGCGCGCGCTGGAACACGCCGGGTGGCGCCCTGATCGGTCCGTCGACATCTCCGCGTGGGACGCCGAGCTGGCGGGGCAGGGCTATCGCCTGCACCCGGTCGCGGCGGCGGCGCTGCGCTCCTTCGGCGGGCTGAACCTGCCGCCGGTCAACCGGGCGGGCCCGAACTTCGCCAACGACGAGCCGTTGGTCGTGGACCCGGTCGCGGCCGGGTCCGGGCACCACGAGCTGGCCCGCGAACTCGTCGCCGAACTCGGTGGCGAGTGGTATCCCCTCGGCGAATGGCTGAGCTCGTCCAGCGTCTTCGTCGAGGCCTCCGGCCGGGTGGTGGCGACGGGCCTCGGCTGGATTTGGGAGCTCGGCGAGTCGGTGGGCGAAGCGGTCGTGTTCGCGTTGACCGCGCACCGGCCGTTGAAGTGCCTGCGCGTCGTGGCGCCTGGTGCGCGGCCTTGGCCGCCTACGTGAGCAGTGCCGTCACCGCGGCGTGCGCCTTCGCCGCGTCCGGGGCGTCGCCGGTGATCACGTCCGTGTACACGAACGACTCGCCGATCCGCACCAGCAGGTAAGCCAGGTCCGGCACCGGCAGGGGCGGCACGAGCCGTCCCGCCGCGACCTCCTCCGAGAGCAGTTCCGCCAGCTTCGCCGTCGTCCGCTGCTGGCACACGCTCGCGCGGGTCGTCAGCAGCCGCAGGGCGCGCTCCGGCTCGCGGCGCAGGAAGTCGCGGAACGGCGGGGAGTCGTTCGCGTACCGGACGTACCCGCTCACGAAGTCGGCCACTCCGGCCGCGCCGCGGCCCACGCAGGACGGCCACAGGCGGGTGATCGAAGCCGACGAAAGAGACCACAGGATCTCGCCCAGCAGCCGGTCGCGCGAACCCACGCGGCGGTGCAGGGTGGCGCGGCTGATCGCCAGGTCCGCCGCCAGTTCGCCCATGTCGACCCGGCGGCCGGACCGGAACCACTCGCGGGCTCGCTCGAACTCCTGAGACATATGCCAGAATGTCTCACAGCCACGACGGAGAGGGAACACGACATGCGCGCAGTGCAGGTGACCGAGTTCGGCGGACCCGAAGTGCTCACGCCGGTCGAGCTGCCCGATCCGGTGGCCGGGCCGGGGGAGGTGCTCATCGACGTCGAGCGCGTCGGCGTCAACTACGCCGACACGCACCAGGCCGAGAACAGCTACCTCGCGCCGTCGAAGCTGCCGCTCGTCCCCGGCGGCGAAGTGGTCGGGACCAGCGACGGCAAGCGCGTCGTCGCCCTGCTGAACGGCGGGGGCGGGTACGCCGAAAAGGCCGTCGCGCCCGCCGCCACGACCTTCCCGGTGCCCGACGGCGTCGACGACCTCACCGCGCTGTCCATGCTGGTCCAGGGCACGACCGCGTGGGTGCTGCTCAAGAAGAACGCCCACCTCGAGCCGGGCGAGTCGGTCGTCGTGCACGCCGCCGCCGGCGGGGTCGGGACCATCGCCGTGCAGCTCGCCAAGGCCTGGGGTGCGGGCCGCGTGATCGCCACCGCGAGCAGCGACGAGAAGCGCGCGCTCGCCCTCGAACTCGGCGCCGACGTCGCGATCGACTCGCGCGCGGAGGACATGACCGCCGCGCTGATCGAGGCGAACGGCGGCCGCCGCGTCGACGTCGTGCTCGACATGGTCGGCGGGACCACCACCGACCAGAGCATCGCCGCGCTGGCGCCGTTCGGCAGGCTGGCGTTCTACGGTATGGCCGGGCGCGAAAGCCCGAAGCCGGTCGAGCTGCGCAACCTCCTCGGCCACAGCACGACCATCAGCGGCATGTGGCTGCCGCACGTCTTCCGCCTGCCGGGCAACGTCTTCGGGACCGCGCTGACCGACCTCTTCGACCTCGTGCTCGCGGGCAAGCTCAAGGCCATCCCGGGTGGCGAGTACGCGCTGGCGGACGCCCGCGCCGCGCACGAAGCCCTGCGCTCGCGCAAGACGGTCGGCAAGCTCCTGCTCGACCCCGGCAAGTAACCCCTCGTGAGTGTTTAGTCGGGTTAGAACCCGACTGAACACTCACGAGCCGGAGGCGAGCAGGCGTTCCAGGGGGGCTGCCTTGTGGAGGCACTCCTGCCACTCCGCCTCCGGGTCCGAATCCGCCGTGATGCCGCCGCCGACGCCGAGCGCGATGGCGCCGTTCGCGATCTCGAACGTCCGGATCGCCACGTTCAGCTCGAGCCCGGCCGCGGGCGAGAGCAGCCCGATCGCGCCGGTGTAGACGCCGCGTCCGACGGGTTCCAGCGAAGCGATGAGGTCCAGCGCGCGGATCTTCGGCGCGCCCGTCACCGAGCCCGGCGGGAACGTCGCGGCCAGCAGGTCCGCGTCGGACACCGGCGGGCGCAGCGTGCCCGTCACCGTCGAGTCGAGGTGCCACACGCCCGGCGCCGGGCGGACGCGCAGCAGCGACGGCACGGTCACCGACCCCACCTCGCACACCCGGCCGAGGTCGTTGCGCACCAGGTCCGTGATCATCACGTTCTCCGCGACGTCCTTGGCGGAGCGGCGCAGCAGCGCGGCGTTCCCGTCGTCGGCGGGGCCGCGCCGGGGGAGCGTCCCCTTGATCGGCGTCGACCGCACCGCCCGCCCGTGCCGCGCGAGGAACAGCTCCGGCGAGAACGAAACCACCGATCCCCACGAGCCGGCCAGGAAGGCCGCGCGGCGCGGGTCCAGCGACGAGACCCCGGCCGCGAACAACGCCGCGGGCGATCCTGAGAACGAGCCCGTGAACCGCGTGCAGATGTTCGCCTGGAACAGTTCCCCGGCTTCGATCGCGTGCACGCACGCCTTCACCGCGTCACGGTGTTCCGACGGCAGCGGACGCCGCAGCGGCCCGGCCGTCCAGGACGACTCCGGGACGCCGGAGGCCAGCAGCGATTCCATCGTGGACACCGGCGGCCCGCCGCCGTCCAGCGACTCCAGGTGGCAGGTGCCGTCGGCGGACCACCGGAGCACGTGGTCCGCCCAGCCCCACGCCGACGGCGGCAGGGACCCGGTGCGGCCCGACGGGTCCGCGAGGTCGTACCCCAGGTAGCCGAACCAGCCGCCGCCGACGACCCCCGGTGGCGCGGGCACCGGCTCGACCGGCGGCAGCGCACCCGGCGTCACCGCGAGCGAAGGCGCGATCACCGCCCGCGCACCGAACCACTCGCCGGACAGCATCGCGGGCGGCGGCAGCCCGCGGGCGGCGGCGTGGTGGGCGAGCACCGAAAACGCGCGCGCGGGCGTGACGTCCGTCCGCAGTGGGGTGCTCGACACGCGCATGGCGCCATACCACCACAGGTCAGAGCAGCAAGTCGCCCAATGTGAACGGGTACACGACGGCGTTCTGCTCGACCGGCCCGGCGATGCCGGGGACGTCCGCGGCGCACGCGTGCTGGTGCAGGCCCAGCCGCGAGTGGAACCAGCCCGGCCGCCCGGGGATGCCGTTGTGCCGGGTCAGCCAGAGGATGACTTCGCTGTCCGCCCAGCGGTCCGGGTGCAGCCGGTTCGCCCAGCAGTCGTGGTCGGCGTAGACCAGCACCCGCTCGATGCGTGCCGCGTGCCGGACGTGCTTGATCCACGCCTTGATGAACCGGTCGTCGACACTCGGCGCGGCGACTTCGAGGGCCGGCGCGAGCGACCCGGTGGCGAACGCGCCGAGCCTGCTGGCGGTGCGCACGAAGTGGTCGGCCTGGTCGTGCACCGCACCGGGCCGCGCGTAGTGCCGCCCCCCGACGTGCAGCCCGGCTTCCTGCGCCCCGGCCAGGTTCCGCTCGGCGGCGCCGTTGCTCCAGTTGACGTTCTCGCTGATGGTCACCGAGACGAACTTGGTGTCCGCCGCGCGGACGGCGTACCAGTCGGACACCCGCTCACGGTGGGACAGCGAGATGCCGCGTTCGCTCTCCGGTCCCGTCACTGTCCCGCCCCCGCCACTCCGGTGGAGAGCACACCATACGTCGCCGACGGCGGACCCGCAGTGACACCCACGCGGTTGATCAGGCGATTTCCCGCTCGGCCCCGCCCGCCGCGTGCCGTGAATGACTCATTCACGTCGTCCGACGACAGGAATGAGTCATTCACTACATCTCCGCCGCCGCCGCGCTGCCCGGGAGCCCCGCGGCCTCCCTCCCGACAAAGCTCGTGACGCCCTCCGTAACCTAATAAGGTATGAGCACCCCTGTGTTGACCGCGGTGGCCTGGCCCTACGCCAACGGCCCCCGCCACATCGGCCACGTGTCC
This sequence comes from Amycolatopsis solani, assembly GCF_033441515.1. NCBI lineage: Bacteria > Bacillati > Actinomycetota > Actinomycetes > Pseudonocardiales > Pseudonocardiaceae > Amycolatopsis > Amycolatopsis solani. Next base: position 2,437,283 of record NZ_JAWQJT010000001.1, read on the forward strand.
GGATTCGGCGTCCCGTCCGACGTCTTCTCCCGCTACCAGCGAATGGCCGGCAACCGGGTGCTCATGGTCTCCGGTACCGACGAACACGGCACCCCGATCACGGTCCAGGCCGACAAGGAGAACTCGACCCCGCAGCTCACGGCGGACAAGTACACCCGCCAGATCGGCACCGACCTGCAGGGCCTCGGCCTCTCCTACGACCTGTTCACCCGGACCACCACCGGCAACCACGCCGAGGTGACGCAGCAGATCTTCCTGGCGCTGCACCGCAACGGCTACGTCGTGCCCAAGACGACCCGGGGCGCGATCAGCCCGTCCACCGGCCGCACGCTGCCCGACCGGTACGTCGAGGGCACCTGCCCGATCTGCGGGTACGACGGCGCGCGCGGCGACCAGTGCGACAACTGCGGCAACCAGCTCGACGCCGCGGAGCTGATCAACCCGAAGTCGCGGATCAACGGCGAGACGCCGAAGTTCGTCGAGACCGAGCACTACTTCCTCGACCTGCCGGCGTTCACCAAGACCCTCGGCGACTGGCTGTCGACGAAGACCGACTGGCGCCCGAACGTCCTCAACTTCACCAAGAACCTGATCGACGACATGCGGCCGCGGCCGATCACCCGCGACCTCGACTGGGGCGTCAAGATCCCCCTCGACGGCTGGCGCGACCAGCCGCTGAAGCGGTTCTACGTCTGGTTCGACGCGGTGATCGGGTACTTCTCGGCCAGCGTCGAGTGGGCGCGGCGCTCCGGCAACCCGGACGCGTGGCAGGAGTGGTGGAACAACGCCGACGCCCGGTCGTACTACTTCATGGGCAAGGACAACATCACCTTCCACGCCCAGATCTGGCCGGCGCTGCTGTTCGGGCACAACGGCGAGGGCGACAAGGGCGGCGAGCCGGGCAAGTACGGCAAGCTGCACCTGCCCGACGAGATCGTCTCCAGCGAGTTCCTCACCATGAGCGGCTCGAAGTTCTCGACCTCGCGCGGGCGCGTCATCTACGTCGAGGACTTCCTGCGCGACTTCGGCCCGGACACGCTGCGGTACTTCATCTCGGTCGCCGGCCCGGAGACCCAGGACACCGACTTCACCTGGGACGAGTTCGTCCGCCGGACCAACTTCGAGCTGGCCAACGAGTGGGGCAACCTGGTCAACCGGTCCATCTCGATGGCGCACAAGAACGTCGGCGCGATCCCGCGGCCGGAGGCCCCGACGGCGGCCGACGAAGAGCTGAAGGCGTTGTCGCGCAAGGCGTTCGACACCGCGGGCGCGCACCTGGCCCGGTCCCGGTTCAAGCTCGCGGCCGGCGAGGCGATGAAGGTCGTCACCGCGGCGAACAAGTACATCTCCGACCAGGAGCCGTGGAAGCTCAAGGACGACCCCACGCGGCGTGACACCGTGCTGCACACCGCGCTGCAGGTCGTCTCCGACGCCAACACGCTGCTGACGCCGTTCCTGCCGCACTCGGCGCAGAAGGTGCACGAGGCCCTCGGCGGCACCGGCGTCTGGGCCGCCCAGCCGGAGCTCAAGGAGGTCGAGGACCTCGACATCGACGGCCGGGTCAACCCGATCCTGACCGGCGACTACGCGGGCGAGCAGGCGAAGTGGGAGTCGAAGCCGATCGAGGTCGGCAAGCCGCTCGCCAAGCCGTCGCCGCTGTTCACCAAGCTCGACCCGGCGCTCGGCGAGACCGGTCCGGAGTGGGCGCCGATCATCAAGGAGTAAGAAGTACGCATGGGTGAAGAGAAGCGCGAGCTGCCGCCGGTCCCGGACCGGCTCCCGGTGTCGGTGGTGGACGCGCACACCCATCTCGACGCGTGCGGCGCGGTCACCGCGGCCGATGTCACGGCCATGGTCGACCGCGCCGAGCGCGCCGGCGTCGCCCGCGTCGTCACGGTCGCCGACGACCTCGCCTCCGCGCGCTGGGCCACCGAGGCGGCCACCTGGGACCGCCGGGTCTGGGCCGCCGTCGCGATCCACCCGACGCGGACCAAGGAGTTCGGCGAGGCCGAGAAGTCCGAAGTGGAGCGCCTGGCCGCCCACGAGCGCGTGGTCGCGGTCGGCGAGACCGGCCTCGACTACTACTGGGACTACTCGCCGCACGACGCCCAGCAGGAAGCCTTCCGCTGGCACATCGACCTCGCCAAGCGGCTGGACAAGCCGCTGATGATCCACGACCGCGAGGCCCACGACGACGTGTTGCGCATCCTGGCCGAAGAGAATGCGCCGAACGCCGTAATCTTCCATTGTTTTTCCGGGGACGCGGAAATGGCCCGCAAGTGCGTGGACGCGGGATACGTCCTTTCCTTCGCGGGCACGGTGACGTTCAAGAACGCGAGGGGCCTCCACGAGGCGGCCCGGCTCTGCCCGCCGGGGCAGTACCTCGTCGAGACCGACGCGCCGTTTCTGACCCCCCACCCGTTCCGTGGACGGCCGAACGAGCCGTTCGGCGCCGCCTACACCGTCCGTCACCTCGCGGCGCTCAGGGGCGAAGCTGTCCACGAAGTCGCCGAATCGGTCCGGACCACCGCCGAGCGCGTCTACCGACTCCCCAGTGTCACAACGGGGTGAACGCATTGCGACATCAGGGTTCCTTGATCGTCCACCTGATGGAGTGACGGGGATCACGACACTCCGGGGGGTGTTTGCGCAACCCGGCGGGACCCGTTACTGTCCCGTGATCGTGCCGGTCGGACCTGCGTTCAGCAGTTCCCGATCGTCACGCCCAGTCGTAGAGACGGCGCCCCCGACCGCCGTCTCGTGAAAGGGAACGATCCCCGGTGACAGGTAGCAGACAGGCTGGAGCGCGCTCCGCCGTCCTCGAACGCAGTCATTTCGAGGACACCGCGTATGGCCAGCTCGACTTCTCCGACGACCCGAACATCACGCAGCAGGACATCCTCGCCGCGCTCGGCCCCGACGCCGACGCGATGATGGCCGAGATCGACGTCGACGTCGACGAACTGATCCGCCTCATCAACGCCGAGACGACGTACCTGCCCCCGATCGTCATCCCCGACGAGATCGAGGCGGACCGGACCGCGTCCCCGCAGGCCAAGCGGGCCGCGCTGGACGAGGGTCTGCGCGAGACCACCAAGGTCTGGAAGCGCCGCTTCCTCAAGGGCGCCGTCCTCAGCGTCATGATCAGCATCGCCGGCGGCGGCGCGGCCGCGCTGGCGATGAACAAGAGCGTCACCGTCGACGTCGACGGCCAGCAGCAGACCATCCACTCCTTCGGCGACACCGTCGGCGAGGTGCTGGAGGACGCGGGCCTGACGGTCGGCGAGCACGACTCGCTCTCGCCCTCCCCGCAGGCGGAGGTCGGCGACGGCGGCGTCATCAAGCTCGAGCGCGGCCGCCAGCTCAAGATGATCGTCGACGGCGCGGAGCACACCTCCTGGGTGCGTGCGACCCACCTCGGCGACGCGCTGAACCAGCTCGGCATGGCCGGCATGGACAAGCCCGGCACGTGGATGTCGATGCCGAAGGACGGCGAGCTGCCCCTGCAGGGCGCCACCGTCGAGATCAAGACCCTGAAGAACATCACCCTGTACGACGGCGCCAACACGCCGAAGCAGGTGAAGACCACCGCGGTCACGACGAAGGAGTTCCTGGGCGAGTACAAGCTCACCCTGGGCCCGGAGGACCAGGCCGAGGGCGGCCTGGACGTCAAGCTGACCGACGGCGCCGAGGTGCACATCAGCCGCACCGGCGTCTCGACGGTCGTCCAGAAGGAGACCATCGACCCGCCCGAGCAGCGCGTCGACGACCCGGACCTGGACAAGGGCAAGACCCAGGTCGAGGACCCGGGCGTGGCCGGCGAGAAGATGGTGACCTACAAGGTCACGCAGAAGAACGGCAAAGAGGTCTCCCGCGAGAGCATCTCCGAGCAGATCATCACCGCGGCCAAGCCGAAGATCATCCACGTCGGCACCAAGAAGGCCCCGACCCCGGCCATCGGCGACGGCTCCGCGTGGGACCGCATCGCGCAGTGCGAGTCGGGCGGCAACTGGGCCATCAACACCGGCAACGGCTACTACGGCGGCCTCCAGTTCGACAAGCGCACGTGGGACGCCTACGGCGGCGACGCGTACGCGAACCTGCCGAGCCAGGCTTCGCGTGAGCAGCAGATCGCGATCGCGGAGAAGGTCCGCGACGCCCGCGGCGGCTACAGCGCCTGGCCGGTCTGCGGCAAGAAGGCCTGATCTTCCCGAAACGGCCCCCGTCCTTCGTGGACGGGGGCCGTTTCGTGTGTACGCGGAGCGGCATCGGTAAGCTCCACCGGTGGTTGATCTGTTGGGACCTGCCGAAATCCGCGGGCTGGCGGCCGAGCTGGACGTGCGGCCGACCAAGAAGCTCGGGCAGAACTTCGTGCACGATCCCAACACCGTCCGCCGGATCGTCGAGCTCGCCCGCGTCGGGCCGGACGACGTCGTGCTGGAGGTCGGGCCGGGGCTCGGGTCGCTGACGCTGGGCCTGCTCGCCACCGGGGCGCGGGTCGTCGCCGTCGAGATCGATCCCAAGCTCGCCGCGCGGCTGCCCGAGACCGTGGCCGAGCGGGCGGCCGAAGCCGCGGACCGGCTGACCGTCGTCGGCGCCGACGCGCTGCGGGTCGCGAACGGCGACCTGCCGGGCGGGCCGACCGCCCTCGTCGCCAACCTGCCCTACAACGTCGCCGTGCCGGTCGTGCTGCACCTGCTCGCCGAGGTGCCGTCCTTGCGCTCCGGGCTCGTCATGGTGCAGACCGAGGTCGCCGACCGGATGGCGGCCGGGCCGGGCAGCCGGATCTACGGCGTCCCGAGCGTCAAGCTCGCTTGGTACGGCCCGGCACGGAAAGTCGCCGCGGTACCACGGTCGGTGTTCTGGCCGGTGCCCAACGTGGATTCCGCGCTCGTCGCGTTCGAACGCGCCGACGAGACGGCGTCCGCGGATCGGGACGGTCTCTTCTCCCTGGTTGACGCCGCTTTCTCACAACGCAGGAAAACGCTTCGCGCCGCTCTCGCGGGCTGGGCGGGCTCGGCCGAGCGGGCCGGTGAGCTCTTGACGGCGGCCGGGATCGACCCGAAGACCCGGGGCGAGCAGCTCGACGTGCACGACTTCGCCCGGATCGCGGCCCGCGCGCAGGCCGGCCGCTGAAAAGACCACAGTGGATGCGGTGAAAAACGCACCTTTTTCCCGTCGGACCGTGACGGCGACACCTCCAGTCGTGTGATGTGGGCCAACGGGCTTGCTTTCGCTCCGTGGGATCGGCTTAACTCAGTACGTCCATCCCGAGCGACCGAGAGACCTGGCTCGTCGAAGTCGCAGCAACCACCCTCCACAGGGCAGGTGCTACCGCCAGGACCGATGGAGGCCGTTTTCGATGAAGAGGGTAGCTCGCCCCCTGCTGCTGACCAGGCGTCGCGTCGTCGACGAAGGCCGCCGCTCCGTCTCCGCATGTCGACGCTCGCGCTGAGCTTCGTCTGAGCCGTTCCACCCTTCTTCGCGCACCGTCCATTGCGGACGGACACTCGCTTGCGGCCGGGCGCGCCCTCGTGCGCTGCGCCCTGTTTTTCTGGAGCTGTCGTGATCACCGTCGAAAACCTGTCCAAATCCTTTGCCACCAACGGAAATTCGGTCGTCGCCCTGCGCGACGTGAGCGTCGACGTCCAAGCCGGCTCGCTGTTCGGCGTCGTCGGCCCGGCCGGTTCGGGCAAGTCCGTCCTGGCCCGTTGCATCGCGCTGCAGGAGCGCCCCGACCGCGGAGTCGTCCGGCTCGACGGCCTCAACACCGGCACGCTCGACGGCCGCCGGCTCCGCGAAATCCGCCGTCAGCTCGGCGTCGTCTCGTCGAAGCCGGAACTGATCGCCGAGCGCACCATCGCCGGCAACATCGCTTCCCCGCTGGAGCAGCTCGGCGTCGACGGCCCGCAGCGCCGCAGCCGGGTCGGCTCGCTGCTCGACCTTGTCGGCCTGACGCCGCGCGCCGCGCAGCGTCCCGGTGAGCTCACCGCGGGCCAGCTCCGCCGCGTCGCGGTCGCGAAGGCGCTGGCCGCCGCGCCGGCCGTGCTGCTCGCCGACGACCCGACCGCCGGCGTCGACCCGGAGGAGGCCGGTTCGGTGCTGACCGTGCTCGACCGCGCCCGTTCCGAGCTGGGCGTCACGGTCGTCGTCACCACGCCGGACGCCGGCGTCGTCCGGCGGCTCTGCGACGACGTCGCGGTGCTGGAGGACGGCACCGTCGTCGAGCGCGGCACCGTGCTCGACCTGATCTCGACCCCGGGCAGCCGCACCGCGCAGGCGCTGCTGCCGTCGATCGAGACCCCGCGCTCGCAGAACGGCCGGTACGACCGCTCGGTCGACGTGGTGCTGGTCGGCTTCGCGTCGGTGGGCGCGCTGCTGCCCGAGGCCGCGGGCCGCTTCGACGTCGAGTTCGCCACCATCGGCGGCGGCCTGACCCGGATCGGCGACACCCCGGTCGGCCGCTTCCGCCTCGGCGTCCGCGGCGAGCGCGCCGACGCGGCGCTGGCGTGGGTCGCCGAGCGCGGCGGCCACGTCACCCAGACCGCCCGCGGCCCCCAGGCCGTCGTCGCCGCCTGACCCCCAAAGCCGTGAAGGCCTCCTTACCGGCCATAAGAGCCGGTAAGGAGGCCTTCACGGCTTTCTGCGGAACGTGGACACGTAGGCTGGGCGGGTGCTCGCCGTAGTTCCGCCCCCAATCACCGTCCGGGTCCCGGCCAAGGTCAACTTGCACCTTTCGGTCGACGACCTGCGCGAAGACGGTTACCACGAGCTGGTGACCGTGTTCCAGGCGCTGTCGCTGACCGACGAAGTGACCGTCGCGGCCACCGACGAACCCGGCATCGAGGTCTACGGCGAGGGCGAAGGCACCGTCCCGACCGGCCCGGAAAACCTGGCTTGGCGGGCGGTCGAAGCGCTTTCCTCGCACGTCGGGCGCAATGGCGAGCCGAAGGTCCGGGTGGTGCTGCGCAAGGGCATCCCGGTCGCCGGCGGCATGGCGGGCGGCAGCGCCGACGCGGCGGCGACCCTGGTCGGGCTCGCGTCGCTCTGGAACCTCGACGTCACGCGCGACGAGCTGGCCGGCATCGCCGCCGGCCTGGGCAGCGACGTCCCGTTCGCGCTCTACGGCGGCACCGCGCTGGGCACCGGGCGCGGCGAGCACCTGGTGCCGGTGCTCTCGCGGCACACGTTCCACTGGGTGCTGGCGTTCGACGCCGAAGGACTGTCGACGCCCAAGGTGTTCAAGGAGCTGGACCGGCTGCGCGCGGCGGGCAACCCGCCGCGGATCGGGGCGCACACCCCGGTCGTCGAGGCGCTGGCCTCGGGCGACCCGCGCCAGCTCGCCCTCCTGCTGGGCAACGACCTCCAGGCGGCGGCGGTCTCGCTGCGCCCGGACCTGCGCCGCACGCTCCGGGCCGGCGTCAACGCGGGCGCGCTCGCGGGCACGGTCTCCGGTTCCGGCCCGACCTGCGCGTTCCTCTGCGAAGACGCGCAGTCGGCGGTGGAGGTCGCCGCGGAGCTCTCCGGCGCGGGCGTCTGCCGCACGGTCCGCGTGGCCCACGGCCCGGTCCCGGGCGCCCGAGTGGTCGGCGGCGACGACGCGAGCCGGCCGACGCCGCCGCGGGTGCACGCGTGAAGCACGCGGAATTCGCGTTCCCCGGCCCGCTGCGCGACAAGCTGGTCGCGGCGATCCTGGACGGCTCGAAGACGACCACTTCCGCCTTGCTCGTGGAATACGAGCGGGAGGGCGAAGCGTTGCCCACCGTTGGCGAGCGTGAGCTGGTGCTCGACTCGGCCCGCGCCGGGGTCGCCGTCATCGAGACCGCCGAGGTGCGCGTGCTCCCCCTGTCCGAAGTGGACCTCCAGCACGCGATCGGCGAGGGCGAAGGCTTCACGAGCGTCGCCGAGTGGCGTGCCGAACACGTGAAGTTCTGGCAGAGCGCCGAAATGCGCGCCGCCATGGGGGATCCGGAATTCGCCGTGGACGACACGACGCAGGTCGTGGCGACGCGGTTTTCGATCGTAGAGAGGATCGGCTGAGCGGATGGCCAACCTGGTCAACCTGGAGTCGGTGAGCAAGTCCTACGGGATTCGCCCGCTCCTGGACGGCGTGTCGCTCGGGGTCGCGGCCGGGCAGCGCATCGGCGTCGTCGGGCTCAACGGCGGGGGCAAGACCACGCTGCTGGAAGTCCTTTCCGGACTCGCCGAGCCGGATTCCGGGCGGGTGAGCCACGTCGGCGGGCTGCGGATGGCGGTCGTCACCCAGCGCACGGAGCTGCCGGACGGCAGCACGGTCGGCGACGTCGTCCTCGAACGCTACGGCGCCGAGCACGAGTGGGCCGCCGACGCGCGCGTCCGGTCCATTGTGGACGGTCTGGGGATCACCGCGATCGGGCTGGACAAGCCGACCGCGAACCTCTCCGGCGGCGAGCGGCGCCGGGTTTCGCTGGCCGCCGCGCTGACCGGGGAACTCGACCTCGTCGTGCTCGACGAGCCGACCAACCACCTGGACGTCGAAGGTGTCCGGTGGCTCGCCGACCACCTGCTCGCGCGGCGGATCGCGGTCGTGGTCGTCACGCACGACCGGTGGTTCCTCGACACCGTCGCGACCCTGACGTGGGAGGTCGCGAACGGCCGCGTCGAGCAGTACGAAGGCGGTTACGCCGACTGGATCTTCGCGCGCGCCGAGCGCGCGCGCCTCGCGGCGACGGCCGAGGAGAAGCGGCAGAACCTGGCCCGCAAGGAGCTCGCGTGGCTGCGCCGCGGCCCGCAGGCGCGCTCGTCGAAGCCGCGCTACCGCATCGAAGCCGCCGAGGCGCTGATCGCGGACGTCCCGCCGCCGCGCGATTCCGTGGAACTGCAGGCGTTCGCCAAGCGGCGCCTCGGCAAAACGGTGCTGGAACTGGAAGACACGACGTACGCGGTGGGCGAGCGGACGCTGCTCGACCACGTCACCTGGCGGATCGGCCCCGGCGACCGGATCGGCCTGGTCGGGGTGAACGGCTCGGGCAAGACGTCGCTGCTGAAGCTGCTCGGCGGCGACGTCGAGGCGTCGACCGGCCGCCGGGTCGAGGGCAAGACGGTCGCGCTCGCGCACCTGCGCCAGGAGCTCGACGACCTGCCCGGCGACCTGCGCGTGCTGCAGGCGATCGAGCAGGTGGCCGGCCGCGTGGTGTTCGGCAAGCAGGAGATGACGGCGTCCCAGCTCGGCGAGAAGCTCGGCTTCCCCCAGGCCCGCCAGTGGACCCCGGTCGGCGACCTGTCCGGCGGCGAGCGGCGCCGGCTGCAGCTGTGCCGCCTGCTGATGGCCGAGCCGAACGTCCTGCTGCTCGACGAGCCGACGAACGACCTGGACATCGACACGCTGCAGCAGCTGGAGGACCTCCTCGACGGCTGGCCGGGCACGATGGTCGTGGTCTCGCACGACCGCTACCTGGTGGAACGCGTCTGCGACACGATCGTCGCCCTCTTCGGCGACGGCCGCATCACCCACCTCCCGGGCGGCATCGAGGAGTACTTGAACCGCCGGGCCCTCGACAAGGAACCGGCACCCGCGGCGGCCCCCACGGCGGCGAAGGCCGAGGCGAAGAAGTCCGCGGCGGACCTGCGCGCGGCCCAGAAGGAACTCGGCCGGCTGGAGCGCAAGCTCGACCAGCTGCACGCGAAGGAGGAGAAGCTCCACGCGGCCCTCCTGGCGGCGGCGACGGATCCGGCGAAGCTGATGGAGCTCAACGCCGAGCTGAAGGGCGTGCAGGGCGAGATCGAGGACATCGAGGCCCGCTGGCTGGAGACGTCCGAGCTGCTCGAATGACGACGCTGCTCGGCCCGGACGACCCCCTCGGCACGCGCCCGCTCCGGCGGCTCGCGGTCGCGGGCCCGGCGGGCTCGGGCAAGTCGACCCTCGCGCGCACGCTGTGCGAATGCCTCGGCGTGCCCTACGTCGAGTTCGAATCCTTCTTCCACGCGCCCGGCTGGACCGTGCGGGAGACGTGGCAGGCCGACGTGGCTCGACCACCCGCGTGCCCTGACCATGGCCCGCGTCGTCGTCCGTACGCTGAAACGGCGCGTCGGGCGCGGTTCGAAGATCGCCGGCGGCAACGTCGAAGGGCCGCTGCACACCTTCTTCACCGACCGCGACCACATCGTCCGGCTCGCGTGGCGCTACCACCCGATCCTGCGGGCCCGGGTCCGCCGGGTGATCGACGAGGACCGGCACCCCGGCCTCGTCGTCGTCCGGCTGCGGGGGCAGCGCCAAGTCGACAGCTGGCTGCGGGGCCTGGTTTCCGCGTTGGCGGGCGGGCGTTGACGCCGAGACAGTAATGTTCCGGCCATGAGCAGGTTCGTGGACACGCTGGTCGCCACCGCGACGGGGCGGGGACAGCAGCGGGGCATGGTCACGGGTGAGCCGGTGGAGCCGGTCCGGCGGACGTGGGCCGAAGTGCACCAGGAGGCTCGGCGGATCGCCGGCGGACTGGTCGCCGGCGGGTTCGAACGCGGGGACGCCGTCGCGGTGCTGGCCGCGGCGCCGGTGCTGATCGCGCCGACCGTGCAGGCCGTGTGGCTGGCCGGGGGCAGCGTCACCATGCTGCACCAGCCGACTCCGCGCACCGATCTCGCCGAGTGGGCCGAAGACACCGTGCGGGTGCTCGGGATGATCGGGTCGAACCTGGTGCTGCTGGGCGAGCCCTTCGACCAGCTCGCGCCCGTGCTGGCCGAGAAGGGCATCGGCTACCGGCTGATCAGCGACCTGACCGGCGCCGAGCCGCTGGAAGACGTCGTCGTCACCGACGAAGGCGAAACCGCGCTGCTGCAGCTGACCAGTGGCTCCACCGCCGACCCGAAGGCCGTGCGGATCACCTACGGCAACCTGTACTCCAACGTCAAGGCCATGGTCGACCGCGCGGAGTTCGACTTCGACGTCGACGTGATGGTGTCCTGGCTGCCGACCTTCCACGACATGGGCATGGTCGGCTTCCTGACCGTGCCGATGACCTTCGGCGTCGAGCTGGTCAAGATCACGCCGGTCGAGTTCCTTTCGGGCCCGTTGATCTGGCCCCGGCTGATCACCAAGTACCACGGCACGACGACGGCGGCGCCGAACTTCGCCTACGCGATCGTCGGGCGCCGGATGGCCCGCGTCGACGACGACACCGAGTTCGACCTCTCGAAGCTGCGCATCGCCCTCAACGGCGCCGAGCCGATCGACGAGACCGCCGTCCAGACGTTCGTCGAGGCCGGCGCCCGGTTCAAGATGCCCGCCGAGTGCGTCTTCCCGGCCTACGGCATGGCCGAGGCGACCCTGGCCGTCTCCTTCGCGCCGCTGTTCACCGGGCTGACCCTCGACGTCGTCGAAGCGGACGCGCTCGAGGCGGGCAACCGCGCGGTGCCGGTCCCCGAGGGCGACCCGCGGCGCGGCACCGACGAAGTCCGGTCGTTCGCGCTGCTCGGCCGTCCGCTGGACGGGCTCGAGGCGGAGATCGTCGACGAGGCCGGCGAGCGCGTCGGCGAGCGCGAAGTCGGCGAGATCCGGCTGCGCGGCGAGGCCGTCACGCCCGGCTACCTGACGATGGACGGCCCGCTCGCCACCCAGGACGAGGACGGCTGGCTCAACACCGGCGACCTCGGCTACCTGGTCGACGGCCAGATCGTCATCTGCGGCCGCCGCAAGGACGTCATCATCATGGGCGGCCGCAACCTGTACCCGACGGACATCGAGCGCGCGGCCACCTCGGTCGAGGGCGTGCGGGCCGGCAACGCGGTCGCGGTCCGCCTGGACGCGGGCAGCCGTCGCGAGCGGTTCGCGGTGGTCGTGGAGTCGAAGCTGGCGGGCGACGCCGAGGCGGAGAAGGACCTGATGAAGCAGGTCTCGGCCCGGGTCCGCGACGCGGTCGACATGCGCCCGTACGCGGTGGTGGTGCTCCCGGCCGGCAGCCTGCCGAAGACCCCATCGGGCAAGGTCAAGCGAGCCGCGACGGCGGCCCAGTTCGCGGACAAGATCAAGAAGAACGCCGACGCCTAAAACGGAACTTTCCCTATGAAAGTTCCACCCCCAGGCTCCCGGGAGGCGGCACTTTCATAGGGAAAGTTCCACTCAGCGCTGTTGGAGGCGTTCGGCGCGCAGGGTGGGCGGGGTCGCGCGCTCGGTCGTCGCCTCCGTGGGGGTGCGGGCGCCCGGGAGGTCCGGGGCGTGACCCGTGGACGTGGCCAGCTGGTCCTCCACCGCGTCGAGGAACTGGTCGACTTCGCGTTCGTCGTAGCCGCGCTTGCCGATCAGCGGCTTCGAGAACATCACGTGGTGCACTTCGGCGGCGGTCAGGTCGTCCTCCTCGGCGAACGTCTTGGCGATCCGCCGGACGAACTCGTCGACCTCGTGCTTCGCGTAGCCACGGCGGCCGATCGGGGCGTTACCGAAGGTGACCTCGGCGAGGTCTTCGGCGGTGAACGACATGCAACTCTCCGATTCCGGGGATGGGCGGTGCGAACTGCCGTACACCGTCCTAGCCCGCGGACGGGCTCCCCCGGAAGGGGTGGACCTCGAAGCTCACCCCGACGGGCGGTCGTCGTCCGCCTGTGAGTGAGCCGGGACTACGCAGCGCTGTGTGGCCGGTCTCACATCGTCAGGAGCGGCCGAACCACTTCCGCGGGCCCTGCGGACGCGGCTCCTCGACCACCGGCCGCGGGTTGCGCAGCTCCACCAGCGCCGCCTCGGCCTCGTCCAGGAACAAGTCGACCTGGGCCTGGTCGTAGCTGCGCATGCCGACCGGCATGATCGTGAACTCGACGTAGTGGATGTCGTCCGCGGTCAGGATGTTGCGGCCGGACAGCGCCTCGGCGATCAGGTCGAGGAACGCGTCGACCTCGTCCTCGTTGTAGCCGCGACGGCCGAAGCGGGGTTTGCCGAAAGCGATCGCCCGGACTTCGTCAGGGGTCATGGGTTCACCATCCCACCCACGTCAGCCCGCGTGGAAGGCGTTTTGCGCGGCCGCCAGGCCGGTGCCGACGAGTGCCTCGGTCGCGTCCGCGGCCCGGTCGACCTCGAACGGGAGCTCCTTGCGCTCGACCGTTCCGAAGTCCTTCAGCACGAAGTCCGCCGGGTCCTGCCGTCCGGGCGGGCGGCCGATGCCGAAGCGCACGCGGTAGTAGTCGCGGGTACCGAGGGACTTCGTGATCGAGCGGAGTCCATTGTGGCCGTTGTCGCCGCCGCCGAACTTCAGTTTCAGCGCCCCGAAATCGACGTCCAGCTCGTCGTGCACCACGACCACGCCGGACGGCGGCACCTTGTAGAACCGCGCCGCGCCGACCACCGGCCCGCCGGAGAGGTTCATGTACGTTCGCGGCTTCACCAGCACGACGCGGCGGCCGGCCAGCCGGCCCTCGAGGACTTCGCCGCCGGTCTTGTGCGTCTTGAACTTGCCGCCGATGCGGGCGGCGAGCTCGTCCAGCACCATGAAACCGACATTGTGGCGGTTTCCGGCGTACTGGGGTCCGGGATTGCCAAGGCCGGCGAGCAGAATCAGCTCGCCGGCCCCGGGCAGGTCTTCGGTCACGCGGTGATTCTATTATTCGGCGGCTTCGGCCGACTCGTCGCCCGCTTCGGCGGCCTCGTCGTCGGACTCTTCACGCTGCGGCTCGTTGACGGCCACGACGAGCGCCTCCGGGTCGGTGACCAGGGTCGCGCCCGAGGGCAGCTCGACCTGGCCCGCGAGGACCTGGGAGCCGATCTCGAGGCCCTCGATCGAGACCTCGAACTGCTCGGGGATGTGCAGCGCCTCGACCTCGACCTGCAGGGTGTCGACGTCCTGGTTGACCAGGCCGCCGGGGCCGGGGTTGCCGGTGACGACGACGGGGACGTCGACGACGATCTTCTCGCCGCGCTTCACGACCAGCAGGTCGACGTGCTCGATGTAGTTCTTGAGCGGGTGCACGACGATGGTCTTCGTCAGCGCGAGCTCGTCGGAGCCCTCGAGCGCGAGGGTGATGACGGCGTTGGAGCCGTTCTCGCGGACGACGCGGGCGAACTCGATGGCCGGCAGCGCGAAGTGCCGCGGGTCCGAGCCGTGGCCGTACAGGACGGCGGGGATCTTGCCGGCGCGACGCGTGCGACGCGCGGCGCCCTTGCCGAACTCGGTGCGCGGCTCGACGGACAGACGTACCTCGGACACGGTGTGGCACTCCTTCAAATCACGAACATGGTGCGGGAGACAGCATGCTGCGGCGGGGATGCTTGCGTTGTTCTGTTCAGGCGGTTGCGGCGGCGAGTTTCAGGCGTGCACGACAGCCGGGGCTACTCGAGCCGCCGCGTCGATCACGCCGGGCACCCAGGTAGGGCCCCGCCTCGCCGAGACAACTTGAAGAGTGTAAACCAACCTCATCACGGTGGGTTGCGGTGGGGGCCTGGACCAGGCTAGAACCCTCCTGGACCCCGGTGCGTGACGACACAAGTCCGGTGGCGGGACTCAACCGGATTCAGGTGCACTCGGGCACAGCGGACAGCAGGGGGCGGCAATGCGGGCTCGACGGGGCGTGGCGGCGGCGGTGCTGCTGCTGGGCGGACTGCTCGCGGGCTGCCAGGTGGCGGTCCCCGGTACCGCCGGTGTCTCCGCGGCCGACCGGCAGACGGCGGAGCGGCGGGCCGAGCAGCGCACCGCGGTCGACGCCGCGCTGACCGCGCTGGGCCAGGCACCCGCGGTCGCGCTCAAGGCCACGGTCAAGGGCACCGAGCAGCAGTTCCGGATCACCCGCGGCGGCACGGCCGCCGGCGGCCTGCCGCTCGAAGGCGGGGTCGTCCAGGTCGTGGCCGTCGGCGGCCAGTTCTACCTCCAGGCCGACGCCGAGTACTGGAAGGCGCACGCGATCGACGAGGGCACGCAGTTCGGCACGAGCTGGGTGCGTTCGCTCGGCTCCGAGCTGCCGCTGGACCCGGCGGCCCGGTTCGCCCCGGCTGCGCTCGCCGACGGCCTGCGCAAGGCGCTGCCCGGCCTGGACCGGCTGGGCGAGCCGGTCAAGGCGAAGCTCGCGGACGGCACCGAGGTCTACCAGCTCGGCGCCGCGCCGAGCGTCCTGCGCGTCACCGCGGCCAAGCCGAACCGCGTCGTCAGCTTCGCGCCGGTGCTGCTCGACCCGCAGGCCGGCCCGAAGTACGGCGCCGAGTTCCAGGTCGCCGGACTCACCGGGGACGCGCTGAAGGCGTTCCACACCGACCTCGACGCCGCCGTCGGCGCGCTCGGCTCGCCGTTCGAGGGCCTGGTCCAGGCCAGCGCCGTGGTCACCAACGACAAGCTCGACTGCAAGGACTTCGTCGGCTCCTGCACGACGACGGTCGACGTCTCCACCAGCGTGGTCGGCTCGCCGGCGTCGGGCGAGAAGAGCGTCGTGCACATCAACCTCTCGGTCGAGGTGAGCGCCGATTCACTCGGCGCGCAGACGTGCACGGCCGCGGCCGACGCCGAGCCGTACGCGACGGTCAAGATGTCCTGCACGGTCAAGTTCAAGCTGCCCAACAAGACGGCCAGCTACCAGGTCCTGTCGAAGCCGAACGCGACCGCGGAGGTCCGCGCGGCGCTCGACGCGAACGCCGTGAAGCAGAAGGTCGCCGCGGAGTTCGCCGGCCTGGGCGGCTGACCTGGACACCTACCCGGGGGTGCGTTGCTCCCGTTGAAGTAGGTGATCTTCCGTTCCTACGATCGGCCTCGAAAGGCCGAAACGAACGAGGAGATCCAATGGCCAAGCTGGTGGTTTTCGGGGCGACGGGCTACGCGGGCGGCAAGATCAGCGCCGAGGCGCTGCGCCGCGGGCACGAGGTCGTGGGCGTCGCGCGCAACGCGGGTTCGGTGCCCGACGGCGTCGACGAGCGGCAGGGTTCGCTGCACGACGAGGAGTTCGTCGCGCAGGTCGCGAAGGACGCCGACGTGATCGTGGTCGCGACGCCGGCCCGCGCGATCGACGGCAAGAAGCTGATCGACGCCGTGCCCGGGCTGGTCCGCGTCGCGCGCGAGAACGGCGTCCGGCTGTCGTTCGTGGGCGGGGCGTCGAGCCTGCTCGTCGCCGAGGGCGGCCCGCGCCTGTTCGACACCCCGGAGTTCCCGGACGAGTACAAGGAAGAAGCCGGCAACCACGCCGAGGTGCTGTACCTGCTGCGCGAGCAGCCCGAAGACCTCGACTGGTTCTACGTCAGCCCCGCCGCCGAGTTCGGCGCCTGGATCCCGGGCGAGCGCACGGAGAAGTTCCGCATCGGCGGCGACATCCTGCTGACCGACGAGAACGGCAAGTCCGTCATCGGCGGCGACGACTACGCGATCGCGTACGTCGACGAGATCGAGCAGCCGAAGCACAGCCGCGCGCGCTTCACGGTCGCTTACTGAAGTTCGCGGATCACCGGCGCGAAGGTTTCGAGGAACGGCTCGAACACGGTGGTGTACGAGAAGCCGTAGCGTTCGCGCCGCGCCACCAGCTGCCCGGCGATCTCCTCGACCGTGCCCAGCAGGAGCTGCGGCGCGTCGAGGAGCTCGCCGGCGTCGGCCACGGCGCTGCGCTCGGTCTTCTCGTGCCACGCCTCGGCGGCTTTCCGCCGGTCGTCGGTGACCTCGACGTGCTGGACGAGCATGTTGTACTCGACTTCGCGCGCCGCCCTGGCCCGGAAGAACGCGACGCGCTCGTCCATCGCCTCGGCGTTGTCGAGCTTGAAGGTGCCCGGCGGCTTGCCGGGCTGCTGCCGGAGCCCGGCGAACCCGACGACGTCGGCGTGCCGGGCGGCGAGGTCGAGGACGCCGTCGCTGTTGCCCGCGAGCAGCAGCCGGGGCTGGGCGATGCCCTCGTCGTCGAAGTGCTTGCGCAGGTAGCCGATGCTTTCGCCGAGGTAGCCGATGCGCTCCGACGCCTGCTGCCAGGGGAGACCGGCGGCGTCGAACTCGGCTTTCATGTGCCCGGCGCCGAGCCCGAGGTCGAGCCGCCCGTCGAGCAACGCGGCCGTCGAAGAGGCTTCACGCGCGAAGAGCGCGAGGTTGTAGAAGGGCACGTTGGAGACGAGGGTGCCGAGCCGCGGCCGTTCGGTGACGGCGGCGGCCATGGCGAGCACCGGGAACGGCGCGAAGCGGCCGGTACCGAGGTGGTCGGGCACGGTGATGACGTCGTAGCCGAGCTCTTCGGCCCGGCGGCACTTGGCGATCCAGGCGTCCCGGCTGCCGATTTCGCGGAGGCTGACGCCGAACTTGAAGTTCCCCATGCCGGCGACGCTAGCCCTGGGAGCCCCCGCCGGGCGCGGAGTTCGCGCCCGGCGGAAAGCGTCAGGCGTTGCCGTCGAAGAGGGAAGTCACCGAGCCGTCTTCGAAGACCTGCTGAATGGCCTCCGCCAGCATCGGGGCGATCGACAGGACCGTCAGGCCCGGGAACCGCTTCTCCGCCGGGATCGGCAGCGAGTTCGTCACGATGACCTCGCGCGCCTTGCACTGCGAAAGCCGCTCGGTCGCCGGGTCGGAGAGGATGCCGTGGGTGGTCGCGATGACGACGTCGGCCGCGCCCTCGTCGATCAGGGCCTCGGTGGCCTTCACGATCGTGCCGCCGGTGTCGATCATGTCGTCGATCAGGACGCAGAGCTTGCCCTCGACCTTGCCGACCACGCGGTTGGCGACGGCCTGGTTCGGCTTGTCCGGGTCGCGCGTCTTGTGGATGAACGCGATCGGGCGGTCGCCCAGCGTCTGCGCCCACTTCTCGGCCAGCCGCACGCGGCCCGAGTCCGGGGAGACGACCGTGATGTCGGCGTCGCCGTAGGTCTTCTTGATGTGGTCGGCCAGCACGGTCTGCGCCATCAGGTGGTCGACCGGGCCGTCGAAGAAGCCCTGGATCTGCGCGGTGTGCAGGTCGACCGTCATGATCCGGTCGGCGCCCGCGGTCTTGAACAGGTCCGCGATCAGCCGCGCCGAGATCGGCTCGCGGCCCTTGTGCTTCTTGTCCTGGCGCGCGTACGGGTAGAACGGCATCACGACGGTGATCCGCTTCGCGCTCGCCCGCTTGAGCGCGTCCACCATGATCAGCTGCTCCATCACGTACTCGTTGATGGGCGTGGTGTGCGCCTGGATGACGAAGGCGTCGGTGCCGCGGACGGATTCCTCGAACCGGACGAACAGCTCGCCGTTGGCGAACGTGTGCGCCGTCTGCGGGGTGATCGTCACGTTGAGGTGCTCGGCGACCTCTTCGGCGAGCTCCTGGTGCGCGCGTCCGGAGAAGAGCATCAGGTTCTTCTTCGGCGTGCCTTGCTTCGGACTCATGCTGGTGACTCCCCGTCGGTTCCTGCTGCTGTCTCGGCGTCGAGAGCGGCCTGAGCCGCTTCCGCCGCGGGTGTACCCGGCCGGCGCCGGATCGCCCAGCCTTCGATGTTGCGCTGCGGCGGCGCCGACACCGCGAGTGTGCCCGGCGGGACGTCTTCGCGGATCACGGCACCCGCACCACTGTAAGCGCCGTCACCGACCTGCACCGGAGCGACGAACGTGTTGTCCGCGCCCAACCGGACATACGACCCGATAACGGTGCGGTGCTTGTTCACGCCGTCGTAGTTCACGAACACGCTGGAGCAGCCGATGTTGCTGTGCTCGCCGATCGTGGCGTCGCCGACGTAGGTCAGGTGCGGCACCTTCGTGCCGGCCCCGATGTCGGCGGACTTCGTCTCGACGAACGCGCCGAGCTTGCCCTTCTCGCCGAGCTTCGTGCCCGGCCGCAGGTACGTGAAGGGGCCGACGTTGACGCCGTCGCCCAGCTCGGAGTCGGAGCCGTGCACGCGCACCACGGAGGCGCGGGCGCCGATGGTCATGTTCGTCAGCGTGCTGTCCGGCCCGACCGTCGTGCCCTCGCCGACCGACGTGGTGCCCTTCAGCTGCACGCCGGGCTCGATGACGACGTCGCGCGAGAGGGTCACGCCGGCGTCGATCCAGGTCGAGGCCGGGTCGACGACGGTGACGCCTTCGCGCTGCCAGCGCCGCACGATCCGGCGGTTCAGCTCGGCGCCGAGCACCGACAGCTGGACGCGGTCGTTGACGCCCTCGGTCAGCCACGGGTCGTCGACGACCAGCGCGCCGACGTGCAGCCCGTCGCCGTTCGCGATGCCCAGGACGTCGGTGAGGTAGAGCTCGCCCTGTGCGTTGTCGGTCGAGAGGCGCGAGAGGCCGTCGCGCAGCACGGCGGCGTCGAAGGCGTAGACGCCCGAGTTGATCTCGGTGATCTCCGCCTGCTCCGGGGTGGCGTCCTTGTGCTCGACGATCCCGGTGATCTTGCCCGCCGCGTCGCGCACCATGCGGCCGTAGCCGGTCGGGTCGGCGACCACGGCGGTGAGCACGGTGACCGCGTTCTTCGCCTCGGTGTGCTCCTCGAGCAGGGCGCGCAGGGTGCCGGTGTCCAGCAGCGGGACGTCGCCGTAGCTGACGAGGACGGTGCCCGTCAGGTCGGCGGGCAGGGTCGCGAGCGCGCAGGACACGGCGTGGCCGGTGCCCTTCTGCTGGTCCTGCACCGCGGTGCCGACCTCGCGCTCGAGGGCTTGCCCGACCCGCGCCAGGTGCTCCCCGACGGCTTCGCGGCCGTGGCCGACCACGACGACGAGGTGCTCGGGGGACAGGCCGGCGGCGGCGCGGACGGCGTGTTCGACGAGGGGCCGCCCGGCGATCGGGTGCAGCACCTTGGGCGTCGAAGAACGCATGCGGGTGCCTTCACCCGCGGCCAGGATCAACGTGCTCAGCGGGCCGGTCAACGGCGCTCCCAACGGTTACCAATGAATGGCTTCTGTCGGGACACGATCCTAACTGTGCTCTTCGGCGTCCCACGCGGGGTCGGTCGGAGGGGCCTCGTTCGCCCACGCGGCCGCCGGGTCGGCGGCCATCGAGTTCGCCGACGCCACCTGGTTGCCGCCGCCGCGTTTCGCCTGGTACATGGCCGCGTCCGCGCGCGCGAGGACCTGCTCGCCGCGCTCCTGCGGGCGCAGCGAAACGAGCCCGATCGACAGCGTGACGCCGTGTGAGAGGTGGTGCGGCAGGCCTGCGACGGACTTCACGGCGCGGCCGAGCGCCATCTTCGCCGCGGAGGCCGGCGTGCCCGGCAGCAGCACGATGAACTCGTCGCCGCCGTAGCGCGCCACCAGGTCGTCCCCGCGCAGGGCGTCGCGCAGCGTGCTCGCGACGACACGCAGCACGTTGTCGCCTTCGGCGTGCGACTGCTTGTCGTTGACCCCCTTGAAGCCGTCGAGGTCGACCAGCGCGACGGCGAGCGGCTGCGCGTCGGCCGACGAGGCGAGCTGGCGCAGCTTCTCGTCCAGCGCGCGCCGGTTCGGCAGGCCGGTGAGTGGGTCCTGCAGTGCCTGCTGGGTGATGGCGCCGTGCTCGGCGGACAGCCGTTCGTGCTCGCGACGGGCGTTCAGGGTGGCGATCTGCGACTCGCGCAGGCTCCACATCTCGGTCTCGAGCCGGGTCGCGTAGTCGATCAGCGACTGGCTCGCCCCGGACGCGTAGTCCGGGCTGGTGTCGAGGCGGGCCAGCTCGCGGACGATGTTGAGCCGCATCGACGGCTGCGAACTGTCCTCCCGCAACAGGTCGCGGGCCGAGCGCAGCACTTCGAGGGCCTCCTCGCGGCGGCCGCCCTTGTCCAGGCAGCGGGCCAGCGCGATCGCGACGATCTCGCGCTCGCCCGGGTAGCCGGTGCCTTCGTGCAGCTGCCGGAGCCGGTCGATCTGGTCGGTGCTCGGGCTGTGCAGCGCCTGCGCGGCGGCCAGGACGCCGACCTGGTCGACGGCCGAGACGTTCGCCTTCCGCGGGAACAGCGACTCGGTGAACGGGCCCTCCGCGGCGACCGCCATCGACGCGGCCGTGCGGAACTTCTCGGCGCTCTCGTCGTACTCGTCGATGCGCTCCAGGCGCAGGCCCCAGCCGAGCAGCATCTTGACGCGGTTCATCAGCTGCAGCGTGATCTCGTGCGGGCTCGCGCTCTCGCGGATCGCGCTCGCGGCGCGGCCGATGACCTCTTCGGCGGCTTCGTAGACGCCGAGCTGGTTCAGCACGATCCAGCAGTCGTTCAGCGTCGACCACAGCATGCGGTTCCACTGGCGGATGCCGACCTGCCGGTTCGGGATCGCGGAGTCGTCGAGGATCGCCAGCGCGCGGGCGATCTCGGTGAGCGCGGGGTCCTCCTGCGCGGCGATGACCAGCCGGCGCCCGCGCAGCGCGTGCGCGTCGGCCCGCAGCAGCGCCAGGCCGTGCCGCCGGGTGTGCGCGAGCATCTCGTCGAGCCGCGGCTCGGCCTCGGCGGCCAGGCCCCTGGTGATCAGCCGCGCGATGGCGGAGGCGCGCAGCAGCTGCGCGACCATGGTCGGCTCGCCGCGGCGCTGGGTCTCGTCGAGCAGCTCGTCCATCAGTTCGACGATCTGGAGCTGCTGGGTGTACTCCTGCCGTTGGACCGCGGCGATCAGCTCCCGCGCGCGCCCCACCAGCCAGGCGTCGGACATCTCGGCCAGCGCGGGCCGCCTGGCCGCTCCCGGGTCGGTCGCCTCGTCGGTCAGCGCCAACCTCCCGGTGTCGTGGGTTCGGGTCCTTCTGCTGCTCCGCCGCCAGGATTCGAACCTGAACTGTCAGAACCAAAATCTGAAGTGCTGCCGATTACACTACGGCGGATCGAACCTGGTCAGGATAGCGACGATCGGGTGTCGTCCGCGCGGGGGATGCGTTAGCGGCCCGTCCGCCGGGTACTCCACTTCGAACAACCGGTGTGTGGCTTCGGGCACTCCCCATGCACCCGAACCTCCTGTACCGTAACTTACGGCATCGTAGGTTAGGGCACCCTACGTCGAAGGGTCGCCCGCGTAGGAAGAAGTGAAGCGTATGACGGCCACGCTCGACCGCTCTCAGCCCACCGGGGAGCCTCCGGCGCCCAAGGGGCCCAAACCCGTCACCGAAGGCACGCGCGGCATCGGCGTGCAGCTGTCGGTCTACTTCGGCGTGATCGCGCCGCTGGTGGCCCTGCTGGTGGCCGTTCCGTTCGCTTGGGGCTGGGGACTGAGCTGGGTCGACGTCGCCATCTTCGTCGTCTTCTACGCGATCAGCGGGCTCGGCATCACGGTGTCCTACCACCGCTACTTCACGCACGGCTCGTTCAAGGCCAAGCCGTGGCTGCGCGTGCTCATGGCCATCGCGGGCAGCATCGCCCTGCAGGGCCCGGTGATCACCTGGGTCGCCGACCACCGCCGCCACCACGCGTTCTCCGACCGCGACGGCGACCCGCACTCGCCGTGGGCGTTCGGCACCTCGCCGTGGGCCATCGCCAAGGGCTTCTGGCACGCGCACATGGGCTGGCTGTTCGAGCGCGACCAGACCAACGCCGAGCGCTTCGCCCCGGACCTGGTCAAGGACCCGGCGATCAAGAAGGTCGACGACCTGTTCTGGCTCTGGTCGATCGTCAGCCTGGCGCTGCCCGCGTTGCTGGGCGGGCTCATCTCCTGGTCGCTCTGGGGCGCCGTGACGGCGTTCTTCTGGGCGGGCCTGGTGCGCATCTGCGTGCTGCACCACGTGACCTGGTCGGTCAACTCGATCTGCCACATGATCGGCGAGCGCCCGTTCGCCGCCCGCGACAAGTCGGCGAATTTCTGGCCGCTGGCCATCTTCAGCTTCGGCGAGTCGTGGCACAACCTGCACCACGCCGACCCGACGTCCGCGCGCCACGGCGTCAAGCGCGGCCAGATCGACATCTCCGCGCGGCTGATCTGGATCTTCGAGAAGTTCGGCTGGGTGCACGACGTCCGCTGGCCGACCCCGCAGCGCCTGGCCCGTATCGCGACGGAAAAGAGCTAGTCAACTAGGCTGCGACGGTGGCGGGGAGACGGCGGTCCAAACGTGAGCAGGTCACCGGGGCGCGTCCGGTCGCCCCGGTGACGCGCGTCCGGATGACCGGCAGCGAGCGGCGTCAGCAGTTGCTGAACGTGGCTCGGGCGCTGTTCGCCGAAAAGGGTTTCGACGGCACGTCGATCGAGGAGATCGCGCACCGCGCCAACGTGTCGAAACCGGTGGTGTACGAGCACTTCGGCGGCAAAGAGGGCATCTACGCGGTGGTCGTCGACCGCGAAACCCAGCTCCTGCTGGAGCGCATGGTCTCCACGCTGCACGGCGGCCACCCCCGCGTGATGCTCGAACAGGCGGCGACGGCGTTGCTGTCGTACGTCGAGGATTCCCACGACGGTTTCCGCATTCTGGTACGGGACTCGCCGGTGGCGAGTTCGACGGGCACGTTTTCGACGGTGCTGAACGACATCGCGAGCCAGGTCGAGCACATCCTGGCCCAGCAGTTCGCGGCCCGCGGCTACGACGAGAAACTGGCGGCGCTGTACGCACAGGCGCTGGTGGGGATGGTGGCGCTGACCGGCCAGTGGTGGCTGGACGCGCGCAAGCCGAAGCGCGACGAGGTCGCGGCCCACCTGGTGAACCTGGCGTGGAACGGGCTGTCCCACTTGGAGCACAAGCCGAAGCTGCGGCTGGGTTAGCCGAGCTGCCCGATCTCGCGGAGGTGGTCGAAGATGATCTGGTCCACCGCCGAGACCCGGCCGCGGTCGCCGTAGGTAAGCCAGACGACTTCCTCGATCTCGCTGCTGGCCCTGAGCGTTCCCCGGTATTCGGCCGTGTAGCAGGTCATCCGGACCGGGGTGCCCGCGTGGCCGTGCGCTTCCGCTTCGAACACCCCCGCCGGCGCGATCGACTCCGGCGTGATCGCCACGTCGAGTTCTTCGCGGATCTCGCGGACCAGCGTCTCGGCGTCGGTTTCGCCCGGCTCGCGCTTGCCGCCGGGGAGGTAGAACACGTCCTTGCCCCGCGAGCGCGTGCTGAGGATCCGGCCGTCCACCGGGTGCAGCCAGGCGATCTTGTCGATCACCGCAGCTCGCCGGTCTCGTGGAGGTGGTCGAAGACCAGCTGGGCGACCAGGGAAACCCGCGGCCGGTCCTCGTGGGCGAGCCAGGCGATCTCCTCGATCTCGCTGCTGGCCTTGAGCGCTCCCCGGTACTCCGCCGTGTAGGCCGCCGTCCGGACCAGGGTGCCCTCCGCTTTGCCGTGCGCCTGGCCTTCGAACACCCCCGCCGGGGCGATCGAATCCGGCGTGAGCTCGACGTCGAGTTCTTCGCGGATCTCGCGGACCAGCGTCTCGGCGTCGGTTTCGCCCGGCTCACGCTTGCCGCCGGGGAGGTAGAACTTGTCCTTGCCCCGCGAACGCGCGGCCAGTACCCGGCCGTCCACGACGTGCACCCAGGCGACCTTGTCGATCACGCCAACACCTCGTCCGTCGTCATGACCGTGCCGAGCCGCGGGAAGATCTTCGTGATCGCGTTCTCGTGCGAGATCTCGGAAAGCGCTGTCATCGCGTCGAAGACCAGTTCGTTGCCTGGCGGGTTGTCCGGCCGCGACACCTTCACGATCACGACCGGCGCGCCGGCGTCGCGGAAGGCGTCCCGCAGGCGCAGGGCGTTCGCGACGACGTCTTCGCCGCGGTACGGCGTGGTCGGCAAGGCCACGATCCGCTCCTGCAGGTCGACGAGCACGAGCGCGGCCGTGGCGGGATCGATCTCGGTCATGCCCCGATCCTAGGCACTAGGGTCGGGGCATGGGGACAACCAGGGAAGTCGTGGTGACCGGCGGCGGCACGGGCATCGGCTACGCGGTCGCGGCCGCGTTCGCCGGCGAGCGCGTCACGATCACCGGCCGCCGTGAGCAGGTGCTGACCGAGGCCGCGACGCTGCTGGGCGCGCGGCCCGTCGTGTTCGACGCCGCCGATCCCGCGGCCGTCGAAGCCGCACTGGCGGAGTTGCCGGACCGCGTCGACGTGCTCGTCAACAACGCCGGCGGCAACACGGACTTCCTCGACGCGGAGGGGGACGGGCTCGCCGGCTTCGCGGCCGCGTTCGAGCGCAACCTCCGGTCCAATGTGGTCAGTGCCGCACTGGTGACGCACGCGCTGCGCGAGCGCTTCGCCGACGGCGCCCGGATCGTGACGATCGGCTCGATCGCCGCCCACACCGGCGCCGGGTCGTACGGCGCCGCGAAGGCCGCGGTCGAGGGCTGGAACGTGAGCGTGGCCAGGGAGTTCGGCTCGCGCGGGATCACCGCGAACGTCGTCGCGCCCGGACTGATCGGCGACACCGAGTTCTTCCACGGGCAGCTCAGCGACCGCCGTCGCGAGTGGCTGGTCGGCAACACGATGAACAAGCGACCGGGCACGCCGGAAGACGTGGCCGCGGTGGTGGCGTTCCTGGCGAGCCCCGCCGCCGGGCACGTCACCGGCCAGGTGGTGCACGTCAACGGCGGGGCCCACCTGGGCAACTAGCGGCTCGTCGGGCCCCAGGCCGGGGCGCGGTGGCTGGAGGCCGGTCCCCGATCGCCAGGTCGGCGATGGCGCCCGGGGACCGGCGCGGTGCTGCCGCGGGAACGCTATCTTCGGACCGCGTCCAACACGCGTAGGGGCGGGCGAAAACTCTTGGTACGAACTATGTTCCGCGATCCAGCGGCCGGGCGGAAGTGTTCCGGGCACCGGCTCGGTGTGTTTTTTTCACGGGTCAGGCGGGGGTGACCTTCAACAGCTTGTCGTCACTGCCGTCCGAAGTCGTCACGTACAGGGCGCCGTCCGGGCCGGTGCGGGCGGCTCGGAGGCGGCCGAACTTGTCGTCGAACTCGGGAGGCAGCGTGACGTCCAGGACCTTGCCCGCCGGGTCCAAGTGGTACAGCAGGAGCTTCTGGCCCTTCAGCGCCACCACGACCAGCGCGCCGTCGTTCGGGCCCCATTGGGTGCCGGTCAGGAAGGCGTCGCCGCTGATGGCCTCGGTGATCTTGCCGGAGGTCCACAGTGGACTGACCGCGTCCGGGAAGCGCTTGAGGTCGGTCATCGGGACGCTCTCGTCGTAGCTCGAGTCCGTGCCGCCCTTCGAGGGGTCCCAGCCGTAGTTGGCGCCCGGTTCGAGGAGGTTGACCTCGTCGTCGAACGTCGGGCCGTGCTCGGCGGTGATCACCTGGCCGCTGCCCGGGCGGATCGCCACGCCCTGGACGTTGCGGTGGCCGTAGGTGTAGATCAGCCGCTCGCGCGGGTCGGACGACGTGATGAACGGGTTGTCCGGCAACGGGTTCCCGGTCTTCGCGTCCAGCCGCAGGACCTTGCCACCGAGGGAGTGGCGGTCCTGGGAGATCGGGGCGCGGGCGGTGTCGCCGGTACCGACCAGCAGAGCGCCGTCCGGGGCGAACGTCGGGCGGCAGCCGGAGTGGCGGCCGCTGGGGTTGACCGGCAGGCCGGTCAGCAGGTCCTTCACCTTGGTCGCGCTCGCGCCGTCCTCGGCCAGCTTCCAGGTGACCAGCCGGATGTCGACGGCCTTGCCGCCTTCCTGGTGGTCCTGGCACGTGATGAACTCGCGGCTGGTGGCGAAGTCCGGGCTGACGACCATGCCGAGCAGCCCGCCTTCGCCCTTGACCAGGACGTCGGAGAAGTCGGCGCGGACCTCGGCCGCCTTCCCGTCGCGGACCAGCGCGAGCTTGCCGGGCCGCTGCGGGACGAGGATGCCGCCGTCGGGCAGGAACCCGATGTCCCAGCCGTGCTCGAGCCCGGCCGTCACCGTCTCGACCTTGAACTTCCCGCTCGCGGCCGCCGGTGTCGTCGCGGGCGCGACGCTCTGGACCGGCTCGCTCGCCGCCCCCGAACAGCCCGCGACCAGCACGGACACCACACCGATGAGACCCAGCACACGCCGCATAGGACTCATCCTGCCATCAACCGGTGAAATCGCCGTTCGCCACCGCGCGCGTCAGGAACTCCAGGGCGCCCGCGTCCGGGAGGTAGTGCCCGGTGCCCGGGAGCAGGTCGACCTCGGCGCCGAACGCCTCGAGCCGCCGCTTCGTCGTCGCGGAGTCGACCATGGCGTCGTCCGCCCCGACGACCGCGTACACCGGCATGGTCAGCCGGCCCAGTGCCGCGTCGCCGAAGACCGGGAACGGGCCGGTGCGGTACCGGTAGTTCGCCGACACGAGCAGCTGGTGCTCGACGATCGGCGACGACGCCGGCTCGCCCAGCGTGTCCGCCATCGCCTTCCGCCGCCCCTTCTCACCCAGCAGGGCCAGTAGCACCGATTTGACGACGAACGCCTTCTTCATCGGGCCCAGCCCGACCGGGCACTGCAGGGCGAGCGCCGCGACGCGCGCGGGCCGGCGGGTCGCGTGGTCGAGGGCGAGCCAGCCGCCGAACGACGACGCCAGGAACGCCGCCCGGTCCACCGCGAAGTGATCGAGCACCGCGTCCAGCCACGCCGCGTACCGGTCGCCGTCGAGCGGCGGCCGCGTCTCGGCGCTCATTCCCGGCTCGCCGATGACGTCGACGGCGTACACCCGGAACGTTCCGATCAGCGCGGGCAGCCGCCCGGCCCACTCCGCCGAGTTGCTCCCTGAGCCGTGCAGGAGCACCAGTGGCGGCGCGCTCCCCGGCCGGACACCAGCACGAACGTCTCGCCCTCCGGCGTCGGCACGCGCACTTCCTCATGGGGGACGGGCCAGGTACCCGGCCGCACCAGTCCGGACTCGTAGGCGAACACCACCGCGTGCACCGCTTCGCAGTCGTGGAGCGCACTCCGGTGGTCTGGGGCAACCTGCCGCCCGCGTTCGTCTACCGCGCGGCGCTCCCGGTCACGGCGGGGAGGGCCCGGCGTGGAAAGCCTGCTACGGCCGCTGCTTGACGCGCCCGCGGTGGTCGCGGGCCGCTGCCTGGTGGGGCTGCGGACGCTGGTGCCGCGGGTCGCGGGCTCGGCGGCCATGCCGTACCGCCGGTTCGCGGCGGGGAGCGTCATGGCGGCGGTGCTGTGGGCGGGCGCGGAACTGCTGGTGGGTCACACGACGGCGCTGGTGCTCTGAAGCCGCTGCGCGGTTTCGGCGTCCGCGGGCAGGAACGTCTCCAGCTTCAGCTCCGACACCGTGACGTCCGCCGCCGTCGCGAACGTGGTGATCGCCGTGATCAGCCGCAGCTCGCCGGCCGAGCTGGCCAGCCGGACCGGCACCGCGAACCCGAGGTGCTCCGGCCCCGGCGCGGCCGCCGGCGGCAGGTAGCCCTCCAGCTCGGCGAGCTGGGCGGCCAGCCGCTCGTCCGGGAGGCGGGCCAGGTCGTTGCGGAGGCGTTCGAGGATGTGCCGCGCCCAGTCGTCGAGGTTGCGCACGCGCGGCGCCATCCCGCGCGGGTGCAGTGCGAGCCGCAGCGTGTCCACCGGTTCTTCGAGCAGTTCCGGCGCGACGCCCTCGGTGAGCAGCGAGAAGGCGTCGTTCTTCGCGACGAGCACGCCGTAGCGGTCGACGACGAGCGCGGGGTAGGGGCGATGGCCGTCGAGCAGCCGCCGCAGCCCGTCGAGCACCGGCCGGATCGCCGGGTCGTCGAGCCGCGTCTCGGGGTACGACGGCGCGAAACCCGCGGCGTGCAGCAGGCCGTTGCGCTCTCGCAGCGGCAGTTCGAGGGACTCGGCGACGCGCAGCACCATGCCGCGGCCGGGGAGTGAGCGCCCGCTCTCCATGAAACTCACGTGCCGCTGCGTGGTCCCGGCCCGCAACGCCAGGTCGAGCTGGCTGAGGTGCCGTCGCGTGCGCCAGTCCTTGAGCGCCGTTCCGAAGTTCACGCGCCCATCCTGCTCGGCCGCGCCATTCCCCGTGGGGAATTGAGGGCATACCCCGTTTTCGCGACGCTTCGGCCATGACGAAATACGGCCTGGTCGTGCCGACCTACCAGCCCATCCTCGACGCCGGGCGGACCGCGCCCGAGCTGGTCGGCGTCGCCGTCGAAGCGGAACGCCTCGGCCTCGACTCGGTGTGGGTCGGCGACACCCTCGCGCGGGCACCCCTCGACGCGTTGACCGTGCTCGCCGCCTTCGCTGCCCGGACCTCGCGGGTGACGCTGGGGACGGCCGCGCTGCTCCCGGCGTTGCGGAACCCGATCCTGACGGCGAACCAGCTGCTTTCCCTCGACCTGCTCAGCGAAGGCAGGCTCACGGTGGCGGTCGGCGCCGGGTTCGCCGGGCGCAGCGAGCCGGAGTTCGCGTTCGCGGGCGTCCCGTGGGAGCGGCGGCGGGCCCGCCTGGACGACATCGTGGGCCTGTGGCGGGCGGCGTGGCGCGGTGAGAAGTCGTTCCACGGCGAGGTGCTGCACCACGACTCGCTGCCCGCGTTCCCCCTGCCCGCGCGGGACGGCGGCCCGCCGGTGTGGCTGGCCGCGTACACGCCGGGGGCGCTGGAGCGGATCGGACGGCTTTACGACGGCTGGCTGCCGTACCCGCCGGACCCCGCGGACTACGGGTCCGGCCTGGCCCGGATCCGCGCGCGGGCGACGCGGCCGGTGACCCCGGCCCTGTTCGCGACGGTCCTGATCGAGGACGATCCCGGCCGCGGGCGGGCACTGCTGGAGGAGTACTGCCACCGCAACTACGGGATGCCCGCCGACTTCGTGCAGGGGATCCAGCTGCAGGTGTGCGGGAGCGCCGCGGAGGTCGCTTCGCGGCTGCGGGAGTACGAAGGCGCGGAGCACTTCCTGCTGCGCATCGCGAGCACCGACCCGAAGGTCTTCGACGTGCAGCTGACCCGGGTCGCGGAGGTGGTGGAACTGCTGCGTGACCAGCCGTGATCGGAAACCTGTCGGGGGTGGCACGTAGGCTGGGACGGTGACCGAAGCTCCACTGTCCGGACTCCTCACCGCCATCCTTCCCGACCCGGCGCTGCGCGGCGTGGTCGAGCGCGCCGGCGCGCCGCTGCTCGAACTGCAGGGCCCGATCGCCGCCCGGCAGCTCGTCGCCGCCGCCCTCGCGGCGGACGACGGGGCGGGCAAACCCGTGCTCGCCGTGACCGCCACCGGTCGCGAGGCCGACGAGCTGACCGCGTCGCTCGGCGCGATGCTGGGCGCGAGCAGAGTCGCCGACTTCCCGAGCTGGGAGACGCTCCCGCACGAGCGGCTCTCGCCCCGCGCGGACACCGTCGGGCGCCGCCTGGAGGTGCTGCACCGGCTGAAGACCGGGGACGACTCCCTGCGCGTCGTCGTCGCGACCGTCCGCAGCCTGATCCAGCCGATGGCGCCCGGGCTCGGCTCGCTGAAGCCGATCGACCTCGTCGTCGGCGAGGAGGAGCCGTTCGAGGAACTGCTCGAACGGCTCGTCGAGCTGGCGTACGTCCGCGTGGACATGGTCGAGAAGCGCGGCGAGTTCGCCGTCCGCGGCGGCATCCTCGACCTGTTCGGGCCGACCGCGCAGCACCCCGTCCGCGTCGAGTTCTGGGGCGACGAGGTCAGCGAGATCCGCGCGTTCGCCGTCTCCGACCAGCGGTCGCTGCCCGGCGAGATCCCGCGCGTCACCGCGCCGCCGTGCCGCGAGCTGCTGCTCACCGCGCCGGTCAAGGAGAAGGCCGCGGAGCTGGCGAAAACGTACGAAGCGGACGCGCACCTGGCCGAAATGCTCACCAAGCTGGCCGACGGCATCCCGGTCGAGGGCATGGAGGCGCTCATCCCGGTCCTCTGCGAAGGCGAGCTGGAGCTGCTCACCGACGCGATGCCGGTCGGCGCGCACGTGCTGCTCACCGACCCGGAGAAGATCCGCGCCCGCGCCGCCGACCTCGTCCGCACCGGCCAGGAGTTCCTCGAAGCGTCCTGGACGACGGCCGCGGCGGGCGGGCAGGCCCCGATCGACCTGGGCGCGTCCGCCTACCGCGGGCTCGACGAGATCGCGTCGCACGCGCAGGACACCAAGCGCGCCTGGTGGACCCTCACCCAGCTGACCAGCGAAGACCCGGACGTCTACCGCGTCGCGATCGAGGCCGCGCCCGCCTACCGCGGCGAGCTCGAACGCGCGACGACGGACCTGCGCGCGCACATCGCGGCGGGCGGCACGGCGGTGCTCGTCGTCGCCGGCCACGGCACCGCGGCGCGCGCGGTCGAGCAGTTCTCGGCCGCCGACGTCCCGGCCGCCTTGGCGGGCGACGGCCTCACCGGCGTGCCGGCGGCGGGCCTCGTCACAGTCACGTGCGGCGGCTTGACCGACGGCTTCATCTCCCCGGAGCGCGCGCTGGTCGTGCTCACCGAGGCGGACCTGACCGGCCGCGGTTCCGGCGCCGGAACGTCCACAAAGGACCTCACGGCCAAGATGCCGTCCCGGCGGCGCAACGCCGTCGACCCGCTCGCGCTGAAGGCCGGCGACTACGTCGTGCACGAGCAGCACGGCATCGGCCGGTTCGTCGAGATGGTGCAGCGGACGGTCGCCGGCGCCACCCGCGAGTACCTGCTGCTGGAGTACGGCTCGTCCAAGCGCGGGCACCCGGGCGACCGGCTGTTCGTCCCGACCGACCAGCTCGACGAGGTGTCCAAGTACGTCGGCGGCGAGCTGCCGACACTGAACAAGCTCGGCGGCTCCGACTGGAAGAACACCAAGGCCAGGGCCAAGAAGGCGGTCAAGGAGATCGCCGCCGAGCTGGTGCAGCTCTACGCCGCGCGGCAGGCCGCCCCGGGGCACGCGTTCGGCCCGGACACGCCGTGGCAGGGCGAGCTGGAGGACGCCTTCCCGTTCACCGAGACGAACGACCAGCTGGCCGCGATCGACGAGGTCAAGTCCGACATGGAACGCGGCGTCCCGATGGACCGCGTCATCTGCGGCGACGTCGGTTACGGCAAGACGGAGATCGCGGTGCGGGCGGCGTTCAAGGCGGTGCAGGACGGCAAGCAGGTCGCCGTCCTCGTCCCGACGACGCTGCTGGCCCAGCAGCACCTGAACACCTTCCAGGAGCGGATGCGCTCGTTCCCGGTGACGATCAAGGGCCTGTCCCGCTTCACGAACAAGTCCGAGTCGGACGTCATCTTGGAACAGCTCGCCGCCGGCGAGGTCGACATCGTGATCGGCACGCACCGCCTGCTGCAGACCGGCATCCGCTACAAGGACCTCGGGCTCGTGATCGTCGACGAGGAGCAGCGCTTCGGCGTCGAGCACAAGGAGCACATCAAGGCGCTGCGCACGCACGTCGACGTGCTCACCATGTCGGCGACGCCGATCCCGCGCACGCTGGAGATGTCGCTGGCCGGCATCCGCGAGATGTCGACGATCCTGACCCCGCCGGAAGACCGCCACCCGATCCTGACCTACGTCGGCGCGTACGACGACAAGCAGGTCGGCGCGGCCATCCGCCGCGAACTGCTGCGTGACGGCCAGGTCTTCTACGTCCACAACCGCGTCTCCTCGATCGAGAAGGCGGCGCGGCACATCCGCGAGCTGGTGCCGGAGGCGCGCGTCGTCACCGCGCACGGCCAGATGAACGAGGACAAGCTCGAGAAGATCATCCAGGGTTTCTGGGAGAACGAGTACGACGTCCTGGTGTGCACCACGATCGTCGAGACCGGGCTGGACATCTCGAACGCGAACACGCTGCTGGTCGAACGCGGTGACCTGCTCGGGCTGGCCCAGCTGCACCAGCTGCGCGGCCGCGTCGGCCGTGGCCGCGACCGCGGGTACGCGTACTTCCTGTACCCACCGGAGGCCCCGCTGACGGAGACGGCGCACGACCGGCTGGCGACGATCGCGCAGAACACCGAACTGGGCGCGGGCATGGCGGTCGCGATGAAGGACCTCGAGATCCGCGGCGCGGGCAACATCCTCGGCGCGGAGCAGTCCGGGCACATCGCGGGTGTCGGGTTCGACCTCTACGTGCGGTTGGTCGGCGAAGCGGTCGACGCGTTCCGCAGGCACGCGGGCGCGGAGCCGGCGGAGGACGAGGAGATGGCCGACGTCCGCGTCGACCTCCCGATCGACGCCCACATCCCGCACGACTACGTCCCGGGTGAGCGCCTGCGGCTGGAGGCGTACCGCAAGATCGCGGCGGCGCCGGACGCCGAAGGCCTCGACGCCGTGCGCGAGGAGCTGATCGACCGCTACGGCCAGCCGCCGGCCCCGGTCACCCGGCTGCTGGCGGTGGCGAAGTTCCGCCACACGTGCCGCGAGGCGGGCGTGACGGAGGTGGCGGTCCAGGGCAACACCATCCGCTTCGCGCCGTTGCCGCTGGCCGATTCGCAGCTGGTGCGCCTGAAGCGGCTGTACCCGAAGGCGGTGTACAAGGCGGTGACGAACACGGTGTCGGTGCCGAAGCCGACCGAGGGCCCGGCGGGCGGCCGGATCGGCGCGCCGACGTTGCGGGACGTGGAACTGCTGGACTGGTGCGCGAAACTGCTGGCGCAGCTGACCAAGAAACCCGCGGCGGTGTAGTGCAGCGGACTTGGCCGGTGGCCGGGTGGTCGTGAGTGTTAAGTCGGGTTCTAACCCGACTTAACACTCACGACCACCTGCGGCTTCTGCGCTAAACATCGGGGGCGACGCCGTCGCCAGGCCCATCCGCACCTGCTCGGCCGGTACCGGAACCGCGCCGGCGCCGGACATCGGTAGGGGGCGGGGTTTCCGCGGCATCCGCGAGCCCGAACCCCCGCCGCGTCCGGGGTACACCAGCAACCCCCGGGCCGGGTCCGGCACCGCGTCCAGCGCCGCCGTGACCACCGGCAGGCCCCGGAACGCGTCCCGTCGTTCCTCGCTCCCGAACTCGATTTCGAGCACCACACCCCACCGGTGCTCGTGCCACACCCACTGCTCGGCGCCGTTCGTCAGCGCCGCTTCGGCGAGTGCGTCACCGTAGGCGAGCCGCCACTTCGTGGCCGTGTGCTCACCGTCGAAGACTTCGATGGTCAGCCAATGGTCCATAAGTCGACATTACGGCCGCCGTCACCCCATGGGTGTTGCGGTTCGGCACCGATGGTGTGAGAGGGTATGCGTTGTGATGCGGATCATGGGGCGCCCTCGCGCGCTGGTCGCGGTCGTTGCCGGTGCACTTCTGCTCGCCGGGTGCGGTTCGGGCCCCAGCCAGGTCGGCAGCGCCGTCGTCGTCGGCGACCGGTCGGTTTCCCTCGACTCGGTGCAGTCGATGATCGACCAGGCCGTCCGCGAACACCCGTACGCGAAGAAGCTCGCCGGTGAGCACAAGCTCGACGTGCTCGGCCGCGAGATCGTCCGGCAGACCGTCCTCCACGAGCTGACCCTGCGTGCCGCCAAGCAGGAGAACCTCGTGGCGGACCAGGCGAAGATCGCCGGGCTGGCCGCGCAGGTGACTCCCGCCCCCGTTACCGACACCGGGCAGGGCGACCAGGTCGCCGTCACGCAGATCGTCTCGAAGCTGCGCGACCGCAACGAGGTCGCGAGCGACGTCGTGCTGGAGCAGCAGCTCGCGCAGAAGACGCTGCCGAAGCTGTCGGTCGGCGCGGACTACATCGGCATCACCGCCACCGCGGACAACGACCGCGCGGCCCGCACCCGCGCCTTCGACCTCGCGAAGGAATTCGCCGACGACCCCGGCAAGGTGCAGGCGACCGTCCAGCAGGCGCAGCAGGAAGGGCAGCAGGCCCAGCAGACCGGGATGCCCGGCCCCAGCGGGTATTCCGCCGGGCAGACCGCCGAACTCTTCGGCGCGGCGCAGTACCTCGGCCTCGCGCAGACCGCGCTCTTCGGCTCGGAGAAGAACAGCGTCGTCGTCTTCCAGGCGCAGAAGCCGCAGAGCCCGGACTGGTTCGTCTTCGTCATCCGCGCCCGCGGCACCGACCAGGCCGTGCCGGCCGACCAGGAAGCGCAAAAGCCGACGGACGCGCAGCTGACGTCGATCGGCACCCGGCTGCTCCAGCCCTACCTCGGGCAGAGCGGCCTGCGCGTCAACCCGCGCTACGGCGTGTGGGATGTTGTGGGCATGAACCTCGTGCCGAACGCCGACGCCACCCAGGGCACCGTGCTGCCCGTGCGCGGTGCCGCACCCGCGCAGCAGTGACCACGGGGGTCGTCGTGGTCGTCCGGGGGACGACGCTGCCCGGCGCGGCACTGAAGCTCCTGCGTGAGTCGGACGCGGTCTACGCGGCCACGGACGTCGACCCCGCCGCGTTCGGCGTCCCGGCCGTCACCGAAGCGCCTTCGCTGAAGGACGTCGTGCTGCTCGCCGGGTCCCGCGACGAGCCCGCCGCGGCGCTGCTCATCGCGACCGGCGCGGTCGTCATCGAGACGCCGGTGCCGCCCCTGGTCGAAGCCGCCGACGTGATGGACCGGCTCCGCTCGCCGGGCGGCTGCCCGTGGGACGCGGTCCAGACGCACGAATCGCTGCGGCAGTACCTGGTCGAGGAAACCTACGAACTGCTCGACGCCATCGAGGACGGCGATCGCGAGGCGCTGCGCGAGGAACTCGGCGACGTCCTGCTGCAGGTGCTGTTCCACGCGCGCGTCGCGGCCGAGGACGCGGGTGACCCGTTCGGCATCGACGACGTCGCCACCGCGCTGGTCGAGAAGCTGGTCGGGCGGCACCCGCACGTGTTCGCCGACGCGGACAAGGTGCACACGGTCGAGCACCAGAACCTCAAGTGGGAAGAGCTGAAGCAGCGCGAGAAGCAGCGCAAGTCCATTGTGGACGGCGTGGCGCTCGGGCAGCCCGCCGTCGCGCTGGCGGGCAAGCTGGGGCAGCGCTCCGGCCGGGCGGGCATCCCGCTCGACCTCTTCCCCGAAGGCCCGGGAACCGCCGCCCAGCTGTTCCGCATCGCGGCCACGGCGCGGCGCGCGGGCGTCGACCCCGAAGACGAGCTGCGGACGCTGGCGAAGCAGTTCGCGCGGGACGTCCGGGGTGCCGAGCAGGCCGCCCGCGACGCCGGGCTGGAGCCGACGACCCTCGAAGCCGACGGCTGGCGGAAGTTCTGGCCCGGCCGCTAGGTGTGACGCAGCACACATCCGGGTGAGAACCGTTTCCGGGCACCGGGCGTCTTGCCTGGTGTGAGACACCTGCCACTGGACAGCGCGGACGAGGAGCACCTCGTCCGGCGCACGGCCAAGGGCGACCGCGCGGCGTTCGAGGAGCTCTACCGCCGCACGTCGCCCTGGCTCGCCGTGCGCCTGCGCCGCCGGTGCGCGGACGACCAGATCGTCGCCGAGGTGATGCAGGAGACGTACCTGGCGGTCTGGCGCGCGGCGGGTTCGTTCGCGGGGGCCGTCACCGGCGGGACAGCGGTCGGCTGGGTGTGGACGATCGCGGCGCGCCGGCTGGTCGACGCGTTCCGGCGGCGGGCGCACCACGCGCAGCCACCGCCGGAGATCGGGTTCGACCACGCGCCGGTCGCGGCCGCCGAGGACCAGGCGCTGTCGGTGGCGCTGGGCGACGAGGTCGGCGACGCGCTGCGCGACCTCGCGCCCGAGCTGCGGGCGGTCCTGCAGGCGATGGTGCTCGACGGGCTGACCGTCCGCGAGACCGCCGTCCTGCTGGGGCTGCCGGAAGGAACCGTCAAGACCCGGGCCCGCCGGGCGCGGATCGCGATGCGGGAGGCACTGTCATGAACCACGCATCGGACCAGCTCATCGCCGTGTACGTGACGGGCGGCGACCTCCCGGGTGACCAGCTGTGGGGCCTGGAGGCCCACCTCGAGAACTGCCCGGCGTGCCGGGCGCGGCTCGCCGAGGTGGCCCCCGTCCAGCCGGTGGTGGACGCCGTCTGGAACCGGCTCGCGCCCGAGATCGAGGTCCGCTTGTCGGGTGTCCCGTTCCACGAGCCGCTCGTGCCCAAGCCACGGCCGCGGCGGCCGCGGCGGTGGCGGTGGCTCGACACCTGGGTCACGCCGGCGATGGCGCCGTGGCTGGCGATGATCGCGGCGGTGGCCCTGGTCGCGGTGCTGCTCGACGGCGTCTGGCACGCGGTGCTCGACGTGACTGCGGTGCAGCTCTTCGCCCCGGCGCTGCCGGTGCTCGGGGTCGCGGCGTCGTGGGCACGGGGGCTCGACCCGGCCTACGAGGTCGTCACGGCGACGCCGCGGGCGGGGCTCTACCTGATCGTCCGGCGGACGGTGGCGGTGCTCGCCGTCGTCCTGCCGGTGCTCGGCGCGGCCGGGTGGCTGACCGGCACGGCGCCGGCGCTCTGGCTGCTGCCGAGCCTGGCGTTCACCACCGGCACGCTCGCGCTCGGCGGGGTGATCGGGGTGAGCCGGGCGGCGTACGCGCTGATCGCGGTGTGGGTGGCGATCGTCGTGCTGCCCGCGTTCGTCCAGCGGGGACAAGCGTTCGCACTGACCACCGGCGCGCTGCCGGTGTGGGCGGGGATCTTCGCGCTGACCACGGTGGCCGTCGTCCTGCACAGGGCGGCGTACACCCGGCTCGGCGCGCACCACTAGGGAGGCAGACATGCGGGCAGTGGGAGCCGCCGAGGTCGCACCGGCAACCTACGCCTGGGAAATCCGGGCGCAGGGGCTGAAGGTGCGGGTGGGGCGGCGGAAGATGGCCGTGGACGGGCTGGACCTGTCCCTCGGCAAGGGCGTGCACGGCCTGCTCGGGCCGAACGGCGCGGGCAAGACAACGCTGATCAGGGCACTGGCGACGGTCCTGAAGCCGGCGGCGGGCACCCTGACACTGCTGGGCACGCAGGCGGGCGCCCAAAGCGGCCAGCGCGGCGTGCGCCGCCGCATCGGTTACCTGCCGCAGAACTTCGGCTACTACAAGCGGTTCACGGTGCGGGAGTTCGTCGAGTACCTGGCGTGGCTCAAGGAGATGTCCAAAGAGGACATCCCAGGCGCGGTCCAGCGCGCGGTGGAGCGCGTCGGCCTGGCCGACCGCGCGGACGACCGCCTGAAAACCCTGTCCGGCGGCATGATCCGCCGGGTGGGGATCGCCCAGGCGATCGTCAACGACCCGGAAATCCTCCTGCTCGACGAGCCGACAGCGGGCCTCGACCCGGCGCAACGCGTGCGCTTCCGCGAGCTGGTCCAGGAACTGGGCCGCGAGTCGTGCGTGCTGATTTCGACCCACCTGGTGGAAGACGTCGCGACGGCGTGCTCGGACGTGGTGCTGTTCGCCGAGGGGCGGCTGGTGTTCCAGGGGACACCGGGCGAGCTGGCGGAGGCGGGAACGCTGGAGCACGTGGGCGACAGCCCGATCGAGCGCGGCTATTCGGCACTGCTGAACCACGAGCCGGGCAAGGGGGCTTGGTGATGGCCGCGGGACAGGTGCTGGACCACGGCGGGGTGGGCCTCGCGCGGGGTCGCTGGGCGGCTGGGGCGGTGCCGTGGCGCCGCACGGCCGGACGCACGCCGGGCGGCCGCGCGCTGTGGCGCCGCGCGGGTGGATCCGCGCGGGGTCGCTTGGCTGGGCCCGTCGAAGCCGGGCGGGGTCGTTGGGTGGGTGGGCCGGTGCCATGGCGACGCCCGCCGGTCGGCTGCCCGGCCGGCCTCGTGTCGAGCCGCCCGGCCGTCGAAATCGGGCGGGGTCGCTGGGCTGGGTCCGCGTCGAGCCGCCGCACACCGGCCGACCGTGCGGTGGGCCCCATGCCGAGCCGCCCGGCCGCCGCACTCGGGCCGAACCGCCCAGCCCGCACCCCGGAGGTGTCCCGATGATCCTCCGCACCGAACTCCGGCGCTCCATCGCGCCCTGGGCCGGCCTAGCGCTCGTCGTCGTCGCGCTCGGGTTTCTCTTCCTGCTCTCCGGGCCCTGGTGGAAAGCACCCGCGGCGTGGACCTCGCACAGCACCACCGCCGCGTTGTGGCTTCGGTTCCTGCTCGTCTTCCTCTGGCCCATCGTCGTCGGGGCCGGGGCCATCCAAGGGATGCGGGACAGCCGGTCCGGGATGGTCGAGTTGCTCGGCACCACCTCGCGGCCCGGCTGGCAACGCGCCGCCAGGCTGGCCGGGGCCGTCGGGGGGTTGAGCGTCGCCGGGTTCCTCGTCGTGTTCGCTGTGGGGGCCGTCGAAATCCTTGCGCACGGCGGGTTCTTCTCCCTCGGCTTCGTGCCGGTGCTGCTCGTCGGGGCGCTCGCGGTCGTCGCGGGCAGCTGGCTGGGGCTGGCGGTCGGACGGCTGCTGCCGCACCCGCTGGCCGCGCCCGGGGTGGCCGTCGTGGCGTTCGTCGGGACGATCCTCTGCTGGATGTCGCTCGAGGCCGGGCTGCACCCCGTGCTCCCCGCCCGGGTGGGGGCGCTGGCTCCCTCGCTGCCCGAGCCGCGCGGGGAGATGGTGACCACCACGACTTCCGTCGACGTCGGGCAGGCGGTGTGGTTCCTCGGCCTGGCCGTGACCGCGTTCCTGCTGCTCGCGGTGAACTCCGCGCGGGCCCGCCTGCTCAGCCTGCTGCCGCTCGCCGCCGGGGTCGTCGTCGCCTTGCCGGTGCTCCCGGCGGTGCCCGCGGACGCGCTCACCACCGACAGCGCGGCCGCACGCATGGTCTGCGACGGGCCGATCTGCGTGTCCGAACTGCACCGGGATCGGCTGGCCGCCTTGAACCAGCCCGGTCGTGAAGCGCTCGCGA
Organism: Amycolatopsis solani; assembly: GCF_033441515.1. Lineage (NCBI taxonomy): Bacteria > Bacillati > Actinomycetota > Actinomycetes > Pseudonocardiales > Pseudonocardiaceae > Amycolatopsis > Amycolatopsis solani. The sequence goes on from NZ_JAWQJT010000001.1 coordinate 2,476,610, forward strand.
TGCTGGCGAAGCTGCCCGATCCGCCGACCCGGATCGAAGAGCAGGTCCTGCCACCTCCGCTGACCGAGCCGGGGCCACGCGATCCGCGCGTCGTCCACCTGGACTTCCAGCGCGACGAGGTCCTGCTCACGGCGGATGACAACGACCTGCGGCTGGCGGTGCTGGCCGGCGCCGGCGTGCCCAGCTGCGTGCCGCCGAGCCACGGGAGCCTGCCGGACCAGGCCGCCCGTGCGATCGCCGCCGCGTACTTCACCGGGAAACTCGAACTGCTGCCCGAATACACCCGGAACTGGTTCAAGCGGCAATTCGGCGCGATCGAACAGGTGTGGAACGAGTTCCGCGCGTTGCCGCCGGACGTTCAGGCCGCCCGGATCGTCGCGGTGCGGCAGACGCTGCTGACCTGCCGGGGCGAACCGATCGACGCGCTCGTTCCCGGAGCACTCCGATGAGGTGGGCGGTGCTGTACGCCCGCTCGCGCCAGCTGCCCGTCGCGGCCGCGGCCCTGCTGGTCGTGACGCTGGGGGTGTGGCTCCCGGCGCGGGATTCGTGGAACCCGGTCGTGGTCGCCATGACGCTCGCGGCGGGCGTCGCGGTCGCGGCGATCGGCCTCAGCGGCCAGGACGCCGACCTCGACCGGGCGGCGGCGCTCCCGTGGCCGGTGCGGCGGTTCGCGCACCTCGCGCTGGTCGGCGTGGCCACCGGGGCGCTGGTGCTCGGCGTGCAGGAGCTGGGCGTCACCGCCGTCGACTCGGCGATCGTCACGCGGGACGCGGCGGGCCTCGCCGGCTTGGCGGGGCTGGCCGCCACGGTCGCGGGCGGGCAGTTCGGCTGGACGCTGCCGCTGGCGTGGTGCGCGATCAGCCCGTTCGTCCCGCCGGAGGACACGACGGCCACCCACGTCACGGCGTGGCTGCTGCAACCTGCGGGAACGACGGCGGCCACCTGGACGGCGGTAGTGCTGGCAGCGTCCGGTGCGGTGGCATACACGGGCTGGGGAGGGCGTCGCTGAAGGACCCCGGAAGTGTGAATGGAGGAAAACCAACTCCCTCCATGTTAAACGTATATCGCATCGGGGGGCTTGCCGCAAGACCCCGGTCATACCGCAAAATCGTCGCCCTGAGCCGGAAAACCCCGGCTCAGGGATTCAACGGGGGTTTTGCGAGTGCGTGTTTTGCTGTCGACGTACGGGTCGCGCGGGGACGTCGAGCCGATGGTCGGGTTCGGGGCCCGGCTGCGGGCCCGGGGCGCCGAGGTGCGGGTGTGCGCCCCGCCCGACGAGGACTTCGCCCGGCGGCTGGCCGAGGCCGGGGTGGAGTTCGTGCCGTACGGCCCGTCGGCCAAGGCGCTGACCAAGGCGGCGCCCGCGCCGGGGTCCCTGCCCGAACGCGCCGCCCAGCTGATCGCGGCCCAGTTCGACGTCGTGGCCGCGGCGGCCGAGGGCTGCGACGTGGTCGTGGCCACCGGCATGCTGCCGACCATGGCCGGCGCGCTGTCGGTCGCGGAAAAGCTCGGCATCCGGTCGGTGGTCGTGACCTTCCAGAAGGTCGTCCTGCCGTCCCCGCACCACGCGCCGCTTGCGTACCCGGGCAAGCCGTTCCCGGCGGGGGTCACCGACAACCGGGTGCTGTGGGAGCACGACGCCGAGAACGTGAACGCGCTCTTCGGCGACGCGCTGAACACCAACCGCGTCGCGAACGGCCTGGCGCCGGTCGGCGACGTCCGCGAGTACGTCTTCGGCGGCCGGACGTGGCTGGCCACGGATCCGGTGCTGGACCCGTGGGAGCCGGTGCCCGGCCTCGACGTCGTGCAGACCGGCGCCTGGATCGTGCCGGACGCGCGGCCGCTCCCAGCCGCGCTGGAGGAGTTCCTGGCGGCCGGTGAGCCGCCGGTGTACGTCGGCTTCGGCAGCATGCCGATGGCCGCGGCGGCGGACGTCGCCGCGGTCGCCGTCGAGGCGGTCCGGGCGCAGGGGCGCCGCGTGGTCCTCTCGCGCGGCTGGGCCGACCTGGACCTGCTCGACGACCGCGACGACTGCTTCGTCGTCGGGGAGGTCGACCACCAGGAGCTCTTCGGCCGGGTCGCGGCCGTCGTGCACCACGGGGGCGCGGGCACGACGATGACCGCGACGCGGGCCGGCGCGGCCCAGGTCGTCGTGCCGCAGGCGACGGACCAGCCGTACTGGGCGGGCCGGGTGGCCGCGCTGGGTGCCGGGGTCGCCCACGACGGGCCGGTGCCGACCGTCGCCTCGCTGTCCGCCGCGCTCGAGACGGCGTTGGCGCCGTCGACCCGGGCCCGCGCGGCCGCGGTGGCCGCCACGATTCGCGCCGACGGCGCCGAAGTGGCCGCGGACCTGCTGCTCGGCAGCCGCGAAATCCAGCCCGCCTGAACCAGCACCGACGAAACAAGGGGATTCCATGTTCGACGTGATCGTGGCCGGTGGCGGCCCGACGGGGACGATGCTGGCCGCCGAACTGCGGCTGCACGGTGTGCGGGTGCTCGTGCTGGAGCGGGAGGCGGAGCCGGTCAAGGAGGTGCGGTCGCTCGGGCTGCACGTGCGCAGCATCGAAGTGATGGCCCAGCGCGGCCTGCTGGACCGCTTCCTCGCCGAGGGCAAGCAGTTCCAGATGGCCGGGTACTTCGCCGGCATCGACAAGCCGTGGCCGGAACGGCTGGACAGCGCGCACGCCTACGTCCTCGGCATCCCGCAGCCCGTCACCCAGCGGCTGCTGACCGAGCACGCGCTCGAGGCCGGCGCCGAGATCCGGCCCGGCAGCGAGGTGGTGGGGCTGAGCCAGGACGACGAGGGCGTCACCGTCGAGCTGGCCGGTGGCGAGCAGCTGCGGGCGCGTTACCTCGTCGGCTGCGACGGCGGGCGCAGCACCGTCCGGAAGCTGCTGGGGATCGGCTTCCCCGGCGAGCCCGCCCGGCACGAGACGCTGCTGGGCGAGATGGAGGTGACCACGCCGGCGGAGGAGGTGACCGCCATCGTGACCGAGATCCGCAAGACGGAGAAGTTCTTCGGGCTCGGCCCGCTCGGGCAAACCGGGCGCTACCGGGTCATCGTGCCCGCCGAGAGCGTGCGCGAGGACCGCTCGGTCCCGCCCACGCTGGAGGAGTTCAAGGAGCGGCTGCGCGTGTACGCGGGCACCGACTTCGGCGTGCACTCGCCGCTGTGGCTGTCCCGCTTCGGCGACGCGACCAGGCTCGCCGAGCGCTACCGGGACGGCCGGGTCTTCCTGGCGGGCGACGCGGCGCACATCCACCCGCCGCTCGGTGGGCAGGGCCTCAACCTCGGGCTCCAGGACGCGCTGAACCTCGGCTGGAAACTGGCCGCCGAGCTCGGCGGGTGGGCGCCGGCCGGGCTGCTCGACACCTACCAGGCCGAGCGGCACCCGGTGGCCGCCGACGTGCTGGACAACACCCGCGCCCAGGGCGAGCTGATGCGCCCCGACGCCGGGCCGCAGGCCCTGCGCCGGCTGCTGGCGAAGCTGATGGACTTCGAGGAGGTCAACCGGTACCTGATCGGGCGGATCGTCGGGATCGAGATCCGCTACGACTTCGGCGACGAGCACGAGCTGGTCGGACGGCGGCTGCGGGACCTGACCCTGAAGCAGGGCCGGCTGTACGACCTGATGCACGGCGGCCGCGGCCTGCTGCTCGACCAGACCGGGAGCCTGTCGGTGACCGGTTGGGCGGACCGGGTCGACCACGTGGTGGACGTCAGCGAAGAGCTGGACGTGCCCGCGGTGCTGGTGCGGCCGGACGGCCACGTCGCCTGGGTGGGCGAAGACCAGGAACAACTGCAGGACCGGCTGGCGCGGTGGTTCGGCGCGCCGGCCGCGGCGTGAGGGGACGCATGACGGAACACGAAACGGAACTGCACGCGGAGCGGGCCCACGTGGCCGGGCTCTACGCGAGGCTCGACGCCGAACGCGAGCGCGTCGCCGCCGAGTACCAGGCGGCGCTCGGCGGCAACGACCTCGGCGCCATGGAACGCGACGTCCGGGTGCGGGCGCTGGGCCGGGAGGTGCGACGGCTCGACGTCGTCGACAACGGGCTGTGCTTCGGGCGGCTCGACGCCGTCTCGGGGGAGCGCTCGTACATCGGGCGGATCGGGCTGTTCGACGAGGAGAACGACCACGAACCGGTGCTGCTCGACTGGCGGGCGCCGGCCGCGCGGCCGTTCTACACCGCCACCGGCGCGAACCCGGAGGGCATGCGGCGACGGCGTCAGTTCCACACGCACCGGCGTGAAGTCGTCGACTTCACCGACGAAGATCTGGGCCGTCCCGGCGGGGACGCGTCGGGCGACGCGGCGCTGCTCGCGGCCGTCAACGCGCCGCGCGGCGAAGGCATGCGGGACATCGTCGCGACGATCCAGGCCGAGCAGGACGAGATCATCCGGCTCGACCACCCCGGCGTGCTGGTGATCGAAGGCGGGCCGGGCACCGGGAAGACGGTGGTGGCGCTGCACCGCGTCGCCTACCTGCTCTACACCCAGCGGGAGCGGATGGAACGCCACGGCGCGCTCGTGGTCGGGCCCAACCCGGCGTTCCTGAACCACATCGGGCGCGTGCTGCCGTCGCTCGGGGAGACCGACGTCGTCTTCACGACCACCGGCGACCTCGTGCCCGGTCTGCACGTCACGGCCGAGGACGAGCCGGAAGCCGCGCGGCTCAAAGGATCCCGGAAGGTCCTGGACGTGCTCGCCGCCGCGATCGCCGACCGGCAGCGGCTGCCCGAAGAGCCCGTCGAGATCCAGCTCCGGGACGCCACCGTCCGGATCGACGCCGCGACCGCGGAGTGGGCCCGGCAGGAGGCGCGCGACAGCGGGCAGCCGCACAACGAAGCCCGCGCGGTGTTCGCCGACATCGTCACGTACGTGCTGACCGAACGGGCGATGAAGCGGATCACCCAGGGCTGGCTGAGCCGCGACGACCGTGAGGACTGGGAACGGTTCCGGGCCGAGCTGGTCAAGGACCTCGCCGCCGACGAGGTGTTCACCCGCGCGCTCGACGAGCTGTGGCCGATCCTGACCCCGGAAACCCTGCTGTCCCAGCTGTATTCGTCGCCAGAACGGCTGCGGGCGGCGGGTGGGGACGCCGCGCTGGCGAGGGCCGACGGCGATGCCTGGACGGTGTCGGACGTGCCACTGCTCGACGAGCTCGTCGACCTGCTGGGCCGTGACCTCGCGGCCGAAAAGGCCGCGGAGCGCGCGGCCGAACGGGAGCGGAAGGCGAAAGCCGCCTACGCCGCCGACGTCCTGGACAACCTCATCGAGCGCGAGGACGTCGACGAGGACGTCGGCCTGGTCGCCAAGGACCTGCTCTACGGCGAGGACCTGGCCGACCGGTTCGTCGAAACCGACACCCGGACGCTCGTCGAGCGCGCCTCGGCGGACCGGGACTGGACCTACCGGCACGTCGTGGTCGACGAGGCGCAGGAACTGTCCGAAATGGACTGGCGGGTGCTGATGCGGCGCTGCCCCGGCCGGTCGTTCACGGTGGTGGGCGACCTCGCCCAGCGCCGGTCGGCGGCCGGGGCGCGGTCGTGGGGCGCGATGCTCGACCCGTACGTGCCCGGTCGCTGGGTCTACCGCTCGCTGACGGTGAACTACCGCACCCCGGCGGAGATCATGGGCGTAGCCGCCGCGGTGCTGGCCGGGTTCGCGCCCGACGTGCGGCCGCCGGAGTCGGTCCGCGCGTGCGGGGTCCCGCCGTGGTCGCGGCGGGTCGGCGACGACGAACTCGCCGTGGCCGTCGAGGAGTTCGCGAACGCCGAAGCCGGGCGCGAAGGCACCAGCGTCGTGATCGGGCCGCCGGACGTGCCCGGCGCCGTGGCGGCGTCGGAGACGAAGGGCCTGGAGTACGACGCCGTGCTCGTCGTGGACCCGGACCGGATCCTCGCCGCCGGGCCCCGCGGCGCGGCCGAGCTGTACGTGGCGCTCACCCGCGCCACCCAGCGCCTCGGCGTCCTGCACCGGGGCCCGCTGCCGCGGGAGCTGGCCGGGCTCGCCGAGACCCCGGTGCCGGTGCCGTGACGCTCAGACGTTCCGGATGTTCGCCTCGAGCTCCAGCGGCTCGCGGTCCCAGTCCTCGACGCCGAACGCGAGGATGCGCTCGGGGTGGATGCGGATCACGGCGTCGTCGAGGTGGCCGTCCGGGACGTTCGCGCCGGTCAGCGCTTCCGCGCGGCCGCGGATCTCCAGGCACCGCACGCGCCACGGGTTCGTCGACGGGAGGTCGTCGACGACGAAGGCGACGTGGTCGTCGGTCGCGATGTTGCGAAACTTCTTGCTGTTCTGCAGGTTGTACCCGGTGACGTCGACGGTCTTCTCGTCCGGGTTGTACCGGAAGCCGACCGGGCTGTTCTGCAGCGTGCCGTTCGGCTGCCGGGTGGCGAGGCGGCCCAGCGGCTGGGCGGCGAGGTAGGCGAGTTCTGCGTCCGTGAACATGCGGCCAGTCTCGGACTTCAAGCTCCCTTGAAGTCAAGGACCAGCTCGGCGAACCGCGCGCCGATCCGGCGGTGGGCCGCCGGGCACGGGTGGAGGGCGTCCGGCAGCGGCAGCTCGGCGAAGTCCGCTTCGCCGTACAGGTCGAGGCCGTCGAGGTAACGCAGGTTGGCGTCCTCGGCCTGCCGCTGCGCCACGATCCGGGCCAGCTCCGCCCGGACGACTTCCAAGGTCAGCTTGCCCGCCGCCCGTTCGGTGGGGTCCCCGGTCGCCCGGAACCGGACCTCGCCGCGGGCCAGCGCCTCGTGGTCGAAGTCGCCCGGTCCCGGCGTCTGCTCGTGGATCGGGCAGTACAGCGGGGAGACGACGACCAGCGGCGTGTCCGGGTGGCCTTCGCGGATCGTGTCGAGGAAGCCGTGCACGGCCGGGCCGAACGCGCGCAGGCGCATCAGGTCGGCGTTGACGACGTTGATGCCGAGCTTGACGCTGATCAGGTCGGCGGGGGTGTCGCGCAGCGCGCGGGCGGTGAACGGGTCGAGCAGCGCGTTGCCGCCGAACCCGAGGTTGACCAGGTCGACGCCGGCCGCGGTGGCGGCGAGCGCGGGCCAGGTGCCCGCCGGGCTCGCGGCGTTCGAGCCCTGGCTGATCGAGCTGCCGTGGTGCAGCCACACCCGGCGCTCGGGCAGCGCTTCGACGGGAGCGTCGGTGCGCAGGGCCCGCAGTTCGGTCATCTCGTTGTGCGGCAACCAGATCTCGACGTCCTTCGGGTGCGTGCCCAGCCCGCCGAACCGGACGGTGCCGGGCGGGCCGTCGCGGTGCTCGCCGGCGCCGGTGCGCGGGTCGACGGTGAGCGTGCTGCCGCCTTCGACGGTGCCCTGGGCGACGAGCTCGCCGTCGACCAGCAGGTCGTAACCGCCGTCCGGCCGCGGCGGGGCACCGGTGTAGACCAGCTTGGTCGGCACGGTCTCGAGTTCGACGACGTCGGCCCGGGTCCGGAACCGCAGCCGCACGCCGGAGGGCTGCGCTTCGGCCATGGCGAGCCGCGGGTCGGTGTTCTGCGCGCGGGCCCGGGCGGGCAGCCGGTGCGGGACCAGGCCCGCCTCGGTGCGCTCGAGTTCGACGGCACCGCGGACGAGGTCGGCGGTGAGCGGGGTGGTGATCATGCGGTGGGCCAATCGCGAAGGACGGTGTCGAGCACCGCGAGGATCCGGTTCCAGGACTCGGCCGAGGGCGGCGAGCTGTGGTCGAAGCCGCCTTGGGCTTCCAGGTCGACGTACCCGTGGAAGACGCTGCCGAGCAGGCGCACGGCGTGCGTCTCGTCCGGGCCGGTCACGGCGTAGCCGCGCAAGATCGCGCGCATCATCTCGGCGTGCCGGGGACCGGCGCTCGCGGCGGCGGTTTCCGGGTCGAGCCGGAACCGTGTGGCGGCGTACCGGCCCGGGTGCTCCCGGGCGTAGTCGCGGTAGACGTCGGCGAAGGCCACGAGCGCGTCCTTGCCGGCCCGCCCCGCCAGTGCGGCGGCGGCGCGGTCGGCCAGCTCGTCCAGCGCGAGCAACGCGATCTTCGTCCGCAAGTCGTGCGCGTTCTTGACGTGCGAATACAGGCTCGCGACCTTGACGTCGAAACGCCGCGCGAGCTCCGACGGCGTCACGTGGTCGAAGCCGGCCTCGTCGGCCAGCTCCGCTCCCGCGCGCACGACGCGCTCCGTGGTCAACCCGGCTCGAACCATGAACTCACTCCCTCTTGCCTAAAGGGAGTGTAGCTCAGCCTAAAGTGTTTAGGAAAAGAGGGTGTCCGCCCAGCTCGACTCGCGGGTCACGCCCGGCGGGACCGCGAAGTGCGCCGAGGCCGTGTGCTGGACGTACTCCATCATCGCGTCCTTCGACGACAGCGCCTGCTGCATCGGCACGTACTGCTTGCGCGTGTCCCGGTTGAACGCCAGGAAGAACAACCCCGCCTCCAGGTGCCCGACGCCGTCGGAACCGTCGACGAAGTTGTAGCCGCGGCGCAGGATCCGGACGCCGTCGAGCGCCTGGTGCGAGGCCAGCCGGACGTGGGCGTCCTCGGCGATCACCTTCTCGCCGCCCGCGCCGCCGACGTCGAGGTCCAGCTCGTCGAACTCCGCGGTCTGGCCGAGCGGGGCGCCGGTGCCCTTGGTGCGGCCGACGATCTTCTGCTGGCCGTCGAGGGACTCGCGGTCCCACGTCTCGATGTGCATCCGGATCCGGCGCGCCACCAGGTACGAGCCGCCCGCCATCCACGCCTGGCCGTCGGCGGCCTCGGCCCACACCTGGTCGCGAAGGAAGTCGGTGTCCTCGGACTTGATGTTGTTCGTGCCGTCCTTGAATCCGAACAGGTTCCGCGGCGTCGCCTGCGCCCGCGACGTCGACGAGCTGCGCCCGAAGCCGAGCTGCGACCAGCGGACCTCGGTGACGCCGAAGCCGAGGCGCACCAGGTTGCGGACCGCGTGCACCGCCACCTGCGGGTCGTCCGCGCAGGCCTGGATGCACAGGTCGCCGCCGCTGCGGGCGGGGTCGAGCTTGTCCTTCGGGAACAGCGGCAGGTCGATCAGCTGCGGCGGCCGCTTGCCCGCCAGGCCGAACCGGCCGTCGAACAGCGACGGCCCGAAGCCGATGGTCAGCGTCAGGTTCGCCGCCGGCAGGTCGAGCGCCTCGCCGGTGTCGCCGGGCGGGGCGTACTGGCCGCCGTCGATCGCGCCGCCCGCGACGACCTCCTGGCCGGCGGTCATCCGGCGGGCGGCGTCGGTCCACGTCTTCAGCAGCTGACGCAGCTTTTCGCGGTCCTTGGTCGTGACGTCGAGGGCCGCGAAGTGCAGGTTCGCCTGCGTCGGCGTGACGATCCCCGCTTGGTGCTCGCCGTGGAAGTCGACGGTGTTCACCGCCGCCTCGGCGTTGCCGCTGGTCGCCTTGTCGATCCCGATGCCGGCGGCGGCCCCCGCCCCGGCCAGCGCGACCCCCGCGCCCGCCAGGCCGAAGAGCTTCCGCCGCGAAACCCGCGTGCCCTCTGTCGACGTCACTTCGAGACGACCTCCGCAACCTTGCTCAGCGGCTCGCTCAGCGCGTCGACGGCCGAGGCGAACTCCTTGACCTGGTCCTGGGACAGGTCGGTGTACAGCTTGAAGCCGTCACCGGCGCGCTGCTTGTCCAGCAGGCCCTGCACGTTCGCGAACTCCTTGTCCAAAGTGGACGTCAGGGCCGGGTCCTTCGCCTGCAGGATCGGCCGCAGGGAAGTGATCGCGCCCTTCGAGCCGTCCAGGTTGGCCTGGAAGTCCCAGAGGTCGGTGTGCGAGAAGGTCTCTTCCTCGCCGGTGATCTTGCCGGTCGCGACCTCGTCGAGCAGGCCCTTCGCGCCGTTCGCGAGGTCGAGCGCGGTCAGCTCCAGTGCCTTGGACTTGGTGACCAGCTCCTTGACGTCGGTCACGAGCTTGTCGGCGATCTGGCCGCTGTCGGCCTGCAGGCCGGTCTTGAACAGGTCCTTCTCCAGCCGGTGGAAGCCGGTGAACTGCTGGCCCGGCTCGAGGTCGGCCTCGCGGACGTCGATGGCCGGGTCCAGGTCGCCGAACTTCTCGGCCACCGGCTCGATCCGCTCGTAGTAGACGCGGGTGCGCGCGTACGCGGCCTTCGCCTCGTCGACCTTGCCCGCCTTGACGAGGTCGGCGAACTTGCCGGTTTCTTCCTGCAGTGCGGCGGTGTTGTTCGCGATGTAGTCGGCGTAGCTCTTGGTGGCCTGCGCCTTCTGCGCGTCGGCGTCGTTCTGCTTCGCGACGCCGCCGGTGACGGTGAAGTCGCCGCGGATGCCGGCGCCGGCCATGCCCGGCTTGCACGCGGTCTGGTACTTGCCGGCGTCGGCGACCTCGACGATCAGCCGCCGGTTCAGCCCGGGCGCGATGTTCTCGACCTCGCCCATGATCCGGTCGCCCTCGGCGTAGAGGTAGAACTCGGTGACCTTGGTGCCCTTGTTGGTGATCTCGAAGGTCAGGTTGCCCGCGCCGGCCGTGGTGGCGGAAACCTCGCACGCGGTGTCGGACGCCGACACCTTGATCGGGCCGCCGCCCGCCGCGGCACCGGCGGTGTCGCTCTTGCTGTCGCAGGCGGACAGCGCCACCAGGGCGGCGGCACTGGCCACGACGGCCAGCGGGGTGGTCTTGCGCACGGTCACTCCTTCGAGGCGGCCGCGGCGGCGGGCGCCGGCGCGGTCTTCTTGCTGGGCTTGAGGAACAGGGGCAGCACGATGACGACGTAGGCGATCCACGCGACGGCCTGCAGCACGGTCGTCTGCTGCGAGTAGTTGAAGATGCCCTTGAGGAGGGCGCCGTACCAGGACGTCTCGGGCAGCGTCGCCGAAGCGTCGAAGGCGAGGGAACTGATGCCCGGCAGGAACGCGGCCTCCTGCAGGTCGTGCAGGCCGTAGCCGAGCACGCCCGCGGCGACGAACACGAGCAGGACGCCGGTGATCGTGAAGAACTTGCTCAGGTTGAACCGCACGGCGCCCTTGTAGAGCAGCCAGGCGAGCACGACCGCGGCCGCGATCCCGACGGCGAAGCCGATCAGCGGCTGCACGGTGTCCGACTGCGCGGTCTGGACGGCGGAGTAGAAGAACACCGCGGTCTCGAGCCCTTCGCGCCCGACCGCGAGGAACGACAGCAGCAGCACGGCCGCCGGGCCGACGTCCAGCGCGTCGTCCATCTTCCCGCGCAGCTCGGCGGCGATGCTCTTCGCCGCCTTGCGCATCCAGAAGATCATCGCGGTGACGAACACGACGGCGACGATCGACAGGCTCCCGCCGAGCAGCTCCTGGTGCTCGAACGACAGCTGCGCGGTCGTGTAGGTGAGGACGGCGCCGACGGCGACCGACAGCAGCACCGCGGCGCCGACGCCGGGCCACACCCAGCGCAGCGCGTGCCGCCGCTCGGTCTTCACGAGGAAGGCCACGAGGATGCTGACGACCAGCGCGGCCTCCAGGCCTTCCCGCAGCCCGATCAGCGCGCTCGAGAACAACACCGGTTCCGCCTCCCTGAGTTCTGTGGCTTCAGGAAGTTTTTAGGTAAGGCTCACCTGTAAGTCCAGCGGGCGTGCGAGGGCTCGAAACGATGCAATCGGGCAAAAGGGACTTGGTTGCGAAGTTAGGTTAGGGTAACCGCAGGTCAGAGCCCTGCGCGTCGACTCGATAACGAATTCTGTGACTTCGCTGGCAGTCGACCTGTTTTTACCCTCCGCTTGCCTGGTCAGGCGCTTGGGCGTCCCTCTTGAGTGGCTCCGTAACCTGATCGGGTGGCCGAAACCGCTGAGTCGACCGTCACGCCTCCGTCGTCGCCCCCGGGCGGGCCGCCCAGGCGGTACGTCGGCCGGATCGCGCTCTCGCTGGGGCTGGTGGTCACCGGGGTCGTCCTGGTCGTCACCATCGGGGTGCGGGACCCGGACGCGCCCGTCGCGCAGCCGGCCGTCCAGCCCGCGCTGGCCATCCCCGAGCAGCGCCCGCAGCCCGGCGCCGAAGCACCGCGAGCCGGGCTCGCCGCCCCGGTCGACCGGCCGCAGGTGTCGGACCAGGCCGAGCTGGACACGTGGGCGGCCCGCGTCGCGGACAAGACGCACATCCCCGCGCGCGTGCTCGCCGCGTACGGCCGGGCGGAAATGTGGATGCAGCGCCAGAAGCCGACGTGCCACCTCTCGTGGGCGACGCTGGCCGGCATCGGCCGGGTCGAGACCGAGCGCGGTGACTTCGACCTCGCGGCGATCAGCGCGAGCGGCCGCCTGGTGAAACCGGTGGTCGGCCCGCCGCTGGACGGCTCGCCCGGCGTCCCGGCGGTGCACGACTCCGACGGCGGCAAGCTCGACGGCGACAAGTCGTGGGACCACGCGATCGGCCCGCTGCAGTTCCTGCCGTCGACGTGGAAGAAGTACCAGGAGCGGGCGAACGGCGACGGCGGCGCGCCGGACCCGCAGAACGTGGACGACGCGGCCTTCACGGCGGCCCGCTTCCTGTGTTCGGGCGGCGACGACCTCGGCACCCCGGCCGGCTGGTGGCGGGCGATCCTGTTCTACAACCAGGCGCTCGCCTACGGGCAGGACGTCTTCAGCGCGGCGGACGCCTACGCCGAAGCGAGTGTCGCGCCTTAGAGCTCGCGGTCGGCGAAGAACGGCGTGACGGCCATGAGCACCAGCAGCAGCACCCCGGCGTAAGCACCCAACGTGGCGAAGATCGACATTTCGGTTCCTCCCTGTTTCGGTCTGGAACCAGCTTCGCCGCCGGGAGGGGGTCCGCGGATCGGCCGAGGGGCCCGGCCCGATCGGCCGAAAGTCTGAGCCGCGACGGGCCGAACGGCCCTGGTGACCCGGAACGCTCAGGATTCCCGCAGCGCGATGCGGGCCTTGACCTCGTTGGCGGCTTCGAGGTACTCGGGTACCGGGTTCATCGCCGACGCCATCCGGATCTGGGCCAGCGCCTCGACGAACCGGCCGAGCCGCTGCAGGGTCCGGCCCAGGATGAACCGGGCGTAGTGGTCGGTCGGGTCCAGTTCCAGCACCCGGGTGAACGCCTGCTCGGCGCGCCGCAACTGTGCGGAGTGGAAGTACGCGCGCCCGGCCAGCAGGTGGACCGACGGCTTGTCGTCTTCGGACTCCAGCAGGGGCTGCAGCGCCTTGAGCGCGTCCAGCGGACGGCGGCGCGCGACCAGGTCTTCGGCCTGGCGGAAGGCGTGGAACCGCGACTCTTCGGGAGGCTGCGAAGCAGCTGCGGCGTCCGTCATGGTCACTCCCACGTTACCCCGGAGGAGGGGCTTGCACACGCCTCCGAACGGGACGTGGTGGACTGTTCCGCCATGAGCAGCGGGTACCGGGGCCTGGCGCCCTACCTCTACTACGCCGACGCCACCGCGGCGCTCGCCTGGCTGACCAGGGTCTTCGGGTTCACCGAGGAAGTCCGGTTCTGCGACGCGGCGGGCGAGGTCTTCCAGGCGACGCTCTGCGTCGGCGAGGCGAAGGTCCAGATCGCGGGCGTCGGGGCGGACTACTGGCAGGCCAAGGGCGTCGACGGGCCGGTCGGCCAGCTCAACATCGTCTACGTCGACGACGTCGACGAGCACTTCGGCCGGATCGAGGCCGCGCTCGGGGACGAGGGCGAGCTGGACCCGCCGCAGGACCAGCCCTACGGCGCCCGGGTGTTCACCGTCGCCGATCTCGGCGGCAACAGCTGGACGTTCTGGCAGCAGACGTCCGAGACCGTGGAGCTGCCGCCGGGGTGGCAGGCGATCCGCACCGACGGGTGAGTGACCGGCCGTGCCTCCAACGGGTGAACTGCGGCGACGGCTAGGCTGGGCGCGAACCCGCAGGCACGACGCACCGAGGAGCATGGCGTGGCTCTCATCGAGCAGGTAGGCGCGCGCGAGATTCTGGACTCGCGCGGCAACCCGACGGTCGAGGTGGAGGTGGCTCTCGACGACGGCACCCTGGCGCGGGCCGCGGTCCCGTCGGGTGCGTCGACCGGTGAGCACGAAGCGGTCGAGCTGCGGGACGGCGACACCGGCCGCTACAACGGCAAGGGCGTCGAGCGCGCGGTCGCCGCGGTGCTCGACGAGATCGGCCCGGAGATGGTCGGCATCGAGGCCGTCGACCAGCGGATCGTCGACCAGAAGCTGGTCGACCTCGACGGCACGCCGGCGAAGTCCCGCCTCGGCGCGAACGCCATCCTCGGCGTCTCGCTGGCCGTCGCGAAGGCCGCCGCCGAGTCGGCCGAGCTGGAGCTGTTCCGCTACCTGGGCGGGCCGAACGCGCACGTGCTGCCGGTCCCGATGCTGAACATCCTCAACGGCGGTTCGCACGCGGACAGCAACGTCGACGTCCAGGAGTTCATGATCGCGCCGATCGGCGCGGAGACCTTCCGCGAGGCCCTGCGCTGGGGCGCCGAGGTCTACCACTCGCTGAAGTCGGTGCTCAAGGGCCGCGGCCTCTCGACCGGTCTCGGCGACGAGGGCGGCTTCGCGCCGAACCTGGCGAACAACCGCGAGGCGCTCGACCTGATCCTGCAGGCCATCGAGAAGGCCGGCTACACCCCGGGCCGCGACGTCGCGCTCGCCCTCGACGTCGCCGCGACGGAGTTCTTCGCCGACGGCGCGTACACCTTCGAAGGCAGCAAGAAGAGCGCCGAGCAGATGTCGGCGTACTACGCCGAGCTGATCCGCGACTACCCGATGGTCTCCATCGAGGACCCGCTGAGCGAGGACGACTGGGACGGCTGGGTCACCCTGACCGCCGAGATCGGCGAGAAGGTCCAGATCGTCGGCGACGACCTGTTCGTCACCAACCCGGACCGCCTCGAGGAGGGCATCACCCGCCGCGCCGCCAACGCGCTGCTGGTGAAGGTCAACCAGATCGGCACCCTGTCCGAGACGCTCGACGCGATCTCGCTGGCGACGTCGTTCGGCTACAAGTCGATGATGAGCCACCGCTCCGGTGAGACCGAGGACACGTTCATCGCGGACCTCGCGGTCGCCACCGGCGTCGGCCAGATCAAGACCGGCGCCCCGGCCCGCGGCGAGCGGATCGCCAAGTACAACCAGCTGCTGCGCATCGAGGAGACCCTCGGTGACGCCGCCCGGTACGCCGGCGAGCTGGCCTTCCCGCGGTTCAGCGCCGAGGGCTGAGCCGCATGGCGGACCGGGGGAGGACGACGCGCAACCGCCGAGGCGGCGGCGGGGCTTCGCGGGTCGGCGGACCGACGCGGACCCGCCGTCCCGAAGCCGGTCGCGCGGGCAGCCCGGGCTCCCGGCCGCCCCGCACGGCGGACGGCACGCCGGTGGCCCGGCGCCGCACCGGCGACGCGGACACCACCCGCGCCCGGCTGCGCCGGAGCCTCGCGGCGAAGCGCGCGTCGGGTGCGGCGAAGGTGCTCGGCATGTCCACCACCCGCCGCGCGGCGGTGGTGGCGATCGTGGTGTGCGCGCTGGCGTTCACCATCGCCGTGCCCCTGCGCACGTACCTCGCCCAGCGGACCGAGGTCCGCGAACAGCAGGCGCAGCAGGCGCAGCTGCAGCAGGAGGTCGCTCAGCTCCAGGGCCGCAAGGCGGAGCTGAGCGACCCCGCGCAGATCGAGGCCGAAGCCCGACGGCGGCTCCGGTACGTCAAGCCGGGCGAGACGCCGTACATCGTCCAGCTGCCGGAGGACAAGGCCCCGGACGCGGCCCCACCGGCGGGACAGCAGCAGGCCGCGGGCAGCTCCTGGTACGAGAACCTCTGGAACCAGGTCTCTTCGGGCTGACGTCGGCACCGGTTCGAAGCGCCCCAATGTGGCGTTGGTTGCGTCAGACGCACCGAACGCCACATTGGGTGCGCTGGACGCACCGAACGCCACATTGGGGCGCTTGGGGTGCGGGCCGGGTGGCGGGGCGCACGCTCTAACCTGGAGTGCGTGAACAGCACGCAGCAGCACCGGTTCGAGCCCGTCACCGAAGCCGACCGCGAGATCATCGCGGAGCAGCTCGGGCGGCCGCCGCGGGCGTTGCGGGCCGTGGCCGCGCGGTGCCCGAGCGGGCACCCGTCGGTGGTGCAGACCAGCCCGCGGCTGGAGAACGGCACCCCGTTCCCGACGCTGTACTACCTGACGTGCCCGAAGCTGAACTCCATGATCGGCACCATCGAGGCGTCCGGGATCATGAAGGAGATGACCGAGCGGCTCACCACCGATCCCGAGCTGGCCGCGCACTACCAGCGCACCCACGAGACGTACCTCGCCGAGCGCGACGCCATCGAGCCGCTCGGCCACCAGGTCACCGCGGGCGGCATGCCCGGGCGCGTCAAGTGCTTGCACGTCCACGTGGCCCACACGCTGGCGGTCGGCCCCGGCGTGAACCCGTTCGGTGACGAGACCCTCGCCCTGCTTGAGGCCAACGGGTGGCCTTCGGGCGACTGCGCCGAGTAACGCTCGCGCCGCGTGAAGAGATAACTGGTCTGGGTGAGCGAAAACCCCATTCGGGACTCTCGAAGGGGTGAAACCTTGCCTCGGGTACGGCAGGCTGTCACCCGAGAGCGGGATCGATCCGGCCAGGAGGGCTCCGAGTCATGCGCGTGCGGCGACTGCCATTCGCAGTCGGGAGCTACCCCCGAAGATTCGGGCTCCGCCACCGCACGGCGTACCCCCTGATCACCGGCATTTTCGCGGTGATCCCGGCGCTGCTCGCCGGCGGCGGCACCCTCGGCTGGCTCGGCGGGAGCGGTGACCACACCCGCGACGCCGCCCTCGGCCAGGGCTACGACCCCGGCCACGCCGCCATCCAGCAGATCGCCGTCGACGGCACGCTCCCCGGGGCACCGACCCCGCTGCCCCTCCCGGCCTACGAACTCCCCGACGGCCCGCTCGGCATCCCGGCCACCGCGCTGGCCGCGTACCACAACGCCGCCGACATCCTCGGCCGCGAGCTGCCCGCGTGCCACATCGACTGGGCCCTGATCGCCAGCATCGGGCGCATCGAGTCCAACCACGCCCGCGGCGGTTACGTCGACGCCGACGGCACCACCCGCGAACCGATCCTCGGCCCGCAGCTCAACGGCCAGGGCGGGTTCGCCGCGATCCCGGACACCGACCAGGGCCTGCTGGACACCGACCCGGTGTGGGACCGCGCGGTCGGCCCGACGCAGTTCATCCCCGGCACGTGGAAGGGCTACGCCTCGGACGGCAACGGCGACGGCAAGTCCGACCCGAACAACATCTTCGACGCGGCGCTGGCCACCGGCCGCTACCTGTGTTCCGGCGGGTTCGACGTCGCCAAGCCGGACCAGCTGCGCGGCGCGATCTACCGGTACAACAACTCCGACACGTACGTGAACACGGTGATCCTCTGGGCCGATGCGTACCGCAACGGCATCATGCAGGTCCCGGACAGCACGGTCCCGATCGGCGCCCCGAACGCGGCGCTGGCCCCGGCCCCGCCCCCGGTCCCGCCGCCCCCGGTGCCGTCGACGACGCCGACCGGCCCGCCGACGACCACGCCGACGTCGCCGACGTCGAAGCCGACGCTGCCGTGCGCCTCGCCGACGACGACGGTGACCACGACGACGGTGACGAGCGTGACGACCGAGCCGTCGCCGACGACCTCGCCGACGTCGAGCGGCACGACGACTCCGGCGCCGTCCACGACGCCCACGCCGACGTGCGGGGACGTGGTCACCTCGGTGACGACGTCGACCACGCCGACGACCACGACCGTGGGGACGACGACGCCCGCCGGTTAGGGTGATCGCATGCCTCGTGTTGCCGCGATCGACTGTGGGACCAACTCCATCCGCCTGCTCGTCGCCGAGCTGACCCCGCGCCACGACGGCACGGTCGACCTGCGCGACCTGCACCGCGAGATGCGGATCGTCCGGCTCGGCCAGGGCGTCGACGCCACCGGGCGGCTCGCGCCCGAAGCGCTCGAACGCACCCGGGCCGCCCTCGCCGACTACACGATCGCCGCGCGGCGCAAGGGCGTCGAGAAGGTGCGCATGGTCGCCACCTCCGCCACCCGCGACGCGAAGAACCGCGACGACTTCTTCCGCATGACCCGCGAGACCCTCGGCGTCGAGGCCGAGGTGATCAGCGGGGACGAGGAAGCGCGGCTCAGCTTCACCGGCGCCGTCGGCGAGCAGGACCCGGACGACGGCCCCTTCGTCGTGGTCGACGTCGGCGGCGGCTCGACCGAGCTGGTCCTCGGCACCTGGGACGGCAGGCAGGCCGAGGTGCTCGCGGCGAAGTCCGTCGACATCGGCTGCGTCCGGATCACCGAGCGCGCGCTCAAGAGCGACCCGCCGACCGCCGAGGAGATCGCCGCCGCCCGCGACCTGGCCGGCAAGGTGCTGACCGACGCGTTCGACGTCGTCGACGTCGCCCGCGCCCGCACGTGGATCGGCGTCGCCGGCACGGTGACCACGCTGTCCGCGATCGCGCTGGGGCTGCCCGAGTACGACAGCGAGCGGGTGCACCTGTCCAAGCTGAGCCCGGCGGACATCGACCGGCTGGCGTCCGAGCTGCTGCAGAGCGACCACGCGACACGCGCGGCCAACCCGGTCATCCACCCCGGCCGAGTCGACGTCATCGGCGGCGGCGCGGTGGTGGTCCAGACCCTCGCCGAGCAGCTCGCGGCCCGCGGCGGCCCGACCGAGCTGATCGTGAGCGAACACGACATCCTGGACGGCATCGCCCTGTCCCTCGCCTGAGCCCACTGCGCCCGATGTAGTGAATGACTCATTCCTGTCGTCCGACGACAGGAATGAGTCATTCACTACACGCGGTGGCAGGGCTCCGGCACATTCGTCCGATCCCGCGCCGACCGGCGGTGTCCCCCTTCATGGCGGCCGGACCCGCGCGTGCGAGCCCGGTCCCGGGGCCGGGCTCGACCGACCTCTGACGCGCAGCCGGGCCGGGTGGCGGCGGCGGCGCGAGCGTGGTCCAGACCCCAGGTCACGCCACCCCGCGCCCGGCTGCCGCGCGCGACCGTTCGACTGCCCGAAAGGGCTTGCGCCACAAGGGAAACCCTGGGTGAGCGCCTGATGACCACCAGTCCGCGCTGAGCCGTCCGGACCATCCCAATTCCTACCTTGGTTGTGCTCCAACCAGGTGGTCCTGACGGTCGTCACTGATTTGCAACACCGCAGTCCTGTGATCGGCTTCATCGCCCCCGATAGCGTGCGTCTCACCTTTCGGACAGACGGAGATGGAGGGGATCATGCGTCGTTCGCGCAGGCTCTGGGGACCCACGGTGGTGATGACTTCGCTGGCGCTCGTGCTCGCCGCGTGCGGTGGCGGGTCGGGTAGTTCCACGGGGTCCGGCGGGGCGGACCCGGACGGCACCGTCAGCGTCTACGGCACCGAACCGCAGAACTCGCTGGTCCCCACCAACACCAACGAGCTGGGCGGCACGAAGGCCGTCCAGCCGATGTTCGCCACGCTCGTCGGGTTCAAGGGCGCGGACGCGCAGCCGTTCAACCTGATGGCGGACTCGATCACCACGACCGACTCCAAGGTCTACGACATCAAGATCAAGCAGGGCTGGAAGTTCCACGACGGCACCGAGGTGAAGGCGCACAACTTCATCGACGCCTGGAACTACGGGGCCTACGCCCCGAACGGCCAGCTCAACACCGACTTCTTCTCGAACATCCAGGGGTACAAGGACGTCCACCCCGCGGACGAGAACGCCAAGCCGGCCACGGACAAGATGTCCGGTCTGGTCGCCAAGGGCGACTACGAGTTCCAGGTGACGCTGGACGCGCCCTTCTCGGTCTTCTCGATCAAGATCGGCTACACCGCGTTCGCGCCGCTGCCGGATTCCTTCTTCAAGGACCCCAAGGGCTACGAACAGCACCCGATCGGCAACGGCCCGCTGAAGTTCGTCTCGCGGACGCCGAACCAGGACATCAAGCTCACCCGCAACGACGACTACAAGGGTGAGGACAAGGTCAAGTTCAAGAACCTGGACATCAAGATCTACGCCAGCCAGGAGACGGCCTACCAGGACCTGCTGAGCGGGCGGCTCGACTTCATGGAGGCGCTGCCGCCGTCGGCGGTCGCGGGCGGCAAGTACAAGGCCGACCTCGGCGACCGGCTCGTCACCGGCCACCTGCTCGGGATCAGCACCATCGCCGTGCCGTACTACGTGCCCGGTTACAACAACCTCGAGCTGCGCAAGGCCATCTCGATGGCGATCGACCGCGCGCAGATCACCAAGACCGTCATGAACGACACCTACGTGCCGGCCGACGGCTACATCTCGCAGGGCATCCCGGGCGCGCGTCCCGGCGTCTGCCAGTTCTGCAAGTTCGACCCCGCGGCGGCGAAGGAAGCGTTCACGAAGTCCGGCTTCAAGGGCAAGCTGACCATCGCGTCCAACGCGGACGGTGGCCGCAAGGAACCGCTGGTCGCGGCGTGCAACAGCATCAAGAACACGCTCGGCGTCGAGTGCGACTTCGTGCCCGCGACCGACTTCGGCCAGTGGCGCAGCATCGTCACCGGCAAGAAGCTGACCGGCATGGGCCGTTCGGACTGGTCGGCGGACTACCCGTCCATCGAGGACTTCCTCAACCCGATCTACAAGACCGGCGGGTCCTCGAACGACTCCGACTACTCGAACCCGGCGGTCGACGCGGCCCTCGCGAAGGCCGACGCCACCGCCGACAAGGACGCCGCCGTCAAGCTGTACCAGGACGCCGAGGACCTGATCGCCAAGGACCTGCCCTCGATCCCGGTGTGGGACGAGAAGGGGGTCGCGGCGAAGTCGAAGAACCTCAAGTCGGCGGCGCTGGACTTCCGCCGCATGCCGGACTACCAGTCCATCGAGGTCCTGAAGAAGTAGTGGCGCGCTGACCTGCCGCAACCACCCACGCCGTCGTGAGTGTTTAGTCGGGTTAGAACCCGACTAAACACTCACGACGGCCGGCGCGCACTAGGAACTCGTCATGATCCGCTACGTCCTGCGACGGCTGCTCCAGCTGATCCCGGTGTTCTTCGGGACCACGTTCCTGATCTACGTCCTCGTCTGGGCCGTACCCGGCGACCCGTTCTCCGGCAAGTGCGGCCAGGCGGCCTGCCCGCCGGCCTACATCGCCCAGATGACCGAGAAGTTCAACCTGGACGACAACGTGTTCGTCCAGTACTTCAAGTACCTCGGGAGCCTGTTCACCGGCGACTGGGGCGAAACCTTCAACGGCACCTCGGTCGGCGAGCTGATCGCCACCTCGTACCCGATCACGCTGCGCCTGGCCGTGGTCGCGGTCGTGATCGAGGCGGTCATCGGGCTCACCGCCGGCGTGCTGACCGGCCTGCGCGGCAAAGGTTTCCTCGACAACCTCGTGCTGGTCTCGACCACGTTCCTGATCTCGCTGCCGGTGTTCGTCACCGCGATCGTGCTGCAGCTGGCCTTGGGCAGCAACGGCCTCGGCCTGATCGAAGCCAGCGTGTCGGACAACCCGAGCGTCGGCGAGCTGATCGTGCCGGGCATCGCGCTCGGCAGCCTCTCAATGGCCTACGTCGCCCGGCTGTCCAGAACGAGCATCGCCGAGAACCGCCGCGCCGACTACGTGCGGACGGCGATCGCGAAGGGCCAGCCGCAGAGCCGCGTCGTCGGCGTCCACCTGCTCCGCAACTCGGTGATCCCGGTGCTCACGTTCCTCGGCACCGACCTCGGCGCCCTGATGGGCGGGGCGATCGTCACCGAAGGCGTGTTCAACATCAACGGACTGGGCGGGCTCATCTTCCGTGGCATCCAGAACCGGGAGAGCGCCACCGTCGTCGGCGTCGTCGTCCTGCTGGTGCTGGTGTACCTGCTGATGAGCTTGATCGTCGACCTGCTCTACGCCGTTCTCGACCCGAGGATCCGCTATGACTGACCCGAACCTGGTGGGCGGCGGCGGGGCCGACGCGGCCGAGCTGTCCCGCGTCGACGACTCCGCCACCGGCCCGCACAAGCCCCGCAGCCTGTGGAACGACGCGTGGCGCCAGCTGCGCCGCAAGCCGGCGTTCGTGGTGTCCGCCGTGATCATCGCCCTGATCGTGCTGATCGCGATCGCGCCCGGCCTGTTCAGCTCGCGCGACGCCGGGTTCAGCGATCTCACGCACGCCAACGAAGGCCCGTCCGGCGACGCCTGGTTCGGCTACGACAACCAGGGTTACGACGTCTACGCGCGCACGATCTACGGCGCTCGCGCGTCCCTGCTGGTCGGGGTGTTCTCGACGCTGCTGACCGTCCTCTTCGGATCGCTGGTCGGCATCCTCGCCGGCTACTACGGGCGGCTCGTCGACAGCCTGCTGTCCCGCTTCGGCGACATCTTCGCCGGCCTGCCGTTCGTGCTCGGCGCGATCGTCATCCTGACGACGTTCAACGCGCCCGGCACCAACCCCGGCGCGGTCACGATCATCGTGCAGGTGGTCTGCTCGATCGCGGTGCTGAGCTGGCCGGTGGCCATGCGCATCATGCGCTCGGCGACGCTGGTGGCCAAGCAGCTCGACTACGTCAAGGCCGCGCGCGGCCTCGGCGCCAGCACCCCGCGGATCATCTTCCGGCACCTGCTGCCGAACACGATCGCGCCGGTGCTGGTGTACGCGACCATCGCGCTCGGCGCGTTCATCGGCGCCGAAGCGACGCTGGCCTACCTCGGCATCGGGGTGCGCCCGCCGGTGATCTCGTGGGGCGTGATGATCAGCGACTCGCGGGACTACTTCCGCGTCGACCCGCACATGCTGCTGTTCCCCGGCGCCTTCGTCACCCTGACCGTGCTGGCCTTCGTGATGCTGGGTGACGGCATCCGCGACGCGCTCGATCCGAAGTCGAGGTAGATCCCTTGTCCGACAACGAACTCCTCCTCGAAGTCGAAGACCTGCACGTCGAGTTCCGGACCTCCGACGGCGTGGCGAACGTGCTCAACGGCGTCGGCTACTCCGTGCACGCCGGGGAAACCCTGGCCGTGCTCGGCGAATCCGGGTCCGGCAAGAGCGTCACGGCGCAGACGGTGATGGGGATCCTCGACACCCCGCCCGGCGTGATCACCGGCGGGGCGGTGCGCTGGCGTGGCGAAGACCTGCTGACGGCGTCCGAGGAACGCCGCCGGGAGGTCCGCGGCAGCGAGATCGCGATGATCTTCCAGGACGCGCTGTCCGCGCTGAACCCGGTGTTCACCGTGGGTTTCCAGATCGAGGAGCAGCTGCGCGTCCGGCTCGGGATGTCCAAAAAGGACGCGCGAAAGCGTGCGATCGAACTCCTCGACACCGTCCGGATCCCGGCCGCCGAGCGCCGGATCAAGGACTACCCGCACCAGTTCTCCGGCGGCATGCGCCAGCGCGCGATGATCGCGATGTCGCTCGCGCTCGACCCGGACCTGCTCATCGCCGACGAGCCGACCACCGCGCTCGACGTCACCGTCCAGGCCCAGATCATGGACCTGCTGGCCGAGATCCAGGCCGAACGCAAGATGGGGCTGGTGCTGATCACCCACGACCTCGGCGTGGTCGCCGAGGTCGCCGACCGGATCGCGGTCATGTACGCGGGCCGGATCGTCGAACAGGCCGACGTCGTCGAGCTGTTCCGCGCCCCGGCCCACCCGTACACCGCCGCGCTGATGGATTCGCTGCCGCGACTGGACCTCAAAGGACAGACACTGGAGACCATCAAGGGCCTGCCGCCGAGCCTGCTCGACATCCCGCCCGGCTGCGCGTTCCACCCGCGGTGCAAGCGCGCCGAAGCCCGCTGCAGCGAGGAAGTCCCGCCACCGCACGCGATCGGCTTCGGCCGGACCAGCGCGTGCCACTTCGCCGAAGAGGTGGTGAACTCCCGTGCCTGACCCCATCCTGTCGGTCACCGACCTGAAGAAGTACTTCCCCGTCCGCTCCGGCATCCTGTTCAAGCGCACGATCGGCCAGGTCAAGGCGGTCGACGGCGTTTCGTTCGACCTGCTGCCCGGGGAAACCCTCGGTGTCGTCGGCGAATCCGGCTGCGGCAAGTCGACGCTGGCCCAGGTGCTGATGCGCCTGGAGGAACCGACCGCGGGCACCGCGAAGTTCGAAGGTCGGGACATCTTTTCGATGCGCGGGGCCGAGCTGCGCAAGCTGCGCCGCGAGATCCAGATCGTGCTGCAGGACCCGTACACCTCGCTCAACCCGCGGATGACGGTCGGCGACATCGTCGGCGAGCCCTTCGAAATCCACCCCGACGTCGCGCCCAAGGGTTCGCGCGCGGCGAAGGTGCGTGAACTGCTGGAGGTGGTCGGGCTCAACCCCGAGCACCTCAACCGCTACCCGCACCAGTTCTCCGGCGGGCAGCGCCAGCGCATCGGCATCGCGCGGGCGCTGGCCCTGCGGCCCAAGGTGATCATCTGCGACGAGCCGGTGTCCGCACTGGACGTCTCGATCCAGGCGCAGGTGATGAACCTGCTCGGCGACCTGCAGAGCGAGTTCGGGCTGTCGTACGTGTTCATCGCGCACGACCTGTCGGTGGTGCGGCACCTGTCCAACCGGGTCGCGGTGATGTACCTCGGCAAGATCGTCGAAGTCGGCACCGACGAGGAGATCTACGAACGACCGTCCCACCCGTACACCCAGGCGCTGCTGTCCGCGGTCCCGGTGGCGGATCCGGCCGTGCGCGGCCGCCGCCAGGTGATCCGGCTGACCGGTGACGTGCCGAGTCCCCTGGATCCCCCGTCTGGGTGCCGGTTCCGCACGCGGTGCTGGAAGGCGCAGGACGTGTGCGCGACCGACGTCCCGCTGCTGGAGCCGCGCACGGACGGCCACTTGTCAGCTTGTCACTTCGCGGAGCAGAAGTCGGTTGTTCCATAACGTACGTTTGGCCGTTGTTTGCGCAATGTCCGATCTATACGGTGCAGGAACCGCTTTCCCGAGGAGGAGAATCGTGAAGAGACCCAGGCTTTTCGCCGCGGCCATGGCCGTCCCGCTGTTCGGGGCGATCTCGGCCGTCGCGGTGCCGGCGGCTTCGGCCCAGCCCGCGCTGGCCGGCCCGGCGACCGAGTTCACCGTGCTCGCCAAGGACGTCGGCAGCATCGCGACCGCGCAGCAGGCGATCCGGGCCGCGGGCGGCACGGTCCTGGAGACCAACTCCGCGGTCGGCCTGATCAAGGCCAGTGCCCCGGCCACCGGGTTCACCGAGCGCGTGTCCACGAACCGCGCGGTCTTCGGCGCCGCCAAGGCGCAGGTCATCGGCTCGGCGCCGAAGGACGGCAAGAAGACCAAGAAGAACGACGTCGAGAAGGAAGGCCGCGGCGCCGCCGCTGCCAAGAAGGCCGCCGCGAACAAGGCCGTCGGGATGGACCCGCTGGACGACCAGCTCTGGGGCCTGAAGTCCGTCCGCTCGGACCTTTCGCGCACCAAGCAGGCCGGTAGCAAGCAGGTCAAGGTCGGCGTCATCGACACCGGCATCGACGGCACGCACCCGGACATCGCGCCGAACTTCGACGAGGCCGACTCGCGCAACTTCGTCAAGGACATCCCGTTCGACGTCAACGGCGTCGAGGTCGACGGCCCGTGCGAGTTCCGCGGCTGCGTCGACCCGGTCAACCACGACGACGGCGCGCACGGCACGCACGTCGCCGGCACCATCGCCGCGGCGGCGAACGGCTTCGGCATCTCGGGTGTCGCGCCGAACGTGACGCTGGTGAACATCCGCGCCGGCCAGGACTCGGGGTACTTCTTCCTGCAGCCGACCGTCGACGCGCTGACCTACGCCGGCGACGCGGGCATCGACGTGGTCAACATGTCGTTCTACACCGACCCGTGGCTGTACAACTGCGCCGCGAACCCGGCCGACTCGGCCGCCGAGCAGGCCGAGCAGCGCACGATCATCGAGGCGACGCAGCGGGCGCTGAACTACGCGCACCGCAAGGGCGTCACGATGGTGGTCGCGCTCGGCAACCAGCACACCGACCTCGGTGCGCCGCAGCCGGACACCACTAGCCCGGACTACCCGGCGAACACCACGCACCCGCGCACGATCGACAACAGCTCGTGCCTGAACCTGCCGGTCGAAGGCAACCACACGATCGGCGTGAGCTCGTTCGGCCCGTCGCAGAAGAAGGCGGACTACTCGAACTACGGCACCGAGCAGATCTCGGTTTCCGCGCCGGGCGGCTTCTTCCGCGACGGCTTCGGCACGCCGTGGTACCGCACGGTCGAGAACGAGATCCTCTCGGCGTACCCGAAGAACGTCGGCATCGTCGACGGCAACATCGACGCGGACGGCAACCTCACCGAGGCCGGCATCGCGGCGGGCGTCAAGAAGGCGACGGCGGCCGACGGCCGGGTCGGCTACTACCAGTGGCTGCAGGGCACGTCGATGGCGACCCCGCACGCGGCGGGTGTCGCGGCGCTGATCGTTTCGCAGTACGGCAAGAAGTCGCACGGCGACTTCGGCCTGGACCCGGACAAGGTCCAGCGCGTGCTGGAGGGCACGGCGACCGACATCGCCTGCCCGGTGCCGCGGACGGTGGACTACCTCAAGGAGGGCCGCGACGCCACGTTCACCGCGACCTGCGTGGGCGACCCTTCGTTCAACGGCTTCTACGGCCACGGCGCGGTCGACGCCTACGCGGCGGTGACCCGCGGGTCGCAGTACCTGAAGTAAAGAACACTTGAACTGGAACGCCCCGGACAGGCAACCTGTCCGGGGCGTTCCGCGTGTACGGCGGGACTGGGGGGAGTTTTCGGTGAACGTGCGTGAACCCGTGTTGCCGGTGGACCCGCGACTGCCGGGCGAGCCGACGGTGCTCGAGGTGGGCCGCACCCGGGCGTGGCTGGCGCGGCGCGGGGTGGTGGTGTGGTTGCCGACCCGGCTGCTCGCCCTGCGCGTCGGCGGGCGGAGCATCGGCGGCCGGGGGACCCCGGTTTACGCGATCGTCATCGCGGGCGCGTGGTGGTCCACCGGCGTCCTGTTCAAGGCGGTGGAGCTGCCGGGGCAGGCCGCGGCACTGGCGGTGCTCTTCGCCGTCTTCCAGATCCTGCGGTGGCGCCGGGCGCAGGGCCGCGAGCAGGTGGCCGAAAGCCTGGCCGGCACCGCGCCACCGCCGTTCCGAGTGGTGGCGCGCCTGGTCGGCTGGCCGTACTTGGTCTCGACGACCCTCACGTTCGTGGGCGGCGCGGCCCTCTGCGCCGCGTCGTTCCTCACCGTGCCGCAGTTCACCTGGAAGCACTGGTACTCACCGGCCGCCGTGATCGGCGTGCACACGTTCGCGCTCGCCGTCGGCGCCGGCGCGACCGCGCTTGTGCTCGGCCGCGTCCTGCGCGGCCCGGTGATCGCGGAGGACGAGACGTCCCGCCGGGTCGACGACGTCCTGCGGGCCGAGGACGCCTACCGGTTCGCGCCGTCCGCGGTGTACGCCGTGCTGGCGATGCCGGTCTTCGTGGTCGACTGGGCCACGCCGGGCTACCTGGGGTGGCTCGCGCTGGCGTACCTGGTGGCGGTGCTCGGCCTGCAGCTGATCGGCTGGCTCGTCGTCCGGCACCGCTACCGCCGCCTGCCGCCCGGCTCCTACGGCCGGTAAACCTTTTCGCCGCTCCAGGCGTGGAAGACGGGAGGGGGTTCGATGACTGTGGAAGAACTGGACACGCCGGCAGCCGACGCCGGGCTTTCGACGTTCGTGCCGGTGCTCGGCTACACCGTCCTGGTGGTGGCGGCCCACACTGGCGTCGTGGTCAAGCTCCGGCGTCGTCGGAGGGAGGCCTGGTGAGCGCGGTGACGGAGGCGGAGCGGACGGCGGCCGGCCGCTGGCTGAACAAGCTCGGTGTCGAAGTGCCGGAGCTGACCGACCTGCTGGCCATGCGCCTCGGATTCCGCGCCGGCGCGCGCCCGCCCGGGTCGTGGCGGTGGTTCGCCGTGGCGGTCGGGGTCTTCGTGGCGGCGACCATCGGTTACCCGAGCCTGGCGTCGTTGCCCGGCGGCGGCGAGCCGACGGGCAGCTCGTACGTCTTCTTCCTGATCATCGGCCAGCACCTCGCCTACTGGCTTCCGTCGCGGCTCCGCGACCGCCAGGCGCTGGCGCGGTACGGCACGCTCGCCGGTCCGCCGCGCACCCACGTGTTCGGCTGGTTCCTCGCGGCGCCGCTGGTCACCTTCGGCGGCGGCGCCGCGCTGGCCGTGACGATCTACGCGACGTCGCCGTTCCGCACGTACGCGGTGAGCTGGCTCCTGCTGCTGGTCGTGGGTGCGGCGATCACGGCGGCGATGGCGACCGACGTCCACCGGCGCCCGGTCATCGCGGAGGACGCGACGTCCCGGGCGGTGGACACTGCCGTCCGGCTGCACGACCTGCTCATGGCGCTGCCCGCGATCTACGCCGTCCCCGTACTGGCCGATCCGCTGGTCGGCGACGCGCAGCCGCCGGAGTGGCGGCCGTGGCTCTTCGGCTACGCCGCCCTCGCGGTGGCGACGCAGGCGGTCGTGGGCGTGGTCCAGTGGCGGCAGCTGCGGGCCGCGCTCGGGAAAATTGCGGGAGACGTCCGCGAGGGCGCGTGAAAACGAGGGGGCTTTCGTGGGCGGAGAAGTACCGAGACCGATCGACGGGGCGATGGCCGCGAGGTGGCTGGCCCGGCACGGCGTCGTGGTGGGCACGCCGACGCCGTTGCTGTCCCTGCGCCTCGGCGTGCGGGAGCGGCTGCGCACCAAGCGTCCTGAGCTGGGCTTGGCGCTCGGGTTCGCCGTCGGCTTCGTCAACACCTTCGGCATGGAGCTCGCGCACGACGCGTTCGGGGACCTGCCGGTCGGCACCGGCTTCGTCCTCGGGACCCTGGTCGTCCTGGCCCAGGTGTGGCGGTGGGTGACGGTCCGCGAAGCCGACCGGCCGGCGGCCGCGCTGGTGCGCCCGGCGGCGCGGCCGGCCCTGAGCTGGACCCTGGGACTTCTCGGCGGCTGGTACCTGACGTCGGCGGTGATCGCCTACGCCGGCGGGCTGGTGCTCTTCCTCCAGCTGGCCGCGGTGGCGCCGTCGGCCGCGTCGCTGTGGCTGGGACTGCTCGCGCTCGGCGCCGTCCAGTCGGGCTTCGTCTGGTGGACCGTGCTGCGCGAGCCGGTGGTCGCGGTCGACCCCGCGTCGTTCATGGTCGACGCGGTGCTGCGCGTGGAGGACGCGTACTCCTACGCGGCCCCGGCCGTCCTCCCGTACCTGGCCTGCGGCGATCTGCTGTTCACGGTGCCGGTCCCGCTGTCCTCCCGGATCGCGGCCGTCGCGTACGCGGTGCTCGCGGTGGGGACGCAGGTGGCAGGCTGGGTCCTGCACCGCCGCCGGTCGCGCGTCCTGCGGCCCCGCTTCGAGGCGGCACGGTGACAGCCGTGCCGCCTCGGGCCGGGGCTCAGCGGTTCGACGCCTTCTTGACGAACTTCGCCAGGTCCTTCGACTGCTGCGCCCGGGTCGGCTCGTGGACGTACATCATGTGCCCGGCCGGGTAGTACGCCGTGTCGATGTTGTCGCGCAGTTCTTCCGGGATCTGCAGGTGGGCCAGCACGTGCTCGGCCGCGAAGTACGCCGTCGCGCCGTCGTAGTGGCCGAACGCCACGTGGACCTTCAGGTGCGGGTTCGCGCGCATCGCCGAGGCCAGCGAATCGACCACCGACACCGAGCGGCCCTCGAACTCCTTGTACGACCAGGCCTTGAACGTGTCCTCGCTGATGATCTCGTACGGCAGGTCGTTCTCGTACCCGAGTTCCGCCCGCACGTAGTGGTTGAACGCCGCCGCGTAGGCGCCGACCACGCGGGAGATCGACGGGTCGTCGCTCATGTGCTCGCGGCCGCCGTCGGGCTCCCACGTCGTGAAGCGGCCGTCCATCCGGCCGACGGTCAGGCCGCGGTCGCGCAAGAGCTCGGTGAAGAACCGGACGTGCTCGATCCGCAGGTTCACCCGGTCCACATAGGACTCGGTGAGCCCGGTCAGCGACGCCAGCGTGGCGACCGCGTCGGCCCGGTCCTGAGTGGACAGTCGCGCGCCGCGGGAGAGCGCCCACGGCAGGTCCTTCGCCGCGAAGTCCTCGGCGTCGGCCAGGACGTCGTCGAGCGGGCGGTCGCCGTGCAGGCCGTGGTAGTGCGCGATCGCCGCGTACGTCGGCACGTACAGCGTGTACGGCAGGTCGTTGCCCTCGGTGAACTGCAGCGTGCCGAGGTCGAGCACCGACGAGATGAGCAGCAGGCCGTTCAGGTAGAGCCCGTGCCGGTCCTGCAGGTGCGCGGCCAGCCCGGCGGCGCGCAGCGTGCCGTACGACTCGCCGGCCAGGAACTTCGGCGACAGCCAGCGCTGGTGCCGCGACACCCACAGCCGGATGATCTCGCCGACCGACTCGATGTCGCCCTGGTAGCCGTGGAAGTCCTTGGACTCCTCGCCGCCCGCGACCCGCGAGTAGCCGGTCGACACCGGGTCGATGAAGACCAGGTCGGTGTGCGCCAGCAGCGTCTCGGGGTTGTCGGCCAGCCCGTACGGCGGCGGCACCAGGTCGTCGACGTCGCCGGAGAGCACCCGGCGCGGCCCCATCAGGCCCAGGTGCAGCCAGATGCTCGACGAGCCGGGGCCGCCGTTGAAGGCGAACGTCACCGGCCGCGTGCCCGGGTCGGCGTCGTCGAGGGTGTAGGAGGTGAGGAACACCTCCGCCTTCGCCTTGAAGCCCTCCGACTTGCCGTCCTTGACGACCTCCTTGCGGAGCACGACCCGGCCCGCTTTCGCCGTGTATGCGAGCTTCTTCCGCTTCACGGTGAGCGTGTGCTGGGTCGTGACGATGTCGTCGGTCGGCTCGGCCGGGATCTCCGTGGTTTCCGGCGCCTTCTTCTCGGGAGCCTCTTCGGGGGTCGTGTCCGCCATGGCCCCAACCTAGTTGTGGCAGGGTGACGCGGTGCACACCGGGGACTGGCCGAAGACGGTGACCGGCCTCGACGAGGACGACGGCATCGCCGCGGCGGTCGTCACCCTCGAGACCGCCGGGCTCACCGTGGTCGAGGAACGGACGCACCGCGCGAAAGCCGTCTTCCCGTACGAGCCGGGCCTGTTCGCCTTCCGCGAGCTGCCTCCGCTGCTGGCCGCCCTCGAACCGCTGGAGCGCCGCCCCGACGTCCTGGTCTGCCACCTCGGCGGCTCGCACGACGTGCCGGGGCACGCTCGCGGGTCGTCGGCGCCGCTGGTCGACGCCGGGGAGGAGGTCGGCGCGGTGCTGCGGACCCAGGACGGCGTCAAACCGGTGTACGTCTCGGCCGGGCACCGGATCGACCTGGCGCACGCCTGCCGGCTCACGCTGGCGCTGACCCCGCGCTACCGCCTGCCCGAGACGACCCGGCGCGCCGACCGGCTGTCCCGGGCGGCGCTGCGATGAGGTCGCTCGAAGAGCTGGACGCGGCCGTGGCCGGGTGCCGCGCCTGCCCGCGGCTGGTGACCTGGCGCGAAGGCGTCGTCGGCACGAAGGCGGCGTTCCGCGGCGAGCCGTACTGGGCGCGCCCGGTGCCGGGTTTCGGCCCGCCGGACGCGTCGCTCGCGGTCGTCGGGCTGGCGCCGTCGGCGCACGGCGCGAACCGCACCGGCCGCATGTTCACCGGCGACCCCTCGGGCGACTTCCTCTTCCGGGTGCTGCACGAGGTCGGGCTCGCGTCGCAGCCGACGTCGGAGCGGCTCGGCGACGGCCTAGAGCTGTACGGCACGCGGCTCGTTTCGCCGGTGCGCTGCGCCCCGCCGGAGAACAAGCCGACGCCGGCCGAGCGCGACACGTGCCGTCCGTGGCTCGCCGAAGAGCTGACGCTGTTACGTCCGACACTGCGCGCGATCGTGGTGCTCGGGGCGTTCGGCTGGCAGGCGTTACTGCCCGTGCTCGCCGCGGCGGGCTGGCCGGTCCCGCACCCCCGCCCGGCCTTCGCGCACGGCGCCGTCGTGGAGCTGGACGACCTGCGGCTTTTCGGCTGTTATCACGTTTCGCCGCGCAATGTCCAGACAAGGCGCGTGACCCACGACATGGTGGCGGACGTCTTCCGCGCCGCGACCTCGGTGACAGGGCCGGACTGAATCGTTACGGAAACCGCAGCGACGCTGGTCACAGCCGGATGGGGTCCCCGAGCGAGGCGCCCGGGAAGGTGTCACCATGAGGACATGGCTGCTGCGAAGTCGAAGTCGGAACCGACTCGGATCCTCGTCCTCGGTGGTGGGTACGTCGGGCTCTACACGGCGTACGGCCTCCAGAAGATGCTCCGGGCCAACGAGGCCTCCGTGACCGTCGTTGACCCGCAGCCCCACATGACCTACGCGCCGTTCCTCCCGGAGGCCGCGGCCGGCGCGATCGAGCCCCGGCACGTGGTCGTGCCGCTGCGCCGCGTGCTGAAGCGCTGCCACGTGCTGACCGCGCGCGTCACCAAGATCGAGAACGACAAGAAGTCCGTGACGGTCGAGGCCGCCGACGGCCACGTCGAGCAGCTCGGCTACGACGTCCTCGTCGTCGCGCTCGGCGCCGTCGCCCGCATCCTGCCGATCCCGGGCCTGGTCGAGCAGGGCATCGCCTTCAAGACCATCGGCGAGGCGATCTACCTCCGCAACCACATCATGACCAAGCTCGACGAGGCCGCCAGCACGCTCGACCCCGAGCTGCGCAAGCGCCTGCTGACCTTCACGGTCGTCGGCGGCGGCTTCGCCGGCATCGAGGCGCTGGCCGAGCTCGAGGACATGACCCGGTTCGCCGTCGAGAACTACTACCCGAACATCCAGCCGTCCGACGTCCGCTGGGTGCTCGTCGAGGCCGCCGGGCGGATCCTGCCCGAGGTCCGCGAGACCCTGGGCGTGTACACGGTCGAGCAGCTGGAGAAGCGCGGCATCGAGGTCTACCTGTCGACGGCGGCGAAGTCGTTCGAAAACGGCCACGTCGTGCTTTCGGACGGCACGGAGTTCGACACCGACACGCTCATCTGGACCGCCGGCGTGAAGGCCAACCCGGTGCTGGCCAACTCGGACCTCCCGCTCGACAAGCGAGGCCGCCTCGAGGCGACGGCCGCCATGCAGGTCGTCGGCCACCCGGACGTCTGGACCGCGGGCGACAACGCGGCGATCCCGGACCTCTCCCGCACCGAAGAAGACCCGACGGCGACGTGCCCGCCGAACGCGCAGCACGCGGTCCGCCAGGCGACGCTGCTGGCGAAGAACATCATCAAGGTGATCCGCGGCGGCAAGCCGAAGGACTACTACCACAAGAACCTCGGCGCGGTCGCCAGCCTCGGCCTGCACAAGGGCGTGGCCGACGCGCTGAACCTGAAGATCAAGGGCTTCCCGGCCTGGCTCTTCCACCGCGCGTACCACCTCAAGGCGATGCCGACGTGGAACCGCAAGATCCGCATCCTGTTCGACTGGATCCTCGGCGGGCTGTTCCGGCGCGAGGTCATCTCGCTGGGTCAGATCAACAACCCGAAGGACGAGTTCGCGCGCGTTTCGAAGTCCTGACGTTTCGGCGTTTCGAAGGCCTCCCGTGTTCGCGCGGGAGGCCTTCGGCGTTTCAGGGGTCGCCGACCCGGTCGGCGACCGCCCGGACATCACCTTGCGTCGTGTGCACCTCCGGCCGGCCGGCCGGCTCGGCCGCCGCGTAGCCCACGACCCCGCCGCCCAGTACCGCGCCGATCGTGAAGGCCAGCGCCACCGTCCGGATCGCTCGCCCGGCTTCGCAGTGGATCTCCATCTCGACCACTTCCCGTCAGTCTGACGATTACTGTCCCCACGACGGTAACCCGGCCCGCCAGTTAACGTCAAGCTGACGATTACGGCCGGCTGCGGAGCATCGCCGGGTGCAGCACGGTCGCCGGCCCGCGGCGGTACAGCGCCGCCGGGCGGCCCGGCTGGCGCGAAACGCGCTCCCCGGTCGGGATCAGAAACCCTTCGACACCGGTGATCTTGCGGTGGAAGTTGCGTGGGTCGAGCTGTTCGCCCCAGACGATTTCGTACACCTCGCGCAGGTCCGTCATGGTGAACTCCGGCGCGCAGAACGCCGCCGCGAGCGTCGTGTACTCCAGCTTGGCGCGGGCGCGCTCCACCGCGTCGGCGATGATCTTCTTGTGGTCGAAGGCGATCTGCGTCCGCGGGCGCAGCACCTTCTCGACCGGCATGAGCACGGCGTCGCGCGCGTCGCCGCCCGCCGTGGGCGCCGGGAGCTGGGGGGAGAAGGCGACGTAGCAGACGGTGATCACCCGGCGGCGGGGGTCGCGGCCGGGTGTGCCGTACGTGCGCAGCTGCTCCAAGTGTAACGCTTTCGCGTCCAGGCCCGTTTCTTCGGACAGCTCACGGGTGGCGGCGTGGTCGAGGTCCTCGGACGTGGAGGCGAGGAAGCCGCCGGGGAGCGCGAGCATTCCCTCGAACGGGGGAATTCCCCGCCTGATCAACATGATCTGCAGGGAACCGTCGTGGATGGTCAAGACGGCCAGGTCGACGGCGAGCGCGACCTCCGGGATCGTCCACTCCTCGGTTTCAGGCATGTTCGACAGCCGGGGGAACGACCGTGACGGAACTGTCCAT
Organism: Amycolatopsis solani; assembly: GCF_033441515.1. Lineage (NCBI taxonomy): Bacteria > Bacillati > Actinomycetota > Actinomycetes > Pseudonocardiales > Pseudonocardiaceae > Amycolatopsis > Amycolatopsis solani. Next base: position 2,511,051 of record NZ_JAWQJT010000001.1, read on the forward strand.
AGTGCACAGTGTAACCAGCTGTCAATATTCGTCTCGTTGACGAGAACGGTCCGTCAGGACTACCTTGCACCCTGCAAATCGCAACGAGGGAGGAATCGTCATGGTGGAACGCGGGGAAGTGGTGATCGCGTGATCGTCGTCCTGACCGCGCTGGAGGTCGAGCGTTCCGCCGTGCTCGACCGGATGACCGGCGCCACGGTCCGCGCACACCGGGCCGGCACGCTGTTCCACGTCGGGCAGCTCGGCCGGCGCCGGGTCGCCCTCGGGCTGGTGGGGGCGGGCAACGCCGCGGCCGCCGCCGTCGCCGAGCGCGCCGTGGCGGAGTTTTCGCCGGCCGCGATGGTGTTCGTCGGCGTCGCGGGCGGGCTCCGCGACTGGACCCGGCTCGGCGACGTCGTCGTGGCGACCAAGGTCTACGCCTACCACGGCGGCCGCAGCACGGACGGCGGCATGCGGAGCAGCCCGCAGGCGTGGACGCCGTCCTACCGGTTGCTGGAGCTCGCGCGGTCGGTGGGGCGCGCGGGCGAGTGGTGCGCCGCCGTGCCGGCGGGCGGCCGCCCCGGCGTCCACTTCGAGCCCGTCGCCTCCGGCGAGGTCGTGCTCGACTCGCGGACGTCCGAGGTCGCGCGGTGGCTGCACGAGAACTACACCGACGCCGTCGCGGTCGAAATGGAGAGCGCCGGCTTCGCGCTGGCGGGCCACCTCAACGACGACCTCCCGGCGATCAGCGTCCGCGGCGTCAGCGACCACGCGGGCGGCGTCAAGGACGTCACCGACGAAGCGGGCTGGCAGCCGGTCGCGGCCGGCAACGCGGCCGCCTTCGCCGAAGCGCTCATCGCCGAGATCGACGACGAGGACGCGGAGGCGCCCGCCGAGCCGTCGGGGGAGTCGCGCGGGTTCAGCAACCTCAACCTCGCCACCGACCACGCGCGGGTGGGGCAGCAGATCGGCGCCGTGTACGGCGACTTGACCGTCGGGCCGCAGCGAGGAGACCGGAAATGACGTTCCCCCAGGACTTCCCCGGCATGCGCAACACCAACGAAGCGAGCGGCCAGGCGCACGTCGAGCAGCAGGTGGGTGCGATCTTCGGCGGCACCTTCCACCGCAACGAGACGACCTACCACATCCACGAGTCGGACCCGCCGGAGCGGAAGTTCGAGGTGGCCCTCAACCACTTGCAGGGCGGCACGTCCCGGATGGCGGAGTCGATCTTCCAGGACCTCCTGCACCACGGCGACGCCTCGACCCGGCTCGCGTACTACTACGCCCTCTCGGTGTTGAGCGAACGCTCGCTCAACGAGATCGGCGACGACGTCTACCTGCGGTTCCGGGCCGCGGACCTGACCGCGCGCCGATTCCCGGACGACGGCTGGCGCACCGCGCTGAACGTGGTGTGGGAGCTGATTTCCTGCGTGTGGCGGCAGGAGATCGGCGAGACGCTCGACTCGACGGATCTCGCCAAGGCGCTCTCGAACTTCCGCGAGCTGCCCAAGGACCGGCAGGGCGAGATCACCCGGCACCTCGCCATGGTCCTCGGCGGCGCGTTGCAGGACAGCCTGGACGCCGAGGACGCGCAGCGCGTCCGCGAAGAACGGCTGCAGCCGGACCGCGCGGGCCGGGCGTGGAAGTTCTTCGAGCCCGACCCCGCGGCGCCGCGGTACTTCACCACGCAGGCGACGGCGCTCTCGACGGCCGATTGGCTGAAGCCGGCGCTCGGCGTTCTCGGCGTGCTGATCGGCCTGGTCGCCTTCGCCGGCAGCTTCGGCACCGGCCGCCCCGCCATCGCGATCCCCGCGCTGCTGCTCTTCGCGGGCGGCGTCGCGGCCGCGTTCTGGGGTGGCGCGGAACGGGAACTGGCCCTGCGCCGGCTCGCCCAGCGCGACCGCGAGCACGGGATCCCGCTGCAGTACCAGGCCGCCGTCTCGCCGGGGCACTGGGTGCGGACGGACTTCGTCCAGCGGATCCACAAGCTGGTGGAGACGCGTTTCTGGGAAGCGCGCCCGCACGTCGAAGGCAGCTGGCTGAACGACACCAGGGGCCTCTGCGAGTACTACAAGTGGCGTTTCGTGGCCCTGTTCGGCAACGCGCAGGTCGAGGCCAACGCCGTCGACTGGCTCATCCGGTGGCACGCCAAGCGGGTGGCGGCGCAGTGGCGCGCGGGGACGTTGTTCGACTACCGGCGGGAACTGCGGCCGTCGGGCACGGTGGTCGCCGTCCACCGGATCGGGCTCGGCGCGACGATCTTCGCCGCGCTCGTGATGCTGGGTGGTCAGGGTGGTTTCGCCGTGGCCGCGGTCTTCTTGGCGCTGGGCGGGCTCTTGGCGCTGAAGGGCGTCACCAGGGTGGTCGCGGACCGGCGGCACCGAGCCGAAGAGGAGGTGCGCGGGCGGCAGCTGCTCGAGGAAGAGGAGCGGGGCTACGCGGACTGGCTCGCGGTCCTGCGCGACCGGCCGGACGACGCGGAAATGGCGCGCTGGCTCGACCTGGACAAGACCTTCCTGAAGACCGAGGCGCTGCGCCGGCACGCGCTGAGCAACCGGGACCTGGTCACGCACGTGGTCATGACCGAGGGGGCGGCGAACGCGTTGCGGGCGCGCGTGATCCACGGCCCGATGCGGTATTCGCGGTACGTCGTGCTGATCTTCCTGCTGTCCGAAAGCGGCGTGCGCGAAATCGAAGTCGAACTCGATTTCCTCACCGGGAACGTGCACAACGAGCAGCGGACGTCGTTCCAGTACACCTCGCTCGCCGCCGCGCGGGTGGCCGAGGTCGGCGTCCGGTACGCCGACGGGTGGCGCTACCAGATTCTCAGCGGCGACCAGGCGACGCTCCTGCAGACGGAATCCCTGCGGCGGCGCGCGTTGCGGCTCAGCCTGGTCAGCGGCGAGCAGATTTCGGTGGTGGCGGAGAGCTTCGACGGCCTGACCGACTCCAGCCTCGAGAGCGAGACGGCGCTCCAGCGCATCGCGCTCGAGGTGTCCGGGATCGCCGGCGCGTTGCACGTCCTGGAGGCGGTGTCCGCGGAAGGGCGCGACTGGATCAGCCGCGAGCAGGAGCGGCGCCGGCGTCGTTCGGAGGACTGGCGCCGCGAGCGCGGTCCCGGGTTGCTCGACGGCGGCATTATCGGCGAATAGGGGCGGATTCCGGCGTATTGCCGGAAAAAGGCGATTGTGTGCCGGTGAGCGACATGGTCTGGACAACCGGGCGGACGAGCGGGTAAACCCTTTCTTCACAACGCGGAATAAGTCCGCTCCGGCTCCCTCCCCTCCCGGTCCCTTGGAGCTCCCCCATGCCCTTTTCCCGTACCAGAGCCGCACTCGGCGCGATGGCGCTGAGCGCGGCCGCCATCGCGATCCCGTCCACGGCGGCCGCGGCGACCCCGGCGTTCCCGGCCCACTACGCGGCGCCGTACCTGCAGATCAGCGACGCCGACGCCGGCCAGATGGCGGCGGACATGAACGCCACCGGCACGAAGTTCTTCACGCTGGCGTTCCTGACCCCGCAGTCCGGCTGCACCCCGGTCTGGGAGGCGAACGGCACCGGCGTCGGCTCGTTCAAGTCCCAGATCAGCGCCCTGCAGGCCGCGGGCGGCAACGTGATCCCGTCCTTCGGCGGCGCGGAGGGCGGCGAACTGGCCCAGACCTGCACGAACACGGCGAACCTGACCGCGGCGTACGCGAACGTGGTGAACACCTACGGCACCCCCCGCCTCGACTTCGACATCGAAGGCGGCGTCCTGAACGACACGGCGTCCAACCAGCGCCGGAATTCCGCACTGGCGGCGCTGCAGCAGCAGAACCCGGCGGTCCAGGTCGACTACACGCTGGCGGTCGACCCGACGGGCCTGCCGTCGAAGGAGCTCGACCTGCTGCGCGACGCGAAGAGCAAGGGCGTGAAGGTCAGCGTCGTGAACCTGATGGTGATGGACTTCTACGACGGCCAGCCCGTCCTGGGCGACGCCCTCTCGGCCGCGCGAGCATCGGCGTCCCAGCTGGCGAGCCTGTACGGAATCTCGACGTCAGCGGCCTACGCGATGATGGGCCTGACCCCCATAGCCGGCCGCAACGACGACGGCGCCCAGTTCAGCCAGTCCGACGCCCAGCAACTGCAAAGCTTCGCGGCTTCGAATGGAGTAGCGGAGCTGTCGTTCTGGGAACTCCAGGACTACGACCGCGCAACGGGCTACGCGTACTCCCGCATCTTCAACGCGACGACCACCCCACCCCAGTCTTCGGCCGGCACGATCACGGGCTACGGCGGCAAGTGCGTCGACGTGGCAGGAGCGTCGTCGGCCAACGGAACGGCGGTGGACCTGTACACGTGCAACGGGACGAACGCCCAGCAGTGGACATCGTCCAGCGGGACGCTGCGAGCGTTGGGCAAGTGCCTGGACGTGGCCTCGGCAGGGACGGCGAACGGGGCCCGGGTGCAGCTGTACGACTGCAACGGGACGGGGGCTCAGCAGTGGACCCGTTCGGGAGTTCAGCTGGTGAACCCGACGTCAGGCAAGTGCCTGGACGCGACGGGGCCCAGCTCAGCGGACGGAACGCCGCTGCAGATCTGGACGTGCACCGGCGCGGCGAACCAGTCGTGGACCCTGAACTGACGGCGTGACCTAGAGTGTGTGGTGCCCCCGTAGCCCAATCGGCAGAGGCAGTCGACTTAAAATCGATTCAGTGCGGGTTCGAGTCCCGTCGGGGGCACGTACGCAATCCGCACGTTCGTCGTCTGTCCTGGCCAGCCCGCTGGCCGCGTCCGCGACGTCGGCCAGCCGGTCGGCGGGCAGGTGAATGCTGATCGTCGCGCGGCCGCCCGCGCGCCGTGCAGCCGAACCTGCAGGCGGGTGACCTCGAAGAGCGGTCGCAGAAGGTCCTCCGGGGCTTCGAGCAGGTGGGCAGCCAAGTAGGGCAGTGCGTCGAGCAGTTTCAGGTTCGCGGGCGCGGGCCGGTCGGTCTCGATGGTCTTCGCGTTGGCGGCCAGCGCCGCCTGGGTGGCTGATTTCTTCGTATCGAGCTCGTTGTAGGTGGCCCGCAGGGCTTTGGTGAAGGGGTCGTCCGGGGCGCCGTCCATGGCTTGGCGCAGGACCGCGGCCTGACGGCGTTCGATGTTCGCCACGGTCTGCTTCAGGCGATCTTCGTCAGCTTGCCGCTGACGATCAGCGGTGTCGTCAACGCTGCTGAGTTCGGCAGCCAAGGTGGCGCGCCGGTGTTCGCCGAAAATCCGCTCGGCGAAGAAGCTGGTCACCGCGTCTAGGATGCCGTCTTCGCGGACGTAGACACTGTGGCTGGCCTGCGTCTTGTTGTTCTTGTCGGGCTTGCACTGGTAGTACGAGGTCGTGCCGCGCCGTCGGCAGCCGAACATGCGGCGGCCGCAATCGCAGACCACCATTCCGCGAAGCAGGTACTTTCGGCGTGCCTGGGGGTGCTTGCTCATCCGGTGGCCGACCTCGATGGCGTGTCGCCGCGGGCGCCGGCCGGCGGCGATCTCGTCGTACATCCACTTCGGGATCAGCGGCTCGTGGACCGGTTCGGGTGACCAGACCCAGAGCATGGGGTCGTTGACCTTGCCATGTCGCGAGCGGCTGGCCCGGCGGTTGAATACCTGGTACCCGGTGTACTTCGGATTGCAGAGGATCTCGTAGACGCTGGTCTTGCCCCAGTGTCCTCGGGCGCGATCTGGGTTCGGCGGCGTTGGAGGCGGATACTTCTCGAGGTCGGTGTTCAGCCGGTCTGCGATCGTGATGTAGCCGAGGCCCTCGTGGTGGCGCCACGCGGCGATCTGGGTGACGGTCTCGCCGCATCGCCCGTCGGGTTCGAGGCGCGTCTTGGTCTGTCCTTTGGCGGCTTTGGTCGGGTTGGGGTGCCGGTAGGTCTTAGCGCGGTACCCGTATGGCGGTTTGCCGATGTTCCAGCCGTCGCGGACATGAGTACACAATCCGCCCCAGGACTGCTCGAGGGTGTTGAGGACCTCGTACTCGGCTACGGATTGGTTGATGCGCCGCTGCAGGATCCGCTGGGCGCGGCTGCCGGAGAGCGTGATCGGCTCATTGGAGGCGAAGAGCGGAACGTCTGCCTGTTCGAGAGCCCGCTCGATCGACAGGCCTTCAAAGGCACGCCGTGCGACGCGAGAGATGCTCTCGCAGATGACCACGTCGAACCGGCGGTCCTGCCTCCTGCTTTCGGCCCGGAGGTCGGCGATGCCGCCGTCACGGGCGATCGGGATGTCGAAGCGTTCATAGCCGGACCCTTGACCTCGGCGGTCCAGTTCATACGGCCCGACTCGACGTCGTAGAAGTGGGCAACAATGACCCAGGAGGTCGGGATAGAGTTTTTGCAGTTACCGAGCTGACGTATCAAGGACTGGCGTGGGTCCTGCTGGTCCTCAGTGGAGGTTCGGCCCAGGAACGCAACTCGTACTTCGCCGCGCAGGAGAGCGGTCGGCATCCCGAGCGGTGATACCGCGTAGTCCGAGAGGCCGGATGGACCTGAAGTGAAAGAAGAGTCCACGTCTGCCACTATGCCGCCTCCCCGCTGCTGGCCGTACCGTCGCTGGTTTTTCTCGAGGCCCAACGTAGTAGAGTTCGAACAGTCGAGACCAAGTTATTCTGCAGTTCTTCGCCAGCGCTTCCTTCAATAAATTGTACATCGATGCGAAATTCTGGGAAATCGGTTCCTTGTCGCTGTGTAGTGCGAATGCTTTGCATGGCGGTGCTCCTGGCGGATGAGGCGTGACGCCTCTGACTCCGCGTTCGAGAGCCTGTGGAGACACACGGCTGCCAGATCGATAGGTCCGAGGGTTCACAGGTGAAGCACGTCGAAGCAGCTACCGGATGGTTCTTGGTTCGAGTCCAAGCGGGGAAGCAAAGCCCAGGTCACAGACCTAGGCTTTTTGCTACCCGGGAGTAGGGGTGACTTAGTGTCTATCTTGACGATCGTCCAAACCGTGGGTCTGCCCGGCTGCTGCTGCTGCCCTGGTGACGCTGTCGGCCAGCTCTGATGGTCGTCGGCGGGGCTGTACGGGCGCGGCTTCGCGGTGCACTGGTGCCTCCGGTACGCACTGCGTCGGCCCCGCGTCGATCGTTGGCTCATGGCTGGACACGACTCCGGCGCGTGACGGGGGTCTGCCGTGCTTCGTGTCGCCGGTGTGGAGGTGGCTTCTGTGCGGCCGACCGGCGTCGACGAGTGTTATCGATGACTTCCGAAGGTCCGGGTTCTTTTGTCGAGCCGATGTCAGCGGATGCTTCTCGTTGCGCTGGCCGGAGTGGGTCGTTCGGGACCTGGCGATGACCGCTGACGAGTTCGAGTCGGCGACTGATGGGTACGTTCTTGACCAGCTAGAACAGCGCTGATGACCCCATCACTACGAGTGAGGTGGGCATGGTCGTCTGACCTGCAGTTTTGGTGAATCCGCAGGTCGGCTGGGGGCAGTTTGGGGCAGCCGCGTGCACTTCAGAGCGGTTGAGAGCAGTTCCGGACAGAGGCTTGCCCCAACTATGCCCCAGTGAAATTAGTGAGAGGACTGGCCGCGTTCGTCTCGAACAGCCGTGTGATCGGCGAACGACCTCGGGTCTGGAGCCAGCTCAGCAGTATCGAGTCGAATGTCCCTCGTCCACTGCCGGAGCCCCAACGTGGCGAGGGACGACAGTCTCGAGGCCGACCCGCGTTGAGCTGCCGAGTGTGGCGTGCCGAGTCGCACGCTCTGCGGCATGAGCATGCGTAGCGACCCGGTCAGTCTGTGGTCGGCGGGATGCATCGGCAGCGGCGACTGCACCGTCGGGGCATGGAAGCCGCAGCGCGACGTTACGAGGGCGAGTCGCCGCACCGCGGCCGCGGCTGGTCGCTACCACGTCACGGAACTCCGGGTGGCCGAAGGCGTCCGTCGTGAGACCTCGCCGCCGGCGACTCGACACGCTCAGTTCGAGTTCGCGCCGGGCCACTGGCCGGCGGCGAGGAGCACCGCGCGCCGGGTGCGGGCACGCCCGGCCAGCCGACGGGCCTGCTGCGGCTGACTCCCGCGGGCAACAGCCGGGCTTCACCCGCCGCCGGAGCATCGCGCCAAGTGGTCGCAAGGCCGGAGCCCTTCGTTACATCGCGTTGGTTGAGCTGCGTTCGCATCGATGATCCGGCCGCGGCTAAGTGCGTACGCCGCTGCCGACACGAGAACGTGTCCTTGAGATCTTGCCACGAACACCCGCTCATGCAGCCGGATAGAAGCGCCGCGGCGCTACTACTGGTGGGAACCGTGCCCACCTTTGGGCCGCACCACTCAACCGGTCATCGGGTCGCCCCCTCATTGACCTTTCGTGCCGAATGTGGCGTTTGTAACGGCCGAGAGAGCAATTGACTGGGGCGCGGCGCAGCAGCCGGCTGGCACACGGCGTAGGCGCGCAGGAGCGCTGACCGGTCTGCAGGCTCGGTTTCTCTGAGGATGCAGTGGAGGCCTGCGAGCCAGATCATCCGGCTGATCAACGAGCCGAAGAGAGGTGGTCCTGCGGTCATTAGCGCTGCTACAAGCCAATTGTTCATGGGATCTCCGATGGTCGCGTCTTGCCTGGTGGAGACCATGTGACCTGTCTGCCTTTCTGGCTGGCGAGAACCCCAGACGGCTTCCAGACAGCTGCTCGCTCACCGCCCGCTGGGCAGGCGTTCGCCGTAGGCTTAGAGACATGCCTGGATCTGAAGGAGCCGGCGTGCAGCCCAACAGCGACGACTCCGTCTGGGAGGCGTTCGCAAGGCAGTTACAGGAGCTGCACGCCACAGCCGGGGCGCCGTCGATGCGCGAGTTAGCGCGGCTGTTCAGCAAGGTCGGGAAGCCGTACGACCATCGCACGATCAACGAACTCCTGAATGGAAAGCGACCACCAAATTGGGAGTTCGTCAAGACCTTCGTGCTCGCCTGCGCACGCCACACCGGTGACAACAACCCCAACCTCGCGTCTTGGCAAGCTCGGCACACCAAGATGCAGCAAGACCTCGTCGCCATGCGCCCGCGCCGCCGGGCGGACACGCAGGAATGCCCCTACCGCGGACTAGAAATCTTTGCCACGGAGCATGCTCGTTGGTTCCATGGGCGAGCCGCCGCAATCCGTGCGGTGCTGGCCGGGCTGGACAACGATTCCCACGCCACACTGCTACTAGGCCCATCTGGCGCCGGAAAATCCTCCCTTATGCGGGCTGGCGTGCTGCCCGCACTCGCCGACGGCGCGATCCCCGGCAGCGACAGCTGGCGGACCATCATCACCCGACCCGGCCAAGATTTACTTGAGGACTTCCGCGGCGATCGACCCACCCCGGCTCCGACCGACGAATCGATTAGGAGTGCGATCGAGAGCCGCCTAAGTGGCCAGTCACCCAGCACTCGACTACTGCTGGTCGTAGACCAGTTCGAGGAAATGCTGACACCGTCCGAAACCGACAAGCACGCCCTACAGTCGGCAATTGACGAGATCACCGCACTCATCGCCACCGCCCAACTCACCATCGTGCTGGTAATGCGAGACGACTTCTACCCCCGCCTAGCCGCCCACGCGCCGGACCTGCTGGAACTGCTGAAACCTGGCTTGGTCAACATTCCAGCAACGTTGAGCCTGGAGGAACTGCGTGACATCATCGTCAAACCGGCCGACCTGGCTGGCCTGCGCCATGAAGATAACCTGCCAGAGCGAATTATTAGCGACGTACTAGCCGTCGACCGAACCACAGCAACCACCAGCCAAGCGCCGGTCACCGTTCTGCCCTTACTTGAGCTGACTTTGCAGCAACTGTGGCATCGACGCTCAGGCAGCATTATGACCCACGACGCCTACCGACGGATTGGCGCTGTCGCGGGCGCCGTGACTACGTGGTGCGACAACGTGATCGAGAGGCTGTCACCGACACAACGGCATACTGCGCAACGGATCTTGACTGCCCTGGTACGCCCAGCCGACGAGGAACGCCACATTCCGGCGGTCCGGCAGCAGTTGCCAATCGTAGTCCTGCACGAGCTAGCGGCGCCCGACCAGAAGGTCGCCAGAGCAGATGGGATCGACGACCAATTGCCCGACGATGTCCTCGACATGTTGACTACCAACCGGATCATTACGGCCCGCCACACCCACGCCCATGGCGACACAGAGCGGGGCAGGACTCCGGTAGCTGAACTGGTCCACGACGCCCTGATCCACAACTGGGTTACCTTGCGCATCTGGATTAGCGAAGACCATCGATTCCAGGACTGGCTACGCCGTGCCCGTGAACACCAAAGCAATTGGACGCAACGCCGTGACCCTGACGACCTGTTGCACGGCACCGACCTAGCCGAAGGGCTGGACTGGTCGACGCAGCGTTCGGTGCCTCGGGATATCACAGCGTACGTGCGTGCGAGCCGCAGCCACCAACAGTCCCGGATGCGCCGCCTGCGTCTAAACAACATCGCCCTGATCACATTGGTCGTTGTCTCCCTTACAGCCACTGCGATCGCCTGGACACAACGACAGTCTGCGGTGGCTGCGCAGGCCGTGGCGTTGTCACGCCAGCTCGCCTCCGCGTCGAACGCGCTGCTTGACAGCGACCCCGACACGGCTTCGCTTCTCGCTGTTCAGGCTTACCGGACCAGCGACACAAACCAAGCCGTCGCCAGCCTCTACGCTGCCGCCGCGTTACCACTGCGCCACCGACTCATTGGGCACACCAACGATGTGAACTCGGTAGCGTTCAGCCCAGACGGGCGCATCGTCGCCAGCGCCGGCGGCGACAACACGGTTCGGCTGTGGGAGACCAAGAGCGGCAAACCTGTTGCGACCTTTGTCGGCCATAGCGGTGCTGTGACCGATGTCGCGTTCAGTCCAGACGGACACGTCCTCGCCAGCAGCAGCTCCGACGACACGCTGCGGTTGTGGAAAATCTCGACCGGTGACACCACGGTCATCCTGGCCGGTCACACCGGCCCCGTGGAATCGGTAGCGTTCAGTCCGGACGGACGCATCGTCGCCAGCGTCAGCACTGACAACACGATTCGAATTTGGGAGACCGAGACCGGCAAGCCTCGCGCCACCTGGTCTGACCATCGTTACGGCGGCATTTTGAACAGCGTCGCGTTCAGCCCCGACGGACGCACCCTCGTCACTGGCGGTGGCGACACCCGACTGTGGGATGTTGCCACCGGGCAATCCCGCGCATTTCCCGGTACTGGCGCCGGCGTGACAGTGGGTACGCCGGTGGCATTCAGTCCCGACGGAAGGACGTTAGCAGGCACGCCCAACATCGAAACCGTGCGGCTGTGGGACGTCGCGACGGGGCAGACTCACGCCGACCTCACCGGCCAAGCCGTCATGGTGAGATCTGTAGCATTCAGTCCCGACGGGCGCACCCTCGCCAGTACCAGCAGCGACAACAGGGTCTTGATGTGGGACACGGCCACTGGGAGATCCCTTGCCAGCCTCACAGGCCACAAGGGCGTAATCACCCTGTGACCTTCAGTCCCGACGGCCGCACTCTCGCCACTGCCAGCAGCGACCGCACGATCCGGCTCTGGGACGTGGCCACCGGCCGGACACGCACCACCCTCACCGGTCACGACACGACAGTGTCATCCGTAGGATTCAGCACCGACGGGCACACAGTCGCCAGCATCGACAGCCTTAGCACGGCGCGTCTGTGGGACGCCGCTACGGGGCAACCCCGCGCCACGCTTACCAGCGACGCCAGCCGAAATGTTTGGGATCCTCCATCGGCACTCGGTCCTGACGGTCACAGCCTTGCCACCATCGACAGCAAACGCACAGTATTGGTGCAAGACATTCCCACAGGGAAGATCCTTGCCGACCTAAGCGACCATGACGCGCCTCTCGGCGCGCTAGCGTTCAGCCCTGACGGGCAAACCTTCGCTGCTGCAGCCCGTCCCCGGTACGTAGGCGAGGACAAGACCGGCCGCGATTACATGGTTCGACTGTGGGACACCCACACCGGCAAGATCCGCGCCAGACTCACCGGCCACACCGACGACGTGATATCACTCGCGTTCAGCCGTAATGCCCGCATCCTCGCCAGCGCCGGCATAGACCGCACGATCCGGCTCCGGGACGTGGCCACCGGCCAGACACGCGTTACCCTCACTGGCCACACCGGTGTAGTCACATCGCTCGCGTTCAGTCCGGACGGCCGTACCCTCGCCAGCGCCAGTGACGACAACACTGTTCGAATGTGGGACGTCGCCACCGGAACCACTCGCTTATCCGTCCCATTCTACAACGCCGTCGGCCATTCGCTCGTTTTCAGCTGGGACGGCCACACCCTCGCCAGCGCCGACAACGACCGCACGATCCGGCTCTGGGACGTGGCCACCGGCCAGACACGCGTTACCCTCACTGGCCACACCGGTGTAGTCACATCGCTCGCGTTCAGCCCGGACGGCCATACCCTCGCCAGCGGAAGTACCGACCGCACGGTTCGACTATGGGAAATCTCGTTACCTGACGTGCAGAGCGGGATTGAAAAGATCTGTCGCACTGTGAACCGGGGTTTCACCGAGCAGGAAAAAGCAACATACCTGCAAGGTAGCGCTATCTCAGTGCAAGCACCCTGCTCTCACTAAGCTATGACATTGCCGACCGATTCGTCCCTCGACCCCCATCCCAGGGTGTCAACGACCAGAGGCAGCAGCACACCCGTTATCCACGTAGGCCTGTGCTGCGCCGCGATGACGTCACTGGCGCTCGAACGGTGCAGTCCGTCACGCCCGGCCACACCACACTGGGTCTTCTGTAGGAGCCTCTCATACGGGGTCTGGCCGGCCAGGCCGCCGTGGGGGCGGTGGTAGTTGTAGTAGTCCTCCCAGTCCTTGAGCTTGTCGTTGAAGGCGCCGATGTCGCCGAGGACGATACCGTCGAGCAGGCGGTAGAACTCCTCGGCGTCGATGCGGTGGGAACGCTCGATGCTCCTATGTTCGTCAAGCGGCATTGGGGTGCGGTGGTTGTGGGTGGGGTGTTGTTCGAGGAAGGTGGGCGTAGATCTCGCGGGCGATGTAGCGCTTGAGGCAGCGGATGATCTCGCGTTTGCTGAGTCCTTCGGCTGTCCGTCGTTCGACGTAGTCACGGGTGGGTTGATGGCGGCGCATCCGGACGATGGTCACGATGTAGAGGGCGCTGTTGGCCGCGCGATCACCGCTGCGGCTGAGGCGATGGCGTCCGGTGGTGCGGCCGCTGCTGGCTGGTTGCGGGGCGACCCCGCAGAGTTTGGCGAAGGCGGCCTCGCTGCGGATGCGGTCAGCGTTGTCGCCGGCGGTCACGAGGAACTGCCCGGCCAGCTCGATCCCGACGCCGTGAAGCTCGACCAGTTCCGGGACCGTGGCGCGGACCAGCGCTTCGATCTGCTTGTCGAGGGTTTTGATTTCCTCGTCCAAGGTCTTCCACCGGTGGGCGAGATCACGCAGTGCCGTGGTCACTCCGGCCGTGAGCAGCCGTGCGGGCGCGTCGATGAGGGTGAGGACGTCATCGGTCTCGGGATGCAACAGCAGACATCGGTTGATCAAGGTCCTCTTGGTCAGTGTCACCAGGTCGTCACGTAAGGGCGAGGGTGCGCCGATCATCACTCCCCACAGGGTGTTCAAGGTTTGGGTCCGGGTCTTGACCGCGCTGGAACGGGTGATCCGGAGGGTGCGGATCACCTCGACGATGCCGGACTTGGCCTTCGGGGTTGCGGTCGAGGTCTGGCCCAGGACAGCGCGGGCGATCTGCTCGGCGTCCAGGCGGTCGGACTTGCCGTCCATCCGCCGGGCCAGGAGGTTTGGCCGGTTGACCTCGATAACCCGGACATTGGCGGTGGTGAGGAACCTGCTCAGGGTGGCCCCGAATGACCCGGTGCTTTCGACACCGACCGCGGCGACGACACGGTGGCTTGTGATCCAGTCCAGCAACTGGGCGTAGCCGCGGTCGCGTGCAGGGAACTCGCGGTGTCCGAGGAGCCGGCCGTGCTCATCGACCACGGCTGCGTAGTGGGTGTGCTTGTGGGTGTCGACACCGCCGATGACACGGGTGGTAGAAGTTGTCATGCTGGAACTCGCTCCTCCGGTGTGTTCGCGCTGGCGGATGGGCGAACCGACCGGACGGGCGACAGGTCTGTGACGGGGCTTCTGATCCAAGCTCCTATCAGGTCAGACCCGTCTGGCCGGTGCGCATACGGTGCTGCGCCCGAGCGGGCCGACAAATCGAACGCAGGACACCACGAACTACCCGTGGGTCACACCTTGGCCGGGGTCAGACCAGCTCGGCGCAGCACCAGGCCCCAGTCTTCACAGACCTTGCCGTTGAGCCGCGGCGTGGCGGGCCTGATGTAGACGTGGCCGATGCCTTGGTCGACCAGGTGCCAGTGGAACGCTGACTGGAACTCGGCGCCGTTGTCGGTCTGGATCTTCTCGACCTGGCACGGCAGCCGGGACAGCACGTAGTCGGTGAACTGGATCTCGGGCTTCTGATCGGCGCGGGGGTAGATGCGCGGGATCCGCAGGCGGGTGCAGTCGTCGATGGCGGTGTACTGGTAGTACCGCTTCTTCCGGCCGGCGTCGGCGGTGATCGGCTCGACGAACTTGACGTCGATCTGCACCTGGTGGCCGGGGCGCTGCTTCTCATACCGCTTCCACCGCTGCTGGTGGCGTTTGTAGCGCTGAGACGCTGGCAGCCGGCTCATGCCCAGGCGTTTGAGGATGCGGTAGATCGTGGAGTGGCCGATCTCCTGGTCGTGGTAGCGGCGCAGGTACATCTCGATCTTCAGCGGGCCGAAGTGGTAGTGCTGCCGCAGATGGATGATCTTCTCGACCACCTCGGGCGGGGTGATGGTCGGGCAGTGCAACGGGGCGCTCGAGCGGTCCTTCAACCCGTCGAGGCCCTCGTCCTCGTAGCGGCGTTTCCACCGGTAGAACACGGTGCGGCCTATGCCGTAGTAGCGGCAGGTCGCCGCGACGTTGCCGCTGATCTCTTCGGCGTGACGCAGGACGGCCAGGCGCCGGTTCGCGCGCCTGACCAGGCCCTTCTCACTCCACACTCGCTCAGCCATGGGCCTCCCTTGATCAGGAACTCAGACTGTCAACAACCTCTGTCAGTTTTAGAGCGAGCTCGATGCCATCGAACTGGAACTGCTCATGACACATCGAAGGCGACGCCAGGACGTCCTCGCTTCTGATCGGTACCTGGAATCAAGATGTCCACCCCAGGGCGCAACTCTACGTATGTATTGTGGTCGCTGAACGCGAGCGTGGTTTGCAGGCCGCCCCCAATGTCGTACCCTGGGAAGTCGGGAAGAGTGGGAATAAGTCGAGGATGAGGACGCTGACCGCCCCACGTTCCCGAATCGCTTGCAGCGGCGTTGTGGGGCCCGAGCTCTCCTCCGACGCTCAGCAGGTGCTCGACGCGGACGAAGTGACTGGATGGCCACCACTTGCGCAGCGAAGGGAGTTTCACTCGTTGGACATCCGACGACTGGGCCAATACGGGGGGATCGCGCTCTTCGCCACCGGAGTAGTACTTCCGGTCATCTGGCCTCGGTTAAAGGAACGGAACTTAGCTGCTCGCCAAGGTCAACAACCGAGCATCGAAATCATCATACCCGCTTACCTCGAGCATTCCACTATCGGCGTCAAGATACTGGACTGTGTCCACGAGCTCGAGCATTACTCAGGCGAAGCTGCAATCACAGTCGTGGCGAGCGACGTCCAGACCGCGAGCGCTGCCAACCGCGCATGGCCAAACGTACGCGTCATCGACACGGCTAGGGACGGCAAGGCTACCGCGATCAACGCGGCAGTCAAAGCCTCACGCGCCGACGTATGCATCGTCACGGACGCAAATTGCAAGATCCGGCCCAACGGATGGCTCAGCCAGACGACGGAAGACCTCCGGTCGGTTGATCTGGTCTCCTGCCACAAGGTAGAGCTTGCGAGCCAGGACCGCTTCTTCTGGCTGTATGAGCGCATCCTCAAAACGCGACCGACCGTATCGACCGCGAATCCCACCCTTGCCATTGTCGGCGAGTACCTCGCCTTCAGGCGCCTCAACTACCGGCCGATCTCGCCCAATGCAATCTGCGATGACATCTCAATCGCGATCGACTTTGCCGAACGAGGCCTTATCCCCGGCGTATCCCGACGAATTTACTCCGAGGAGCCGGCGCCAGCGCCCGCCGACCACTGGGAGCGGAGAGTGAGGATCGCGCACGGCCTCATCTCGACTGCCCTCCCACAACTACCGGCGCTGTTTCGAAGCCGCCTCGGACGCCAATTCTTCGCACACAAACTATGGCGCGTCACTGTCGGCAATTTCGGCTACTGGATGTGGCTAATACTCGGAAGCAGCCGAGGCTCGAAACTGTGCGTCTCGATGGCAGCAACCACAGTGTACGCGACATTGCGATACTCGGGTCAGCTCAGACCTGACGTCCGACCGAGTCCGCTTCTTGCGCCCATTGCAATGCAGACCCTGCCTCCCCGCGCGATGGCTCGCATCGTCGCCAGCATGCTACATGACTGTCCAGGTCCCGTTCCGCATCGTTGTCCGAAGAACGCAGTCTGGCGGAAGGTGTCTCGGTGAACCGTCTGAAGCTCCGCGTCCTCCTGATCACTAAGCAGGTCGAAGTCCCGCCGCGCAGCGGCGGTGCCATCCGTGTTGATGCGTTGAAACGAACCCTCGACGAAACCGGCCGCTACGAAACTACTGTGATGGGGGTCGTGGGGTCCGGCCAGACGAGAAAACGGCACCGAGCCGGTGACACCCTCTCGAGCCTACCTACGCTCCTTCGATTCCTCCGCACCGCCAGTCTGAGCTGCATCCGCTGGTACCGCCCGCATGTCGCCAAGGCACTTGCGGCCGAGGTCAGGCGCTCCGACCTAGTTATCGTTGAGCACTCGCAATTGCTCCCATACCTACTCGGTGTCGGCCATCCCTTTCTTCTCGACATGCACAACGTCGAGCATACGTTGATGGATTCATACGCCGACTCCGCATCCAACATTATGCGACGATGTGCAGCAAGGTACGAGAGCTGGCAGCTTCGGCGACTCGAACGTACCGGTGCCCTCGCTGCGGATGCCACGTTCGTGGTGAGCGATCACGACGCCCAACTGCTGAACCGGCTCACAGGTCGGGCGTCGAGTGGGCACACAGTCGTGGCGCGGAATGGAACAAATCACTCCAACCTGGAAGTCGAGCTCGTCGACCGTGAACAGACTGCCGTTTTTGTGGCGAACCTAGGGTGGAGACCGAACATCGATGCCGCACGGTGGCTCGCGACCGTGGTGTGGCCCCTTGTGGTCGCTGAGATTCCGTCCGTCCGCCTCCAGCTGATTGGGCGACACCCGTCGGACGAGGTGCTCCGACTCGCGGGCGACAGCATCGAAGTCGTCGCCGATGTCGTGTCCGTCGTCCCGTTCATCTCTACGACAGCGGTGGCAACTGCACCACTGCTAGCCGCAGGTGGTACCCGGCTGAAGATCGTCGAAGCCTTGTCACTTGGCACGCCGGTCGTCGCGACGCGACTGGGCGCGCTCGGGCTTGAGGACCTCACCTCAGACTTTTTCACCGTTTGCGATGAACCGACCGAGTTCGCAGCTGCCCTCGCGCGGCACCTTCAGTACCCACACGCCAACATCGTGGCGCGTGCCAGCGTGGCAACCTTGACCTGGGACGAAACTCTCGCCCCCGTCGTCGAAGTCGTCGGCCGCACCTCGGTTCGATCCCGCACCGACGAGGCTGCCGCCCGAAGTAGTCGCGAGTGACTGCCAGCGACCGCATCAAAGAGGCCTTGACTAACTCCGTCCGCCGCCGCTCCGCTGGCCGGCGGGTCTTCGTACTTCACGCGTTGGGAACTTCGCAGGCACCTGGGTTCACGTCAATAGCGCGCGCGAACGATCATCTCGAAATGGCGACGTCGCTCGGAATCCACGTTGACATACACCTCGACGATGCCTACGCTTCGGCGTTGCCGTTCGGTGCAGACCTCCTCGCCCGGGGCTATCAAGTCTCGATCGCCCTCCCGACGGGCCTGCTAACGGGAGATCGTCTTGAGGGACTGCTGGACGCACCGTTAGCAACGGTTTCGGAGATCGAGGACTTCGTGCATCTCGGCGGAACTCTCGTCCCGCATGGCCATCTTCACCTACGCAACGCCCTTCACAATCGTAGAGAACTTGTGCAGGACGCACTCCGGGCGGTCCGACTGGTCCGTGACTTGACTGGACGGGATCCCGACGAGTTCGTCGCACCTTACGGACGGATTTCGCGACCGGTATTACGACAACTTCGGGACGCCGGAATCGGCACGGTGCACCTCCTGAGCCATCTTTCGTCGTTGTCGTTCATGTCGCCGACCCTGAGCGGTCGATACTGCATCGAGAACTCCACTACACGGACGGCGGAAGAGTTCCTGCTGGCACCGGTGAACGACTTCCGACTGCGTCCGAGCCGATGAACGGCCAGCTGACCTCTGCTCGCGGGGTAAACGTTCCATGGATAACCGATGACGGGACCCCTTGCTATGAGGGGTACCGCGAAGCTTTCGTCTGTGCGCGTAGGCAGGGTTTTGAGCTCTGCAGAGTGTGGGCCGCGCCCTGGGAGGTCGACCGAGGCGTTGATGTCCATGACTACATACAGAACCGCGTGGCGCATTTCGCGAGGCTTGCTCGCGAGGCGACGAGGGCGGGCGTGCTCTTGATGCCATGCATCCACAGCCATGTCGAATTTCTTAACGCGAGTATCACCCGTGAGGTCGTAGATCCTTCTCACGGTTGGGCTGGAAGTCCGTTGTCGGTCGAACGCGGTGGGCCGTTCGCATGTCCATCTGATTTCTTCGCAAGCGCTGAGATATCGGCCAATATCATCGATGGAGTTCTGGCATCACCAGACGCAGATGCTATCGCTGGTTTTGAGGCGATCAACGAGATCGACCAGCTAGATTCGTACCAGTTGCTCGGCGCGGTGCAGTGGTTCACATTACTTGCGCGCCAGTTCGACG
This sequence comes from Amycolatopsis solani, assembly GCF_033441515.1. Classification (NCBI taxonomy): domain Bacteria; kingdom Bacillati; phylum Actinomycetota; class Actinomycetes; order Pseudonocardiales; family Pseudonocardiaceae; genus Amycolatopsis; species Amycolatopsis solani. The sequence continues at coordinate 2,530,028 of NZ_JAWQJT010000001.1, forward strand.
TGCCGATCTTGGTATCAGCCGCTGAACCGTGGAATAGCATTCTGCTTGCCGCTGCCGCGGGGCAGCCCGTCGCAGCCTGTCATTTTCACGGATGGCCGCTGGGCGGCGCACGCGATGTGACGCAGGCGATTGAGCGCTTGGCTCGATCTGCTCGGGTATCAACGATCTGGACCGAGGTCAGCAACGATTCGCAGGCTCCGCCGCAAGACCGATACCAATGTGATCGCCTGACACTTACGTGTCAGGTCTTCTCGGAACACAGCCACCGCCCGGCGTACCCATGGTGGTGGCTTGAGGCGAACGCATTGTCGAGAGTCACGAGGATGCCTCAGCCGCCAGACGTCACTCAATTGAGTTCCACCTTCAGACGAAATTTCTGGCGACCTGCAGCGTGGGCCCGGCTCGCTCGGTGCGTATTGCTGCTGTGGGCACCCCCCGTCGCCGCTCTCTACTTCAAGATCGCGCGGGCCATGATCCGCAGACGGCTGCCGCCGGGTGACCGTTGATGAGTAATGGAGCGGACCTCTCTATCTCGACGTCTAGGCGCGAAAGCGCCTCGATCAGCGCCGACTCGTTGGTACGGTTCACCAGCACCACCAGCGAACCGCCACCTGGTGACCGGCACGACGCCGTCGACTGCCACCATTTGGAGGTGAAATCGGCGTAAGGCATGCCGACTTCCTCGTATTCACCCCACGGCGGATCCGTGATGATTTTGTTGACGTTCTTGACTGGCGGTGCGCCCGCGAGCACGTCGATGTGGAAACTCCGAAGGTTGCGGAGCCGCAATTTCGCGCTCGCATCGTTATGCTCGGCGTCGTTGTAGACGAGCTCCCTGTACTTCCATCGCGCTCGCGCCTCCAAGATGGCTCCTGAGCCGGCGAATGGATCGAAGACCACGTCTGAGGGGGTCGGGGACGATAGAGATGCGAGGAGCCATGCGATCTGTGGGGACAAGGCGCCTTTCGCGCCTTTGCCCTTACGTCCAAGATCCATCCGTCGTCCGAGTACCACGTCCGGCCAGTCACGTCGCCCGATGACCCAGAACTCCGACCCGCCTCCCCTGGGTGTGAACTTCGCGCCTCGCCGCGCGAGCGCACGTTCCAAAGTACGTCGGGACGCCGGGCTCATTGGGGCTAGACGCCCGTCGAAGTGACACATTGTTCGGAACGTGCCAGAACGTGGAATCGAATTGTCCCCGAGCGCCTGAACTAGTTTCTCGACTGACCCGTCGATGGACTTCCTCTTGGTGACGACTAAGATCTCGAACACGTTGTTGGCGAACAGAAGTTGATCGGCGCTGAGCTCTTTCGGAGTGGTGAAAAGGACGCTGCTCTCATCGGAACGAACGATCGTCGCGTTATTGCCCTCCAGCACCTGTATCACGACACGATCGGCACCGGCCGGAAACATTGCTAGATACTTCACCGGACTCCTCTGACAAATTTTCGTGCAATGCGACGAGCTATAAGACTTGTGTCTATGCTATCACGTCTTTACGAGTTACCTATTTCCGGGCCTTAGAAGCGAAGCCAAGGCGGGGCGTAAGTTGCGAGCGCGCGCCAGTCGGGAATGCATCCAGGCGCTATCTCTCTCTTTGGCGAATGCGAGGTCTGTTAGTGGAATCTCTCGTGGCCCGAAAGCATGTTTATACTTTTCATTGCCGCGCAAGAAGCTGAACGTAGATATTTCAGTCGGAAGCGTGGCTAGTATTCGAAGGAGTAGGAGTATTCCTGGCGATTGTCGTCGATAATGTTCATTAAAGACGCTATACCAGAACGAGTACTCACCTCCGCCGACGAAGCCGAGATGCAGGGCGATCGGCCGGTCGTCCAAGTGTAGGGTGGATGAGCGGAGTAGTCCAAGCTGTGCCGCCTCAGATACCACGTGACGGAACCCTCTACGTTTAAATCGTGAAGTTGCGGCATACTTGGAGTCGATCTTCCAGCTGTCTGCTTCGATCATTGCGATTGTATCCAGAAGCGGCTTCACTTCCCCTGGTGTTATGATTTGGAGAAGCTCTTCTGTAATCGACCGGTTCACGTTTCGTTCTAGTGTCGCAAGTCGCCGCCGACGATGCATCGTTGGTAATCCAAAATACGGAAAGGCATCCGACCGATCGAGAACCAGTTCAACTTCGCGCGCCCCAAGGCTCCATTCATATCCTGCCCTGGTCACGGAGGCGCGATATGATTCGACTGTCGTCACGGGGACATGCGGCAGATAAATCGTGCCGTTCTTCGCGGACAATGCAATATCAAAGTACGTGGGCGGCAGTTGATCGTAATTGGGTGTGAACTTGTCCAAATTCCATGTCAGATCCCATAGGGAGAAGGCGAACTCGTGAGGGATCCAGATTCGACCCAAGATGAGATTCAGAGTCTGCCGAAGACCAGAAATGTGGGTTGGTGGGGCCGGTCTGCCCTTTCTTGTGTTGATGACCCGGAACCCGTCGTCAAGGCCCAGGGATGGTTGGCCGATGCAAATTCCGTACGCCAACGCGTCGGCGTAGTTCTGCTGGTCGTCAATCACCCGCCTGCCTCCGTTGATGAGCCATCATGCCCTGCATGTATCCTACGGAGTAGGTCGGTGGCGTCGGATAGACCATCCAACGAAATAAGCCGATTAGGGTTCTGCAAAGGCGAACGCGGCCGACAAGATCGCAGTCGACGAACCCGTCGGATTGACCTTGTGCGCGCCAGTTGAACGAGGCCTCGCTCTGTGGTAACAGGTGAGTCACTCGTAGATCGGGGAGCCACATGACGGCCGTCTTCGCGCTAGCTCGACGGTGAAGGTCGACGTCCTCGTTCCTCCCGCCGAAAATCGGTCGAAATCCGCCGAGCTCGTTGAAGAGTGCTCGACTGATGATCAAGTTCGCGCCGGCAGCGTGTTCTTGCGAAGACAAGGGCCTCATCACCGGACCGAAATCCTTCTTGCCGATCTGCTCACGAAGTCTGCCGGAGGACGGTGAGGTGCCATTGTCGTCGATCGCGCCTGCCCAGAAGGCGGCGGCCCCGTGCGCGGCGTGCTTGAGGGCCAGTCCCCACGTCTCCGCGATTGTTACGTCATCGTCAAGGAATGCCAGGAGGTCTCCGCTCGATCGGATTGCCAACTCATTACGCACATTCGCGGCCCCGCTTGAACCGGCCATGAACCACGTGACAACATCTGACCGGTCGGCGACGAAAGGGTCGGCACGTGCTGAGGGATCGTAACCGATCACTATTTCCGTAATGCAGGGGTAATCGGTGCGAAGTAGGTCGATATCTGCCACCAGTCTGGCGAGGAGATTCATCCGATCGCCGCGCGTTGGGATCAGAACTGAGACTGTTGCCGTCACTGATTAAGCCCGCTACTCTTCGCTTTGTAACTCCACGCATGTCCAGCAAGGGCTCGGCATTGTTCCGTCCACGAACGTGGCCCGGGTTTTCGTGAAGTAGTCGTTGGTCCACGGGTCGGGTTCATCTTTAATGTTACCGTAGAGGGGGCTAGGATTCATGACGCGTCCGCATGACCCGATGGCCCCTTTTGCGTCGAGGGCGATATTTCGATGGAAGAACTGGCAGCCGATGCCAACTTTCGCCTTCTTAATGATTCGTGGCTTGATTATTTCAGTGTCGCCGGCGCGATCTGGGAGCTGGGCGATCGCGTCGCGCACCGCGGGAGTATCGGTTAGAGTCGTCAGTCCTGGACCCTGGATGTTCATGTCGATGACGTTGTGGAGGTAGAGTCGATCCAGTTTAAGGTCGGCTCCGAGCTTCACATAGGTGTCCCAAGTAGCTACATTGTCTGGAGTACACACCTGACTTCCAGCGATTCGCATTGGACCGCGTAGGTGGCTCCGCTTCGAACCAGTGATGCGGCGGACGTTTTCGAGCACGCGATTGAAGCCTCTGGCGCCCGTGACGCCGTAGTGTTCTTCGGGTGTAGCGCCGTTGAGGCTTACGGACAGTTCTCGCAGATGCTGGCTTCGCTGCAGTGCTTCAGCGACTTCACCGGACAGCAGGTAGCCGTTACTGGTGACGTCGAAGAGCACGCGCCTCGAATTGAGTATCGCGAGCACATCCATAATCTGCGGGTGCATAAGCGGTTCGCCGACGCCTGTGAGACTCACGTGTGTCACCTCGGGGTAACGATTTAATGCGCCCTCGAGCACGTCTAGGGTCATCGCGTTCTCGATGATTTTCAGGTATTTGAAGCCGTCGACTTCAAGCGTCGTGTGGTGTGGGCACATCTGGCATCGGAGGTTGCAGTTGTCGGTTAGGTAGATCAGCAGCCAGGTGGGCCGGTTCGCTACCTCGGCGCCGCGTTCGGAACGACGATAGGCAATCGCATTTCGTACCTGCGCTGTATTGGGGCGGAGGCGGAGGGCCTGCACCGCCTTCGAGTCTCGCCTGATCATTCGTGTCGCTCCAAGTCTGTTACGAAGATCGACTCTAGTCGTTTCTCTACCTCGTCCGAGATTACTTCAGCCGTCTCCTGTGCGCGGAGATTGATGCGCAACTGCTCCACAGACGAAGCACCCAGGAGAACGGAGGAGACGCCTTCGCGACGCAGACACCAAGCGATCGCCAATTGAGACGGTTCGACGGCATGGTCACGTGCCAACTCGACGAACGTAGCTACTTCGTCGCGGGCGCCGTTAAGGAGTCGGTCTCGTTGCCACTCCATTCCTGTTTGGAAGGCGCGTTCCGTCCCGGATGTCTTCCCGGCGTACTTTCCTGTTAGCAGACCTGAAGCCAATGGGCTCCAGGTCACCAGTCCAAGCGCTGTGTCGCGATGGAGCGGCAAGTACTCTTGTACATATCGACTTCTCCACACGAGGTTCAGTTCGGGCTGCTCTACCGTCGGGGCCCTCAATCCGTACTTTTCAGCAAAGTCGATGGCGTCGCGGATTGATCCTGCGGGCCACTCGGACGTGCCCCAGTACATCGCTTTCCCTGAGGCGACGATGTCGGACATCGCGAATACAACTTCGTCAATAGGGGTGTGAGGGTCAGGTCGGTGACAGTAAAGTATGTCGATGTAGTCGGTGTTTAGTCGTCGAAGGCAACCGTCGACTGAACGCAGTAGGTACTTTCTGTTGAGGGTCTCTCCCCAGTTCACAACCGGTCGGATACCCCAATACAGCTTGGTCGCGAGGACGATGTCGTCCCGGTTCCACCCGATTTCGTCAAGCGACGCTGATATTTCCGACTCAGCCAAACCTGCGGCATACGCCTCGGCCGTGTCCACGTGATTGATTCCGGCCTCTTGTGCAGCCTGAAAAATCTCGACGGTGTGGGCGTGCCCGATGCTCTCGCCCACTGTCGCCCAAGTCCCTAGGCCGAGCGCGCTCACTTGCAAGCCTGATCGTCCGAGGAAGTTGTACTTCATCACCTCGAGGCCTTCCTCCCGAGAAAGAGTTTGCCGTCGCTGTAAACGTGAGGGACTCCGCCCCATCTAATAGCTTTTTCGACCGAGTCGAAGAAGCCGCGACCGTTTCGGTTGGCGCTGGTGTTGCACAGCACGGGCACGCCCGTTAGGGACTGGAACTCGGTGAGAATGATAAATATCAACGGATTCTGTTCCTCGTTGATGGTCTGGAGTCGTGCGGTCCCGTCGAGATGGACGATTGCCGGGATTAGTTCTCTGCCACGCTGATTCAACTTATGCTCGAAGACCATGTAAGGGTCTGGCGTCCCTGGTTCGAAGTAGTCTGGAGCATGTTTTTCTAGGCACAGGGGAGCGATGGGGCGGTACGGCTCACGGCCCTTGATGGCATTGAGCCGGTCGCGCATCTCGGGCCGTCGCGGATCAGCGAGGATGCTGCGGCCTCCGAGTGCTCGCGGGCCGACTTCTGCCGGTCCGTCGAGAACCATGACGGGATGTCCGTCAGCCAGAACGGCCGCGACGTTTGCTGGCGATGCTGGCGATCCCAGACGGCGAGTCTTCTTGAGAGTGGGCCCGCTGTGAACTCGCCAGTGTGTTGTGACCTCCCCGGTCATCGCCGCGCGCCCGGCGACAGCGGCACCGAACGCTACACCCGAGTCGTTTGGGAACGGAGGAACCCAGACGCTGTCGAAAGACCCGGACCGCCGGAGAGCGGCATTCCATTTGATGTTCAGTCCGGCGCCGCCGACCACGGAGAGGCGACTTCCTGCCCGTTCGGACGCGGGCAGAACTCGATCGAGCTGCATTCGGAGAGCTCTCTCGAGCGCAAAGTGAAGGCCAGCGAGGACGTCGGCGGGGCTCATGGTTTCTCGGTGGTTGTAATGGAGGTTCGCGAGTCTCCGGGCAAGGGCTGACGAGTCAGTGATACCAGCCATTTTAGAGGACTTCATGGCCGCGGACATCACGTCCGCGACCTTTGCGGCCGCAGGTTCCCCTTGCTCCTTCGCCGTTGCGATGAAGGCCATGACCTTACCCGCGACATCCAGTCGATCACGCGACGGCGCGTTCATCGAGTCCGGTCCGAACGGCGGCATCAACATCGCGGTCCTTGAGTAAACGTCTAACGCGATCGGGAACAGGGTGTCGATGAAACTTAAGCAGCTTCGTGTTTTCTCGAATAGCGCCGGCGCGACGCCGCCATCCCACACCAGTACATAGTCGCGTGCGGGCGACGGACCCGGCGCCGAGCCGAGGGCGGCGTAGACGTGGCTGATCACATGCGGCACCGAGACGGCCGCTCGTCCTAGAACGTCGCTTGGCACGAGTTCCGACTCTAAGTCGACGACCGTGCCGGGAGAGTACTCCGGCGCATACGGCGCGACCCGAATCCTCGGCCCATTCGGCAGTTGAAGGTAACCGTCTCTGTCGGTGAACCAGCCGTCAACCACCAACAAGTCAGGAGTGTCATCCAACGCTCCTCCAGCCTTGAGAAGCAGTTCGATGTCGGCCCGTCCCATGGCGCGAGCGAATCGCCGTCTGCCGAGCTTTTCGAGTTCGACGATCGTCGATGTGGTACTTCCCCTGGTTGCCGCAACGGAAGCATCGTGAGTCAGCTTGAGCCCAACGGTTAATGCTTCGGTCACGGAGAACGCCCTCGCAATGTCGGTTGGTTCCCGGTGCTCAGCGATGGGCCACCGTTCCATCCAGGCCCCGCTCACTAAGCTTCCGTTCCAGTGTAAGGTGCGCTCGCCTCCTAGTCGACATCGCTGAGCAGGCCGGCACGCTATGTTGCTGGCAGTCACCAACCTGTTCGTCTGACAGGGAGTCACCGGCCAGAGCGCTTTGAAGGATCGAAATACCGCGTTGATCATAGGCTGGATCCGCTGCTGGACGGGTTGAGTGTCCAGCATTCATCGCCGACGCTGAGAACCGCGCGGCGTGCCCGCTGGCGGATTGCGCGACTTCGCCGGAGTTCGAGATCATCTTCCTCACAGCCGCGTCAGGTGAGTCGACGCCGCTCGACGTGCTGGCGGTCGTCGGGATCCCGTTGGCGGCCGAGGACCTGGCCAGGGCGATCGGCGGCCTGGTCACCAACGGATCAACCGACTGGCCGTGATCGTCACCCGGCTGATGGGCACCCTGGCCAGCATCCGCGACGCCAAGGGGTGATGAAGGACCCCCGGCTGCCGAGCGGCCACTGGCCGCAGGCAGACAACCTGTGACCGCGAGGTGCGCCGTGAACGCGCCGGCGCCCAAGGATTCCCGCCCTACCACGGCGGGCCTCCCACACCGCCCGCGGAGCGCAGCACCGGCAGCGGCTGGATCATCGCGATCGCCGCCATCGGCGTGGTCATCCTTGCCGGTGTCGCTGGGGTGTGCTCGGCCTGCCCACCGCAGCAGCGCCATGGACGTGCGATCAGACTTCACTCCACGGGTATTCGGCGCTGAACCGGTCAAACTCGTGATTCAAGTCCTCATCGCGGGCTTCATGGTCCACGACAATCGACGAGCTGGCGATCAGGCCGGCAGCGTCGAGTACCCCGGCGACCGCATGCACGATCGTCGCGTACCGGGATGGCGGTACGTCAATGGCAGCCGCACCCGAAACTCACGTGATCCCACGCGGTCAACGATGGCTGTCGCGAATAAGGGACACCACGGCGCCAGATGAGGTAGAGCTTGGACGTAGTTTGACCCGACGAAAGTAGGCCGTGTGTCACGCCGCCCGACGACCAGGCGAACACGGCGTGGTCACTGGGTCTCGCGCGGAAGCCCGGACAGGCAGCTTGGCCACCTGGATGCATGGGCAAGACTGGCACTTGCTCGGGTGGCCCGGCTGGCCTAACACCCGCTGTGTCTGCGCTGGTCAACACTCTGATCGGCAATACCAAGTGCAAGGGTGAGCGCCGTGAGCTGCGACCCCACCACAGTGAGGGTGAGCTTGAGCCGCTCGGCTTGACAGCGGCGGCGACGTCTCGAAATATCCGAACAAGTGTTCGATGGGTTCGGGTGCGCTCGCGGCTTTCCACGTGGGCGTCTCCGGTGCGTGTTCGTGGTGCTGGAGGTGCGTGGTGGCGGTGCCGGAAGTGGTGGCTGGGCTCGCCGCGATCCCTGGCGTCCGCACCGCGGCGCAGCTTGATGACCCAGCGTCGGATACTTCCTCGTCTGCTGGTTCTTTGCCGGTGGCGCAGGCTCTCGCTGGACTGGTGCCGAATGGTCTGCGGCGCGGCAGCACGGTGGCGGTCCGCGGCTCGACCGCCTTGGTCTTGGCCTTGTTGGCCGAAGCGATGAGGGAAGGATCGTGGGCGGCGATCACCGGCATGCCCGAGGTCGGCCTGGTGGCGGCCGCCGAGCTGGGCGTCGACCTCGACCGGCTCGCTCTCATCCCTGATCCCGGCGCTGAGGTCGCCGCGGTGCTCTCGGCGTTGATCGACGGGTTCGATCTGGTCGTGCTCGGCTCGGCTGTCGCCCGTGGGATTCAGTCGCAGTTGGCTCGTCGGCTGGCCGGACGTGTCCGCAACCGGGGCGCGGTGCTGCTCTGCGCCGGCCAGTGGCCCGGCGCTGAACTCGAAGTGAGCGTGTCGAGTCGCCGGTGGCGGGGTCTCACCGACGACGGCTTCGGCCACTTGGAGTTCCGTGACGTGGTGGCGACCAGCCGCGGCCGCGGTCCGGCGGCTCGCCCTCGCAAGGTGGCGCTGCGGCTTCCGGGCCCCGACGGTGCTGTAGCCGCTGTCGAGACATCCGCCGACCGCAGACTGACCGAGGTCGCCGGATGATTCACACAGCGCGGCGGCTGCGTGTGAGTTGGTCGGGACCGTTGCGGGGTGCGCGATGATCAACCAGGCGAGCGGCGCCGTTCGGTCAGGGGCGCGCGGCGAGTACGGCGGGCTGATTCCCGTCCGGCCTGCGTCCAGCAAGCTCGTCGTCTGCCTGCGCGGTCACCGGCTCGACCTGGACCTCTACGACAAGCTCAAGCCCTACAGCCACCGCTACCGGCTGCACGGCACTCTCTGCGAGGTCTGCCGCGCGCAGGAAGGCTGCGATCTCGCGGCCCGGCGCCTCGCCGAGTGGGCGCACCTCGACGTCACAATCCAGCACCCGCCCGGCTTAGCCCCCGATGACGGGCTCGTCTTAGTCGCTCATCCACCGGCCGCGGGAACGCTGGCGGGTCGGATCGAACTCCAGCTCGCCGGCACCGAGGTCGGCGCGGTGACTGCCAGCCTGTGCGCGAGCTGCCAGACGGCCACCCTCGACTACGTCCATGTCGCCGCCGAGTACCGGCGCCTCGGCTTCGGCCGGACATTGGTGGCGGCTGCGATGGCTCGTGCCCCGTGCTACCGGTGGACGGCGCCGCTGCCGGACGGCCCGGTGGCGCAGTCGTTCCGTGCCCGGATCGCCATGCGCCGGGCGGATCCGGCGTGTGTCCACGCCAGCCTCTTGCAGCGTAGGCGATAAGTATCCGTGAGCCTCGTAGCGGTTCGACGGCGCGATCGAACGCTGTGCGTCTCCTGCTCAAGATTCCGATCAGCTCTTGACTGAAGGTCGCGCCAGATTGCTTGGCGCGTTGTGTCGGCTGCGCGGTCGCTCGTTCGTGGTAGGGGATGAGCTCGGCGCCAGGCTGGGCCGGCAAGGGAAGGGGCTTCACCATGGCGAGTACCTCCGCACGTGAGAGCAGGCCGTTGCGGTTCGGGGTCGTGGCGCCGATCACCGCCGGCCTGCCAGCCTGGCGTGATCAGCTGCGTGGTCTGGCCGACAGCGGTTACTCGACGATCTTGATGCCCGATGTGCCGCAGTGGCAGCCGGCACCGGGACCGGCGCTCGCGGTGGCGGCGACGATCACCGGCCTGCGGGTGGGCACCTGGGTGTACGCGTCTCCGGTCCGGCCGACGTGGATCACCGCGTGGGAGGCCCACTCGTTGTCCGTGCTCACCGAGGGGCGGTTCGAGATGGGCATCGGCACCGGCCGGCCCGGGATCGCCGGCCAGCTCCGTGAGCTGGGCTTGCCGATCAGCCCGGCGAACCGGACGAGCCAGGTGCGTGACGTGGTCACGGCTCTGCGTGACCTCGACGGCCCGGACCGGCACACGCCGGTGGTGATGGCTGTGGGCGGCCCGAAGGCACAAGGGCTCGCCGCGGAACTCGCCGACACCGTGACCTTCGTGATGCCACAGATTGAGACGCGGGCCGCGACGATCCAGCGGGTGGAACGCTTCGACAACCGCCGCGGTGCGGAATTGGCGTTGCACGTGCCTGTGGTGGGCGATTCGGTCACGGCGTTCATGGCCGGACCCGACACCGACCCCGCTGCCGTCCGAGCCGCGGACTCGCTGGCGTTCCTGCCCAGTGATCCTTCTGCCGCTGCTGAGGAGATTCAACGGCGGTGGGAGGAGATCGGGTTCTCCTACTTCGTGGTCGGGGCCGAGGCTGCCGGTGTTCTTGCGCCGGTCGTTGCCGAGCTGGCGGGCCGGTGACCGCGGAGGCATGCGCCCCGGGTGCGACACCCTCACGCGCCGGCACGGCGGTAGCTTCGACTGCGCCCCTCGTGCTGATGATCTAACGGTGGTCCTGCAGCGCTACTGTCGGTGACAGAGAAGCATGGATAGCGGGAGGTTGGTGTCGGGTGGTGGAGGTTGGATACCCGGTGTCGATCAAGGGTGTGCTGGTCCGGGATGGCCGAGTCGTGTTGATGCATAACGAGCGCGACGAGTGGGAGCTGCCGGGCGGCCGGATCGAACCCGGCGAGACTCCCGAGCAAACCGTCGCTCGAGAGATCACCGAGGAGTCCGGGTTACCGGTCGACGTCGAGATCCTCGATGCGTGGGTGTACCACATCGCCGTGGCCGCGAAGGATGTGTTCATCGTGACCTATGGCTGCACCACGACCTCCAGTGCCGCGCCGGTCCTCAGCCATGAGCACAGCCGAATCGGCGAATTCCTGGAAGACGAGGTCTCCGAGCTGCCAATGCCGGAGGGGTACAAGCGGTCGATCGCCACCTGGTTCGACCGGCTCCGCGCCCGGCAAGCGGTCCAGTAGCGTCCCTCGCCTGGGCCGCTCGACACGCTGTGCCACCAGCAACGGGGAGGTCAGGCGGTGAGCGCCAGGGGAGTGGTGGGGAAGTGATCGTTAAGAAGCGCTTGCAGAAGGTCAGGCAGCTGAGCAGGCAACAGCTTGTCCCGGCAATCGGCAAGGTCGATTGCTGACCACCAGCGGTGCTCGATGAGCCCGGCCCGCTCGTTGGCGGTGTGGCGGAGTGCGACCTGCGGTGCGTCGTGGTCGGTGCGGGCGAGGTAGACGTGGTCGAGGCGGTGATGCTCTCGTCCGCGGTAGGTGAAGCGGCTCTCGCGGGTCCAGAGCTTGCGGCCGATCTCGTCCAGAACCAGCCCGGTTTCCTCGGCGATTTCGCGGCGGGCGGTGTCCTCGAGCTTCTCGCCGGGGTCTTGGCCGCCGCCGGGGAGTTCCCACCAGTGATGGTCGGGGTTGTCGGGGTCGCGGGCGTGGATGAGCAGGACCTCGTCGGCGGGGTTGAGGAGCAGGACGCGGGCGCCGACCCGCAACGTCGGGTCGCTGGCGACGGTCATCCGGTTCGGCCCCTTGTGCTCGGCGGCTGGTGTGGCGGCCGGGCACGAGCCCTCTGGCTAGAACAGCGTTGCCTCGCGGTCCGCGGCCGGGTCGGACGTTATCAGCGGCGCGAGCGCGGTGAGCGTCAGCTGGACGGCGAGTCCTGAATGGTCCGTGAGGGCGGGGTTCCCCGAACGGGTGTCGTGGACGTAGGAGCAGCTGGTGAGGTGGGCGAGGAGCGGAGTGGAGGCGTGGGCGTGGTCGTAGCGGTAGCCGAGTTCGGCGCGGCGGGCCCAGCTGTGCTCGACGGCGGTCGGGTGCAGTGCGCGGAAGAGGTCGGTGAGGCCGTGTCGTTGGGTGAGTGCGGTGTAGAAGGCGGTCTCGAAGGGCGCGAACTGCCCTGGGTGAGGCGGTACGTGCTCGGGTTCCAGGACGTTCAGATCACCCAGAAGGAGAACGGCGGCGTCGTCCCCGGTGGCTTCGTACGCCTGGTGGAAGGCCTCGATCCACTCTCGCTTGCGGGTGGTCTTCGCTTCGGTGGCGTCGCGGGACGGGACGTAGGCGCCGAGGATGCGCAGCGGGCCATCGTCGGTGTCCAGCGCGATGCCAGCGAGCCGCGAGGGCATGTAGGACATCGCCGCGCCGATGGGGTCCACGGTGCTCTCGAACCGGGAGAGCAGCATGACGCCGCGTTCCTTATCGGGGTAATGGGGGAAGGTGACTGCCCAGCCGGCGTCGCGGTAGGACTCGGCGATCAGCTGGGTGCCGGGCCCGGAGCCGGTCTCGGTGAGTACGAAGACGTCCTCACCGCGGCGGGCGAGCCAGTCGCGCTGGCGGCGGGCTCGTTCGACGGCGGGGTTGCCGACATTGAGGGTGAGGACGGTCAGGGGCATGCCGGGCTCTCCGTGAGGGTGCGGTGGATCAGGTCGACGATGGTGCCAGCCGTGGCGCGGGGATCGTCGGCGCACTCGATCATCTCGACGGGCCAGCCCTGGTCGCGCAGGAAAGTCATGGCCGCCAGGTAGCCGAGGGTTTCGCGGAAGCTGCTTCCGGGGGTGCGCTCGAAGCGGCTGTGTCCGCCGCGGGCGCGCAGCCGCTGTTCGACGTCCGCGGGTGGAGCTTTGAGCGCGCACACGAGGTCGGGGCGGTACACGTCGTGGTTGAGTGCCCAGACGACGTCGAGGGGGATGTCGTCGAGTCCCTGCAGGACCAGCGACGATGCCGCGTACCGGTCGCAGAGCACGATCTTGCCCTCGGCCAGGGCCGGGAGGATCTCGATGGCCAGCTGGTGGTGCCGGTCGGCGGCGCAGAGGCAGGCCAGGGCCATGTCGCGGTAGGTGTCGGTGCCATGCCGAGCCAGCTCACCCAGCGGGGAGCGCGACGGCTGGACGGTGGCGTGCACGGGAACGCCGTCCGCTCCGAGTAGCTTGGCGACCAGCGCCGTGATCGTTGTCTTGCCGACGCCGCCGGGGCCTTCGAAGGTCACCAGCTTGCCCGGCAGCCGCGGGGCGCTCACGCGACGTCCAGGGGCAGCAGCCGGTGGGTCTCGGCGGTGACCGGGCACTGCTCGGCGTCGAGATCGCCGATGCGTCCGCCCGCGGCGACGACCGCGGCGGGGCAGCCCTTGCCGCAGGCGGATTCGAGGCTGCAGGACGTACAGGTCGGGTTCGCGCCGACCTGGAACCGCTCGTGGAAGCGGTACGCGTCGAGGCGGGCGGCGAGGTCGCGGTCGGTGAAGATGTTGCCGACGATGAAGTCGGTGTCGGGGTGGCGAGAGATCGGGGTGCGGGCGGCGAAGACGAGGTAGGAGCAGACGGTGACCTCGCCCGGGGTGAAGACGTAGATGATCGTTCCGGCTTCGCAGCCGGCGAGGGGTTTGCCGTCGGTGTTGGGGAAGCGGATGTGGGCGATGTCGAGGTCGGGGCCGTCGAACGGGGTAGTCAGTTCGAAGATCTCCTGCATGTGCATGGTGGTCTTCGCGAGTTTCCGCTGGGACTTCACGCCGCGGCCCATACTGCCCAGCGGGTTGAGCAGCACGTAGCGGGCGCCGTTCTCGCGGGCGAACTCGCACAGCTTGACGTACTCCTCGTTGGCGGCCAGGGAGTTTGGTGTGCACAGCAGCCCTTGCAGGAGTCCGGCCGCGGCGAGTTTGCGGACGTTGGCCACGGTGACGTCGAAGGAGGCGCGGTCGCCGCGGAACAGGCCGTGGGAGTCGGCGGCGAACCCGTCGAGCGAGACGTTGGCGTGCACCCCGGCTGTGGCGAGCTGCCGGATCAGCTTGTCGTCGAGCTCGGTGGCGTTGGTGCAGATGCCGACGTCGATTCCGGCGTTGCGGAAGACGTGCACGATGCCGAGGAAGTCCGGGTGAACGGTCGGCTCGCCGCCGGTCAGCGTCACCCGGCGGACCCGGGCGTCGGCCAGCCGAGGGACGACCTTCTTCACGACCTCGGTCAGCGGCATGTCTTTGCCGCGCTTGGTCGCGGAGACGAAGCAGTGTGCGCAGCGCAGGTTGCACCGCTCGGTGATCTGGACGAGGGCCTTGCGGTACGGGGTGTCGACGGTGGTGCGGAAGTAGCAGCTCGACGCCTGCTCGTCGACGGCGATCGGACGGACGGTCATCGTTCGGACCTCCAAGTCGGGGCGAGCGGTGGCGGTGGCACGAGTAGACCACTCGGTGCTCGCTGGAGCAATAAATCGACTAGTAATGCTCGAAAGAAAACTTCAGAGCATTCTAGCTATACTTGCTCGAACTAGAACTGGAACTATCCGGCTGGAAAACAAGCGAGGAGACCCTGGTGAGGGACTCGGAAGTAGCCGAGCTGCTCGGCTTCCCAGCGGAGTTGCTGGACACGAGCCTCGACCAGCTGCGGACGCTGGCCGTCGTGCATGCCACCGGCAGTGCGCAGCGCGCGGCCCGGGTTCTGCAACGGTCGCAGTCCAGCGTGCAGAAGCAGCTCGACACGCTGAACGATGCGGCGATCCGGCTGATGGGCGAGGCGCTTGTCGCGAAGCAGGGGCGCGGGAAGGACTTCCTGTTCACCGGCTCCGGCGACGAGGTCGTCGCGCTGGCCACGAGCACGCTGCGCGCCTGGACCGAGCGTCTCCATGGCGCCCGCCGGCGGGTCGGGTCCACCATCACGGTGGGCACCACCGAGTTCACCGTCGAGTTCCTCGGCGCGGTCTGGCCACAACTGCGTGACACCTTCGAACGCCGGGGCATCCAGCTCAAAATCGAGCACGTCCGGACCCGCGACCTCAAGACCAAGCTGGACGCCGAGCAGGTCGATCTCGTGTGCGGCTCGTTCGCCGCCGAGCGCGGCCGCGGGCCGGACGTGCCGCACGACTTCCTCGAGTGGCACCGCGAACGCGTCGCGCTGCTGACCAACCTCTGTGCCCGCGAGGTTCCCGACCGGCCGGTGTCGCGGGACGCCCTCGCCGACCTGCCGCTGCTCGCACCGACCGCCGGGCTCCTGGCCGATTTCCTCACCCGCTGGTACGGCCCGGAGTACCGCGGCAAGCTCCACGTGGTCGCCGACATCGACGCCCTCAACTACGGCCTCAACCTGCTCAGCAGCAAGCTGATGTTCGGCTGCCTGCTCACGACCGAGCGAGTCGCCGACGCGGCCATCGAAGGTCGGCTGCCCGGCGCGAATCTCCGCAAGCTCCAGCTCGGCACGGGCTACGAACCTGAGCTCGAAATCGTCACGGGGATCTTCGCTCGCGCAGGCGAACGACAGCGATACGCCGCTGATCACCCGCTCAACTTGCTCTGGGACGCCTTCGCGGCTGCCGCCCCAGCAGGCCGTGACGCTCAACATGAGGTCGCCGGGTCATAGGCGACAGCTATCCGCTGGAGCGCATCGAACGTCGACTTGTAGCGCCTGACTGTCGTCAGGTCGGACAGGTAGACCGTCGAGCGCTCGTGTCTCAAAACGACGGTGAAGGCCTTTTCTGCGGTCTCGTAGATGACGAATGACTCGATCGTCGGAGAGACGGCCGCGTCGGCCGGGACGATCCGGGTGTCCACCCGCCACCGATTCGGTGAGCTGGTGATCTCCTGGAGTTGTGCCTGCACGACCTCCGCCGGGACGCCTTCCAGGGTCAACGCGGCCGAGCCCAGCAGGAGGGTGTGCCGATGTCGGGAATCTCGATCGACCTGTCGGACGCGGCGCGCGAAGATCTCCTGGTCGACGTCGTCGGGCTGGGGGCGCGCTCCCGGAAGCGCGTGAGCGTAGCCGAACGTCTGGAGAAGGTCCGGGACGACCTTCGGTGCCCATTCGTAGGTCTGCAGGGTGTATCGGTCGTACGCACGCTGGAGGCTGATCTCGCCGGAGTCGTTCCCTTCGACATAGCTCGCGCGCTCGGATTCCGCGTGCAGTCGGCCCAGGAGATGGCATTCGGCGGCTGGCACTTCGAGTAGGCCGAGCGCCCAGCCCAGCGGCACCGCTGGAATGCGTCGTTCTCCGGTCTCCCAACTCGAAAGGAGGCTTGGGCTGGGCTTGGGCTGGTGCCCATCAGGCGTGCCAGCTTCCGAAGGCTCATGTCCCGAGCCATTCGATGTTCCCGGATCGCGCGGCCGACCACGTAGAAGCCGGGGTAGCGCAACGATGCGTCGGTCATGCCAAGTGCCGTTCTGCGAGAAGAAGGTCGTGCGGAGCCAGCACGATGCCGGCGTCGACGTCCGCGGCGTGAGACTGCAGGATGTCCAGCAGCTCCTCGAGCCCGTCTGCGAAGTGCCGCTGATCGTCCGTTGTCGCCGTTCCGTCCTGAAGCTGGTGCACGAGCAGGCTGATTCGGACCTGCGTCGCCAGCAGCGTGTCGACGAGTCGGGTGGTTTCGCGGGACATCGGTACTCCGGTCGATCGTGGTGGTGATTCCGAAAAGGACGGACGGCGTAGCCCGAGGAGCACGCGGCAAAGAAGTACGTATCCGGCGTCTTCTGCGAGAAGCAAGTCGTCCTCGGAGGGCCATCGGACTTCGTTCGGTGCCATGGTGTTCACCCGGGCCATACCTGTGGTGGGGGCGGCGGAGTTGCGGTCGGGGCAGCAACTCCGCCGCCGGTCTGGGGGTTATCCGCGTTCGATCACATAACCGATGGCGAGTTCCAGGGCGGTGCCGTGGTCGGAAGAGGGCACGGGAACATTGGTGACTTCAAGGCTTTCGGCAACCCGGCGCACCCAGCGATCAGCGAGGCGCCGAAACACCTCATCGTCGGTTTCTCCATCGGTCGCTGCTGCGTCGAGCGTCGTTCGGAAGAGCAGGTTGTAGTTCGAACTGTGGTTCCGCACCAGGCTCTCGAGCTGATCGAGTTCCGCCTGACCGGGTGCATCGCCACGGTGCTCCAGGGCGGCGCGGTAGTACGCCAGAGCGTCGGGAACAGCACCGTTGACCAAGATGACGTCAGCGTGGACCCACGCTTCCAGTTCATCGCTGATGCCGCGGGTGATGAACCACATCGTCGATGCCCAGGAGTGGTTGTGCAGGATCGGTATCCCCAGCCGTTGGGCTCGCTCCACAAGCGCCGCGATGGTGGCGACTTGGTATCCGTTGCGTCGAAGCTCCAAGGCCAGGCGGGAGATGAACGTGCTCTTGCCCGTCAGGTGCGGACCCATGATCCCGATGGTCAGCGGCCGCTCGGAGGCCCCGGGCATCATCGAGTCCACCCTTCGGCGTTCCTCAAATCAGGTAGTGCTTCGCCGGATACCGGCATGGCGGTTGTGTTCACCGGTTCCCTCCTGCATCGTGACGTCGGAACGATCACCATGGGACCCTGGCCAGCGACGATGCCGGAAGGGGGTAAATGACGAACGTGCCGATTTACCCGCTGTGAACGGATCGGGAGAACGACGTGACTGACGAGCAGACGGAGACGCGGCCGGCCGCCGATCATCTTGTGCGGGAGATCCGGCGCCTCCGATCGGCCGCGGGCCTGAGTCAGTCCGAGCTGGCCCGGCGGATCGGCTACACGCGCAACTACGTGTCACTGGCCGAGCGGGAAGGGCGGAACCTGCCATCGCGTGAACTGGTCGATGCGCTCGACCGCGGTCTGCACACGGGTGGCGATTTGCGACGGCATTGGGAGGCAGCGAAGCAGGAGCAGGCGGAGCTGCGGCGCGAGAACCGATCCCCGCGCACCGCTCAGCTCAGGGACGATGCAGTGCGTGTTGGCATGACGGCGCTAAGGCGGGCGCTGTTGGCTTGCGACGAGCCGGACGACGGTCCCGTTCGTCCTGCGCACGCCCTGCGAGCAGCTGTGTCCCAGGTGACAGAACAGCGTGTCCAGGCGCGTTACGCGCAACTGGTCGTCGATCTGCCGGATCTCCTGATGGAGCTGGGTGGGCGCGCGACTTGGCGATCGATGAACGGGAACGCAACGACACAACGGAGCTGTTGGTCCTGGCTTACCGGGCAGCTGACGGCTTGGCTTTCAAATACGGCTACACGGACCTATCGAGCCAGATCATCACCGCCATGCGATTGGCTGCTTCCCAGGTCGATCAACCCTTCCTTGCTGCGGCCGTGGCCTATGTGCGTACTGAAATGTTCTTCGCCGTGCGGGATTTGGAAACGGCGCACCGCTCGCTCGTCCGTGCTATCGATCGGATACCGGCTACCCGATCCACAGTAGACAGCGAAGCTGCCCGCGGATCGTTGGCGATGCGAGCCGCCGTCGTTTCCGCACGTGCGGGTAAGGCGGAAGAAGCAGGTGATCACCTCGCTGAGGCGTATCGAGCTGCCGAGCACACGCCCGAAGGGGTCTACCTCGGAACGGCCTTCGGTCCCGCCTCGGTCCGGATTCACGAAGTGGCCGTGGCACAGGAGCTGGGTGACAGCCCGACAGCGGTCCAACGCGGCACCGGTTGGCACCCGCCTCGCGAGCTTCCGGCCGAGCGCCGATCGCACTTCTACATCGACTTGGCTCCGGCGCAGCTCGAGGTCGGTCGGCCGGACGACGCTTTCGCATCGCTCCAGCTGGCCAAGAGCGTCGCGCCGCTCCACAGCCGGGAGCATCCTCGGGTCAAGGCGGCACTGCGATCGCTCCTGCGCGGGCAGCGGACAGTCAGCGACGAGCTGGCGACGTTCGCCGCATGGGCTGACGTGTCGTGATCAAGTTCTGGCGATCAGGTTGGGCAGTTCGTTCAGCGAGTTGATGACCCAGTCGGCGTTCGCCAGCACTGTCGGGTCGTCAGCCCACAAGTGTCCCCAGGGACCGCGACGGATCAACGCCGTCCAGAGCCCAGCGGCGTGACCGGCGACGACGTCGTTGTCCCGGTGGTCCCCGACGTAGAGCAGCTCGTTGGGAGCGACGCCGGACAGTTCGATGACGCGCCGGAAGAAGGCCGGATCCGGCTTGGCAACGCCCCACTCAGCCGAGGTCGCGATGGCATCGACAGGGAGGTCGAGCTTGCGGAGCAGGCTCCCTGCCTTCGCGGTCTGGTTGCCGGCGAGCGCGATCCAGAGTCCGTTCCGCCGAAGCTGGGTTAGAGCGGGCCGGACGTCAGGGTAGTCCTTCGCGCTCCGACATTGCCGCAACGCGGTGATCAGCCGCATCAGGGTGCCGACCCCGTCCTGGTGGATCGGGTGGCGGAAGATCTGGTTCGTTCGTTCGAGCGGCATGTCGTTGAGCAGCGGCATCAACGCAGCCTCTCACGACATCGCCGATCACCCCAAACAATTAGTCGGGCAAGTCGCTCTTCAGATCGAACGAGACGTTCTGAGAAAGAATGGCTGAGCCACCTCCTGGAATCCCCACTGGGTGATCCAGTTGACCGGTTAACACCGGCACCGGCGGCAAGGACGAAAATTGTCGGGCGGGCCAGTGCGACCTCTCGACGCTGACCCGCCTATGGTAATAATTTTCGTCCGCAGGCTGGCGCTGACGACGCATTTGGTCAATCGCGACAACCTATTTCCCCGGACGTCAAACGTGCTCCACCATGTGATCGAGACCGGCTTGGACCTTGCTGGAAGGTCCAAGCCAGCCCCACTCGCTTACGGTCCCGCGCGAGTGCAGAGAGCTTCTCTGCTTGCCTTTCCTGGCGGACTAGAAGACGCAACGCGCGTGGTTAGTGGACTGACGCTACCTTAATACCCGCGTACGCCTTTGTGGCCAGCGTGATTCGCAATCTCCGCAGGTTATCCAGCTCCGCTTGCAATCGGGCCCGCAAGTTGTCGAGCGTCGCTAAACACGTTTCTATTTCTTTGACGATTTCCGCCTGGGCCTCACGTGGAGGCACTGGAACAGGTAGTTGTCTCAAGAGTTTCATGCTGATAGAGGCAAGGCGAGTGTTCTGTTTGCCTCGCGACTCGAACCAGCTGCGGGCGTACGTGTTTCCGTACCAGGAGAGAAGTCGAGGGTCTAGGATTTCGTCTTTGACTCGCACTCGGAAGACATGATTCTGGTGAATGCAGTTCTCGATCTGCCCTTCCCAAATCCATCCTCGGCCTAGCTTGTCGCGGTCTCCTCCTTCATTCATAAGCACGTCGCCGGGCTGCAAGGTAAGTTGAGCGGCCCTCTCGGCTGAGACCCTAATACGCGCTACATCGGTCAGGTTCAACTTATTGCGTTGAACGTTCGCTACGCGCAGGTACGGGTATTCTGGGATCTCCGGGTCGGACTGCTTCTTACTGTCCTTGGTGACTCCCGAGACGACGTCTGCAATCTCATCCAAAGCGTGCCACTCCCATCCGATCGGGAGTGGAGATTCGTCCTGAGCGCTGGACTCGTGTGGCAGAAGGGTGTCACTGGGTGGGCCGAAGAGTGCGTCGTAGATCATCGCATCCACGGCGTTATTGTGGCTCGATACCACTTGCCGTAGGTTGTCCTCAATGCGATTGGCCAATTCTTCAGCCTTTTCCATCAGGTCGGCGATGCGCTGCTGCTCGTCAACTGGTGGAAGCGGAACGTGCCACTGGGCCAACCGCGCAGCGCCGATGTGGTGGATGCCCACGCCTCTGGCGTGCTCGACGAAGGCGCCCCGCCGTGCTTCGTGCCGAAGGAAGTGCAAGAGATATCGCGGATCGATGCCGTGACTGCGAACACGGATCAGGGTATTTTGGAAGCAGCAATCGGCGATTTCGCCGGTCCACATAGCTGGTTTGCCGACTTCGGCAGCGCTGCCCGAGGCTTCGCCCACGAGGATGTCGCCGGGTCGAAGCCGAAAGGTTTCGGCTTCGGTCTCGGTGAAGTTCATGGTGTTCACATCATCGAGGGCTAGGCCACGCCAGGTGACGTTCGCTGCACGCAGATACGGGCGCATGTTGTCGCCGGTCCGGTTCTTCGGCGACAGTTGCCGCCCTAGACGCACCTCGGCGACGTTTTTCAAAGGTACGGTGGTCCAGGTGGTCCCGGCGGTCACTGGCGCACTTCCCCGTCGACGATCGCGCGGAGGGCTTCGAGGTCGTTCATCGCCTGCTGCAGGCTCTTGGTCATATCTTCGATGACGCTGATCGGATCAGCGTCCGTCACATCCTCTTCGCTGCCGTTCGAGACGGACCAAGGGAAGTGGAGACTGTCATCCTGCCTGGCGATGTCCTCGCGGCTGAACCGCCGGAAGCGTCCCCGGGGACCCTGGTCGGTGCGAGGCGATTTCCCGTAGGGATCGTCGCCGAACTCGCGTTCGAAGTCGGCGAAGAATGCGCGGGAGAGCACATTGCGCCGACCGAAGGAAGGCACTCCCGAACGGAGGTCGTAGATCCACGTCTGCTGGGTGTTTCCAGTGTCGTCGTGGCCTCGGTAAAGGAAAAGCACGTTGGCTTTCACGCTCTGGGCGTAAAAGAGGCCCTCAGGCAGCCGCAGGATGGTGTGGACGTTGCACTTGTCGAGGAGGTCCGTCCTGATCGGACGGGCTTGGGCATCGTACAGGACGTTGTCGGGAAGTACGACAGCGGCTCGACCGCCGGGTCGGAGCGTACGGTAGATGTGCTGAACGTAGGCAAACTGCTTGTTTGAGGTGCGATGGGTGAAGTCTTCGCGATCGGTTCCGCCACCGGTCTTGGTGCCAAACGGCGGGTTGGTCAGGATGACGTCGGCTGACGGAAGGCGCGCACCGTCAGAAGTGAGGGTGTTGCCGAGTCGGAGGTCGCCGGTGAAGCCATGCAGGAGGGCGTTCATCACTGCGAGGCGATGGGTGTCGGGAACGAGCTCCATGCCGACATATGCGTTGTGTAGCTGAGTATTCTGCTTCTCGGTGCTTAGATCGTACAGGTCGTTGGTTTTTTCACAGATATATCGGTGTGTTGCGACAAGAAAGCCGGCTGTGCCGAGGGCGGGGTCTTGGACTACTTCACCGGGTTGCGGTTTGACCAACGCGATCATCGAGTCGATGAGGGGGCGAGGGGTGAAGTACTGCCCAGCGCCTCGCTTAGACTCGGTCGAGTTCTTCTCCAGCAGCCCTTCGTACAGATCACCAAGTCCCTCGGTGCGCGCATCAAACCAGTCCAGGGCATCGATGTCGGTGACGAGCTTGGTGAGAACCCGTGGGTGCCTGATCGACGTGCTCGCGTTGCCGTAGACCACTCGCACCTGCCGGCTGGGGGCCTTCCCGCCCAGGCGGATGAGCATCTCGCGATAAAAATCGTACTGCTCGACGCCTTTTTTCTCGTCAAGGTCCTGCCAGCGATAGCCTTCCGGCAGAAGCTTTTCCTCTTCGCCGGTCTCGGCCGCCATCTTGAGGAAAAGCAGGTAGGTCAGCTCAGTCACGTACTGTTGGTACGTGACTCCATCATCGCGAAGGTCATTGCACAGGGTCCAGAGCTTCGCCACGATGTCTGCAGTACGGGTCATTGTCATCTTTCGCTCACGCCGGTGTCGGCCCAGACCTGTTCGGTTAGATGGTTTAGCACCTGATTAAGCTGGCCGTCAAATGCACGATCGAGTCGTGTGAAGCCACCAAATTCCTGACGGAACTGTCCGTCGTCGAGTAGTTGTCGGTCGAGGTATCCTTGGGCCTTCAAGGCGGCTGCGATCTTCTTCAGCAAGTTCCGTCGCATCGTCGTCCAACGTACGACTTCGCTGGATAGCACTGCGTCGGTTGCCGCGTCGACACGGTGCTCGAAAGGCACCAGAGGAAGGCCTCGGCCGAAGTGGAGGACGTAGCCGATCATCTTTGCGCCGAAGTCGCGGTTGGTGACCTCGCGTACGGCGGTGCGAAGGTTCGCCTCGGTGAAACCGCGCGTTTCCAGCGCCGTAAGCAACTCGCTCAATTGCTTCCGAGACAACTCACTCGGCGTCCTCAAAGCGATGTCAAGCGACGGGACATCGCTCAGGTCCTGTAGTAGGCGTCGGAACGACTGGAGATATTCGGCCGGCTGGATCGAGTTCCCGTAGTCGCGGCGGGACGCGATGACCTCGTCTTGCCGCTCGTCGATCACCGCTTGGCGGGATGTAAGGACTACTCCGCGCTCGACGAGGACAGCCAGTTCAGGGATCCGGGTGAAGGCGGAGACGAGCTGCTCGAAGTCACCGGCCCGGATGACTTCGTCGATGAAGTCAGCGGGCGAACGCGCCGTGAGCCGTGCGAACGCCTCGGCTGCTTCGGCGGTCAACCTCGGGAGCCGCCGCTGCAACCGAGCCGCAAGCTGTTCGGCGATTACTTGGACATGCTCGGGACGATCGGCGTCGATCAGTTCGGCGGTCAACTGCTCGGCCGTGATGCTGATGTTTGCGATGACCGGCTGCATCGACGTCAGTGGTTTCAAGGCCGCGTAGAGTCCGACCGCGTCGTAGATGCGGAACGTCTCCTTCCCGATTTCGGGACACGGCCGCGTCGCCCGGCCGAGCATCTGCTCGAAAAGGATCCTGCTGCGTACCCGGCGGATGAAGACCAGCTTGTCGACCTTTGGGATGTCGACCCCTGTCGTGAGCAGGTCTACGGTCACGGCGACCTGCGGAGTCCGTTCGTTGCGGAATCGCCGGATCAGACGTTGTGGCCGGTCCGACCTGCTAGTGATCTTCATGACCAGTTCGCCGTCGATCTCTCCCCAGAGATCCTCGAGCGCACGGTTAAGAGAGTCGACGACTAGGTCGGCATGCGCGTCGTTCACGCAGAAGATGATGGTTTTGCCATCTTCGCCGGGAGTGATTTCTTGGGCGAGTTCCCGGCAAACAGCGTCGTTGAAGCCGGGTGTGATCACCCGACGGTTGAAGTCGTCGACCTCGAAGTTCAGCTCGTCCTGGAGTTGGTGCAGCTCGACTTGGCCGGTCTCGAGGTCGAGGATGTTCGCTTCTGTACCGCGGTCGAGGTGAATGCCGAAGGTGTTGAGCTGCGTCGCGATTTGGGTGGGCGGTTCGTGGTCGATGAGGTAGCCCTCGATCACGGCCCGCCGATAGGGGTAGGTGTAGATCGGGTCGCCGAAGATGGCGACGGTGTGCGCGGCAGGTGTCGCCGTTAGGCCGATCTTCACGGCGTCGAAGTGATCGAGTACGCGGCGGTACTCGCTCTGATACTCGGCCTCAGAGCGGAACTCGAGCTCGCCCGGAGTCATGGCCCTGTCCAGCGAGTAGCCGCGGTGGCACTCGTCGACGACGATGCAATCGTACAGGTCGGGATCGAGACGGGCCTGGCCGGAGTCGTGGTCAGCGAGTCGGTGCACCATCGACTGCACGGTCGCGATGTGTAGTCGGGTCTCGGCGTCGATCTGTGGTTTGTCGATGGTCGCGACGTCGTAAATCTGAGCTAGCGTATTGACGCTGTGGACGATCTCGCTCTTGAACTTCCCCTCCGCCTGTTCGCCCAAGGCCAGACGGTCCACTAGGAACAAGATGCGGTTGAACCGCTCGTTTCGGAGCATGCGCTCGACGAAGCCCAGGCAGGTAACCGTCTTGCCGGTGCCAGTTGCCATCGCGACCAGCATTGCCCGGATGCCGTCGACGATGTGCTTCTCCACCTCTGCAATCGCCTCGCGTTGGTACTCGCGAAGCCGAGGGGCGAAGCTGGAGTCGTTGCGGAGTGCCTCGTCGGCGTTGCTACGGTCGAGGGCCATTGACTGCCAGAGCGTGGTGGGAGAAGGCCACTCGCGGCGGGGCCGGGGCAAATTGGTGGGTCGGCGGACGTCCTGGAACCACAGGCCGGAAGCAGTTCTCAGCTGCTCCAAATACGGCCGTCCGTTCGTGGCGAACAGGAACGGCACCTTGAAGTCGCCCCACGGCCCCCTAGCCACTGACTGCGGCTCGAGGTTGCTCAGATCCCGACTGTAACGCCTAGCCTGTCCGAGGTCACCGGACACGTCTCGCGACTCAGCCTTGGCTTCGACCGCGCCGACGGGGGTGAGCCCACAGAACAGAATGTAGTCCGCCGGCCCCGAGGACGTCGGCCACTCCGCGATGGCCATGTTCTTCCCGGCGACCGGTCGAGCACCGAGGCCATGACGCAGCCTCTCCGAGTCGACTTCCCACCCCGCAGCGCGGAGCTGCTCGTCGATCACGGCCCTGGTCTGGGCCTCGCTTAGCCGCACCCGGCCAGACGCGCGGATCGCCCGCTGAACTACATCGTTCCGCTCGGCGGCGGTCAGCCCCTCCCGCGCCACCTCAAGATCGGCAAGCCTGGCGTTGTACTCCTCCTGGGCCCGGCTGAGAGCTTGCTCGGTCTCCAGAGCCAGGTCAAACGCGACCTGGAGATCATCGCGGGTCTGAATGACCATGGCTTCGGCCTGCTGGCGGGCTTCGGCTTCGGAGTGTGCCTGGTCGGTGGCCGCCTGTGATGCAGACCAGGCACGGACGAGATCGTCTCGGAGTTTTTCGAGGTCGCGCCTTAGGTCGGCGACCTCGTCGGACGTGAAGTCCGCCGGTCGAGCTGGAGGAATGAACGACTCGGGTCGTGCGGACGACGGCTGCCCCAGAGTCTGGTGGAACCATACCCCGAGTTGGAAGCAGCCGTGGAGACATGTCAGCGCCTCACGCTGATCATCCAAGTGGCGGTGGACCGCCCGATTGCCTGATCGGCGGATGCGCTCGAACAGGTGGTAGACGTCGCCGGGGAGCAGTTGCCTCTGGTATAGGGTCTCGATCAGAGTAGCGAGGTCGGTTCGCGGGTTGATCTGGTGACCGCTCTCCACAGCGAGACATTGGACCAGGACTTCCGCGAACTGTCGCATCTTGTACAGGGCGACGTTCGGATCGGTGAACACGTGGAGTTCGGCGCCGGCGCCGTACCGCACAAGGAGCGGCTCCAGCGGCAGCATGTAGCCGAAGTTGGCCGACGCCGCTGCGAGCCGTTGAACCAGGTCCGACTGATCGTTCGCCACTCGATGCCCCCTCCTAGGTTCTTGCCCTCGACTCAAGATAGTCGGAAGCACCTACAGTCAAGGACACGGAGGTAAGAGAGACCAAGTCCCCCTGCTACTAATAGCAACTACACAGTGACTCTTCGTACGACTGTCTCGTCACCGGTTCAATGGTCCGAGGAATGACGCATCGTCTGGCCTTGCCGCCTGTCGTTCCTGCGCGACCCGACGAAACGCCCAGTTGCGATGATCGGTGGCGCGACTCTCGGGAGCGCTCGCGACCAGCGTGCCGATGTCTGACACCTCGCTCGCGTCGTCCTCCTCTCCTGCGGGCGTCGGCAGCGGTGGGCGCCGCGGTTCGAATCTGAGAACCACGCCATTTAAAGGTGATCGCAGATTCGGATATAAGCGTCTACTGGGTTACGGGGAGACGTTTAATTTCCACAGTGATAAGGCGCGGTCCTGCCGATTCCAATAATCGTCAGGTATCAGTTGTACAAGTAGTGCCGGTTCGGGCTCCTCTCGCAGTGCCCGTATGTCGCCTTCGTTTGTTGTAGTGACTTCCAGGAAGCGCCTTGTGCTTAACGTGCTCAGTGCGCCGACAATCGCCATTCCTCGAGCTGCAATCTGACGCGCAGCCACTTCGTCCGGGATATCTGGCGAGAATACGTAGTTTATTCTTTCCAGTCGGCCATTCTTGTCGAACTGAAGGTTCTCGGTCGGTGCCCAGTGCCCATTCCAGATCAAGAACCAGGCGAGCTTCCATTCTGCGGAGTCGGTGATGAGACGTCCGGCATTCAGCAGCTCCATTCGACGGACGGTGATCCGCCTCGTGTCCGCTGTGCCGCTGTGTCGCTCCACCACCTGTTCTTTATCTCGGTCAGTGATTACAGAAAGAACAAGGGGTGGCTCGACTGCCAGCCAGCTATCGCCCAGCAAGTACATTTCGTTAGCCTTCATGGACTCTCCCAGTGTCAAGCGGCGCAGCGACCCAGTGCTATCGAATGCCGACGGATCCACCAAAGTCCAAAGGCCGGTATGACTCCAAAAGTGTGCGTACAGTAGTCGCCCGCCGGTAGCATCGGCATATCGCTGGGCTGCGCTTAAGTCCTTCGCGCGGACGGTGGCGGTGGTTGCATTCGGAGCCACGTTCTTCACTTCGACCAATAGTTGACTACCGTCACGTAGCACGATGCGGAAGTCCGGGGGCTGGAGCTCGCCGTCGGCGTCGTCGAAGTAGTAGATTCCTGAGTCCTCAAACTTAATTAGACGTACGTTGCCGAGAGCCACTACGACGGCCTCGAAGGCGTACTGAACCTGCCAGCCTTGTAATCTGGAGACATTGTCGAGCGATGAGGCAAGGGCGTCGCTAATGGCCGCAACAGTTTCCCCGTGTCGGTCGCGCAAGAGTGTTTGTCCGTCTGGCTCCGGCAGTGCCAGTTCGATCAACGACAGGACTTCGAGTCCGAGGTTGCCTTTACGGCCACGTCGCAGTGCCATCAGAGGCCCTTTCGGCTAAATGGACGGGGTTCGGGCTGAGATGCTGGCATCTTTCGCTCCTTTACGAATCCGCATCCTTGGTCGTTTCTCGCTCTCGTGACCATTCCTCTGTAATGATTCGCTGCCAAAGTCGTTCCGCTATCTCAACGAGAGAACCCTCGCCTGGTACGTACCACTGTTTCGGTCCTTGGACGGCACTCCATGCCTCTCTCCAGTCCGCCTTGCGCCAGATCTGCGTGACAAGCCCACTTGGTGAATAACGCTGACCATCCGCTTCCCATAAGAGTGGCCTGCGTCGATCATCTACCCAGGTTGCGAAGGAGCGACCTTGACCATTTCTCAACCAAATTCCAATAGCCTGCTCTTCAGTTGGGCTCGGCTGATATTCAAGGCGAGTTCCTGCGGGGATGAGATTGTGGTCGATAATCAGGGAGACGGTGCTGGGACGTCGACGGGGTTTCGGGATATCTGACTGGAAGGTGGTCAGATCGCGCACGTTAGTGCCTTCAGCGAGCGCCTGCAGTACACCGGTCACCAATTGCTGACACCGCTGTTCGTTGGCGAAGGTGCTGGTAACATAGCTGCCTTCACCAAAAAAATGGTCCATCAGCGGTATCAACTGTGCCAGTACCCCCTCTACGAGAGCCGGCACCTCATTCAAGCCTGATTCCCACTCCGAGTCTATCTCCTCGATGCCATCGGTTCCCACAAGTTGGAATACTATGTGGGCGATGAGTAATGCACCGCTCTCGGCAATCGAGGCCGAGCGCCCAGAAAGTGTTGAGCGCACGTCATGAAGAGCGTCCCGTACTGCACGCATCAGTAGCACGGTACGCCAGATCTGGCACGCGTTCGGTTGTTTGCCGAATAGCCTTGTGTACGCCCCGCCGGGGCCTTCCTCCCAGAGTGCCTCTGTGGATCCATTAACTCTCACGGCTAATATTGGATCTGGATATGCGCAGGCCAGGGCGGTTGCGGCTTCGCGCACTGAGCAGCCAGATGCAGGGGCTGGGTCGATTTCACCACGCTTAAAAACGTACTCTTTGTCGAGAGTGAGCCGAAAGTCCTCTCGGATCAAACTCTGCGTTTCATCGATAGCGATGAAGTCGCGTCGTTCCATGTGATTTTGAGTGTTGGTGGCCTTGGTAATCTCCTTGGCGAACCCTTCGGGCGTGCCATTGACCGATATAATTCGTACAGTAACGAAGGCTTCGCCTAGTGCATCTGGGGTGCGTTCGTACGCGCGGTAGGCTGATGTTACGGTTTGAGCCCCGTTCACGACGCTCGCGTTGTGTAGGGTCAATCGCACAGGCTTGCTTGGGCCGCGCTGAGCAAAGAATTCCTGTTCAATGGTATTGCACTGGACGGTAATCCCATTGTGTCGATACCAGAACCCTTGTGGATCGTCGGTCAAGCTTTCGACTAGAGTCTGGTTGACGCCGGTTAGCCCCAACGATCGGCGCACGTTACGATCGTAAAGCCGTTCGCCGTGGTCGGCGTACCAGTTCGCTAACTCTTCCACGCACACGAGTCCGTCAAAAGCTTGATAGGGGGTCTCTCGCGAATGCCAACCTTCCGACATTGTGGCGACGATCGTTATTGGCTCGGGAGCTAGGTCTTCGCGAACCGCACGATGAAAAGCTGCTTGGTTTAGTACTCGGTGTTCGACCGTGCGTCCCCAGCCGCCGAAATCGATTGCTGCTTCCTTTAGGATCGCCTCGGTCTCCTCGGAGAGTCGTCCTTCGCCGACGACGGCTACAATAAGGAAGACCTTGCATGTCGGCAGACCTAAGACTCCGCGGACTCTGTCGGCGAGTGACTGAAGGCGTACGTTGAACTGGTCGAAATCGCGGTTATCAAGTTTCTTAAGGCCGTGTATTAATTTATGCGCTGCAGCTGTATTGAAGCCTGCTTGCCCGCGGTCGCTCCATTTTGCTTGAATCAGCCAAAGTTCGGATCCCGATGCGGAGAAGGCGACAGCGTCAATGCCGAAATCGTCGCGTCCGTCAATAACGCCAGCTGCGGCCTCGTCGGATGAGCAATCTGTAAGTATGCGGGCGGCTCTGGCAGCTAGTGCGCGCGACAGAAATGCGTTATCGAAATCAGTGCCGGCGCGGCCCTCGTAATCTGCCATTGAAATTCGCGATGTGAACTCGCGCCTCAATGCATCGCGGATGTGCTGAACCTCTAAGGGCATCTCTCGGCCGCGTCGACTGCCGCCACTAACGTCCACTGCTGCCTCGTCCCCTGTCTGCCCGCTTCGCATGATTGGCCCAGCGTACGGATCGTCGTGATCCGAGCAACTGTTACGGCTGTGCGCGGAGCCCACCTGCCGGCCTTCTCCCCGGCGCGCTTGCTACGAAGATGGGCGAGGGGGCAGTCCACCAGAGTTGCGCAGTCAGGGCGCGGAGGTTCACGCCGTAGAGGCCACTCCGGCCGCTACGGCGATCGCGCCCTTGTCGAGTCACTGCCGTTCGTCGCGGTTGCTGGCTACCCCTGAGCGTTTCCGGCTTCGTCGGCGAAGTAGGGCAAGCACTGCTGTGCCCGAGTTACTGCCCGCACCGTCGAGCCACGCGAGAGGCATGCCGAAGACGGGGCCGCTCCCGAAGACCTGCGCCGCGACACAGAGCGTCAGGACAAGGATCGAGACGTTGCACGCCGCTCTGCGCGGCTCGTCGATGATACGGAGGATCAGGCCGATTACGGTGCGCGGATCGCCGGGAGGCTGCCCGCTCCGTCGTCATCGAAAGTCCTCGAACTCGCCTGGGTGCAAGCCCGCGGCCACCGCGGCGACCATCGCGCCCAGCAGTTCATTGGTCGCGATCCCTGCCGCTTGCACCGCGTCCTGCTGGGCAATCGCCGACCGCAGCACCTTTGTCGGTTGTGCTGAGTCCTGCTCGGAGGGCCAGGCCACCGTAAGGTCCCGGATGTTGGCGTGGGATACCGTGGCCGATGCCGGAACCGACATGGCGGACAGCAGGACCGAGAGCAGTAGTGCGCGATCGCCGGACTGCTCCCTGGGCTGCACGATCTGCAGGACCTGCGCCACGGCCATCGTGATCAGCTCACTGTCGGTCAGCTCCGGTCGTCGGCCACGGCCCGCCTAGGGCGCCGCCGACTTGTCGCCGCCTGAGGCAGGGCGAGACGCCCGCCAGGCGGGAAGCGTCGTCACGACCGGAGACCTCCGTCTCCGGAACGACCTTCCAATCCGATGTCGATCAGCCGGTCGGCTGGAATGTGCCGGATAGCGGCGCGAGGGTGGTACACCACTGCGCACTGGTATGGCGTCGATCAGTCGCAGGAAACTTCCGCCACGATGGGCAGCTGTCGATCGGGTACTACAGGACGTCGCGGTTGATGATATCGCTCTCGGCGAGCTGTCGGTCGAGGCCGAGCGACGGTGCGGACGGGTACGGCGCCGCACCCGCAGGACCTGGACGTTCCTCCTTCCTCGCCACGCTGCTCGGTGAGGTGAACACCGTCGAAGTGCAAGCTAATCTGGCTGGCGTCGTGCTCGGCCGTGATCGTGCAGGTGCTGGCTGTTGCTTCTGTCGCGCATCGGACCTCAGGCGGGGAAGATGGATGAGTGGCCCGCAAAGTCCTGGTGAAACAGTCGAACGGTGAGCCTTTCACCTTGAGTGAGACTCCCGCTCCCGACGAGCACCATCTGCAGGAGGTGCTGAAACATCATCCTGAACTGCTGCCCCTTGATGACCTGGGACTCAGCGGCCCGTTGCTGATCGTGGGCCGAGAAACCCGGCTTGCGTCTGGCAGCGTCGACCTGGTCGGGCTCACATCGTCGGGGGAGGTCGTATTGGTCGAGTTCAAGACAGGGCCACAGAACCCCGACTTCCGTGCGGCGCTGGCCCAGCTCGTCGACTACGGCTCTGACCTGTGGGGTATGACCGTCGCCGACTTCGACAACGGGGTCGTCCAGCGCTATCTCACCAGCCAGCACTATCCAGTAGTCGATCATGGCAGTCGAACGCTGCAAGAGTTCGTAGCCCGAACTTGGTCGGGTGATGAATGCGACTGGGACGGGCTCGTTGACCGGCTGGCCGCTGTGCTGTCACTGGGGGACTTCCACTTTGTCGTGGCAGCACAACGGTTCACGCCACAGATGACCACTAGTCTGGACTACCTCAACACTGTCGCGCAGGTCGGCCGCTACCACTTGGTGCAGATGGTGCAGCTGACCGGAGCCGAGGTCACCGCCTACTCAGCGCAGTTGGTGGCTGGGCCGGCACAACGCGGCCGCAGCACCTCCGTGTCCAAGGTCAACGAGGCCGAGTTCCTCGCAGCCATCGACGATGACACGTACCGGGACGCGCTGGTAGATCTTCTTGCCGCTTGCCGCGCTCTGGATCTGACCTTGGCGTGGGGCGCGAGAGGCACGTCTATCAGGATGGTCACACCTGACCGACCCGAGCCGATATCTGTGGGATGGCTGCTACCTGATGGATACCACTGGCAAGGGCTCAAGTACGTGAGCCTCGGATATGACACGAGTACGGCGACGCAGACTCCCTCGGTCTTCGACGCGCTGGAGTCATATACAGCTGAGTTGGCGCGCATTCCAGGCGGCGAGCCGGCGAAGGCCAAATCGCTCAAGGCGTGGACCCGGAAGCCCGGCTCGGTCCCTGCCGCGATGCCGGCGATTGTCGAGGTTCTGGAGTCCCTGGTGCAACACGCCTCAGGTGAACCTGGGGACTCATCTGGCGAGTGACGAGACCTTATCGAAACAGGCAGACAGCCTGGACCACCAAGAACACCGACTAAATCGCGGAGGCCAGTGGCTGCCGCTGACCTGGTGCCCAGCCTGGCGTTCCTGCTCGCGCTGAGTCCGGCACCCTGCAGTTGCACGGTCTGGACGGAATCGCGGGGACGGGCCCGCATCGAACGGCTTCCATCCGGGCTGCGTCATACGCCCTTGGTGTGGCTGCGGCCTCCACCAGAGGCGACTTGGCGAGCCAGGCCTCGCGCTGCGCGGTGGCCGTCGCATGCGTCGAGCGGTGCTTCACGCGTTGATCGACGACGGTCGGCTGCAGCGGTGCTACGCGAACTCATCGGCAAGACACGACCAGGGTGCACAACCACGCGAGTGTGATCTACGCCATATTGTGCCAGGCGTGCGCTTGGCCTGCTCCGGCCTTCCGATCGTTGGCACGAGATCGGAGCCAGCGGTTATTGGCTTAGGAAGTCGCGCAGTACTACTGCGCACATGGCGCGATGCGGGACGCTCGTCCCTGGATGACCGCTCGACATGGGTCCACTGCTGCTAAAGTACGTGCAAGACGCACTCCTCCGGCAAGCCTGGGCTCGCAAGACTCACTTCGGCGGGGTGTCGAGATAATGCGCACTGGCACTGCGCAAGACCCAGGTGAAGTCAGGGGGAGATCAAATGAAGGCGTTCTTCGAGCTGCTCGGCAAGGCGATGCAGAGCAATGGCACGACGCTGCGGCTGTGTTTGCTGATGCTCGTGGCCGCGTTGGCGTACCTCATCAGCCGGCTCTAGCGGGCCGGGCGGAACCAGGACACTCAGGGGAGTGAAGATGACGGAAACTCGCGCCGCGGACGTCGCCGATCGGCTTTGGCGAGCGTATGCGCCCTTCCGGCGGGGCCGGGACTCGGCTGGCGATCTGGCTTCGATGTTCGCCCTGCTGGTCCTCGCCCGGTTCGTCGAGTCGAGGCGGGATTCGGCAGACGACTTCGTCAAGCAGTGGAAGCGGGCAGTCGCCGAGGCGGAGACCCGGATCTCGCCGGTGATGGGGCTGCGTGCGGCCCTGTCGAGCGCCGCCCGGCAGCCCGGCTTCCCGCTGCCGGATGTGCGCGCGTTTGAGTTCATGAACCGTTACGAACAGCCGGACGACGTGCCGTGGACAGCCGCTTTTCTCCTCGCGCTGGTGCAGCGGCCGACCCCGGCGGAGGTGGGGGCGGCGGACGTCGCCGCGCTGCTGCTCGATCGTCACCTCCAGGAGAGCACCGTCACCGCGGGCGAGTTCCCGGTGCCGCCCGCGGTAGCGCGCGTGCTGGTCGGCTTGACGGCTCCCGGGCCCGGAGATCGCGTTCTGGATCCGGCCTGCGGGTCCGGTGGTCTGCTCGCCGCCGCGGTGGCGCAGATCGCGGAGCACAGCCGCGTCGACGGAGCTTTCCTCGAGGCGTACACGACCGATCACGCCAATGCGGACCTGGCGATGGCGAACTTGGCCGTCCACGGCGTCGATCGGCCCGTCGTCCGCGGCTCGGACCTGGTATCGCTGTTCAACCGCCACGACACGCCCGAGGTCGACGTGGTGATCAGCAACCCGCCGTTCAACCGGCGCATCGAGAACGTCGAAAAGATCGACCCTGCGCACTTGCGCTTCGGCACGCCACCGGCGTCCAATGCGAACTTCGCCTGGCTCCAGTTCGCGGTGAACCGGTTGAGCCCAGGTGGCATCGCCGCGATGATCATGCCGCCGGCCGCCGCCTGGTCCGGCGGTGGCGAAGCGGACATCAGGCGGAAGATGATCGAGGAAGACGGTGGGGTGGTGCTCGCTGTCATCGCCTTACCGCCGAACCTCTTCGCGCACACCGCCGTCCCCGTGCACGTCTGGGTGCTCGCCCGCGACAAGGCACACCACTTGCCACCCGGCGGGACGGACTCCGTCCTCTTCGTCGACGCCGGTCGGCTGGGCAGGCAGGCGCCGCGCCGGCCACGCATCCTGACTGCGGACGACGTGGAGCGCATCGCCGTCCGGCTGCGGGAGTGGCTGAGGTCCCCCGGCACGGATTCCGACGAGGCGGGTTTTTCTCGCTCGGTGAAGCACGAGGAGATCCTCGAGAACGACGGAAGTCTCGACCCCAGGCTGTATGTCAACGTCGAGCGAGAACGACCGGCAGCGGCACCGGACCTCACCCGCGCACTCGAAAAGCTCGACCACCACGTGAAAGAAACGGCGTCCTCGAGCGCAGAGCTGGCGGAAAGCTTGGCCAGGTACGAACGGCTGACCCGCAACGAGACCACCCTTTCACGCCCGACGCTCGGCGCCATCGCGGCGGATCTGCTTGTCGCCGGCCCTTCCGGCAGCCACATCCGCGCCGAGGACTACCTGGACGCGCCGGGCGTTCCCGTGGTCATGCCCAAGGATCTGACGGACGATGGATTCGACGCCACGGGAATCCGGCAGATCACCGAAGACCACGCCCGCGGGCTGGACCGCTTCCGCCTCCGCCGAGGCGACGTCGTGCTGGCACGCCGTGGCGAGCTGGGCCGTTGCGCGGTGGTTCGTGAGGAGCAGGACGGCTGGGTGTGCGGTACGGGCTGTTTCGTCCTCCGGCCCACCGACGGACTGGACGCCGACTACTTCGCGGCCTATCTGCGGGGTGCGGAGGCGCGCGACTGGCTCAGCGCCCATTCGACCGGGAGTACGGGGATGAAGACGATCTCGCTCGCCGCGTTGCGCAAACTGCCGGTGCCGCTCCCTGACCTCGGGACGCAGCAAGCGATCGCCGCCATGATGGCCCGGCTGGATCACCACAAGCGGCTGCTGCGCGAGCAGCTCGACCTGACGCAAGCGATCCGCCGCGATGCGCTGAACTGGCGCCCGGCGTGCCCACCGGATGAGGCGGATCCCCTGGCTCACCGGCCGGTTCCGGCCACGTGACCGGCAGCTCGTGGACGCAGTAGATGTTCATGTCCGTGCGCAGCTTCACCTCCTCGGCCGGGACAGCCAGCGCAAGGGCCGGGAAGCGGCGCAGCGGGCCTTCGAAGCCGGCGCGCATCTCGGTACGGCCAGTTGCTGGCCGGTCTTCAGCAGGTCGTCGAGCAGTGCGGCGGCCGCCGCCCGTCATTCGGGGTAGGCCGGCCGCGCCCTCGTACTGATCGGCTGCTGATCGACGTAGTCCAGGCTGGCAGGGTCGGGTTCCCGATCGGAGAGGCTGTCTTCGAGGACGCTCACGGTCCCCGGGTTTCGACGACGTCCGCGTGCCAGGGACGGGCGGTGTGGAGTTAGCTGCCCTGCTGTGCTGGCACGGCTTCTTGCAGAGACGATCCGAACGTCATTCCGGACGCGTCGCGGAAGAACGCGGCGGGACCAGCACCGACCTGCCGCCGCACAGAGCTACTGTGGTGGATATTCGCAGGTCGTGAGGGATGGCAGTCCGTGTGGATGTTGTCCGAGCCTGGTCGGGGGCACCAAACACGCTGGTCAGAGGCTTGATGTGGCCGCGATGTCGATCAATCTCCTCGCCTCGCGCCTCCCGTGGCGAAGCGGTGTCCCGCCGTGGTGGTCTGCAAGACAATGACTCGAGTGTGAAACATTCAGTCCGGCTCAGCGATATTGAACAGCACTGAGATCGCTGAGGTCGGAGGCACATCGATGGGGCGTCGCCGAGGGTTCTTCGCCGAAATGCAGTACCAGGCTGCCAAGGCGCAGAAGGAGCGAGCGCGTCAAGCGGCCACCGCCGAGCGCGAGCGTGTACGGCTGGAGAAAGAGATGCACCGCGCTGTCGCGGCTGCGGCCGCGGCGCGGGAGCGGATGGCGCGCGCTGACGCGCAGGCGGCTGTCCAGGCGGAACGTGAGGCCAAGCGTCTCCACGTCGAGGCCCAGCAAATGCGAGTCGAGTCGCTCAACGCGGACTTGCGGGAAGAACTGGCGGCCATCGACGGGGTACTCGAGTCGACGTTGGCTGTCGACGACTACGTCGACCTGGAGAAGCTGCGTCGCGTCGCTCAGCACCCGCCCTTCGAATCGGCCTACTTGGTGCCGGTGCCCCCGCCTGTGCCGATCGTGGCTCCGCCCGAGCCGATCTTCCGGCCGCCGGCGCCTCCTGCCGGACTTTCGGCGGTCTTCGCCAAGAAGAAACACGCGGTGGCCGTGGCAGTCGCGAAGGGCCAGTTCGAGCAGGCTCATGCCACGTGGCGGGCGTTCGTCGCGCAGATTCCCCAGCAGCAACGGATCGCAGCCGAGCAGCACCAAGCTGCCGAGGGCGAGCGGTTGCGGCGATTGGCCGGTGACCGAAAGCGCTACGACGCGGAGTGCGATGAACGCCAGCGGGTGGTCGACGACGAGAACCGGCGGCTCGACGATCTGATCAACCGGCTTGCCGCGAGCGAAGCCGAGGCAGTCGAGGAATACGTCGGGATCGTTTTCGGCAACTCGATCTACCCGGAAGTGGTCGCCGCCAACAGCGACATCGAGTTCTCCTTCAGTCCGGAGTTCCGCGAGCTGTCGATCACTCTCGTCTTCCCGCCGCCCGAGGCCATCCCGACGACCAAGTCCTTCCGATACGTGCGCGCGAGCGACGAGATCGCGGAAACCAAGCTGGCGCAGCGGGAATCCACGGTCAGGTACGCCGATCTGATCAACAACATGACGTTGCGAACCGTCCACGAGGTCTGGGAATCGGACCGCGGCGGCAAGATCGACAGCATTTCGCTGGTCGGCGGGGTGAACCACGTCGATCCCGCCGTGGGCAAGGACGTGTTCGTCCGGCTGATCGCCTTGGCGGTCGACCGTGCGGACTTCCTGGAGATCGACCTGTCGCGGATCACACCGTCAGAGACGTTGAAACACCTTCGTGCTGTGGTGTCCAAAGCGCCCCATCGCTTGACGCCGATCGACGACAAGAAGGGTGTTCGGGGATGACATCCGCCGACGAGGGGAGCGCTCGGTGAACGGGCTCCGATTCGCTCCGCCGCCGGGGTGGCCGCCCCCGGAGCCGGGCTGGGTACCGCCGCCGGGCTGGCAGCCGCACCCGTCCTGGCCGCCCGCACCGCCGGGCTGGCAATTCTGGGTTGCCGAAGTGCCGGCACGCCAAGAGGAGCCGGAGACTTCGGGCTCTTCCTGGGAGGAGCTCGCGCCCGTAACGGGAACACTCGCGCCAGATCGCCACGACGCACAGTTCGACATCGACGAGCAAGACGAACTTCGAGCCTCGGTCGAGCAGGAGCTGCAGGCCCTTCGCGAGCAAGTCGACCAGGCGAGGAGTGAGCTTGTCGAACTCGATGATGCGGCCTTGCTGCAACAGGTCGGCATCTACGAGTACCACCACCCGCTCGAGAACGCTGTGCAGTACAAGGAAGCGCTGACCACGATCCGCCAGCAGGTGAAGGACTTCGTCAAGAACGGCACCGCCATCCTTGCGGCCGAACGGTTCGCGTACAACAACTCTCTGGCGCAAGGGCGGAAGATGACCGCCGACTTCTCGAAGTTGATGCTCCGGGCGTACAACGCCGAGGCCGACAACTGCGTGCGGTCGGTGCGCGCCGGCACGGTGGCTTCGGCGAAGCAGCGTCTCGAGAGATCGGTCGAATCCATCGCGAAGCTCGGAAAAATGATGGAAATGCGCGTTTCGCAGGAGTACCACGAGCTTCGCCTGCGTGAGATAGAGCTGACTGGGGACTACCAGTTCAAGCTGCAGGAGGAACGCGAAGCAGCCCGTGCCGAGCGCGAGCTTCTGCGTGAGGAGAAACGCGCTGAAGCGGAACTGCAGGCCGAACGCGAGCGCTTGGAGAAAGAACGCGACCACTACACCAATGCACTGGCGAGACTCTCGGAGCAAGGCAAGCACGACGAGGCCGGCGAGCTGCGTGAACGGCTGTCCGCCATCGAGTCGGCGATCACGCAGAACGACTACCGCATCGCCAACATCCGGGCCGGCTACGTGTACGTCATCAGCAACATCGGTGCTTTCGGCGAGAACGTGGTGAAGATCGGGATGACCCGGCGCCGCGAGCCCAAGGACCGCATCCTCGAACTGGGCGACGCGTCGGTGCCGTTCCCCTTCGACACCCACCTGTTGTACTTCTCGAAGGATGCTGTCGCGCTCGAGAACGAGCTGCACACGATGTTCGCCGACCGGCGGCTGAACCGGGTGAACCTGCGTCGCGAGTTCTTCTTCATCACGCCACAGGAAGTCCGCGCGGCACTGGCCGAGAAGCTGGGCAACGTACTCGAGTTCAACGACAACCCCGAAGCTTCGCAGTACTTCCAAAGCCGCTCGACGTGGCCTGAGTCCAGTCGGCGATAGCGCAACGTCGACGGCATCAACCGGCCTGGACGGTCACCGGGAACTTCGCCGGCCCCCGCAAGTTGATCCGGCCGTTCCACTCCACCTCGCCGGCGAATCCCAGGTCCGGGAACCGCTCCACCAGACGGCTGATCGCCACCTGCCCCTCCAACCGCGCCAACGCCGCACCCAAACAGTGGTGTGGCCCAGCCCCGAACGACACCTGATGACGCGCCTCCGGCCGGTCCAACCGCAACCGCGAAGCGTCCGCACCGAAGAACCGCTCGTCCCGGTTAGCCGAAGCCAAACAGGCCAGCACGAAAGTCCCCGCCGGGATCTCCTTCCCCGCCAACGAATACGGCGAAGTCGTGATCCGTCGCGTCTGCTGCACCGGCGAGTCGTACCGCAGGAACTCCTCCACCGCGTTCGCAGCCAACTCCGGCTGGGAACGCAACAGTGCCAGCTGATCCGGGTTTCGCAGCAACGCGTTCACCCCGTTGGCGATCAGGTTTACCGTCGTCTCGTGACCGGCCACGTACAGCAGCACCACCTGGGCCACCAGCTCGTCCCCGTCCAGGACCTGGCCGTCGTGCTCCGCCGCGATCAACGCCGTCAGCAAATCGTCGGCCGGGTGGTCGCGCTTCCAGTCGATCACCGAACGGGTGATCGCCGAGAGCTCCGCGTCCGCCGATGCGATGGCCTGGGCTGTCTCCTCGTCCGCCACGATCTCCAGGGAGCGCACCAGGGTTCCGCTCAGCTCGCGGATGCGTGCGTGGTCCGTCGGGGGCATGCCGAGCATCGTCGAAATCACCGCGAACGGCAGGGGGAACGCCAGTTCCTCCACCAAGTCCGACGTGCCCTTCTCCGCCATTCGCGCCAAAGCCGCATCGACGAGCGAGACGATCTGCGGTTCCAGGGCCGCGACCGCTCGGCGGGTGAACACCTTCGTCACCAGGGAACGCAGGCGGGTGTGGTCGGGCGGGTCGCGGTCGAGCATCGACAGGTTCAGCGCGCCCGGGTCGCCGTCCGTCGTCAGTGCTGCCTGCTGGTCGAGGAGGGGGCCCGCGGCCAGGTTGCGGACCTCCACCGACAGTCCCGCGCGCAGCAGGGCCGAGACGTCTTCGTAGCGCGAGACGAACCAGAAACCCAGTGGGTGGCTCTGCACCGGGTCCTCGTCGCGCAACACCTTGTACTGCGCGTACGGGTCTTCGAAGAAGCCGGGCTGGAACGGGTTGAAGAGCAGCTCGTCGGTGTTCGTCATCAGCAAACCCCCACCGGATACCTACGCCGTGTCGGTGACATACGCAGTGTATGTCCTATGCTTGGCGCATGTCGACCGTCAAAAGCCGGCGGGAGCAGTACTCCGAGGCCACCCGGGCCGCGCTGCTGGCCGCGGCCACCCGGCGGTTCGCCGAACGCGGATTCGGCGGTACCGCGCTCGAAGACATCGCGGCCGACATCCAGGCGACGCGGGGTGCGATCTACCACCACTTCGCGAACAAGACGGCGCTCTTCGAGGCGGTCTTCGAGCAGCTGGAAACCGAGGCGATGGAGCTGTCCGCGTCGGCGGCGGCCCGTGCGGACGGTCCGTGGCAGGCGGCCTTCGCCGCGCTCGACGCGTTTCTCGACCGCTGCTGCGATCCGGTTTACGGCCGGCTGGTCTGGCAGGAAGCGCCGATCGCCCTCGGCTGGCTGCGCTGGCAGGCGGCCGAAGAACAGTTCGCCTACGGGCTCGTCGAACAGCTGATCAAAGCGCTGGTGGACGGCGGTGACATCGACGACCAGCCGCTGGAGACGACGACCCGGCTGGTGTTCGGCATGCTCGGCACGGCCGGGATGGCGCTGGCCGAAGCGTCCGATGTGGACAAAGCGCGGCTGAAGGCCGAATACGCCTCGGTCATCGGCCGGATGGCGGCGGGACTGCGCCCGTCGGTGTGACCGCCTTTCCGCGGCTATTCGGACACCTCCGTGGTTAAGGGGGCACCCTGAGTAGCACTTGTGGAGTCTGTGTAAGCTCCGGATTCGCTTGACCGGGTGATCACTCACCCGAATCGGTGGCCGCAGCGATCGACGCCTGTCATCAGCGCGGCCCTCACGTCGTGGTTCGGGCTCGGATAGGAGATTTATGCAGGTCAGGTCAGCTCTCGTGCGTGGCGGGATCGCAGTGCTCGCCGCGGCCGCTGCGGTCATGGTCAGCGCCCCGTCGGCGCTCGCGGACGACGGTGCGGCGCGTGGCCGGGTCAGCGAGAACGCGGGCACCGTCGGCTACCGGCTCAACCTGGACGGCGGCGGTGACTACATCACCAAGTTGTTCTCGCTGAAGCTGTCCGACGGCAGCACGCTGAAGCTCTACTGCGTGCAGATCACCGTCGGCATGCGCACCGACGTCGACATGGTCGAGCGCCCGTGGAACAAGTACCCCGCGGCGAACTCGCCCTTCGAGAAGAACAGCGCGAAGATCAACTGGGTGCTGCACCACGGCTACCCGGGTGTCGCGCTCGACGCGCTGGGCAGCACGCTGGCGAAGGCCGGCGTCAAGGTCAACGACGGCATCTCCGAGCGCGAGGCCATCGCCGCGACGCAGGCCGCCGTGTGGCACTTCAGCGACGGCGTGAACCTCAACCTCACGAAGCCGCTGGCCGAGGCCAACCCGGCCGAGACCAACGCCGACGTCGCCGCGCTGTACAGCTACCTGACCGGTGACGAGAACAAGGGCATCGCGCAGCAGCCGAAGCCGACCCTGAACATCGCCGCGGAGAAGACCGAGGGTGCCGCGGGCACCAAGATCGGCCCCTTCAGCGTCGCGACCTCCGGTGACATCACGTCGCTGACCACCGAGCTGCCCGACGGCGTCAAGGTCACCGACGCCGACGGCAAGGAGCTGAAGTCCACCGACGTCAAGGACGGCAGCAAGCTGTTCGTCGACGTCCCGGCCGACGCGAAGCCGGGCAACGGCTCGTTCTCGCTCAAGGTCACCGGCGAGCTGGACACCGGCCGCCTGTTCGTCGCCGACAACTACGCCAAGAAGCCGGCGCAGTCGCTCATCGTCGCCGACTCGGAGAAGACCCAGGTGACCGCGAAGGCGGCCGCGACCTGGACCGAGGCGGGCGCCCCGGCCACCAGCCCCGCGCCGAGCACCACCCCGGGTGGCGCGCAGTCCGGTGGCGGCGACCTGGCCAACACCGGTGTCGACGCCGCGGTTCCGTTCGGTGTCGGCGGCCTGCTGCTGGGCGGCGGCGCGCTGATGCTGCTGGTCGACCGGCGTCGCAGCCGCGCGTAAGCAAGACGCGCAAGCTAGTCCCGTGAACGGGGCCGGTCCACTGTGGACCGGCCCCGTTCTTCGTGTCCGGACTACGACGTTCGGATTGCGATCATCGGGGCACAACCGGACGAAACGCCCGGTAATTGGTCTAGACTTTTCCGCCATGCGCGGTACCACCGTTCCGCTGGGGACCCCCTGCCCGACACCGCGGGCGGGAGAACTGCCCATGCACCGGCTGGAGGTGCCCGCCCCGCACGCGCCACCGATCGCCGTCGGCACCTTCGACGCGCTCGGGCCGCTGTCGCGCGCGGAGTTCCCGCACCGGCACACCTTCCACGAGCTCGTCCACGTCACCGGCGGCACCGGCACGCACGTCGTCGAGCTGGCGCGCTGGCCGCTGCGGCCCCCGCACCTCGGCTTCATCGCGCCGGGGCAGGTGCACCAGTGGGCGGACGTCCGCGGCCTCACCGGGCACGTCGTGGTGTTCACCGACGACTTCCTCCTCGACTACCCGGCCGACCGCGAACTGCTGCGCCGGCTGAGCGCGCGGCCGTGGCTGGAGCTGGACGCCCGCGCGAACGCCGGTGTCACGCGGCTGATCGCCGACCTGGAGGACGAATACCGCCGCGGCGGCGAGGACACCGAGTCGGTGCTGCGGGCGCTGCTGCACGTCCTCGTCGTGCGCGCGGGACGGCTGCCGGGGACGCCGGAAGCGCCGCCCGCGCCCGCCGGCGCCGTGGCCGAGGAGTTCGCGAGGCTCGCGGCCCGCACCGAGCTCGGGCTCTGGTCGGTGACCGCGCACGCCGAACGCATCGGCGTCACCCCCGGTCACCTCACCGAAGCGGTGAAAGCGGCGACCGGCCGCACCGCCGCGCAGCTGCTGCGCGAGGCCCGGACGCGGGAGGCCCAGCGGTTCCTGCTCCGGACGGACCTGACCGTCCGGCAGGTCGCGAGCCGCGTCGGGTTCGCCGACCCGGCCTACTTCTGCCGGTTCTTCCGCCGCGAGACCGGCTTGAGCCCCGGCGACTTCCGCCGCGGCGGGGAGATACACCACGACTGACCGGTCCAGTCCATCGTCGCCCGGGGAGTGCGCTGCCTACGTTCGAGGGGATTCCCGACGCCCCCACGAGGAGCAAGGCAT
This sequence comes from Amycolatopsis solani, assembly GCF_033441515.1. Classification (NCBI taxonomy): domain Bacteria; kingdom Bacillati; phylum Actinomycetota; class Actinomycetes; order Pseudonocardiales; family Pseudonocardiaceae; genus Amycolatopsis; species Amycolatopsis solani. The sequence goes on from NZ_JAWQJT010000001.1 coordinate 2,573,078, forward strand.
GGACGAAGAGAACAAGCTCAGCCGCAAGACGGTGCTCAAGGCCGCGCTCGCGGCGGGCGTCGCCGCGCCGGTCGCGCTGATCGGCGGTCCCGCGCTCGCCCGCACCACCGTCGCCGCGGGCACCGTCCCGGCGCTGACCCCGGAGTGCCACGACGGCGACGAGCCGACGATCGCGCAGACCGAAGGCCCGTACTTCAAGCCGAACTCGCCCGAGCGGACCAACCTCGTCACGCCCGGTACCCAGGGCACGCGGCTCACCGTCACCGGGTACGTCTTCGGCCTCGCGTGCCAGCCGGTGAACCGCGCCCTGCTCGACTTCTGGCAGGCGGACGTCAACGGCGCCTACGACAACACCGGCTTCACCTTCCGCGGCCACCAGTACACCAATGCCCAAGGCGCGTTCACGCTGTCCACGATCGTGCCCGGCCTCTACCCGGGCCGGACGCGGCACATCCACGTCAAGGTGCAGGCCCCCGGCCGGCCGATCCTGACCACGCAGCTCTACTTCCCCAACGAGCCGCGCAACAACACCGACACGATCTTCGACGCGCGGCTGCTGATGACCGTGCGCGACAACGGCTCCGCGAAGGAGGCCGCCTTCGACTTCGTGCTCAACGTGCCGCAGACGGGCACGCCGACCCCGCCGACGTCGACCACGACGCCGACCGGCGGACCGACCTCCACGCCACCCGGGGGCACCTCCTGGGCGGTGGGCACCACCTACGCGGCGGGTGCCCGGGTCACCTACGGCGGACGGGGGTACGTGTGCCTGCAGGGGCACACCGCCCAGCCGGGCTGGGAACCCCCGAACGTCCCGGCCCTGTGGCAGGCCGGGTGACCTTCCGCCTGGGGCGCTCCTGAGGAGGGAGGGAAAAACCGGCGGGTCCCGGTCCGCACCCCGGGGCCCGCCGACCCCCCAGAATCCGCCGTTAGGGGTCGACGCGGGCCGGTCCGCCTGCCAGATTGGCGAGCATGAGCATTTCCATCGAAGCCGCGGAGTGGATCCGGCGCTTCCACCCGGCGCCGTCCGCGCCGGCGCGGCTGGTGTGCTTCCCGCACGCCGGGGGATCGGCGAGCTACTTCCACCCCGTGTCGGCGGCGCTGGCCCCGTCGGTGGAGGTGCTGGCCGTGCAGTACCCCGGCCGCCAGGACCGCTACGCCGAACCGCCGGTGGACGACCTGTTCGTGCTCGCCGACCAGCTGGTGGACGTGCTCGCCCCGGAGCTCACCGGGCCGGTCGCGTTCTTCGGCCACAGCATGGGTGCCAGCCTGGCCTTCGAGGTGGCGCGGCGGCTCGAAGAACGCGGCACGCGGCTGCTCGCGCTGTTCGCCTCCGGGCGGCGCGCGCCTTCGGCGTTCCGCGACGAGCGGGTCCACGAGAAGGACGACGACGAGCTCCTGGCCGAGGTCAAGCGGCTCAGCGGCACCGATTCGCGGGTGCTGGAGGACGACGAGATCCTCCGCATGGTGCTGCCCGCGCTGCGCAGCGACTACAAGGCCGCCGAGCTCTACCGCTACCGGCCGGGCCCGGACGTCGGCTGCCCGGTGGTGGCGCTGATCGGCGACCGCGACCCGAAGGTCACCGAGGCCGAGGCGCGGCAGTGGGCGGAGCGGACGTCGGGTGGGTTCGAGCTGCACACCTACCCGGGCGGGCACTTCTACCTCAACGACCACGCCGCGGCGGTCATCCGGCTGATCGGCGAACGGCTCGCCCGCTGAGCGAGCGAGCCGTCCGCGCCTGAGGTTCAGCAGTAGAGGTTCGCGCCGGGGTCGACGCCGAGGACCGAGGCGATCTGGCGGTACTTCGAGACCCGGCTCTCGACCTGGGCGGGGTTGCCGCCGTTGCACTCGATCGAGCCGTTGATGCTGCGGATGGTCTCGCCGAAGCCGCGGCCGTTGACCATCGCGTTGTGCGGGGTCATCGTGCCGGGGCCGCTCTGGGTGTTCCAGTACCAGAGCCCGGTCTTCCAGGCCACGGCCGAGTTCTGCTCGACCTGCCAGGGGTTGCCGAGCAGATCGATGCCGAGCGCGTCACCGGCGGCCTTGTAGTTGAAGTTCCAGCTGAGCTGGATCGGGCCGCGGCCGTAGTAGGCGGCCTGGCCGGCCGGGCAGCCGTAGGACTGGCCCCAGTCGCAGTAGTGCGGGTAGTTGGCCGTGTTCTGCTCGACGATGTAGACGAGCCCGCCGGTCTCGTGGTTGACGTTCGCCAGGAACGCCGCCGCTTCCTGCTTCTTCACGGTGTCGCTGCCCGTGTTCGCGAAGCCGGGGTACGCCGACAGGGCCGCGGTCAGGCCGCTGTAGCTGTAGAAGCTGTTGCGGCCGGGGAAGATCTGGTTGAACTGGGCTTCGCTGACGACGAACGAGCCGGGGTTGCCCGGGTTGGTGCCGCCACCGCAGTCGTAGGGCTCCCAGTACCAGGTGCTGATGATCGGGTCGTAGCCCGGATTGGCGTTCTTGGCGCGGTAGTAGCTGCCGTTGGTGTACTTGACGACCGCACCGACGTCGTACCACTGACCGGCGACCCAGTTCGGCGCGTTGCAGGTGGTGCCGCCGCCCCCGCCGTCACAGCTGTAGGGCTCCCAGTACCAGGTGCTGATGATCGGGTCGTAGCCCGGATTCGCGTTCTTGGCGCGGTAGTAGCTGCCGTTGGTGTACTTGACGACCGCGCCCACGTCGTACCACTGACCCGCGACCCAGTTGGGCCCGCTGCAGGCGGCGGCGGCCGCTTGCGGCGCCTGCCCGGTGGCGGCGGGCACACCGAGCACGAGCCCGGCGGCGGCGGCGAACGCTGACAGGACCGCGACAAGACGTCTTCTCAAGACTGGCTCACTCCTTCGGCCACGACGGAGTCCGGGCGCGGGGGCGCCCGGTGTCGGAGGGGGTGTGCTCATCCGGCCGGGACGAGGGTGACACCGGTCACTAGAACAGATTGGTCTAGTCCAGTCAAGAAGTCGGCCAGTCCGGGCAACGGGTCTGCGCGAACGTCCGCGGGGGAGGGGGCCTGGATCCGGTCGGCGGGGCGGTTCTTCACCGCGGGATCACGCGCCGGCGCTCGTCCCACCGGCGTCGGCGACCTCCCGCGGTGGTCGCGAATGAGTCATTCGCGACCTTCACGACGGCCGGGCCCGGGACGGGTCCGGCCGTTCCCTCGTCACCGCGCGTGCGGGATCCGCACCCGTGCGGCCGGCGCGAGCTGCACGATGCGCTGCAGCCGGGCGCGGCTCAGCCGGTGGAGCATCTCCCCGAGCTCCTCCCGCGCGATGCTCCCTTCGAGGTCGACCCGCGTCACCTTCACGACGCGGTCGATCTCCGAGGCGGGGAGCCGCCCCGCGAACTCCCCGGCCAGCCACACACCGACCTCGTCCACGACGTCGTCCGCCCGGTGGCTCCGTACGGTCATCGCTCTCCTCGTTTCGGGTCGCCCTGCTTTCCCTGGTCGAAGCCGGAAAATCCCGGTCCGACGCAGGTCCGACGACGGAGCCGCGGAGCCATGACGCGGAATCGGCGAAGTTCCGCGCACAAATGCTTTCCGTGTCGTGACCGGTGGGTACCGTGACCGCCGTTTCACCCACACGGCTCGTCTTCCTCCGGCCGTTGTCCGCCGATCGGGTGGAAAACGGGGGAACCTCGCCGGTCGCGCGTCCTGGCCAGGACCCTGGAGACGTCCGGTAGTGCGGGTGTTCCTTCGCGGGACGCGGAACGGAGACGCGATCCATGGGCCGGTACGACCGGACCGACCTCGGGGCCTACAGCCTGGGGTTGCTCGAGACCGCCGAGGCGGCGCGCGTGGAGCGGCACCTGGCGGCGTGCCAGGACTGCCGCCAGGAGGTCCGCGAGTTCGAGGCCGTCCGCGGCATGCTCGACCACCTCTCCCAAGTCAAGTCCATTTAGGACTCAAGCGGAAAATTGTCGGTGCCCGCCGGTAGCGTCCGCGCCGTGACCGACGACCAGTTCCTCGAACCGACCCGGGCCACGTACGCGATCGTGGCCGAGAGCTACGACGACCACGTGCCGCCGCTCGCCGAAGACGTCCAAGACCGCGCGCTGTTCACCGCGTTCGCCGAGCTGGTGCGCGACGGCCCGGTCGCCGACCTCGGCTGCGGCACCGGCCGCGTGACGGCGTTCCTGGCCGAAGCGGGCCTGGACGTCGTCGGTGTCGACCTGTCGCCCGAGATGCTCGCCGTCGCCCGTCGCGAGCACCCCGGGCTGCGGTTTTCCGTGGGTTCCCTGCTCGACCTCGACCTGCCGGACGGCGGTCTCGCGGGCGCGGTGGCGTGGTACTCGATCATCCACACACCGCCGTCCCGGCTGCCCGGCGTATGCGCCGAGCTGTTCCGGGTGCTGCGCCCGGGCGGCTACCTGCAGCTGGGGTTCCACGTCGGCGACCGGCGGCACCACCGCAGTGACGGCTACGGCCAAGAGGGGTTTTCGCTGGACATCTACTGGCTGCCGGTGGAGCGGGTCTGCGCGCTGGTGGCCGAGGCCGGGTTCGAGGTCGTCACGCAGGTGCTGCGCGATCCGGCGGCGCGGGTGCCGCAGGGGAGGGTGCTGGCGCGGAAACCGGAGTGAGCACCAGCGGGGGGCGGCGACCCCGGCCTCGGAGCCGGGCCGGTGGCCGCCGCCGGGGTTCCGCTCAGTAGTCGTCGCGGCCGGTGAACTGCTGCTCCAGCAGCTCGGCGGCGCCGGCGACCAGCTCGAGGGGGTCGGTGAACTCGTTGATGTCGAGGTTGATCAGCGGCAGCGAGTGGCGCAGCACGACGTGCTCACCCATCACGGCGATCCCGCCCACCACGATCGCCTCGCCGACCTCGGTCAGCACGGCGAGGAGGTCGACCTCTTCGTGCCGGGCGAACGGCGTCGCGATCTGCACCCAGTCTTCGCGCTGGTCGAGGATTTCGCGGGCGATCACGACGATCTGGGCACGTTGTTCGGTGTCGGGGTCGTCGCCGAAGATCAGGCGGATGCGGATTTCGTCGGGCTCGTCGCGCACCACCCGGTACGACTGCCTGATGTAAGCGACCAGATCGCCCCACTGCGCCACGCTTTTCTCCGTTCTCGTGCCTGTGTGCGCGCTCAGCGTAGCGATCAGGGCTTGCCGATCCGGTCGAGATCGGCGAGAACATCGGCGGGCAGTTCGAGTTCGGCGGCGGCGAGGTTCTCCCGCAGGTGCTCGGGCGACGACGTGCCGGGGATGAGCAGCATCGACGGCGACCGCTGCAGCAGCCAGGCCAGCGCGACCTGCATCGGCGTGGCCCCGACCCGCGCGGCGCAGTCGTCGAGCAGCCCGGACTGCAGCGGGCTGAACCCGCCGAGCGGGAAGTACGGCACGAAGGCGATCCCCTCGGCGGCGCACTTGTCGACGAGGTCGTCGTTTTCGCGGTGGGCGAGGTTGTACTGGTTCTGCACGCAGACGACGGGCGCGATGGCCTTGGCCTCGTCGAGCTGCTCGGCGGTCACGTGGCTGACGCCGAGGTGCCGGATGAGCCCCTGTTCCCGGAGGTCCGCGAGCACCCCGAACGGCTCGGCGAGCGACATCGGCACGGGGTAGTCCCCGGCGTCGTTGCTCAGCCGCAGGTTGACGACGTCGAGCACGTCGACCCCGAGGTTCCGCAGGTTGTCGTGCACGGCCTGGGTGAGCTCTTCGGCCGACAGCGCGGGTGGCCAGGCCTTGTCTTCACTCCGCCGTGCGCCGACTTTCGTGACGATGCACAGGTTTTCGGGGTAGGGGTGGAGTGCTTCCTTGATGAGCGCGTTCACGGTGTGGGGCCCGTAGTAGTCACTGGTGTCCAGATGGGTGACCCCACGCTCGACGGCTTCCTTCAGCACGGCGACGGCGCGATCGTGATCCCGAGGCGGACCCCAGACCCCGGGCCCGGCCAGTTGCATGGCGCCGTAGCCCATGCGGGTGACCGGCAGCTCGCCGCCGAGGGGGTAGGTGCCGCCGAGGTTCGCCATGCCGCTCCTTCGCTTCGGGTGCCGTTGCCGAAGTTTAGGCGGGTCTGGATCCCCGTGCCCTGTCATGATGGGGGACGTGCTGTTCGCGCCGACGTCCACCGCCGAACTGCTCACCCATGTGGTGAACGGTGCCGAAGAAGCGGGCTACAGCGGCCTCATGGTGGCACTGCTCCGCAACGCGGACGCCGGGAGGCAATTGGCCGAATTGTCCAACGAGTGGACCAGCCTGAACGACGTCACCGGGCGCCTCATCGCCGTGCTGAGTCCCGACCCCGAGGTGTGGGCCGTGAGGGGGCAGGGGAATGTCGCGAGCTACGCGGCCGGGCAAGACCTGCGAATCGCCTTGGGTGGCGCCGGACCCCGATTCGAACGCGGTTTCGCGGATTCAGTGCACGCGGCGCAACGGCGGGCTCGTGCACAAGCTCGGCGTCCCGGTCCACCGGACGAGCACCGCGACGCATGGACCGAAGCCGCGGGGCGGTGTGCCTCGTACTTCGGCGTCGACGAGGCACTGATCCCGGCCGTGCTCGTGCTGAGTTTTCGCGAGCGGACCGCGCTCCTGATCCGGCTGCCGTCGCGATCGGCCTTTTCCCTCTACGACCTGTGCAAGCGGATCGCTGCGGAGCTGGGCTGGTCGAAATCGGCCGCCGAGCTGGTTTCGACACTTCGTGCGCTCCGCGGGCGTCAGGCGCGTTTGCAGAGGATCGCCGACCCGTCCTGGAAGCCGTACGAATCTTTGCATTCACGCCTGACAGAGCGGCTCGAAGCCCACCTGACCGCCGAGCTGCGGGCGCAGTACGACAGCCTGGACCGGCACCTCCAGTCGGTCACCGAAGTGGCGCCCGCGCTGGTCGGGAAGTGGCGGGAGAATCTGGCCGGCCTGCGGTCGCACGGCACGGTCGAGGAGGTGTACCGGCAGCTCTTCGCCATCCGCGAGCACACGGTCGCGCCGCGGGAGCGGCACCGGTGGCGGCGGCTCGCCGCCGCGGTGGGCAAAGTGATCGCCGTGAGCGATCGCGTGGTCTTCCGGGCGTCCGAGCGGATCTGGGACCTCGACGACCCCGATCCGATCGCGGCCGCGGTGGAGCAGCGTGCAATCCGGCACGACCGCGAAGTCGACGAAGCGCGGCGGACACTGCCCCTCGTCGACCGGGAACTGAGTGCGGTCGCGGCGAGGCTGGCCGAAGCCGAGCCCAAGCGGGACTCGGAGCGGGGGCTGGCCGAAGCCGCCGAGGCGGCCGCCCGGCACCTGCTCGAGCTGACCGACCCCGACGTCGTCGACGGGAGCGGCGGACTGCGGGGGTACACCCTGCGCGTGGTTCAGGCCAGGTCTGGCGATCCCGTCGCGACCAGCGGCAACACCGTGCACGGGGACGTTTTCGGGACCGTGCTCCAGGCCGGCCGGATCGACGGTGACGTGCACATCCACCAGCCGGGCTGTGCGCACGAGTCCGGCTGAGCCGCGCTACCCCAGCTGATCGCGGCGGCGGGTCAACGCCGCGGTCTCGGCCGTGTTGTCCGCCAGCTCGATGGCCCGGTCGTACGCCGCCCGGGAGTCCGCGCCTCGGCCCAGGCGGCGCAGCAGGTCCGCGCGGGTGGCGTGGAACGGGTGGTAGCCGGCCAGCTCGGGCTCGAGCCGGTCGATCGCCGCCAGGGCCACCTCGGGGCCGTCGAGTTCGGCGACCGCGATGGCTCGGTTGAGGGCGACCACCGGGGATGGGTCCAGGCGGATGAGCTGGTTGTAGAGGGCGAGGACCTGGGACCAGTCGGTGTCGCGCATGTCGCGGGCGGAGGTGTGCACGGCGTTGATCGCGGCGAGGATCTGGTAGCGGCCCGGGGCCACCCCGGCGGCGAGGCGTTCGCGCACCAGGCGGTGGCCCTCGGCGATCAGCTCCGCGTCCCAGGCGCCGCGGTTCTGCTCGTCGAGGGCGACCAGTTCGCCGGTGGCCGAGACGCGGGCGGGGCGGCGGGCCTCGGTGAGGAGCATCAGGGCCAGCAGCCCGGTCACCTCGCCGTCGTCCGGGAGGAGGGTGCGGATCAGGCGGGTGAGGCGGATGGCCTCGGCGGTCAGGTCCTGGCGCACGGGGTCGGTGTCCGGGCCGGTCGCCAGGTAGCCCTCGTTGAAGACCAGGAACAGGACGGCGAGCACGCCGGAGACGCGGGTGGGGAGGTCCTCGGCCGACGGCACGCGGTACGGGATGCGAGCCGCCTTGATCTTGGCCTTCGCGCGGGTAATGCGCTGGCCCATGGTGGTTTCGGCGACCAGGAAGGCGCGGGCGATCTCGGGCACCGTCAGGCCGCCGACCATACGCAGCGTCAGCGCCAGGCGGGCTTCGGTCGCCAGCGCCGGGTGGCAGCAGGTGAAGATCAGCCGGAGCCGGTCGTCGTCGATGGCGCCGAGGGGCTCGGGCGGGTCGTCGTCGTACACCGTCAGAGCCTCCTTCTGCTTGTCGTCGCGCTTGCTCTCGCGCCGGATCCGGTCGATGGCCTTGCGGGTGGCGGTGGTGGTCAGCCAGGCGCCGGGGGCCGGCGGCACGCCGTCGGACGGCCAGCGCTCGACGGCGGTCGCGAACGCCTCGGCGGCCGCGTCCTCGGCGACGTCGATGTCACCGAAGCGCCTGGTCAGGGTGGCCACCACCCGGGCCCACTCCTCGCGGTGGGCCCGGACCACCGCTTCCTCGACGTCGTTCACTGGAACGGCCGCACCTCGATCTTGCGGTCGCAGACCTTCGACGCCTCGGTGGCGAGCTTGAGCGCCACGTCCAGATCGGGCGCCTCCCACACCCAGACGCCGGCGAGGTACTCCTTGGACTCCAGAAAGGGCCCGTCGGTGACCACCGCCCGCTCGCCGCGGTTGTCGACGACCGTGGCCGCGCCGGTGTCGGCGAGGCCGCCCGCGAACACCCAGTAGCCCTCGGCGATCAGCCGGTCGTTGAACTCGCTGATGGCGGGCTGCCGGTCCGTGCTACCCGGGTTTTCCTTGTCGTCGATCACGGAAACCAAGTACTGCATCCGGAACTCCTCGTGGTGGTGGACGGGGACTCACACGTACTGCGGGCGCCCGGCGGGCCGGAAGACCTGCGTCGACACGCCCTTCGAGTCGACTCGCGACTCGATCAGCTCGAGCACGAAATCGGGGCCGTCGGCCGGGAACAGCCGGGTGCCCTGGCCGAGGACCACCGGGACCACGGTCAGGACCAGCTCGTCGACCAGGTCGTTCGCCAGCAGCCACCGGACCAGGGTGCCACTGCCGTGCACCTGCAGCTCGCCGCCGGGCTTGGCCTTCAGCTCGCGGACGGCCGCCGCGAGGTCGCCGGGCAGGACGGTGCTGCCCGCCCACGCCGGGTCGGTGAGCGTGGTCGAGGCGACGTACTTGGGGGCGTCGTTCAGTGCGACGCCGATGGGGGTCGCGCGCATCTGCTCGACCGACCCCCAGGAGCGGGCGAACAGCTCGTAGGTGCGCCGTCCGAACAGGAAGGCGTCCGCGCGCTGGTAGGTCCGCGCGATGAGCGCCCGGGTCTCGTCGTCACCCCGCCCCAGCGCCCAGCCCCCGCGCTCGAACCCGGTGCGGCGGTCTTCGTCGGACGCGCCGCCGTTGCCCTGCACGACGCCGTCGATGGTCAGCTGGGTCACGGTCGTCAGCTTCACGGTGGGGCTCCTCGGCCTCGGTGCCGCCCCGCGCGGGCGGCCTCACCCCTGCTACGAACATCACCGCGCCGATCCGACACCGTCGCCGGAATTATTTTCGAAGACCCGCGGCGGAGGCCACGAGGGGCATCGGCCAGCCGCTCGCGACGGTGTCCAGCCGCTCGGGGGTGAGCCGGCCGCCGGCGGCGACGCAGTCGCGGACGAGAGAGCGGACCTCGTCGTCCGCGCCGCCCGGGTCCTGCTCCCACAGCTTCAGCGCGTGGACGGCCGCCCGCCGGGACAGCTCGGGCGTCGACGCGTACCAATGCCCGCTCATCCGGCTGAGCGGCGGTTCGCCGGGCGACGGCGTCCGGCGGCCGAGCCGCTTCTCCGCCACGCGGGCGTCCACGTACGCCGTGGCCTCCGCGCGCCACACCGCGCGGCTGGCTTCCAGCGCCTCCAGCGCCCGCACCAGAGCCTGCTCGTGCCGCTGGTACGGCCCGGCCAATTCGGCGAGGAAGCTCAACGTCGCCCGGTGGCCGATCGGGTGGTACAGCCGCACGCACGACCCCAAGGCCGCGACTCGCCGGCCGTGCGCCAAGCGCCCGTCGCGCACCCGGCGTGCCCGCTGACCGAACCCCATCGGGTGACCCTGGCCAGATCAGCCGCAGAGGCCTTTGCCGCGCAGTACGCGCGTCACCGACTCCTGCACCCGCGCCGCGGGCAGCTCGCCTGACTGCACCGCCTTCACCAGCCGGTCCAGCACCTCGTCCACCCGGCCGCCGGAGGACCACAACGCCTGGTCCGCGCCGGCCTGCAGGGCCTTCAGCACCGCCTCCGGCAGGGAATACTGCGCCGTGATCGCCTTCATCGCCCCGAGGTCGTCGGTGAGGACCGGGCCGGTGAAGCCGAACTCGCCGCGCAGCAGCTGGTACGCCGGTGGGGAGAGGGACGCCGGGATCCCGCCCGTCAGGTCGGGGACGTCGAGGTGGCCGACCATCACCGCGACCGGGCCGTAGTCGGCGAGGTTCCGGTACGGGACCAGGTCGACCGACCGCAGCCGCGCGAGCGGCGGCGTGACCACCGTGCCCTTGTGGGAGTCGCCCGAGCCGTGGCCGTGGCCGGGGAAGTGCTTCAGCACCGGCTGGACCCCCGCTTCGCGGAGCCCCTCCGCGAACGCCTTCGCGTACGTCTTCACCTTCACCGGGTCCGGGCTGAACGACCGGTCGCCGATCACGTCGTCGTCCGGAGCTTCCGTGACGTCGGTGTCCGGGGCGAAGTCGACCGTCACGCCGCGGGCGTGCAGCTGGCGGCCGCGCTCGGCGGCGATGGCGCGGACCTGGTCCGGCGACTTCGTCTCGGCCATCGTGCGGGCCGACGGGAGGTCGCCGTCGAGGTCGTCGATGCGCTGGACGCGGCCGCCCTCTTCGTCGACCGACACCGCCACCGGCACCTTGGCCACCGCCTGGACCGCGGCCAGGGAACGGTTTTTCAACAACGCTGTTGCGTTACCCCCGATGAAGATCCCGCCCGGCTGGTGGTCGCGCACCAGGGCGACCGTCGAAGCCGGGTTGTCGCCGGAGACCCCGACGACGACCAGCTGCGCGACCTGGGCGCGGACGTCGAGTTCGCCGGCCAGCGAGGTGCAGTCGCCCGGGCGGGCCAGCCTCGACGTGGGAGCGGGCGGAACGGCCGCGCTGAAGGAGGACGGCGGAGGTGGGGAAGTCACGGGCAACGCCAGACCGGACACGGTCCGCGGCGGCAGGCCCACGACCAGCAGGCAGCCGGCCACGATGGCGAAGGCCACCCCGAGGGCGGCGAGACGTCGGCGGTTCATCGGTCCCTTCACTCGTCTGTGTGCCCCACGACGGTAGTCGATGCCCCTGACTTCACGGCGTGAAGAACGGCTTCACCGCGGTTAGAGAATTCGTGAAGGCGTCCCCAGCAGAGTGAGGCTGTCGGAAAATGGCAGAGGAGGGGCTTGATGGACCAGGTGCGAGTGGCCGCGTGGGCGTCGGATCCGATCGCGCTGACCGGGCTGATCAACCACCTGAAGTCCCGCCCGGAACTGCTGGTCGTGCCCCGGGCCCGCCGGGGTGAGGCGGCCGTGCTGGTGTTCGCCGTCGGCCAGGTCGACCGGGAGGCCGTCGCCGCGCTGCGGGCCGCGTCCGCCGAGTCGCCGGCCGCCATCGTGCTGGTCGCCGGGCACGTCGACCCGGCGCACCTGAGCGTGCTCGCCGACTGCCACGTCTCCGCCGTGCTGCCGCGGACGGCGCTCGACCGGCTCACCGAGAGCGTGCTCGCCGCCGCGCGGGGGCGCACGACGTCGCTGCGCGAGCAGGTCGAGGCGCTGGCGCACGAGGGCAGCGGGGCGGCGCTCACGCCGCGCGAGGTGGATGTGCTTCGCTTGATGGCCGAAGGCTGGGACACTGCCGAGATCGCGGGACGGCTCTGCTACTCGGAGCGGACCGTGAAGAACGTCATCTACGCCATGACCAACCGGCTCAACCTGCGCAATCGGCCGCACGCGGTCGCGTACGCCGTACGGGCCGGGGTGATCTGAGGGAGCCCGTGCCCACGACCGTCCGCCGGACCGCCGCCGCGGTCGCCGCGTTGACCCTGCTCGCCGCCTGCAGCCCCGCCGACTCCGGGGGCCGCACGACGCTCACGATCGCGACCTTCGGCGAGTTCGGGTACGCGCCGCTGATCGCGGAGTACGAGAAGCTGCACCCGGACATCACGGTGCAGAACCGTGTCACCGACTTCGACACCCACCACAAGGGCCTCGCGACGCAGCTCGCCACCGGCCGCGGTGCCGCCGACGTCGTCGCGATCGAGGAGCAGTACATCCCGCAGTACCGGAAGGCGAAGGACAAGTTCACCGACCTCGCCTCCTTCGGGGCTCGCGACCTCGAACGCCAGTGGGCGCCGTGGAAGTGGGCGCAGGGCACCGACGGGGACTTCGTGCTCGGCCTCGGCACCGACATGGGCAGCCTCGCGCTCTGCTACCGGCGGGACCTCTTCCAGGCCGCGGACCTGCCGACCGACCGGGACGAGGTCGCGAAGCTGATCCCCGACTGGCCCGCCTACGCCGCCGTGGCCGACCGGTTCACGCGGAAGACGCCCGGCGTGAAGTTCGCGGACTCGGCGGGCACCGTCTACACGGCGATGCTCAACCAGTCGCCGGAGAACTACTTCTCCCAGCGCGACGACTCCTTCATCGCCGACACCAACCCCAGCGTGCGCACCGCTTTCGATCTCGCGGGCGGCATCGCCGCCAAGGGGCAGACGGCGGCGGCGACCACCTTCACGCAGGCGTGGAACGTCGCGATCAAGCAGGGCTCGTTCGCCACCGTCGCGTGCCCGGCGTGGATGCTCAGCCAGATCAAGGAAGCCGGCGGGGACGCCAACAAGGGCAAGTGGGACGTCACGACCGTGCCCGGCAAGAGCGGCAACCAGGGCGGCTCGTTCCTGACCGTGCCGAAGCAGGGCTCGCACCAGAAGGAGGCCTACGAGCTCGCCCGCTGGCTGACCGCGCCCGAGCAGGAGAAGAAGCTCTTCCTCTCCGACGGCATCCTGCCCAGCGAGCCGTCCGTCTACGAAGACCCGCAGGTCGTCGCGCACACCGACCCGTACTTCGGGGACGCACCGACCGGGAAGATCTTCGCGGCGTCGGCCGACCGGCTGCGGCCGAACTACCGGGGCCTGCACGACGCCGACGTCCGGCCGGAGTTCGGCCGCGCGCTCGGGCGGATCGAGGACAAGACCCAGAACGTCGACCAGGCCTGGGCGCAAGCCGTCCAGCAAGCCCGGGCGCTGCTGAAGTAGTGCGGACCCGGTTCGCGCGCTTCGACCGCAAGGTCACGCCGCTGCTGCTCGTCGCGCCGTTCTTCGGGCTGTTCGCGGTCTTCGGCGCGTACCCGCTGCTCTACACGGCGTGGGTTTCGCTGCACGACTGGAACCTCCTCGAGGGCGGCCAGGGCCGGCTCGGCCTCGCCAACTACGGCGAACTGCTGGCCGACCCGCACTTCTACAACGCGCTCGCCAACACCGTGAGCATCTTCCTGCTGGCCGCCGTCCCGGAATTCCTGCTGGCACTGGGCATCGCGGCGCTGCTCGACCGGCCGCTGCGCGCCGCGACCTGGTGGCGCACCGGGATCCTGCTGCCGAACGTCGTCTCCGTGGTCGCGATCGGGCTGGTGTTCGGGCAGCTGTTCAGCCGCGACTACGGCGTCGTCAACGAAGTGCTCGGTTGGTTCGGCATCGCGCCGGTCAACTGGCAGGCGTCGACGTGGACGTCGCACCTCGCGGTGGCGAGCATGGTGCTCTGGCGCTGGACCGGCTACAACGCCCTGATCTACCTGGCCGCGATGCAGGCCGTCCCGAGCGATCTCTACGAAGCCGCGGAGCTCGACGGCGCCTCGCGGTGGCGGACGTTCTGGTCGATCACCGTGCCGGGCATCCGGCCCGCGATCGCGTTCACCGCCGTCGCCGGCACGGTCAACGGCCTCCAGCTCTTCGCCGAGCCGCAGCTGTTCGACGCCGGTGGCTCGGGTGCGACCGGCGGCAACGACCGCCAGTTCCAGACGCTCGTCATGTACCTGTACGAGAAGGGCTTCACGCAGTTCAACGCCGGGTACGCGGCCGCGCTGACCTGGGTGATGTTCGTGGTCTGCGCGCTGTTCGCGCTGGTCAACTACCGGCTGGTGCGCCGGTTCGTGAGGGCGGCGTGACCGCGCGGCGCCGCACGGGCGGCTGGGTGTACGCGGTGCTGGCCGGCGTGCTCGGCGCGTCCGTCTTCCCGCTGTACTGGTCGTTCGTCGTGGCCACGCGCGACAACTCGGCCATCGGGGAGGCGGCGCCGGTGCTGGTGCCGGGCGGGCACCTCGTCGAAAACGTGCGCCGCGTCTTCGACACCGTCGACTTCTGGCTCGCCATCGGCAATTCGCTGATCGTCGCGGGCACCGTGATGGCGGCCAACGTCGTGCTGGCGAGCCTCGCCGGGTTCGCCTTCGCACGGCTGCGCTTCCGCGGCCGCAACACGCTGTTCCTGCTGGTCGTCGGCTCGGCCATGGTGCCGGCGCAGCTCGGCGTCATCCCGCTGTACCTCGTCGTCGGCGACCTCGGCTGGTACGGGCGGCTGGAAGCGGTGATCGTGCCGGCGCTGGTCAGCGCGTTCAGCGTGTTCTGGATGCGCCAGGCCTGCGAGAACGCGATCAGCGCCGACCTCGTCGACGCGGCCACCGTCGACGGCTGCTCGGTCCTGCGCACCTACTGGCACGTCGCGGTGCCCGCGTTGAGGGCGCCCGCCGCGGTGCTCGCGATGCTCACGTTCATGGCCACGTGGAACGACTACTTCTGGCCGCTCGTGGTACTCGACCCCAACGAAACACCGACCGTGCAGGTGGCCCTGTCGCGGCTGGCGAGCGGCTACTACACCGACTACGCGCTGATGCTGACCGGCGCGACCGTCGGCGTCGTGCCGGTCATCGCGTTGTTCCTGCTGCTGGGGCGGTACATCGTCAAGGGAATCCTGAAAGGGGCACCAGTGTGACCGGACCCGAATTCCCGGCGGGGTTCCTGTGGGGCGCGGCGACCGCGTCGTACCAGGTGGAAGGCGGGGCGGGCGAAGGCGGCCGCGGACCGTCCATCTGGGACACGTTCGCGGCCACCGACGGCAAGGTGCTCGGCGGCGCGACCGGCGACGTCGCCTGCGACCACTACCACCGCTACCCCGAAGACGTCGGCCTGCTGGCGGACCTCGGCCTGAACGCCTACCGCTTCTCGGTCGCCTGGCCACGCGTGATGCCGGACGGGCGCACGAAGTCCGCGGCCGGGCTCGCTTTCTACGACCGGCTGGTCGACGAGCTGCTGAGCCGCGACGTCGTCCCGGTGCTCACGCTCTACCACTGGGACCTGCCGCAGGCGCTGGAGGACGAGGGCGGCTGGCCGGCGCGCGACACGGCCTCGCGGTTCGCCGACTACGCGGCGGTCGTGCACGACGCGCTCGGCGACCGCGTGAACCAGTGGACGACGGTCAACGAGCCGTTCTGCGCGGCTTTCCTCGGCTACGGCAGCGGGGTGCACGCACCCGGCGTCCAGGATCACGACACCGCGCTGGTCGCGGCGCACCACCTGCTGCTCGGGCACGGCCTGGCGACACGCGCGCTCACCGACCAGGCGCGCCCGGGTCACGAGTTCTCGCTGGCGCTCAACTTCGCCCCGGCGATCCCGGACGGCGACAGCCCGGCCCACCGCGAAGCGGCGCGGAAGTTCGACGGGATCCACAACCGGTTCTTCCTGGACCCGGTACTGGGCAAGGGATATCCGGCCGACGTGATGGCCGACGTCGAGCACCACGGCGGCCGGTTCGCCGCGGCCGTGCGCGACGGCGACACCGACGTCATCGCGGCGGCGATCGACTGGCTGGGCGTGAACTACTACGCCCCCGCGCGCGTCACCCCGCTCGCCGACCCGCTGGGCCCGGGCAACTGCCCCCTGCCCGGCTTGCGCGGCCTGGACGTGCTGCCCGCGCCGCCGCCGCTGACGGCGTTCGGCTGGGAGCAGGCGCCGGGCTCGCTGACCGGCTTGCTGCGGTGGATCGACGAACGGTCCGGCGGGCTCCCGCTGGTCGTGGCCGAAAACGGCGCGTCCTTCGTGGACGAGGTGGTCGACGGCCGCGTCCACGACGCCGACCGCGTCACCTACTTCGCCGAGCACCTGGCCGCTGTCCGCGACGCGATCCGCGCGGGCGCCGACGTCCGCGGGTACTTCGCCTGGTCGCTGCTCGACAACTTCGAGTGGGCGATGGGGTACTCGCAGCGCTTCGGCCTGGTGCACGTCGACTTCGAGACCCAGCAGCGGACCGTCAAGGACTCAGGCCGCTTCCTCGGCCGGGTCGCGAAGGCCAACGCGTTAGGTGCGCCGGCGGACGGCGTCGGCGACGCCGGAGCGTGAGGGCGTCTCCAGCTTGCCCAGCAACCGGGCCACGTGCGCCTGGACCGTCCGTCGTGGCAGCGACAGCTCGGCCGCGATGTCCGGGTTGGACCGGCCTTCGGCGACCAGGCCGGCGATGCGGACCTCGATCGGCGTGAGCGACTCCCAGCCGTGCCCAGGCCGGATCGGGGAGAACACCGCGCCGCGGCGGACGCCGAGGCGGCGCAGGCGGGTTTCCGCGCGGCGCAGGTCCCAGCGCGCGGACAACGCCGTGTAGAGCTCGGCGGCCTCCTCGAACGCCGCCTGCGCCGCGTCGAGCCGGCCCGCGCGGGCCAGCAGCACGGCCGCGTCCTCCAGCGCCGCCGCCAGTTCCGGGCGGCGGCCGACGGCCCGGAAGTGCTCCGCCGTGGCCAGCACCGCGGCCGGGTCCTCCTCGATCAGTCCGCGGCACCACGACGCCGCCGCGTACGCCCGTGCCGGACGCCGTTCCTTCGCCGCTTCTTCTTCGCAGACGTCGAGGGCGCGGCGGGCGCGGACCGGGTCGTCCTGCTCCATCGCCAGCCGCACGAACGCCGGCAGCCACTGGTGCCGCAGCATCATCGCCGCGTACGTCGGGTTCAGGATGGGCTCGAGGACGGTCAGCGCGCGCACGCGGTCGCCGCGCTGCTCGGCCGCGAGGGCGTCGGCGACCAGCAGGAAGTCGAAGCTCTCGCGCTCGGCGCCGGTCGCCGGGGCGTACTCCTCCGCCGCGTCGAGGTGGGCCGCGGCTTGGGCCCGGTCGTCGCGGCGGCCCGCGATCAGCGCCGCGACGCCGTGCAGCAGCAGCGCGGCCGGGCCGGGCTCGCGCAGGCCGTAGAAGGTGATCGCCGGGCCGTCTTCGATGACCGTGTCCAGCTCGACCAGTGCCTCGTCCCAGCGGCCTTCCCAGTACCGGTGCACCGCGGCGGACACCTGCAGCCCGACCGGCAGTGCGTGCCGAGCCGCGACTTCCCCCGCCGCGCGCAGGGCGTCGCCCGCCTCGGCGAGGCGGTCGAGGTTCTGCAGCGTGAAGACGCGGTTGTCGAGCAGGTCGAGGTGCAGGTCGGCCAGCTCGTGCTCGTCGCCGACGGCCTCGATCGCCGCGTCGACGTGGCCGAGCGCGCGGTCGTGCTCGCGGCGCACGGAATCGACCAGCCACAACGTCTGCAGCGCGTGCGCGGTCACGTACCGGTCGCCGCCGGCGAGCGACTTCGTCTCGCGCGCCGCCTTTTCCGCGGCGTCCAAATCGGACAGATCGCCACGCCGGAAGTTGGCCAGCAGCTGGCGGTGCTTGACCCGCCACAGCTCGGGCACGGCCGGGTCGTCGACCACTCCGGCCAGCGTGGCGACCGCGCCTTCGGTGTCGCCGCGGCGGTGCCGCAGCGCCGCGGCCACGTGCCGCATCTCCTCGACGGCGTCCGGGTCGGTGGCGACCTCGATGGCCTGCTGCGCTTGGGTTTCCGGGTTGCGTTCCAGCCGGAACAGCACCTTGACGAGCGCGACGAGCAGCACTTCCCGGCGCGGGCCCGCCCCGGCGGCCAGTGCCCGCTCCAAAAGCTCGACGGCGATCAGCGGCGCCCGGTTGGACACGGCCGCGTGGTGCGCGGCGAGCCAGTCGAGCACCCATTCGTCCACTGTGGCCGGTGCGGCCACCAGCTGCTCGGCAACCCGCTTCACCGGTGCGCCGATCCCGGCGAGCGCTTCCGCGGCTTGCCGGTGCAGTGCCGCCCGAGTCGCGCCCGGCAACCGGTCGTAGAGCGCTTGGCGCAGCAGGGGATGCCGGAACGCGAGCTGCGTCCCGGTGTCGATGAGGACGTTCGCCGCGACCGCTTCTTCGAGCGGCTCCAGCAGGTCCGACGGCCGTGAGCCGAGCACCGCGGCGACGTCGCCGACCGCGAATTCCATGCCCAGCAACGCACCCCAGCGCAGCACTTCCTGCGTCCGCGCGGTGAGGAAGTCGAGCCGCCGATCGACCGCGGCGACGAGCGAGCTGGGGGCCTCGAACTCGGCCGGGTCGTCGACGTCGGCCTCGCCGCCGCTCACCTCGACCGCACCCGCCCGCAGCAGGACGTCGACCATTTCCTTGACGTACAACGGGTTCCCGGCGCCACGAGCGGCCAGCTCGCGCAACCCCGGTCCCGGCGGCGCCCCGATCCGGTCCTCGATCAGCCTGCCGACGTCCTCGCCGGTCAGCGGCGCGAGGTCGAGGACGACGCCGTCGCGCGCCTGGACCCCGCGGCGCAGCTGGGCGAGCTCGGCGCGGTCCGGCGCCGGGCGGGTCGCGGCCACCAGCAGCAGCGGCAGCTGGCGGGTCGCCGCGCAGAGCCGGTGCCAGACCAGCACGGAAGCCTCGTCCGCCCACTGGAGGTCGTCGATCACCAGCACCTGCGGCGAGTGCGCGCAGAGTTCGTCGACCAGGGCCAGCAGCCGGTCGACGGCGCCGAGCACCGGGTCGGCCGGGCCCCAGCTGCGCCGTACCGGGCCTTCACCGGCGAGTTCCTGCGCCACCCGCGCGCGCCGCGGGTCGGCCGAGTGCACGTCGATCGCCAGGCACTCCAGGATGACCTGCAGCGGGAACCGGGTGCTCAGCTCGTCCGCGGCGGCGATGAGCCGCTGGTAGCCGGGGCCGTCCGGCAGCGAACCGGCGAGCAGCTCGGACTTGCCGATCCCCGCCTCGCCCTCGATCCAGACGGCCCGCCCGCGCCCGCCGCGGACGTCGGCGAGGAGTTCGGCGAGGGTTCTGGTTTCGGCTTCCCGCCCGAACAGCCGGTGCCCGGTGACCACGACCGGCGCCGCGGGCGCGTCGAGCCCGGGGTCCTGGGCGAGGATCCGCTGGTGCAGCTGCCGCAGCGCCGGGCCGGGCTCGACCCCGAGCTCCTCGACGAGCGTGGCGCGGGCGTCACGGAAGACGTCGAGGGCGTCGGCGTGCCGCCCGCTGCGGTAGAGGGCGAGCATGAGCGACTCGCGCAGGGACTCCCGCAGCGGGTGCTCACCGGCCAGGACGGCCAGCTCCGGCGCCAGGTCGAGGTGCCCGCCGAGGGCGAGCACGGCTTCGGCCCGCCGTTCCAGGGTGTTCAGCCGCAGTTCGGCCAGGTACTCGCGGTGCCGCTCGGCGAACCCGCCCGGCACCCCGGAAAGCGCTTCACCCTGCCAGAGCGCGAGCGCGGCATCGAGTTCGGCGACGGCGGCCCGCGGATCGCCTTGGTCGAGGTGCCCCCGCGCACGCTCGCGGTGCCGTTCGAACACGGCGGCGTCCAGCGCGTCTTCGTCGAGCAGCAGCGAGTACCCGGCCGGATCCGACACCAGGAGACTGGCCGCCGACCAGCGCGACCGGTCCGGTTCGAGCGCGCGGCGCAACCCCGAGACGTAGGTGTGGACGCTGCCCTCGACGCTCGCGGGCGCGGAATCGCCCCAGACGCCGGCGATCAGCTCGGCGCGGGGGACCGGGCGCCCGGCGTTGACCGCGAGCACGGCGAAGACGGCACGCTGACGCGCGGGGCCGAGGCCGATTTCGGCCGCCCCGCGCCAGGCCCGCAGCGGGCCGAGCACACCGACCCGCAGGCCGGTGTCCGCATCCCCTGGCATGTCACTGCCGTCCCCTCTGGGGCGCGCCCCAGACCCCATTCCCCCAGGGACATCTCGGTTACTCCGATGACCTTACTGACGTGGCAATACCCAGCGGGGTTGCGCTGAGTTCGACGGCCGTGGATGTGGCATTCACGGCCGTCGGTGTCACTCGCCGGCGGCGGCGCGGGAGCGGACCGCGTGGGCCCGCCGGATGCCGAACGGCTGCATGCGGCTCTCCGCCCGGCGGACGTCCCACACCGCGCCCATCCCGGTGTACGCCGTCAGCGCGGCGCGGAACGCCGTGCGCGCCTCGGTCAGCTGCTCCGATTCGGCCAGCAGGATCGCCGCGTCCTCGGTCGCCTTCGCCTGCTTCAGCAGCCGGCCGGCCGCGCGGTAGTGGCCGGCCGCGGTGAGCACCGGCTCGGGGTCGCCGGTCACCAGGCCGCGGCAGTGCGCGGCCGCCGCCGCGTGGGCCGGTGGGGCGTCCTCGAGGTCGAGCAGGCGCAGGGCCTGGTGGGCGCGTTGCGGTTCGCCGAGCCGCAGCGCGAGCCGGACCAGGTCCGGGAGCCACTGGTGGCGGGCGGCGGGCGGGTAGTTCTCCTCCAGCAGCGGCAGGAGCGCGACCAGCGCCGCCTCCGGACGGCCCTCCTGCTCGGCCAGCAACGCGCGGGCCGCGAGCAGGAAGTCGCCGCCGTCGGGCTCGAGGCCGGGCGGCCACTGCTGGCGCTCGGCCGCGTCGAGGTGCGTCCTGGCCTGGTCCGGGTCGCCGCGGTGTCCGGCGATCAGCGCGCCGACGCCGTGCACCAGCAGTGTCGATCCGGGGCTGCGCAGCACGTACGACGCCGTTTCCGCGCCGTCGCGGATCACCGCGTCCAGCTCTTCGAGGGCTCGGGGCCAGCGGCCCAGCCAGTAGTAGTGCACCGCGCCGGCCAGGTGCATCTCGCCCGGTACCGCGCGGGTCGCGGCGATCCGGCGGGCGGCGTCGAGCGGCTCCGCGGCTTCCTCGAGGCTGTCGAGCTTCGGCACGGACAGCGCCGCGTCGTCCAGCGGGTGCAACCCGGCGGGCGCCAGCGCCGTTCCCTCGCCGAGGCGCTCCAGCGTGGCGAGCAGCGACTCGTGCCGCCCGCGCCACATCTCCGGGACGTCGGTGTCGTCGAGGGTCCGCTTCAGCTCGGCGGTCGCCTCGGCGAAGTCACCGCGGCGGTAGTAGACGTAGGCCAGGATCCAGCGCATCTCGGCCGCGCGCCTGCTGTCGGCCGTCCGCGCCACCACCGACCGCGCCTCGGCCTCGGGCTCCCGGCCGAGCCAGAACAGCAGCCGGGCCAGGGTCGCGGTCAGCGTCTCCCGCGCGTCCGGCGGCAGCGTGCCCTGCGTGACGGCGTGGCGCAGCAGGTCCACGGCCATCCGCGGGGTCTCGGTGGCGACCGTCCCGATGTGCTCGAGCAGCCACGTCGTCACCCACGGGTCGACCTGCGCGGGCGCGGCGGCGAGCTGTTCGGCGACCCGGACGGCGGGCGCCCCCGCCGCGGCGAACGCCTCGGCCAGCTGCCGGTGCAGCGCCACGCGCATCGCCGCCGGGGTCTTTTCGTAGAGCACCCGGCGCACCAGCGGGTGCCGGAACGCCAGCCGGTCGCCCGATTCGACGAGCACCCCGGACGCGATCGCCTCGTCCACCGCGCCGACCAGCGCCGTCGGCGGCCGTTCGGTGGCCACGGCGATGTCCGACAGCGAGAACTCGCGCCCCAGCATCGCGGCCCAGCGCAGGGTGTCGCGCGTGCCGCTGGAGAGGAAGCTCAGGTACAGCGTGATCCGCGACCCCAGCGGCGCCGGGATGCTCTGGCACGAGTTGCCGTCGAGGTGCGCGTGGACGCCGTCGAGCACGATCATCGACTGGGTCAGCAGCGTCTCGACGATTTCCCTGGTGTAGCGCGGGTTGCCGGCCGCGTAGGACACCAGCAGCTGCAGCCCCGGCCCAGGGGGCGCTCCGACCAGCTCGGTGGCCAGTTCCCGGGCGGCGCCGTCGGTCAGCGGCGGCAGCGCCAGGATGGTCGTGTCATCGTTGTCAAGCTCAGCCCGCAGGTCGTCGAGCGCGGCCGGTCGTGGCACCGGGCGGCAGGCGCCGACGAGCAGCAGCGGCAGCTGCCGGGTCTCCCGGCTCAGGTACCGCCAGATCCCGAGGGTGGCGTCGTCGGCCCAGTGCAGGTCGTCGACCACGAGCACCAGCGGCGCTTCCGCGCACAGCTCGCGCACCAGCGCGAGGAGGCCGTCGACGGCGTCTTCGGCCGGCTGCGCGGAAAGCCGGGCGGCCAGCGCGGCGCGGTGCCCCGCGGCCCCGTGGTGCACGCCCAGCGCGTCGAGCAGCGGGCGCAGGGCGAAGCGCTGGTCGAGCGAGTCGGCGGCGGCGAAAGCGGGCTGGAGGTCCGCGGCCATGGCGAGCAGTTCGGCCAGCAGCGCCGTCCGGCCGCTGCCGGGCTCGCCTTCGATCCACACCGACCGGCCGATCCCCGCGCCCAGCCCGTCGACGGCTTCGCGGAGCCGGGCCAGCTCGGCTTCCCGGCCGAGGAAGAGCTCGGCCCGGTCGGGCATCGCCGAGACCGGGAGCCGCGCCGGGCGCGCGGGCGGCGCGGGCTTCGGTTCCGGGGCGGCCGCGGGCTTTTCCCGCAGCTGGTCGTACAGCCGCCGCAGCGCCGGGCCGGGCTCGGTGCCGGAGGACTCGACGAGCTTGTCCCGGACGTCGTCGTACACCGCGATCGCCTCGGTCCGCCGGTCCGCCCGGACCAGGGCCCGCATGAGGAGCCCGCGCAGCGTTTCGCGGAACGGGTGCTCGCGGGTCAGCGCGGTCAGCTCGGCGACGAGCTCGGCGTGCCCGCCCGACTCCAGGACGACCTCGGCCCGCCGCTCGACCGTCGCGAGCCGCACCTCGGTGAGCCGCGCGCGCTGGGCGGCGGCGAACGGCCCCGGCAGGCCGGACAGCGGAACGCCGTGCCAGAGCCCGAGCGCCTCCTCGAGGGCCTCGCGGGCGCCGCGGAGATCCCCGGCCGCCTGCTTGCGCAGCGCCTGTTCGCGCAGTGCGTCGAACCGGTGGACGTCGATCGCCCCGGCGTCGAGGCGCAGGGAGTAGCCGGACCCGATCGACGCGAGCAGCTGCGGGCCCTCGCCCTTGGCGCGGCCGGGTTCGAGCGCGCGCCGCAGGCCGGAGACGTAGGTGTAGATGGAACCCTGCGCGCTCTGCGGCGGCGCTTCGCCCCAGACGGCGTCGATCAGCTCCTCGCGCGAGACCGTGCGGTTCGGGTTCACCGCCAGCGCGGCGAGGACCGTCCGCCGGTGCGCGGAGCCGAGATCGAGCTCCAGTTCGCCGCGCCATGCTTTGACCGGGCCGAGCAGCTGGAGTCTCGGTGCGGAGCCGTCCGCAGCCGACATCGGTCTCCCTTCGTGCGCTGACGAAACGTCACGCGCCGGATGCCTGACGTGAGCATACGCGGCCGTGGTGAACCGGCAGGCAAGGATGGCGGACATTCGGGCAACGGCCGTCGGCGGGGGTTCCGCGGTGCCGCGGGGTTTGGAACCCTCGGGACGCCCGAGAGGAGTTCGGCATGGCCACAGCCGCGACGACGGACGAGATGCGGCGGGCGGCCGCCCGCTTCGCGCACACCATCGAAGCGGCCCGCTCCCGGCTCCGCGACGTCAACAGCGAGATGGCACTCGTGCAGGCGTCGTGGCGCGGCGAGGACGCGGTGCGCTTCGGCCAGGCGATGACCGATTGGGAGCAGGAGTTCGACGTGATCCTTTCGCGGCTGGCCCGGCTGCTCGAGACGACGGGCGGCGGCCCGGTGCCGCGGCAGCGCGAGCCGTGACGCGCCAAGAGCTCGAGTTCAGCTTCGCCGGCCTCGTGCTCGACCGGATGGGGTCGATCACGGGTGAGCTCGGCGAGCTGCTCGCGGAGCTGGAGGCCGACGTCGAGCCGGGGCTGGCCGGCTGGACCGGCGCGGCCCAGGAGGAGTACCTGCGGGCCAAGCGCGAGTGGGCGCGGGCGGCCGAGCGGATGCCGGAGTGCCTGGTGCGGGCGCGGGCCGCGGTCGGGGAGCTGGAGACGTCTTCACGCGCGTGAAGACGGAATAGGGAAGGCGTGAAGGCGCGCCCGCCACACTGCGTCCATGAAGCCCGTGGAAGTGACCGTCCTCGCCTCGGACCCGATCACGCACGCCGGCGCCGAGAGCTTGCTGGAGTCGCATCCGGACGTCCGGGTGACCGACCTGGTGCCGGACGTCCTGCTGGTGATGGAGGAGCACGTCACCGAGACCGTGCTGGGCGAGATCCGCGCGGCCAAGGCGTCGCACGTGGTGCTGGTCGTCGAGCACTTCCGCGAGAGCGACCTGATGGCGGTGCTGGAGTGCGGGGTCGTGGCGATCCTGCCGCGGCGGGAAACGGGCGGCGCCGAGCTGGTGACGGCGGTCCTCGCCGCGGGCGACGGCACGGCCAACCTGCCGCCGCGGCTGCAGGGTGCGCTGCTTTCGCAGGTCCAGCGGATGCGCAAGGACGTCCTGGAGCCGAACGGGCTCACGCTGTCCGGGCTCGCCGCGCGCGAGTGCGACGTCCTGCGCCTGGTCGCCGAGGGCTTCGGGACCGAGGAGATCGCCGCGAAGCTGTGCTACTCCGAGCGGACGGTGAAGAACGTCCTCTACGGCCTGATGACCCGCTGCGGCCTCAACAACCGTGCGCACGCCGTCGCCTACGCGTTGCGAGCGGGCGCTATCTGAGGCGTTTTCCGTCGGCTAGGGTCGCGATCATGGTGCTGACGGCAGTGGAGATCGCGGCGTCCGTGCGGGCCGGGACGCTCGACCCGGTGCAGGTGACCCAGGACGCGCTCGACCGGATCGCCGCGGGTGACGGCGTCGTCGGCGCCTTCCGGCGGGTGCGCGCCGAAGAGGCGTTGAAGGAAGCCGCGGAGGTCGCCGCGCGGCCCGACCTCGCGTCGCTGCCGCTGGCCGGGGTGCCGGTCGCGGTCAAGGACGTCACGGCGATCGAGGGCGAGTCCGCTTCGCACGGTTCGACGGCGGGCCCGTCGGCCCCGGCCGCCTCGGACGGCGTCGTCGCGGCGCGGCTGCGGGCCGCGGGCGCGGTGCTCGTCGGGCTGACGCGCGTGCCGGAGCTGTGCATCTGGCCGATGAGCGACACCCCCGACGGCATCGCCCGCAACCCGTGGGACCCGACGTACGCCTCGGGCGGCTCGTCCGGCGGCAGCGCGGCGGCGGTGGCGGCCGGCCTGGTCCCGCTGGCCCACGGCACCGACGGCATGGGCTCGGTCCGCCTCCCGGCGGCGATGTGCGGGCTGGTCGGCCTGAAGCCGGGGTCCGACCTGCTGGCCGAGGGCGGCTGGTTCGGCATGTCGGTGCACGGCCCGCTGGCCACGACGGTCGCCGACACGGCGGTGCTGCTCTCGGTGCTGGCTTCGGACCCTTCGCTGGCGACGGTGCCCACCCCTGATCCGGTCCGGATCGGGATGTCCACGACGGTGCCCCTGCTGCACACACCGGTCCCGAAGGAGCTGGTGGCGGCGGTCTCCACCGCGGCGGGCCACCTGTCCGGGGCGGGCCACACGCTGACGACGTCGGCCCCGCGTTACCCGGCGACGATGGTCCTGGGCATGACGGCCCGCTGGCTGGCCGGCCCCGCGATCCAGGCCGGGGACTTCGCGTTTTCCGGGCTGCAGCGGCGGACCCGCGCGCACGTCCGCGCGGGACGCCTGGTCGAGCGCACGGGCCTGATCCGCGAGCGGACGCGGGAGCGCTGGCTCGCGCGGGCCGCGGAGTTCTTCGCCGAGCACGACGTGCTGATGACGCCGACGCTGTCGCACTGGCCGGTGAAGGCGGGCCGCTGGCACGAGAAGCGGTGGCTGACGAACGTCCTGCCGTCGACGCGGCTGGCCGGGTTCACGGGCCAGTGGAACTTCGCGGGCTACCCGGCGATCACGGTCCCGGTGGGCCGGTCCGTGGTGTCGGGCCTGCCGACGTCGGTCCAGCTGGTGACCCGCCCGGGCGGCGAGTCCCTGCTGCTCGGCCTGGCCGCCCAGCTGGAGTCGGCCAACCCCTGGCCCCGCACCGCCCGCAAGTAAAGCGCCCCAATGTGGCGTTGGGTGCGTCAGACGCACCCAATGTGGCGTTCGGTGCGTCAGACGCACCGAACGCCACATTGGGGCGCTTGGGGCGGTGTCAGGAGCCGGGCTTGCTTGCCGTGGGGGAAAGGGGCTTGGCGCCGTTTCCGTTGGCGGGCTTCGTCGCCGGGCCGTTCGAGTTCGCCGGGGCGTTGCCCGGCTTCGCCGCGGGCGCGGGCTTCGGGGCCGGAGCGGCCTTTGCCGCGGGCTTGGCCGGGAGCTGCGGCTGCACCACCGGGACCACCGGCGCGGCCGGCGTCGTGGCCGATTCCGTGTCGCCGCCCACCAGCTTGGACGCCTGGGGGATCACCGCTTCCTCCGGCAGCGTCGCGAGCTGCGTCTCGCTGCGGTTGAGGATGTCCTCCGCCATCGCCAGGCTCTTGCGGGCCTGCTCGCGGATCTCCGCCAGCCGCTCGACCTTGCGGTTCGCCACCGTCGTGCGCTGAGCCGCCTGGGTGGTCGCCTCGTCGAGGCGGCGCTTGGCTTCCGCCGTCGCCTCGTCGAGCCGCCGCTTGGCTTCGGCCGTCGCCTCGGCGATCCGGCGCTCGGCCTGGTTCTTGCTCGCCGTGCGCTGGTCGGCGATGTGCTTGTCCAGCGCCGTCTTCTGCGCCGACTGCGACGCCTCGAACTCGCGCTCGATCTTCCGCCGCTTCCGCTCCGCCTCGTTGTCGAGCAGCTCCCGCCGCTGCGCCGCCTCGACGGTCAGCCGCTGCACCTCGGCGCGCGTCTCCGCCAGCGCGTTCTCGTGCTCGGAGTGCAGCAGGTCGGCCTGCTTGTCCAGTTCCGCGACCAGCTTCGTGTACCGCTCACGCAGCTTCGTCGACGCCTCGGTCGAGCCCGCCCACGTCTTCTCGGCGGCGGCCTCGGCGCGCTTGACGATCTCGTCCGCGCGCGCCTGCGCGAGCGTCACCGTCCGCTGCATCCGCTCGTCGAGGTCCTCGAGGCGCTCCGGCGGCTTCATGAGCTCTTCGACGCGCGCTTCCAGCGAAGCGACCTGCTTCCGGGCGGACTCCGCCTCGCGGGTCGCGGTCGCGGCCTGCGCGACGGCGGCGTCGCGCTCGCTGAGCACCCGGCGCAGCTGCGCCTCGACGTGGTCGAGGTACTGGCGGACTTCGTTGCGGTCGAAGCCGTGCCAAGCCTGGGTGTACTCACGACGGAGGGGGAGGAGGCCGTTGAGGGCGGTTGCGGCGGGGTCGCGCTCAGGAACCATGCGCCCGACCGTACCTGGGCACGGACCGCTTACGCCCTTCGGCTTAACAAATCACCAACACGTGTCGCTGTCCTGGCGGCGCGTCGCCGGAACGGCCGCACGCCGGAAACACTGCGTCACCAGTGGAAGCCTCGAGACAACCGAGCGAGCGCCATCGCCGCTTTCGAAAGGTGTTTCTCGCCACGGCCGATCTTCAGCCCGCCCGAACCACCCGCCGCGGCCGAGTCCGGGAAGATCCGGAAACCCTGGTACGCGACGGCGTCGGTGAGGCCCGGCGTGAGCGTGTACGCCAGCCCGATCGCCTGCCCGGCGGGCGTGCCGATGTGCTTGGGCCGCTCGACGAGCGCCTTGAGCACCATGTCCGCGGCCTGTTCCGGCGACTTCGTCGGGAACGCGTCGTAGATCTTCGTCGGGCGGATCATCGGCGTGCGCACCAGCGGCATGTGGATGGTGGTGAACGTGATCCCGTCGCCGTGCGTCTCGGTCGCCGCGATCCGCGAGAAGTAGTCCAGCGCCGCCTTCGACGCCGCGTACGCCGAGAAGCGCGGCGCGATGCCCTGCACGCCGATCGACGACACGTTCACGATGTGCCCGAACTTCCGCTCCGACATGTGCGGCAGCACCGCGAGGATCAGCCGGACCGCGCCGAAGTAGTTGATCGCCATCGCGCGCTCGTAGTCGTGCATCCGGTCGTAGGACAGCTTGATCGACCGGCGGATCGACCGGCCGGCGTTGTTGACCAGCATGTCGATCCGGCCGTGCTCGGCCAGCATCGCGTCGACGGCCTTGCGCACCGAGTCCTCGTCGGTCAGGTCGGCCGGGTACACCGACGCGGTGCCGCCGGCGGCGACGATTTCGTCGCGGACCTCTTCCAGCTCGTGCCGGCGGCGCGCGACGAGCAGCGGGACGCCACCCGCGGCGGCGACCTTCAACGCCGTCGCGCGGCCGATGCCGGAAGACGCGCCGGTGATGATCACGCGGCGGCCGTCCAGTTCGCCGCGCGGGCCGTGCTTGCGCGCGCGGAACGGGTCGAGGTGCTCGCGCCAGTAGCGCCACAGCGTCGGCGCGTACTCCTCCAGCCGGGGGACCTCGACGTTGCCGGCCAGCGCCTTGCGCGTCTCGGCCGAGGAGAACACCGAAGGGAACGCCATGGTGTCCAGCAGCACCGGCGGGATGCCGAAGCGCTCCATGACGGCGTCGCGGGCGATGGTGACGCCCGGGATGTGCTCGGTCAGCTTGACCAGCCCGACGAGCCGCTTGGAGAGCCCTTCGCCCAGCTGCACCGAGATCGTCGGCGCGCCCGCGGCCCGCGCGAAGGCGTTGTAGACGGACACGACCGGCTGCGGCTCGGGGTTGACCAGGTGGAAGGCGCGGCCGTCGAGCCCGGGCTTGACGACGAGTTCGAGCAGCGCCTTGGCGACGTAGTCGACCGGCACGATGTTGGTGTCGCCGAGGTCGGGGCCGACGATCGGCAGCACGTCGGGCAGCCCGGCGAGCCGGTTGATCGCGGGGAAGAGGTAGTACGGGCCGTCGATCTTGTCCATTTCGCCGGTCTCGGAGTGCCCGACGACGACGGCGGGCCGGTACACCCGCCACGGCACCTCGGTCTGCTCGCGGACGATCTTCTCGGCCTCGAACTTCGTCCGGTGGTACGGCGTGATCAGCCGCTGCCCGGCGTCGAACATCTCCTCGGTGAAGATGCCTTCGTGGTCGCCCGCGACGGCCACCGAAGACACGTGGTGCAGGCAGCCGGCGCGCAGGTCCGCGGACAGGTCGACGACGCTCTGCGTGCCCTCGACGTTGGCCTTGACGCTCGCTTCGTCGTCGGCGGTGAGGTCGTAGAGGGCGGCGAGGTGGACGACGTGGTCGACGTGCCCGCGCAGCTCGTCGCGGTCGGCCTCGGACACCCCGAGCAGCGGCTCGCCGAGGTCCCCGGTGACCAGCGTGACGCGGTCGGAGTGCGGCCACTGGTCGACGAGCGCGGCCAGCCGGGCCTTGCTCGACGCCCGGACCAGCAACGCGACGCGGTCGTCGTCGGGGCGGGAGAGCAGCAGCCGGGTGAACTGGCGCCCGATCAGTCCGGTCGCCCCGGTCACCAAGAACGTCGCCATCGTCTTCACACCTCTCGCTCCACGCCCTGACCCTGCGCATTGTGCTGCATCGGGACGTCAGTGACCACCGTGGTGGAACGTGAAGTTACTCACCGGTAACTTATTCGGGCTCCGCGATGACGATGCGGTTCTCCTCGTAGCCGTCCGAACCGCCGACCCAGCGGCCGCCGCAGGTCGCCAGCACCACCCGGTGCGGGCCGGACTGGCCGAACAGGTCGTCCGCCTGCGCGGGCAGGTCGTCTTTGTGCACGGTGAGCAGCTGGGAGACCCGGTACCGCCAGGTCTTGCCGGCGCTGTCCACGACGGTCACAGCCCCGCCGATCCGGGCGTTCCACAGCTCGGCGAACGGCCCGGTGGCACCCCGCCAGTTGACGTGCCCGGCGAACACGCTGGCCCCGCCGGCCGCGTCGAGTTCGGCACCCCACCAGGCCGCCTGCCCGAGGTCGGCGGGGATCGGGAGCTCGCCGCCGGGGCCGAGGTCCTGGCGCACGAGGGTGGCGGTGCCACCCGCGGGCAGCCGCACGGTGCCGGGTTTCTGCGGAGCGGGAGTGGACGGCTGTGCCGCGGGCGCGGCGGCGGGAGCGCTCGTCGTCTTCGGCGGCGGCGGGGTTTCCGGAGTGGCCGGCTGAGCCGCGGCCGGGGCGGCGGCACCCGCGGCGGGCACCGCGGTCCCAGCCACGACGGCAACGGGCGGCGAGGAGACCACGGAGGACCCCAGCTGCACGGCGACGACGGTCGCGGCCCCGAGCGCGAACCCGGCGAGCAGCCGGCCCCGCCGGGGTTTCGGCACGGCCGCACGACGCCGGTTGTTGGCTTGCTGGGCATACATGACGGCCCAGTCGGTGCCGGGCTGAGGCTCCTCGCCCGCGGCCCAGCCCACTCCCCGGTGCCACTCCTCGATGAACCAGTCCTCGCCCCGCCAGTTCTCGCCGGCGTCCTTCGCCACTCCGCTACCTCCGCGAAGCGCGCCGCGCGGCGAAGCCGGCCGAACCTGCGCCCAGCAGCACCAGCAGGCCCACACCGGCCAGGCCCAGGGGCGAATAACTCGTCTCGACCGCTCCCTGCATCCGGACGACCGGCGCGCCGCCCGCCGGGATCGCGCGCGGGACCTCGTTCGGCTTGTTGGTCACCGACAGCGCGAGGGTCTCGCCCGGCTTCACCGTGCCGCACACCGACGGCGGGTTCGCCGGGTCGTACGCGTTCGTGTAGCCCGGTGGCGGGCTCGCCTCCACGACGCAGATCTCCTGCGGCGCCCGCAGGTTCTCCACCGCCACACCGCCGGTCGCGCCGTCGGTCGTGACGACCGCGGGCTTGCCGTCGGCGCCCGTCAGCGGCTTGCCGTCCTGGCCCACCGCGGGCGACTTCTTGTCCGCGCCGGTGATCCGCAGGACCGCACCGCCGACGCCCTTGCCCGTGTTCGCGTCGGTCTTCGTCACCTGGACCTTGCCGGGCTTCGCGACCTCGACGACGCCCTGCGCGGTCAGCTCCTGCTCGCCGCCGGTGGAGACGACGCGCTGCTTCGACGTGTCGACCGGCACCCGGACGTAGGGCCGGGCGGCCGGCGCGGACAGCGACGCCACCAGCTTCGGCCGCTCGCCGGACGGGGTCAGCTTCACCTTCACCGTGCCGTCGGCGCCGGTCTTCAGCGTGACGGTCTTCGCCGCGGCCTGCGGGCTCGCGTTGCCCGCCGTGCCACCGGACGGCTCGCCCAGGGTGCCGGCCGTCGCCGTCAGCTTCACCTCGACGTCGGGGACGCCCTTGCCCTGCGCGTTCTTCACGGTCGCGGACCACTCGGCCGCCTCGCCGAGGTGCTGGTCGCCCTTCGGCGCGGTCACCGAAGCGGTCCACGGGCCGCGGTTGGTCTCGGCGTCGGTCTTCAGCCGCTCGACGGCGTCGGCGGAGCCCTTGCTCATCGCCTTGAGGTACCCGGTCGCGTCGTAGGCGATCTTGTCCGCGGGCAGGTCCGGGTCGAGGTCGGCGGGGGTGCGCGGCGCCGCCGTCCACGAGTGCAGCAGGTGCGCGAGCGCGGTCGCCTCGTCGGGGTTCTTCGTGCCGCCGTAGCGCAGCAGCAGGTACGAGATGTTCGCCGCCTGATCGGCTGGCAGCTTCGTGCCCCACTTCGTCAGCAGCTCGTCGCCCGGCTGGTACGGCTCGTCGGTGTCCGGCGCCCGGAGCCGGAAGCTCACGCAGAACACCTGCTGCCCGCCGACGACGTACGACCCGAGCCAGACCGGGCGCGGCGCCGGGTCGGCGCCGACCCGGTGGCCGACGCCCTCCTGGCTCGCGGCCGACGCGGCGGGCGTGGAGAGCAGGCCGAGCAGCGCTGCGGCGAACAAAGCGACGAGCACGCGGATGACCGCGCGCGGGCGTGCCGACCACCTCATGGTGTGCAGACTCCTTCGACGGACGTGCGGCGTCTCCGCAGGTCACACGATTGATCAACTCCCCGACGCGCGTTCGGTGAACGACCGGGCACGCCAAGTGAGCGTCGCGCCCGAGGGGTCCGGATGTCTACCGCCCTTCGAGTGGCCGTCGCCGAACGGTCGTGATCTCCATCGCTTACCGTGTCTGCCGTGGCCACGGGCCCGCGGTCGAGTAAAGTTGTCTTTACTCGACGGGAACCGCACGTCCCCGGCGGTCGTTGAACCCGATGCAGCGTCGATCCACAAAGCAGCAGATCCAGGAGGATCAGGTGCGTTCCAGTAGCAACCCGGCGTTCCGCAACCTGCCCCACGGCGGAACCCAGACTTACGGGCAGTACGGGCCCCCGGTGGGCTTCAACCAACCCCAGGGCGGCGTGCCCGGGTACGGCCCCGGCCAGGCCGCCTCCGGCGAAGGCGACCGCCCCATGACGGTCGACGACGTCGTCGTCAAGACCGGCATGAGCCTCGGCGTCGCGCTGCTCGTCGGGATCGTCACCGCGATCTGGGCCCAGAACACGCTGGCCGAGACCGGCCGGCTCTCCGGTGCCCTCCTCGGCGCGATGATCGGCGGCCTGCTCGTCGGGCTCGTCATCTCGCTGGTGATCATTTTCCGCCAGAAGCCGAGCGGGCCGCTGACGCTCGTCTACTCCGCCGCCGAAGGCCTGTTCCTCGGTGCGCTGAGCGGCGTGTTCGAGGTCGTCTACAAGGGCATCGCGCTGCAGGCGATCATCGGCACCGCCGGTGTCTTCATCGGCATGCTGGTGGTCTACAAGACCGGCGCGGTCAAGGTGACGCCGAAGCTGACCAAGTGGATCGTCGGCGCCGTCGTCGGCGTCGCGATCCTGATGCTGTTCAACCTGATCAGCACGCTGGTCTTCGACTTCAACCCGCTGCGTGGTGGCGGTCCGCTCGCCATCATCTTCAGCCTCGTCTGCATCGGCATCGCGGCGTTCAGCTTCCTGCTCGACTTCGACCAGGCCGACCGGATGATCCGCGAGGGCATGCCGTCGAAGTGGGCCTGGTACACCGCGTTCGGCCTGATGACGACGCTCGTCTGGCTGTACCTGGAGATCCTGCGGCTGCTGTCGTACCTCCGCGAGTAACGCACGAGTCAGAGGTAGTAGCAATCAGGGCGCGACCGCCACCACCGCAGCTTGCCGGTGGTGGCGGTCGCTTTTCGCCCGGCTCCTCATGCTGTCGGCAGCCGAGGCCGGGAAGCAGGCTGGCTCCAGTGAGAGTCAGGTTGTGAATCATCGAGTTGCCTTGCCTCGTACTCGCTACGAGCCCGGCACGGCGCAGCACTGCGAGGTGCTGGCTGGCGGAAGACACGAGAATGCCCGCGCGACGAGCGATCTCGCTGGTATTGCCCGTACCGTCGACCGCCTCCAGGACCGCTGCTCTGCTTTGTCCGACCAGATCGGCAAGGGCCTTGCTGGGGTCCGGTGGGCAATCGCCGTCCAGCAGGCGGCGTTCCAGGGGGTAGACCAGGAACGGCGTTGTGTCGTGCCGGACCAGGGTAATGGGCCGACGGTCGCAAAAATACGACGGGATCAGGATGAGCCCGCGGCCGGCGGGGCGCAGCGGCCGGTCGACGGGATAGTCGACCTCCAGCACCGGGCGGCGCCAGCGTACGGCGGGGGAGAGGTGGGTCAAGAGTGCTTCGATCCCACTCTCGGTCATCAGATGCGAGGCTCGCACGTGTTCTTGGGCGACGTTGCGCCGGACTTGCTCCCAGAATGGTGCGATGGCGACTCGATGGTAGGAGTGGAAGGCTCGTCCCAAGCGCTTCAATGCTCCTCCGTCGCCCTCTGACAATTCGCGAACCCAGGGAGATCGCAGGCGGTCCGCGGTGAGTTCAGCGAGCTCCTGGCGCAGGCGCTTCTTCGGAACGTGCAGTACGGGCTCCATCGCCTCCGCCAGTTCGGCTGCCAGCCCGAACGGTGTGAGGAAGTCCGGGATGTATCCCCGTGGTGGAATCAGGGTCGCGAGCAGTTCGGTCGAATGCGGCAACTTTCCTGCGACCGAACGACGCCAAAGCTCTCCCGCTGTTCCGGCGACGCAACGCTGAAGCCAGTGCAGGCTCAAGGTGGTTTCCCACATCAGTGCGGGGGTGCTGGCGATGCGTATGCGGACAAGATCCTCGCTTGTCAAATGCACGCTCAGCATGCCGCCTCCCTTCGAGCGCTCACGTAGGCCTCCTTCTGCTACTCGAAAGCTTTGGCGAATATTTCCCGTGATCGCGTCCGAGATTACTTGATCATGGGTTTGGTCGGCTCTATTCCGTGGCGGAGCTCTCTCGGGGTGACTTTCACGCAGGCTTGAAAGGCTGTTTTCGGCAACTGGTTGTTCGTACGATGAGTTCGGGTGGGGGTAAACCTGCGCCTGGGAAACCGGGCCGTGTCAAGGAAGGAAGAATCGGTGCACAAAAGGCGATTGTTTGTTGCGTTGGGCGTCGCGGGGGTGGTCGGTGCTGCTGCTCTGACCTCTGCCACCGCGCAAGCGTCGCCACTGCAAGGCTCCACCAGGGCGCGAACGTGCGTCGGCAGCTCTTTCGCCGCGACCCTGGGAACGGACCAGTCCATCTGCAACGGAAACCACTACGTGACGATGCAGACGAACGGCGATCTCGTGCTCCGCGAGAGTCCCAGTGATAGGGCGTGCTATGCGAGCGGGACGCGCGGAGCGAATGCTGCCGCGACCTTCAACCAAAACATCGTGGGAACCCCGTACGTGGATATCGTCAGCCCGTCTCAGGGGCGCATAGGCCGGATCATGGGCGCCCATCGAACGCCGCATCTGGCGACGAACGCCAGTGTGAACAGCAAAGGTGAATTCTGGATCGGGTACAAGAAGATCGGCTACTGCTGATCAACGCGGCCGGGCTGGTCGAGGAGGCG
This sequence comes from Amycolatopsis solani, assembly GCF_033441515.1. NCBI lineage: Bacteria > Bacillati > Actinomycetota > Actinomycetes > Pseudonocardiales > Pseudonocardiaceae > Amycolatopsis > Amycolatopsis solani. The sequence goes on from NZ_JAWQJT010000001.1 coordinate 2,607,973, forward strand.
CTGTCGACCTGAGGTGAGCAGGTGGTGGTCTGCCGGGCGGGCTCGCGAGGAGACCGGGCGGCCGCGTCGCCGTTCGAGGCCCGGCGTCGCAGGTCGGACTCAGCTGGGCGGCAACCTGGCTCACAGTTCCGCAGTGAAGGCGCTCCGTAACCAACGGGGCGCCTTTTCTGTGGGTAATTAGTGCATATGGGGACCCCGCTGCGGATCGTGCTCACCCTGCGTGTTTGATGTGCCGGTCGGTTCTTCATTTCACATGTGTGAGGTTCACAGTGAGCGTTCCCCCTCCGGCCCCCGGGGGCCAGCAGCCGGTGGGTCAGCCCGATCCCTACGGACCGCCTCCCGGCGGCCCGCAGCAGTACGGCCAGCCCGGTGCCTACGGCCAGGCACCGCAGGGCCAGCCGGGCCAGTACGGTCCGCCGCCCGGGCAGTTCCCGCCCGGTCAGCAGGGTTTCCCGCCCGCGCCGCCGGTGCCGAAGAAGTCGAAGGCCGGCACCTTCATCAAGTTCGGCATCGTCGGCGTCGTCGTGATCGTCGCCGTCGTCGTCGGGATCGTGTCGTTCGCCAACTCGCCCGCCAGCTCCAACGCGGGTGACTGCCTCACGATCACCGAGTTCACCCGGGGCGGGGACGACCCGGCGAAGGCCGACTGCAACGACCCGAAGGCCAACGTCAAGATCGCCGCCAAGCTCGACAGCGCGTCGGACAACTGCCCCGGCGGCTCCGACGCCGGCTACGACACCTACTCGGTCAGCGGCCGCAGCTCGTACAAGCTGTGCCTGATGATCAACGCGAAGCAGGGCGACTGCCTCGCGAACTTCACGTCGCAGACCAAGGGCTACGTGAAGGTCTCCTGCACCGACCCCACCAAGGACGGCGAGCTGGTGAAGGTCGTCTCGGGCCAGGCGGACAAGAACCTCTGCGAGGGCACCGAGGCCACGCGCGTGGCCGTCTACCCGGAGCCGGCGACGACGATGTGCGTCAAGACGAACGAATAGCTTCGAGTCACCGCGGCTCGTCCCACACTGTGCGACGAGCTGCGGTGAATCGATCACCGGATCTAACTTCAGCGGGTGGCGACGACCGAATCCCCAGCCGGTGAGAAGAAGTTCCTCGATTTCCCGACCTCCTGCGCCGCGCCCGTGCCGCGGCCCGAGGAGCCCGTCCGCGTGGTCCCGCTGGCCGTCGCCGGCGTGCTCGCGGCCGGCCTGACCGCCTACGTCTGGGCGAGCTACGGCGCCAAGTTCGGCGTCCTGCTGCTGCTCGGCCTCGGCCTCGGGCTCGCGCTGTTCCACTCGCGGTTCGGCTTCACGTCCGCGTGGCGCCAGCTCATCGCGGTCGGCAACGGCCAGGGCCTGCGGGCCCACACCCTCCTGCTCGGCACCGCCGCGACGCTCATCGCGCTGATCGCGGGCACCGGCAGCGGGCTGTTCGGCAGCAAGCCGGCGCCGACGGCGGGCGCGCTCGGGCTCGCCCTCTTCGTCGGCGCGACGCTCTTCGCGATCGGCATGCAGCTCGGCGGCGCGTGCGCGTCCGGCACGCTGTTCGCGGTCGGGTCCGGCCAGTCGACGATCGTGCTGACCCTCGGCGGCTTCATCGCCGGGTCGGTGCTCTACACCTGGGCGTACCCGGTGCTGTCGGGCTGGCCCGAGTTCAAGGGCGTGCTGCTGGCCGACCACGTCGGCTGGTTCGGGTCCTGGGCGATCACGATCGCCGTGCTCGCCGCGATCGTCCTGGTGACGCGCGCGGTGCAGCGCCGCCGGACGCCGCCGCCCGCCGACGTCGTGCCGACCGCGCGCGGCTTCGCCCGGGTCTTCCGCGGCTCGTGGCCGATGCTCGTCGGCGCGCTCGTGCTGGGCGTGCTGGCCGGCGCGGTCTTCCTGGTCTCCGGCGGCATCTGGGGCGTCACCAGCGCGTTCTCGTTGTGGGGCGCGAAGATCCTGCAGGTGTTCGGGCTGCACCCGGAGACGTGGGAGTTCTGGCAGCAGAAGTCCAACGCGACTTCGCTGGCCAACCCGATCTGGAAGGACAAGAACAGCCTGACCGACATCGGGATCATGATCGGCGCGGCGGTGGCCGCCGCGGCCGCGGGCGCGTGGAAGATCCACAGCTCGATCCCGTGGCGCACGGCCGTCGCCGCGATCCTCGGCGGCATCCTGATGGGCGTCGGCGCGCGCATGGCGGGCGGCTGCAACATCGGCGCCTACCTCGGCGGCATCTCCACCGGCAGCCTGCACGGCTGGCTGTGGGGCGTCTTCGCCCTCGGCGGCACGTGGGTCGGTTTGAAGCTGCGCCCGCTGTTCGGCCTGGCGAACCCGGTCCCGACCGACAGCGTCTGCTGAAAACGGCGAAGGCCCCCACTCGCGAGTGGGGGCCTTCGCCGTGTCGGGGATCAGGAAAGGCGCTCGATGATCAGCGCCATGCCCTGGCCGCCGCCGACGCACATCGTCTCGAGGCCGAACTGCTTGTCGTGGTGCTGCAGGGAGTTGATCAGCGTCGAGGTGATCCGGGCGCCGGTCATGCCGAACGGGTGGCCGACCGCGATCGCGCCGCCGTTGACGTTCAGCCGGTCGATGTCGATGCCCAGGTCCCGGTAGGACGGGATGACCTGCGCGGCGAAGGCCTCGTTGATCTCGACCAGGTCGATGTCGCCGATGGACAGCCCCGCGCGCGAGAGCGCCTGCTTGGACGCCTCGACCGGGCCGTAGCCCATGATCTCCGGCGAAAGGCCGGTCACGCCGGTGGAGACGATCCGCGCCAGCGGCGTCAGGCCCAGCTCGCGCGCCTTGGTGTCGGACATGATGACCAGCGCCGCGGCCCCGTCGTTGAGCGCGCAGCAGTTGCCGGCGGTGACGCGGCCGTCCGGGCGGAAGACCGGCTTGAGCCCGGAGACGCCCTCGACCGTGACGCCGGCGCGCGGGCCGTCGTCCTTCGAGACGACCGTGCCGTCGGCCAGGGTCACCGGGGTGATGTCCTTGGCCCAGAAGCCGTCCGCGATGGCCTTCTCCGCCAGGTTCTGCGAGCGGACGCCGAACTCGTCCATCTCCTCGCGGGAAACGCCCTTGAGCCGCGCGAGGTTCTCCGCGGTCTGGCCCATCGCGATGTAGACGTCCGGGACGTCGCCCTCGGTGCGCGGGTCGGTCCAGGTGTCCGTGCCGGACTCCGCGGTCGCCTTGGTGCGGGCTTCGGCGTCGGCGAACAGCGGGTTGTGGGTGTCGGGCCAGGAGTCCGAGCTGCCCTTCGAGAACCGCGACACGGTCTCGACGCCGGCCGAGATGAAGACGTCGCCCTCGCCGGCCTTGATCGCGTGGAAGGCCATCCGGGTGGTCTGCAGGCTGGACGAGCAGTACCGGGTGATGGTGCAGCCGGGCAGGTGGTCGTAGCCCAGCTCGACGGCGACCGCGCGGCCCATGTTGAACCCGGACTCGCCGCCGGGGAGGCCGCAGCCGAGCATCAGGTCGTCGATGTCGGCGGGGTCCAGCTGCGGCACCTTGGCCAGCGCGGCCTGGACCATCTGCACGGTGAGGTCGTCGGGCCGCAGGCTGACCAGCGAGCCCTTGTTGGCGCGCCCGATGGGCGAGCGCGCGGCGGAGACGATGACGGCTTCGGGCATGACGGACACATCCTCGTATCGACGGTCACTAAGCGGTTGCTCACATAGTGCCGCGTGGATCCCGGCTCGCAAAGTCGAAGCCGGTGTGAGCTTGCCGGGCACTACCGGATCCGGAACCGGTCCCGGTACTCGCCCGGCGTGGTGGTCAACCGGCGGCGGAACGACCGCGTCAACGTCGACACCGTGCCGAAACCGCAGGTGGTGGCGACGCGGGAGAGCGTGTCGTCGGTGGTCTCCAGGCGCTGCCGGGCCGCCTCGACCCGCGCGTGCTCGACGTACGCGGCGGGCGTCAGGCCCAGCTCGGCCTTGAACACGCGCGTGAGCTGCCGGTCGGTGAGGTGGGCGTGGGCGGCCAGGTCGGCGACCGTCAGCGGCTCGGCGAGGTGGGTGGCGATGTGGTGGCGCAGCTCCTCGACCCGCCGGGTCGCCGACGCCGGTTCGAGGGACACACTGAACTGGCTCTGCCCGCCCGGGCGCCGGAGGAACATGACGAGCTGGCGAGCGACGCGGGCCGCCGGCTCCGGGCCGAAGTCGTCCTCCACCAGCGCGAGGGCGAGGTCGAGGCAGGCGGTCAGGCCGGCACCGGTCCACACGGCGCCGTCGCGGATGAAGATCGGGTCGGCGTCGACCGCGATCCCCGGGTGCTCCTCGGCGAGCTGCCGGGCGGTGGACCAGTGCGTGGTGGCGCGCTTGCCGTCGAGCAGCCCGGCCGCGGCGAGCACGTGCGCCCCGACGCAGACGGACGCCACCCGCCGCGCGTGCCCGGCCAGCTCGCGGACCGCCTCGACCACGGCGGGGTCGCACTCGGCGACGATCTCCCGGTTCGCCCCGACGGTCACCGCCCCCGGCACGACCAGGGTGTCGATCGCCCGGCCGGCCAGCTCCCCGAAGGTGACGTCCGGCAGCACGCGCACGCCGGCCGACGTCGTCACGGCGTCCGGCGCCCCGGCCGCGAGGACGACCCGGTAACCGGATGGGCGGTCCAGTTCGCGGTGCAGCAGCGAGAAAACCTCGGCGGGACCGGTCACGTCGAGCAGGTCGGCCCCGTCGAACAGGACCACGACGATCAGCCGTTCCACCACGCTCGCTCCGATGTCGGTTTCTGCGTCTTGCATGTCATTGCCGACACGCCCCACCGACCTTAGCGTCGGTGGGGCCGACGAAAGGAAATGAAATGCCGAGGACGACGCTGCGGGAGCTGAACGGGCTCGACCGGACCCCCGCCGCACTGGCCGGGTCGACGCTGATCCTGGTCGACTACCAGAACACGTACACGAAGGGCGTGATGGAACTGGACGGCTGGCGGCCCGCGCTGACCGCCGCCAAGGACCTGCTCGCCCGGGCCAGAGCCGCGGGCGCGCCGGTGATCCACGTCGTCCACGACGGCGGCGCGGGCAGCGCGTACGACGTGCGCGCCGACATCGGTGCCATCCACCCGGACGTCGCCCCGATCGAGGGCGAACCGGTGGTCGTCAAGGCGGCGCCGAACGCGTTCGTCGGCACCGACCTGGGTGAGCGGGTCGACGCGGCGGGGAACGAGAGCGTGGTGGTGGCGGGCTTCATGACCAACATGTGCGTCACGTTCACCGCGGAGGGAGCGTTCCTGCGCGGCAACACCCCGACGGTGGTCGCGGAGACGTGCGCAACGCGGCCGCTGGCCACGGCGGTCGCGGAGGTGGGTTCGGAGCAGCTGCACCACAGCGCGCTGGCGACGATCGCGGACCTGTACGGGGTGGTCGTGCCGGCGGTGGCCGACCTGCGGTAGCCGTGCGGGCGGGCGGTGGGGTGGCCGGCTGCGGTCGTGGGATGGCCGCGCGGCCGTCCGGACCCGGTGTGGTGGCCGGCCGCGGTCGTGGGGTAGCCGGTGCCCGTCGCGCGGGCGCGGTGCTTGCCGCCCGCGCCGGCCGGGCACGGCGAGTTCGGTTGCGGCGGGCCGCAGGCCGGCCAGGGTCGAGTGCGGGTTGCGGGGTTGCGGGTCTCGGCCGTGCGCGAGGCAGGCGCGGTGGTGGCCGGGCCGAGCCTCGCGCGCCGGGCCGGGCTCGCGCCGGTCCGTCGTGGCCCCCCGCAAGGCCGACCGATGGCGCGCGGCGGCCGCCCGGACCCGGTGTGCGACCGCCCGGTGACTGGCAGGATCGAACCCCGTGGCGAACGAACTCGAGCGCGTGCTGCGGACCAGGACGATCCTCCTGTGGGGCGCCGGCCTCCTGGTGCTCGCCGCGCTGGCGGCGACGCTGCTGCTCACCCTGCTGGGCGGCGGCCGCCCGGAGGACTCCGCCCGGCTCGACGCGCTCAAGACCGCCGCCAACATCGTCGTCGGGACCGGGGGTGCCGCCGCGCTGCTGCTCGCCGCGCGGCGGCAGCGGTCCGCCGAGCTCGACCTGGTGCAGAAGGACCACGACGCCACCGAGCGGCGGGTCACCGAGATCTACGGCAAGGCCGCCGACCAGCTCGGCAGCGACAAGGCGCCCGTCCGGCTCGCCGGGCTCTACTCGCTCGAACGGCTCGCCGGCGGGTACGCCGAGCACCGGCAGACGATCGTCAACGTGCTCTGCGCCTACCTGCGGATGCCCTACGAGCCCGGCGACGACACCCTCGAGGAGCTGCAGGTCCGCAAGACCGCGCAGCGCATCCTCCTGCTGCACCTGCGGCCCGGCAAGCCCGAGGCGCCGAACGGGGACTTCTGGCCGGACATCGACCTCGACTTCTCCGGGGCGACGCTCGTCGGGCTGACGCTCACGCACTGCTCGATCCGGTCGATCGTCTGCTACGGCACGACGTTCCTCGAACTGACGTCGCTGCGCGGCACCGAATTCCGCACGAAAGCGGACTTCAACAAGGCCGAATTCAAGGACCGCGCCGATTTGCGCGGCACCGTTTTCGGCGGTGACCGCGATTCTTTCAACGGCACCGTTTTCGCTGGTCCGGCCGATTTCGGCAGCAAGTCCGCCGCGCGGCTCGCGGGGGCGATCGCGCAACGGGGATTTCCCCGTACCTGGCCACCGGGCTGGGAAGAACGGCCGATCGTCGACCGGCCGGGCTGGGTGGAATTGACACGAAAGGCTGATCCGGGGCAACCGGAAGGCCGTTAGGATCGTGTGCTCAGTGAAGTCGCCGTTCCACGACACGGGAGGTGAACCGGCGATGATCACCACCTGGGCCGCCTGCAGGGCGTCCCTGATCCTGCGGATGGACTGCCGCGTGCCGAGCGGCGCCGGGCGGACCCTCCGGGACGGGATGACGGCTCAGCGTGCGGCGGCCCCCGGGCCGGAACCGGCGTGGACGAGCGGCTTGGTGGCCGCCTGAGGAGTCCTCGCCGGGCGGCTCGGCCTCGCCACCGCTGCCCGGCATCGCCGACGCGCACCCGGAGGCCCCCCGGACCCCCGATCGCGCGTGAGGTGGACAAGGCCACCAGTCCGCCATCTAGGCTGGCCCCGTGGAGTATGCAGAGCACATCGCCGACCTCGTGGGCAACACCCCGCTGGTCAAGCTGAACTCGTTGACCAAGGGGCTCAAGCCGCTCGTGCTGGCCAAGGTCGAGTACCTGAACCCGGGTGGCTCGGTCAAGGACCGCATCGCGCTGCGCATGATCGAAGCCGCCGAAGCCTCCGGCGAACTGCGCCCGGGCGGCACGATCGTGGAGCCGACGTCCGGCAACACCGGCGTCGGCCTCGCCATGGTCGCGCAGCGCAAGGGCTACCGGTGCGTGTTCGTCTGCCCGGACAAGGTCAGCGAAGACAAGCGCAACGTGCTCAAGGCGTACGGGGCCCGCGTCGTGGTGTGCCCGACGGCGGTCGCGCCCGAGCACCCGGACTCCTACTACAACGTCTCCGACCGCCTGGTCCGCGAGATCGACGGCGCCTGGAAGCCCAACCAGTACGCCAACGCGCAGAACCCGGAGAGCCACTACCTCTCCACCGGCCCGGAGCTGTGGAAGCAGACCGACGGGAAGATCACGCACTTCGTCGCGGGCGTCGGCACCGGCGGCACGATCTCCGGCACCGGCAAGTACCTCAAGGAGGTCAGCGACGGCCGGGTGCAGGTGGTCGGCGCCGACCCGGAGGGCTCGGTCTACTCCGGCGGCAGCGGCCGGCCGTACCTCGTCGAGGGCGTCGGCGAGGACTTCTGGCCGGACACCTACGACCGGAACATCGCCGACGAGATCATCCCGGTCTCCGACGCCGACTCGTTCCAGGTCACCCGGCGGCTCGCGCTGGAAGAGGGCCTGCTGGTCGGCGGCTCGTGCGGGATGGCCGTCGCCGCCGCGCTGAAGCTCGCCGAGCGGCTCACCGAGGACGACGTCGTGGTCGTGCTGCTGCCCGACGGCGGCCGCGGCTACCTGACGAAGGTCTTCAACGACACCTGGATGTCCTCCTACGGCTTCCTCCCGCCCGACTCCTCCGGCGCGACGGTCGCCGACGTCCTCACGAAGAAGAGCGGCTCGCTGCCGAACCTGGTGCACTCGCACCCGAACGAGACGGTCGCCGAGGCCATCGCGATCCTGGCCGAGTTCGGCGTCAGCCAGATGCCCGTGGTCAGCGCGGAGCCGCCGGTGATGGCCGCCGAGGTCGTCGGCGCGGTCAACGAGCGCGACCTGCTCGACGCGTTGTTCACCGGAAAGGCGCAACTGGCCGACCGGCTCGACCGGCACATGTCGCCGCCGTTGCCGACGATCGGCGGCGGCGAGCAGGTGAGCTCGGCGATGACCGCGCTGGAGAGCGCGGACGGCGCCCTCGTGCTGATCGACGGCAAGCCCGCGGGCGTGGTCACCCGGCACGACCTGCTGGGGTTCCTGGCCGGGCGGTGACCAGCCCCTTAAAAGTGTCTTGATCGGCGGACCCGGCAGGGGCGTTACGAGCGCCCTGCCGGGTGATCCGATAGCGTGGTCGCGAGTAGAACACTTTCGCGTCCTCGTCAAGGGGGTTCAAGACCCACATGAGTGCACCGCAGCCACCGAACCAGCCGTGGGGTGGCAACCAGCCACCTCAGGGCCCGCCGAGTGGCCCCCACCCGCAGCAGGACCCGTTCGGCAGCCCGGAGCCGACCCAGGTCGTCCAGCCCGCCCAGCCCCAGGGCGGTTCCCCGTTCGGGGAGACGCCGGAGCCGACCCAGGTCGTCCAGCCGTCCCAGCCGGGTGACGGCGGGGCGGGCGCGACCCAGGCGATGCCGCCGGTGGACGCGAACGCGACGCAGTGGGTGAACCCGGCCGCCGGCGGCGACGCCCCGGTCGCGGACTCCACGCAGCTGGTGCCCCCGGGCTCCCAGCCGCCGGCGATCCCGTACACCCCGCCGCCGAGCGCGGCCGACAACCCGGCCGCGGCGTTCGGCCAGCACCAGGGCGGCTTCGGTCAGCCGGAGCAGCAGGGCGGCTTCGGCCAGCCCGGTCAGCCGGGCGGGTTCGGGCAGCAGCCGGGTGGCTTCGGCCAGCCGGGTCAGCCCCCGCAGGGCTTCGGCGCCCCCGGGTTCGGGCAGCAGCCCGGCTTCGGCGGCCCGCCGCAGCAGCCGTTCGGGGCCGCGCCCGCGTCGGGCGGCAACGGCCTGTACGGCTACATCGCCGGCGGCGTCGTCGCGGTGCTGGGCCTCATCGCGCTGATCATCTCCTTCGGGTACATGAGCGACGCGAGCGACTACTCGAAGCTCTTCGACAGCGCGCCGAGCCAGGAAGCGATCAAGGACGTCCTCGACCGGCTGGGCATCATCGGTCCGGGCACCGTCTGGTTCTACGTGATCATGATCCTGGTGGGCTCGCTGCTCGCCCTCGCCGGCGGTGTCGGCCTCGCGCTGGCGGGCAAGCTGGGCGGCATCAAGAAGTTCGTGCCGATCGTGGTCGTCGCGGGCGGTGCGCTGCTCACGGTGTTCGCGCTGCTGCTCAAGATCGGGATGACGCCGAAGGCCGAGGCGCTCGCGCAGGTTTCCGCGTCCGCCAAGGACACCTTCGGTCTCGGGCTGCCGCCGCTGATCCTCGGCGTCCTCGTCCTCATCGTGGGCGTGCTCGGCCTGGTCCCGGCGACCGCGCAGTTCGTCGGCCTCGGCGGCGGCGGCGGTGCCGCGCCGGCCGGGCCGCAGGGCTTCGGCGGTCCGCCCCAGGGCTTCGGCGGCCCGCAGCAGCCCGGCGGCTTCGGCCAGCCGGGTCAGCCGGGCCAGCCGCCGCAGGGCTTCGGCCAGCCCCCGCAGGGTTACGGCCCGCCCCCGGGCTACGGCCAGCCGGGCGGCCCCAACCCGTCCAGCGGCGGGTTCCCGCAGCCGTCGAGCGGTGGCTTCCCGCAGCCGGGCCAGCCGCCGCAGCAGCAGGGCGGGTACGGCCAGCCGCAGCAGCCGTACGGCTACCCGCAGCAGCCGGGTCAGCCGCCGCAGGGTTACGGCCAGCCGCCGGGCCAGCAGGGCCCGCCGAGCGGCGGGTTCGGCCAGCCCGGCCAGCCGCCGCAGCAGTGGTGAACTGAGCGCCTTCCGTGCCCCGGAGCCCATTCGGCTCCGGGGCACGCTGCGTTTACCGCCTATCAACAATTGTCCGAACAGGACTAAAGGACATCGTGTGATCGCGTGACATGATTTCTGCCGCTACCGCACAATAATGATCTTGGGTTCCGCCGTCCGGCCGAATTCCGTTCCGATCCCGGACTACTCCCGCCATTCCGGTCTATGGTGAGCGCCGACGTACTGAGCTTGCCTGATGGGGGAGTTGTGACCGGCTTTCCGGTAGCGCGTTCGCATTCGTATTCATCGACTCGGCCATCCGGAGTAACGGCGGTGCTCGCCAGTTTGCTCGGCATTCCGGCCGCGGTCGCCGCGGGATACGTACCGGTCAAGATCTTTCTCGACATGCCCGCCGAATTCAGCCTCGGCGCACTCCCGGGTCTGGTGCTCGTGGACTTCGCCGGTTACCTCGTCGCCGGGCTCGTCCTCCTCCTCGGCTCGCTGGCCACGCTGTTCCGCGCGACGGCGGGCGCGGTCCTGCTCGGCGTCGGCGCGCTGCTGGCCATCGGGGCGCTGCTGATGGAGCCGGTGTCGATGGGCGTCCCGCTCGCCCGCTTCGCCGACGCGATGTTCACCCGCGGCGGGCTGGCCATGCTCGACCGGGTCGGCCTCGCCACGCTTTCGGTGCTCGTGCTGGTACTGGCCTTCCTGCCGCCGACGTTCCGCTACCTGCGCTACCGCGCCGCACTGCCGGCGCTCGCCGGTCCGGGCGCGTACCCGACTTCGTCGCGGACTTGGTGAGTCCCGCCTCGCCTGCCCTGCGGCCCCGACGAGCCCCAATGTGGCCTTCGGTGCGTGAGACGCACCCAAGGCGGCCTTCGGTGCGTCAGACGCAACCAAGGTCGCCTTGGGGCGCAGTGAACCGGCGCCCCCCGGATGGTCACGTACGGTAACCAGTCGTATCCTCGGCTCCCGTACCCGCCCCACCAGCAGGGCGGCCGACTCCCGGACCGGTGCCGCTTGACCACCTCCACCGAAGGCCGCACCGCACTCGCCGCGGCGGCACTCGCCCTGCTCGGCGGCCTGGTCTACGCCGCGGGCCTCGTCCTCGACGTCGTCACGCTGGCCCGCTTCCCGGCCGACGCGGGCCGCATCGGCGTGCACGCGGCGGTCGACGGCGTCCTCGCGTCGGTCCTGCTGTCCGGCGGTGTCCTGCTCCTGCGCCGCCACCCGGCGGGCCGCATCGCCTGCGTGGCCGGCAGCTCGGCCGCGCTGCTCGCGACGCTGACATCACTGGTGCTGGCGGCCACCGGCCTCGCCGTCGTCGACCTCGGCGGACCCGGCGATCTGGCCGCGGGCGGGCTTGCCGCGCTCGCGCTGGTGCTGCCGCCGTCGGCTGTCACGCTGGCGCTGGCGGCCTCTCGGCCGGCCGCCCGCTGGGTCGGCGTGGCGCCCGCCTGATCTCCGGCCGTGCGGAGTTGTGCGCGCCGGTGTCGATCTCGGCGGCCCGGGTGACTTGGCCGGGGATGGGCTGGCCGCGCTCGCGCCGTCGGCTGTCGCACTCGCGCTGGCGGCCTCCCGGCCGGCCGGCCGCTGGGTCGGCGTGGCGCCCGCCTGATCTCCGGCCGTGCGGAGTTGTGCGCGCCGGTGTCGATCTCGCCTGGCCCGGTGACCTGCAGCGGGACCGGACCCACACGTCCGGCTGAGACCCATCCCACCTGACGGGAATGTTCCTGCCAAGCCTTACGCTGAACAGATGGTGGACGACTACTCCGAACTGGGCTTCGAGACCCGCGCGATTCACGCGGGGCAGAAACCCGACCCCCGCACCGGCGCGGTGATCGTGCCGATCTACCAGACCTCCACCTACGCCCAGGACGGCGTGGGCGGGACCCGCGAGGGCGACTACGAGTACTCGCGCACCGCGAACCCGACCCGTACGGCGCTGGAAGAGGCGCTGGCCTCGCTGGAAGGCGGCCGGCACGCGCTGGCCTTCGCGTCCGGCATGGCCGCGTCCGACGTGGTGCTGCGCAGTACCCTGCGCCCCGGTGACCACCTCGTGCTCGGCAACGACGCCTACGGTGGCACGTTCCGCCTGATCGACAAGGTGCTCAGCCTCTGGGGCGTCGAGCACACCGTCGCGAACCTGGCCGACCTCGACGAGGTGCGCGCGGCGATCCGTCCCGAGACGAAGCTGATCTGGTGCGAGTCGCCGACCAACCCGATGCTCGGCATCGCCGACATCGCGGGGCTGGCCGGGGTGGCGCACGACGCCGGCGCCCGCCTGGTCGTCGACAACACCTTCGCGACGCCGTACTTGCAGAACCCGCTGGCGCTGGGCGCGGACATCGTCCTGCACTCGACGACCAAGTACCTCGGCGGGCACTCCGACGTCGTCGGCGGCGCGATCATCACGAACGAGGACGAGCTGCGCGAGCAGTTCTTCTTCCTCCGCAACTCCGCGGGCGCGGTGCCCGGCCCGTTCGACGCCTGGCTGACGCTGCGCGGCATCAAGACGCTGGCCCTGCGCATGGAGCGCCACAGCGACAACGCCGAGCGCATCGTGCAGGCGCTGGTCAACCACCCGAAGGTGGCGAAGGTCTACTACCCGGGCCTGCCGGAGCACCCGGGCCACGAGGTCGCGGCGAAGCAGATGCGCCGTTTCGGCGGCATGGTCTCGTTCAGCCACGCGGACGGCGAGCAGGCGGCCCTCGAGGTCGCTTCGCGCACGAAGCTCTTCATCCTCGCGGAGTCGCTCGGCGGCATCGAGTCGCTGATCGAGCACCCGGGCAAGATGACGCACGCGAGCACGGCGGGCTCGACCTTGCAGGTCCCGGCCGACCTGCTGCGCCTGTCGGTGGGCATCGAAGACGGCCGCGACCTGGTCGCCGACCTGCTGGCGGCGCTGGACTGAGTCAGTCCAGCTCTTCGGCCAGCCCGACGACGATCCCCTCGGGACCGCGGACGTAGCACAGCCGGAAGATGCCCCCGTACGGCTCGATCTCACCCACGAGTTCGGCGCCGTGCGGGCGCAGGCGCTCCAGGACGTCGTCGAGGTTCTCGTCGAGCGCGAACATGATCCGCCGGTAACCGAGCGTGTTCGACGGTGCGACCTTCGGCTCCGGCACGACCGCCTTCGGCTGGTGGAACTGCGCCAGTTCGATGCCGCCCTGGCCGTCCGGCATGCGCAGCATGGCGATGTCCTGCTTGACGTCCTCGAGCCCGATCACGCGCTCCGCGAAGCGCCCTTCGAGCGGGCCCTTGCCTTCGAGCCGCATGCCCAGTTCGACGAAGAACGCGATGACGGCGTCCAGGTCTTCGACGACGATGAGGACGTTGTCCATCCGCTTGAGCGCCAACGGGGATTCCTCAGGGGTTGTAGTTGCCGTGCACCACGCCGCCGGCCTTCGGGGTGCCCGCGGCCGGCAGCTTCGAGCCGTCCACGCAGCCGCCGACCAGCTCGACGTGGCTGTCGTGGCGGATGTACTGGGCCGGCGAGCCGCAGGAGGCGCTGTCCACCGTGATGTACGCGGCTCCGGTGAGCGCCGCGGCCGAGGCCAGCCCGATCACGAGCGGGACCAGCCCGGCGGACCGGGTGGTGCGAGCCCGTCGAGCGTCGTTCCCCGGTGCCATGAGTTGCTCCCTGTTTACCGCGTGTTGACGCGTCCCAGGGTACCCGGCTCGCGGTGGGGTCAACCTGTGGATCTCCTGAGTGGCATAGTCCGGCCCATGGAACTCGTCACCCTCGAGCGCATCCAGGCCGCCCGGGAACTCCTAAAAGGAGTAACCCGGGTGACGCCGATGGAGCACGCACGTGACCTGCGCAAGCTCCACGGCGGTCCGGTCAACCTGAAGTGTGAAAACCTGCAGCGCACCGGGTCGTTCAAGATCCGCGGCGCCTACACGCGCATCGCCGGCCTGACCCCGGCCGAGCGCGAGCGGGGCGTCGTCGCGGCCAGTGCCGGCAACCACGCGCAGGGCGTCGCGCTGGCCTCGTCGCTGCTCGGCGCCAAGTCCACCGTTTTCATGCCGCTGCGGGCCCCGCTGCCGAAGCTGGCCGCGACCCGCGGTTACGGCGCCGACGTCCACCTCCACGGCGCGCTCCTGGAGGAGACGCTGCGGGCGGCCATCGAGTTCGGCGAGCGGACCGGCGCGGTCTTCATCCACCCGTTCGACCACCCGGACGTCATCGCCGGCCAGGGCACGGTCGGCCTCGAGATCCTGGAGCAGGTGCCGGGCGTCAAGACCGTCCTGGTCGCCACCGGCGGCGGCGGGCTGGTCGGCGGGGTCGCCTCGGCGGTCAAGGCGCTGCGCCCGGACGTGCGCGTGGTCGGTGTCCAGGCCGAGGACGCCGCCGCGTACCCGCCGTCGCTGGCCGCGGGCGCGCCGGTGCGGCTGGGCCAGACCTCGACCATGGCCGACGGGATCGCGGTCGGCGAGCCGGGCCTGGTCAGCTTCGCGCACGTCGAGTCGCTGGTCGACGACGTCGTGACGGTCTCCGAGCAGTTCCTGTCCCGCGCGGTGCTGCTCTGCCTGGAGCGGCGGAAGCTGGTGGTCGAGCCGGCCGGCGCGGCGCCCGTGGCGGCGCTGCTGCAGCACGTCGGCGCCTTCGAGCCGCCGGTCGTGGCCATCCTGTCCGGCGGCAACGTCGACCCGGTCCTGCTCCTGCAGATCATCCAGCACGGCATGACCGCGGGCGGCCGCTACCTGCGGCTCCGGCTGCGCGTCCCGGACCGGCCGGGTTCCCTGGTCGGCGTGCTGTCGTGCGTCAGCGAGCTCGGCGCGAACGTGCTCGACGTCGAGCACTCGCGCATCTCCGGCACCCTCGACCTCGGCGAGGCGGACGTCGAACTGGCGCTGGAGACCCGTGGGCCCGAGCACTGCAAAGACGTCGAACGCGCGCTGACCGACGCGGGTTACACGGTGGTCTGAGGCTGTTCGCCGGTGATGGCCGCGAGCGCGAGGTCCTTCGCGGGCTCCGGCACCTCCGCCGGCGCGGTGAAGCGCCGGGCCCGGATGTGGGCGACCAGCTCCGGGTCCGGCGGCACGCCGTGTTCACGCAAGTAGTACGCGACCGCGCCGGGCCACGCCCAGGCGCCGTCGGTGCGGAAGTTCATCGGCACCGCGTCCGCGCGGTCGGGCGCGAAGGCGTCCGGGCCGTTGCTGCGGGAAGCCAGGATCACCGGCGCCGCGTCGAGGTAGGCGAGCACCCGCTCGATCTCGGCGGGCAGCAGCGGCTGGCGCCGGATGAGCGGGCGCCCGTCGGCGTCGAGGCCGTCGTAGATGCGCGGGGTGCGCACCTCACCGCCACCGGCCGGCGGCGTGAGGCCCGCGCCCTCCCGCAGCCAGCCCGGGATGTGCTCGTCCGCGCGGGGGAAGAACCGCAGCTCGTCCTGGAACCCGATCGGCGGCGGCTGCTGCCGGAACGGCGGTTCGAGGTCGGGCCGCACGAAGTCGACGTCGGGCGGCTGCCCGGGTGCGAACACGAGGATGGCGCCCAGCCAGGTGCCGAGGCCCGGCCGGTACATGCCCGACCGCAGCACGCCGAGCAGCCGCACGGCCTCCGGCGGCGGCTGGGCCACGCGGGGCCGCCCGTCCGGGCCGGTCACCAGCAGATCGGCCTCGACGTGCCGTCCCGCGGCGCGGTACTCGACCCGCAGCTGCCGCCACCCCGGCGGGATCGGCGCGGTGAGCGCCGCGCCGATCTGCCGGACGAGCTCCTGCTGCTGGTCCGGGCGCAACGGCCCCGGTGGCTGGGTCATGGTCAGGCTCCTTCGGCGCCTTGGCGCAGCCAGTCCGGCGTGCGCCGCTCCGAGCGCGGGTAGCGGCGAAGTTCCTCGGCGAACGCCTCGGCCGGCGGCCGCTGCCGGAAGTCCGGCTCTTCGGTCGCGTTGAACTGCGCCTTGACCGCGTCGGGGTACTTCATTTCGTACTTCAGGCTCACCCAGGTCCCGCGGCCGTCCGACAACGAGGCGGCGCGGTGCCGGCGGAGCAGGTCGAGCACCTGCTCCGGCGGGGTCCACGGGTAGACGGTGCCGGTGAGCGAGTGGACGACCGCGCCGGACTCCTCGTGGTCGCCGACCGCGCGGAACCGCAGCTGGAGGTAGTCCCAGCCCGCGGGGAGCGTGAACTTGAGGTAGTCGGCGACGCCCTTCAGCAGCGCGTTGGGCTCGTCGGGAATCCGCTTCCCGCCGGTTTCCCCTTTGATCCCTTCCCGGTACCAGGCCGGGATCCACTCGTCGTCGCGGGGGAACGCCTCGAAGTCCTGGTCCCACACCGCGGTCTCGATCGGTGGGTCCCACAGCGGGTCCAGGTCGAAGTTGTAGGAGACGCGGTAGTCGCCGTCCGGCTCGACGACCAGCCGCAGCGACAGCCAGGTGCCGCGGCCGGGCATGTACTTCTTGTTCCGCAGCTCGTGCAGCAGCGGACTGACATCGGGCGGCGGCTCCACCCGCGCGGCGGCGCCGTCCGGCATCACGACGGCCAGCGCGATCTCCTCGACCGCCACGGTCAGCCGCGCGGTCATGTCGATCCGCAGCCACCCCTCGGGAGCGGCGTCCATCAGCCAGCCACCGATCCAGCGGACCACCTGGTCCTCGTCCGCCTCCCGGAGGTCAGGTCCGGGTGGGGGGTACCACGGGGGCTGGGTTCGCGACATTCGGGAAGCTCCTGTAGTTGTACGTGCGGGTGCCGTCGGGGTGGATTCTCTCGGACATCACGTGCAGCCGGTCGGGTGTTTCCCCGGTCGACGGCGCGTCGGCGTAGACGCGCACCGGGCCGTGGTCCCCGCCGTGGCGTTCGAAGGTCTGGCGGTCGATCTCCATCCGCCGCCAGTTGTCCGGGTCCGCGCTCACGCTGTGGTTCTGGTAGTAGTCCTGCGGCACCATGCCGAGGCGCCCCTGCAGCCCGCCCGAGCGGTGGTCGGCGGTGTGCCCGCCGCGGTTGACGGTGCTGGTGGCGTCGTCGGCCTGGCCGATCTTGCCGACCCGGTCCTGGACGTCGGTGTTGACCCGCTTGGTCGCCGGGCTGGTGTAGTCGGGCTCCCACGAGACGGCGGCGTTCCCGTGCTCGTCGGCGTGGTAGTGCATGTCGCCGATTTCGTACTTGGCGCCGCGCACCGGCACACCCTCGGGCCGGCCCCCGTGCTGGTCGTGCATCGTGTGCTTGTCACCCGTCTCCGGGTTGATCATGCCGCGTTCGTTGTCGTGCCACGTCTTGATGTGCGTGAACTCCGGCGGGTTGTCGCCGCTGGTGTAGAAGGTGCCGTGCCACTGTTCGGTGCCGTCGGGCGCCGTCGTGTAGATCTCGTACCGGCTGTTCGGCTTGAGGTCTTCCGGTGGTGTGGCGCCGAACGGGCCGTCGCCGTTGTGGCTGGGGTCGTAGCCGGTGATCCGGCGTTCGACGGGCGGCGGCGTCATCGGCGGGTCGAAGTGGTCGATGTCCAGCTCGGGCCGTCCGTCCACGTCGGTGTGGAACTCGAAGTGGCCTTCGCCGGTGTTGACGCGGTAGTCGACGTCGCCGAGCAGGTGCGAGGTGTCGGGGTTCCCGACCTCGACGCTGCTGTTCCCCACCCGGGTGTTCGGCACGTCGGCGTCGACGTGCGTGATCCGCGGCGGGGTTTCGCCGTTCGTGTAGACGCGCGTGAACCGCCCGTCGGGGTCGGTGACCTCGTAGCGCGTGTTCGGCTCGAGGTGCCGCGGGTTCGCCGGGTCGAAGAACCGCTCGTTCCGCCCGAGCGTGACGTCTTCGTGGCGCTTGAACTCGGGCTCGTGCCAGCCCTCGTCGAGGTCGTGCATGTCCGGGTGGTCCTTGCCCCGCGCGAGCGCGCTGTCGGCGTCGACGTCGTGCGCGTCCCCGTGGTGGCTGTCCGGCGCGAACCCGTCGTCCCCGGCGCGGTGGGTGGTGCCGTCGGGGTGGTGGGTGTTCCATTCGCCGTCGGGCGGGATGCGGGGTCGCATGCGGCCGTCGGGGCCGATTTCGTAGTCGGAGGAGAAGACGCGGCCGTGGGAGTCGGTCCAGGCGGGGCGGGTGGGGGCGAGGACTTCGGTGTCGAGTTCGCGGGAGAGGCGGTGGGCGAAGTCGTTGGAGGAGGCGTCGCAGCCGATGAGCCGGATTGGGCGGCCGTCGTAGTCGGTGTTGCGGCGGAGGATGTCGGCGAATTGTTCGGGGGTGTAGTGGTGGTTGCCGATGCGGGCGTGTCCGTCGGGGGTGACGTGGACGTCGACGGTGTAGCGGCCGTGGGGGTCGGGTTGGACGCGGTGGGGGAGGTCGCCCATGTCGGGGTCGCCGGCGTGGTAGGAGCTGCCGGAGGGGGTGTGTTCGGCGTGGCGGGTGTTGACTTCGTCGGGAGTGAGGGGGGTGTGGTCGCCGTCGGGACTGTGGTGGCCGTCGCCGTCGGGACTGTGGTGGCTGTTGGGGGTGTGGTGGCCGGTGCCGTCGGGGCCGTGGGTGCCGGGCGGGTTGGTGGGGCCGCCGTCCGGGCCGTGGGCGCCGGGGCGGTGGGCCGGGCTGCCGTCGGGGGTGCGCGTGCCGGGCCGGGCGCCGGGCGTGTCGGGCCCGAAACCGCGGGCGGCGGGTTCGGGGGTGCGCGGGGTGTCGCCAGCGCCGGTCCGCGGTCGTCCGGGCGCGTCGGGTTCGCCGACGCGGGGGCGACCGGGGGCGTCGGCGTCGCCGACGCGGGGACGACTGGGCGCGTTGGCGTCGCCGACACGGGGACGGCCTGGGGCGTCGACGTGGGCGCCGGGACTGCCGGGGGTGCCGGTCCAGCCCCCACCGCCGCCGCCGGTGCGGGGGGAGCCCCCGCCGAGGCCGCCGCCGGCCGGTGAGCCGCCGGGTGGCATGCCGCCGGCCATCGGTGCGCCGCCCTGGGGCGGGAGGGCGGAGCCGTCTCCGCCACGCGGGGAGGGCACGGTCCCGGGATCACCGGTGCGCGGAGCGGCGGGAGCGGTGCCGCTGGCGGAGGTGGTGCCATCGACGCGCGGAGGCGCGGCGCTGCTGGGCGTCTCGGTACCGGCGTGCGAGCCGGGTGCGGGCGAGGAGCCGGAGTGGGTGGGGGTGCCGCCGCCGTCGGCGTGCGAGCTGGGGGTGTCTGAACGGGCTGCGGGCGAGGATCCACTGTCGGCGTGCGGGCCGGGAGCGTCCGAGCGGGCTGCCGGTGAGGAGCCGGAGTGGGTGGGGGTGCCGCCGTCGGCGTGGCTCGGTGACCCGGCATGCGTGGGTGCCGGGCTGTCGGCCGCACGCGCTGAGGGGCCGGAGTTCCCGGCGTGGCTGGACGAGTTGTCACCCCCGCGAGTGGGGGAAGGACTGCTGTTTTCGGCGTGCGAGGGCGTGTTGTCGCCGGCATGGGTGGGTGAGGGGCTCGAGTCCCCGGTGTGCGAGGGCGTGTTGTCGCCCGCGTGGGTCGGCGAGGGAGAGCTGTCGCCGGCGCGGGAAGGCGTGCTGTCACCGCCGCGAGTGGGCGAGGGGCTGCTGTCGCCGGTGTGGGCGGGGGTGCTGTCGCTCCCTCGCGTCGACGACGGGCTGTCGTCCCCCGCGTGTGACGGCGAGCCGCCGCCGTCCCCGCTCGAGTCGCCCGCATGCGAAGGCGAGCTGTCTCCGCTCGAGCTCCGACGTGAGGAGTCCGGGTCCGAACTCGGCGAATCCCCGTCCGCACGACCGGAATCCGGCGAAGAACCGTCCCCGTCCGCATGACCGGGATCCGGCGAATCCCCGTCCCCACCATGGGCCCGGGCATGCACCCCACCCTCACCCTTGGGGATCTTGTGGACGAACCCGCCCTCCTTCACCTTCAACCCGTCCAGCCCGGAGACCTTGCCCAGCACCTTGCCGAACACCTTCGCGATCTTCTCGAAGACGTCGACCAGCTTCGACAGCAGCGGCGACACTTTCCGGATCGTGTCGGTGAGCTTCTTGAGCAGCTCCCCGATCTTCTTCCCCCACTTGGCGATCGCCGCCGACGCCTGCGCCACTACCACCGGGGTGCCGAAGCCGAGGGAAAAGACCTCCTCCATCACCCACGCGATCAGTTTCCCGACCAGGTCCGCGATCAGCTGCCGCACGGTCTCCCGCACGAACGACACGACCTGGCCCATGATCATCGTGACCGTGCTGATCGCCCCGGCCACCGTCGCCGCTCCCGAGAGCGCCTCGGAGTGTTCCGCGGCGAACTTGCGGTAGGCGTCCGCGCCGGCGCCCTGCCAGCCGGTGGTGCCGTTCTTGACGGCGTTGTCGAAGTCGGTCTTGCGTTCGCCCAGCGCTTTGGACACGTTGCCCCACGTGTCGGCGTAGGACTGGATCACCGGGGGGTTGCCGGCGATGGAGTCGAGCATGTCCTTGAGGGGCTGGATGTGTTCCATGAGGAACGAGGCGACCGAGGACATCAGGTAGCCGAAGGGGTCGATGGCGGCGCCGGCGATTTCTCCGGCGAGGGAGAGCATGCCGAGGCCGCCGGAGACCCAGTCGCCGTCTTTGATGCCGTTGAAGGCGTCCATGGAGGATTCGGCGATGCCGATGCCGCCGGCCCAGCCGTAGTCGCCGTTGCCGGCGGTGAACGCGCCGGGGCCGTCCGGGTCCTGCTTCGACTCCGCGACGAGCGGATTCCCCTCCGGCATCACGCGCCGCCGGTGGACGTGTTCAGGTCGTCGGCGACGCCGGTTTCGTACTTGTGGTACGCCGCGGCGGCTTCGCGGACCTTGCCGGACACCGCCGTCATTGCCGACACGGCGTCCTTCAACGCGTCGATCCCGTACTGCTCGACCGGGTCCAGCATCATCCGGAACGGCTGGCAGAGGATGCCGTACGCGTCCGTCGGCATGCTGACCTGGTTCGCCGCGTCGACGGCCTGCTGCAACCCGTCGCCGATGGCGTCGAGCTGGTGGGCGTGCGCGGTCAGGTCGGTGCTGAGTTCCACATCCGTCATCGGTTCCCCCTCAGGAAAGGATCGGTCCGCCGAAGTCGTCGTCATCGTCGTCCACCGGACGACGGCGCCGCGGTGGCTGCGGCGGCGCGGGCGGCGGCGGGGTGCGTGGCGGCGCCGGTGGCTGTTCTTCCTCCGGCAGGAACCGGCGGACGCGGTCGGGTTCCGGGAACGCGGGTTCGGGCTCCGGCGGCGGCTCCGGGAAGGTGCTCTGCGCCTCGCGCACGATCTCGGCCGCGGCTTGGTCGGCGGTGCCGGTGGTCTCCGCCATGGCCTGCTGCAGCAGCTCCGGGATCCGCGCCTGCGCGCGCTGAACCAGCTGCATCACCTGCGCCGACACCTCGGCCATCCGCTTGCCCGCCGCGGTTTCGGCGATGACGAGGTTCTTCAGCAGCCCGCGCGAATCGATCGTCACCGTGACGGTGCCGTCCTTCGACCGCTCGGTGACCGACTGGCCCTGCACACGATCGGCCAGCGCCTGGTACCGCGCGGCGTTCTCCTCGAGCCGCTTGGTCCAGTTGTCGATCATCGCGTCGCTGGCGTCGATGCTGTCCGGCATCCCGGCCCCTTCTCTCTGCTCCACCCCACTGACGGATCCGGGCCGCCCCCGGTTCCCCGAATACGCCAAAGGCCACCATAGGGGACCCGCGGGTTCCCGATGGTGGCCTTTCGCCGAGTTGTGTCAGAGGTTGCCGCGGCGCTCCTGCTCGCGCTCGATCGCCTCGAACAGGGCCTTGAAGTTGCCCTTGCCGAAGCCCAGCGAGCCGTGCCGCTCGATCAGCTCGTAGAAGACGGTCGGGCGGTCGCCGATCGGCTTCGTGAAGATCTGCAGCAGGTAGCCGTCCTCGTCGCGGTCGACCAGGATGCTGTGCTCCTTGAGCGTCTCGATCGACACGCGGACCTCGCCGATCCGGGCCCGCAGCTCCGGGTCCTCGTAGTACGAGGCCGGGGTGTCGAGGAACTCGACGCCGGCGGCGCGCATCGCGGTGACCGTCGCGATGATGTCGTTGGTGGCCAGCGCGATGTGCTGGCAGCCCGCGCCGCCGTAGAACTCGAGGTACTCGTCGATCTGCGACTTCTTCTTCGCGACGGCGGGCTCGTTCAGCGGGAACTTGACGCGGTGGTTGCCGTTCGAGACGACCTTGCTCATCAGCGCCGAGTACTCGGTCGCGATGTCGTCGCCGACGAACTCCGCCATGTTCACGAAGCCCATGACGCGGTGGTACCAGTCGACCCAGTAGTCCATCTTGCCGAGCTCGACGTTGCCGACGCAGTGGTCGACGGCCTGGAACAGCCGCTTCGGCGCGCCTTCGGGCCGCTTGATGCCGCTCTCGCGCGGCTCGTAGCCGGGCAGGTAGACGCCGGTGTAGCGCGACCGGTCGACCAGCGAGTGGCGGGTCTCGCCGTAGGTCGCGATCGCGGCTACGCGCACGGTGCCGTGCTCGTCGGAGACGTCGTGCGGCTCTTCGAGGATGGTCGCGCCCTGCGCGCGGGCGTGCTCGACGCACTTGTCGACGTCGGTGGTCTCGAGCGCCAGGTCGATGACGCCGTCGCCGTGCTTGCGGTGGTGGTCGAGCAGCGGCGAGTCCGGCTTCACGCCGCCGGTGATGACGAACCGGGCCGAGCCGGACTTGAGGACGTAGGACTTGCGCTCGAAGTCGCCGGTCTCGGGGCCCGAGTACGCGACGAGCTGCATCCCGAACGCGATCTGGTAGTACCAGGCCGTCTGGGTGGCGTTGCCGGCGATGAACACCACCGCGTCCATGGCCTTGACCGGGAACGGGTCGGTCGAGGCGTCGTGGTCCACGAGCCCGACGAGCTGACGCAGCTGGTCGTAGCTGACGTCGTCGAGCGCACCCTGGGGGTCGGCAGTCTGGGTCATACCCCGAAGGATCATCCCTTCGAGGCAAGATGCGCAATGGTCTCTATTTTTGCTGCACAATCTGCCTGGTGACCGTCCGGTATCGGCCGTCATCATGGACAATCTGTGCATGCCGGAGAACCTCGATGCGCTGGATGCGCGACTGCTGCTTCTGCTGACCGACTCGCCGCGGCTCGGCGTGCTGGAGTGCGCACGGCGGCTGGGGGTCGCGCGCGGCACGGTCCAGGCGCGCCTCGACCGCCTGACCGAGCGCGGCATCCTGGGCGGCTTCCCGCCGGAACTGGACCTGGCCGCGATGGGCTACGGCCTGACGGCGTTCGCGTGGCTGGAGATCGCCCAGGGCCGCCGCGCGGAGGTGACGGAGGCGCTGTCGGCGATCGACGAGGTCTGCGAGGTCCACGCGACGACGGGCCAGGGTGACCTGTTCGTCCGGATGGTGGCGCGGGGCAACGACGACCTGCAGCGGGTCATCGACGAGGTGGTCGGCGTGCCGGACGTGCTGCGGACGTCGACGTCGATCGCGCTCTCGACCCCGGTGCCGCCCCGGGTCCGCCCCCTGCTCGCGCGCACCGCCCGGTCGTGAGTGTTTAGTCGGGTTAGAACCCGACTAAACACTCACGAGACCCGCGCCGTGCCCGCCTCAGCGTCCGTCGATGACCTGGGCCAGGTAGCGCTTCGCCGAGCGCTGGACGACCTCGAACCCGTCGGTCCGCACGATCGCGTCCCACCAGGCGCCGTAGATCGCCTCGAACCGGTACCCCGCCAGCAGTTCCGCCGCCCGGCGCACGATGTGCGGGCGCTCCGGCACGAGGTTCGGGTAGCTGTACATGAACCCGACGTGCGTCCGGTCCGGGATCACCTGCACGATGTCGCCGGACAGCAGCGCGCCCTGCCCGTCCTCGCCGTCCGGCCAGTGCAGGACCGTGCCGCCGGTGAAGTGCACGCCCAGGTTGATCAGGCGCAGGTCGTCGGCCACGTCGAGGGTGGTGCCGGACCACAGCTTGACCGCCGGGTCGGGCCTGCCGATCCACTCCTGGTCGCCTTCGTGCAGGTAGATCGGGACGTCGAACGCGTGCGCCCACTCGACCATCGTCGTGTAGTAGTGCGGGTGGCTGATCGCGATGCCGGTGATCCCGCCCAGGTCGCGGACCTGCGCCACCAGCGCGTCGTCGAGGTACGCCGCGCAGTCCCAGAGGAAGTTGCCGGAGCGCGCCTGGACGAGCAGCGCGCGTTCGCCGATCGCGAAGCCGGGGTTCGAGCCGACGCCGACGATGCCGGGGCCCTGCTCTTCGATCCGCGGCGTGTACGTGCCGCTCTCGCGCAGCGAAGCCAGGTTCGTCCACTGCTGCCCGGACTGCGGGACGTACTGGCGCTCGTCCTCGCAGACCGGGCAGTCGTCACGGGCGGTGGCGTACTGCATGCCGCACGCTCGGCAGATCGGTTCGGTGCTCACGACTGTGTCCTCCCAGAATGTGGATCCTGGGAGGACAACCTAGCCGCGCTTACTTCGCGTCGGTGTAGGGAACCGCCTTGACGAGGGTGACCTTCTGCAGCTTGCCGTTGGGCAGCTCGTACTCGCGGGACTCGCCCTCCTTGGCGCCGAGCAGGGCCTTGCCCAGCGGCGACTCCGGGGAGTACACGTCGAGTTCGCCCTCGGCGCCTTCTTCGCGGGTGGCGAGGAGGAACTTCTCGTCCTCGTCGTCACCTTCGTAGCGGACGGTGAGGACCTTGCCGGGGCCGGCGGTGCCGTCGTTCGCGGGCGCTTCGCCGACCTTGGCCGAGCGCAGCAGCTCCTGCAGGTGCCGGATGCGCGCCTCGGCCTGGCCCTGTTCTTCACGGGCGGCGTGGTAGCCGCCGTTCTCCTTGAGGTCGCCCTCTTCGCGGCTGTCGTTGATGCGCGCGGCGATGACCGGCCGATTCTCGATCATTTCGTCGAGCTCGTGCTTGAGCCGGTCGTAGGCATCCTGGGTCAGCCAGGTCACCTTGGTGTCGCTCACGGTCACCATCTCCTCGTCGGGCCTGCCAGGCTTGCGTGTTCAAGCCGGCCCACACGGGCGTAGTTGCCCGCGTGGCTGAGATAAAGGAAAAACACGGCCCGTCGCGGGCCGTGCTGAGGGGTCAGACTATCACGGCGCGACAGGTCGACGCCCGTCAATTCCGCTGGCCCCGGGCGTTGGGCGCGCGGTTCACCCCGTTGGCCGCTATGGGGTTGACAGATAGCGTGGTATGTCGTACGAGCAGCCGAAGACGTCGGCGGTCACCGGTACCCCGATGCTCTTGATCGTCGTGCTCATCCTGCTGTACTTCGCGCCGGCGGGAACCAGGAGCTCCTTGCGGCCGCTCTCGGCGCCGGTCTTGTCGCGGGCGCGCACGATGCAGACGCCCGGCTTGCTGTTGTCGTCCCGCGTCACGTTGATGGTGATTTCCATCGCGTTGCCCGGTTTCGCGCTGAACGCGACGCGCTCGGCGTCGATCGGCGCGGCACCGAGGTTGACGTACGCGACCCAGGTGATCACGCCGCTGACCAGCAGGGCGATGGCCAGGAAGAGCCACCGGCGCCAGCGCCGGGACGGCTTCGCGCCGCGGCTGCCGTACCGGCCTTCGGGCAGCACGGGGGCTGCCGTTTTCGCCGGTCCGCTCGCCAACGCGGGGCCTCCTGCTCGTTCTTGTCGTACCCGCGGGGACAATGGTGGGGCGGGTACGGCTTCGAGTATCCGCCCGCTGGGTGGGCGGCCCGCAGGTGGGTCGCGGAATACAGGTAGAGAAGGAGCCGTTCGCAGCATGGTGGACCCGCTGACGAAGACCCCGAAGCCGCGCTTGCGCCTGATGGCCGTGCACGCGCACCCCGACGACGAGTCGAGCAAGGGCGCCGCCACGATGGCGCGCTACGCCGCCGAAGGCCACGAGGTGCTGGTCGTCACCTGCACCGGTGGCGAAGCCGGCAGCATCTTGAACCCGGCCATGGACCGCCCCGAAGTGCTGGCGAACATGGCCGAGATCCGCCGCGAGGAGATGGCCCGCGCGGCCAAGATCCTCGGCGTGAGCCAGCGCTGGCTCGGCTTCGTCGACTCGGGCCTGCCCGAGGGCGACCCGATGCCGCCGGTGCCGGAGGGGTCGTTCGCCGTCGTGCCGCTGGAGGAGTCGACCGAGGCGCTGGTCCGCGTGATCCGGGAGTTCCGCCCGCACGTCATCACGACGTACGACGAGAACGGCGGCTACCCGCACCCCGACCACATCCGCACCCACGAGGTGTCGATGGCGGCGTGGGACGCGGCCCCGGACCCCGCTCGCTTCCCCGACGCCGGTGAGCCGTGGCAGCCGCTGAAGCTGTACTACGGGCACGGCTTCTCGCGGGCCCGGATGACGCTCTTCGACGAGGCGCTGAAGGCGGCCGGGCTCGAGTCGCCGTACACCGAGTGGCTGGCGAAGTGGGACCCGGAGCGGGCCGATGTCATGGAGCGGGTGACGACCCGCGTCGAGTGCGGTGAATACTTCGAGGTGCGGGACGAGGCGCTCAAGGCGCACGCCACGCAGATCGACCCCACCAGCCGCTGGTTCGCAGTACCGCTGGAGATGCAGCGCGAGGTCTGGCCGACCGAGGAGTACGAGCTGGTCAAGTCGCTGGTGGACAGCACGTTGCCGGAGGACGACCTGTTCGCCGGTATCGAGGAGAAGGTGAGTACATGAGTCTGACGCTGCCGGCCGGCGTGGCGCTTCCGGTGACCGCGTCGGCCCTGGTCCTGACGCAGCAGCCGGGCAACGGCGACAACGGCGGGCAGGGGGAGGACTTCGGCAAGTCGTCCCCGGTCGGCTTCCTGGTGCTGATCCTGTTCCTCGTGGCGGTGGCCTTCCTGGTCCGCTCGATGACGAAGCACCTGAAGCGAGTCCCGGCGAGCTTCGACGACCCGCCGGCCGAGGCCGCGCCGGCGCCGCCCGAGGCGAAGGCCGAGCAGCCGGAGGCGGCCGAGAAGCCCGCGAAGGACTCCCCGGCCACCAAGGCCGACAGCTAGAGCCGCGGGTCCACCGGGTCCGACTCCAGGGCGAGCACCGCGAACACGCATTCGTGGACTCGCCAGAGCGGCTCGCCCCGCGCGGTGCGCTCCAGCGCCTCCAGCCCGAGCGCGTACTCGCGCAGCGCCAGCGTCCGCTTCCGGTTCAGCCCGCGCTTGCGCAGCCGCTCCAGGTTCGGCGGCAGCGTGTAGTCCGGCCCGTAGACGATCCGCAGGTACTCGCGCCCGCGCACCTTCACGCCGGGCTGGACGAGGCCGCGCGGGCCCCGCGTCAGGTTGGCCGCGGGCTTGACGACCATGCCTTCGCCGCCGCCGGCGGTCAGTTCCTCCCACCACGAGACGCCCCGGGCGACCGACGCGGGGTCCAGCAGGTCCACCTCGAGCGTCCGGGTCGGCTGGAACCGCGGTCCGGCCAGCCGCTCCAGCATCGACAGGTGCCACGCGTGCGGCCGGTCGTGGTAGGCCGCCCCTTCGGACGCCAGCAGCTGGAACGGCGCCAGCCGGACGCCCTCCAGGCCCTGAGTCGGCCAGCAGTAGCGCCGGTACGCCGTCCGGTAGGCGTCCACTGTGGACGACCGGGCCGCCGTCCGCGCCAGCAGGTCCGAGACGTCGATGCCGCGCGCGGCCGCCGTGGTCAACGCCGAAACGGCCGCCGGCAGCACGGCTTGGGCGGCCGCGCCCACCGACGCGTACTGCTCCGAGATGAGCGAGCCCGCCTTCGCGCTCCACGGCAGCAGCTCGGCGTCGAGCAGCAGCCAGCCGGTGTCCAGCTCCCGGAACAGCTCGGCCGCGGCGGAGCGCACGTCCGCCAGCAGCTCGCGGTTCTGCGCGGCCGGGAAGAACGGCCGCCCGGTGCGCGTGTACACCGCGCCCCCGCCCTCGATGCCGAACCGCCGGGCCGCGACGCCGTCCTGGCAGACCAGGACGACCGCCCGCGACCCCATGTGCTTCTCTTCGCACAGCACCGACTGCACGCCCGCCGCGCGGTACTCGGCGAAAGCCTCGTCCGGGTGCTCCAAGTGGTCGGGGCGCGCCGACGTCGCACACGGCGCCATCGTCGGCGGCAGGTACGCCAGCCACCGCGGGTCGACCGCGAACCGGCTCATCACCTCCAGCGCCGCCGCCGACTGCTCCGCCGAGACGCCGACCCGGCCGTGGTGCGCGGTCTGCACGACCCGCTTCCCGGTGACGTCGGCCAGCTCCAGCACCGCGGGTTCGCGCCCGGCCGGCGGCCGCGAAGCGTCGAGCGGCCGGGCCGGCTCGTACCAGACCCGGTGCGCCTTCACCGAGACGACCTGGCGCTCCGGGTAGCGCAGCGCCGTCAGCTTCCCGCCGAAGACGCACCCGGTGTCCAGGCACATCGTGTTGTTGACCCACTCCGGCTCGAGCGTCGGCGTGTGGCCGTACAGAACCATCGCGGACCCGCGGTAGTCGCGTGCCCACGGCAGCCGCACAGGCAAGCCGTACTCGTCGGTCTCGCCGGTCGTGTCGCCGTAGAGCGCCATGCTGCGCACCCGGCCGGACGCGCGCCCGTGGTAGCGCTCGGGCAGCCCGGCGTGCGCGACGACGAGGTCACCGCCGTCGAGGACGTAGTGCGCGATCAGCCCGTCGCAGAACTCGTGCGCCTGCCGCCGGAACTCCTCGCTCTCCTCGGCGAGCTGCGCCAGCGACTCCGCGAGCCCGTGCGCGGCGTTGACCTTGCGCCCGTGCAGCGCGCGCACCAGCTTCTGCTCGTGGTTCCCGCAGACGACCAGCGCGGTCCCGGCCGCGGCCATCCCCATCACCCGCCGCAGCACGCCGGGGGTGTCCGGGCCGCGGTCGACGAGGTCGCCGACGAACACCGCCGTCCGCCCGTCCGGGTGGACGCCGTCGACGTACCCCAGCTCGGCCAGCAGCTCCTCCAGTTCGGCCGCGCAGCCGTGGACGTCGCCGATCACGTCGAAGGGCCCGGTCAGCTCACGCTTGTCGTTGCGCAGCGGCTCGACGACGAGCTCCGCCTCGGCCACCTCGGCTTCCGACCGCAGCACGTGCACGCGCCGGAAACCCTCGCGCTCCAACGACTTCAGCGACCGCTGCAGCTCGCCGCGCTGCCGCCGGACCACGTGGTCGCCGAATTCGCGATCGGGCCGTGAAGCGTTGCGCGTGACGCAGACGCCGAGCGGCAGGTCGAGCACGATCGCCACGGGCAGCACGTCGTGCTCCTTCGCGAGCTTCACCAGGCTCGCCCGGGAAGCGCGCTGGACGTTCGTCGCGTCGATGACGGTCGTCCGCCCGGCCGCGAGCCGCTTCCCCGCGACGTAGTGCAGCGCGTCGAAGGCGTCGGGGGACGCGGCCTGGTCGTTCTCGTCGTCGGCGACGAGGCCGCGGAAGAAGTCGCTGGAGAGCACCTGCGTCGGCGCGAAGTGCGTGCGCGCGAACGTGGACTTGCCGGAGCCGGAAGCGCCGACGAGCACGACGAGCGCCATGTCGGGGACGGTCAGCTTCACGCGGCCACCTCCTCGGTCGTCGAAAAGACCGCCAGCTGGGTCGGCGGTCCCGATTCCTGGTCCACCGGTCCGATCGGCAGGAACCGGACGTCGTAGCCGCGCCGGGTCGCGACGCCGTCCGCCCAGGCGCGGAACTCGGCTCGCGTCCATTCGAACCGGTGGTCGGCGTGCCGGAAATGCCCCATCGGCAGGAACTCGAACAGCCGGTTGTACTCCGCGTTGGGCGTCGTGACGATCACCGTGCGCGGCGCCGCGACCCCGAACACCGCGTGCTCCAGCGCCGGCAGCCGGTCTTCGTCGACGTGTTCGACGACCTCCATCAGCACGGCGGCGTCGTACCCGGCCAGCGCCGGGTCGGCGTAGGTGAGCGCGGACTGCCGCAGCGTGACCCGGGTGTAGCCGCCCAGCCGCTTCTCGGCGATGGCGAGCGCGCTCGCGGAGACGTCGACGCCGACGATGTCGACGAAGGAACGCTCCTTCTCGAGCACGCGCAGCAGCGCGCCGGAGCCGCAGCCGAGGTCGAGCACGCGCCGGGCGCCCGCGGCCCGCAGCGCGGCGAGCACGCTGCCGTGGCGCTGCGACGCGAGGCTTTCCGGCTGGTCCGGCAGCTCGGTGACCAGTGCCTCGGCCTCCGCCGGGACGTCGCCGGCGTCGGCCAGCCGCGAAAGCGCGTAGTCCACCACCGGGCGGCGCCGCTCGAGGTAGCGGTTCGCGATGAGCTCCCGCTCGGGGTGCGCGGCGAGCCAGCCCTCGCCGGCGCGCAGCAGCTTGTCGGCCTCGTCCTGGCCGACCCAGTAGTGCTTGTCGCCGTCGAGCGCGGGCAGCAGCACGTAGAGGTGCCGCAGCGCGTCGCCGACGCGGTGGGTGCCGGTCAGCGTCAGGTCGACATAGCGGCTTTCGCCCCACTCGGGGACCTGCGGATCGAGCGGGATGGGCGTGGCCGAAACGCGCCAGCCGAGCGGCTCGAAGAGCTTGTGCACGGCCTCGGCCCCGCCACGCGCGGTCAGCGACGGCACGCGGACCTCGAGGTCGAAGAGCTCGTCGACGAGTTCCGGGCGCGCGGCGCAGCGGCCCGCCAGCGCCGTCGTGAACGCCGCCCGCAGCGCGACCGCGAGGTACGAGCCGCCGGCGTAGGGCCGGTCGTTGACGTACTGGGTCAGCGCCGTCCCGCCGCCGCGGACGAGCCCGACCGGGTCGATTTCGACGAACAGCGCGGCCGTGCAGCGCTCCGGCCCGGCCTCCGGGTAGAAGACGTGCGCGGTACCGGCCGACAACGCGACCGTCTGCGCCTTCGCCGGGTGCTTGTGGAGCAGGAAACCCAAGTCGGTGGCCGGGTTCCGGGTCGTCGTGATGGTCAGCAGCACCCGTCCAGTGTGGCGGAGCGGCCGGTGCGCGCGCGTGCGTTTTTCGCCGGGTGCGACCCTGAAGGCATGAACCGCCTCGCCAGTGCGACCAGCCCGTACCTGCTCCAGCACGCGGACAACCCGGTCGAGTGGTGGCAGTGGGGTCCGGACGCGCTCGCCGAGGCGCGGCGGCGGAACGTGCCCATCCTGCTTTCCGTCGGCTACGCCGCGTGCCACTGGTGCCACGTCATGGCACACGAGTCGTTCGAAGACGCCGAAACCGCCGCCGTGATGAACGAGCACTTCGTCAACATCAAGGTCGACCGCGAGGAGCGGCCGGACATCGACGCGGTGTACATGGCCGCGACGCAGGCGATGACCGGGCAGGGCGGCTGGCCGATGACCTGCTTCCTGACCCCGGACGGCGAGCCGTTCCACTGCGGCACCTACTACCCGCCGTCGCCGCGGCCGGGCATGCCGTCGTTCCGGCAGCTGCTGGCCGCCGTCGCCGAGGCGTGGGGCGAGCGGCCGGACGAGCTGCTGGAGGGCGCGAAGCAGATCGTCGCGCACCTCGCCGAGCAGACCGGCCCGCTCCAGGAGTCCGTTGTGGACGAAGCCGTGCTCGACGCCGCGGTGACCAAGCTGGCGCAGGAGGCGGACCCGGTCAACGGCGGCTTCGGCCGCGCGCCGAAGTTCCCGCCGTCGATGGTGCTCGAGTTCCTGCTGCGCCACCACGAACGGACCGGGTCGGCGGCCGCGCTGTCCCTGGTGGACAAGACGGCCGAGTCGATGGCCCGCGGCGGGCTGTACGACCAGCTGGCCGGCGGCTTCGCGCGCTACTCCGTGGACGCCGAGTGGCTCGTGCCGCACTTCGAGAAGATGTTGTACGACAACGCGTTGCTGCTCGGCTTCTACGCGCACCTCTGGCGCCGGACCGGCTCGGCGACGGCGTTGCGGGTGACGACCGGCACCGCGGAGTTCCTCTTCGACGGCCTGCGGACGCCGGAGGGCGGCTTCGCGTCTTCGCTGGACGCGGACACCGACGGCGTCGAAGGCCTCACCTACGTCTGGACGCCGTCGCAGCTGCGTGAGGTGCTCGGCGACGACGCCGACGCGGCCGCCGAGCTGTTCGGCGTCACCGAAGAGGGGACCTTCGAGCACGGGACGTCGACGCTGCGCCTGTTCGGGGAGCTCCCGGAGGCGATCCGGCTCCCCCTGCTGGCGGCGCGGAACCTGCGGCCGCAGCCGGGCCGGGACGACAAGGTGATCGCGTCCTGGAACGGGCTGGCGATCAAGGCGCTGGCCGAGGCGGGCGTGGCGCTGGACCGTCCACAGTGGATCGAGGGCGCGGTCGAGGCGGCCGGGCTGCTGCTGCGGGTGCACGTCGTCGACGGGCGCTTGCGGCGCAGTTCGCGTGACGGCGTCGTCGGGGAATCCGCCGGGGTGCTCGAGGACTACGCGTGCGTCGCCGACGGGTTCCTGGCCCTGCACCAGGCGACCGGCGAGGCGAAGTGGCTCACCGAAGCGATGCGGCTGCTCGACCTGGCGCTCGCGCACTTCGCGTCCCCGGACGTCCCCGGCGCGTACTTCGACACCGCCGACGACGCCGAGGCGCTGGTCCAGCGTCCGGCCGACCCGGGCGACAACGCGAGCCCGGCGGGGGCGTCCGCGCTGGCCGGGGCGCTGCTGACGGCGTCGGCGCTGGCCGGGCACGCGGATTCCGCGCGGTACCGCGACGCCGCCGAGCAGGCGCTTCGCCGCGTCGGCGTGCTGGCCGCGCGGGTGCCGCGGTTCGCCGGGCACTGGCTGTCGGTGGCCGAGGCGCTGCAGGCCGGCCCGGTGCAGGTCGCGGTGGTCGGCGCGGACCCGGCGTTGCGCCTGGCCGCGGCGCGCGGCGTGCACGGCGGCGGCATCGTGCTGGCCGGCGAGCCGGACGCGCCCGGCGTCCCGCTGCTGGCGGACCGCCCCCTGGTCGACGGGGCCGCGGCGGCCTACGTCTGCCGCGGGTACGTCTGCGACCGGCCGGTCACGTCGGCGGAGGCACTGACCGCTCAGCTCTGATCGCCCTGGGAGAACGTGCTGGGTATCCCCCTGTAGTCGGCGTAGCGTCAGTAGCGTTGTAATCATGTAATCGCGGAGGTGGCGGACATGGGACGAGGCTGGCGAGGTAGCCGGGGCTGGCAGCAGGCCGAAGTGCCTTCGGCGGACGACGCGGCGGCCTGGTTCGGCGGACGCCTGCCCGACGGCTGGTTCACCGGAGCCGCGGAGGTCACGGTCGACCGCGAGGAGATCATCGTGGTCGGCGAGCTGCCGGCGTTGAGCGAGGAGCACGCCGACGACGCGGCCCGCGCGGCGGCGGAGGAAGGCCGGATCAGCCGGTTCCGCGAAGAGACGCGCGACGAGCGCATCGAGATCGCGCGCCAGGCGGAGCACCGCTACCAGCGCAAGGTGGCGTGGGGCGCCCGTCTCGGCGGCACGACGGCGCTGTTCACGACGCATTCGGCGCCGGTGATGACCCGGCTGCGGCAGCCGGAACGCCTGGTGCTGGACACGCTGGTGGACGCGGGCGTCGCGCGTTCGCGGTCGGACGCGCTCGCGTGGGCGGTCCGGCTGGTCGGCGAGCACGCCGACAGCTGGCTGGGTGACCTGCGCGAGGCGATGAGCAAGGTCGACGACCTGCGCTCGAAGGGCCCTGACCTGGCGTGAAGAAGTCCACGTTTAGGGGTCTGCGGCCGTTCTGAACCTGCGGGGCCGACAGGGCTGCGGCAGGCTGACTACCAACGAGTAGGAAGCCTGCCGTCAGTCCTTTCCGGAGGTAGCCGTGGACGTCCCAGAAGTGCCATCGAAGGTGGATCCGGACTCGGTGACCGCCGTCCTCGACGGTCGCTGGGCCGAGCTGCGCCGCGCGGTGCGGGCGCAGATGGCCGGCACGGAGTTCCGGGACCCGGTCGCCCTCGACACCGAAGCCCACCGCGCCCAGGTGCTCGACCAGCTGCGCGCGCTCGCCGAGACCGACCGCCCCGGCCTGGGCTTCGACCCGGCCTACGGCGGCGGTGGCGACGTCGGCGGCTCGGTGACGTCGTTCGAGATGCTCGGCTACGGCGACCTGTCCCTCATGGTCAAGGCCGGTGTCCAATGGGGACTCTTCGGCGGCGCCGTCCAGCTGCTCGGCACCGAGCGGCACCACGAGCGGTACCTGCGCTCGATCATGAACCTGGACCTGCTCGGCTGCTTCGCGATGACCGAGCACGGGCACGGCTCCGACGTCCAGCACCTGCGGACCACGGCGACCTATGGGGACGGTGGGTTCGTCGTGCACACGCCGGACCACATGGCGCAGAAGGAGTACATCGGCAACGCGGCCCGCGACGGCCGGATGGCGGTGGTGTTCGCGCAGCTGGTCACCGGCGGGGAATCGCGCGGCGTGCACGCGTTCACGGTGCCGATCCGGGGCGAGGACGGGAAACCGCTGCCCGGGGTGTCCATCGAGGACTGCGGCCCGAAGGCCGGCCTCAACGGCGTCGACAACGGCCGGTTGAGCTTCGACAACGTCCGCGTCCCGCGCGAGGCCCTGCTGAACCGCTTCGGCGACGTCGACGAGAACGGGACGTACTCGAGCCCGATCGAGAGCGACGGCCGCCGGTTCTTCACCATGCTGGGCACGCTGATCCGCGGCCGGGTGAGCGTCGGCGGCAGCGCGGGCAGCGCGACGAAACGCGCACTGGCACTGGCGATCCGCTACGGCGAGCACCGCCGCCAGTTCACCACCCCGGACGGCGACGAGGTCGTCATCCTCGACTACCTCGCCCACCAGCGGAAACTGCTGCCGGCGCTGGCGAAGACGTACGCGCTGCACTTCGCGCAGGAGGAGCTGGTGTCGAAGCTCCACGACATCGACTCGTCGGCGCCCGAGGAGGAGCAGCGCGAACTGGAGTCGCGCGCGGCGGGCATGAAGGCCCTCAACACCTGGCACGCGACGGCCACGATCCAGGCGGCGCGCGAGGCTTGCGGCGGCTCGGGCTACCTGGCGGAGAACCTGCTGCCCGGGCTGAAGGCCGACACCGACGTCTTCACGACGTTCGAGGGCGACAACACGGTGCTGCTGCAGCTGGTCGCGAAGGGGCTCCTGACCAGCTACAAGGAGGACTTCCAGGACCTTTCGCCGCTGGCGACCGCGCGGTTCTTCACCGACCAGGTGGTGAGCGCGATCCTGGAACGGACTTCCGTGCGCAAGGCGCTCGAGTCGCTCACCGAGGGCTCCGACGCGGATGTGTTCTTCCGCCGCGAGTGGCAGCTCCGGCTGTTCGAGGACCGCGAGGAGCACGTCGTGGAGGGCGTGGCGAAACGCCTGCGCAAGGCGGCTTCGGACCCGTTCGGCGTGTTCAACTCGGCGCAGGACCACGTGCTGCGCGCCGGCCGCGTCCACGTCGAGCGGCTGGTCCTGTCGGCGTTCGTGGCGGCGATCGAGCGCTGCGAAGACCCGGATGCCCGCACGCTGCTGGAGCGCGTCTGCGACCTGTACGCGCTGTCGGCGATCGAAGAGGACCTGGCCTGGTTCCTGGGCCACGGCCGCCTGACGGCGTCACGTGGAAAGGCCGTCACCGCGGCGGTGAACGGCCTGTGCGCCCAGCTGCGCCCGCACGCGCGGACGCTGGTGGACGCGTTCGCCATCCCGGACCAGTTCCTGGCGGCGCCGATGCTGAAGTCCTGAGTCGAGACCGCGAGGGGTGGCCGGGGTCGGGGCCCGGCCACCCCTCGCGGCGGCTTTACCGGCGGTGCTTGCCTTCGTCGTCGGTGACTTCGAACTGCTCCTTGCGGACCTTGCCGGAGACGGTCTGGTCCTCGGTGACCGACTCGGTCCGCAGCCGCGCCCGCTCGACCGGCACCGTTTCCTTGCGCACCACGGGTTTCTCGGCGTGCAGGACGACGTCCTGCTCGGCTTCGCCGATCTCGGCCTCGCCGCCGGTCCCGGTGATCGGCTCGCGTTCGATGCGCACCTCTTCGTGCCGCACCGGGACGGTGACCTGCTGCTCCTCGGTGACGACGTACTTCCGCAGCCGGACGTGCCCGGTTTCGACCTGCTCGGTCCCGACGTCCAGCCGTTCCTCGGAGCGGGTCATGCTGCCCTTGGCGTCCATCCCGGACTTGCCCTTGGCCTGCTGCCGCTCGCCGGTACGACCGCTGTCGCCAGTACGACCACCGCCGGTGCGGCCGTCGCCCGTACGGCCGTCGCCCGCGGGCATCCGGCCGTCGGGTGACGTGCGGGGCACGGGCAGGCCGTAGTGGCGGTACAGCTGGGCGCTTTCCTCAGGGGAGAGGTGCCCGTCGGCGTCGATGCGCGGCGCGTCGGAAACGCTGTCCTTGTCGACCCGGACGTGGACGCCGTCCCGGTCGGTGTGCGCCCCGGAGAGCGGCACGAAGCTTTCCTTGGTGCCGAACAGCCCGGTCTTGACGGTGATCCATTCCGGCTGGTGCGTCGCGTCGGCGAGGTAGACCGTGCCGACCTTCCCGAGCTTGTTGCCGTTCGGGTCGACCACGGCACTGTCGATGAGCTCCCGGGGTTCCATGGTCTTGGCCATCGCGGTGCGGCTCCTTTCGCGCGTTGCGTCCTTGGTGAAGCCACCGTCGGCCGCGCCGCCGGGCCCGGCAACCGGCGTGGTGTCCCCGTGGGTGACCCCCGAAGGTGATCGTTTGAAGGCGCGCCGGCTGGCCAGGTCCGTGGGTGCGCCGCAGGTCGGGAGGGCTGTCCCCGGCGTGATCGAGCCGGTGCGGAATGGCGCGAAGGTGTGGATGTGACCGCCGACACTTTCCGGTGCTGTCACAACCCCGCCGCCGCGCTCGTCATGGCGGTGAAACCGGAAGACGAAAGGGAAGAACGATGGAAGCGCGGCTCAACATGTTCGAGAACGAGATCACCACCAAGTTCGTCAAGCGCCTGATCGCGGCGTCCCACCCGATCGCGGAGTCCTCGCTGCCGACCGCGACCCAGGAGCTCGTGAAGATCCGGGCGAGCCAGATCAACGGCTGCGGGATGTGCCTCGACATGCACACGAAGGACGCGGCGGCGAACGGCGAGACGGCGGTCCGCCTGGCGATGGTGGCGGCCTGGCGGGAAGCGGTGGTGTTCACCGAGGCCGAGCGGGCGGCGCTGGCGCTGACCGAGGAGGGGACCCGCCTGGCGGACGCGCACACCGGCGTCAGCGACGCGACGTGGTCGGAGGTCCGCAAGCACTTCGACGACGAGCAGATCGGCGCGCTGATCTCCCTGGTGGCGATGATCAACGCGTGGAACCGGCTGAACGTCATCGTGCAGAACCCCGCGGGCGAGTACCAGCCGGGCATGTTCGGCTGAGCCTCTCCGGCTGCGCGACAATGACGAGCCACGGGGAGGTGGTGTCGTCGTGCCGAGACGGGAACGACCGCTTGAGCGGACCGAGGACGAGTTGTCCCGCTTCGCGGCCGATCTGCGGGCGTTGCGCGCACAGGTGGGCACACCGTCCTATCGGGAGCTGGGGCGGCGGGCGCACTACTCGTCCAGCACGCTGTCCGACGCCGCGGGTGGCCGGAAACTCCCGACGTTGCCGGTCACCCTCGCCTACGTCCGCGCGTGCGGCGGCGACGTCGAGGTCTGGGCCCGCCGCTGGCGCGAGCTGGCCGCGGAACTGCCGGACGGAACCGAACCGGACGCCGGCTCGCCGTATGCCGGGCTGGCCGCGTTCCAGACCGCGGATGCCGACCGCTTCTTCGGCCGTGACCGGCTGGTCGAGGACCTACTCGACCGCCTGTCACGCCGGCCGCTGGTGGCGGTGTTCGGTCCCTCGGGAGCCGGCAAGTCGTCACTCCTGCGGGCGGGTCTCATCCCGCGGCTGACCGGCGAGCACGTGGTGTTCACGCCGGGCGCGCATCCCCTGAAGACGTACGAAGAACACGTGGCCGGGCACCCGCCGGCCGATCTGGTCGTCGTGGTCGACCAGTTCGAAGAGTGCTTCACCCTGTGCGCCGATCCCGCCGAGCGGGACGCTTTCCTCTCGGCGCTGGTGCGCTCGGCCACCGGCCGCACCCGCGTCGTGCTCGGGGTCAGAGCCGACTTCTACGAGCACTGCGCGTTCCACGAGAAGCTGGCCGAGGCGGTGACCGACGCGCAGGTCCTCCTCGGCCCGATGCACGCCGACGAACTCCGGGAAGCGATCGTCCGCCCGGCCGCCGCCGTCGGCTGCGTGGTCGACACGGCGCTCGTCACCCGGCTGGTCGCGGAAACCGCGGGCCAGCCCGCCGCGTTGCCGTTGCTGTCGCACGCGTTGCTGGAAACCTGGCGCCGCCGCAGCGGCATGCGGCTCACGCTCGAAGGCTACGAGCGTACCGGCGGCATCGAGCACGCGCTGGCCCGCACGGCGGAAGAGACGTACGAAAGCCTTACCGGCGCGCAACAGGAGACGGTGCGGCACCTGTGCCGCCGGCTGGCCACGGCGGAAATCGGTGCCCCCGCGGTGAAACGACGGGTCGCCCGCGACGAGCTGGGCGACGACGCCACCGAAGTACTGGACCAGCTGGCGGCGGCGCGCTTGGTGAGCCTCGACCGGGACAGCGTCGAGCTCGCGCACGAAGCGCTGCTCCGGCACTGGCCCCGGTTGCGCGACTGGCTCGCCGAGGACAGCGAAGGCCTGCAGCTCCACCGCCGGCTGACGCGCGCCGCCGTCGACTGGGTGGCCTTCGACCGCGACCCGGGGATCCTCTACCGCGGCGCGCGCCTCGACGACGCCCTGGCGTGGCGCGCGGAGAACGACGCCACGCTGAACGCCGTCGAGCGCGAGTTCCTGGACGCCGCGACCGAGCTCCGCGACCAGGAACGGACGCTCGACCGGCGGCGCGCGAGCCGACGTCGTCTGGTGACGACGGTCCTCGTCGCGCTGGTCGTGCTGGCCGCGGCCGCCACCGCGTACGGCGTGTCCGCCCGGCAGCAGGCGGCGGAGCAGGCCGCACTGGCGACGTCGCAACGGATGGTCTCGCAAGGGCGGGGCTTCCTCATCACGGATTCCACCGAGGCCGCGCGGCTGGCACTGGCCGCGTACCGGATCGCCCCGACCGACGATGCCCGCGACCTGGTGCTGAGCGCCGCGGCGGGCTCCGACCGCACCGATTTCGCCGGCGCCGTCGGCACGGTCGGCGACGTCACGCTCAGCACCGACGGCCGCCTGATCGCGTTCGGCGGAGCCAAGGCCGTGCAGCTGTGGGACCTGCCCCACTACCGCAAGCTGGCCACGATCCCGGGCGCCCTCGGCACACTGACTCTCAGCGAAGACGGCCGCTGGCTCACGGTGTCGCGGCCGCAGCGGACCGTCGAGCTGTACGACCTGGACGACCCGACCGCCCCAGCACTGGCGGCGACCTTCCCAGCCGCCGAAACGGCCCGCATCGACCCGACCGGAACCGTCCTGGCCACCCGCGCCCCCGGCCAGCCCACCCGCCTCCTGTCCATCGACCACGGCGTGGCCCCCCCGCGAGTTCGCGGCCCTGCCCCCGACGGAATTCGTCAGCTTCAGCGCCTCGGGCCGAACGGTGTTCATCGGCCAGCAAGAGGGCCCGACGGCCTCGATCCACGTGTGGGAGTACGACACGACGGGCGCCCGCCACCTCACGAAGTGGACGGGAATCGGTACCGTGGTCTTCGGTTCGGCCCACGGCTTGACGGTCACTTTGGACACCTACGGCGACGAGCAGCTTCGCTTGTGGGACACGACGAACCTCCTCGAACCCCGCGAGCTGCCGCCACTCCCGTTGCCCCCGAGCGGCTTCCAGCAGGCGGTGTTCGACGCGGAGGCCCGCACGCTGGCGGTGACGGACCGCAGCGCGACGATCCGGGTGATCGACGTGAGCGACCCGCGAAACCCGCGGTTGGAGGCGTCGTTGGCGGGGCACACGGCCCCGATCAAGGCGATGACGTTCCTGCCGGGCCGCCGGTTGTTGAGCGCGGGGTTGGACGCGACGGCGCGGCCTTGGGAGTTGAACTTCGAGGAGGTGTCGTCCCACGTGCGCCGATGACGGCTAGGCGTACATGGCCAGCCAGATCGCGATGTAGTGCGAAACCGCCGCCAGCACCGTGCAGGCGTGGAAGTACTCGTGGTACCCGAACGTCTCCGGCCAGTGGTTCGGCCACTTGAACCCGTAGAACGCCGCCCCCAGCGTGTAGAACAAACCGCCCACGCACAGCAGGACCAAAGCCGCCACTCCGGCGTGGGACAGCAGCTCCGGGAAGACGAACACCGCGACCCAGCCCAGTGCGATGTAGATCGGCACCCCGAGCCAGCGCGGTGCGTGCGGCCACAGCATCTTCAGCGCGACACCCAGCACCGCGCCGCCCCAGACGATCGACAGGATCACGTAGCCCGTGGGCTTGGGCATCGCCAGCAGGGTGAACGGGGTGTACGTGCCCGCGATGAACAGGAAGATCATCGAGTGGTCCGCGCGCTTCATCCACTTGTACGCGCGGGGGCTCCACAAACGACGGTGGTACAGCGCGCTCACGCCGAACAGGCCGAGCACCGTCAGGCCGTAGACCGACGTCGCCAGTGCCGCTATCGGGGACACCGTGGACGCCGCCAGGCTGACCAGCGCCGCCGCCGCGGCGAGGGCGCCGAAGAACGTCCAGAAGTGGATGTGGCCGCGCAGGCGCGGTCGGAGGTCCACCACTGGCTCGCGCGGTTCCGTCGTCAGGCTCACCCTTCCAGGTTACGGGACCGTAAGTTCTCCAGCAGTGCTCAGTCACGCGCCTCACACCGAGTGCGTAGGCTGCTTCGACGTGAGTGTTCGCTCCTTCTTGTCCGACGTCGTGTACAGCGTCTACGGCCGACGCCTCATCCAGCAGGCCGCCGGGCGGCATCCCCGGCACATCGCCATCATGCTCGACGGGAACCGCCGTTGGGCTCGTGAAGCGGGCTTCACGGACGTCGCGGACGGCCACCGGGCCGGCGCGAAGAAGATCGCGGACTTCCTGAGCTGGTGCGAGGAGGCCGACGTCGAGGTCGTCACCATGTGGCTGCTCTCGACCGACAACCTCAACCGCGATCCGGACGAGCTCACGCCGCTCCTGAAGATCATCACCGACGTCACCGACGAGCTCGCCGCGCCAGGGACGCCGTGGCGGCTGCGGATCGTCGGGGCGCTCGATCTGCTACCCAGCGAAGTCGCCAAGCGACTCAGCGAAGCCGCCGCGCGCACCGAAGGGCGGAGCGGGGTCGAGGTCAACGTCGCGGTCGGTTACGGCGGGCGCCAGGAAATCGCGGACGCCGTGCGCAAGCTGCTGCTCCAGCACGCCGACGAAGGCACGTCGATTCACGAGCTGGCGAAAATCCTCGACGTCGACCACATCTCCGAGCACCTCTACACCTCGGGCCAGCCGGATCCGGACCTCATCATCCGGACGTCGGGTGAACAGCGGCTTTCCGGATTCCTGCTCTGGCAATCCGCGCATTCGGAATTCTGGTTCACCGAAGCTTATTGGCCGGCATTCCGCCGCGTCGACTTCTTGCGTGCCATGCGCGACTACGCCTGGCGGCACCGGCGCTTCGGGTCCTGAACAAGCCGAAGGGCCCCCGGAGCGTGCTCCGGGGGCCCTTCGGAAGCCTGACTCAGTGGTGGTGGTGCTCCAGCGAGTGCAGGACCAGCGCCGGGGTGGTGGCGATGCCCGTGTAGGCACCGGCGACCAGGGAGGCCGCACCGTAGCCCAGGGCGCCGCCGCCCTCGATGAACGTGGCGTAGGCGTCGCCGAACGTCGGGTCCGGCGTGCCCGTCGTGTCGCCCGTCGCGGCGAACGCGGTGCTGCCGATCATCATGAGACCCGCAGCCGTGGCGGCGACGAAACCAGCCTTCTTCAGCACTTCGCACACTCCTAGGTAGAACTGTTGGGATCCGGGGCACCGGGGGTCCGGTGGTGTGTCCCGCAGCAAGAAAATTACTCGCTTAACAGGCATCTCGTACGGCCTGTACGCCCATTGTGTGAGCCTGTAGCAGGCGCTTTCACTCGGACCGGTTCTCTCTGGGTGGCGCAAAATGCGCCGTGCACCCGAACGTGGTAGAAGCACTTCAATCGATCTTGTGAATACGTCGGGTCAGCAATTCCGCCGTGATCATTCCGACGAGTGTGCATCGTTCGAGAGGTCGATGACTGACGGTAGTCGTCACTGGGCGTCGATGTCGGCGGACCGACAGTGAGGTGACGATCTGGCGAATCACCGTGTTGGCTTCCTGCGCGATCCCGGATTCGTGGGTACCTTCCGAAGGGAGGACACGCGTTCCGTGCGAGTCCTCGCGGGAGGCCCTGGTCGTGACGGTGATCGAGGGGGCGGCGCAGCCGCCCACGAGACGCACGAGGGGGCCGGCACCCGGCCCTCGTGGCCGCGCCACCTGACCCACCGGTCAGGGGAGTGGTCCAGCCAGGGAGGTGCCCGGCCCAGCGAGTGCGGGCGTGAGGTGCACACGCCCTCGAGGGAGATGCCGTCG
The DNA here is from genome assembly GCF_033441515.1 of Amycolatopsis solani. Taxonomy (NCBI): domain Bacteria; kingdom Bacillati; phylum Actinomycetota; class Actinomycetes; order Pseudonocardiales; family Pseudonocardiaceae; genus Amycolatopsis; species Amycolatopsis solani. Next base: position 2,650,126 of record NZ_JAWQJT010000001.1, read on the forward strand.
TGACTGCGCAGCGTTTGCCCCGTAAGGCCTCTGGCCGTTCTTCGACCGGTGCCGTTCCTGGCCCGGAGAAAGCCTCGACCTCGCCCGAATCCCAGCAGCACATGTACGTGCTCGACACGTCGGTCCTCCTGTCGGACCCGTGGGCGGTCACCCGCTTCGCCGAGCATGCCGTCGTGCTTCCGCTGGTCGTCATCAGTGAACTGGAGGCCAAGCGCCACCACCCGGAGCTGGGCTGGTTCGCCAGGGAATCCCTGCGCATGCTCGATGACCTGCGCCGCCAGTACGGCCGGCTCGACGCGCCGCTCCCCATCGGGGACCACGGCGGCACGTTGCAGGTGGAGCTGAACCACTCGGACCCGTCGGTGCTCCCGTCCGGGTTCCGGACCGACTCCAACGACCACCGCATCCTCGCCTGCGCGCTCAACCTGGCGGCGGAGTTCCCGGCGGTCACGCTGGTGACGAAGGACATCCCGCTGCGGGTCAAGGCCGGGGCCGTCGGTCTCGAGGCGGACGAGTACCGCGCGCAGGAAGTGACGCCGTCGGGCTGGACCGGCATGGCGGACGTCGACGTCGAACAGGACGTGCTCGACACGCTGTTCGGCGGCAGCACCGTCGACCCGGTCGAGTACGGCATGGACGAGCTCGCCGAGCTGCCCTGCCACACCGGGCTGCGGCTGCTCGCGGGCACGTCCAGCGCGCTGGGGCGGATCACGGCGGACAAGCGCATCCGGCTGGTGCGCGGCGACCGCGAGGCGTTCGGCCTGCACGGCCGCAGCGCCGAGCAGCGCGTCGCGCTCGACCTGCTGCTCGACTCCGACGTCGGCATCGTCTCCCTCGGCGGCCGCGCCGGCACCGGCAAGTCGGCGCTCGCACTGTGCGCCGGCCTGGAAGCGGTGATGGAACGCCGTCAGCACCGCAAGGTCGTGGTGTTCCGGCCGGTCTACGCGGTCGGCGGCCAGGACCTCGGCTACCTGCCCGGGTCCGAGAGCGAGAAGATGCAGCCGTGGGCGCAGGCGGTGTTCGACACCCTCGGCGCGCTGGTCAGCCAGGAGGTCCTCGACGAGGTCTTCGACCGCGGCATGCTCGAGGTGCTCCCGCTGACCCACATCCGCGGCCGCTCGCTGCACGACGCGTTCGTGATCGTCGACGAGGCGCAGTCGCTGGAGCGCAACGTGCTCCTGACGGTGCTCTCGCGGCTCGGCACGGCGTCGCGGGTGGTGCTCACGCACGACGTCGCCCAGCGCGACAACCTGCGGGTCGGACGGCACGACGGCGTCTCGGCGGTGATCGAGAAGCTGAAGGGCCACCCGCTGTTCGCGCACGTCACGCTGACGCGCTCCGAACGCTCACCGATCGCCGCCCTCGTCACCGAGATGCTGGAGGACCACAGCTGATCTCCCCACCGGTCGTGAGTGTTTAGGAGGGTTAGAACCCTCCTAAACACTCACGACCGCGGTTACCAGCCGGAGGGGAGGGGGCGGCCTTCGGCGAAGCCGGCCGCCGACTGGACGCCCAGCAGTGCGCGCTCGTGGAACTCCTCCAGCGTGCGCGCACCCGCGTAGGTGCAGGACGAGCGGACGCCGGAGCCGATCGAGTCCAGCAGGTCCTCGACGCCCGGGCGCTGCGGGTCGAGCGACATCCGCGACGACGAGATGCCCTCCTCGAACAGCGCCTTGCGCGCGCGGTCGAACGAGTTGTCCGTGCGCGTCCGCGCGCCCACCGCGCGCTTCGACGCCATGCCGAACGACTCCTTGTACGGCCGGCCCTGCTCGTCGAACCGCAGGTCGCCGGGGGATTCGTAGGTGCCGGCGAACCACGAGCCGACCATCGCCGCCGACGCGCCCGCGGCCAGCGCCAGCGCGACGTCGCGCGGGTGGCGGATCCCGCCGTCGGCCCAGACGTGCTTGCCCAGCTCGCGGGCGGCGGCCGCGCAGTCGGCGACCGCGGAGAACTGCGGGCGGCCCACGCCGGTCATCATCCGGGTCGTGCACATCGCGCCCGGCCCGACACCGACCTTGACGACGTCGGCGCCGGCCTGGATCAGGTCGCGCGTGCCCTCGGCGGTGACCACGTTCCCGGCGACGACCGGGACCTTCGGCGACACCGACCGGACGGCCTTCAGCGCGGCGATCATCTTTTCCTGGTGCCCGTGCGCGGTGTCCACGACCAGCACGTCGACGCCCGCGCCGAGCACGGCTTCGGCCTTCGCCGCGACATCGCCGTTGACGCCGACCGCGGCGGCGACGCGCAGCCGGCCCGCGCCGTCGACGGCCGGGGTGTAGATGCCCGCGCGCAGCGCCCCGACGGCGGTCAGCACACCCGCGAGGCGGCCGTCGGCGTCGAGACCGAGGGCCAGCTGTGCGCCCGCGCCGTGCAGGAGCTCGAAGACCTCGCGGGCCGGCGTGTCGAGCGGGACCGCGACGTGCGCGGGCTGCGCGACGTCGGCGAGCCGCGCGAAGCGGTCGACACCCGCGCAGGCCGCTTCGTCGACGATGCCGACCGGGCGGCCTTCGCCGTCCACGATGACGACAGCGCCGTGTGCGCGCTTGTGGACCAGGTTGAGCGCGTCGGCGACCGCGTCGCCGCCGGTCAGCACCAGCGGGGTGTCCCACACGGTGTGGCGGCTCTTGACCCAGCCGACGATCTCGGCGACGGCGTGGGTGTCCACGTCCTGGGGCAGCACCACCAGGCCCCCGCGGCGGGCGACGGTCTCGGCCATCCGGCGGCCGGCGACCGCGGTCATGTTGGCGACGACGATCGGGATGGTCGCACCGGTGCCGTCCGCGGTGGAGAGGTCGACGTCGAAGCGGGACTCCACGTCCGAACGGTTCGGCAGCAGGAACACGTCGTCGTAGGTCAGGTCGTGGGCGGGCCGGTGGCCGTCGAGGAAACGCACGAGTCCCCAGGCTACCTGCTGGGGCCGTGGCAGGATCGGCGGCATGAGCCGCCGCGACCGGGACCCCGAAGGACGCGCACGCAACGCACGGCCGCGTGACGGCCTCGGCCGTCCCCTGCCCTACGGCTCCGACGGCGTCGAGCGCCAGCCGGAGGGCGTGGTGCGCACCCCGGCGCAAACGCTTGCGGAAGCCCAGCGCCTGCTCGACGACGGCAAGCCGTTCCACGCGCACGAGGTCTTCGAAGACGCTTGGAAGACGACCGACGGCCCCGACCGCGAACTCTGGCGCGGCCTGGCCCAGCTCGCGGTGGGCCTGACCCACGCGGCCCGCGGCAACAACGTCGGCGCGGTCTCGCTGCTGGAGCGCGGGGCGGCGAACATCGAGCCGTTCCGGAGCGAACCGCCGCACGGGATCGACGTCGCCGGCCTGCAGGAGTGGGCGCGCAGCCTGGTCGAGGAGGCGAAGCGGCGGGTGCGGGTGACGCCGGAACCGCCCCGGCTGACGGGTTAGGGCTGGTCCCAGCCGCCCGAAGCGGTTTTCTCCGTGCCGATCGTCGTGCCCTCGCCGTGGCCCGTGTGGACCTTGGTCGACTCCGGGAGCGTGAACAGCTTCTCCCGGATGGACTTCACGATGGTCGGGTAGTCCGAATAGGACCGCCCGGTGGCGCCGGGGCCGCCGTTGAACAGCGTGTCGCCGGTGAATACGACGCCCAGCTCCTCCGCGTACAGGCAGACCGCGCCGGGGGCGTGGCCGGGCGTGTGGATGACGCGCAGCGCGGTGCCCGCGATCGTGATGGCCTGGCCGTCGGCCAGTTCGCCGTCCGGGGCGCGGCCGGGGTGCGTGAGGTCCCAGACGACGCGGTCGTCGGGGTGGAGCAGGATCGGCGCGCCGGTCGCGTCGGCGAGCTCCGGTGCGGCGTTGACGTGGTCGTTGTGCGCGTGGGTGCAGACGATCGCGACCAGTTTCCGCTCGCCGACGACGTTTTCGATCGCCTTCGCGTCGTGGGCCGCGTCGATCACGATCACTTCCGCGTCGTCGCCCACCAGCCACACGTTGTTGTCGACGTCCCAGCTGCCTCCGTCGAGCCGGAAGACACCGGACGTCACCAAGTTCTGCACGATCGCCGTCATGCGCCCGACCCTAACGGTCATTCGGCGGGTAGATGACATACCGACGGTATGCTACTGTCGCGTCACCTTACTGCGGGTAAGTTGGAGGAGCGACGCGATGACCGCGACCCGGGAACTCCTGGCGGAGCCGCTGAAACTGCGCTGCGGCGCGGTGCTGCCGAACCGCCTGGTCAAGTCGGCGCTGAGCGAGCAGCTCGGCGACCGCCGCAACGCCCCCACCCGCGAGCTGGCCGAGCTGTACCGGACCTGGGCCCGAGGTGGCGCCGGCGCGCTGATCACTGGGAACGTCATGGTGGACCCGGCCGCCCTCGGCGAGCCGCGCAACGTCGCCGCCGTGCCCGATCCCGGCGTCTACCGGCCGTGGGCTCGGTCGGTCGAAGGCACGGACACGCGACTGTGGGTGCAGCTGAACCACCCGGGCCGGCAGAGCCCGCGCTACCTGTCGCGCGAGCCGGTGGCGCCGTCCGCCGTGCCCTTCGGCAACCGCGGCATCCGCACCGCCTTCGCCGCTCCGCGCGCGTTGACCGGTGAAGAAATCGAAGCGATCATCGAACGCTTCGCCGTCGCGGCGCGCACGTTCGTCGAAGCGGGTTTCGCGGGCGTGCAGGTCCACGGCGCCCACGGCTACCTCGTGTCCCAGTTCCTTTCGCCGCTGACGAACCAGCGCACCGACGAGTGGGGCGGCGACGCCGTCCGGCGGCGCCGCTTCCTCCTGGAGGTCGTGCGGCGCGTGCGGTCGGCGGTGGGCGACGACGTCCCGGTGTCGGTGAAGCTGAACAGCGCGGACTTCCAGCGCGGCGGCTTCACCGAGGAGGAGTCGCTCGAGGTCGTGCGCGAGCTCGGGGAAACCGGGCTGGACCTGCTCGAAGTGTCGGGCGGCACGTACGAGAAGACCGCGATGATGGGCTCGGACCGGGCCAGCACGCAGGCGCGCGAAGCGTACTTCCTGGACTACGCGGCGAAGGCGCGTTCGGTCTCCGACGTCGCCCTGATGGTCACCGGCGGGTTCGCGACCCCCGGCGGGATGGCCGACGCGCTGCGCTCGGGCGCGCTGGACGTCATCGGACTCGGCCGGCCGCTGATCGTCGACCCGGAGCTGCCCGCACGGCTGCTCGGCGGCGAGGACGCCCGCGCGGAGCGGCGGTGCCCGAAGACGGGCGTCCGGCTGGCCGACAGCCTCCTCGAGATCCAGTGGCACACCCGGCAGCTGCACCGGATCGCGGCGGGCAAGCCGGTCGACCGGCGCGGCGCGGTGCCGACGCTGATCCAGGCGGGGCTGACCGACGGTCTCAACGCGTTTCGCCGGGTGCGAGGCTGAGCCGTCGGTCGTAGAACAGCGCGCCCGCGGCGAGCACGGTGAAGAACAGGCCGATGAAGACGCAGTTGAGCGTCACCTGGCCGTAGCCGAGCGCGCCGGCGTCGACGAACGGGTACGGGTAGAAGCCGGTGACCGCGCCGCGCGGCAGGGTGAACGCGAGCCAGGCCAGCGGGTAGAGCAGCGACCACCAGACCGTGCGCCAGGTCAGGACGCCGCGCGGGGCCGCGAGGAGCCAGCCGAGCACGAACAGGATCGGCGTCACCTTGTGCAGCACGGTGTCGGCGAAGAACGCCAAGCCGTGCAGCTCGTACAGGCCGGCGAGGGCGACCTGGTAGACGATGCCGGTCACGATGATGCCGACCAGCGCGTCGAGCAGGAGCACGGTGAACAGGCGCCCGCGGGCCCGGCCCAGCGCGACCAGCGCCGAGGTGACCGCGACCAGCAGGTTCGAGTCGATGGTGAAGAAGCAGAGCAGGTTCGCCACCTGGCCGTCCGCGCTGGTGGCGGTGGACACCACCTGGCTGACGAGCCCGGTCAGCGCGACCACGGCGATGACCGCGAACCAGGCGCGGGTGAGCTTCTCGCTGCGCATTTCCGGAGCTTAGCTCCACAGTGGACTACTCGACGGGTACCACTCGATCGAGGCGCGCCGGTCACCCGGGGCCTGTGGAGCGGCGCGATCGCCCAGGGCAAGGAGCACACGAGACGTACGCGATCAAGTCGGATCGCTGCTACGGACGCCGCGCGCGCCCCGGTGTCGTGCACCGGGGCGCGCGGTCGTCAGGCAGCGTGGTCAGCGGAGCGCTTTCACCAGTGCCGGAACGAAGACCGACGCGTCGACCGTGCCCCAGCCGCTGGCGATGTCGAAGCCCTTGGCCGCGGTGAAACCCGCGACGCCGTCCTGGCTGTTGTCGCCTTCGGTGACGTCGACGATGCCGGCCGACGGGCCCGCCGGGCCCAGCTTCGTGTACAGCGCCGGGTTGATCTGGCCGAGCTTGCCGTGCTTGGCCTGCACCGCGAGCGCGAGCACGCCGGCGAAGAGCGGCGCGGACTGCGACGTGCCGTGCACGCCTTCCATGCTGATGTCCGGGAACGACCGCATCTTGCTGCCGGTGATCTTCTTGACGCCGTCCTGCCAGGACGGCCGCGCGTACGCCTTCGACAGCCCGGCGCCCTCGGCGAACCCGTCGTCGGCGACGTTCACCAGGTCGTCCGCCTTGGTGCGCGTGCCGTTCGCGTCGAGGTGCAGCTGCGTGCCGCCGAGCGTGGTGACGCGCGGGTCGGACGCCGGCCAGCTCGCGACGCGGTACGGGTAGTTGCCCGGCCCGTACAGGTAACCGCCGGTCGGGCCGTCGTCGCCGGAGGACGCGACCATCGTGATGCCCGCCTTGCTCGCGCGGTCCAGCGCCGGGTCGAGCGTCTTGATCGAGTCGAACGACGGGAAGTTCTCCTCCGTCGTGCCGAAGCTCATCGAGATCACGTCGACGAGCTTGTGCTCGGTCAGGTAGTCGACCGCGTGCATCATCTCGGGCAGGCCGGTGAAGCCCTGCGTCTCGGCGACCGGCGTCGCCGCCACGACGATCTTCGCGTTCGGCGCCATGGCGTGCATCATCGTGACGTCGAGGTCGGTCTCGCCGCCCCAGCCCTGGCAGGTGGCGGTGTCGACACCGGGATCGGTGCACGCCGGCACCGGGCCGGACGGCTGGAGCACCTCGACGTTCGCCGGCGGCAGGCCGTGGTTCTTCGAGTAGGTGTCCAGGACCTCCTTCACCTTGTCGTCGCCGAAGGACACCAGCGTCGCCACGGTGCTGCCCGCGCCGGTGATGCCGGCGTTCCACAGCTTCGTCGCGTTGTACGCGGTGCTTTCCTTCGGCAGCGACGCCATCGCCGCTTCCAGCTTCGCCACGCGCTTCTGCACGGTGTCCGCGCCGACGAAAGACCGCGCGGCTGCCGAGAAGTGGTGCTTCGACGGCTGGTGCCCGGCACTCGGTGCGTTCGGCACCGGAGTGGCCGAAGCCGGTACCGCGAACGCGGTCACGAGCAGGGTCGTGCTCGCGAGCAAGCCGGACACAGCGCGCAATCTCATGCTTTTCTCCCGGTGGCTGAACGAAACTCTGTCAGCCACTCTGGCCAGAACCGGGAGAAGGCAACATCGACTTTCGTCTTTCCTTTTACGAGGAAAGCACCGCCGACACGCGAGATGTCGTGATCAAGACCTTCGTAGTCAGCCCCCTTCCGACCGGTCGCCGTGCAGCAGGCCGCGGACGGTGTCGATCGTGTCCGCGTCGGCCGGGTCCTTGTCCGGGCGGTAGCGGACCACCCGGGCGAACCGCAGCGCCAGCCCGCCCGGGTAGCGCGTCGAAACCTGGGCGCTGTCCAGTTCGATCTCCACCACCACCTCGGGCCGCACGTACACCGTCCAGTCGTCGCGGCGGGTCTCGATCTCCTGGAACCTCGTCGTCTGCCACGCGAGCAGCTCGTCGGTCATGCCCTTGAACGTCTTGCCCACCATGATCGGCGGGCCGCCGTCCGGGTCGCGGGCGCCCAGGTGGAGGTTGGACAGCCGGCCGGTGCGCCTGCCGTGCCCCCACTCCGCCGCGAGCACCACCAGGTCGATCGTGTGCACCGGCTTGACCTTCAGCCACGCCCGCCCGCGCCGCCCGGCCGCGTACGGCGACGCCAGGTCCTTGACCATCACCCCTTCGTGCCCGGCTTCCATCGCCGCTTCCAGCACTTCGGCGGCCCGGGAAACGCCCACCTCGCCGGGGATCACGTGCGCCCCGGCGACCTTACGCAAGGCCGCGTTGCGCTCGGACAGCGGCGCGTCCAGCAGGTCGACGCCGTCGAGGTGCAGGCAGTCGAAGAAGTACGGCCGCAGCAGCAGCGCCTTCACCTGCTCGTCACGTGTGCTGCCGAACCGGCTCATCGTGTCCTGGAACGGCCGGGGGCGCCCGGCATCGGTCAGGGCGAGCGTTTCGCCGTCCAGCACCACCGATTCGCACGGCAGCGCCCGCACGAGCTCGACCAGCTCCTGCACGCTGCCGGTGATCTCGCGCAGCGTCCGCGTCCAGACGTGCACCTCGTCACCCTGGCGGTGCACCTGGATCCGCGCACCGTCCATCTTGTACTCGACGATCGCCTCGGCGTGCTCGGCGACGGCCTCGTCGAGCGACTCCGCCGGAGACGCCAGCATCGGCTTGACCGGGGTGCCGAGCGCGAGCCGGAACTCCGCCAGCGCGGCCTGCCCACCGGTCATCGCCGCGACCCCGGTGACGCCCAGCTTCCCGGACAGCATGAACGCCCGCCGCACGTCCGCGGCCGGTACCTCGGCCGCGGCCGCGACGGCGTCGACCATCACGCCCTCCAGCGCGCCCTGCCGCAACTCGCCGGTGACCAGCCGGAACAGGAACTGCTGCTCCTCCTCGGTGAGCCTGGCGAACAGCGCGCGCAGGATCTCCTGCCGACGCCCCGCGGAGCCCGAGCCCGCCGCGACCCCGGCGGCCTCGGTCAGCGCGGTGTCCACTTCGAGCACCGACACGACGGGCTCCGGCGCGGGCGAAGCGCCGAGCCCGGCCAGGGTGCGCCAGCCCGCACCCAGCCTGTCCTGCGCCGTCTGCCCGGTCAGGTACGCGATCACGACGGGCAGCTCGACGAGCTCCGCGGCGCGCAGCACCGCGGCCAGGAGGGCGATCTTCGCCTTCCTGGACCTCGTCGCCGCCAGCTCGGCGGACGCCCGGACCAACTCGCTCAGCAACACCCGGACATCATGACCCGCACCACCGACAATTTCAGAACGGCCGGACGTCCGGCCTGGTCAGAGGGCAGTCTCAGCCGGTGTGGGGTTGCGACGACCGGGTGTTCGCCTGCCGTTCGTCGGCCGCGATCCAGCTGGCCAGCAGGCCGAGCGCGCGCTCGGTCTCCGAGCCCGGTTCGGCGTGGTAGACGACCATGCCCTGGTCGGGGTCCTGGGGCAGCCGCAGCGTCTCGTAGCGCAGCCGCAGCTCGCCGACGACGGGGTTCATCAGCACCTTCCACCCCTGCGCCTTCTCCTGCACGGCGTGCTCGGCCCACAGCTTCCGGAACTGCTCGCTGGCCAGGGAAAGCTCCCCGATCAGCTGGGCGAACCGCGCGTCACCGGGGTGCCGTCCGCTTTCCGCGCGCAGGTTCGCGACCAGCTCGCGGCAGACGGCGTCGTACTCCGGGTGCAGCTGCTTCGCGCGCTCGTCGGTGAAGATGAGCTTCGGCATGTTGCGTTCGGGCAGGTCGGCGAAGGCGAACGCGACTGCGCCGCCGAGCGCGTTCCAGGCCAGCACGTCCATGTACCGCCCGAAGACGAACGCCGGCGCCTGGATGGCGTCGAGCAGCTGCTGCAGCTCGGGCCGGACCAGCTGCGGCGCCCGGTCGTCCCGGCGCTTGGGCGCGGCGAGGTTGCGCAGGTAGGACTCCTCGCCGGAGTTCAGCCGCAGCGCGCGGGCCAGCGCGTCGAGGACCGCGTCCGAGACGTTCTTCGCGCGGCCTTGCTCCAGCCGCGTGTAGTAGTCGACGCTGATGCCGGACAGCTGCGCCAGCTCCTCCCGGCGCAGGCCCTTGACCCGCCGCTGCGTGATCCCCCGCGGCAGGCCCAGGTCCGCGGGGTCCAGTGCGGCGCGGCGTGCCTTCAGGAAGGCGCCCAGCTCGGCTGCGTCACTCATGCCTCCAGTATCCCCGGCTCGCGGCGCCCCGCCTGGTACTGCCAGACCCAGGTTGAGCGTGACCTGGTCCGGCCCGCCCGCCGCTTCCAGAGTGGTGGCATGAAACGACGAATTCTGGGCGGTACGGGCATCTCGGTCAGCGAGTACGCGTTCGGCGCGATGATGCTGGGCAAGTGGGGCAACCCCGATCACGAAGAGGGCGTCCGGATGCTGCGCACGGCGCTCGACGCCGGCGTGAACTTCTGGGACACCGCGGACATGTACTCCGACGGCGAGAACGAGCAGATCGTCGGAAAGGCGCTGAAAGGCCGCCGCGACGAGGTCGTGCTGGCCACCAAGGGCTTCTTCCCGATGGGTTCCGACCCCAACCAGGGCGGGCTCTCACGGCGGTGGCTGACCCGCGCGCTGGACGACAGCCTGCGCCGGCTCGACACCGACCACGTCGACCTCTACCAGGTCCACCGGCCGGACCCGGCGACCGACATCGAGGAAACGCTTTCGGTGCTGACGGACTTCGTGCGCGCCGGCAAGGTCCGTGCGATCGGGTCGTCGGACTTCCCGGCCGAGCAGATCGTGGAAGCCCAGTGGGTGGCGGAAAAGCGTGGCCTGGCTCGGTTCCGCGCCGAGCAGCCGCCGTACTCGATCTTCAACCGGGCGATCGAGACGGCCGTGCTGCCGACCGCGCAGAAGTACGGCATGGGCGTGCTGACGTGGAGCCCGCTGGCCAGCGGCTGGCTGTCGGGCAAGTACCTGAAACCGTCCGATGTGGACCTTGCCGAAGGTCGCCGGACGTTGCAGCTCCACAAGTTCGACCCGGCGCTGCCGGAGAACGCCGTCAAGTTCGAGGCGATCGCGCGGTTGAAGAAGATCGCGGACGACCTGGGCCGTCCGCTCACGCACCTGGCGACGGCGTTCGTCCGGGCGCACCCGGGCGTGACGTCGGCGATCATCGGCCCGCGGACACCGGCGCAGCTCGACGACCTGCTGGCCGGTGCGGACCTCGTGCTGGACGACGACGTGCTGGACCGGATCGACGAGATCGTCCCGCCGGGCACGGACCTGAACCCGGCCGAGAAGGACTACACCCCGCCGGCGCTGGCGGACGCGCGCCTGCGCCGGCGGTAGCGAGCCACGCCCGAGGCGCCACTTTCTCTACGAAAGATGCGGCGTCTCACGCGGATTTCACTTGCCGCCGCGGGCCATGCGGAGGACGTCGAGGGCTTCGTCGAGCTGGGCTTCGGTGAGCTTGCCGTCCTTGACGTACCCGCGCTCGATGACGACCTCGCGGATCGTCTTCAGCTCCTTCAACGCCTGCTTCGCCACCGCGGCGGCTTCTTCGTAGCCGATGTACTTGTTGAGCGGCGTCACGATCGACGGCGAGCCCTCGGCGTAAGTACGCGTGCGCTCGGTGTTCACGGTGATGCCCGCGAAGACCTTGTCCGCCAGCAACCGCGAGACGGCCGCGAGCAGGCGCGCCGACTCGAGGACGTTGCGGGCGATCACCGGCAGGTTGACGTTCAGCTGGAAGTTGCCCGCGGCGCCGGCGAAAGCGACGGCCGCGTCGTTGCCGATCACCTGCGCGACGACCTGCAGCGTCGCCTCCGGGATCACCGGGTTCACCTTGCCCGGCATGATCGACGAGCCGGGCTGCAGGTCCGGCAGCGCCAGCTCGGCGAGGCCGGTGCGCGGGCCGGAACCCAGCCAGCGCAGGTCGTTCGCGATCTTGTTGAGCGACACGGCGACCGTGCGCAGGTGCCCGGACGTCTCGACGACGCTGTCCTGCGTGGCCTGCGCCTCGAAGTGGTCGCGGGCCTCGGTCAGCGGCAGGCCGGTGACGGTGGCGAGTTCCGCGGCGACACTGGAACCGAAGCCGTCCGGTGCGTTGAGGCCCGATCCGACGGCGGTGCCGCCGATCGGCAGCTCGCCGAGGCGCGGCAGGCCCGACTTCAGCCGTTCGACGCCGAAGCGGACCTGCGACGCCCACGCGCCGGCCTCCTGGCCGAGCGTGATGGGCACGGCGTCCATCAGGTGCGTGCGCCCGGACTTCACGACGTCGGCCCACTCCGCGGCGCGCACCTCGATGGCACCGGCGAGGTACTCGAGCGCCGGGATGACGTCCTTGAGCACGGCTTCGGTCGCCGCGACGTGGATGGTCGTCGGGAAGGTGTCGTTGGACGACTGCGACGCGTTGACGTGGTCGTTCGGGTGCACGTCCCGGCCCAGGGCCCGGCTGGCGAGCGTCGCGATGACCTCGTTGGCGTTCATGTTCGACGACGTTCCGGACCCGGTCTGGAAGACGTCGATCGGGAAGTGCGCGTCGTGCGCGCCCTCGGCGACCTCGTCGGCGGCTTCGGCGATGGCGTCCGCGACGTCGGCGTCGAGCACGCCCAGCTTGTGGTTCACCCGCGCGGCGGCGGCCTTGAGCAGGCCGAGCGCGCGGATCTGCGCGCGCTCCAGGCCCCGGCCGGAGATGGGGAAGTTCTCGACGGCCCGCTGCGTCTGCGCGCGGTAGAGCGCGTCGGCAGGCACGCGGACCTCGCCCATGGTGTCGTGTTCGATCCGGTATTCCTGATCAGCCATGACACCGATTCTGGACCTGTTCGCGAGTCACCGCGTGGTGGCGTTGCGCACCCTGCGCCGCTCGCCTGCCACCGCCGTCACGGCCACCGAGCCGGCGAGGCCGCCCACACCCAGCCAGGCGAACACCAGGGCCACCGCCGGGTCCTGCTTTCCCGCGAGCTGGGTGGCGACGAGCCCGCCGGGGTCTTCGACGACCGGCACCCGGCTGCCGACCGCCAGCCGGGTGCCGGCGCCCGGGTCGAGCGAACCGGTGCTGCCGTCCGGGTTCCGCAGGTCGTAGGTGTAGTCGATCCCGGCTTTCAGGCGGTGCGCGGTCTCCGCCGCCACCACGGCGTCGACCTGCCTGCCCCGGGCGAGCAGGATCTCGTCGCCGGTGGCCGCCCAGCCGCCGTAGAACGCGGAGTACGCCGGCAGCAAGCCGAGCAGCACGAGCAACGCGCCCGTCCGGGCCAGCCAGCGGCCGAACAGCAGGAGGAGCACGAAGGACGCGGCCACGAAGAACACGAGACCTTCCGCTTGCGCCGACGGGAGTGCGAGCCGAACCGCCAGCACGAACCAGCCGAGGAGCACGACGGCGGCGGCCGACGCGCTCAGCAGCGTTCGCCGCACACCCCACGGCGGGCGCCGGTCGTCGGGTCGGCGGTGTCGCACGTCGTCGAGTGAACTCCGATCCGGCTAGGATCGGATGTGTTCTCGATCACCGCCATCCACCACTGGCTGGAGCGAGCATGACCGAAGTCCCTGGGGACTCCTACGACCTCGTGATCATCGGCGCGGGCCCGACCGGCCTGTTCGCCGCCTACTACGCCGGGTTCCGCGGCCTCTCGATGGCGGTGGTCGACTCGCTGCCCGAGCCCGGCGGCCAGGTCACCGCGATGTACCCCGAGAAGATGATCTACGACGTCGGCGGGTTCGCCGAGGTCCGCGGGCGCGATCTGGTCGACGGCCTGGTGAAGCAGGCCGCGCCGTTCAAGCCGAAGTACCTCCTCGGGCGCAAGGCCGAGAAGCTGGAAACCGTCGGGGACAAGGTCGAACTGACCCTCGACGGCGGCGAGACCCTCCAAGCCGGCGCGGTCCTCATCACCGCGGGCATCGGCGAGTTCACCCCGCGCCCGCTCCCCGCCGGCGACGGCTGGCTCGGGCGCGGCATGGTCCACTTCGTCCCCTCACTGGCCGCGCACGCCGGCCAGCACGTCGTGGTCGTCGGCGGCGGCGATTCGGCGTTCGACTGGATCCTCGCGCTGCACCCGGTCGCCGCGAGCGTGACCCTCGTGCACCGCCGCGCGAAGTTCCGCGCCGCCGAGTCGATCGTCCGGCAGGCGCGCGAGCTCGGCACCCGGATCATCACCGACGCCGAGGTCACGCGGTTCGTCGAAAACGCGAGCGGCGCGCTCGAAGCCGTCGACGTCTCGGTCAAGGGCGCCGAAGACGAGCGGCTGCCGGCCAACGCCGTCGTCGCGGCGCTCGGGTTCACCGCCGACCTCGGGCCGATCGAGAGCTGGGGGCTGGAGATCGACCACCGCGCGATCGCCGTCGACTCGACCATGGCGACCGCGCGCGAACGCGTCTACGCCGCCGGGGACGTCGCCGCGTACCCGGGGAAGGTCAAGCTGATCGCGACCGGGTTCGGCGAGGCGGCGACCGCCGTCAACAACATCGCCGTCGCGCTCGATCCGGACGCCCACCTGTTCCCCGGGCATTCGAGCAACGCCGAGTAGATCAGGCCTTCGTCTTCTCCGCGATCCACGGCGCGTACGCGACGACGGACGTGTAGATCGACGGCGCGGTGGCGCATTCCGGGTTGTCGTTGCCCGGGCGGCTGGTGACGCCGACAAGCGACCAGTGGTCGCCGTCGCGGACGATTTCGGGGCCGCCCGAGTCGCCGAAGCACGCCCCGGACTTGCCGCCGGGGTTGTCCGTGCACAGCTCCGCCGTGCCGTCGAACACCGATGTGCACTTCGCGCCTTCGACGATGTGCGTGTCGAGCTGCTGCAGCGTCTTCGGGATCTGGCCGCAGTTGAGCTTCGGGCACGTCTGGCCCCAGCCGAGGATGCGGGTCGCCGTGCCCGGTGCCGCCGCCGTCGCCAGCCCGACCGGCGCCGCCTTCACCGGCGCCGCCAGCCGCAGCAGCGCGATGTCGCCCGCCGGGTGCTGGGTGTCGAACGCCGGGTTGACGACGATGCTTGCGACCTTCGCGACTTCGCCGCCTTCGCCGGAGTCGTTCGTCCCCGCCCGCACCGACACCGCGGCCGGGGACTTGTCGAACGCGCAGTGCGCGGCGGTGACCACCCAGGTGGGGGCGATCAGCGCGCCGGCGCAGAACAGCTTTCCGGTGGCGGAGTGCAGCGACACCGCGAACGGGTACGGCTGATCGGCGTCGCCGCCCCCGACGATCGCGGGTTCGGCCGACGCGGTGGCGGGGACCAGGGCGAACACCAGAACCAGCAGGACCAGCAGTCGCCTGGGCACGGATCTCCTTACGGCAGCGGGGGCACGACGTCGTCGTCGGGCGTGTCCAGCTGGCCGTCGAAGTTGACCGAGGAGTACGCCCGCAGCTTGGTGAGGCGGTGGTAGCCGTCGATCATTCTGACGGTCCCGGACTTGGACCGCATCACGATGGACTGCGTCGTCGCGCCGCCCTCGCGGTAGTGGACGCCGCGCAGCAGGTCGCCGTCGGTGACGCCGGTGGCGCAGAAGAAGACGTTGTCGCCGGTCACGAGGTCGTCGTTCAGCAGCACGCGGTCGAGGTCGTGCCCGGCTGCGATGGCCTTCTCGCGCTCGGCGTCGTCCTTCGGCCACAGCCGGCCCTGCAGCTCGCCGCCGAGGCACTTCATCGCGCAGGCCGCGATGATGCCCTCGGGGGTGCCGCCGATGCCGACCAGCATGTCGACGCCGGTGGTCGGGCGGGCCGCGGCGATCGCGCCCGCGACGTCGCCGTCGGAGATGAAGCGGATCCGCGCGCCCGCGTCGCGGATCTCCTTGATGAGCTGCTCGTGCCGTGGCCGGTCGAGCACGCACACGGTGACGTCGCCGACGCTGCTGTTCTTCGCCTTGGCGACGCGGCGAATGTTCTCCGCGATCGGCGCGCCGAGCTCGACCTTGCCCGCCGCTTCCGGCCCGACGGCCAGCTTCTCCATGTAGAACACCGCGGACGGGTCGAACATCGCGCCGCGCTCGGCGACCGCGAGGACCGCGAGCGCGTTCGGCATGCCCTTCGCCATCAGCGTGGTGCCGTCGACCGGGTCCACCGCGACGTCGCAGTCCGGCCCGTCGCCGTTGCCGACCTCTTCGCCGTTGAACAGCATCGGGGCTTCGTCCTTCTCGCCCTCGCCGATCACGACGACACCGCGCATCGACACGGTCGACACCAGCTGGCGCATCGCGTCGACGGCCGCGCCGTCCCCGCCGATCTTGTCGCCGCGGCCGACCCAGCGACCGGCGGCCATGGCGGCGGCTTCGGTCACCCGGACCAGCTCCATCGCGAGGTTGCGGTCGGGTGCTTCACGACGACGCGGCTCGGTGGACATCAGGCCTCCCGGATCGTGGAACTGGCGGGTGAACAGTCTGTCAGATCCCTGTCCGGTTTCCCGATGCCGCAGACATGGCAAACGTCACTGACCGTCGCCGGTTTCGTCCTCCACGGACGCCAGAGCAGCCTCGATGCGCTCGCGCGCGCCTTCGAGATGGCGCTCACAGACCTTCGCGAGCTTCTCGCCCTTCTCCCACAACGCGAGCGACTGCTCGAGGGACAGGCCACCGGCCTCGAGCTCGCGGACGACCTCGACGAGGCGGTCGCGCGCCTGCTCGTAGCCGAGTTCCTCGCTGGGTGCTTCACTCACGCTCGGTGCTCTCCGACCTTCCGGGCTTCCACGCTGTTCGCGCACACTACCGCGCTGGCCATGGCGTGGTCGTACCCGACGAACGCGAGGGCGAACTCCTGCCCGTCACCGTCCGCGATCGCTTCTTCGAGGTTCTCCTGCGCGCCCGCCACCCGCCGCCGGTGGCCCGCGCCCTCGGCGAACCACCAGCGCGGACCGACCTGCATCGACGTCGCTTCGGACAGCCGGCGCAGCTGCGGGCCCAGGTCGCGGCGGCCGGCGCTGTGGCAGCCGGCGAGCAGCGCCGTCCAGCACTCGGCGGCGGCCCGGTCGGTCCGCATCGCCTGGTCGAGCAGCGGCCGCGCGCCGAGGCGCCGGGCCGCGTCCACCGTGAGCGGGAGGAACGTCGCTCTCACTCCTGTGCCCCTTCCGCCACCGCGCCGATCGCGCCGTCACCCACGCGCACGCGCAGGTGAGCACCGGCCTCGACCTCGGAGACGGAGCGGAGTACCTGGAGGTTGCCTTCGGCGTCGACGAACTGCACGACGGCGTACCCGCGGGCCAGCGTCGCGGCCGGTCCGAGCGCGGTGAGCCGGGCCCGCGCGCTCGCGATCTCGGCCTGGTCCTTGGCGAGCAGGGTCAGCATGGCGCGGCGCGCGCGTTCGCGGTGGACCTCGACGTCGTCGCGGCGGCGCTGGATCGGGCCGAGCGGGTCGGCCAGCGACGGGCGGCTGCGGATCTGGTTCAGCAGCCGCACCTGGGTGTCGACCCAGCCGTGCAGCGCGCGGCGCCCGCGGTCGCGCATCTGCCGGACGCGTTCGGTCTCCTCGCGCAGGTCCGGGACGATCCGCTTGCCCGCGTCGGTCGGGGTCGAACAGCGCAGGTCGGCGACGTAGTCGAGCAGCGGCGTGTCCGGCTCGTGCCCGATCGCGCTGACGACCGGCGTGCCGGCGGCCGACACCGCGCGGCAGAGCGCCTCGTCGGAAAACGGCAGCAAGTCCTCGACGCTGCCGCCGCCGCGGGCGATGACGATGACGTCGACCTCGGGGTCGGCGTCCAGGATCTTCAGCGCGCGCATGACCTGCGGCACTGCCTGCGAGCCCTGGACGGCGGTGTTGAACACCTTGATCCGGACGTGCGGCCACCGCCCCTGCGCGTTGGCCAGGACGTCCCGCTCGGCCGCCGACGCGCGGCCGGTGATCAGCCCGACGCCCTTGGGCAGGAACGGGATCGGCCGCTTGCGCTGCGCCGAGAACAGGCCTTCGGCGGTCAGCAGCTTCTTGAGGCGTTCGATCCGGGCCAGCAGCTCACCGATGCCGACCGCGCGGATCTGGTCGGCGCGCAGGCTGATGGTGCCGCGGCCGAAGAAGAACGACGGCTTCGCGTGCACCACCACGCTCGCGCCTTCGCGCAGCGGCGGCTCCATCTCGCGGATGAGCCAGTTCGGGCAGGTCACCGACATCGAGACGTCCGCCGACGGGTCGCGCAGGGTCAGGAACGCCGTCTGCGTGTTCGGGCGGGAACTGACCTGCGTGACCTGGCCTTCGACCCAGACGGCGCCGAGGCGGTGGATCCAGTCGCCGATCTTGCGCGCGACCGTGCGCACCGGCCACGGTTTCTCGGCGGTGCTCGCTTCGGTTTCGGTCACTGGCCTTCCGTGCCGTCGCCGGGTTCCCCTTGCTCCCCGGCCTGCTCGGTCTTGCGCGCGTTGGCGATCCGGCGGGACAGCATCCCGGTGAACGACGAGCGGTCGGCGTGCGCGCGCTCGTAGTCCAGGATCGTCTCGAGCTGCGGGATCGACAGCTGGCGCAAGCGGGCCCGCAGCTGCGGCAGGGTGAGCTGGTCGTAGCCGGTCAGCCCGGCCGGCCCCTCGTAGCCGCCGGCGCTGGTCCGTGGCGTCTCGTTCTTCGTCTTCTTGTCGATCGCGGGCGTGCCGGGCTTGGGCTTGTTGTCTTCCGGGGCGTCGTTCTCGCCGTCGGCGTGGTCCTCGGCCAGCGCGCGCTCCTCGTCGGCCCAGGGATCACCCAGTTCCGCTTCGAGGTCGGAAAGTGACCCAGGGTGACCGTTGAGTTCCGAACGGGGTTCCGGCACGTCGGCGACCGGCGTCAGGTTCGGCCGCTGGGGCGTGACGTCGAGGTCCTCGTCGAAGGTCGCCCAGCTCGGCGTGTCCTCGACCGGGCGGAGGCTCGAGAGGGCGTTGTCGCCCTTGATCGCCAGCTCGGTGACGTGCTGCTGGACTCGCATGGACGCTTGCAGCACCTGGCTGACGACGGTCACCGGGAGCCCGGCGAGCTGACGGGGGAAGTCACGAACCCGCTCGGCGGTGGAGACAGCGAGGCCCGCGGCGACCCGGAGGGGGAGCGGGAATGGCTTCATACGTCTAGCCTGCCGCATGTCCGCCATCCTGCCCAACCGAAAGGGTGAGTTCGGGCGCGTTGCGTGACCCCGGGCACAGGACGAAGCTCACCCGAAAGGGACTTCGAGGTCGGCTCCGGCCTGCCCGTACCCTGGGTGCCATGAGTTCAGCGAGTCCCGGAATCGAGCCCGCGGGTACCCCGACGATCACCGGAACCGCCTCCGGCAAGAGGGTGCTGCTCGCCAAACCACGTGGTTACTGCGCCGGTGTGGACCGGGCGGTGATCGCCGTCGAGAAGGCCCTCGAGGTCTACGGCGCCCCGGTGTACGTCCGCAAGGAGATCGTGCACAACAAGCACGTGGTCGAGACGCTGCGCGAGCGCGGCGCGATCTTCGTCGACGAGACGTCCGAGGTGCCCGAAGGCGCGCTCGTGGTCTTCTCCGCCCACGGCGTCTCGCCGATGGTGCACCAGGAGGCCGCGGACCGGAACCTGCGCACGATCGACGCGACCTGTCCCCTGGTGACGAAGGTGCACAAGGAGGTCAACCGGTTCGCGAACGACGACTACGACATCCTGCTGATCGGTCACGAGGGCCACGAAGAGGTCGAGGGCACGGCCGGCGAGGCACCGGACAAGGTCCAGCTGGTCGACAAGGCCGAGGACGTCGACAAGGTCGAGGTGCGCGACCCGTCGAAGGTGATCTGGCTGTCCCAGACGACGCTGTCGGTCGACGAGACGATGGAGCGCGTCGACCAGCTCCGCGAGCGCTTCCCGGGTCTGGCGGACCCGCCCAGCGACGACATCTGCTACGCGACGACGAACCGGCAGGTCGCGGTCAAGGCGATGGCCGCCGAGTGCGACCTGGTGCTGGTGGTCGGCTCGACGAACTCGTCCAACTCGAAGCGCCTGGTCGAGGTGGCGCTGAAGGCCGGCGCGCGGGCGTCGTACCTGGTCGACTTCGCGCACGAGGTCGACGAGGCGTGGCTGTCCGGGGTGACGACGGTGGGGGTCACGTCCGGGGCGTCGGTGCCGGACGAGCTGGTCATGCAGCTGCTGGAGTGGCTGGCCGAGCGGGGCTACGGCGACGTCGACGAGGTGACGACGGCGAACGAGAAGATCACCTTCGCGCCGCCCAAGGAGCTGCGGAAGGTCTGAGTTCCGGACAGGAAAACGGCGGTCGCCCCCTTGCGCGGGCAACCGCCGTTTTCGCTGTTCAGCGCTCTTCGTCGTCCCAGGGACGGTTCCGCCGCGGCGGCGGCGCACCCTGTCCACGAGCCGGCCGCCGGGGCGGCGGAGCGTCCCGGCCGTCTTCGGGTGGCCGCGGACGACGTCGCGGAGCATCCCCGCGGGGCTCGCGACGGCGCGGGTCGGCGTCATCCGGCCGCGGACGCCGGTTCGACGGCGGCGGCTTCCGGGCACCGGGTTCACGTTCGGCGGGCGCGCGCGGCGTACGGCGTTCACCTTCGGCAGGCGGACGCGGCCGCCGAGGCGGTTCACCGTCCCGGCCCCGTCGAGGCGGCACCGGCGTCTGCCCGGTCCGGTTCGCCCCCGCCGGCCGCGGCCGGCTCGGCCGGGGCTGCTCGTCGTCCTCGTCGGGACGGCGGACGGCCTTGCCCTTCTTGGGGGCGTCCGGGTCGCGCTCGCGGAAGATGCGGACGAAGCCGATCAGCAGTGTGATGCCGGTGGTGATGGCCATCATGGGGAAGCTGTTGATCAGCGGGCTGCCGATGTTCAACGCCTTGGCCAGCATGTCGTCGCCCTGCGACCCCGAGGTCAGCAGGATCACGCCGGGCACGGTGACGGCCAGCACGAGCGGCGGCATCACCATCGGCCCGAACAGGCCCCGCCGCCGCACCGCGCAGACCGCGATCACGGCCCCGGCGATGTAGCAGACGACGAAGACCACGGGAATGTTCGCCTGGCTCGGCTTGCCGAGGAGGGCGCCCACGACCGCCAGGACGAGGCCGACCAGAACCGCCGCCCACCACGGCAGTCCGCGCCTCGAACCGACGACAGGACGCTCATCCCACGGCACGGGGACGTCGTCGGCATCTGGATCGCTCTGGCGATCGCGAATCGCGGTCACAGGGCAACACCGTATCTCGTGGTTGTGAAGATCTTGCCAGCACCGCCGCCGACGTGGGGCTAAAGCCACCCGGCGGCATGATCCGGCGGCTCGGGAGGAGCGCACGGTGACGGTGGTGGCGACCTTCGCCACGAGTGTTCAGGCGACCGGGGGTGGAGGGGCGCGGGGTGGCTTCGAGGGGCGCGCGTGGGCTCGGGTGACCACCGGTTGTGCCTGGTCACGGGCGGCCGTGCGGGCTCGCTGTCCCTCGCGGGCTGCCGCGCGGCGGGCTGCCGCGCGGCTGGGCCGCCGGTCGCTGGGTGCCGGCCACCGGGCCACCGGGCCACCGGGCTTGCCGAACCGTTCGCTCGCCGCGCAGCAGGGCCTCCGAGCCGCGGGCCCACCGGGCGAGCCGTGGGGCTCGCCGGGCCGCTGTGCGGCCGACCGGCAGTCTCGCGCCACCGCGCCACGGGCTCTCGCGCCGCCGGGGCCACCGGCTCCCGCGCCACGGGCTCTCGCGCCGCCGGGCCACCGTGCCACCGGCTCCCGCGCCACCGCGCCGCTGGGCCGTGCAGCCTGCCGGATCGAATGGGCTCGCCCCAACCGCTGGCTCGTCGCGCCGCGGAGCTGGCCGTGGCTGGGCTGCCGAGGCGTGGGGCCCGCCCGGCCGACCGGGCTCATTGAGCCGCTGGCTCGCCGCGCCGCAAGGGTCGCCGAGCCGTGCTGCCGAGCCGCGGCGCCGCTGAGCCATGCTGCCGAGCAGCGGGGCCGCCGAGCCGCGGAGCCGCCGAGTCGCGTGGATGCCGAGCCGCTGGGTCGAGCGGGCTAGTGGCTCTGCTCGCCGGTCGCCGGGTCCTCGCGCCCACCCGGACGCCAGTCGCTCTCTCAGCTCGCTGCCAGTTCGTCCCCCTTCCGCACCGTCGGCACCGGCGCCGGACTGCCCGACGCCTCCGACAACGGCGCCACCGTCGCCCGGAACGTCTCCAGGGCCTCCAGCTCCCGCCGCCGGGCCGAAAGGAATCGCTGGAGGTGCGTGCTCGACAGGTTCAACGCCTCCACCGCACCGCCGGCCGCGCGGTGGGCGGCTGCCGCCCCCGCTCGGACCTGCTCGACGTCCGCTTCCAGCGTCCGGTCGCTCGCCGCGAAGAGGGCTGCCGAGGCCAGGACGCCGAAGCCCGTCGGGCCGCACAGGAAGACCCGGCGGTCGATCAGCCACCTCAGCAGCTCCGGGTCCGTGTCCATCGCCGCGACCACCGCCGCGTCCGACGGGACGAACATGATCGTGCCGTAGATCGCGTCCGCCCAGCGCTGGTAGCCCTTGCCCGCCAGGTCGGCCGCGCGGGAGCGGATCTGGCGCACGTGCGCGCGCAACGCGTCGATCCGCTCGTCCGGGTCGTCGGTCTCCACCGCCTCCGACCACGTCGCCATGCTCGCCTTCGCGTCGACCGGCACCGTGCGGCCGCCGCCCACGCGCAGCACCATGTCCGGTTTCGCCGCGCCGCCGCCCGCCAGGTCGGTCTGGAGCGTGAAGTGGAGGTCTTCGCGCAGGCCGAGCGCGCGCGCCGTCTCGACCAGCACCTGCTCGCCCAGCTCGCCGCGCCCGCTGATCGACGCGAACGCCACCTCGTAGCGCCGCAGCGCGAGCTGCTGCTGGTCCGCCTTCGCCCGCTCGGCCGCCACCAGCCGGGCCGCCGCGTCCGCCCGGCGCATCCCGTCGTTGTACAGCCGCCACAGCACCGCGACGGCGACGAGCAGCAGGACCGCCAGCACGATCGCCGCGGTGGTCAGCACTGTCGCCACTTCGTCTCCTCCCTCCGGCCGGAATCGGACCGCGGGGACATCATGGCGGACCCCACCGACAAAAACCGCACCCGAACCGTCGCTCTCGGTAGCTGACCTGCGAACACATCGATTCCGCGCAGGGCGTGTCCGAACCGGCACGCTCGTGTTAGTACACACGTTCGAGTGAGCGGGCGGCGAGCCTCCGGGTTTTCGTCGGTGCCCGGTCGTACCTTGGCCACCGTGAGATTCCTGCACACCTCCGACTGGCACATCGGCCGCACGTTCCACGGCGCCGATCTGCTCGCGGAACAGGAAGCGGTGCTCGGGCACCTCGCCGACCTCGTGGCCGGCGAGGCGATCGACGCCGTCCTGGTGTCAGGCGACGTCTACGACCGCGCGGTGCCCTCCGCCGAGGCCGTCCGGGTGGCCACCGCGGCCGTCGCCCGGATCCGCGCGGCCGGCGCCCAGCTGGTCGTCACGCCCGGCAACCACGACTCCGCGCCCCGGCTCGGCGCCTTCGCGGAGTTCGCCGCGGCGGGCGGCCTGCACCTGCGCACCACCGTCGGCGGGCTGGCCGAACCGGTGCTGCTCGACGACGACCACGGGCCGGTCGCCGTCTACGGCATCCCTTACCTGGAACCGGAACCGGCCCGGCACGCGCTGGGCGTGCCGGAGGCGCGCGGCCACACCGGCGTGCTCACCGAGGCCATGCGCCGGATCCGCGCGGATCTCGCGAACCGGCCGGGCACGCGGTCGGTCGTGCTCGCGCACGCGTTCGTCACCGGCGGCGAGCCGACCGATTCCGAGCGGACGATCGCGGTCGGCGGCGTCGAGCAGGTGCCCGGCTCGGTCTTCGACGGCGTCGACTACGTGGCCCTCGGCCACCTCCACGGGCCACAGACGCTCGCCGAGCACCTCCGCTACTCCGGCAGCCCGCTGGCGTACTCGTTCTCCGAAGCGCGCCAACGGAAATCGGTCTGGCTGGTCGACCTGGACGCCGGCGGCCTCGGCGAGGTGCGCAGGCACGAACTGCCCGTGCCGCGCGCGCTCGCCACGCTCGAAGGCGAGATCGAGGACCTCCTGAAGGACCCGGCGCACGACGCCCACCTCGGTCACTTCCTTTCGATCACGGTCACCGACCGGGTCCGCCCGGTGGACGCGATGCGGCGCCTGCGCGAGCGCTTCCCGTACGCGGTGCACCTCGAATGGGAGCCCGCCGGCGGCCACGGCGGCGCCCCGCTGCGCTACTCCGAAGCCGTCCGCGGCCGGTCGGACATCGAGATCTCGCGCAGCTTCCTCGACGACTGCCGCGGTGCCCCGCCGACCGGGAGCGAAGAGCAGCTCCTGTTCAAGGCACTGGAAGCGGCCGACCGGGGGGCCCTCGCGAAATGAGGCTGCACAGGCTGGAGGTCGAAGCCTTCGGGCCGTACTGCGCACGCGAAGTGGTCGACTTCGACGTGCTCGGCGCCGACGGTCTCTTCCTGCTGCACGGCGAGACCGGCGCGGGCAAGACGACGCTGCTCGACGCGATCGCGTTCGCGTTGTTCGGCGTGGTCCCCGGCGCCCGCAACGAAGCCAAGCGGCTGCGCTGCGACCTCGCCGACCCCGACCAGGTCACCGAGGTCGCGCTGGAGCTCACCGTGCAGGGGCACCGGCTGAAGATCGTGCGCAACCCGGAGTACCAGCGGCCGAAGCGGCGCGGCGAGGGCACGACCACCCAGCAGGCCCGGGTGTCGCTGAGCTGGGTCGGCACCGCGCCCGCCGGGCTGGCCCCGGAAGGCCTGATCCGGATCGAGGAGGTCGCGCGCACCGTCGAGCGGCTGCTCGGGATGACCGCGGCCCAGTTCTTCCAGGTGGTGCTGCTGCCGCAGGGCGAGTTCGCCCGGTTCCTGCGGTCGGACACCGCCGAGCGCGAGAAGCTCCTCGAGCGGCTGTTCGGCACCGAGCGCTTCGCCGACGTCGAACGCTGGTTCGCCGACCTGCGGGCCGAGCGCGGCCGCGAGCTGGAAAAGCGGCAGCAGGACGTGCGGGAGCTGCTGGCCAGGTACGCGCAGGAAGCCCAGCAGGACCCGCCGGAGGCGGACGTCGCCGAGTGGGTTGCCGCCGTGCTCGCCGCTTCGGAAGAACGCGTCGGGCAGGTCACCGCCGAGGAGCTGCGGGCGCGGTCGGCCGCCCAGCGGGCGGACGTCTACCTGCAGGAAGAACGCGCCGGCGCGGAGAAGATCCGGCGCGTCCGCACCGCGCACCTGCGGCTCCTGGAAATCACCGAGCAGGCGCCGCAGCGGGCGGAGTGGGCGCAGGAGGTCGCGGCCGCCCGCCGCGCCGCCGGGGTCGCCGTCGAGGCCGACCTCCTGGACCGCCGGGCCGCCGAACTCACCGAGGCCGAGCAGGCGGAGAAGGCCTGCGGCGGGCACCTGCGCGAGTTCGGCACGCGCGCGACCGGCGACCTGAAGGCGCGGGCGGCGACCGCGCGGGAAGAGGCCGGAGCGGTGGCCGAGCTGGTCGCCGAAGCCGAGCAACAGCAGCTCGACGTGATGCGGCGCGACGACCGGAAGCTGGCCGCCGTCACGGCCCGGCAGCAGGTCGAGCAGCTGACCACCGAACTGGCCGCGATCCCCGGCCAGCTGGCCAAGCTGCGGGCGGACGCACTGGCCGCGGCCGAAGCCGAAGCCAAGCTCGACGGAGCCCGCGCCAAGGTCGAAGAGCTGACGGCCGCGGCGCGCGACGCGGCCGACCTGCCCGAGGCGCAAGCGAAGGTCGGGCGGGGCGAAGCGAAGCTGCGCGAGGTCGTCGACACGCACCAGGCGGCCCGGCAGCGGCGGCTCGACCTGCGGGAGCGGCGGCTCGACGGGATGGCGGCCGAGCTGGCCGCCGCGCTGCCCGAAGGCGCGCCGTGCCCGGTGTGCGGGTCGGCCGAGCACCCGGCGAAGGCGAACCGGGACGTCGAGCTGGTCGACCCGGCGGAGGAGCGCGCCGCCGAAGAAGCCGAGCAAACGGCGGACGCGGTGCGGCAGCGAGTCGTGGTCGCCCTGGAAGAGGCGAAGGCGCGGCTGGCCGGCCTGCTCGAGCGGCTGGCCGGGCGCACGGCCGAGTCGATCACCGCGGAGCTGGCGGAAGCGCGTTCGGCGGTCGTGGCGCTGACCGAGCGGGCGGCAGGGAAGGCCAAGCTGGGTCAGCAGGTCGTCCTCTTGGAGCAGGACCTCGAAGCGCGGACCGAACGCCGCCGCCAAGCGGAACAGGCGGCGACCGAGGCGACGACCGACGTCCGGGCCCTCGAAGAACGCCTGGCCGAGCGCGAACGCCGGCTGGTCGCCGGGCGGGGCGAGTTCGCGGACGTCGCGGCGCGGCGTGGGCACCTGATCGGCCTGGCGGGGGCTCTCGAAGCGGTCGCCGAAGCGCGGACGGCCGTCATCGGGGCCCGGGAGCGGGTGGCCGAGCAACGTGCGCTGGTCGAGGCGGCGGTCACGGCGAAGGGGTTCACGTCGCTGAAGAAGGCGCGGGCCGCGATGCTGCCGGACGAACAGATCGAGAAGCTGGAACAGGGCATCGCGGAGGCCGAGGCGGCCGCGGCCGGGGCACGGGCGCTGCTGTCCGAACCGGACCTGTTCGGGATCTCGCCGGACGACGTCGCGGACGTCGACCGCGCGGCCGACGCGGCGGAGCTGGCGCGGGCGCGCGCGGATTCGGCGTACGCGGCGATGCGCGTGGCCACCGCGCAGCACGACGAGCTGACCCGGCTGGCCGGCTTGCTGCGGAAGGCCCTCGCCGGGCTGGCGCCGGCCGAAGCGGCGTACGCCGAGTTGCGGGCGCTCGCGGAGGTCGTCAACGGGCGCGGGCAGAACAGCCGCAAGATGTCGTTGCGGTCGTACGTGCTGGCGGCGCGGCTGGAGGAGGTGGCGGTCGCCGCCACGCACCGGCTGCGCACCATGAGCCAGGGGCGCTACTCGTTCGTGCACTCGGACGCGGCCGGGGCGCGTGGCACCCGCGGCGGGCTCGGCATCGACGTGCTGGACGACTACTCCGGCACCATCCGCCCGGCGAAGACGCTGTCCGGTGGCGAGTCGTTCCTCGCGTCGCTGGCCCTCGCGCTGGGGCTGGCCGATGTCGTCGCGGGGGAAACCGGCGGCGCGCTGCTCGACACGCTGTTCGTCGACGAGGGCTTCGGCACCCTGGACGCCGAAACCCTCGACGTCGTGATGAACATCCTCGACGAGCTCCGCGCCGGCGGCCGGGTGGTCGGGCTCGTGTCCCACGTCGAGGAGCTGCGGCAGCGCATCCCGACGCGGCTGCGCGTCCGCAAGTCCCGCACGGGCTCGACATTGGAGGTGCGCGCCGGCTGATCGCTCGGACAAGATGAAGCCATGACGGACCAGCCGCCGAACGGCCTGCCCCGCTACCGCCTGCTCACCGGCCCGGACGACGCGAAGTTCTGCCACCGCGTCAGCGAGGCGCTCGAACTCGGCTACCGCCTGCACGGCTCGCCGGCGGCGACGTTCGACGGTGACCAGGTGATCGTGGCCCAGGCGCTGCTGTGGCAGGGCGAGCAGGGCTAGCTCACCGCGGTCCGGCGGAGGTACATCCCGGCGTAGGAGCACCACGGTGTCCACGCACGCGCACGTTCCGGCAGCGAGCCCGGCGGGATGCCCAGCGCCTCGGCGCCGCGCCGGACCACGGGGTCGTCGATCACCAGCACGTCCGGGGCCCCGAGCACACGCATCACCACGTCTTCCGCGGTCGACGGGCCGACGTACGTCAGCAACTCCGCGCGCAGCTCGGCCGCGTCCCGGCCGACGTGCACCTCCAGCCGCCCCGAAGCCAACGCCTCGGCCACCGGGTGGCCCGTCGCCGCGACCTGCGCCGCCGTCGGGAACAGCCGCGTCACGCCCCACTCGCCGGGGACCTCGTCGCCGGGTGGCAGCGCGACGTCGGGCAACGCCCGGAGCAGCAGCTCCTCGCCGTCCGCCGCGCCCGGGACCCGGATCCCCGGCACGGCCGCCACCGCCGGGGCCAGCGCCGGGTCGGCACCCAGCACCCGGGTGACCGCCGCCGGGTCGGCGTCGAGGTCGAGCAGCCGGCGCACGCGGCTGACCGCGCTGCCGAGGTCGCGCAGGTCGGTGAGCGTCAGCTCGCAGCGCACGTGGTCGGCCGCAGGCGTCAGCCGGACGACGCCGGTGCCGTGCGCGAGCCGCAGCGCCCGCGCGTAAGACGTCGAAGTCACCACTTCGACGCCCGGAACCGCGTGAGCCGCGAAGAAGCGGAGCAACCCGACAGCGTCGAACGGCGGCCGGAACGGCAACCGGAGGCTGAGCCGGGTGCCGCTCACATCGGGTCGACGCCGTGACGCGGCGAAGGCGCGAAGCTGCGAAGGCGTTGTCGCGAACACTTCGCGGATCGTCTCGTTGAACTGCCGCACGCTGGAGAACCCCGCCGCGAACGCGACGTCGGTCAGCGGCAGCTCGGACAGCTCGATGAGCAGCCGCGCCGAGTGCGCCCGGTGCGCGCGGGCCAGTGCGAGCGGGCCGGCGCCGAGTTCGGCGGTGAGGACCCGGCCGAGCTGGCGTTCCGAGTAGCCGAGCCGCCGCGCGAGGCCGGGGACGCCTTCGCGCTCCACGGTCCCGTCGGAGATCAGGCGCATCGCCCGCGCCGCGAGGTCGGCGCGCACGTTCCAGTCCGGCGAGCCGGGTACGGCGTCGGGCAGGCAGCGGCGGCAGGCGCGGAAGCCGTTGGCCTGCGCGGCCGCCGACGTCGGGAAGAAGCGGACGTTCTGCGCCTTCGGCGTCGACGCCGGGCACGACGGGCGGCAGTAGATGCCGGTGGTGCGGACGGCCATGATGAACTGGCCGTCGAAGCGCGAGTCGCGGGCGGTGACCACGCGGTAGCAGCGCTCGGCGTCGCGCCAGAGTGCGAGCGTTTCGGTGACCATGGATCCGAGCATGCCAGCAGGTCAGCGCCACGGCTGGCGGAAATCCGACGCGGCGTTGGGTGCATGGGGCCGGGGCGGGGGAGACACGTAGACTGCGGGGTCGTGAGCCTCACCCTCGGTATCGTCGGCCTGCCCAACGTCGGCAAGTCCACCCTGTTCAACGCGCTGACCCGCAACGACGTGCTCGCCGCGAACTACCCGTTCGCGACGATCGAGCCGAACGTCGGCGTCGTGCCGCTGCCGGACCCGCGGCTGGACAAGCTGGCCGAGCTGCACAAGTCCGAGAAGATCGTGCCGGCTGTGGTGTCCTTTGTGGACATCGCGGGCATCGTGAAGGGCGCGTCCGAGGGCGCCGGGCTGGGCAACAAGTTCCTCGCGAACATCCGCGAGGCCAACGCGATCTGCCAGGTCATCCGGGTGTTCGACGACCCCGACGTGATCCACGTCGACGGCCGCATCGACCCGTCGAGCGACATCGAGACGATCAACACCGAGCTCATCCTCGCCGACCTGCAGACGCTGGACAAGGCGCTGCCGCGGCTGGAGAAGGAAGCGCGGACGAAGAAGGAGAACAAGCCCGCGCTGGACAACGCCCAGAAGGCGAAGGAGATCCTCGACGCCGGGCGCACGCTGTTCCAGGCGCAGAAGGAAGTCGACTTCGACGCGCTGCGCGAGCTGAGCCTGCTGACGACGAAGCCGTTCCTCTACGTCTTCAACGCCGACGAGTCGGTCCTCACCGACGAAGCCCGCCGCGAGGAGCTGACCAAGCTGGTCGCCCCGGCGGACGCGGTGTTCCTCGACGCGAAGGTCGAGGCGGAGCTGCTGGAACTGGACGACGAGGAGTCGGTCCGCGAACTCCTGGAGTCGGTCGGCCAGCCGGAGCCGGGCCTCTATTCCCTGGCCCGCGCGGGCTTCCACACGCTCGGCCTGCAGACGTACCTGACGGCGGGCCCGAAGGAGTCCCGCGCCTGGACGATCCCGAAGGGCGCGACGGCCCCGCAGGCCGCGGGCGTCATCCACACGGACTTCGAGCGCGGCTTCATCAAGGCGGAGATCGTCTCATACGACGACCTGATGGAGCACGGCTCGATGGCGGCCGCCCGAGCGGCGGGCAAGGTCCGCATGGAGGGCAAGGACTACGTCATGGCCGACGGCGACGTGGTCGAGTTCCGCTTCAACGTCTGACGCACGCTGCGCGAGCAGAAACTACTGAGTGTTGTTTTCATTGGGCGCAGGGTATGCTGCGTCCAATGAAAGCTTCACCGAGCTTGCTGCCGCTGCTGCGTTCGCGCATGCAGGGTGAGCTGCTGGCGCTGGTCCTGCTCCACCCGGAGCGCGAGTACACCATCACCGAGCTCGCCGAGGCCTGTGGTGTCACGCCGACGGCGGTGCTGCGCGAGGTCGAACGGCTCGTCGGGGGCGGCATCCTGGCCGACCGGCGGGTCGGCCGGAGCCGGCTGGTCAAAGCCCGCACGGACACCCCGCTCTACCGGCCGTTGAGCGAGGTCATCGCGGTCACCTTCGGGCCGCTGCCGCTGCTCGCCGAGGCTTTGGCCGGTCTGGCGGGGGTGCGCGAGGCCTACATCTACGGGTCCTGGGCCGCGCGCTACCGCGGCGAAGCGGGGCCGCCGCCCGGGGACGTCGACGTGCTCGTCGTCGGTTCGCCCGATCCGGACGCGCTCTTCGACCTGGTCGAGGGCGTGTCGCGCAGGCTGGGCCGCGAGGTCAACGTGCACCGGATCGCGGCGGCGTCGTGGGCGGCGGACAGCGCGGATCCGTTCCTCACCAGCGTGCGCGAGCGTCCGCTGGTCCCGTTGCCCCTCGATCAGGAGACCGCCCGATGACCCGGTGGAACCAGGGACGCGCCACGATCGACGCGCTCATCGCGCGCGGTTCGCTCGAACACGTGCCGGCTTCGCGGGAGGCTGCGGAAGCGGAGCTCGTCAGGGCTCGCACCCACGTCGTTTCCGCGCGGCAGCTGCTGACCACGGATCCGGAAGGCGCCTACACGCTGGCGTACGACGGCGCCCGCCGGGCTTTGGCGGCCGTCCTGCAGAACCAAGGCCTGCGTGCGACGAGCCGCGGTGGCCACATCGCCGTCTACGAAGCGGTTCTCGCGCAACTCGATCCGCCGCTGGGGCCGCTTCTGCGTCCCTTCAACCGGATGCGAGTCCGGCGCAACGAAGTCGCCTACCGTTCTTCCGAGGCACCCGCGGTGACCGCCGAGGACGTGACCGCTGACGTGGCGAAGGTCGACGACCTCATCGGCGTCGCCGAGAAGACGATTCCCACCATGCCGCGCTACTGATGGAGAACACGTCGTCCCGCCCGCTGGCCCCGGACGAACGGGCCACCCTCGACGTCCTGCTCGCCCGGGACTTCCCCGGCGCGGCCGAGCTGCGGGTGCAGGCCGCCACGGCCCGGGTGACCGGCCGCTGCGGTTGTGGCTGCCCCACGATCGACCTCGCGGTGGACGAAACGACCCCGCGGGCGGCACTGGAGGAATCCGTCGCGGTCGAGGCCGACGCGCCGGACGGCGGGCTCATCGTGTTCGTCGACGAAGGCCGGCTCTCTTGCCTCGAGTACTGGACGACGACGGGCGAGACACCGGCGGGGTTCCCCAAGCCGGAGGAGATCCGTTGAGGGCGCCGCCGCGCTGAGAAGCTGACGGCACCCATCTTTCGACCAACGACAGGGACGCTTCGTGCGCGCGGGCTTGCTGACGGTCGATACTGCTCTCGAGTGTGTCCGTCATGGACCTCTGTGCGTCCGTCGTGGACGTGCTAGTGTCCCCTCGTGTGCCACTCGGCGCCATCGAGTGAGAGGTTGACCGTGCCTACGTACGCGTACTGGAATAACAAGGGGGGCACCGGCAAGACCAGCCTGTGCTTTCAATCGATCTGCTTCTACGCCAACGCTCACCCCGAGGAGCGAGTGCTGGCCATTGATGTTTGTCCGCAGGCGAATCTTTCGGAGTTGTTCCTTGGCGGACTGGCGAATGGAGGAAGTGATCGTCTGCTGGCTAGGCAGGGTGAGACGATCCGAGCTACTATCGGTGGCTATTTTCAGCTCCGCCTGCCCTCGCCCTATTCGGCTCCCAATTTCAATCCGGATGATTTTCTTACGCATCCAGTCGAGTACAATGAGCATGTCCCAGAGAATGTCGACCTGATCTGCGGTGATCCGCTCCTCGAGTTGCAGTCGAACGCAATTTCCACGCTTGCGAACACGCAGATTCCCGGCACGGACGCGTGGGTGACGGTGGTTGACTGGCTTCGCGACCTACTTGGGAGACTTGAAGGTCGTTATGACACAATCTTTGTTGATTGCAACCCGAGCTTCTCGATCTACACGCAGATCGCGCTGTCGGCGGTCGACCGGCTTGTCCTGCCGGTGATGGCCGATGACTCGTCTCGTCGTGCCATTCAGAACGCGTTCTCCTTGGTATACGGTCTCAAGCTTCCGTCGGACATCTACTTGGCCTACGCGTTCGCCACGCGACTGCAGAAAGTTGGGAGGGTGCTACCAAAGGTGCATCTGATTGCGAAAAACCGGCTTACTCAATACATCACGGATGCCTCCGCGTACTCTGCGGTCTTGGAGACGATCGAGCTGGATGTACGGAAATTGCTGGCAAGCAACCCTGAGATCTTCGCGTTCGACGAGGTTGAGGATGGCGTTATCAGTATCCGGGACTTCCAGACAACCGGCGTGGTGGCCTTCTCGCACGGTTGTCCGCTTTATGCGCTCAAGTCTGGCAAACGGAATGTACTTGGTCGCCGGGTCACCGTTAAAGAAGACTACCGGCTTAACATGGTTGCCGCGATGAACGATCTTGTCGACAAGTTGTAATACATACGCTGGGCGATCGACGACCAGATGTGGCCCTATGAGTTGCCGTGCTGGTGTGCACCTACAGGACCTTAGGTGACCTGTCAGGTGCGCTGTCCACTGACTGAAGGCGCCGCCGCGCTGAGATCAGAGCGGCGGCGCGGACACGCTCAGCCGAGCAGGCCCATCAGTGCGATGGCGATCAGCACCACCGCGGGGGCGAGGGCGTTGATCCAGGCGCGCTGCGCGGGGGTGAGGGCGGCGGTGCTGTTCATGGCGTTTCCTAGGGCCGAAACCGATGCTTCCGCCCTGCTCAGCGCGCTGATCATGCCCTTCGTTAGCGCCTGTGATCGAACTCACCGGCATCCGGGTGACGGCGGCCCCGGACGGTGAACCAGAGCACACCGCCGGCTGCTGCCACCATCGTCGCGAATGCCGCTGTGCCGACCACGATCGCCTGGGTCATGACCACCTCTCCTAGCAAAGTCGTTTACTGGGAGACGTCGAAACCGAGAAAAAGTGCACTCAGCGTAACCAGAATCACAGGGCGGCGATGACCGAGTCGATCTCGGCCGCCAGGGAGAAGTCCTTCGCCGTGAGGCCGCCCGCCGAATGCGTGCTGAGGCGGAACGTCACGGTGCGCCAGCGGATGTCGATGTCCGGGTGGTGGTCGGCCGCTTCGGCGAGGACCGCCACGCGGTCCACCGCCTCGATCGCCTGGGAGAACGAAGCCAGCTCCACCTCGCGGGAGATCACCGCTCCGGTGCGCGTCCAGTTCGCGCCCAGACGTCCGTCGGCCTCGGAGTCGCTCAAGATTTCCGTCATGTCTCCATGGTCGTCCGTCCTGGACTACGCTGCACGGTTGCCACGGGAGTCCGGTCAGCCGGGCTGAGAGGCGGGTCACCCCGCGACCGTTCGCACCTGACCGGATCATGCCGGCGAAGGGAGGGCTTTCCCTCCTCGTCCGGCGAAGTGCAGGAGGGGTAGATGAAACGCAGGGCTGTTCGCGCCGCGACGGCCGTCGCCGTGGTCAGCGTCGTCGCCGCGGGGTGCTCGCTGTCGGACGGCGACGGTGGCACGCAGCAGACGCCCACCGTCACCCTCGTGACGCACGACTCCTTCCTGGCGCCGCAGGAGGTGCTCGACGCCTTCCAGAAGCAGTCGGGCATCAAGATCTCCGTGCTCAAGCAGGGCGACGCCGGATCGCTGACCAACAAGCTCGTGCTCACCAAGGCCAACCCGGTTGGCGATGTCGCGTACGGCGTCGACTCGACGTTCGCCTCGCGCGCGCTCAAGGAAGGCGTCTTCGAGCCCTACACCAGCCCGGAGGCCGACCGCGGGCCGCAGCGCTACGCCGTCGATCCCGAGCACCGGCTGTCCGCCGTCGACGTCGGGGACGTCTGCGTCAACGTCGACGCGAACTACTTCGCCACCAAGGGGATCCTGGCGCCCGCGAGCTACGACGACCTGGCCGACCCGAAGTACAAGGACCTCCTCGTCGCCGAGGACCCGGCCACCGCGTCGCCCGGGCTCGCGTTCCTGCTCGGCACCATCGCGAAGTACGGCGAGGCCGGCTGGAAGGACTACTGGACGAAGCTGAAGGCCAACGGCCTCAAGGTGGTCAGCGGCTGGGAAGAGGCCTACACCGAGGAGTTCTCCGGCTCCTCCGGCAAGGGGCCGCGGCCGATCGTCGTCTCGTACGCGTCTTCGCCCGCCGCCGAGGTGGGTGACGACGGGAAGCCGCGCACCAAGGCGCTGCTCGACACCTGCTACCGGCAGGTGGAGTACGCCGGCGTGCTGGCAGGCGGCAAGCAGACCGAGAGCGCGCGCAAGGTGGTCGACTTCCTGCTGTCGCAGCAGTTCCAGGCGACCGTCGCGGCCAACATGTACGTCTACCCGGCGCGCCAGGGCGTCGACCTGCCCGCGGGCTGGGCGCAGGTCGCGCCGCTGCCGCAGAAGCCGGAAGCGCTGACGGCGGACCAGGTGCAGGCCGGCCGGGAGAAGTGGATCGGCGAATGGCGCACGCTCGTGCAGTAGTGACCCCACCCAGGACTGCCCGCGGTTTCGGCCTGGCATTGCTCGGCCTGGCTCCGATCGGCTTCCTGGTGGTGTTCTTCGCCTGGCCAGTGCTGGCGATCGTCGGGCGCGGGTTCGCCGAGGGCGGCCTCGACGTCGTCCTCGGCGACGCGCGGACCTGGCAGCTGGCCGGGTTCACCGTGGCGAGCGCGGCGGCGTCGACCGTGGTCGCCGTGGTCGCCGGGCTCCCGGTGGCGTTCCTGCTGGCCCGGGTGAAACTGCCGGGCGTCGGCCTGGCGCGGACGCTGGTGCTGGTTCCGTTCGTGCTGCCGACGGTCGTCGTCGGGCTGGCGTTCCGCGCGCTCTGGCCGGACGGCGGCGTGCTGCCGATCGTGCTGGCCAACGCCTTCTTCAACGTCGCCGTCGTCGCGCGCACGGTCGCCGGGCTGTGGGCGCGGCTGGATTCGCGGACGACCGACGCCGCCCGCGCGCTCGGCGCGTCGCCGTGGCGGGCCTTCCGCTCGGTGACGTTGCCCGCGCTGGCCCCGGCGATCGCGTCCGCCGCGGCCGTGGTGTTCCTGTTCTGCGCCACCAGTTTCGGGGTCGTCCTGATCCTCGGCGGCGCCCGCTACCGGACGCTCGAGACCGAGATCTACCTGCGGACGGTCGACCTCCTCGACCTGTCCGGCGCGGCCGCGCTTTCGCTGATCCAGTTCGCGGCCGTGGTCGCCGCGCTGGTGCTCGGCGGGCTGGCCCGGCGGCGCAAGGAGGGGGCCAGGACCGGAGCCGGCGGAGCGCGGCGGCCGCGCGGTGGCGAGTGGTGGAGCGTCGGCGCCGCGGGGGTCGTCCTGGCGATGCTCTTGACGCCGATCCTCGCGCTGCTCGCCGAGTCCGTGTCCACAGAGGACGGCTGGAGTCTCGAGGGGTACCGCGCGCTGAGTGGCACCGGGGAAAAGGGTGCGCTGCAGGTGTCCGGCTGGGATGCCGCGGTGAACTCGCTGAAGGTGGCGATCGACGCGACGCTGCTTGCGATGGTGGTCGGCGTGCTCGCGTCCGTGGTGCTGGTGGCGCTGCGCCGCTCGCCCGCCCGGACCGCGCGCGGCCTCGGCGAGACGATGGACGCCGTCCTGATGCTGCCGCTGGGCGTGTCCGCGGTGACCGTCGGCTTCGGTTACCTGGTCACGCTCGACGCGCTGCCCGGCGACCTGCGGACGTCGCCCTACCTCGTCCCGCTGGCCCAGGCGCTGGTGATCACGCCGCTGATCGTGCGGATGGTGCTGCCGGTGCTGCGCTCGGTCGACGTCCGGCTGCGGCAGGCCGCCTCGACGCTCGGCGCGAGTCCGCTGCGGGTGTGGCGCGAGATCGACCTGCCGCTGGCGCTGCGCCCGCTGGTCGCCGCCGCCGGGTTTGGTTTCGTTGTCGCGCTCGGCGAGTTCGGCGCGACCAGCTTCCTGGCCCGGCCGACGGCGCCGACGCTGCCGGTCGCGATCGCGTCGCTGATGGGACGGCCGGGGGAGCTGAACAACCAGATGGCGTACGCCGCGTGCGCGCTGCTGATGCTCGTGACGGTGCTGGCGGTCGCGGTGATCGAACGGCTCGGACGCGGCCGGGTGGGAGAGTTCTGATGGCGCTGGCGGTGCGGGACCTGACCGTCCACTACGGATCGTTCGCCGCGGTGCGCGACGCCCGGCTGGACATCGCCGACGGCGAGGTGCTGGCGCTGCTCGGCCCGTCCGGCTCGGGGAAGTCGACGCTGCTGCGCGCGATCACCGGGCTCGAGCCGGGCGCCCGCGGCTCGGTGAGCTGGGACGGCGACGACCTCGGCGCGGTGCCGGTGCACCGGCGCGGGTTCGGGCTGGTGTTCCAGGACGGCCAGCTCTTCGGCCACCGCGACGTCGCCGCGAACATCGCGTTCGGTCTGCGCATGCACGGCGTACCCCGCGCGCAGTGGGCGCCGCGGGTGGCCGAACTGCTGGCGCTGGTCGGCTTGACCGGTTTCGAAAAGCGGCGGGTGACGGAGCTGTCCGGCGGTCAGGCCCAGCGGGTCGCGCTGGCCCGGGCGCTCGCACCGAAGCCGCGCTTGCTGCTGCTCGACGAGCCGCTGTCCGGTTTGGACGCCGGGTTGCGCGAGCAGCTGGCCATCGACCTCGCGGAGTTGTTGCGACGCAGCAAGATCACGGCCCTGCTGGTGACGCACGACCAGGAGGAGGCCTTCACGCTCGCCGACCGCGTCGCGGTGCTCGACGCCGGGGAGGTCCGGCAGGAGGGCGCGGTCCGGCGCGTGTGGCGCAACCCGGCCGACGACGACGTGGCGCGTTTCCTCGGCGTGACGACGTTCGTGGACGGCGTCGTCGCGGGCGGGATGGCGCACACGTCCCTCGGTGACGTGGCGCTGCCGGACGTCGGCGACGGCCCGGTCCGGCTCGGGCTGCGGCCGCACGCGCTGCGGACGGCCACCGAAGGCGTGCCGGGCGAGGTGTCCGCGGCGGTGCACCGCCGCGAACACCTGCGCCTGGTGGTCCGCCTGTCGGAGTCCACTGTGGACGCGGTCGCGCCCGCGGCGTCCGACCTGCGCGCCGGCGACCGGGTGCACCTCGCACTGGACCCCGACGGGCTGGCGGTGGTCGAGAGTCAGCCGTCGCGGGTGGAGAGGCGCGCGTAGGCCAGCGAGAGGCCGATGACGATGTAGCAGGCCGCTCGCAACGCGCCCTCGCCGAGCATCTGCGTGCCCATCGGGTCCTGCAGCACCTCCGCCGGCGCCATCGACCAGTTCCGCGTCAGCAGGAACGGGTGCAGCCAGTCCAAAGAGGACAGGAAGCCGAGGATGGTGAACACGATGTCCGCCGCCAGGACGGACGCCACCACCAGCATCGGGTGCTCGGTCCAGCTGGAGATCGCCAGCGCCACCGCGCCGACCGCCCACAGCTGGAGCACCACCCAGCCCGCCACCAGCAGGATCCGCGCCAGCGCGCCGCCGAGCGACAGCGTCGTGCCCGACAGCGTGAACAGCGAGTCCGTGCCGTTGATGATCAGGCCGGTGACGACGCCCGTGACGCACATCGCGAGCACCGAGACCACCGACACGGTCGCGACGCCGAACGCCTTCACCGCCAGGAGGCGGCCCCGGCCGACCGGGGCGATCAGCCAGCCGCGCAGCGTGCCGTGGGCCGTCTCGCCCGCGATCGCGTCCGCGCCCGCCATCGCCGAAGCCAAGGGCAGCAGCAGCGCCAGCGACATCACGATCGCCGCGATCGGGAGGACGAACGCGTTGTTGACCGCGGACGCCAGCAGCGCGCCGCCGCCGTCGTCCGGGCCGCCGCCGGTCTGCGGATTGTCGTCCACCAGCGTCAGGCCGATGCCGATCACCACCGGGATCAGCGCCAGCAGGCCGAGCACGGCCAAGGTGCGCGGCCGCCGGAAGATCCAGCGCAGTTCCGCGGCCAGCAGCCGGGGCAGCGGCACCGTGTCGTGGCCCGTCCGGGCCGCCGGTGCGTCGAGAACCGCGGTCATTCCGCCCCCTCCGTAAGCCGCGCGAACAGGTCTTCGAGCCCGGTGCGCGCCCGCGTCGCCTCGTGGACCGCGACCCCCGCGCCCACCAGGACCTGCAGCACCCGCGGGGCCTCCGTCGCCGTGAGGTCGGCGCGGACGCCGTCCGGCGTGAGCCGGGCGCCGATCCGGTTCTCCCGCAGCACTTCCACCGCCTGGTCCGCGTCCGGCGTGCGGACCAGCAGGGCCGCGTTCCCGGACTCCAGCAGCTCGGCCAGCTCGCCCTGCGCGACGACGTTCCCGCTCTGCAGCACGGCGACGTGCGTGCAGGTCGCTTCGACCTCGGCCAGCAGGTGCGACGACACCAGCACGGTGACGCCCTCGGCGTGCAGCTCGGCGACGATCCTGCGGATCTCCCTGGTACCCGCAGGGTCGAGGCCGTTGGTCGGCTCGTCGAGCACGACCATCTTGCGCGGCACGAGCAGCGCCGAAGCGAGCCCCAGCCGTTGCTTCATGCCGAGCGAATAGCCCTTGTACCGCCGTCGCGCGGCGGCGGTCAGCCCGACGCGCTCCAGCGCCGAATCCACCGCCAGGGGAATCCCCGACGACGTCAGCCGGGGTTCCGCGGCGGCGAAGCGCAGCAGGTTGTCGCGCCCGGACAGGAACGGGTGGAAGCCCGGGCCCTCGACCAGCGCGCCGACGTCCGGCAGCGCGTGCGCGGCGGCGTCCGGCATCGGGCGGCCGAGCAGCTCGACCTCGCCCTCGGTCGGCCGGACCAGGCCGAGCAGCATCCGGATGGTGGTCGTCTTGCCCGAGCCGTTCGGCCCGAGCATCCCCACGACCGCGCCCTGCGGGATGTCGAGGTCGACGTGGTCCACCGCGACGGTGCTGCCGTACACCTTGCGCAACCCCCGGGTGCGCGCGGCGAGCGGGACCGCCGGGGCGGACGCCTCCGAAGAGACGTCCGCCCCGGACTCCACAGCGGTGCTGGTCACTTCTGACCCAGCGCCTCGTAGAGGACCTGCTCCGGCACCGCGCCGGCGGCGAACCGGCCGTCGTCGGTCAGCACCGCGGTGCCGACCTTCGTGGTGACGAGGTAGCCGCTGCCCCAGGTGCCGCTGACCTTCTTCGCGAAGCGCTCGAGCAGCGCCTTCGGGTCGGCGGGCGCGCCCTTGCGGTCGCCCTGTGCCTTCGGCGCCGCGTTCAGCGCGTCGGCCGGGACCTTGCCGGTGACGACGGTGTCCCACCCGTCGCCGACGACCTTGACGTCCTGCTTCGCCTGCTCGGCGAGGTCCTTGTGCTGCTGGTCGATCGCCGGCGTCTTCTCTTCCACCTTCGCGCCCTTCGGCGGGGTGAAGGCGAAGAGGTCGGCCGGCTGCTGCGTGAACTCGATCTCGCTGAACGCGACCTCGAGTGCCGGCGTCGACGTGCCGTTGCTCAGCACCGACACCCGCAGCGGCATCCGCGTCTGCGAGTCGACCGCGACGCGGATCTCGCGCAGCAGCGTCCGCTCGGTCGGCTTCGGCGTCAGGACCAGCTCGTAGGCGGGCCGGTCGGCGACGGTCGCGGTGCCGTCGACCGACACCGTGCTGCTCTCCCGGACCTTCGCGAGCAGCTCGGTGCTCGCGGCGATCGGGTCGGCGGTCTTGTCGCTGCCCGCGCCCTTCTGCTTGGCGACGTCGGCCGGGATGGTCACCTTGGTCGCGGTGTTCGTCTTGGAGCTGTAGTCCCAGACGGTCGTGCCGTCGTGGACCACGGTCTCCTGGCTGGCCCCCTGCGTGACCGCGAGCCGGCTCTTGCCGGCGCCGTCGCTGAAGATGTGCGCCGAATCCATGGTGAGCGCCGACGCGCCCGGCACCGCGTTCCCCACCGCGGGCAGGCCCAGGTCGTTGCTCACCTTCACCGTGCCGTCGAACGCGCCCGGCTTCGCCTTGACCACCGACTGGACCAGGTCCTCGGCGCTCACCTGCGGCAGCGCCGGCTTGTCGTCCGCACTGGCCGGCATCGCGACGAACGCGAGCCCGCCGGCGCCGAGCGCGGTGCCGACGACCGCGGCGGTGATGCCCTTCGTCTTCGGTTTCATGCGTCTCTCCCTGTGGTGTTCCCGGGCCGAGTGTGCCCGGTTCCCTGGCCACGACGCTTCCCTCTCGAGGCTGAGATACCCCTGAAGGTTCTCCCTCCCCGGCTGAGATCGTGCTGAGAGCCGCCGCACGACCTGCGCGAACCGGTCATGATGAACCTCGTGAAACCTCGGGTGCTGGTGGTCGACGACGAACCGGGCGTGCGAAAGGCGCTGCAACGCGGGCTGCGCGCGGAGGACATGGACGTGGTCACCGCCGCGGACGGGCCCACCGGGCTGCAGCTGGCGAGCACGGGCTCCTTCGACGTCATCCTGCTCGACATCATGCTGCCGGGCCTGTCCGGCTACCGCGTGCTGGAGCGGCTGCGCAAGGACGGCGTCACGACGCCGGTGCTGCTCGTGTCGGCCAAGGACGGCGAGATCGACCAGGCCGACGGCCTCGACCTCGGTGCCGACGGCTACCTCGTCAAGCCGTTCTCCTTCGTCGTGCTGGTCGCGCAGGTGCGCGCGACGCTGCGCCGAGCCGGTCCCGACGCGAGCCGCGGCACGCTGCGGCTCGGCGCGCTGGCCGTCGACCGCGGGCTGCGGCAGGTGCACTGGAACGGCGAGGAGGTCGGGCTGAGCCCGCGCGAGTTCGCGCTGCTCGAAGTGCTCGTCGGGCGCGCGGGCACGGTCGTCACGAAGGACGAGCTGCTGCGCGCGGTCTGGGGTGAGGAGCAGGCCGTGACGCGCAACCTCGTCGAGGTCTACGTCGGATACGTACGACGTAAGTTGGACGCGGTCGGCGCCGGCGCGTTGCTGCGGACCGTGCGCGGGCACGGCTACCTGGCCTCGGACGCGGAGCTCGACGAGGTCATCACCCCGTGATCGGGTGGTGGCGGGGCCGGTCCCTGCAAGTGCGGATCACCCTGCTGGCCGCGACGATCACCCTGGTCTGCCTGCTCGGGCTGGCGGCGCTGGCCGCGTCGAACCTGTCGCCGCTGCTCATCGGCTCGGTCGACCGCGAGCTCTCGAGCGCGCTCGGTCCGGCCGGCGCCGAAGTGAGCGCCGGGCGCCCGCTGTCCGGCGCGGCGCCGGTGACGCTGCGCGTGCTGGACACCGCGGGCGCGCCGGTGGACGGCGGCACCCCGACCGGCCTTACGTTGTACGACATCTCGACGCTGAAGGCCGGGCAGCCGGTCCAGCGCGACGGCGCGCGGTACCTCGGCACCGTCGTCAGCGCGCCGGACGGGGCGCAACGGCTGGTCGTGGCCGGCGCGGGCCTGGTCGGGTTCTCGGCCGCGGTGCACTACGGCGGGGTGTGGCTGGTCGTCGTCGCGTCGGTCGGCGCGCTGGTCGCGGGCTTCGCGACGTGGCTGGTGGTGCGCCTGTCCCTGCGGCCGGTCGCGCGCATGCGGGGTTCGGTGCGGGCGCTGCCGCCGGGTGCGCGCCTGGCGCTGCCGGACTCCCACGACGAGCTGCGCGCGCTGGCGGAGGAGTTCAACGCGCTGCTGGAGCGGCAGGAGCAGGCGGCCGAGCGCCTGCGGCGGTTCACCGGCGACGCGGCGCACGAGCTGCGCTCGCCGGTCGCGTCGATCCGGGTGCAGGCCGAGGTCGCCGTCACGAACCCGGATCCGGAGCTGTCCCAGGAGACGCTGTCGGACATCCTCACCGAGGCCGAGCGGCTGTCGTCGCTGCTGGACGGGCTGTTGTCGCTGGCGCGCTCGGACGCGGGCGAGGTGCCGCCGGCTTCACCCGTCGAGCTGGTGAGCGAGGTGCGGTCCGCCGTGGCCCGGCTTCCCACGGGGGCGCCGGAGGCGCGGGTGAGCACGGCGGTGGCGCAGGCCTGGGCGTCGGCCGCGCACGCCGAGGTGGAGCTGGTGCTGGACAACCTGCTGCGCAACGCCTGCCGCTACGCGCGCGGCGAGATCGTGGTGTCGGTGCTGGCGTCCCGCTCGACGGTCCGGGTGGTCGTCGACGACGACGGCCCCGGCATCGCGCCGGAGCACCGCGAGAAGGTGTTCGACCGGTTCTACCGGATCGCCGACGACCGGGCCCGCTCGTCGGGCGGAACCGGGCTCGGGCTGGCGATGGTGGCGGAGACGGTCCGGCGCCGCGGCGGACGGGTGCAGGTGGGGGAGTCCCCGGACGGCGGCGCCCGGTTCGTGGTGGTCTGGCGCGCGGCCGGTCCGGGGTCGTGAGTGTTCAGTCGGGTTAGAACCCGACTGAACACTCACGACCGGGGGCGCTGGGGCTTCCGGGTAGATTCCGGGGCTGTGAACGGTGTGATCGTGGGTGCCGCCCTCGTGCGTGACGGGAAGCTGCTCGCCCAGCAGCGCGCCTGGCCCGCCGACCACGCGGGACAGTGGGAGCTGCCGGGCGGCGGGGTCGAACCCGGCGAGTCGGACGCCTTCGCGCTCGC
This sequence comes from Amycolatopsis solani, assembly GCF_033441515.1. Classification (NCBI taxonomy): domain Bacteria; kingdom Bacillati; phylum Actinomycetota; class Actinomycetes; order Pseudonocardiales; family Pseudonocardiaceae; genus Amycolatopsis; species Amycolatopsis solani. The sequence goes on from NZ_JAWQJT010000001.1 coordinate 2,692,501, forward strand.
CCGCGAGTGCAGCGAGGAGCTCGACGTCGTCATCGAGGTCGGCGCGCGCGTCGGGGACGACGTGCCGCTGCCGGGCGGGAAGGTGCTCCGCATCTACGCCGCTTCGCTCGTTTCGCCCGGTGAGGAGCCGCGGGCGGTCGAGCACCGAGCCGTGCGCTGGCTCGGGCTCGACGACCTCGACGACGTCGACTGGCTGCCCGCCGACCGCCTCCTGCTCCCGGACCTGCGCGCGCTGCTCAGTTAGCCCCGATCATCCGCAGGGCCGCGTCGAGCCGGTGGGAGCCGCGCTCCCGGGCGCGCTCGGCGCCCGCCTTGCGGACCCGGTCCAGCTCCGCGACGTCGTCGAGCAGCGTTAACGCTCGTTCACGCAGCGGGCGCAGCTCCTCGATCACCGCGTCCGCGACGGCGTCCTTGACCGCGCCGTACGTCGTGAACTCCCCGGCCAGGTCCGACGGCGACCCGCCCCGGCAGGCGGCCAGGACCTCCAGCAGGTTCGCCATCCCCGGCCGGGTCTCCGGGGCGTGCACCGGCACCGAACCGCCGTCGGTGACCGCGCGGCGGATCTTGCGGCGGATCTGGTCCGGCTCGTCCAGCGCGAACACCACGCCGGCCGCGTCGCGCGTCGACTTCGACATCTTGCGCGCCGGGTCGGTGAGGTCCTTCACCCGCGCGCCCGCCGGCGGGAGGACGGCCTCCGGGATGGTGAAGACCTCGCCGTACGTGCTGTTGAAGCGCTTGGCCAGTGTCCGCGTCAGCTCGACGTGCTGCCGCTGGTCCTCGCCGACCGGGACCTCGTCCGCGCCCTGGAGCAGGATGTCCGCGGCCATCAGCGCGGGGTAGGTCAGCAGCGACAGCCGCACGCCGGCTCGCCCCTTCGACTTCTCCTTGAACTGGATCATCCGCGCGGCCTCGCCGTAGTTGCAGGTGCACTCCAGGACCCAGGTCAGCGCGCCCAGCTCGCGGGCCAGGTCGGACTGGACGAACACCCGCTCCGGATCGATGCCAGCGGCGATCAGCACGGCCAGCTGCTCCCTCGCCAGTGATCGGAGTTTCGGCGGGTTGTGCGGGGTCGTCATGCCGTGCAGGTCGGCGACGAAGTACAGGTCGTCCTCGCCGCCTTCACGGGCCCAGCGGCGGACCGCGCCGAGGTAGTTGCCGAGGTGGACGTGACCGGACGGCGTGATCCCGGACAGCTTGCTCACGTGTCTTCCTTTCGGGGCGGGGGCCACCCCGGAGAAGGCACGAAAAAAAGGCCGCCCGTCCGGGGCGGCCGCTGGTGATCAGCGCAGGACTAGACGGCCGCCGAGGGCGGCCACCAGCTGGACGTCTGCGCGTGCATGCGGCGAGCATAGGCGGGAAGGGGCTTGCGGGTCTACCGTCTAACCATGTATGTCGTCCTGCTGAACTACACGGCCCCGATCGAGCAGATCGACCTCGCGCTCCCGGACCACCAGGAATGGCTGAACAAGCAGTACGAACACGGCCACTTCCTCGCGTCCGGGCGGCGGAATCCCCGCGTCGGAGGTGTCATCATCACGCGTCCGCTGAACCGCGGGAAGCTCGACGCCATCCTGGCGTCCGACCCGTTCTGCGTGCAGCACCTCGCGCAGTACGAGGTCATCGAGTTCTCGCCGACGAAGACCGCTCCGGAGCTGCGCTTGCTCAACGAAGCGGTACCGCACTAGGCGGCCAGATCCTGCTTCGCCTTCTTCAGCGCCAGCACCGGGCACTTCTTGCAGCGCGGCTTCGACCGGCAGCACTTCTTCTTGACCTTGCCGGCCTTCATCAGCTTGCGGACGACCTTCCGGGGGTCGTCCGGCTGCTTCTTGCCCACGCGCACGCACCTTCCGGATCGGCGACGCTACCGGGTATCCACGTTAGGTGAGGCTAACCGACCGGGGGCGTGGGCCTGCTCACAAACGCGCGGAAGGTATCCTTGGTGAGGTCCGCGTGTGACCAGAGCCGGTCACGGGATGCCTGACGGCTTGCGCGGCCACCCACCCCTTGAAGTTCAGGAGTCTTCGCGTGCCCGCAGCCAGCGCTACCGTCGAAACCGGCCGGCCGACCGGTAAGACCCGGCCCGACCTGCGCAATGTCGCGATCGTAGCCCACGTCGACCACGGCAAGACCACCCTCGTGGACGCGATGCTGCGCCAGTCCGGCGCCTTCGCGGAGCGGGCCGAGGTCGTCGACCGCGTGATGGACTCCGGTGAGCTCGAGCGGGAAAAGGGCATCACCATCCTCGCGAAGAACACCTCGATCCACCGCCAGACCCCCGAGGGCCAGGTGACGATCAACGTCATCGACACCCCCGGCCACGCCGACTTCGGCGGCGAGGTCGAGCGCGGCCTGGCCATGGTCGACGGCGTCGTGCTGCTGGTCGACGCGTCCGAGGGACCGCTCCCGCAGACCCGTTTCGTACTGCGTAAGACGCTCGAGGCCGGCCTGCCGGTGATCCTGCTGGTCAACAAGACCGACCGCCCGGACGCCCGGATCGCCGAGGTCGTCGAGGAGACTCACGACCTGCTGCTCGAGCTGGCCAGCGACATCGAGGACGCCGACCACGACGCGATCCTCGACCTCCCGGTCGTCTACGCCTCCGCGCGCGCCGGCAAGGCGAGCCTGGAGCAGCCCGCCGACGGCGAGGTCCCCGAGAGCGAGAACCTCGACCCGCTGTTCGACACGCTGCTGCGCCACGTGCCGCCGCCCGCCGCCGACCTCGACGCGCCGCTGCAGGCGCTGGTCACCAACCTCGACGCGTCGAACTTCCTCGGCCGCATCGCGCTGATCCGCATCCACGCCGGCAAGCTGCGCAAGGGCCAGACCGTGGCCTGGATGCGCGAAGACGGCAACGTCCAGAACGTCCGGATCTCCGAGCTGCTGGTCACCGAGGCGCTCACCCGCGTCCCGGCGACCGAGGCCAGCGCCGGCGAGCTGGTCGCCATCGCGGGCATCCCGGACATCACCATCGGCGACACCCTCGCCGACTCCGACAACCCGGTGGCGCTGCCCCGGATCACGGTCGACGAGCCCGCGATCTCGATGACCATCGGCGTCAACACCTCGCCGCTGGCGGGGCGCAACGGCGGCGACAAGGTCACCGCGCGGCTGGTCAAGGCCCGCCTCGACCAGGAGCTGATCGGTAACGTCAGCATCCGCGTGCTGCCGACCGAGCGCCCCGACACCTGGGAGGTCCAGGGTCGTGGCGAGCTGGCGCTGGCCATCCTCGTCGAGCAGATGCGCCGCGAGGGCTTCGAGCTGACCGTCGGCAAGCCGCAGGTGGTCCTGCGCACGATCGACGGCAAGCTGCACGAGCCGTTCGAGCGCCTCTACATCGACTCGCCGGAAGAGCACCTCGGCGCGATCACCCAGCTCCTGGCCGCCCGCAAGGGCCGCATGGAGGACATGAGCGGCAACGGCACCGGCCGGATCAAGCTGGAGTACGTGCTCCCGTCGCGCGGCCTGATCAGCTTCCGCACCGACTTCCTGACCGAGACCCGCGGCACCGGCATCGCGAACCACGTGTTCGAGGGCTACTTCCCGTGGGCGGGCGAGATCCGCACCCGGCACAGCGGCTCCTTGGTCGCCGACCGCACCGGCCCGGTCACCGCGTACGCGATGATCCAGCTGGCCGACCGCGGCACCTTCTTCGTCGAGCCGGGCGCCGAGGTGTACGAGGGCATGGTCGTGGGCGAGAACCCGCGCTTCGAGGACCTCGACATCAACATCACCAAGGAGAAGAAGCTGACGAACATGCGTCAGTCCTCCGCCGACGTGATGGAGACGCTGGCCCGCCCGCGCAAGATGGGCCTGGAAGAGGCGCTGGAGTTCTGCTCCGTCGACGAGTGCGTCGAGGTCGCGCCGGAGGTCGTCCGGGTCCGCAAGGTCACCCTGGACGTCAACACCCGCGCGAAGGAGCGTTCGCGCGCCAAGAGCCGCGACAACGGCTGATCCCCTCGAGACCGCGAAAAGCCTCCCGGCGCCCGCCGCCGGGAGGCTTTTTCGTGTCGCCTCCGCTACGCCGGGTGGAAAAGCGCCGGACGGGCTGTCACCGAATGCGGTGTGCTTCTCCTTATATCTTTATGGGGCCGCCGTCGTGTTCCGCCGTTCCGGAACGGTCCGGGAACCCGGACGGTGTTCCGCGCGTCCTTTTCCCATAGCGGCACCAAGGGGCGGTGGGCCCGGCCGATCCGGGTATGGGAATCTCGGTTTCGGCCGCGAAGGCGGCCGTGGGAGCATGGCTGACCCGATCGGCGGAATCTGGGAGGAACGGGGCGTGCGGGTGAATCGCAAGGGAGTGCCGGTACTGGCACTCGCGGCCGTGCTGCTCACCGCGTGCTCCAACACCCCGCCACCGCCGGTGGTGTCCTCTTCGGTCGCCCCGGTGTCGACCACCGGCAAGACGCCCTCGCAGATCGTCGTCGGCGTCGACGACGTCCTCGGCGGGTACAACCCGCACAACCTCGCGGACTCGTCCCAGGTGACGTCGGCGCTGTCGCAGCTGCTGCTGCCCTCGGTGTTCCGCCAGAAGGACGACGGCAGCACCCAGCTCGACAAGAGCCTCATGAAGTCCGCCGAGGTGGTCTCGCAGCAGCCGTTCGTGGTCGCCTACGAGGTCCGGCCGGACGCGTCCTGGTCCGACGGCGCGCCGATCGCGGCCGAGGACTTCGACTACCTGCGGACGCAGATGCGCGACCAGCCCGGCGTGGTCGAGCCGGCCGGCTACCGGCAGATCACCGACCTGCAGTCCCGCGAGGGCGGCAAGCGCGTCGAGGTCACCTTCGCCAAGCCCTACCCCGGCTGGCAGGGGCTGTTCTCCGGCCTGCTGCCCGCCCACCTGCTCAAGGACGCGCCCGACGGCTGGCGCGGGGCGCTCGCGGCGAACTTCCCGGCCATCGCCGGTCCGTTCTCGATCAAGAGCATCGACACCGCCCGCGGCGAGGTCATCCTCGAGCGCAACGAGCGCTACTGGGAGAAGCCCGCGGCGATCGACCGGATCGTGCTGCGCCGGTCGGACCAGAACACCCTGCTGGCCGCGCTGCAGAGCGGCAACGACCAGTTCGCGCTGGCCAGGACCACCGGCGACGAGCTCAAACGGCTCGGCGAGCTGGGTTCGGCCGTGCGGCTGCACACGGTGGCCCGGCCGGTCGTGGCCGGCGTGCTGCTGCGCCCGGTCAGCGCGACCCTGCACGACGCCCAGGTCCGCGCCGGGGTGGCCGCGTTCCTCGACCGGAACAAGCTCATCACCGAAGGCGTCGCCGGCGGCCCGTCGTCGACGCTGCACGCCGATGCCCAGGTGAAGGCGCCGTCGGAGGCCGGGTACGCGGCGACCATCCCGCCCGGCCCGCCGACCGCGCCCGACGTCGCCAAGGCCGAGGAGTCGCTGAAGGCCGCGGGCTACGCCAAGACGGCGGGCACCTGGCGCAAGAACGGCAAGGCGCTCTCGCTCGTGATCGCCTCGCCGGGCACCCAGGAGCCGTACGCCTCGATCGCCAAGGAGCTCACCGCCCAGCTCGTCGCGCAGGGGATCGAGGTCAACGCGATCACCCCGCAGCCGCGCGACCTGTTCGGCGGGCTGCTCGCGATGCCGGTCGTCAACGGCGTCCAGCAGCCGACCGGCGACTCGGCGGGCAACGTCGGGATCGACATCGCGGTCGTGCCGCAGGCGGTCGGCGGCGACCCGGCCTCGGTGCTCGCGTCGAGCTTCGGCTGCCGCCCCGAGCAGACGGTCACCGGCGCCGATCCGGCCAAACCCGTCGTTCCGGGCAATTCGGCCGGGTTCTGCGACACCGCGCTGCAGCCGTCGATCGACGCGGCGCTCTCCGGATCGACCCCGATCACCGAAGCGCTCACCACTCTTGAGCCTGAACTTTGGCGGCAGAACGTGGTGGTCCCGCTGTTCCAATTGGCTGACACCCTCGCCATCGGATCGGGCATCTCGGGCGTCACGCCAGGTCCCCCCATGGTGGGCCCATTCGGGTCCGCGGTGAACTGGACTCGCGGCCCGAAGTAATCGTTCGACTACGCATTCAGTACTACTGGGTGATCTTGACCGACGCCTTCGAGTGGGCGGCTGTGAATCCGTGAGGTAACCGTCGTATTTCTGGATGTCCACTGGAAGTCACCCTTTGGTCACGATCGACCCTGAACTGGTGACTGTCGGTGCTTTTCCTTTCTAGCGTGCTCCCGCAGTGCGCCAGTTGAGTGTCGCTTGGCGTGTCGTAGGCTCCGGCCCATCCAAACCGGAGCGGTGTGGGCCCTTGTCCCGATATTCAAGGGTTCAGTGCTAGGAGGGCACACTTCATGAGGAGATCCAAAGCAGTCTCCGCTTTGTCGCTCGTCGCCGGCGCTTCGCTGCTGCTGAGCGCCTGCAGCGGTGGTGATTCGGGCTCGGGCAACACCGATCAGAACGGATCGTCGACCGACGTCAAGTCGATGGCTGCCGGCAAGGCCGAGACCGGTGACCTGTTCAAGCTCGCGGACACCCCGGGGTACGACGGTACGGTCACGATCGGTATCGACGACGGGTACTCGGGGTACAACAACCAGACCCCGGACACCAACAGCTCGTACAACAACTACGTCCTGACCGCGGTGCTCTCCGGTACGTTGAAGCTCGACGGCAACAACAAGGTGCTGCTGAACAACGACGTCTTCGAGTCGTGGGACGTCACGCAGAAGGACCCGCAGCAGGTCACCTACAAGATCAAGCCGAACGTCAAGTGGTCGGACGGTCAGGCGTACGACTGCAAGGACCTGTACCTGGCGTGGCTGTCGCAGAGCGGCCTGGCGAAGGGCCCGGACGGCAAGAACCCGTTCAACTCGGCCTCGACCACCGGGTACTCGCTGATCAAGACGGCGACGTGCAAGGACAACCTGACCTTCGTCACCGACTACAGCGAGCCCTACCTCGACTACAAGGGCCTCTTCAACGCGCCGGCGATCATGCCCGCGCACATCCTCGAGGCCAAGACCGGCATCGCGGACATCACGAAGCTGGCCCCGACCGGCGACCCGGCGCAGATCAAGGCCGCCGGTGACTTCTGGTCGAACGAGTGGAAGGGCTTCAAGGCGGACATCATGCCGTCGTCGGGCCCGTACAAGATCACCGCGTTCGACGCCAACCAGAAGGCCGTCACCCTCGAGAAGAACCCGACCTGGGTCGGCGGCAAGGGTGGCCCGTCGAAGATCATCATCCGCGCCATGGAAGACACCAAGGCGATGGCGACCGCGCTGCAGAACGGTGAGATCGACGTCGCGGCGTCGACCCAGCCGGACGCCACCGCGGCCCAGACGATGAAGGGCCTCGCGGCCCAGGGCGTGACCTACGGTTCGGCCTCGCAGCTGACCTACGAGCACCTCGACCTGAACTTCAAGCGCATGTTCGCCGACAAGGACCTCCGCAAGGCGTTCCTCGAGTCGGTCAACCGCAAGGAGATCACGGACAAGCTGCTCAAGGAGGTCCAGGCGGACGCGGAGCCGCTGAACAGCGTCGTCTTCTTCCAGGGTGAAGAGGGTTACACCGACCTGTACAGCAGCAAGGCGGGCCTGGGCGCCGACGCGGCGGCCAAGACGCTGACCGACGCCGGCTGGGTCAAGGGCGGCGACGGCATCTTCGCCAAGAACGGCCAGCGCGCTTCGTTCAAGATCACGCACAACCAGAACGCGCGCCGCAGCCAGACCGTCGAGATCATCATCTCGCAGGCCAAGCTGGCCGGCATCGAGGTCAAGGACGAGACCGACGCCAACTTCCTCAAGGGTGGCCGCGTCTCGACCGGTGACTACGACGTCGCGCTGTTCGGCTGGTCCGCCCAGCCGTTCAAGGCGGAGTCGAAGTCGATCTACGTCTGCCCGGACAAGGGTGGCGAGCAGAACTACCAGTCGCTGTGCGACCCGAAGATCGACGACGCCTACAACGCCGCGGTGAAGGCGACCGACGAGCAGGTCAAGCTGCAGAAGTACCAGGAGGCCGACAAGGCCATCGCGGACGACTACGCGACCCTGCCGCTGTTCCAGACGCCGAGCATGTGGGCGTTCAAGGGCATCGACCGCGTCTACATGCAGTCGTACGACGGTGTGCTGTGGAACGTCGGCGAGTGGGAGCAGAAGAAGTAGGGCTCGTCCCGCCTCTTCTTTCCCCTCGCTCCAGATGACCTGGGAGGTACCGGGGTTCGGCCAAAAGCCGGGCCCCGGTACCCACCGGAAGTAGCTGTTGACCGTAGGGTTACCGCCACTACGGTAGACAACCGGGTAGCGGTCCAGCGCACTTCTGACGACCAGGCCCGGATGAGGAGCAGTTCGTTGAACCTGGTGATCTACATCCTTCGCCGTCTGGCGATATCGATTCCCGTCCTGCTGGTCGGGACTTTCTTGTGTTTCGTCATGGTCGCCGGCACCGGCGACCCGCTGGGCGAGCTGCGGCAGAACCCGCAGATCAGCAAGGAAGCGCTGGCCGCCACGGCCACCAAGCTCGGTCTCGACCAGGGCATCATCCCCCGCTACTTCACGTGGCTCGGTGACTTCCTGAGCGGCAACTGGGGCATCTCGATCGCGCAGGGCAACGCCCTCGCGCCGGTCGCCCCGAAGGTGATGGCCGCGCTCGGCGTCACGTTCAAGCTGGTCGTCGGCGCCGAGATCCTCGCGCTGATCATCGGCATCATCGTCGGCGTGCTGGCCGCGGTGAAGCAGTACTCGATCATCGACTACGTCGCCACCACGCTCGCCTTCCTGCTCTTCTCGATGCCGATCTTCTGCATCGCGATCGTGTTGAAGCGCTACGCGATCGAGATCAACGGCTGGGTGCGGGACCTCGGCCTGTCCGACGTGCTCGGCAACCCGTGGCTGCGCACCACCAGCCCGGAGCAGCTGAACACCGACGGCGTCGGGGACTTCATAACCAGCACGATCGGCGCGTACCTGCTGCCGACGCTGTCGATCATGGCGATCAGCTTCGCCGCGTACAGCCGGTTCCAGCGCGCCTCGATGCTCGAGGTCATGGGCTCGGACTACGTCCGCACCGCGCGCGCCAAGGGCCTCGCCAACGGTCGGGTCATCTTCCGGCACGCGTTCCGCAACGCCCTGATCCCGGTGACGACGCTGTTCTCGGTGAACTTCGGCTCGGTGCTGGCCGGCGCGATCATCACCGAGACGGTGTTCAACTGGCACGGCATGGGCACGCTGCTGGTCGAAGCCGTCACGAAGAACGACACCCAGGTCATGATGGGCTGGCTCGTGGTGATCGCCTCCCTCGTGATCATCGCCAACCTGATCGCCGACCTGATGTACGGCATCCTGGACCCGAGGATTCGCGTTGGCTGACTTGAACTCTCTTCTCGCGACCGAAACCGCCGCGGCCGAAGGCACGCTGCCGGCGGACGCGCTGCCGGAACCGCGGAGCCAGGGCAAGCTGGTCCTGCGGAAGTTCCTGCACCACAAGCTGGCGATGGCGTCGACGGCGGTGCTGATCCTCATCGTGCTGATCAGCATCCTGATGCCGATCTTCTGGAAGCACAGCTACCAGGACAGCTCGTTCCCCTCCTTCGCCAAGCCGAGCGGTGACTTCCCCCTCGGCACGACGCAGGTCGGCAAGGACATGGTGTCGCAGGTGCTGCGCGGGACGCAGTACTCGCTGCTGATCGCGCTCACCGTGTCGATCCTCGCCACCGTGATCGGTGTCGTGTTCGGCGCGGTCGCCGGTTACCTGCGCGGGTTCACCGACTCGGCGATCTCGCGGGTGACGGACCTGTTCCTGATCATCCCGCAGATCGCCGCGGCGGCCATCCTCGCCAAGGTGTTCGGCGGCGGTACCTGGTACATCGTCGCGCTGGTGCTCTCGGCGTTCGCGTGGATGCCGATCGCCCGGATCACCCGGGCCGAAGCGATGTCGCTGGCCCAGCGCGAGTTCGTCGACGCGGCGCGCGCTTCCGGGGCCGGCGTCGTCCGGATCATCTTCAAGCACCTGGTGCCGAACATGGTCGGCAGCATCACGGTCAACGCGACCCTCGCGGTCGCGCAGGCCGTGCTGGCGGAAGCCGCGCTGTCGTTCATCGGCCTGGGTGTCCAGCTGCCCGACACCTCGCTGGGCCGCGTCATCCTGGAGAACTACGCCCAGCTGCAGACGCGGCCGGCGCTGTTCTTCGGGCCGTTCATCGTGCTCGTGCTGATTTCACTGACGATCAACTTCATCGGTGACGGTCTACGCGACGCCTTCGACCCGCGACAGCGGAGAATGAAGGCCTGAACGCACGACGCGGGGGTGACCGGAGATCCGGTCACCCCCGCGCTCGTTCCCGCCGCGGGATCGCCGGACCTGGGGGTTTCGGATGAATCTTGTGCTCTACGCGCTCAGACGGCTGGCCATCTCCATCCCGGTCCTGCTCGTCGGCACGTTCCTCTGCTTCGTCATGGTGGCCAACACCGGCGACCCGCTCGGCGAGCTGCGCAGCAAACCGGGCATCAGCGCACAGGCGATCGCCGACACCGAACACAAGCTCGGCCTCGACCAGAGCGTCACCGCCCGCTACTTCACCTGGCTCGGCCACTTCCTGACCGGCGACTGGGGCATCTCGATCGCCCAGGGCAACGCGTTCACGCCGGTGCAGCCGAAGGTGATGGCCGCGTTCGGCGTGACGCTCGAGCTGGTACTGGCGGCGTCCGTGCTGGCGCTCGTCTTCGGCGTGCTGGTCGGCGTCCTGGCCGCGGTCAAGCAGTACTCGATCTGGGACTACCTCGCGACGACGCTGGCGTTCCTGATGTTCTCGATGCCCATCTTCTGCGTGGCGATCGTGCTCAAGGGCTACGCGATCCGCGCCAACACCTGGGTTCGCGACCTCGGCCTGGCCGACGTCCTCGGCGACCCGTGGCTGCGCACGACGAGCCCGGAGAGCCTCTCCGCGACCGGCGTCGGCGACGCGCTGGCGAAGTACGTCGGCGCGTTCCTGCTGCCGACGCTGTCGATCATGGCCATCACGTTCGCCGCGTACAGCCGGTTCCAGCGCGCGTCGATGCTGGAGGTCCTGGGCGCCGACTACGTCCGGACCGCGCGCGCCAAGGGCGTCTCGAACTCGCGGGTGATCTGGCGGCACGCGTTCCGCAACGCGCTGATCCCGGTGATGACGCTGTTTTCGGTCAACTTCGGCGCCACGGTGACGGGCGCGATCATCACCGAGACGGTGTTCAACTGGCACGGCATGGGCACGCTGCTGGTCGAAGCGGTCAACAAGAACGACCCGCAGGTGCTGATGGGCTGGCTGGTGGTGATCGCGGCGAGCGTGGTGATCGCGAACCTGGTCGCGGACCTCCTGTACGGCATCCTGGACCCCCGCATCCGCGTGGGCTGACGCCGGCTCTCAAACGCCACATTGGGTGCGCTGGACGCACCGAACGCCACATTGGGGCGCATGGGCGCTCGAACGACGGAAGGCCGCCACCCGAGCCCGGGTGACGGCCTTCCGTGCGTTGTGGCGGAGCCTCAGTCGGCCACCGGGGCCAGCTTGCCGGCCTCCCAAGCCGCGCGGCGCTCGGCCTGCAGGATCGGGTCCGCGACCGGGGCCGCCGACAGGAGGCGCTTCGTGTACTCCTGCTGCGGCGAGTGCAGGACCTGGTCGCGGGTGCCGACCTCGACCAGCTTGCCGTGCTGCATCACCGCGACGCGGTCGGCCAGCAGGTCGACCACCGCGAGGTCGTGGCTGATGAACAGGCACGCGAACTGCAGCGACTGCTGCAGGTCGAGGAACAGGTCCAGCACGCGGGCCTGCACCGACACGTCCAGCGCCGACGTCGGCTCGTCCGCGATGAGCAGGGCCGGGTCGAGCGACAGGGCGCGGGCGATGGCCACGCGCTGGCGCTGGCCGCCGGAGAGCTCGTGCGGGTAGCGGTTCATGTAGTGCCCGCCCAGCTCGACCTTGTCGAGCAGCGAGCGCACCCGCGCCGACAGCTCCTTGCCGGACAGCACCTTGTGCAGCACCATCGGCTCGGCGATCGACTCGCCGATCGTCATCTTCGGGTCCAGTGTGGACGCCGGGTCCTGGAACACGATCGAGAAGAAGCGGCGGAGCGGGCGGATCTCCTTCGTCGACATCGTGGTGATGTCCTTGCCCGCGATGGCGATCGTGCCCTGGGTCGCGCGCAGCAGGCCGACGGCGCAGCGGCCGACCGTCGACTTGCCGGAGCCCGACTCGCCCACCAGGCCGACGATCTCGCCCTTGGCGATGGTCAGCGAGACGTCGTCCACCGCGCGGTTCTTGGACTGGCCGCGGCGGCCCGGGTACTCGAGCACCAGGTTCTTGATCTCCAGGGCCGGCGCGGCCTCTTCGATCACGGCCTCCAGCTCGGCGTCGGCCAGCCGGATCTCCTCGGCGATCTTGGCCGCCTCGGTGCTGTCGGCGTCGATGCCCGCGTCGTCGAGCAGGCGGCGGCCCTCGGGGCGCTGGCCGAGCACCGGCACCGCGGCGAGCAGCCGCCGGGTGTAGTCCTCCTTCGGCGACGCGAACAGCTCGCGCACCGGCGCCTCTTCGACGATCTCGCCCTGGTACATGACGATGACGCGGTCGGCCATGTCGGCGACGACACCCATGTCGTGGGTGATCAGCACGATCGCCGTGTCGAGGGTGTCGCGCAGCTTGCGCAGCAGGCCGAGGATCTCGGCCTGGACCGTGACGTCGAGCGCGGTGGTCGGCTCGTCCGCGATGATGACCTTCGGGTCGCACGAGATCGCCATGGCGATGACGACGCGCTGGCGCAGCCCGCCCGACAGCTGGTGCGGGTACTGCTTGAACCGCAGCTCCGGGTTCGGGATGCCGACCATGTCGAGCAGCTCGACCGCGCGCTTGTCCGCGGCGGCCTTGGAGATGTCGAGGTGCGAGCGGAGGGACTCGCGCAGCTGCCAGCCGACCGTGTAGACCGGGTTCAGCGCGGTCATCGGCTCCTGGAAGATCATCGCGACCTGGTTGCCGCGGATCTTCTGCATTTCCTTCTCTTTGAGATCCGCCAGGTTGCGCTCGCCGAGGCGCAGCTCGCCGGCGATCCGGCTGGTCTTGGGCAGCAGGCCCAGCACCGACATCGACGTGACGGACTTGCCGGACCCGGACTCCCCGACCACGGCGACGATCTCGCCGGGCTGCACGTCGAACCCGATGCCCTTGACGGCGTTCACGACGCCGTCCTCGGTCTGGAACGACACGCTGAGGTCGGAGATCGACAGAACGGATCCGGAAACGCCGGCGACGTCCGCCGAAGTTGCTTCAGTGCTCACCAAGATGCCCTTCGTGGGGGTACAGACGATCGCGACGCGGCGGTGTTCCTCCCACGCCGCGACTCGCGCGAGGATAACCGAGGGTGTCCCCGACGAAGGTCGGAGCACGGGAATTACGCTCAACCCGTGATCTCCCCGGTACCGCGCAGGCTGCTGCTCGTCCACGCCCATCCCGACGACGAGAGCATCACCACCGGCGCCACGATCGCACGATACGCCGCCGAAGGCGCCGAGGTGACCGTGGTGACCTGCACGTTGGGTGAGGAAGGCGAAATCATGCCGGGCCTGGCGGAGCTGTCCGGGCTGGGCGCCTGGGCCGCCGACCAGCTGGGTGGCTACCGCGTCAGCGAGCTGAAGGCCGCGTGCGCCGCGCTCGGGGTGTCACGGCATCGTTATCTCGGCGGGATCGGCCGCTGGCGCGATTCGGGCATGGCGGGCACGCCGTCGGCGGCGCACCCGCGGGCGTTCACCGGGGGCAGCGCCGAAGAGCAGGCCACGCAGCTCGTGGAGATCCTCGACGAGGTGCGTCCCCAGGTCGTCGTCACCTACGACGCCTTCGGCGGCTACGGCCACCCCGACCACATCCGCGCGCACGAGATCACCATGGCGGCGGCGCCGCGGGTGGCGTCGGTGGCGCGGGTGTTCCACACCGTGGCGTCGAAGAACGCGGTGCGCGCCGGGTTGACCGCGCTGCGTGAGAGCGCGCCCGAATACGCCGTCCCGGCCGACGACGAGCTGCCGACGACCCTGGACGAAGAGATCACGACGGTGCTCGACGTCGCCGCACACGTCCCCGCGAAGGTGGCCGCGCTGCGCGCGCACGCGACGCAGCTCGCCGTGGTCGACGGTCCCGTCCCGTACTTCGCGCTGACGAACGAGGTCGCCCAGCCGATCGCCGCGAAGGACTTCTTCGTGCTCGCGCACGGGCCCGCCGAGGGTGCGGCGGACGACCTGTTCGGCGGCCTGTGACCGTGGCCCCGCTGACCTGGGAGCAGCGGCTCCTCCTGTTGCTGCTCGTCTTCGACACGGTCCTGCTGGCGATCGTGGAGCTGTTCTTCCTGCCGCTGCGGATCGGCGTCGTGCCGCTGCCGGTGACTGTCCTGGTGGGCGCCGTCACCACGCCGTGGCTGGTGTCGACCACGGCGAAGCTGGTGCGGCCCGCTCTTTCGTGGGTACCCCTGGCGGTGTGGGTGCTCGTCGTGTTCGGGGTCGGCATGCTGGGTCCCGGCGGTGACCTGGTGCTGATCCAGGATTGGCGGGCACTGCTGCTGCTCGGCGCGAGCGCGCTGCCGGGCGCGCTGGTGCTCGGCGGCGGGCTGGGCCGTGCGGTGGGAAGGGGAACCGGAAGTGGCTGAGTCGATCTCCGACAGGCAGGTCGTGGCCGTGCTGCGGCCGTTCGTGCGCGCGTGCGGGCCGATGCTGGACGCGCTGCGCGAGTCCGATCCGTTCGGTCTGCAGGCCCGCGCGGCGGACGATCTGGCCGAAGTCGAGTCGGGCCTGAAGGCGAAGCTGATCCACGGCGTGACGTCGGTGAAGGTCCCCGGCACGGCGGCGTGGGCCCGGATGACGGGCTACGACCGGTCGAGTTGGTGGATGAACCGCGTCGGCCGCTTCACGGCGCTGCTGACGTCGATCCCGGGCCTGGGCGGCGCGCTGGCCGACCGGCTCCCGGTGCAGGACGCGCTGGGCGCGGCGTCGCAGGGGCTGCTGCTGTGCGCCATCGCGGGCGAGTACGGCGTCACGGACGTCGGCACGCGCGTGCGCCTGATCGCGTGGGTGCTCTTCGAGCGCGACATCGACGCGGACCTCGCGGCGGGCAAGCACGCGGAGCACGACGAAGCCGCGGAGGCGGACGAAGCCGCGAAGCTGACCGAGGAACTGACGGCGTCGGAGAAGAAGCACGGCAAGGCGACGATCAAGGCGGCCGGGCGCACGCTGTGGCGGCTGGGGCGGGGACTGCTGGGGATCACCGGGGAGCTGGAGAAGCGCCCGCGCGGCAACTTCCTGCACCGTGCGATCGGCATGTTGCCGGTCGTCGGCGCGGCGGGGGACTACCTCGGCGAGCGGTCGGGGTTGCGGGTGGCCTGGAAGCGCGCGCACGTCTGGCTGACGGAGCACCGCGGCTGAGTAGCCCCGCGGCGCTCCCGCCAAACCTCAGTTCCAGAACTGGAAGACGCTGAACCCGATCTGCGCACCGTCCACATAGCCCCCGAAGGCGCCGAAGATCGAGTACGAGGCGTTCCACAGCAGCGCGTTCGCCGGCTTGATGAACCACAGGACCGCGAACAGGATGATCGGCGCCCACGGGCGGACCTGCGCGCCGATCTCCCGGGCCCGCGGCGGCAGGTACGGCTCGATCGCGCCCCAGCCGTCGAGGCCGGGGATCGGGAGGATGTTGAGGATGAACGTCACGATCTGCAGCAGCGCCAGGTAGGACATCGCGATCACGAGGCCGCCCGCCATCGGGACCAGCGCGACCACCAGCGCCAGCGCCGCGCCGACCGCGAGGTTGCTCAGCGGGCCCGCCAGCGACACCCACGACGACGTCCCGCGCGAGCGCAGCGCGCCGCGGTTGATCCAGACCGCGCCGCCCGGGAGCGGGATGCCGCCGATGATGAGGAAGATCAGCGGCAGGACGATCGAGAGGACCGGATCGGTGTACTTCCGCACGTCGAGGGTGAGGTAACCCTTGTGGGCGACGCTGTAGTCCCCGCCGCGGTAGGCGACCATCGCGTGGCCGAACTCGTGCAGCGACAGCGACGCCACCCAGCCGGCGGCGACGAAGATCACCACGCCGGCGATGAGCAGCGGGTCGCGGTCGCGGACGAAAACGGTGTTGATGTCACCGAACGCGGCCATCGCCCCACCGGCGACGGTGAGCGCGAGGATGCCGAGGAAGACCGGGCTGGGGCGCACTGCTGACTTCTGCACGACTCCCAGTCTTCCGTATGCCCGGTGTGAAGTTACCGGCGTGTCCCCTTGCGCGATCGGGCTCCGACGTCCCCCGAACTCGCTACTCCGCTTGACCTGACCGCACTACACGGGTGTAATCACAGTGATGTCATTCGCCGCCAGAGGGGGCGGCGAGTGTCGTTTCACCACCGCCAGCCTGGGGAGTGCTAGGGAGCGAGGAGGCGGACGTGCGGTTGGAAGCCGATGGTAAGGAATGGGGGCACGTCATGAGTTGGGGCGAGATCCCGGAGCAGGCTCTGGGAGATCTCACCGAGCTCATCGATGCCACCGAAGAAGAGCAGGATTGGCAGGAACGCGCCCTGTGCGCGCAGACGGACCCGGAGGCGTTCTTCCCCGAGAAGGGCGGTTCCACCCGTGAAGCCAAGCGGATCTGCCTGGGCTGCGAGGTCAAGGACGAGTGCCTTGAGTACGCGCTGGCCCACGACGAGCGCTTCGGCATCTGGGGCGGTCTGTCCGAGCGGGAGCGCCGCAAGCTGAAGAAACGCGTCGTCTAGCGGCGGATCACCGGTGATGCGTGCGTCACCGGTGATTCCACGTGGTGAACGCTCGGCGTGGGTTCACCACCGGGTGACGGACCGGGGCCGTAGGGTGGCCGCACCGACCCGCCGCCTGATCTGGAGCGTTCGTTGCCCCGCACCGCCGCGCCGCCCGCCCTGCGCACCGCGCCCGTTCTGGCCATTGTGGTCTGTCACAACGGCGAAAACTGGCTGCCGCTGGCGCTTTCGTCGTTGCGCCGCAGCACCATCCGGCCCCGGCACGTGCTCGCCGTGGACACCGGTTCCACCGACGCCACCCCGCGGCTGCTCGCCGAAGCGGCCGCGGATCCCGGCTCGGATTCTGCTCCCGTGCTGTCCGGGGTCATCACACTATCGAGCGATACCGGCTTCGCGGCGGCGGTCGCCGAAGCCGTCGGGCACGCCACCGAGCGCTGGGGTGACCCCGGGGCGTGGCTGTGGCTGCTGCACGACGACTGCGCGCCCGAGCCCGACTGCCTCGACGAACTCCTGCGCGTCGCCACGAAAACGCCGTCGGCGACGGTGCTCGGTGCGCTCGGGCTCGACTGGACCGACCCGCGGCTGATCGTCGAAGCCGGCCTGTCGACCGACGCGTCCGGGCACCGCCAGCAGGTCGCCGCGCTCGGTGAGGAACCGGCCGAGGTGCTCGCCGTGCCCAGCGCGGGCTCGCTCGTGCGCCGCGACGCCTGGGACGACCTCGGCGGCTTCGACACCGGATTCCCGTTGCTGCGCGAGGATCTCGACTTCGGCTGGCGCGCCAACGCCGCCGGCGGGCTCGTCCTCTCCGTGCCGACCGCGCGGGTCCGGCACGCGCGCGCCGTCACGACCGGCCGGCGCGCGGCCGACGCCGTCACCACGCCGCTGTCCGCCGCGAACCGCGCGCACGGGCTGCGCGTCTTCCTGGTGAACTGCTCGCCGTTTTCCTTCTGGCTCGGGATGATCCGGCTCCCGCTGCTTTCGGTGCTGCGCGCGCTCGCGTTCGTCCTGCTGCGCCGCACCGGCGAAGCGCGGGCCGAGTTCGCCGCGGCCGCGTACCTCCTCAGTGGACGCGGCGGATTGCGCGCCGCACGTGCCCACCGGCGGCGGAATCCGCGGCCGGGCACGGTTCGCGGGCTCTTCACCGGGCGCGTCACCCGCCTCCGCAACGCTTTCCGCGCGGGCGTGGTCGGCCTGGTGCGCCGGGGCGTCGAGAGCGACGTCGCGCTCGGCCGGGTCCCGGAGACCGTCGAAACCGAGTCGGCGTGGGTGACGCCGGAAGCGCTCGACGCCCGTGAGGCCCGTCCCGTCGGGCCCGGCGCGCTGCCCGCCGGCGCGCTGCGCGGACTCAGCTCGCGCGGGTCCGGGCTGCGCCGGCCGGACACGCTCGTCGCCGTCGCGCTGCCGGAAAGCCCGGCGCCGGAACCGGTCGACGGCGAACCGGTCTCCGCGGAGCCGGTCGAAGAGGCCGAGCCCGAACTCGTCTTCGTCGAGGTCAACCGGCGGCGGGTGCTCGCGGCCACGATCTTCGCGCCGCCGGTCGTGCTGCTCGTCGTGATGACGGCGCTCGGCCTGGTCGTCAACCGGGCCCGGCTCGGTCTCGACCTCTTCGGCGGCAAGCTGCTCCCGGTCGGCGGGCTGGGGGAGCTCTGGTCGTCGTACCTGGCGCCGTGGCACGCGATCGCGGGCGGCACGGGCGCCCCCGCGTCGGCGACGCTGCCGGTGCTCGGCACGCTCGGCGCGGTCTTCGCCCCGCTCGGCGGCCCGGCCGCGCTCGTCGCGATCCTGCTCCTCGGCGACATCCCGCTGGCGGCGCTGAGCGCGTACGTGGCGACGCGGCGGCTTCGCGTGCGCCGCTGGGTCCGCGCGGTCGTCGCGGCGACCTACGCGCTGCTGCCCGCGGCGACCGCCGGCGTGGCGCAGGGCCGGCTCGACGTCGTCGTGGTGCACCTCGTGCTGCCACTGGTGGCCGCGGGCATCGCCGGGCTGCTCGTGCACGCGGACACGCGCTGGCTGCACGTGTCCGCGCTCTCGGCGTTCGGGGTGGCGCTGCTCGGCGCGTTTTCCCCGCTGGCGCACGGGCTCGCGCTCGCCGGGCTGCTGATCGGGTTCGTCGTGCTGCCCGCGCCGACCGGGCTGGCCCGGCGGATCGCGTCGGTCGGCATCGTCGTGCTGCTGCCGCTGGCGCTGCTGCTGCCGTGGCCGACCGTGCTGCTGCGGCACCCGGAACTGCTCGTGCAGGGCCTCGGCGGCGCGGCCGCGGCGGTGTCCGGCACCGATCTGGCCGGTCTCGACCCCGGCGGGCCGGGCGCGTGGCCGATCGGCGTCGCGGTGATCGCCGCGGCCCTCGTGGCGGTGGTCGTCCGCCCGACGAAGCTCGCCGCGGGCGGCCTCGCGCTGGCGGCGCTGGGCGCGGGCGGGCTGGTCCTGGTCCGGCTGGTCACGGCGACCCCGATGCAGGGCGGCCCGGCGGCGCACGGCTACGCGGGCGTCCCGCTGCTGATCGTCGGCGCCGGGCTGCTGTGGGTCGTGCTCGGCTCGTGGCAGCGCGGCGGCACGGCCGGGGTGCCGTCGCCGTGGCTGCCGCAGGTGATGGCGGTGGCCGGGGTGGTGGTGTTCCTGGCACTGGCGGGCGGCGCCGTCGCCGTCGGCGGCCAGGGGCCGCTCAGCGCGGCTCCGCGCCCCGCGCTCGCCCCGGAAACGGCGGCCGAGCTCTCGGCGTCCGGCCGGTCGGTCCTGGACCTGGCGCCCGACGCGACCCGCCAGATCGGCGGCCGCCTGCCCCACTACGGCGACGACGAACTGGCGCCCACGTCCGCCACCCCGGCCCGCCTGGCGGCGTGGCGCCGCGACCTCGGCCAAGGCGACGCGGCGGCGGTCCAGCGGACGTTCGCCGCCGCGGCCGCCGCGGGCGTGGAGTACGTGGTCCTGCCGCCGGGAGCGGACCCGAAGGCGTACCCGCCGCTGGCGAAGGACCTGGTGTCGGTGGCCGCCCCGACGTCGGACGGGCGCGGCGTGCTGCGCCTGCTTCCCCCGGCGGGCCAGGTGATCCTGATCTCCCCGGAGCAGGCGAAGGCGGCGGTCACGGGCGGCGGCGCACCGGGACTGGCGCCGGGTGTGGCCCCGGTCCAGGCCAGCCTCCCGGACGTGCGCGTCCGGGTGTCGGAAGGCCCGACCGGCCGGCTGCTGGTGCTGGCGGCGGAACAGGAAGCGGGCTGGAAGGCTTCGGTGGGCGGCAAGAGCGTGCCGATCGTGCCGGCCTGGGGACACCAGGTGGCGGTGTCGGTGCCGCCGACGTCGTCGGAGGTGACGGTGGAGTACCCGGGCACGGAACGGAACCTGCTCCTGCTGGCCCAGCTGGCGGCGGTCCTGTTCACCCTGCTGACCGCGGTCCCGGCCCGGCGCCGCCCCTGACCCGGTGACGTGAATGACTCATTCCTGTCGTCTGGCGACAGGAATGAGTCATTCCTGTCGTCCGGCGACAGGGCTCCGGCAAAGTCGCCGGCCCCGGCTCGCTTCACCGGCGGGCTCGCCCGAAGTCTTGAATGAGTCATTCAGGTCGCCGGAGGTCCTGAATGACTCATTCAAGACTTCTCGGGGCCGCTCGAGCCGGCCCGCCGATCCCGGCTTTGCCGGGACCCTGCCGGTCGCGGAAGGCACGACTGGACCGTTCGTGCCATCCCGCAGCAGCGCGAAAGGGCGCTACTCGCCTTCGATGACGTCCGGTTCCACGCCCAGGTAGCCCGCCACCTGCTCCACCAGCACGTCGTGCACCAGCTCAGCCAGCTCCGACGGGTCCTTCGCCCGCGCCTCCAGCGGCCGCCGGTACAGCACGATCCGGGCCCGCGTCGGCATGCCCGTGCGGTCCACGCCCGCCGGGACCAGCCGCGACAGCGGCACCGCGCCGTCGTGCAGGACGCCGTCCGCCGGCGAGTGGCCGTTCTCCCGGATCTCCGGGACGTCGTCCACCGCGACGTCGAGCTTCGTCAGCTCGTGGCGCCACCGGGCTTCGATCGGTTCGAGCGCGTCCAGGACCAGCGCGTCGAAGCGCTCCGCGCGGCTCGCGGCGGCGGGAAGGGTCGCCGGGTACAGCGTCCCGCGCAGGCCCCGGCCGTGCCGGTCCCGTCGCAGGCGCCGCCGCTGTCGGTAGTCACGAGCCGTCGCCACCCCGGAAGTCTATGCGGTCGGCACGTCCCAGCGCGTGTCGCTCCTCCTACCTTGCGGCGACGCGCTATCGTTTCCGATCGTGCGGAACGTACGGAAGTGTTCGCGTACCGGCTGTCTAGAGCCGGCTGTGGCCACGCTGACGTATGCCTACAGCGACTCCACCGCCGTCGTCGGCCCGCTGGCCACCGCCTCCGAGCCGCACTCCTACGACCTCTGCGAAGCCCACGCGCTGCGGCTGACCGTCCCGAAGGGCTGGGAAGTCGTCCGGCACGAAGGCGCCTTCGCCGCGCCGGACCCGTCGGCCGACGAACTGACCGCGCTGGCCGAGGCCGTGCGCGAGGCCGGCCGCTCCGACAAACCCGCGCCCGCGACCGAGCCGGACGGCCCGTCCGGGCGCCGCGGTCACCTGCGGGTCCTGCCGGGCCGCGCCTGAGCGCGTAACCCGAGCACCCCGCCGGTAGGCTTTCCGCGCGGCGCAGCGGGCGCCAGGACGACAATCGCGGGGAGACGGCGTGCCAGACCTTTCGGGCATCGTGAAGGCCTACGACATTCGCGGCGTGGTCGGCGAGCAGCTCGACGCGGACCTCGTCCGCGACTTCGGTGCCGCGTTCGCCCTGCTCATCAAGCCCGAGGCGCCGTCGGTGGTGATCGGCCACGACATGCGCGACTCCTCGCCGCAGCTGTCCGCGGCCTTCGCCGAGGGCATCACCTCGCAGGGCCTCGACGTCGTCAGCATCGGCCTGGCCAGCACCGACCAGCTCTACTTCGCGTCGGGCTCGCTGAACCTGCCGGGCGCGATGTTCACCGCCAGCCACAACCCGGCCAAGTACAACGGCATCAAGCTGTGCCGCGCCGGCGCGTCCCCGGTCGGCCAGGACACCGGGCTCGCCGAGATCCGCGACACCGTCGAGCAGGGCGTCCCCGAATTCGAGGGCCAGCGCGGTTCGGTGAGCGAGCGGGACGTCCTCGCCGACTACGCCGCCTACCTGCGCAACCTGGTCGACCTGTCGGGCAGCCGGCCGCTGAAGATCGTCGTCGACGCCGGCAACGGCATGGGCGGGCACACCGTCCCGACCGTCTTCGCCGGGCTGCCCATCGACGTCGTCCCGATGTACTTCGAGCTGGACGGCACCTTCCCGAACCACGAAGCCAACCCGCTCGACCCGAAGAACATCGTCGACCTACAGGCGAAGGTGCGCGAGGTCGGCGCGGACGCCGGTGTCGCGTTCGACGGCGACGCGGACCGCTGCTTCATCGTCGACGAGCGCGGCGAGCCGGTTTCGCCGAGCGCGATCACCGCGCTGGTCGCCGTCCGCGAGCTGGCCAAGGACCCGGGCGGCACGATCATCCACAACCTGATCACGTCCAAGGGCGTGCCGGAGATCGTCGCCGAGCACGGCGGCAAGCCGGTCCGCACCCGCGTCGGCCACTCGTTCATCAAGGCGGAGATGGCCCGCACCGGCGCGATCTTCGGCGGCGAGCACTCCGCGCACTACTACTTCCGCGACTTCTGGCGCGCCGACACCGGCATGCTGGCGGCGCTGCACGTCCTGGCCGCCCTCGGCGAGCAGAACGGCCCGCTCTCGGAGCTGACCAGCGCGTACTCGCGCTACGCGGCCTCGGGTGAGATCAACTCCACGGTCGACGACCAGGTCGCCAAGATGATGGCCGTCAAGGACGCCTTCGGCGCCCGCTCCGGCGTCGAGATCGACGAGCTCGACGGCCTCACCGTGCAGCTGCCCGGCGGCGCCTGGTTCAACCTGCGCCCGTCGAACACCGAACCGCTGCTCCGCCTGAACGTCGAGGCCGCGAACGCCGAGGCCGTGCAGGGCCTGGTGGACGAAGTGCTCGCGATCATCCGCAACTGACCCCACCCCCTAAGAAGGGTGCCTAGGGGCCGAACTGTGTCCTGAACTGCTCTTCACCACAGTCCCCCGCGTGGTATGGAGGAACCATGGCCATCACGCTCGACGCCCAGCTCCTCGAGATCTTGGCGTGCCCGTCGCCGGATCACGCCCCGTTGCGTCCCGGCGCACCGGACGATCCCGAGGCCGACGCGCTGACGTGCACGGAGTGTGGGCGGGTGTACCCGGTGCGTGACGGGATCCCGGTGCTGCTCCTCGACGAAGCGACGCAACCGGGCACCACGGGAAGCTCCGATGCCGACAGTGCTTGACGACACGCTGCTCGACGACCCCGCGCGACTGGCCGAGGCCGACAGCGCGGGGCTGCTCCGGGCCGCCGCGATGGCCGGCGCCCAGGTGCGGGCGGCCGCCGAGCTCGCCGCCGAGCTGGAGCTGTCCGAGCGGCTCGACGTGGGCCGTCCGCGCGCCGTCGTGCTCCTCGACCGGCCGGGGGTGAGCCGCACGCTCACGCGGCTGCTGGCCGCCCTGCTGGCGCCGTCGTGCCCGGTTCCGGTGGTCGTCGCCGAAGTCGTGCCGAGCTGGATCGGCGCGCTCGACGTCGTGTTCGCGCACACCGACGACCCCGGCGACCGCGAGCTCGCCGCGTCGCTGGAGCGCGCCGCCCGCTACGGCGCTTCGGTGGTGCTCTCCGCGCCTTCGGAGGGCCCGGTGGCGGCCGCGGTGGCGGGCAAGGGCGTGCTGCTGGCGCCCCGGGTCCCGGTGCCTGCCGAACTGGCGTTCCCGCGCGGCCTGGCCGCCGGGCTGCTCACGGCGAACGCGCTGGGGCTGCTGATCTCCGACGTCCAGGTGCTGGCGGACCAGCTCGACCTGGAAGCCGAAAAGGACTACCTGGCCCGGGAGTCGTTCGCGAACCCGGCGAAGGCGCTCGCGCTGCGGGTCGCCGAGCGGGTGCCGCTGCTGTGGGGGCTGGACCCGGTCGCGGTCGCCGTCGGCGAGCACGCGGCGCACGCGTTCGCCGCGCACACGGCCATGGTCTGCGACGTCGAGGACTACCGTCAGGCCCTGGCGCGGCCCGCATTGCGGCGGGCGGCGCAATCGGGTGGCTCAGAGCGTGACATCTTCGCTGATCCGGACGATCCCTCTGGTGACATCCCCACCCGGGTGCTGCTGCTCTCGGTGCGCACCGGTCCGGCGACGGACGCGGCGCGGTACCAGGCCGAGGATCTGCTGCCGGGCGCGGACGTCATCGCCCCGGCCGAGGAGATCGAGGCCGACGAAATCGTGCGGGCCGCGGTGCTGGCGCTGCGGTTCGAACTGGCGGCGGTCTACCTCGGGCTGGCGGCGGGCAGCATCGGCGGCGCAGGCCGCTACGCGCCCGCCACGGCGTGAGACCCGCCGAGCACCGGCCCCGGCCGGTGCCGAAGGAGTGGAGTTGAGGTGACTGTGGAGCTGCTGCGCAACGCGGTGCGGCCCTACGCCTGGGGATCGCGGACGGCGATCCCGGAGCTGCTGGGCCGTCCGGTCCCCGCGCCGCACCCCGAGGCCGAGCTGTGGATGGGTGCCCACCCGGGCGACCCGTCGCACGTCATCGGCCCGGACGGCACCGAGCGGAGCCTGCTGGAGCTGGTGGAAGCCGACCCGGTGACCCAGCTCGGCGAGAGGTGCGCGAAGCGCTGGGGCGGGCGGCTCCCGTTCCTGTTGAAGATCCTGGCGGCGGAGGAGCCGCTGTCGATGCAGGCGCACCCGTCGGCGGCGCAGGCCGCGGAGGGGCACGCCCGCGAAGAGAAGCTGGGCATCCCGAGGGACGCCTCGAACCGCAACTACCCGGACCCGACGGCGAAGCCGGAGCTGGTCTGCGCGCTGACGGAGTTCCACGCGCTGGCCGGGTTCCGCGCCCCGGACCGCACGGTGAAGCTGCTCAAGGCGATCGAGACGCCGGGGCTGGCGAAGTACACCGGGCTGATCGAGGCGCAGCCGGACCCGTCGGGGCTGCGGGCGCTGTTCACGACGTGGATCACGCTGCCGCAGCCGTCGCTGGACGCGCTGCTGCCGGAGGTGCTCGACGCGTGCGTCCGGCACGTCCAGGAGCACGGCGAGTTCGCGGTCGAGTGCCGCACGATCCTGGAGCTCGGCGAGGCGCACCCGCGTGACGCGGGCGTGCTGGCGGCGTTGCTGCTGAACCGGCTGACGCTGCGCGCGGGCGAGGCGATCTACCTGCCGGCCGGCAACCTGCACCTGTACCTGCACGGCACCGCCGTGGAGATCCTGGCGAACTCGGACAACATCCTGCGCTGCGGGCTGACGCCGAAGCACGTGGACGTCCCGGAGCTGCTGCGCGTCGTCGACTTCGCGTGCGGCGAAATGCCGGTCCAGTGCGGCGAGAGCGGCGACCGCCTTTCGGTGTACCGGACCGACGCGCCGGAGTTCGAGCTGTCGCGCGTCGAGTGGGCCCCGGGCCAGGACGACGAGATTTCGGTCGACAGCGTCGGCCCCCAGATCCTGCTGTGCACGGCGGGCGACCTGCTGGTGACGGCGGACGACGGCGAGAAGGTCGAGCTGCGCCGCGGCCAGTCGGTCTGGCTCCCGGCGGCGGACCCGCCGGTGCGCGTGCGCCCCTTGGACGGCGCGCGTGCCCAGCTGTTCCGGGCGACCGCGGGTACCTGCGAGGACTGACGCTCGTTCTGTGTGCGTTCCGTGTGGCGCACTTCTCCACTATCGCTCGTAGGGGTGGTTGTTCCGCCCCAACGCGCGATTTTCGAGGAGAACGAGCTTGTGACTTCGTACGCCGACGCCGCTACCGGGCTTCACCGGCCGGGTGCCTTGCTGGCGCTGGTCGGCGTCGCGGTGGTCGCGCTCGCTGACGGAGTGCTGTTCTTCGTAGGTGGCGGTGATCTGGCACTGGACGTCGCCGCCCTCCTCGTGGTGGCGGTGGACGAGGTGCAGCGCACTCTCCAGGTCCGCGGCGGCGTTGCGGTGTTCTTCGGCGTGGTGCTGCTGTTCTGGGGGTTGCTCGCACTGCGGGGAACGGTGTGGGCGCGCGTACGGCTGACGCTGGCGGCGCTGTCGGTCGTGGTGCTGGCGTGGCTGCCGCCGATCAACGCGTATGCGAAGGCCCGAAAGGGCCACTAGCCCCCTGGGGGTGGCGCCGGACGTGCACGCCCGGCGCCCGTGGGCTCGGGGTGGTGTCGCGAGGGGGCGGCACCACCCCGGTTTGACCGCGGCCGGCCGGTTCTGTCGGGGGAGGGGCGAGCTGGCGTCGCGCCGGGTTGGGGGACCTGGCGCGGGCGGGTTGCGGTGGCGCGGCCGAGCTGCGGGGGCGGGGCGGCTGCGGTGGGGGGCGAGCTGCTGTGCGCCGGGCAAGGGGGCCTGGCGCCGGCCTGCCGCGGTGCGCGGTGGCCCGGGGGTGTGCTGGTCGCGGCGGGAGGGCCGCGGCGAGCATGGCGGGTCGCGCCAGGGCGGTGCCGGGTGCGAGCCGTGCTGGTTGCGGTGCGGGGGCGCCGGGCTCGGTGAAAAGCAGCGGCGCGGGTCGGGGAGCCGCGCCGCTGCGGGGCGCCCGCACCCAGGCGTGGGGGCAGCCCGGGAGGTGGGCGGGGCCGCCCTACTCCTGAACTGGCTCGGTCAGCGCCAGCAAAGCCCGCCTCACCGCCGCCGCGCTCGCGTCGCGTGGGTCGGTGAGGCGGGCCGCTTCCGCTGCCGCCTCCTCCGCCGCTGCCGCGTCTCCCGTGGCGTCGTACGCCCGTCCGAGCACCAGCCACGTCAGACCGGTTGCTGACCGGCCGCCCATCTCGCGGAACTCCGTCAAACACTGCTGCAACACCGGGATCGCCTGTGCCGCGCGGCCTTCGCCGATCCAGCCCGCTGCCAGTGCTCGGGTGCACGACAGCTCTCGTGGCCGCTCGTCCAGTTCCCTCGCCAGCTCTCGCGCTTCGCCGAACGCCGCCATCGCGTGCTCGCGGTTGCCCGTTGCCGCCGAGATCGCGCCCGCTGTGCGCAACGACTTCGCCAGCTCCGAACGGGCCGGGGTCGGGCGGAGGTGGTCCACCGACTCCGCGATCGCCGCCGCCGCGTGGGGGTCGTCGCCCGTCAGGAACGAGGACCACGCGAATCCGTGCAGGGCCGTGCCGATCTGGCGGGCGTCGCCGGTTTCGCGGGCTGCCGTCAGTGCGATGGCGTCGACGTCCCGGGCTTCGGCCACGCGGCCGAGGCGCAGCAGGGCCGCCGATTCCGCCGAGCGGACGCGGATGGGCTCCGGCTGACCGTCCATTGTGAACAGTTCGCGCGCGTGAGCCGCCGTCTCCAGGGCTTCTTCGGCGTCGCCGAGGCCGATCAGGCAGTGCGCCAGGTTCGCCGTCACCCACGCGTGGGTATGGTGTTCGCGACGCGCTTCCAGCTCCTTCGCGCACTGGCGGTACGTGGCCGCGGCCTCCTCGTACTGACCGCGTTCGTGGCGCAGCAGCGCGAGGTTCGCCTCGGCGAGCACCGCGACCGCCGGGTCGTCCGCCGCGGCCAGCACCGTTTCGTACGCCGCGCGCATCTCCGCGTACTGGCCGTGCAGGTACAGGTACACGCTCAGCTTGTCCAGCAACCGCACCGCTTCCGGTGCGGGCAGCCACCCGATCAGCAGGACGAGGTTCGCGCGCTCGGCGGCGAACCAGTCGTCCGGGCGAGCCAGCAACCGCGCCACCAGGTCTTCGGGCAACGGCTGGGGAAGCGGCGCGGCGGCCGGTGGCGGCATCGGGACCGTGCGCGGCAAGCGGGAAGCGGCGGCGTCGGCCAGTGCGAGCGTCGCCGACAGCACCGTCCGGAGGCCGCCGGTGTCTTCGGCCAGCTCGGCCGCGTACAGCCGGACGAGGTCGTGCATCCGGTAGCGGCCCTCGCCGGACGGGTCCGCGCCGCGCGCCTCCAGCAAGCTCGCCTCGACGAGCTCTTCGACGGCTTCGTCGGCGTCCGGGGTGCCGACCAGCGTCGTCACCGCCCACGCCGGGAGGTCGGCGAGGCGGCAGCGGCCGAGCAGCCGGAACGCGCGCCGCGCGGGCGGCCGGAGTCCTTCGTAGCTCAGCGCGATGCTGCTGCGGACCGCCAGATCGCTCACGGTCAGCTCGTCGAGCCGCCGGACCTCGTCTTCGAGACGGCCGGCCAGCTCGTCGAGCCGCAGGTGCGGGCGGATGGCCAGCCTGCTGCCGGCGATCCGCAGGGCCAGCGGCAGCCGCGCGCACGCCGCGATGATCCGCTCGGCGTCGGCCCGCTCCCGGGCGACCCGCGCGCCGGCGAGCCGGTTCAGCAGCTCGGCGGCGTCGGCGCCGGACAGCGGTCCGAGCGGCAGCCGGTGCGCGCCGGCCAGCCCGCTCAACCGCCGCCGGCTTGTCACGAGCACCGCGCAGCCCGGCGTGCCCGGCAGCAGCGCGCGGACGTCGCCGGGGTCGACGGCGTCGTCGAGCACCACCAGCACCCGCCGGTCGGTGAGCCGGCCGCGGAACACCGCCGCGCGCGCCCGGACGTCGTCCGGGACCGCCGGGCCGGGGACGCCGAGCGCGCGCAGG
The DNA here is from genome assembly GCF_033441515.1 of Amycolatopsis solani. Classification (NCBI taxonomy): domain Bacteria; kingdom Bacillati; phylum Actinomycetota; class Actinomycetes; order Pseudonocardiales; family Pseudonocardiaceae; genus Amycolatopsis; species Amycolatopsis solani. The sequence continues at coordinate 2,720,789 of NZ_JAWQJT010000001.1, forward strand.
AGGTCGGCCAGCACCTCGCCGATGTCGCGGCCGGCGAGCGGGACGTACAGCTGCCCGTCCGGGAAACGCGCCCGCAGCCGGTGCGCGGCCCGCACGGCCAGGGTGCTCTTGCCCGCCCCCGGCTCGCCGCTCAGCACGGCGAGCGGGACGCCCCGGTCGTCACCCAGCACTCCGGTCAGTTCGGCGAGCTCGGCGTCTCGGCCCGTGAAGTCCCCGATGTCCGGCGGCAGCTGGCACACCGGCCAGACCGGCGGCGGCAGCCGCGGCACGGGATCTTCGCCGCGCAGGACGGCCGCGTGCACCCGGCGGGCCTCCGCGCCGGGTTCGACGCCCAGCTCCTCGATCAGGGTGGTCCGCAGCCGCCGGTAGACCTCGAGCGCGTCGCCCTGCCGGCCGGCTCGGTGCAGCGCGATCATCAGCTGCGCGGCGAGCCGTTCGCGCAGCGGGTGTTCGGTGATCATGGCCTGCAGCTCACCGGTCAGTTCCCCGTGCCGCCCGGCGGTGAGCTCGGCGTCGACGCAGTCTTCGAACACGGCGAGCCGCTCGGACTCCAGCCGCGCGACGTCGGCGTCGAGCCGCGGCACGTGCAGCCCGGCCAGCACCGGCCCCCGCCACTGCGCGAGCGCCCGCCGGTAGTGCGCGGCGGCGGCGACGGCGTCCCCGGCCCGCTTCCCCTCGGCCGCGGCGGCCCGGAAGACGAGCAGGTCGAGCTCGCCCGGCTCGACGCGCAGCCGGTAGCCGAGCGGCCCGTGCTCGACCCGGAGTCCGTCGATCCGCTCGCGCAGCCGCGAGAGGTAGGTGTGCAGGTTGGAGGTGTAGGACTTCGGCGGCCCGCCCGGCCACAGCGCTTCGACCAGCACGTCGACGTGGACGTACTGGCCCGCGTTGACGAGCAGCACGGCCAGCAGCGTGCGCTGCCGCTCGCCCCGCAACGCGACCCAGTGCCCGGGCGCCCCCTCGACGGCGAGCGGCCCGAGCACGCCGAAGTGAGCCATGTCCGCCCTCCCGAGTACCGGAACGGCCACCGTAGCGAAGGGGTCCGACAGAAACCGGCGGTCGCGGTCCCCGAGCGGATCGAGCGGGCCGGTCCACGGGCACCGCCTCGCCGAAATCCGGCGCGGTCGCGGCTTCACCCAGCAGCAGCTGGCCGAACGGATGGGCGTCACCAAAGGCCGGGTGTCCCAGATCGAGCAGGGCAAGATCGCCGGCTTCGAGGTGCTCGCCCGCTACGCCGCCGCTCTGGGGGGCCGCCTGCACCAGGCGATCTCCTGCGACGACGGCGATGTCGCCACCATCGCCTGACCGGCGCCGCGGGCGTAGGTACGGGCGGTGGGGACCCGGCGGGACCGCGCCTATTACGCTCCACCCGGACATTCAGGACCTACCAGGGGAGCGGTCGTGTCAGCTGGAGGCGGAACCAAGGCGATCATCGCGGCCCTCGGGGCGAACGCCGGGATCGCGGTCGCGAAGTTCGCCGGCTTCCTCGTCACCGGGTCGTCGTCGATGCTGGCCGAGTCCGTGCACTCGCTGGCCGACACCACGAACCAGGGCCTGCTGCTGCTCGGGCAGAAGACGTCGAAGCGGGAAGCGGACGAGGAGCACCCGTTCGGCTACGGCCGTGACCGGTACTTTTACTCCTTCATCGTCGCCCTGATGCTCTTCAGCCTGGGCTCCGCCTTCGCGATCTACGAAGGCATCCACAAGATCGGCCACCCCGAGCCGCTCGAATCGCCGATCGTCGCGGTGATCATCCTCGTCGTCGCGATCTGCCTCGAGGGCTACAGCTTCTACACCGCGATCACCGAGTCGAAGAAGATCAAGGGTGACGCCAGCTGGTGGGGCTTCATCCGCCAGGCGAAGGAACCCGAGCTGCCCGTCGTCCTGCTGGAGGACGCCGGCGCGCTGCTCGGCCTCGTCTTCGCGCTCGCCGGGGTCGGGCTCGCGGTCGGGACCGGCGATCCGGTCTGGGACGGTATCGGCACCCTCGCCATCGGCGCGCTGCTCGGGGTCATCGCGATCATCCTCATCATCGAGATGAAGAGCCTCCTCATCGGCGAAGGCGCCACCCCGGCGGTGCTCGCGACGATCGTCGACGAGCTCGCCGCCGGGAAGGTCGAGCGCGTCATCCACATCCGCACCCAGTACCTCGGGCCGGACGAGCTGCTCGTCGCGGCCAAGCTGGCGATGGTGCCCGGGCTCGACACCGCCGAGCTGGCGATGGCCATCGACGACGCCGAGGCCCGGGTGCGCGCCAAGGTTCCGGTCGCGAAGCTGATCTACCTCGAGCCGGACCTCGACCGCAGCCTCGCGAAGTAGCTCCAAGATCCACTGCCGGGCGCTCGGCGAGCCGTCACGGACGTGACCCGTTAGGGTGACGTACCGCGATACACGCAGCTCAGCCGCAGGAGGTCAACGGTGCCCGGAACGGGATTGTGGCGCACTAAATCGATCGAACAGTCTATTTCGGACACTGATGAGCCGGACACCAAGCTCCGGCGGAACCTCAGTGCGTGGGACCTGACGGTGTTCGGCGTCGCGGTCGTCATCGGCGCCGGCATCTTCACGCTGACCGCGCGCACCGCCGGTGACTACGCCGGCCCCTCGGTGTCGCTGGCGTTCGTGTTCGCGGCGATCGCCTGCGCGCTGGCCGCGCTCTGCTACGCGGAGTTCGCCTCGACCGTGCCGGTCGCGGGCAGCGCGTACACGTTCTCCTACGCCACCTTCGGCGAGTTCATGGCGTGGATCATCGGCTGGGACCTGATCCTCGAGCTCGCCGTCGGCGCCGCCGCGGTGGCCAAGGGCTGGTCGGTCTACCTCGAAACCGTGCTCGGCTACCTGTTCGGCAAGGGCACCAAGACGACGTTCGACATCGGCAGCGTGACCGTCGACTGGGGCGCGCTGCTCGTCGTCGCGGTCCTGACGACGCTGCTGGTGCTGGGCACGAAGCTGTCGTCGCGGGTCTCGATGGTGATCACCGGCATCAAGGTCGCCGTCGTGCTGTTCGTGATCATCCTCGGCATCTTCTACATCAAGGGCGCCAACTACACCCCGTACATCCCGCCGGGCGAGACCGGCGGGGCCGGCCAGACCGGCGTCGACCAGTCGCTCTTCTCCCTGATCGCGGGCGGTGCGAGCAGCTCGTTCGGCGTGTTCGGCCTGCTCGCCGGCGCGTCGCTGGTGTTCTTCGCCTTCATCGGCTTCGACATCGTCGCGACCACCGCCGAGGAGACGAAGAACCCGCAGAAGGCCGTGCCGCGCGGGATCATGGGCTCGCTGGCCATCGTCACGGTGCTCTACGTCGCGGTGTCGCTGGTGGTCGTCGGCATGACGAACTACAAGGAGCTCGCCACCTCGGCGGGCGACGGCAGCCACAAGACGCTCGCCACGGCGTTCTCCGCCAACGGCGTCGACTGGGCGGCCAACATCATCTCCTTCGGCGCGCTGGCCGGCCTGACCACCGTCGTCATGGTGCTCATGCTGGGCCAGGTCCGGATCATCTTCGCGATGTCGCGCGACGGCCTGATGCCGCGCCGGCTGGCGAAGACCGGCGAGCACGGGACGCCGAAGGGCGCGACGCTCATCGTCGGCGGCCTGGTCGCGCTCGCGGCCGGCTTCTTCCCGGCGGACAAGCTCGAAGAGATGGTCAACGTGGGCACGCTCTTCGCGTTCGTGCTGGTTTCGGCGGGGGTGCTGGTGCTGCGCCGGACGCGCCCGGACCTGCCGCGGGCGTTCAAGGTGCCGCTGATGCCGGTCATCCCGATCCTGGCGATCCTGGCCTGCCTGTGGCTGATGCTGAACCTGACCGTGCTGACCTGGCTGCGGTTCGTCGCCTGGATGGTGCTCGGCGTGGTCATCTACTTCGCCTACAGCCGCCGTCATTCGCTGCTCGGCCAGCGGCAGGCCGACGGCGGCACGGGGGACCCCGTCGAGTCGCGCTGACCCGGACGAGAAACCGCCCCGCCGACCGGAATTCCCCAGGTCGGCGGGGCTTTTTCGACGCATGGTACGGAACGGCGGGTCACGAACGAGTTAAAAGGATCTTGCTTTGCGCGCCCAAAGGGGGACCCCGCGTAAGCGGTCGAGTGACGTGCGATACCTTTCGTTCCTCCGCGTGCCACTGACGGGTGAATTACAGCAGTGTGGTTACACGCTCAGTGGTGCCGCGACCACAGATTTCGCAAGTGCTGTCTCCCCGCCGGTACTAGGAGTTCCCCTATGCGCAGACGTACCTTCCGCGGCGCCGTTGCGGTCATGGCGCTGACCACCGCTGCCCTCATCGGCACCGCCGGCTCCGCGCTGGCCTGCCACAGTGACGACACCCGCCCGCACCCCACCCCGGGCAAGGCGACGCCGTGCGCCGAGGGCACCGACCTCAGCCAGAGCGACGTCGACTTCAAGATCGTCAAGAACCGCCTCAACATCTCGAAGGTCCACGAGGGTGTGACGGTCAAGCGCATCGTCGTCATCGGTGGCGACGACGGCTTCAACGACTACACCCCGGGTGCCAAGGGTCTCGAGAAGGCCGCGCCGTGGAACGACCTGCGCGCGCCGTTCAGCCGCAACGGGCGGCAGGCCGACATCGAGAAGTGGTACCTGTGCGGCACGAAGACCGAGAAGCCGACTGAGACCACCACGGCGCCGACGAAGCCGTCCACGCCGGCCACCGAGACCACGAAGCCGAGCGCCCCGGCGTCCTCGGAGACGGTCGCGCCGACCAGCACCACCGCTCCGGCCGCCGTGCCGGCGGGCAACGAGTCGGGCACCGGTGGCGGCCTCGCCAACACCGGTTTCGACAACAGCTGGCTGATCTGGATCGCCGCGCTGCTGCTGGTCGCCGGTGGCGGTCTGCTCGCGCTGCTGAAGTTCCGCCGCAAGGCTTCCTGACCTGAAGTGCCGTGAAGGCCTCCTTACCGGCTATAAGAGCCGGTAAGGAGGCCTTCACGGCTTTCCGGGGAAGTCGCCGAAGAGCAGGCCCTGTTCGCCGCCGGAGGGTTTGCCGAGGCCGGCGGCCATCGCCACGGCGTGGTCCCACTCCGCGTCGACCACGTAGTCCTGGTGCCGGAGCACGCCGGGAGCCCAGCGGTGCCGCCCGGTCGGGCCGCGCAGCGGGTCCGGCAGCCAGTGGTCGCCGCCGAGGATGAGGACGCCGTTTTCGTCGGCCCTCGCCTTCAACGGCCCGATGCCGCCTTCGGGCTGGTAGCCGACGCCGAAGAGCTGCCGGTCGGAGACCTCGTGCCGCCAGGTCGTCACGCCGCCGCCGAAGATGTCGGTGCCGCGGCAGAGGGCACGCCACCGGCCGTCGAGGTCGGCGAAGAGCTCCTCCAGCGCCTCCTGCGGCAGCAGCGCCGGGAACGCCCGCTGGTAGCCCCACTGCAGCGGGGACCCGGCGGTGAGCACGCCGACGCGCTCGAGGTCCGCCGCGGGCAGCTCGGCCGCGAGCCGGGCGGCGGCCATGACCGTGAGCAGGCTGCCGAGGTTGTAGCCGGAGAGCACCACCCGCGTCCCCGGCTCGGCGAGGTGTTCGCGGGCCCGCGCGGCCAGTTCCGGGACGACCTTCAGCGCGTAGCACGGCGGGACCGTCGGGTGCGCCGCCCGCGGCCAGAAGCAGACGAGATCGGCCAGCGCCCCGAGGTGCCGGCTGCGCTGCGGGGTCCGCGCGGCCGTGTAGACCACGCGCAGCAGGCCCGCGGCCAGCGCGCCGAGCGCGACCACGCCGATCGCGGACAGCGGCTTGAACCAGCTTGGGACCAGCCCGAACCCGAAGCGCAGCACGAGCAGCGCCGCACCGCCCGCGGACATCGCGGACGCCACCGCGAGCGCCAGGTGGTGCAGGTGCCGCCGTTCCCACGCCGAGCGCGCCCACGCCGCCGCGGCCTGGGCCTCCTGGCGCTCGTCGTGCTCCATCAGCTCGACGATCTCCGGCACGCCCCGCCGCAGCCGTCGCAGCGGGACGGCGACCGCGAACCCCAGCACGGCGAGCACCGCGGCCAGCGCGAGGCCGGCTCCCCACAGCACCGTGACCAGCAGGTACGTGTCGGGCACCCGCAGCAGCTCCGCGCCCGACAGCCGCCGGAGGGCTTCGGCGAGCCCGGCACCGAACCCGCCGCCGAGCAGGCCGGCCAGCGCGAGCACCGGCGCGGCCGCCCAGCCGCCCAGCCACGGCCTCAGCCGGCGGGGCTTGTGCCGCCAGCCGGGCCGGGCCAGCAGCGCGGCCGGGACCAGGAACAGCGCGAACAGCACCACGACGGCGACCAGGGCCGCGCCGAGGCCTTCGACGACGCCGTTCGTGCCCGGCAGCGGGCCGGTACCGGGCCGCAGCCGCACCGCGGCCACGACGACCAGCAGGCTCGCGAAGGCGAGCACGCCGGGCCGGGCGAACCGGCCGGTGTCGACGCCGATCGCGGCCGCGACGACGACCGCGAGCACCACGGCCAGCGTGATGATCCAGACGACCAGGTCGAAGGTGGTGCCCGGCACGTGGAACGGGCCGCCCAGCAGCAGCAATGCGACCGAAGCCAGCGCCGCGACGGTGTGCAGGCAGCGCAGTGCCGGCGTCTCCGGGTCGGCGCGCATCCGCAGCGGCCCGCCGGTGAGGTCGCCGTCGGCGTGCACCGCCCACGTCGCCGACGAGATCCGGTGCAGCACGAAGATCACGGCCAGCAGCGGGACGACGCCGAGCGCGATCCGCGCGGGAACCGTGCGGAGCACGTCGGGGACCACGGGCAGGCAGCCCGAGCCGGGCGCGAGGCACTGGGTGGCGAACAGGTCGAGCGCGATCGCCGCCAGCTGGCCCATCAGCAGCATGGTCAGCAACAGGGCGCCGACGCGCAGCAGACCGCGGCACACGGCGCCGAGAACGCGCGGGAAGCGGCGGTCCGGCGGGACCGGCGGCAGCATCCAGAAAGCGACGTTGGCCAGCGAGAACGGGAACAGCAGCGCCCAGGTGGCCTTGGTGGCGCCGCCGGACGTCATGCCGTGCCACAGGTAGCCTTCGAGGGTCCGCGGGATCGTCCGGCCGAGTGCCGGCAGCACGGGTCCGGGCGCGGGCCGCCGCAGCCGGTCGGCCGGGCGGATCACCCGGCCCAGCCCGTCGCCGGCGACGTCGACGGTCGCGACCGCGTCGAGCAGCGTTTCTCCGCTGGTACCCACGAGGCCGGCGACGCGGATTTCGACGACACGGGTGTCCGGGCCGGGCATCGGCACGGTAAGGGTCTCCTAACCGCTCTAGGGAAGGTCGAGCGGACAACGGTAGTGTTCCGGTGTCATCGAGTCTTGGAGGAATCGCCACTATGCCCCCCGAAAGCGTTGCGAAGCGGCACGAGACCCGCAACGGCATCGAATTCGCCGTCGCCGACCTCGATGCCGCCGAGTTCGGCCGCAAGGAGATCCGCCTCGCCGAGCACGAGATGCCCGGACTGATGGCGCTGCGCCGCGAATACGCGGAGGTCTACCCGCTGCGCGGGGCGCGCGTGTCCGGCTCGCTGCACATGACCGTGCAGACCGCGGTGCTGATCGAGACGCTGGTGGCGCTGGGTGCGGAGGTCCGCTGGGCCTCCTGCAACATCTTCTCGACGCAGGACCACGCGGCCGCCGCGATCGTCGTCGGCCCGCACGGCACGCCCGAAGAGCCCAAGGGCGTCCCGGTGTTCGCGTGGAAGGGCGAGTCGCTCGAGGAGTACTGGTGGTGCACCGAGCGCATGCTCACCTGGGACGGCGAGGGTCCCAACATGATCCTCGACGACGGCGGTGACGCCACGATGCTGGTGCACAAGGGCACCGAGTACGAGAAGTCCGGCGTCGTGCCGACCCCGGACGAGAACACCTCGGACGAGTTCCGCGTGTTCCTCGAGCTGCTGCGCGCTTCGGTCGCGGCCGACACGGGCAAGTGGACGAAGATCGGCGAAGGCGTCCGCGGCGTCACCGAGGAGACCACGACCGGCGTCCTCCGCCTGTACCAGCTCGCGGCGGCCGGCGAGCTGCTGTTCCCGGCGATCAACGTCAACGACGCGGTGACGAAGTCGAAGTTCGACAACCGCTACGGCATCCGCCACTCGCTGATCGACGGCATCAACCGCGGCACGGACGTGCTGATCGGCGGCAAGGTCGCGGTGGTGTGTGGTTACGGCGACGTCGGCAAGGGCGCGGCGGAGTCCCTGCGCGGCCAGGGCGCCCGCGTGGTCGTCACCGAGATCGACCCGATCTGCGCGCTGCAGGCGGCGATGGACGGCTACCAGGTCCGCACGCTGGAGAACGCGCTGCCCGAGGCCGACATCGTCATCACGACGACCGGCAACAAGGACGTCGTGCTGGTCGAGCACATGGCGAAGATGAAGCACCAGGCGATCCTGGGCAACATCGGCCACTTCGACAACGAGCTCGACATGGCGGGCCTCGCGCGGTACCCGGGCATCCGGAAGATCAACATCAAGCCGCAGGTCGACGAGTGGATCTTCCCGAACGGCAACACGATCATCGTGCTGTCCGAGGGCCGCCTGCTCAACCTGGGCAACGCGACGGGGCACCCGTCGTTCGTGATGTCGAACAGCTTCTCCAACCAGGTGATCGCGCAGATCGAGCTGTTCACCAAGCACGAGGAGTACGACAACGAGGTGTTCCGGCTGCCGAAGAAGCTCGACGAGAAGGTCGCGAAGATCCACCTCGACGCGCTCGGCGGGGAGCTGACGAAGCTGACGAAGGAGCAGGCCGAGTACATCGACGTCGACGTCGAGGGCCCGTTCAAGCCGGAGCACTACCGGTACTGAGTTTCGCTGGTCAGGGCCGCCCCGAAAGTGTTCGGGGCGGCCCCTCCGTTTCACCCTCGGGACAGTCGAAAAACCAGATGTGAACGATGAGGTTGTCGAACGGCGAAACCGACTGATCGCGGAAGGTAGGTTGCTCACCTACGAACCGGAGGGTCCGCTGCTGAGTCTCGACGAACTCGAAGAGCTGTCCCGCGGCTGGGGCACCGCGGTCAGTGAGGCGCTGGACTGGAGCCGAGGTGAATGGTGAGCGTCGAACTCTTCGCCGGGATCGCCGTCCGCGACTACCTCGCCGCGCTGGCCTGGTACGAACGGCTCTTCGGCTCCCCGCCGACCTACGTCGTCAGCGACACCGAAGCCCTCTGGGAAGTCACCCCGCACGGCTCCGTCGTCGTCGAACTGCGGCCCGAGCGGGCCGGTCGCGCCTTCCACACCCTCTTCGTCGGCGACCTTGACGAGCGGATCGCCGCCATTTCCGCGCGCGGGATCGAACCCGCTGACCGGGAAACCTACGAGAACGGGGTGCGCAAGATCATCTACCGCGACCCCGAAGGGAACGAGCTCGGCATCGGCGGCGGACCCGGGGAAAGCTAATTCCACTCCACCGCGACGCCGGCCAGCCCCGGCCCCGCGTCGTTGAAGAACGCGCTGCTCACCCCGCCCATGTCGCACGCCAGTTCCTCCGCCACCACCGGCAGGGCGTCGTCGCGGGCGCGGACCTGGCGGGTGCAGCGGGCCGGGAGCGCGTTGCGGTCGAAGCGGAGCTGGACCAGGTAGCTCGCGCACCGGTCGCGCAGCATCCGGTAGTAGCCCGGTGACGCCGAGCCGGAGTCGTCGCGGACCTCGAAGCAGAACACGTGGATGTCGCCCTCGGCGAGCTTGCGGTCGAAGAGCAGCTCCGTCGCCATCGTGTCCGCGTCCGGGTTGCGGCGCATCCGGCCGACGCGGCAGCCCTCGTCGGTGATCAGCTCGACGTCGTCGATGCGGCAGCCGGGGTCGCCGTTGTACACCGTCAGGTAGCGGTCCGGGCCGTGCCGCCGCGCCCGCGTCACCAGGCGCGTGCGGAGGCTGACCTGGCGGTGTTCCGCGTCGAACGTGATCGTGTCGTGCACCGACAGCAGCTCGAGGTCGGCGTTGTAGTGGTTCGACGACGGGTACGCGCCGAGCTCGGCCAGCAGGTCCTCGACGATCGACCCCATGTCGCCGGAGCGCAGGTCGTGGAACGACGCCGCCGGCTGGTGGCCGCGGCGGACCAGTCGCGGGCCGATCAGCACCACGAGGGCGTCCGCCGGCAGCTGGAGGACCGATTCCAGGGCCCGGACCGCGGGGAGCGCTTTCGGCACCTCGGGCTGGCGGAGCCCGCGTTGCCAGTAGCTCAGCGTGGACTGTCCGATTTGGACGCCGCGCAACGCCAGGTGCGCGCGCAGCCGGGCGAGCGACAGGCCGCGGTAGGCGATCGCCAGTCTGAGCGCGTGGTGGAACTCACCGGTGCGGAGTGCCTCGGTCAGCTCTTTCGGCAGTTCGGCGACCGATGCCCGGGTCGTGCGGGCGCCATCGATGATCAGTGGGAGGTTCCCGTCTTGTGCCACCGCTCGTCCCTTCACCCGACCAGTGTGTGCGCTGGGCGTGAACACCGCGGAACGTTCACGTTAGCAGCGTAGAGTGCCGTGGCCGACCCCCGTTCAGGGTGGTTGGCCTCGTTGAGGTGACTGTTCCGCGTTCCGGCCAGGCCCCGGAACGGTCCGTTCCTCCGGATGGCGTTCTTGCTCCGGGTGACCACGTTGTTCACCGTTGTGACCACCGCTGGTTCGCCCACGTTCGAGCAGGAGGCCGTCCGTGCTGGTGAAGTCGAGCCAGGTTCACGCCGTACTGGCTCTGAGCCTGATGATGTGCCTGGTCGCGCCGGTCACCGCCGGAGCCGCGCCCGGAGTGCCTTCGACCTACCGCAACCAGATCGTGATGCAGGCGCAGCAGAAGAACCAGTGGTGCTGGGCGGGCGCGGGCAACACCATCGCCGCCTACCACGGCGCCACCGTCAGCCAGCAGACGTTCTGCCGGCTCGCACACGGCGAGGCCGGCGAGACCGGCGGGGACTGCGCCAACCGCACTGGCACGCTGGCCGACCCGCAACGCGCCTTCGCGAAGCTCGGGTTCAGCTCGCCGGGCCGCTACCTCGACCGGCCCCTCACCTACGCGGCGATCCGGACGCAGGCCGCGGCCGGGCGGCCGGTGGAGACCAGGGTCGGCTACCGCTCGGGCGGCGGGCACTCGCACGTCGTCTACGGCTACGACACCGGCGGCGACTGGGTGTTCTGGGGCGATCCGGGACCCGCCAAGCGCTACAACTGGTCGACCTACGGCTTCTACACGCACAACTCGTCTTTCGCCTGGACGCACACGCTCACCGGGATCGCCCGATGAGCAGGCGAGTGCTGGTGCTCGCCGTGCTGACCGGCGCGGCGCTGCTGATGACGGCACCGGTGTCAGGCGCGGCCCAGGCCGCCGGCATCAGCAGCGCCGACGCCGTGGCCGCGCACGCGGCGGCCGCGGACCTCCAGGGCACCGTGGTCCGGTTCTTCGCGCAGGCCCCGGACGCGCGGGGACCCGTCACGGTGCAGATCGCGCCGGACGCCTACCCCGTCTACGAGCTGTCGCCGGGCTTCGTCACGGGCGAGCCCGGCGCGGCGCCCGGTGACTTCGCTTACTTCGCCGTGCCCGCCAAGGCTTCCGACGGCCGGACCGCGACGCTCTGGTCGGTGCGCGGCGACGACGGCGCCTGGCAGGTGGGCAACATCGCCTCGGGCGACATCGAGGGCGCCTACGCCCGGCAGCTGCCCGCGGGAGCCCAGCTGCTGCACGAACCCCAGATCGACGCCTGGTATTCGGTGCGGGACGGCCGCCTCACCCCGCTGGCCGGCGGGACCGCGGTCACCGTCGCCGACTACCAGCGGACCGTCGGCGCGCGCTACGCGGACAAGCTGCCCGGCTCGGCCTACGCCCGCGACGGCGAGGCCGGCGGCTACGACGCCACCTCCCAGGTGATGCCCCGCGGCGACGGCGGCCCGGCGGCGGCCAGCCACGACACGGGCTGGGTGCCGCTGCTGATCCTCGTCGGCGTGCTCGCGGTCAGCGGCGCCGGCTACGTCTTCCACCTGCGGCGGCACACCGCATAGACGAACCGGCGGGCTCGGCGTCGATCCCCTTCCACCGAGCCCGCCGGTCCACCACCGTTACTGTGACTCCTCGTGGGTCGATTGGTGGTCATCGAAGGGCTCGACGGCGCGGGCAAGCGCACGCTGGCCGACGGGCTGACGGCGGCGCTGGGCGCGAAGGGCGCGAGCGTCGCTTCGCTGGCGTTCCCCTGCTACGGCAAGAGCGTGCACGCCGACCTCGTGAAGGAGGCGCTGCACCGCGGGCACGGCGACCTCGCCGACTCGGTGTACGGCATGGCAGTGCTCTATGCGCTGGACCGCAGCGGCGCCGCGGACGACATCCGCGCGCTGCGGGAAACCCACGACGTCGTGCTGCTCGACCGGTACGTCGCTTCCAACGCCGCGTACGCCGCCGCGCGGCTGCGCCAGGACGCGGCCGGCGACGTCGTGAAGTGGGTGTACGAGCTGGAAGTCGACCGCTTCGGGCTGCCCCGCCCGGACGCGCACCTGCTGCTGCGCGTGGCACCCGCGGTGGCGGCCGAGCGCGCCGAACGCCGTGCGGTGACCGAAACCGGCCGCGAGCGCGACGCTTTCGAAACCGACGACGGCCTGCAGCGGCGGTGCGCGGCGGTGTACGACGAGCTGGCCGCGTCCGGCTGGCTCGCGCCCTGGCACGTCCTGGACGGCGTCGCGGGCGTAGACCACGAAGCACTCGCGACGGCGTTGCTAGGGCAGTAGCCGGGCCGGGTCGAACCGCTCGATCGGGTGCGCGGTGGCGCCGTCGACGACCAGGTCCGCGAGGACCTCGCCGACCACCGGCGCGAACTTGAAGCCGTGGCCCGAAAAACCGCAGGCGAGCACCACCCGCTCTTCGTCCGGGTGCGGGGCCAGCACGAAGCTTTCGTCGGCGGTGTCGGTGTACATGCACGTGGCCGCGCGGAGGAACGCGCCGGGCAGCGTCGGCAGATGGCGCTTCACAGCCGTCGCGATCCGGTGGATCTCGTCGCCGTTCACCTCGCGCTCGATGCCCTCGGGCGTGCAGACGCCGCCACCGCTGTGGAACGCCACCTTGACGCCGTCCGCGGGCGCGTTGTGCGCCGGGAAGCCGTAGAACGTGTAGCCGTCGCCCTCCCAGATGTAGACGGGGTGCCGCTGGAACGGCGCGACCCCGCCCGACGGCGCGAACCAGTACTGCACCTGCCGCCGCACGGTGAAGGCGACGCCGAAGTCGCGCAGCAGCTCACCGGCCCACGCGCCGGGGCACAGCACCAGCCGGTCCGCCGTGTAGTAGTTGTGCGACGTCCCGACCCGTACCCCGCCGGCCATGGTGCGCCAGGTGAAGACCTTCTCCTCGTGGTGCAGTTCCGCGCCGCTGCGCGCGGCGAGCTGCAGGTGCGCGGCGACGCTGCCCTCGGGTGACACGAGCCCGGCGCCCGGTTCGTGCAGCGCGACTTCGTCCGGAGACGGCGCCATGGTCGGGAACCGCCGCCGGATCTCGCGCGCGTCCAGGAGTTCGTGCGGGATGCCGAACGCCGCCGCCGACGCCAGGCTGCCGGTGATCGTCCGCGAATCGGCCGTGCCGACCATGACCCCGCCGCAGCGGGTGAACAGCCGACGGCCGCTGTCGCGCTCGAGCCCGGCCCAGAGTTCGTGCGCCCGCAGCAGGAGCGGCACGTACTCGGGGCCTTCGAGGTACGCCTGGCGCGTGATCCGCGAACCGCCGTGGCTCGACCCGCGGTTGTGCACCGGCGCGAACTGGTCGATGCCGAGCACCCGCTGCCCGCGCTGCGCGAGCCGGTACGCGGCGGCACTGCCCATGCCGCCGAGCCCGACGACGATCACGTCGTAGTGCGTCATGGCACCCTTCCGAAGTTGCGTCTTCAGCAACAACGTGCGTGGTGCGCGACGCGCTTGTCAAGCGCGGGCGAACTCCATGACCCAGTTGGGCTCCCACGTCCGCCCGCCGTCCGCCGAGAACTCCTGCTCCCACCGCGGCGAAGACGTGGTCGTGTCGGTCCAGGCGTAGTGCACCTTGATAAGCGTGCCTTCGTGGGTGTCGTCGCCGTAGAAGTCGCCGCGGCCGCCGGTGAACGCGCCCACGACCGGCGGCTGCAGCAAGCCGTCCCGGCTGTTGGCCCAGTACAGCGACCACTCCTCGCGCTCGACGTCGAAGAGCCGGAGGGTGCAGCCGCGGAAACCGAGGGTAGGGAAGGCGATCTCGTCCATGTTGCCGCCGCCTTCGAAGAGGGAGCAGCAGGTCGTCGTGCCGGGGAACTCGGTCCAGTCGTCGCTGCCGGCGAGCGGCTTGGTCAGCCGCCGGTTCGTGACGGTCCAGGAGCCGAGGAGGAAGTCGAAGTCGTTCATGGGAGTGATCTTGCGGCCCCACCACTGACACCTTTTGTCAGTGGTCGCTGGCAGACTCCGCCGGGTGCGCGCGAGCCGGCTGGTGTCCCTGGTGTTGCTGCTGCAGAACCGCGGGCGGCTGAGCGCCGCGCGGCTGGCGGCGGAGCTTGGCGTGACGGCGCGGACCGTCTACCGCGACGTGGAAGCGCTCGCCGCGGCGGGCGTCCCGATCTACGCCGAGGGCGGTCCGAACGGCGGCTACCAGCTGATGGACGGCTACCGGACCCGGCTGACCGGCCTGACCGAAGGCGAAGCGGGTTCGCTGTTCCTCACCGGCTTGCCGCAGCCGGCCGCCGAACTGGGCCTGGGCGCGCAGGTGGCCGCCGCCGAGCTGAAGCTGATGGCCGCGTTGCCGACGCCGTACCGGGACGCGTCGCGGCGCATCCGGCAGCGCTTCCACCTGGACGCGCCCGGCTGGTACCGCGAGACCGATCCCGTGCCGCGGCTGCTCGCCGCCGCGGAAGCGCTGTGGCAGGACCGGGTCGTCGAGGTCCGGTACCGTCGCTGGTCGCCGTCGCCCGGGGTCGTCACGCGGCGGCTGCACCCGCTCGGCCTCGTCCTGAAGGCCGGCGTCTGGTACCTCGTCGCCGGGCCGGAGCCGCGGACCTACCGCGTCTCGAACATCGAAGACCTGCGGACGCTCGACGAGCGGGTCACCCGGCCCGCCGGGTTCGAGCTCGCGGACTTCTGGCGCGCGCACGTCGAACGCTACGAGGAAAGCGAAATCGACGAGACTGCCGTCGTCCGGCTGACGCCCGCCGGGATCGCGGCCCTGCCGGACATCCTCGGCCCGAAAGCCGCCCGGCTCGTCTCCGGAACCCTCGAACCCGAGGACGCCGAGGGGTGGCGACGCGCCCGCGTGCCACTGGAAAGCGTGTCCCACGCCGCTGCCGGGCTGCTGCGGCTCGGCGCGGACGCGCAGGTGCTGTCGCCCCCGGAACTGGTGGCGCACATGGGAAAGACCGTCGCGGCGATGGCCCGGCTGTACGCCTAGTCCCGGAAGTACCCGAGCTGCGCGGAAAGTTCGTCCGCCGCGTCGGTCATCGGGCGCACGACCTGCTTCACCCGCTGCTTCGAAAGCCGGTACGACGGGCCGGAAGCACTCATCGCGGCGACCACGTCACCGCCGGGGCCGTGGATCGGCACGGCGACCGCGTGCATGCCGAGTTCCAGTTCCTCGTAGCAAGCCGCGTAGCCGTCCGCGAGCACGCGGTCCAGTTCGGACAGCAGTTCTTCCGGCTCGACCGTCGTGCGCGGCGTGTACTGTTCGAGCTTCCGCTTGAGCACCCGTTTGCGCTCGGCTTCGGCCATGTACGCCAGCAGGACCTTGCCGCTGGACGTCGCGTGCAGCGGCGTGCGCTGGCCGGTCCAGTTCTGCGTGGTGATCGCGGCCGAGCCGCGGGCCTGGCTGATGTTGATGGCGACGCCGTCGTCGGCGATGGCGATGTTCACCGTCTCGCCCAGTTCCTCGGCGAGGCTCAGGCAGCTCGTGCGGCCGAGCTTCGCCAGGTCCATGCGGCCTGTCGCGGCGCCGGCGAGCCGGACGACGCCGAAGCCGATCGCGTACTTCCCGCGTTCCCCGAGCTGTTCGACGAGCCCTCTGGATTCCAGGACGCTGAGCAGCCGCGACGCCGTCGACTTGTGGACCCCCAGTTCGCCCGCGATCTCGGTGATGCCGGTTTCGCCGTGGCGCGCGAGCAGCTCCAGCACGCTGATCGCCCGGTCGACCGATTGCACCTGGCTCTGAGTTGCGTTGCCCGAGTCCTGGTTCCGCATAGCGCAACACTATCCGTTTCGTGCGTTTCCTATCGGCTGAGTGGGCGAATCTCTTGACGGGCCCGGCCGGGAGGCGCGATTGTTGCGCAGAGGGCACGGAAGCGCGCACTGCGCAACTTTCACGCACTGCCGCGGCATCCGGCCAGTCGTTTCCCTGAGCTCACCCCGCAGGTCCGCGGAGGCCGCGCCGGAACCCCGCGCGGCCTCCGCGGACCGTCCAAACCCGCCGGTACCGGCACCCGGATGGAGCAGGGACGGGTCGCGATCTTGATCTTTCTGGTGGTCAAACACGCGGGTCGCGCGTACGGGCGCCGGAACTAGTGCGAATATGTGGACATGAAGGCACGTGTTCTCGTGGTCGACGACGACCCCGCCCTCGCGGAGATGCTCACCATCGTGCTCCGTGGGGAGGGGTTCGACACGGCGGTGGTCGCCGACGGCTCACGCGCGCTTCCGGCGCTGCGCGAGCTGAAGCCCGACCTCGTCCTGCTCGACCTGATGCTGCCCGGGATGAACGGGATCGACGTCTGCAAGGCGATCCGCGCCGAGTCCGGGGTGCCGATCGTCATGCTCACCGCCAAGAGCGACACCGTCGACATCGTCCTGGGCCTGGAGTCGGGCGCGGACGACTACGTCGTCAAGCCGTTCAAGCCGAAGGAGCTGGTCGCGCGGGTGCGAGCCCGCATGCGCCGCACCGAGGCCGAGCCCGCGGAGTCGCTGACCATCGGGGACCTGGCGATCGACGTGCCGGGCCACGAGGTCACGCGCGAGGGCAAGGCCATCCCGCTGACCCCGCTGGAGTTCGACCTGCTGGTGGCGCTGGCGCGCAAGCCGCGTCAGGTGTTCACCCGCGAGGTGCTGCTCGAGCAGGTCTGGGGTTACCGGCACGCGGCCGACACCCGGCTGGTGAACGTGCACGTCCAGCGGTTGCGCTCCAAGGTGGAGAAGGACCCGGAACACCCCGAGGTGGTGTTGACCGTTCGCGGTGTCGGGTACAAGGCCGGCCCGCCGTGATGAGTCGATGACCACGAAGACCCCCGGACGGATTCCCGCGTTCGCGCGTTCGACGGCACGCCTCCTGCGGCGTGTCGTCGTTTTCGCGCGCCGTCGGGCGGTCGCGTTCAACGAGCTGTGGAAGCACTCGCTGCAGTTCCGCGTCACCGTGTCGACGCTCGCGCTGTCCTCCGCGGTGGTCTTCGTGCTGGGCATGGTCCTGCAGAACCAGATCACCGAACGGCTGCTGGACACCAAGCGCGACGCGGCGATCGCGCAGACCCGCGCCGCGGCGGAGACGGCGGCGGGCGAGCTGGTCGGGCTCGGCGGCGAGGGGCGCGACGCGACGACCAACCGGCTCGAGAACGCGCTGAAGAAGATCGCGATCACGCCGACCAGCCAGGACGCGGCGGGGTCGGCGGCGGGCACGTTCGTCCCGGTGCTCGCCAGCGGCGGCCACGACCAGTCCGGCGACGAGCCGGCGTCCGCGGGCCCGTACGAGAACGTGCCGCCGCGGCTGCGCCAGTTCGTCGAGGCCGACCAGATGAGCTGGCTCGAGCACACTGTCCCCGACGCCGCCGGCGGGCGCACGACGTACCTGATCGTCGGCATCCCGCTGAACACCGTCGCGAGCCCGCTGCAGCTGTACTTGCTGTTCCCGCTGACGACCGAGCAGAACACCGTCGCGACCGTGCAGAACACGCTGCTGGTCGGCGGGCTCGTGCTGCTGCTCCTGCTGGCCGGCATCACGAACCTGGTGACCCGGCAGGTGGTGCGCCCGGTCCGCCAGGCCGCCGCGGCCGCCGAGCAGTTCGCGGGTGGTGACCTCGATCAGCGCCTCGTCGTGCTCGGCGAGGACGACCTGGCGAAGCTCGCGGTGTCCTACAACGGGATGGCCGCCAGCATCCAGCGCCAGATCCGCCAGCTCGAGGACTTCGGCGGGCTGCAGCGGCGGTTCACCTCCGACGTCTCGCACGAGCTGCGCACCCCGCTGACCACGGTCCGGATGGCCGCGGACGTGCTGCACGCGTCCCGCGAGCAGTTCCCGGCCGGGCTCGCCCGCTCGACCGAGCTGCTGGTCGACGAGCTCGACCGGTTCGAAGCGCTGCTCGGCGACCTGCTGGAGATCAGCAGGCTGGACGCCGGTGTCGAAGACCTGTCCGCGGAGTTCATCGACGTCCGCCCGATCGCGACCCGCGCGGTCGAGCAGGTGCGGGTCATCGCCGGCAACGCGGGCAGCTCGGTCGAACTGGTGCTGCCCGACGACGAGGTGATCGCCGAGGTCGACGCGCGGCGCGTCGAGCGGATCCTGCGCAACCTGCTGGCGAACGCCGTCGACCACAGCGAAGGACGGCCGGTGGTGCTCGCCGTCGCGGCGAACGAGACCGCGGTCGCCATCACGGTCCGGGACCACGGCGTCGGCCTGCGGCCCGGCGAGGCGGACCTGGTGTTCAACCGGTTCTGGCGCGCCGACCCGTCGCGCAACCGGCGCACCGGCGGCACCGGGCTCGGCCTGGCGATCAGCCAGGAGGACGCGCGCCTGCACGGCGGCGAGCTCGACGCGTGGGGCGCCCCGGGCTACGGCGCCTGCTTCCGGCTGGTGCTGCCGCGCCGCCAGGACGTGCCCGCCGGCGACTCGCCGCTGACGCTGCCGCCGCCGGACCACGTCCCGGCCGAGGTGCCGCTGGGGATCATCGACGTCACCCCGGCGCCGGAAGCGATCTTCGCCGAGCGTGAGGAAATCGGACAATGAAACGGCTCCTGGTTTCCTTGTTGTGCTTCGCGCTGCTTGCCGGCTGCGCGAACGTGCCGCTGGAATCGCAGCCCGTCGTGGTGCCCGGCGAACGCCAGGGCCAGGGCTCGGGGGACGTCGTGGCCGAGCCGCGGCCGGACCTCGACCCGCTGACGCTGGTCCGCGAGTTCGTCCGCGCGACGCTCAAGCCCGGGCAGAACAACGCGGCCGCCCGCGCCTACCTGGACGACGCCGGCCGCGCGAGCTGGCGGCCGAGCCGCAGCCTGACGATCATCCAGAACACCTTCGGCACGGTGTACGACACGAACCCGCAGCCCGACCCGAACACCCAGGTCGTCAACGTGCGCGGGAGCGACATCGGCACACTGGACCAGAACAACGCGTTCGTGCCGGACTTCAGCGCGGCGCTGCTGCAGGTCAAGGTGCGCAAGCAGCCGACCGGCCAGTGGCGGATCGTCGACCCGCCCGCCGATCTGTACGCGACCGAGTCCG
Organism: Amycolatopsis solani; assembly: GCF_033441515.1. NCBI lineage: Bacteria > Bacillati > Actinomycetota > Actinomycetes > Pseudonocardiales > Pseudonocardiaceae > Amycolatopsis > Amycolatopsis solani. Next base: position 2,740,117 of record NZ_JAWQJT010000001.1, read on the forward strand.
ACTTCAGCGAGAACTACACGCCGATCCCGGTGAGCTTCTACTCGGAGTCGACCAACACGTTCGTCCCCGACCGGCGCTACGTCGTCGCGAAACCGCAGTCCGGGCTGCCGGGCCGGGTGATGGACCTGCTGGTCAGCGGGCCGTCGACGAGCCTGGCCGGCGCGGTGAAGAACTTCCTCGGCGAGCCGGTCGAGATCGACACGAACGTCAAGAGCCTCGACGACGGCACGCTGGTGGTGCCGCTGACCGGGCTGGCGGGGGTGCCCGACGACACCCGGAACCTGATCGCCGCGCAGATCGTCCTTTCGCTCCAGTACGTCACGTCGGCGCGGATCCGGATCCTCGCCGACGGCGCACCGCTGGTGCCGAACCACCCGGACTGGCGCCTGAACGACCTCCCGGCGTACGGCTCGACGCTGTCGCCGAACCTGGAGCTCTCCGGCCTGATGACGGTCGGCGGCCGCGTCCGCTCGCTCGGCGACGGCACCCCGGTCCAGGGCCCGGCCGGCAACGGCGGCTACGACGTGGTGAGCGCGGCCCAGTCCCTCGACGGCAAGCGCCTGGCGGTGGTGGAGCGCGACGGCGGCGGCGTCCGCCTGCGCATCGGCGACATGGGGCGCGACCTGTCCCAGGTCGCCCTCGGCGGCACGACCCTGAGCCGCCCGACGTGGCGCCCCGGCACCGGCGAGATGTGGACGGTGGTCGACCAGCTGTCGGTGGGCCGGATGGTGGTCAACCAGAACGGCGTCTGGACGGCGCTGGGCGTCAACGCGACGGACCTGAACCAGCAGGGCGAGATTTCGGAGCTCAGGTTTTCCCGCGACGGCGCCCGCGTGGCCGCGGTGATCAAGGGCCAGCTGTGGGTGGCGTCGGTGGTCGGCGTCGGCGACTCGGTCTCGTTGCGAGAGCCCCGCCACCTCCAGCCCCACGACCTGGAGGACGTGGTCGACGTCGACTGGGTCGCCCAGGACAACCTGGTGGCGGTGACGAAGTCCCCGTCCCAGCCGGTGGTCCGCGTGACGGTGGACGGCCAGCGCATGGACGCGTTCAACAGCTCCAACCTGACACCCCCGGTCCACGGCGTGACGGCGGCCCCGGGCCGCCAGATCGTGGTGGCCGACCTGAGTGGTTTGTGGACGGCGTCGGTGCTGGGCGAGGTGTGGCGGCCGCAGGCCCACACGATGAAGGACGCGGACCCGTTCTACCCGGGGTGATTTCACTCGTGTGGGTGGCGGCTGGGTGTTCGAAACTGTCGGTGGTGGTCGTGAGACTGTCCGTGTGCTGGAGAAACTGCTCGATCTGCTGATCCCTCGCCGTTGCGCCGCTTGTGGGGCGCGCGGCGAGCCGTGCTGCGCGCGGTGCGGGGAGGTGTGGGGCTCGGTCCGCGAAGTCTGGCGGGTGCCGACGACGGGCCTGGTACGGGTGTTCGCCCTGGCGCATTACCGCGGCGTGGGGCGGCGGTTGGTGATCGCGTACAAGGAGCGGGGGCGGCGGGATCTGGCGCCGTCACTGGGGCGAGCGCTGGCGGAGGCGGTGGCGGAGCTGCCACTGGCGGGGGTCGGTGCGGGGGCGGCCGGGCCTGCCTCCGCGGCTGGCGCGGTTGCTCTGGTCAGCGGAACCGCCGCGAAGACCGACCGCCGCGAGCCCGCGGCAGTCGGCGGTGCCCCAACTCGCGTGGCCACCCTGCCCGCCGATGCGGTTGCGTCCTCGGCTCGCCAGCCCGCTCCGGCTTGCCAGCCCGCCCAGGTTCGCCAGCCCGCCTCGGCTTGCCAACCCGCCCAGGCTTGCCGTCCCGCCGCCGCGGTCGCTGCCGTGGCCGGCTTGCCTGAGCACGCGCGCCGGGCTGGCGTCGCCCACCCCGCCAGTGCCTCCGGCGCCGCCCAGCCGACCTGGGCGAGCGGGTCCGCCCCACCCGGTCCTGCCGAGGCGATGGCTTCCCCAGCCCGCGAGTCCGCCGTGGCCAGCCATCCCGCCGATGCAGTCGCGCCCCCAACCCGCGTGGCCGCCCCGTCCGCCGACGCACCCGAAGTCCGCAAGCCCACGAACCCGACCACCCCCACAACTCCACCGCGGTCGATCTGCCTGGTCCCGGCCCCAAGCCGCCCCTCGGCATCGCGGGTACGCGGCGGCCCCCACATCGAGCGCCTCGCGAACGCCGCAGCCCAGGCCCTCGCTGCCCACGGCATCGACGTGGCAGTCGCCCCAGCGCTGGAACTCGCCGGCAGCGCCCGAGACGCCGTCGGCCTGGGCCGCGCACAGCGGGTCGCCAACCTCGCCGGCCGACTACGGTTCCGCGAAGCCGGCCGCCCACCTCCGGGCTACCTCGTCGTCGTCCTGGACGACGTCATCACGACCGGAGCCACCGCGGCAGCCTGCACACGGGCACTGGCCGCCGCCGGGGTCACGGTCTCCGCCGTCCTGACCCTGCTCTCAGCCGGGTGATTCCCCGGACCGAGTGCACGGGCGCGGAGTCCAGCAGGTCCATGCACCCCACCATGGCACCGCGGCGGGAAAAACGCACACCCGAAGCCCGGCAACGAAACCCGGTCCGGCGCGGTACCGGTTCCGCGCCCCTTCTCCCCGAAAGGAACACCGCACCTGGGTGAAACCGCCCGTCACCTACACGAGTGACACCGGCCGGGAACACGAACGCCCGGACGCCCGTTGTCCGGGCATGAGGGAGTCGATCACGACCACTCGGCCGCCACACCACTCCACCGGGGTGGCGGCTGCGCCGGACGTGGCCGTCACCCTCGGCGTCCACCTGGAGGAAGCGCTGCGCCGTCCGTGTGAAAGCACGCTCCGTGCACTGCGTCCGACCAGCGGGTGTTTTCTGGTGTTCATCCCGCGATCACTGCGCGGGGTGACGGAGTCTCATTCCTCGACATCCCCCGGCTCGGGGGCTGTTGCAACGGGCGTGAGGAAGCTAACGTGCTCCGCTATCAGCAATCCCCGCAGGCAGGGAGGTGACGAGCCCATGTCCCTGGCGCCGGAGGTGCGCTGAGTCCGCGCTCGGGCTTCCGGCACGAGACGTCGTGAACCGTTCCCGAGTTCCTTCTCGGCCCGCGATCCGGGCTTCCGTCCCCGCAATACCGGCGCCGTGTGAAAACACAACAGCTCGCAGTCATCGAAGCGAGGGAGGTCGTGTATGGACATCGTCGTTAAGGGCCGCAACGTGGAGGTGCCCGACCACTATCGGGCACTTGTCAGCGAAAAGCTGGCCCGCCTCGAGCGCTACGACAGGAAAGTCATCCGGTACGACGTGGAACTGTTCCACGAACCCAACCGGCGCCAGGCCAAGAGCTGCCAGCGCGTCGAAATCACCGGAAAGGGACGTGGCCCGGCCGTACGCGCTGAAGCGTGTGCCGCCGACTTCTACGCAGCGCTCGATTCCGCAGTCACGAAGCTGGAAAACCGGCTGCGGAGGACACACGACCGGAGGCGCGTGCACTACGGGCGCAGCCGCCCGGAATCGGTCGCCGAAGCGACCTCGGTGCTGCCCGGTGGTGGATCCCCGGCCGCAGCCAGTCCCGCCGCGCGTACCGCGGTGTTGGAGGCACCCGAAGCCCTGCCGCAGACGAACGGCTTCGCGAGTGCCGACGAGATACACCTGCCCCAGCAGCAGAGCTGGGCCGACGACGACCTCGGTCACCAGCCCGGTCGCGTCGTTCGCGAGAAGCAGCACACCGCGGAGCCCATGACGGTGGACCAGGCTCTCTACGAGATGGAACTGGTCGGCCACGACTTCTACCTCTTCAACGACTCCGAAGCGGGCCGGCCCAGCGTGGTCTACCGGCGGAAAGGCTTCGATTACGGCGTGATCCGGCTCGGCTGAGCCGGTCCTAAGGAGGCCTTCGCGGACGGCCCGCACGCGCTCGCGTGCGGGCCCTCCGCATGTCAGGACCTACGGCGTGTGCACACGGCGGCCCCTGTTCCCTACGATGGGGTGGGAAGGTGGCGCCGACCACGGCGGCCGCCGCGGGAAAACCTGCCCGGGACCGGCCCGGGCGCACTCTTGATCAGCTAGTGAGGTCGACCGGATGGTGCTGAACCGCCTGCTCCGCGCGGGTGAGGGCAAGATGGTGAAGCGGCTGCGCAACATCGCCGATCACATCAACACCCTCGAAGACGACGTCAAGGACCTGACCGACGCCGAGCTGCGGGCCAAGACCGAGGAGTTCCGCAAGCGGAACAGCGACGGCGAGTCCCTCGACGAACTGCTGCCGGAGGCCTTCGCGGTCGTCCGGGAGGCGGCCAAGCGGGTACTCGGCCAGCGTCACTTCGACGTTCAGCTGATGGGCGGCGCCGCCCTGCACCTGGGTCAGGTCGCCGAGATGAAGACCGGTGAGGGCAAGACGCTCACCTGCGTCCTCCCGGCCTACCTCAACGCCATCCCCGGCAAGGGCGTCCACGTCGTCACGACGAACGACTACCTGGCCAAGCGCGACTCGGAGTGGATGGGCCGCATCCACCGGTTCCTCGGCCTCGAGGTCGGCGTGATCCTGTCCGAGCAGCAGCCGGACGTCCGGCGCGCGCAGTACAACGCCGACATCACCTACGGCACGAACAACGAGTTCGGCTTCGACTACCTGCGCGACAACATGGCTTGGAGCCTCGACGACTGCGTGCAGCGCGGGCACCACTTCGCCGTCGTCGACGAGGTGGACTCGATCCTCATCGACGAGGCGCGGACGCCGCTGATCATCTCGGGCCCGGCGGACCAGTCGTCGCGCTGGTACGTCGAGTTCGCCCGGCTCGCGCCGCTGATGCAGGGCATCGACACCACCACGATGGGCTCGCGCGAGCGCACCGAGAAGACGAACCTGATCAACTCGAAGTACCACTACGAGGTCGACCAGCGGAAGCGCACCGTCGCCGTCACCGAGAAGGGCGTCCGGTTCGTCGAGGACCAGCTCGGCATCGAGAACCTCTACGAGGCCGCGAACACCCCGCTGGTCGGCTACCTGAACAACGCGCTGAAGGTCCAGGAGCTCTTCCACAAGGACAAGGACTACATCGTCCGCAACGGCGAAGTCATGATCGTCGACGAGTTCACCGGGCGCATCCTGGTCGGCCGCCGCTACAACGAGGGCATGCACCAGGCGATCGAGGCCAAGGAAAAGGTCGAGATCAAGGCCGAGAACCAGACGCTCGCGACGATCACGCTGCAGAACTACTTCCGCCTCTACGACAAGCTGTCCGGCATGACCGGTACGGCCGAGACCGAGGCCGCCGAGTTCCACCAGACCTACAAGCTGGGTGTGGTGCCGATCCCGACGAACCGGCCGATGGTCCGCGCCGACCAGCCCGACCTGATCTACAAGACCGAGCAGGCCAAGTTCGAGGCCGTCGCCGAGGACATCGCCGAGCGGCACGAGAAGGGCCAGCCGGTCCTGGTCGGCACGACCAGCGTCGAGAAGTCCGAGCACCTGTCGAAGCTGCTGGTGAAGCTGAGCGTGCCGCACGAGGTGCTGAACGCGAAGCACCACGACCGGGAAGCGCTGATCGTCGCGCGCGCGGGCCAGAAGGGCGCCGTCACGGTCGCCACGAACATGGCAGGCCGCGGTACCGACATCGTGCTGGGCGGCAACCCCGACCTCATCGCCGACCAGGTGCTGCGGGAGCGGGGCCTGGACCCGGTCGAGCACTCCGAGGAGTACGAGGCCGCGTGGCCCGAGGTCCTGGAGCAGGTCAAGGCGGAGTCGAAGGCCGAGGCCGAAGAGGTCCGCGAGGCCGGCGGCCTGTACGTCCTGGGCACCGAGCGGCACGAGTCGCGCCGCATCGACAACCAGCTGCGCGGTCGTTCCGGCCGCCAGGGCGACCCCGGCGAGTCCCGCTTCTACCTCTCGCTCGGTGACGAGCTCATGCGCCGCTTCAACGCGACCATGGTCGAGCGCGTGATGACGACCATGCGGCTGCCCGACGACGTGCCGATCGAGCACAAGATGGTCTCCAAGGCCATCAAGAGCGCGCAGACCCAGGTCGAGCAGATCAACATGGAGCAGCGCAAGGACGTCCTCAAGTACGACGAGGTCATGAACGAGCAGCGCAAGGTGATCTACGCCGAGCGCCACCGCGTGCTGGCCGGCGAGAACCTGCGCGACCAGATCGAGGGCATGCTCGAGGACGTCGTCAACGCCTATGTGGACGGTGCGACGGCCAACGGCTACGCCGAGGACTGGGACCACGAGAAGCTGTGGACGGCGCTGAAGCAGCTCTACCCGGTCAGCATCGACTGGGACGACCTCGTCGACGACGGTGATCTGGACGCGCAGGGCCTGCGCGAGGCGCTGCTGCAGGACGCCCGCAACGCCTACGACAAGCGCGAAGCGGAGATCAACGCGCTCGTCGGCCCGGACGGCATGCGGACCCTGGAGCACCAGGTGATGCTGACGGTCCTCGACCGCAAGTGGCGCGAGCACCTGTACGAAATGGACTACCTCAAGCAGGGCATCGGCATGCGGGCGCTCGCGCAGCGCGACCCGCTGATCGAGTACCAGCGCGAGGGCTTCGACATGTTCCGCGCGATGCTCGACTCGCTGAAGGAGGAGGCCGTCGGCTTCCTGTTCAACCTGCAGGTCGAGCGCGCCGAAGCCCCGCCGGCGGAGGAAGCCTCGGCGCTGCCGACGGGCGTCGCTTCCGGCAACGGCCAGGCGTCCGAAGGACGGCACGCGCGGCCGGCGCCGCCGCAGCCGCCGACGACCGACACCGAGTCCGTCCCGGCCGCGCTGCGCGGCAAGGGCCTCGGCGGCGGTGGCCAGCCGTCGGGCGTGACGCTGTCCGGCCCGGGCGAGGACGGCGAGGTCGAGTCCCACGCCGAGGGCGGCGCGCAGGCCGCGGGCGGTGGTGGCGGGGGAACCCGCCGGGATCGCCGCGCCGCGCAGCGCGACGCGCAGAAGAAGGGCAAGAAGGGCCCGCGTCGCTGACGTGGGGCAGGCACCCGGGGGCGCGTGGCTCGGCCACGCGCCCCCGGTGTCGTGAACGGGGGGTCTCATGACGCAGGTCGCGGCTGATCCGCAGGAGTTCTTCGCGCTGTTCGCGCCCGAGCGGCGGCCGGATCCGTACCCGCACTACCGGCGGTGGCGTGAGCGACGGCCGGTCGCGGAGCTGGCGGCGGGGATGTTCGCGGTCAGCGGTCTCGCCGAAGCCACGCAGGTGCTGCGCGACCCGGCTTTCGGGCACCCGGAACCCGAGTACCTGGATCCGGCGGACCGCCGCCCGGACCAGCCGGTCGACGAGTCAGGACGCGTGGTCCGGGCGTTCCTCTCGCTGAACCCGCCCGACCACACGCGGCTGCGGCGGCTGGTCGCGAAGGCGTTCACGCCCCGGATGGTGGCTCAGCTGACGCCGCGGATCGAGGCGCTCACGGCGGAGTCGCTCGAGCGCGCCCGCGGCGAGTTCGACCTGATGACGTCGCTCGCGAAGCCGTTGCCGGTCGAGGTGATCGCCGAGCTGCTGGGTGTCCCACTGGACGACCGCGAGCAGTTCGCGGCGTGGTCGCACGCGATGGCCAGGGCCCTGGACCCGGCGTTCCTGCAACGCCCGGAGACGGTCGAACCGGCGGTCCGGGCGCGGCAGTCGTTCGTCGGCTACTTCCGCGAGCTGGCGGCTCGGCGCCGGCGCGAACCGGGGGAGGACCTGCTGTCCGCGCTGGTCGCGGTCTCCGACGCGGGGGACGTGCTCACCGAGGGCGAACTCCTGGTGACGCTCACGCTGTTGCTGATCGCCGGCCACGAGACCACGACGAACCTGATCGGCAACGGCGTGCTGGCGCTCTTGCACCATCCGCACGGCCTCCGCGCGGCGGCGGACGCGCCGGACCGCGTGGTGGAGGAGGTGCTGCGCTACGACTCGCCGGTCCAGCTGACCGCGCGCACGGCCCTGCGCGACACGGCGCTCGGCGCGGTGCCGGTCCCGGCGGGCAGCCAGGTGGTCGTCGTGCTCGGCGCGGCCAACCGCGACCCGGCGGCGAGCCCGGACCCGGACGAGTTCGACCCGGCCCGGCCCGCCGCCCGGCACCTGGCGTTCGGCCAGGGGATCCACTTCTGCCTGGGCGCGCCGCTGGCGCGGCTGGAGGGCCGCATCGTGTTCCGCGAGCTGGCCCGGCGGCTCCCGGACCTGCGACTGGCCGGAAGTCCGGAGTGGAACCCGACAACCACCCTGCGCGGCCTGGCCACGCTCCCGGTCGCACGCTGAGCCCACCCCGGCTCGTGAGTGATAAGTCGGGTTCTAACCCGACTTATCACTCACGACCTCCTACGCCGCTCGTCGCAGTGGCCGGCCCGGGCGCTGCGGCTTCAGGAGGGCGAAGCGCACGCATCGCCACCCCGTCGGCGTGCGTGTGAACCGGGCCGCCAGTGCGAACGACCGGCCGTCCGCCTCGACCCGCGCGCACGCCTCGATCACGTCCGGGGCCGGGGTGCACGTGTGGATCGTCCGCGTCCGGTGCCGGGGCCGGGTCCGGCTGGGACCGCTGAAACCCGCGTACACCTCCGGTGCCACCAGCGCGCGGACCTGCGCCGCCGGGCGACGGCCGTCGTAGGCCTCCAGCAGCATGCTCAGCACGCGGCCCACCTCGTCCGCTTCGAGCTGCCGGGGCGCCGGGCACCGGACCCCGCCGCGACGGTGCTCCAGCGGCGTCACCGACGGCGGCGAGTCCGCCCTCCCGGCCGCCTCGCAGTGGATGAGTGTGCGCAGGCGGTGTTCCTCGATCATTTCGTCCCCTCCTGGACTCGGCATTTCCCCACCTCCGCCGCTTAGAGGCGGGAACGGGCCGGAAAGGCGACGGGAATCGCACAATCCGGGCGAGATCCGCCGAAGCGAAGCAATCCCCGGCAGTGTTGCGCTATGCGAGACAGCGCCTGGCCGCCCGGCTATGGTGTGCCGGGTGCTGAAAGGGCTATTGGTCGATTTCGCCGGAGTTCTCACCGACCCCGACGCCGGCCGGTTCTACGACTACCTGGCGGCCGCGCGCGAGCGAGGCGTCCGCACCGCGCTCCTGTCGAACGCCCCCGGGGCGTCGGCCGAGGTCAAGAACACGATGTTCGACTATTTCGACGCACTGGTGTTTTCCGGCGAGGTCGGCGTGGCCAAGCCGGACCCGGCGGTCTACCTGATCGCGGCGGACCGGCTCGGGCTGCCCGCCGTGCGCTGCGCGTTCGTCGACGACTCCGCGACGAACATCCGCGGCGCCGTCCAGGCGGGCATGGTCGGCGTGCACCACCGGTCGGTCGAAGAGACACTCACCGAACTGAACGTGTTGTTCCCGGACGGCTGAGTAGTCAGCGGGCGCGGCGCACCAATTCGAATGACAAGACCGCCGCGGCGGCCGAGACGTTCAGCGACTCGACGTCACCGGGCATGGGAATCGACACCCATTCCGTGACGAGTTCGCCGACTTCCCCGCCGACGCCGGCCGTCTCGCCACCGAGGACGAACGCCGCGCGCTGCGGCAGGTCGACGTCGAACACCGTGGTGCGCGCCGAAGCGCTCAGCGCGTAAAGCGAGTAGCCCGCTTCGGTGAGCAGCTCCGCCGCTTCGCGCGCCGAGCCGCAGCGCAGCACCGGGGCGCGGAACGCGACCCCGGCCGAAGCCTTGACCACCAGCGGGTCCAGCGCCGCGACGCCGCGGCGCGGCACGATCACGCCCTCGAGCCCGGCGGCGGTCGCGGTCCGCAGGATCATGCCGACGTTCGCGGGCGTGGTGATGCCGTCCAGCAGCAGCACCCGCGACGGCGGCCGCCGGTCCTCCAGCGCCGCGGAAAGCGCGCGCATCCGCGGCGCGACGACGTCGGCGAGCACGCCTTGGTCCTGCTTGCCGTTGCCGGCGAGCACCTTGACCCGGTGCGCGCTGGCGCGCTGCACGGCGACGCCGGCCTCCTTGGCCGCGCGCTGGATCTCGGCCGCGCCGGGGCCGCGGGCGGTGTCGGCGAGGATCACCTTGTCCACGCGCAGGCCGTCGTCCGCCAGCGCCTCGAGCACCGGCTTGCGGCCGTAGACGGTCAGAAAGCGGTCTTTCGGCGAGATCGTCGACTCATCACCCACACCCGGCAGTCTCGCACTGTGTAAGGATCGGCTCATGCCCGACCGCCTTTCCGCGCTGGACGCCTCGTTCCTGTACGTCGAGGACCACGCGACACCGATGCACGTCGGCGGGGTGGCGATCTTCGAGCGGCCGCGGTCCGGGTTCAGCTACGCGCAGCTGCTGGACCTCGTCGGCGCGCGGCTGGCCTACCTGCCGCGGTACCGGCAGCGCGTGCTGGAGGTGCCGGGCCACCTGGCGCGGCCGGTCTGGGTGGACGACGTCGACTTCGACCTGAACTACCACGTCCGGCGCTCGGCGCTGCCCCAGCCGGGCAGCGACGAGCAGCTGTTCGACCTGGTCGCGCGGCTGATGTCGCGGCGGCTGGCGCCGGAGCGGCCGCTCTGGGAGGCGTACTTCATCGAGGGGCTGGCCGGCGACCGCGTCGCGCTGGTGACGAAGACCCACCAGTCCGTTGTGGACGGTGTCGGCACGATCGAGCTCGGTCAGCTCATCCTCGACCCGACGCCGGCCGAGCCGGAACCGTTCGAGGACATCTGGACCCCGCGGCGCGAGCCGAGCCGCACGCAGCTGGTGCTGGACGCGGTCAGCGAGGGCGTCCAGCGCCCGGGCGAGGTCGTGGAGAACGTCCGCTCGGCGGCGAACGACGCGTTCGCGGCGGCGGGCAAGTTCGCCGAGACGGTCGGCGGCGTGGCGTCGACGCTGCGCACGCTGGTGCGGCCGGCGCCGACCGGCCCGCTGAACGTCCGCGTGTCCGGCGGCCGCGTGTTCTCCGTGGTCCGGACGCGGCTGGAGGACTTCCGCAAGATCCGCGCGGCGCACGGCGGCACGGTCAACGACGTCGTCCTCGCGGCCATCACCGGCGCGCTGCGCGAATGGCTGCTTTCGCGCGAGGAACCGCTGACCCCGCACACGACGATCCGCGCGCTGGTGCCGCTGGCGGTCCGCGACGAGGAGACGGCCGAGTTCTCGACACCGGCGCTGCTCGGCAACCAGGTGGCCGCGTACCTGGTGGACCTGCCGGTCGGCGAGCCGAACCCGGTGCTGCGCCTGCAGCACATCGGCCACGCGATGGCCGAGCACCTGGACTCGGGCCGCTCGGTGGCGGCGCGCGGGCTGCTCAAGGTCGGCGGCTTCGCCCCGGCTACCCTCCACTCCCTGGGGGCGCGCGCGGCGGGGTCGCTGTCGGGGCGCATCTTCAACGTCATGGTGACCAACTCGCCGGGCCCGCAGGTGCCGATGTACGCGGGAGAGGCCAGACTGGTCGAGATGTTCCCGGTGATGCCGCTGATGCGCACCCAGGCGCTGGCGATCGGGGTGACGTCCTACCACGGCGGCGTCTACTTCGGACTGAACGGCGACCGCAAGGCCGCGTTCGACGTCGACCTGCTGGCCGGGATGATCGAAGAATCCTTGGAAGAGCTGAAGGGTGCGCACTGGTGAGGGTCTATCTGCCTGCGACCATCGCGATGCTTCGCGACCTCGAGTCCTCGGGGGAGTTCCGCGCCCGCAGCGGAACGGCGTTCGCGCTGACGCCGGCGTTGCGCGAGGCGTACGTGAGCGGGTCCGACGAGGAGCTGGAGTACGCGGCCCTGCTGGACGCGGCCCGCGCCTCGCTGCGCCTGATCGCCGCGGAGGAGAAGGGTGAACCGCGCCGGGTGGTGATTTCGGCGGACGTCGAGGGCGTGACCCTGCGGCCCGACCTGGACGCCCCGGTCGTCCGCATCGGCGGCCCGATCCCGCTGAAGGCGGTGGCGGCGATCCACGTGGACGCACCCGAAGCGGCCGAAGCGGTGACGGCCGCCGCGGCGGTGATCGACGCGGCGGACCTGGGCGACCCGGACGCGGAGTTCACTTTGGGCGATGCCGAGGACCACGAGCTGGCTTGGTACGCGCCGCAGGAACTGCCGTTCTTGCTGGAGCTGCTCTGAGTTGTCCACAGGTGGGTTCACCTGTGGACAACTGAGCTCTGGTAAGGGCGCCGCCGCTCAGTCGTCGGTGAACCAGTCCGGGCCCGGCACCGGGCGTTCGCACTTCCACCCCGTCGCCGCCATCAGCTTCTTCGAATCGACCCGCTGCGAGCGCCCCATCGGCTCCGCCAGCGGGATCCGCGACACGAGCCACTTCGGCAGCGCCCGTGCCCGCCGCACCCCCGCCGCCGCGGCCATCGCCGCGCCCAGCTCGCCCTTCACCACCGCCGGCGCGCCCACGTTGTAAACCCCCGGAGGCGCGTCCAACGCCGCCACCACCGCCCCGGCCGCGTCAGTGGGATGGATCGCCGTCGTCCAATCCGTGCGCGATCCCATGATCAACGGCGCGCCCCGGCGTGCCGCGGCCAGCAGTGCCGCCGTCATCGGATCCGGGCCCAGCAGGGTGCCGATCCGCAGCCGCACCACCGTCCGGTCGGTCAACGCCGCCACATTCGAATGCGCCACCACCGAAGACGCCGTCACCCCGCGCGGCCGCAGGGGCGCGTCCTCCGTCAGCAGCGCCGCACCGCCGTCGGCGTACACGAACGAGATGCCCTCCTGGACCACGATCCGCACCTCCTCGACCCGCCGGACCGCCGCCGCCAGGGCCGCGCTCCCCGAAACCCGGACCCGGTCGTTCGGGGCCCACGCCTTCTTGCTGGTCACCTTCCGGGGGATCCGCGTCGCCAGGTTGATCACCGCGTCGTGGCCGCGCAGGGCCGTCACCAGCGCATCGGCCGAAAACAAATCACCCGCGACGGCCGTCACGCCGGCCGGAACACGGGAAGCCGAGCGGGTCAACGCGCTCACCTCGTGCCCCAGGGCGAGCAGCCGCGTCACCGCCGGCCTGCCCAGTACGCCCGTCGCCCCGATCACCAGCACCCGCATGTCCTTCTCCCTTCGTCGGAGAAGCGGACGAGACGGCGGCCGGGAACGTGACTACCCGACCTCGCCCGGGGGCGGCGGCTGGACGTCGACCGGGGTGCCCCAGTCCGAATAGCGCGTCGTGATCCGCGCGTCGGAGCCCTGCAGGATCGGCGTCAGGTCCAGCACGATCTGCACCGGCCGGTGCGCGTCGTCGAGCCACAGCTCCACCGGGAACTTGCCGAGCCGCCCCGCGGACTCCGGGGGCAGGCCCGCGGGCAGGTCCGGGCCCAGGCGGGCCAGGTCCAGGTCGACGCGGTAGTGCTCCGCCGCGACGCCGTCCAGCTGCGTGCGCTCGGACGACACGATCGTGCCCGCCGTCCGGATTTCCCCCAGCGTGTGCGCCGGGTCGTTCTGCGCCGCCAGCTGCGTCAGGCTGCCGCCGAGGACCTGGGAGAACGGGTCGCTGCCGTCCGCGGCGACCAGCACCCACGGCTTCCCCGCGCCGACCTCGTCGCGCGAGCCCTCCGGCACCTTCGCGTACAGCTTGCCGGCCAGCAGCCGCAGCTCCATCGGCTCGCCGATGAAGTCGGTCGTCATCACCTGGGACATCCCGCCGGCGCCGAAGCGCGCCTGGCCCTGGCCCTTGGACCGGACTGAGCCGACGGCGACGTCCGTGGCGAACTTCGCCGAGCCGCCGGTCGTGGTGGCCGTCGTCGCGGCGTCGGCCAGCGCCCGCGCGTCCGTGAACGCGGGTGGGGACGACGGGGTCGAGCACCCGGTGAGCAGGACGAACAGCAGCACGACGGCGGCTTTGCGCATGGCGCCAACAAAAACACAGCGGCTCCCCCGAACCCGTTCGGGGGAGCCGCCGCTACTCAGAGTTTTCCGGTCAGCGACCGGCCTTCTTCATCAGCTCGCCGAGGTCGACGACCTGCTCGGCCGGCGGGGCCGCCACGTCGACCTGGGTGCCCCAGTCGCTGTACTTCATCGTGAACTTCGCGTCGCCGGCCGGCGCGCCCATGGCCTGCATCATCGCGCCCTGGTCCATGGTGACCTGCACCGGCAGGTTGTCCTTGTCCAGCCACAGCTCGGCCGGGATCTTGAGGTCCTTGCCCTTGAGCTTCTCGTTGATCTGGTCGCGCGCGGCGGCCGGGACCTGACCGGTGAACTGGTCGAGGGCCTTGGCCACGTCGAGCTCGACCTTGTAGTGGTTGACCTGCACGCCGTTCAGCTCGGTCTGGTCGGACGAGACGATCCGGCCTGCCTTGGAGACCTGCTCCAGGATCTTGCTCGGGTCGCTCTGCTCCGCCGACTGCGACAGCGCGCTGCCCATCGCCTGCGAGATCGGGTCGGTGCCGTCGGCCGAGATCTTGGCCCACGACTTGTCGGTGCCCATCTGCGCCTGCTGGTCGGCGGGCAGCTTGATGTACATGACCTGGTCGACCATGCGCATCTCGGTGGTCTGGCCGGCCGCGGTGCTGGTCATCGAGAACTTCGTGTTCGCACCGTCGAAGGCCATCGCGCCGGTGGCGCTCATGGTCTGGCCCGCGGCGGAGCCCTCCATGGTGAACTTCGCCGACTTGGACTTCTCGGTGCCCTGCTTCGACGCCGACGCCAGCTGGAACGCGTCGGTGAACGGCGAAGCGAGGCCGCTGCTGCCACCGGACTGCGACTGCGCGCCGGCCGGGGCAGCGGTGCCCGAGGTGGTGTTGCCGCTGCACGCCGTCAGCGTGAGCACCAGCGCGGCGCCCGCCGCAACCAGGGTGGTCTTGCGCATCTGATTCCCCTCAGAGTTCGGATCTTCCGCTGGGCATATCGCCCGAACGGGCGAATGGTTACCGATGTGACGGTGACGATCCGCGATCGGTTCCCGGTTGCCTCAGGCCTCTGTGGGGCGGGTCACGTCGTGGCCGCCGCGGGAGGCCAGCAGGCGCCGCAGCGACGCGAGCCGTTCGGGCAGCGCCGTGCCTTCGGTGACGACGTCGTCGAGCGCGCAGCCCGGGTCCTCGGGCGGCCCGAGGTGCCCGCAGCCCGACGGGCACTCCTCGGCGGCCGCGGCGAACTCCTCGAAGGCGTCGACGATGTCGTCCGCGGTGACGTGGGCCAGCCCGAACGACCGCACGCCGGGCGTGTCGATCACCCAGCCGCCGTCCGGGAGCGGCAGCGCCACCGCCGCGACGGACGTGTGCCGCCCCTTGCCGACCCCGCTCACCACGCCGACGGCCAGGTCGGCGTCCGGGACCAGGCGGTTGACCAATGTCGACTTGCCGACACCGGAGTGTCCGACGAGCGCGGTGACGCGGTCTTTCAGCAGCTCGTCGAGGCCTTCGGGCTTCTCGTCGTAGCGGCTGACGATCACCGGGATGTCGAGGCCCGCGTACCCCGCGAGCAGCTCGTCCGGGCTGGCCAGGTCGGCCTTGGTCAGGCACAGCACCGGCTCGACGCCGCCCGCGTAGCAGGCGACCAGGCAGCGGTCGATGAAGCCGGTGCGCGGCGGCGGGTCGGCCAGCGCGGTGACGATCAGCAGGCGCTCGGCGTTCGCGACGACCAGCCGTTCGTACGGGTCGGTGTCGTCGGCCGTGCGCAGCAGGGAGCTGGTGCGCTCGTCGACGCGGATGATGCGCGCGAGGGTGTCGGGCTTGCCGGAGACGTCGCCGACGATCCCGACCCGGTCGCCGACGACCACCGGCGTCCGGCCCATCTCGCGGGCCCGCATCGCGGTGATCACCCGTTCGGGGTCGGCGTCGATCGCGCAGGTCCAGCGGCCGCGGTCCTTGCCGATGACCATGGCGCTGACGGCGTCGGCGTGCTCGGGACGGCGCTTGCTGCGGGGCCGGGTGCCCTTTCCCGGACGCACGCGGACGTCGGACTCGTCCAGCTTGCTCCAGTCGTTGCGCGCCAAACCCTCGTCCTCTCGTGCGCCGGTGCCCACCCGAATGATCCCATGCCGCTCGCCACGGCCCTGGCCTGCGTGTAACGATGGCGTCCCGGAGCTAGGAGGTTGCTCATGTGCGGCCGCTATGCCGCCACGAAGGACCCGGCGAAGCTGATCGAGGAGTTCGAGGCGATCGACCTCACCGAGGGTCACGCGCGCGCCGACCACAACGTCGCGCCGACGAAGAACGTCGTCACGGTGGTGCAGCGGCACCCGCGTGACGCCGACGGCCACGTCCTCGAGGACGAGCCCGCCGAGCGCTCGCTGCGGATCATGAAGTGGGGCCTGGTGCCGTTCTGGGCCAAGGACCCGTCGGTCGGCTCGCGGATGATCAACACGCGCGCCGAGACGGCCGCCGAGAAGCCCGCGTTCCGCCGCGCGCTGGTGTCCCGCCGCTGCCTGGTGCCCGCCGACGGCTGGTTCGAGTGGCGCCGCACCGGCAAGGAGAAGGAGCCGTTCTACATGACGGCCCCGGACGACTCGTCGATCGCGTTCGGCGGGATCTGGGAGAGCTGGCACCCGAAGGACGACAAGGACGCGGCGCCGCTGATCACGTTCTCGATCATCACGACCGACGCGGCGGGGCAGCTCACCGACGTCCACCACCGGATGCCGCTGATCGTGCCCAGGTCGCACTGGGACGGCTGGCTGGACCCGGACCGCGAGGACGTCAAGGACCTGCTGGTCCCGACGCCGGACGAGATCGTCTCGTCGCTGGAGCTGCGGCCGATCTCGACGCTGGTCAACAACGTCCGCAACAACGGGCCCGAGCTGCTGGAGCGGGTCGACCCGGTCCACGAGGGCACCCTCTTCTCATGACGGCCCTCGAGATCGACACCGCCTACGGACCCGCGCGGGCCTACCTGCACTGCGCCGAGGAGGGCGAGGCGGTGCTGATGCTCGGCCACGGCGCGGGCGGCGGCCTCGGCGCGAAGGACCTGGTGGCGGTGACGCGCGCGGCCCAGGCGGCCGGCGTGCACGTGGCGCTGGTGGAGCAGCCGTACCGGGTGGCGGGCCGCCGGGCCCCGGCCCCGGCGAACCAGCTGGACACGGCGTGGCTGACGATCGCGGACGAGCTGTCGGAGCGCTTCGACGCCCTGCCGTTCGTATTCGGCGGCCGCTCGTCGGGCGCACGGGTGGCCTGCCGGACGGCCGCCCAGGGCCAGGCGGTGGCGGTGCTGTGCCTGGCGTTCCCGGAGCACCCGCCGGGCAAGCCGGAGAAGACGCGCCAGCCGGAACTGGACGCGGTCGAGGTCCCGGTCCTGGTGGTCCAGGGCGAGAACGACCCGTTCGGGCGACCCTCGGCCGGGCCGCACCACGAGATCGTGGTGGTCGAGGGCGACCACAGCCTGAGCAAGGACCTGGACAGCGTCTCGCGAGCGGCGACGGAGTGGCTCTCCAGGGTGCTGCGCCCGCTGTCCTGACCAGGTCCCAAGCGCCCCAATGTGGCATTGGGTGCGCTGGACGCACCGAACGCCACATTGGGTGCGTCTGACGCACCGAACGCCACATTGGGTGCGTCTGACGCACCGAACGCCACATTGGGGCGCTGGCGGCCAGTCAACAAGCGAGCCGGGTCAGGCCCCGATCGGGGCCACCACCGCGCCCGTCAGCCGGATCAGCTCGGCCGGGGCCAGCTCCACCTCGAGACCTCGCCGCCCCGCCGAACAGAACACCGTCTCGAACGTCGGAGCCGAGGCGTCGATCACCACCGGCAGGCGGCTCCGGTGGCCCAGCGGTGAGATCCCGCCCAGCACGTAACCCGTCGCCCGCTGGGCCGCCGCCGGGTCGGCCATCTTCGCCTTCTTGCCGCCCGCCGCCGCGGCCAGTGCCTTCAGGTCCAGCTGGCCCGTGACCGGGACCACTCCCACGACGAGGCGGCCGTCGACCTCGGCGACCAGGGTCTTGAACACGCGCGCGCGGTCCAGGCCGAGGGCCTCCACCGCCTCCAGGCCGTACGACTCCGCGCGGGGGTCGTGGTCGTACGCGTGCAGCGTGTGCGCCACCTTCTGCTTGCCCAACAGCGCCGTCGCCGGGGTGCCCTTGCCAGCCATGGTGCGGAAGTCTAGGGAATGCCCGCCCGCCCCGATCGGTTGTACGGGGCGTGACCACAACCCTCGCCACCACACGCTCTCGCAGCCGCCGCCGCCCCGAGGCACCGGCGAACCGCGGTGTGCCCGGCCCCCGCGTAAACTCGACGTCGCCGTATGCGCGTACGCGCATCGACGCCGAGCGGGAAGGGAACGGTTTGCCGAGCACGCAGAACTCAGCACCGGAGGAAGCGACCGAGGCGGAGCGCGCCGAGCGCTTCGAGCGGGACGCCATGCCGCTGCTCGACCAGCTGTACTCGGCCGCGATGCGGATGACCCGCAACCCCGCTGACGCCGAGGACCTGGTCCAGGAGACCTACCTGAAGGCGTACGCCGCTTTCGCGTCCTTCAAGGCCGGCACGAACCTCAAGGCCTGGATGTACCGCATCCTGACCAACACCTACATCAACGGCTACCGCAAGCGGCAGCGGCAGCCGGTGCAGCAGCCCACCGAGGAGATCACCGACTGGCAGATCGCCAAGGCGGAGAGCCACACCTCCGCGGGGCTGCGGTCGGCCGAGGTCGAGGCGATGGACAACCTGCCCGACACCGACGTCAAGGCCGCGCTGCAGAAGCTGCCCGAGGAGTTCCGGCTGGCCGTGTACCTGGCCGACGTCGAGGGCTTCGCGTACAAGGAGATCGCCGAGATCATGGACACCCCCATCGGCACCGTGATGTCCCGCCTCCACCGCGGTCGCGCCCAGCTGCGCGACCTGCTCGCCGACGTCGCGAGGGAACGCGGCTTCATCCGGGGTGCCAAGGAGGAGGTGGCCGGGCGATGAGCGACATGTGCGAAGGCTCGTCCGACAAGGTCCGCTGCGAAGAGGCGCTCGCCGACATCTACCTGCTGCTCGACCGCGAGTGCAGCCCCGAGCGGGACGCCGCGTTGCGTGCCCACATCGACGACTGCCCGCCGTGCCTCGAGGAGTACGGCATCGACGAGCACATCAAGCAGCTCCTGGCCCGCAAGTGCGGTGGCGACCACGCCCCCGCCGAGCTGAAGAGCAGGCTGCGCGCGTCGATCCGCCAGACCGTCGCCTCCCGCGGCGGGGTGACGGTCGAACGCACCGAGATCACCCTCGAGCAGCGCTCCGAATAACGCGCCTGAGCACGACAAAGGCCCCCGCACTTCGGTGCGGGGGCCTTTTGCGTGCCGGCGCCGGCTCAGGAGTTGGGCTTGCCGCCGTGGTTCGCGGCGTTCTTCTTCCGGCTGCGACGCTTGCGGGCGCGCTTCGACATGTTCACTCCTCGTCGTCAAAGCTGGTCAACCTCTCAAGTGTGTCATGACGTCCCGTTCTGGTTGGATGGGGTGGCCGGGCGAGTACCAGGAGGGGTGGCGATGGCCGAGATCAGGGCGGAAATGGTCGGCACCGTGCTCGAGGTCGTCGCGGCGCCCGGCGCCGCGCTGAACGCCGGCGACACCGTGCTGATCCTGGAGTCGATGAAGATGGAGCTGCCCGCCGTGAGCGAAAAGGCCGGCACGCTGACCAGCCTCGTCGTGGCGAAGGGCGACCGCGTCCAGCAGGGCGACGTCCTCGGGACGGTCGAGTAACCGTGTCGACGCTCGCCGAACTGCTCGCCGACAACACCGGCCTCCCCGGGGAGGCGGCGGACCACCTCCAGACCGTGGTCGCCGAGTGGCAGCTGCTGGCCGACCTGTCCTTCGCCGACTTCCTGCTCTGGGTCCCGGTGACCGAGGAGCTGCAGCCGGACGGCGGCGACTTCGTCTGCGTCGCGCACGCGCGGCCGACGACGGCGCCCACCGCGCACCCCGAGGACGTCGTCGGCACGCGGTTCACGGTGGAGGAGCACCCGCAGCTGGCGAAGGCCATGCGCGAGGTGCGGATCTGCCGCGAAGAGGACCCGCACTGGTACCGCGACCTGCCGATGCGCCGCGAGGCCATCCCGGTGCGCTTCCACGACGAGGTCATCGCCGTGATGAGCCGCGAGACGAACCTGGCCGCGCCGCGGGTGCCGAGCCCGCTGGAGATCGCGTACCTGGGCAGCGCCGGCGACCTGTGCCAGATGATCGTCGACGGCACGTTCCCGCCGAACGGCACCAACGCGACCGACACGCACACCTCGCCGCGGGTCGGGGACGGGCTGATCCGGCTCGACTCGAGCGGCACGGTCGTCTTCGCCAGCCCGAACGGCCTGTCCGCCTACCACCGGATGGGGCACGAATCCGACCTGGTCGGCACCCGGCTGGCGCCGCTGACGCGCTCGCTGATCCGCGACCCGTTCGACGCGACCGAGGTGTCGCACCGGATCCTCGAAGCGCTCGACGGGAAGCCGTCGAGCCGCACGGAGGCCGATTCGCGGCGCGGCGCCGTGGTGCTGTTCCGCGCGCTGCCGCTGCGCCCGGCCGGGCAGGCCGCGGGCGCGCTGGTGCTGGTCCGCGACGTCACCGAGGTGAAGCGGCGCGACCGCGCGCTGCTGTCGAAGGACGCGACGATCCGCGAGATCCACCACCGGGTGAAGAACAACCTGCAGACGGTGGCCGCGCTGCTGCGCCTGCAGTCCCGCCGGACGTCGTCGGAGGAGGCCCGGCTCGCGCTGGCCGAGTCGGTGCGCCGGGTGACGTCGATCGCGCTGGTGCACGAGGCCCTGTCGATCTCGGTGGACGAGCGCGTCGACCTCGACAAGCTGCTCGACAACGTGCTGCCGATGGTCGGCGAGGTCGCCACGGCGGAGTCGCAGGTCGGGCTGAAGCGCACGGGCTCGTTCGGGGTGGTCGTCGCGGAGATCGCGACGCCGCTGGTGATGGTGCTGGCCGAGCTGGTGCAGAACGCCATCGAGCACGCCTTCCCGGCGGGCCGCTCGGGCAAGGTCGAGCTGATCGTCGAGCGCTCGGCCCGCTGGCTGGACGTCGTGATCCGCGACAACGGGCGCGGGCTGCCGGCGGGGTTCTCGCTGGAGCGGTCGGACGGCCTCGGGCTGCAGATCGTGCGGACGCTCGTCGAGTCCGAGCTGCGGGGCTCGCTTTCGCTGCGGAAGGTGCGCGTGGAGGCGTCGTCGACCCGGGTGACGGGCACCGAAGCGGCGCTGCGCATCCCTCTTTCGCGTCGCCTCTGAAAATCCTGTTTGGACTCGCACCTCGGCGGGAATCCGGAGGGCGCGACGTGATCGAGTGCGGATCGCGGGAGGAAAAACGCTGAGGGCCCGGCACCCTGAGGAGCGGGTGCCGGGCCCTTCAACGTTTTCGCGGGAGTACTTGGAGTCCCGGTGAGGTTTCAGCGCACCCGTCTCCAGGTGGTTTCGCCTCGGTTGTTAAACTTGAGTCAGGTAGGTATCACCCCAGACGGCGTGGGCACGAAAATGCCCGCCGGGTGAAATTCCTACTCGGCTCGGGTGGATCGGTGGATCTCGTGAAACTTAGGCGTTGGTACGCGTGCCGATGTGCGTACGGCGGCGCTTGAGCGCGCGTCGCTCGTCCTCGCTCATGCCGCCCCACACGCCGGCGTCCTGACCGCTGGCCAAAGCCCAGGCCAAGCAGTCGGAAGCGGAGGGGCAGCGGTGGCACACGGCCTTCGCCTGAGCTACCTGCGACAGAGCCGGACCGCTGGTTCCCACCGGGAAGAACAGCTCGGGGTCCTCGTCTCGGCAGGCCGCGTCGTGGCGCCAGTCCATGTTCGTGAGCTCCTTACACATGGCGCGGGAGGGCCGCGCCACAGTCGTCAATGGCGGTCGTGTTCTTGGGTGCTTGTGAATGCTTTCACGAAGCACCGCTTTCGACAAGGGTTTCCGGAAGATCGGTGAGTCAGCTCACCCGGCCGAGCGACGCTTCTGACCTGCGGTTTCTCTCCGAAACAGCCCGCCTGAGGGAAGGCTGATGCGCTGAGTGGAGCTTCTGGGTCGACGAACGGCAGATTGCACTTTGCCGCAGGCGATCAGTGGTCCCGTCGTCACACGATTACGGTGAGTGCATCCGGGACGCTGAAAAACTCCACGCGATTCCGCTGGCCGACGAGGTCGCCGTCCACCTGGAAGTTTACCGGTTCAGCTGCGTCGATGCGGATCATCGGCAGGTCATCGTGACGCACGAGACGCCGGCCCTTTTGGTCGCTCTTCGTAGCCAAAGCACGGCGTACATGCTTGAACACCGTGGGCAACCCCAGACCGTTCAACGCGAACAGGCCCAATCCCGTCTCGAACGAGCAACCCGGGTTGAGGTGGATCGGACGCTCGCCCAGGTAGCTCCACGGATCGGTGTTCGACACGAAAGCGGTCAGCGCTTCGGCGGGTTCGTGACCGGGGACGCGGATCGTGAGCGCCGGACGGCCCAGCGGCGGCCGGAAGTAGGACCGGACGGCGGCCCGCAGGTAGAGACCGGCGGTCGTCTGCTTGCCGCGGCGCTTCGCCACGCGGCCGACGACGTCGGCGTCCCAGCCGAGGCCGGCGTTGAAGGTGAACCAGTGCCCGTCGGCCAGCCCGAGCCCGACCCGGCGCGAGCGGTCGTGCTCGAGCGCGTTCAGCAGCTGGTGGGTGGCTTCGACCGGGTCCGACGAGATGCCGAGGGCGCGGGCGAAGACGTTGGCCGAGCCGCCGGGCACGACGCCCAAGGCCGGTACCCGCCCGATTTGCGAAGGATCGCCGTCCGCGTCCGCCAGCAGGCCGTTGACGACCTCGTTGACCGTGCCGTCGCCGCCGTGCGCCACGACCAGGTCGATCCCGTCCCGCGCGGCCGAGCGCGCGACAGCCATGGCGTGCCCGCGGTAGTCGGTTTCGACCACGTCGAGCTTGACCTGGCTGGCGAGCGCGTGCGCCAGCACGTCCCGGCCACCGGCGGTGGTCGAGGTGGCCTGGGGATTCACGACGAGGATTGCGCGCACCACCGCAGGGTAGGTGACTTCCGGCGGCCCGAGAACCTTCCGGACCCGCATGGTGACGGGCGCAACCCCGGCGAACAGCACCTTCGAGACCCTGTGGCGGGCGGCCCTCCTTCACGTGCGAGTGTCCGCTCGTCGTGACAAGTGCACCCGGGCCGACCGCCCGCTCATCGACGACACCTGAATTCTCAGCGCCCGGGCGGTCCCGGGAAAACGGCCGACCGGGTGGCATACGATCGAATCAGCTCACGCACGGTGACCCGCCCTGGTCGAGTCCACTGTGCTCCGCGAAAAAGACCTCCCGGAAGGCCGCCGCAGTGAAGCTCTCGCCCGCTCCCCGTGAGGTCCGGCTGGCCGGCGCGGTGACCGCGGTCCCGTCGCTCGCCCTGCTGGTGTTCGGGATCATCGTGCTGGTGAACGGCCTGGGGGCGCCGTCCCAGCCGGGGAACAACGTCTACGTCGAGTCGGGCACGTTCATCGTGGTGGCGCTGGCCTTCCTGGCCGCGTCGGCGGGGCTGGTCCTCGGCCAGACGTGGGCGCGCTCGCCCGGCGTGGTGATCGCGCTGATCGTGATCGGGCTCGGCTGGTACCTGCTCGGGCCGTCCGGCGAGCCGGCGTGGGGCGTGCCGGTCGCGTTGTTCGGCATCGCGGCGCTGGCGCTGCTGTTCCGCCGCCCGGCCCGCGCGTGGGCGCTGGGCCTGCGCGAGGGCGAGACCGAGACGGAAGCCGCCGAACGCGGCGGCCTCGCCGGCCGCCGGGCCGAGCGCGAGGGACACGAAGAGGACTAAATGCCCGGTCCCGTGGTCGTGAGTGTTCAGTCGGGTTCTAACCCGACTAAACACTCACGACCGGGGCGGGTCAGGCCTGCGCCGCCAGTGCCCGCAGGGGTTCGTCGGTGAGGCGGTTCACGGTCCACTCGTCCATCGGGACCGCGCCGAGCGCCTTGTAGAACTCCGTGGCCGGGTTCCAGTCCAGCACCGACCACTCGAGCCGCGCGTAGCCGTTCGCGACGCACTCGGCCGCCAGCGCCGCGAGCAGCGCCTTGCCCAGGCCGGAGCCGCGGTTGGCCGGCAGCACGAACAGGTCCTCCAGGTAGATCCCGTGCACCCCGCGCCAGGTGGAGAAGTTGAGGAACCACACCGTGAAGCCGACGATCTCGCCGTCCACTTCGGCCACGTGCCCGAACAGCTTCGGCGCTTCGCCGAACAACGCGGCGTGCAGCTGCTCGACCGTCAGGTGGCACTCGCCGGGCGCGCGCTCGTAGTCCGCCAGCGCGTACGCGAGGGCGACGGCGGCCTCGACGTCGTCGGGTCTGATCCGGCGGATGCGGTCGTCGGGCACGTCAGTCCTCCAGGGCGGGCGGCAGGTTGAGGTGTTCGATCTGGGGTTCGCCGCGCTCGTCGCCGAGGACCGCGATACCGGCCGCGTCGAGTCCGAAGTGGACGCCGGCGGTCGCGGGCAGGCCGATCCACCGGGCCACGAGCACACGGCTGAAGTGCCCGTGCCCGACCAGGATCACGTCGCCGGTTTCGGTGTCGCGGCGAGCGCGCGCCAGCACGCGGTCCGCTCGCGCGGAGACGTCGGCGGTGCTTTCCCCGCCGGGGATCGGGTGGGTCCAGACCGTCCAGCCCGGCACCGTCTCGCGGATCTTCGGCGTGGTGACGCCTTCGTAGTCGCCGTAGTCCCACTCGGCCAGGTCTTCGGTGACCTCGTCGACGCGCAGCCCGGCCAGCGCGGCGGTCCGCAGCGCGCGGGACCGCGGGCTCGACAGCACGAGCGACGGGCCGCCCACCAGGCTGCGGAGGGTGCCGCCCGCGGCGAGTGCCTGGCCCTCGCCCGCCGGGGTCAGCGGGATGTCCGTGCGGCCGGTGTGCCGCCCGTTCAGCGACCATTCGGTCTGCCCGTGCCGGAGGAGGAAGAGACGGTTCGCCACGCGGCCGAACATACCCGGCCGTTTGCGCGCGAGCAGGTCGTCTGCTTAGCTACTGAGCAGTAGCTTAGTTCGAGGAGACCCCCATGTCCGTGACGCCGACGTTCGCGCTGTGGCACAAGCTGGCCGCGAAGCCGGGCGGGAAACAGCTGTTCAGCGCCGCGATGTGCGTGCGCGTGCCGTACTTCCGCACGGTGCTGCCCTCGGTGCGCGAGCTGCGGCCCGGCCACTGCGAGGTCACCGCGCCCAAGTGGTGGGGTGTTTACAACCACATCGGCACGTTCCACGCGATCGCCGCCTGCAACCTCGCCGAGATCGCGATGGGCATGCTCGCCGAAGCGACCGTCCCCCCGACGCACCGCTGGCTGCCGAAGGGCATGAACGTCCAGTACGTCGCCAAGGCCGAAACGGGCCTGCGCGCGGTGGCGTCGCTGCCCGGGTTGCCGGACTTCGGCGACGAGGGTGTCGAGCTGGACGTCCCGGTGACCATTTCGGACTCTGGCGGCAAGGCCGTGGTCACCGGGACGATCACCATCTGGGTGACGCCGAAGAAGCGTTAGAGCTGCTGGTACTGCACGTACGTCGTCTGGTGGAACGTGTTCTGACCCGACGGCGAGGGCAGGCCCGGCTGCTGGTCGACGAGCGCGTTGCCCTGGAAGTCCGAATAGCCGCCGTAGCGCAGCTGGAGCGTCGCGCCCGCCAAGCCGGCGACGCGCACCGGCTCGTGCCGCAGCGCGCCGAACGCCTGGGCGTACTGGCCGTTCACGCGGCCTTCGCTGAACGTCAGGCGCAGTTCCCCGAGTGGGATCTCCCGACCGTCGATCGTGAGTTTTCCTTGGGAGACGAAGGCTTCGCAACGCCACGTGCCCGGGTCGGCGTTCGAGGGCGGTGCCGGGCAGTCCGAGAAGTCGAACGACGGCAGCCGGGATCGCACCCAGGGGGACCCGAGGATTTCCCTCGACTGGGTGAAACGTGTTCCAAATAGTTAACACTGTTCACTCAACTGGGTCATGATCGGGAGCATGTCTGCCTTCTCCCGCCGCCGCTTCCTCGGCCTCGCCGCACTGAACTCCGCCGCCGCACTCGGGCTGACCACGGTTTCCACCCGGCCCGCGGCCGCCGCGACGCTGCCCGCGCACGTCCCGGCGGTGGTGGTCGGCACCGGCTACGGCGCCGCCGTGACGGCGTTGCGGCTCGGCGAGGCCGGGATCCCGACGCTGATGCTCGAGATGGGCCGGCTCTGGAGCACGCCGGGCGCCGACGGCAAGGTCTTCTGCCCGATGCTCACCCCGGACGAGCGGTCGATGTGGTTCACGGATCGCACCGAAGCGCCGCTCGCGTCGTTCCTCTGGCTCGACCTCGCCAACCGCGACATCGGGCGCTACGCCGGCGTGCTCGACCGGGTGAACTACGGCGACATGGCGGTGTACCTCGGCCGCGGCGTCGGCGGCGGCTCGCTGGTCAACGGCGCGATGGCGGTGACGCCGAAGCGCTCCTACTTCGAGGAAATCCTCCCGGGCGTCGACGCCGACGAGATGTACGGCAAGTACTTCCCGCGGGCCCGCGCCCAGCTGGGCGTCAACGTCGTCGACCCGGCGTGGTTCGAGACGTGCCGCTCCTACCAGTACGCCCGCGTCTCGCGGAAGGCCGCGCGCAAGGCCGGGTTCGACACGGTGTTCGTGCCCAGCGTCTACGACATGGACTACCTGCGGCGCGAGGAGGCGGGCACGGTCCCGCGTTCGGCCGACGCGTCCGAGGTCATCTACGGCAACAACCACGGGAAGCGCTCACTCGACAAGTCCTACCTCGCCGCCGCGCTCGGCACCGGGAACGTGACCATCCAGGCGCTGCACGAGGTCCGCGAAGTCAGCCGGCAGCCGGACGGGACGTACGTGCTGGTCGTGCGCGAGATCGACGACCGCGGAACCGTCCTCGGCACCAAGCACGTCACCACGAAGCACCTGTTCCTCGGGGCCGGCAGCCTCGGCTCGACCGAGCTGCTGCTGCGCGCCCGCGAGACCGGCGGGCTCCCCGAGCTGAACGACGCGATCGGGCAGGGCTGGGGCACGAACGGCAACGTCATGCTCGGCCGCGCCAACCACGTCTGGGACACCACCGGCAGCCTGCAGTCCGGCATGCCCGCGCTCGGCATCGACAACTGGGCCGACCCGGTGCACCCGGCGTTCGCCGAGATCGCGCCGGTGCCCGCCGGGCTCGAGACGTGGGTCAGCCTCTACCTGGCCATCACCAAGAACCCCGAACGCGGCCACTTCACCTACGACGCGGCGAGCGACTCGGCGAAACTGCGCTGGTCGGCGTCGCAGGGGCAGCCGTCGATCGACGCCGCGAAGGCGCTGTTCGACAAGGTCAACCGGGCGAACAAGACGATCTACCGCTACGACCTCTTCGGCGACACGCGCACGTTCGAGAACCGCTTCACCTACCACCCGCTGGGCGGCCTGGTGCTCGGCGAGGCCACCGACGGCTACGGCCGCGTGAAGGGCTACCGGAACCTGTACGTCACGGACGGCTCGCTCATCCCCGGCAGCACCGGCGTCAACCCGTTCGTGACGATCACGGCGCTCGCCGAGCGCAACATCGAGCGCGTCCTCGCCGAAGACGTCAGGGGCTGAGCCGGGCCAGTGATTCGGTGAAGCCGTCGCCGACGCCCTCGAAGAAGGACGCGTCGGCGGCCTCGACGTCCTTCAGCGCCTTCGCGACCAGCTCCAGGCCGGCCGGCGTGACCTCCAGGCGCTTCGCGCGGGCGTCGGAAGGGTCGTCGGCGCGGGCGAGCAGTCCGCGTTCGGCGAGCTTGCGGACCACCTGGCTGGTCATCATCGTGTCGGTGCCCGCCCGCTCGGCGAGTTGCCGCTGGGACGGTGGCTCGCCCGAGCGGGTGAGCCACCACGTCGTCGTCAGCAGCACGAACTGGACGTGCGTGAGGTCGTGCGGGGCCAGTGCGGCCCGCATCGCCCGCTGCCAGGCCAGCGTCACGCGCCACAGCAGGAAGCCGGGGCTGCGCTCGGGGCCGGGCAGGCGGGACTCGGGCGTGGTCATGTCAGTGAGCTTGCCTCAGCCAGCTTCGCCAGCGCTTGCATCGCGTCCGGGGTGTCCTCGGTGACCTGCGGGCCGAACCCTTCGGGACCGTCGACGGTGACGCGGTAGGTGATCCGCGTGCCGCCCTCGACGTCGGTCAGGACGTGCTCGAACCGCAGGAACGAGTCGGGCAGGCGGGTCTCGTCGGTGAAGCTGCGCCCTTCGGTGACCTCGGTGAGCGTGAACGGGATCGGCGGCATCCCGTCCATGGTCATGGTGCCGCTGGTCCCGGCCGTGAACGGGCCGTCGACGACCACCGACCGGACGCCGGCGTCCCACTCCGGCCAGCGCGTGGTGTCGGCCCAGAGCGGCCAGATCGCGGCGGCGGGCGCGGTGGACGTCTCGCTGTGCTCGTACTCGTAAAGTGACATGCGGGCAGACTATATGCGCGCTTACTAAATGGGCAAGCAGTTTCGCGATGCCGAGCCGGCCGGCGGCTCAGCCCATCGAGCGCAGCTTGTCGTAGTAGGCGACGCAGTCCTCGTACACCGGCAGCAGGCCGCTCTCGCGGGCTTCGGCCAGCGTGGGGGCAGCGACGTCCTTGGGGGAGAGGACGGGCTCGAGCTCCGCCGGCCACGGCAGGTTCAGCGCGGGGTCGAGCGGGCTGATCCCGTGCTCGCCCGTCGGCGTGTACGGCTCGGAGCAGAGGTAAGCCATCACCGTGTCGTCCTCGAGCGCGACGAAGCCGTGGCCGAGGCCCTCGGCGACGTAGACGGCCCGGTACTCGCTCGAGTCGAGCCGGACCGCGTCCCACTCGCCGAAGGTGGGCGATCCGACGCGGAGGTCGACGACGACGTCGAGCAGCGACCCGCGCGGGCAGTAGATGTACTTGCCCTGGCCGGGTGGCGTGTCGGCGAAGTGGATCCCGCGGATCGTGCCGCGCCGGGACACGCTGTGGTTGGACTGGCCGAGGCGCAGCGGGTGGCCGACGGCGGAGCGGAAGGCTTCCTCCTGGAACGGGGCCACGAACACGCCTCGATCGTCGGGGAACGCCCGGGGGAAGAACTCGAAGGCGTCCGGGACGCTCAGCCGGCGGAATTGCATGACTTCATCATATCGGGTGCCAAGAAAACCGGACAGACGTCTTGGGAATTGCCGGAATGGGGCTTTGGTGTGACATGAACCGCACCGAGGGGTCCACCCCGCGACCGGACCTGTCACACTGATTGGACCGCCGCGTCCGCGGCCATCGCCAGACCCACGGCACCGATGGCCGACGTGACGCCTCGCCGACAGGCCGGCGCTACCGCGCTGGGCTGCCGTGCCGGGAATCACCACGGTGTCCCCTGTAGCCGTGGCCCCCCGCTCGCAGGCCCAGGAGAAATTCCAGTGACACACGTTCGATCCGCGAGTTCCGTCATTCCCACTGGACGAATGACGGAAACGACGACAGGAAACCCCATGAGCGACCCCACCGGCGCCGTCGCACCGGTCACCGACGAAGAGATCTTCACCGGGCACGAGGGCGGCAAGCTCTCGGTGGCGGCCACGCGCCCCATCTCCAGCCCGCGTGACCTTTCGATCGCGTACACCCCGGGTGTGGCGAAGGTGAGCCGCGCGATCGCCGAAGACGCCGCCAAGGCCAAGCGGTACACGTGGGCGGACCGGCTGGTCGTCGTGGTCAGCGACGGGACGGCGGTGCTCGGCCTCGGCGACATCGGCGCGAGCGCGTCGCTGCCGGTCATGGAGGGCAAGTCGGTCCTCTTCAAGACGTTCGGCGGGCTCGACTCGATCCCGCTGGTCCTGGACACCACCGACGTCGACGAGATCGTCGAGACGCTGGTGCGGCTGCGGCCGTCCTTCGGGGCCGTCAACCTGGAGGACGTCTCCGCGCCGCGGTGCTTCGAGCTGGAGGACAAGCTCAAGGAAGCCCTCGACTGCCCGGTCATGCACGACGACCAGCACGGCACGGCCATCGTCACGCTGGCCGCGCTGCGCGGCGCCAACCTGGTGCTCGACCGCGCGATCGCCGACCAGCGCGTCGTCGTCTCCGGGGCCGGTGCGGCGGGTGTCGCCTGCGCCAAGATCCTGCGGGAAGCCGGCATCGGCGACGTCACCGTCCTCGACTCGCGCGGCATCATCCACGACGGCCGCGACGGCTTGAACCCGATCAAGCAGCGGCTGGCCGAGACGACGAACAAGGCCGGCTTGCGCGGCGGCCTCGCCGAGGCGCTCGAAGGCGCCGACGTCTTCCTCGGCCTGTCCGGCGCGACGATCGACGAGTCGCTGCTGGGCCGCATGGCCGGCGGCGGCATCGTGTTCGCGCTGTCGAACCCGGACCCGGAGGTCCACCCGGAGGTCGCGGCGCGCTACGCGTCGATCGTGGCCACCGGCCGCAGCGACTTCCCGAACCAGATCAACAACGTGCTGGCGTTCCCGGGCGTCTTCCGCGGCGCGCTGGACTCCGGCGCGCGGGCGATCACGGAGAACATGAAGCTGGCGGCCGCCGAGGCGATCGTGTCGGTCGCGACGGACGACCTCGGCCCGGACCGCATCGTCCCGAGCCCGCTCGACCCGCGGGTGGCCCCGGAGGTCGCGGCGGCGGTGGCGAAGGCCGCGGAAGCCGACGGCGTCACCGCCTGACCCCCCGCTTCCCGAGGGCGGCACTTTCCCTATGAAAGCTCCGCTTTGAACCGCAAAGCGCCACTTTCCCTATGAAAGTGGCGCTTTGCGGTTCAGCGGAGCAGGGCGGGGAGGCGGTGGCGGGGGACGTCGACCAGGCGCAGGTCCGTGAGGTCCTCGGGTACGTCGAGGGAGACGTTCGCCAGCCGGGCGTGGGCGCGGGTCAGCACCTCGTCCTGGTGCTCGACGGCGTCCGCGACCACCACCGCGTGCCGGTTGTCCGGGGTGCTGCGCAGGTACCGCAGCGCATACTTCCCCTGGACGAGTGACGCGAGCGCCTCCTGGGACGCCTGGTCCGCGAGGTCCGGGTGCGCGTTCGGCAGCAGCAGGGCCAGCCGGCGGGCGTTCGTGCCCAGCAGCGTCCGCAGCAGCCACGGCCCGGGGTCGCCCGAGAGGTCCATCGCGACGGCGTCGCCCTCGGGACCGGAGATCGACCAGTCCACCGGCCGCGACTCCAGCGCGAGCCCGCCGACCCCCGCGATCTCCTTCAGCTTCTCCAGCAGCGCCGGCTTCGTGCCCGCCGCCTCCACCGACTGCGGCCCGTGCGTGTAGATCGCCTTGGCGCCGCGCACCTTCTTGGCCTTCGCCGTCGGCTGGCAGACGTACAGGTCCGCCGCGCTGCCGATCGCCTGCGCGCCGAAGTAGCGGTTGAAGCCCGGCAGGATCGCCTGGAACGTCAGCCCGAGCGTGGCCAGCGACCGCTGCACCTGCGCGCCCAGCGCCGGGTGGCGCGGGCTGTAGCCGTAGGCCAGCAGCAGCCGTCCCTCGCTCGGCTCCCGCAGTGCCTGCACCCCGCGCGCGGCGAACAGCCCCATGCCTTCGGGCGTGTACGGCGGATCGCTGAACACCAGGTCGAACCGGCCGGCGAACGCCGGGGGCAGCCCGACGCGCAGGTCCGTGTGCGCCGTCGCGATCGCGCGCTCGCCGCGCTCGTCCAGGTACGCGAGCACGCGCTCGTCGAGGTCGACGACCGTCAGCGACGCCGCCGGGCAGACCGCCCGCACCGCCAGCGACGTCAGGTCGTGGTCGCCGAGGAACAGCACCCGTGCCGTCGTGAGGTCGTACTGCGCGTCCAGCCACAGCGCGCGGCGCAGCACGGTTTCCGGCGTGGCCTGCACGTGGTCGAGCGCGGCCAGCGGCGCCGGGACCTCCGCCACCCACTCGGCGATCTTCGGCAGCAGCTCGTGCCCCGCGACGGCTTCTTCGAGCGGGTCGCCGTAGCGGGGAACGCTGTACTGCAGGTAGGACGCGGCGACGCCGGGGGCGATCCGCAGCCGGTCGCCGCTGCGGTCGAGGTCGTCGCCGAGCGCGGCCAGGACGTCCTCCACGCTGCGCCGCGGCGCCGTGGACAGCCGCACCAGCTCGCCGAGGTCGTGGTCGCCGGTGCGCAGGAGGTCGATGACGCGGTACAGCGGGCGGACGCCGACGCCGTGCGCGGCGAGGACGTCGTCGAGTGCGGTCACGGACCACGAGCCTAGTGGCCACCTGCCGGAACAGCGTGCCAACCACCGCGGACTCGGCTACGGTCGAAGCCGACCGGGACATGGGGAGTGGCAGTGACCATCGAATTCCGCGACGTGACCAAGCAGTATCCCGATGGGACGGTCGCCGTCGACAAGCTGAACCTGACGGTCGAGGACGGCACGATCACCGTGTTCGTCGGCCCGTCGGGCTGCGGAAAGACGACGTCGCTGCGGATGATCAACCGGATGGTCGAGCCGACCGGCGGGCAGGTGCTGCTGGACGGCAAGGACGTCGCCGAAGGCGACCCGGCGCTGCTGCGCCGCGGCATCGGGTACGTCATCCAGCACGCCGGGCTCTTTCCACACAGGACAGTGCTGGACAACATCGCGACCGTGCCCCTGTTGTCGGGCTGGGACAAGGCGAAGGCGCGGCAGCGGGCCGCCGAGCTGCTGGAGATCATCGGGCTGCCCGCCGAACTCGGCAAGCGGTACCCCGCGCAGCTCTCGGGCGGTCAGCAGCAGCGCGTCGGCGTCGCCCGCGCGCTCGCGGCGGACTCGCCGGTGCTCCTGATGGACGAGCCGTTCTCCGCCGTCGACCCGATCGTCCGCGAGGACCTGCAGAACGAGCTGCTGCGGCTGCAGTCGCAGCTGGGCAAGACCATCGTGTTCGTCACGCACGACATCGACGAGGCCGTCCGGCTCGGCGACAAGGTCGCGGTGATGCGGGTCGGCGGCAAGCTCGCCCAGTACGGCACCCCCGCCGACGTGCTGCGGCACCCGGTGGACGACTTCGTGGCGTCCTTCGTCGGCCGCGACCGCGGCTACCGCGGCCTGTCCTTCCTCTCCGCCGAAGGCGTCGAGATCAAGGAGATCGAGCTCGTCGAGATCGGTTCGGCGGTGCCCGCGAGCGACGCCTGGCGGCTGGGTGTCAACGCCGACAAGCAACCCCGCGGCTGGCTGGCCCCGAACTCCACAGTGGACGGCGCACTGTCCGAAGACGACCTCGTCGCCGGCGGTTCCCTGTGGATCCACGGCACACCGATCCGCGGCGCGCTCGACGCGGCGCTGTCGTCCCCGGCCAGCCTCGGCGTGGTCGTCGACGAAGACCACCGCGTGCTCGGTGGCGTCGTCGCCCGGCAGGTTCTGGACGTGATCGAGGCCACGCCGCAGGCGTCATGAGCTTCTTCGACGAGCTCGGGCGCTACCTGAGCAGTGCGAACAACCGCGTCCAAGTCCTCGGCGACCTGGGCGACCACGTCTACCTGGCGCTGCTCCCGCTGGTGTTCGGCATCGTCCTCGCGATCGCGGCGGGCTGGGTCGGGCACCGCTGGCGGCCCGCGCGGCAGGTCCTTTCGGTGCTCGCGAACCTGCTCTACACGATCCCGTCGCTCGCGCTGTTCGTCGTCATCCCCGGCCTGATCGGGTCGAAGATCCTGGACAGCGTCAACGTCGTCGTCGCGCTGACGATCTACACCACGGCGCTGCTGGTCCGCCCGGTGCTCGACGCGCTCGATGCCGTGGCGCCGCCGGTGATCGCCGCCGCGACCGCCGTCGGGTACAAGCCGGTGCGCCGGTTCTTCGCCGTCGAGCTGCCGCTGTCCGTGCCGGTGCTCGCGGCCGGCGTGCGGGTGGCGGCGGTGAGCAACATCAGCCTGGTCAGCGTGGGCGCATTGATCGGCACCGGCGGCCTCGGTGTGCTGTTCACCGACGGCTTCCAGCGCGAGTACTTCTCGCCGATCGTCGTCGGCATCGTGCTGACGCTGCTGCTCGCGCTGGTCGTCGACCTGGTCCTGGTGGGGATCCGGAACCTCCTGACGCCGTGGGAACGGGTGAGTGCCGCGTGATCACCGATCTCGTCCACTGGTTCGGCGACCCGGCGCACTGGTCGGGTCCGGACGGCATCCCGCAGCGGTTGCTGGAACACCTGGGCTACACGGCTTTGTCGCTGGTCATCGCGCTCGTCATCGCTGTCCCCTTAGGACTGTTCGTCGGCCACACCGGACGCGGCGGCGTCGCGCTGGTGGGCGCGGGCAACGTGATCCGCGCGCTGCCGACGCTGGGGCTCGTGACGTTCCTGTTCCTGCTCTTCACCGAGAGCGTCACTTCGACGATCATCGGGCTCGTGGTGCTGGCCGTGCCACCGATCCTGGCCGGCACGTACGCCGGCCTGCAGGCGACCGACCACGGCGTGGTCGACGCGGCCCAGGGCATCGGGATGACCGGCTGGCAGCGGCTCTGGAAGGTCGAAGTGCCGATCTCGCTGCCGCTCGTGCTCGGCGGCATCCGCAACGCCGTGCTCCAGCTCGTCGCGACCGCCGCGGTGGCCGCGTACGTCGGACTCGGTGGCCTGGGCCGGTTCCTGCTCGACGGACTGGCCATTTTGGACTATTCCGAGGTGATCGCGGGCGCACTCCTGACCACGCTGCTGGCGATCGTGCTCGACATCCTGTTCGCGCTGCTGAACCGCGCCTTGGTCCCCCGCGGCGTCCAGCTCGCGGCGGCCGCGAAGAAGGTGACGGCGTGAAGCGCTTTCTGATGCTGGCCGTCCTCGTCCTGGCGGCCGGCTGCGGCAACCCGCTCGCCGGCGGCGGCGAAGGCGGCGCGTCCGGGGACATCATCATCGGGGCGTCCGACGTCGGCGAAAGCCTGCTGCTGGCCCAGATCTACGCCGGTGCGCTGAAGAACGCGGGCGCGACGAACGTGACGGTGCGGCCGCCGGTCGGCAGTCGCGAGGTCGTCGTCAAGGCGCTGCAGGACAAATCGCTGTCGGTGGTGCCGGACTACAGCGGGAACCTGTTGCGGTACTTCGACAAGGACACGCAGGCGACCACCCCGCAGGACGTCTACGCGCAGCTCCGCCAGAAGGTCCCCGCGGGCTTCGAGGTGCTGGACCAGGCGCCGGCCGAGGACAAGGACCTGCTCGTGGTCGGCCCACAGCTGGCGTCCACCGGCGTGAAGACGTTCTCGGACCTGGGAAAGCGCTGCGGCGAGCTGGTGTTCGGCGGGCCGGGCCAGTGGAGCAGCCGCTGGAAGGACAAGATCAAGTCGTTGTACGGCTGCGAGTTCAAGGAGATCCGCACGACCGACACCGGCGGCCCGGTGACGGTGGCGGCGCTTAAGTCCGGCGACGTCCAGGTGGCGGACCTCTTCAGCACGTCGTCGACGATCGCCGCGAACGGCTTCGTACCGCTGGTCGACGACAAGAACATGTTCCCGGCGCAGAACATCGTGCCCTTGGTGGCTCGGGGAACGCTGTCCCCGAGCGAGGTTTCGGCACTCAACCGCGTGTCGGCGGCGCTGACCACCGAGCAGCTCACGCGGCTCAACGTCGAGTTCACCGAAGAGAAGCGCAACCCGCTGGACATCGCGGAAGACTTCCTCGCCCGCAACAACCTGAAGTCCTAGTCGAGGGCCAGCTTCACGCCGAGGCCGATGAAGATGCCCCCGGTGGCGACCTCGATGCGCCGCTGGTTCTTCTTCCGCCGCACCCACCCCCCGATCCGGCCGGCGAGCACGCCCACGGCGCCGTCGACGAGGAACTCGAACACGATCAGGATCGCGCCGAGGACCGCGAACTGCAGCCAGAGGTTCCCGCGCGCGGGGTCGATGAACTGCGGGAGGAAGGCGATGGTGAAGGTGACCATCTTCGGGTTGAGCAGGTTGGTGAGCAGCCCGCTGAGATAGGCCCGCTCAGCCTTCCGCTCGACGAGCGGCTTCCGGTTCCGGATGGCCTGCACGCCGAGGTAGATCAGGTAGCCGGCTCCGGCGATCCGGACCACGGTGAAGGCCACGGGCACAGCGCCGAACAGCGCGGCCAGCCCCGCCGCGGCCACGGCGACGTGGATGGCCTCACTGGTGGCGACTCCGGCGGTGGCGAGCAGCCCGGCTTTCGGGCCGCCGCGCATGCCGCAGCCGAGGATGAAGAGCATGTCCGGACCGGGCGTCACCATGGCGACGAGGGTGGTGAGGACGAAGGCCAGGAGGAGGTGCGGATCGACCGGCATGCCCCGATCCTGACACGCCGGGCCCGCACCGAGAACTCCTTTTCGGCCCTCAGCCGCGCAGGGCCGCCGCTACTCGGCCCGCGTCCTCGATACCCTGCTCCGGCGGTTCCTCCGGCAGCGGCAGCAGCACCACCGACCCGCTCCCGGCCGCGTGCAGCGCGCGCACCGACGTCACGCACTCCTCCAACGAACCGCAGATCGCCAGCTTGCCCAGCCACTCCGGGCGCAGCCCTGCCGCCAAATCGTCCACTGTGGCCGCCGAATCGACCAATGCCAGCAGCTCCGCCGCGAACGGCAGGCCCTCCACCTGGACCCGCGCGCCCGGCGTCAGCGACTCCGCCACCGTCCGGCGGGCTCGATCGCCGTCGCCCAGCGCGAGCCAGTTGTACGTCACCAGTGCGTGCGGGCCGGACGCCGCGATGCCGGCCAGCGCCGTCCGGACGAACTCCGGTGGGGACGGCTCGGCCAGGATCGTGCCGTCCGCCGCCGCGCCCGCGATCGCCAGGGACTTCGGGCGCCGGACGCCCGCCAGGAGCGGGGGCACGGAAGACGGGGGGAAGACCAGCTCGACCTCGTCCAGCGACACGTGCCGTCCGGTCATCGAGACCCGCTCGCCGGCCAGGAGGCGGCGGACCGCCACCAGTGTTTCCTCCAGCGCCGCCAGCTGCGACTCCGGATACGCGCCGATCTGGCGCATCCACGACGCGACGCCGTGGCCGAAGCCGCCGATCAGGCGGCCCGGGTGCAGCCCGGCCAGCGCCGCGAGCTCCATCGCCGCGATCGCCGGGTTGCGCGCGACCGCCGGGAGGACGCCGATGCCCACCTTGATCGTCGACGTCACCGCCAGCGCCGTCGCGACCGTGGCGATGCCCGCCGCCCAGAAGCAGTCCTCGACCAGCCAGACTTCGTCGAGCCCGGCGGCTTCGGCCTGCCGCGCCAGCTCGACCAGCTTGGCCGGCGGCTGCTCGCGGTTGATCCGGACTCCCACGGACGTGGTCGGTGCGTACATCGGCGACTCCTGTTCAGATCCGGGAAAACGCCGGCGCGTACTCGAACGCGCCCGCGTGGGTGGACTTGTACCCCGCCAGCGTCCGGGCCTGGAAGTGCTTGCCCCAGGCCGGATCCGGCGCGGTGATCGAGAGCGTCGACGCGGTGACGAAGCCGAACCGCGTGTAGTAGTCCGGGTTGCCGAGCAGGACGACCACGCCGTAGCCGCACGCGTCCGCCGCGCCGAGGACCGCGTGCACGAGTGCCGAGCCGACCCCGCGCGCCTGGTGCGCCGGCAGCACGCCGAGCGGGCCGAGCCCGACCGCCGCCACCCTGTCCTCGCCGACGCGGGCCGGACTGCAGCACACGTGCCCGACGACTTCGCCGTCGTGCATCGCCACCAGGGACAGTGCGTCGAGGAGGTCGCCGTCGGCTCTCAACCCGTCCACGAGCGGGGCCTCGACCGGGGTCACGCCCTCCTCGCGCCGGAACGCTTCGCTGTGCACTCGGTGGATCGCGGCCTGGTCGGCCGGGGTCGCGCGGCGGATCAGCATGGGCGTCACCTTGCCGCGAACCGGCGCCGAGCGGAAATCGTTTTCGCGGGCAGACTTTGGTAGGGGACCGTTCGAGTGGTCTTGAACTGCGCAAACCGGACGATCTACCGATCTCTGTGGACGCGACTTAAAGTTCCGTCCACGTTCCACGTGAACGCGCTTCACGTCTCACCCCTGGCGACCCGGCGGCCGTGCACCGCCCGGTCGACCCTGCCCAGAAAGGGACGAACCATGCGCCTGGTGACCAAGATCGGGGTCGTCGCCGCCGTTTCGGCGTTGACCGCGCTGAGCGGCAACGCCGTCGCGACGGCGAGCGAAGGGACCATCCTCGGGGCCGGCGGCGCCGACGCCGTCAAGGACAGCTACATCGTCGTGTTCAAGGACGGCACGGCGGCGGAGAGCAAGGCGAAGGAAGTCACGAGCCGCCACGGCGGCACGGTCGCGAGGACGTTCTCCGCGGCCCTGCGCGGCTTCACCGGCACGATGTCCGAGACCCAGGCGAAGCGCATCGCCGCCGACCCCGCGGTGTCCACTGTGGAGCAGAACAAGGTCGTGCGGGCGAGCGCCGACCAGCTGAACCCGCCGTCGTGGGGGCTGGACCGGGTCGACCAGCGGAACCTGCCGCTCGACCAGAAGTACAGCTACAGCACGACGGCGTCGAACGTGCACGCGTACGTGATCGACACCGGCATCAACCTCACGCACAGCACCTTCGGCGGCCGGGCGACGTCGGGCTACGACTTCGTCGACAACGACAGCAACGCCACCGACTGCCAGGGCCACGGCACGCACGTCGCCGGCACCATCGGCGGCTCGCAGTACGGCCTGGCCAAGGAGGTCAAGCTGGTCGCCGTCCGCGTCCTCAACTGCAGCGGCTCCGGCACCACCGCCGGCGTCATCTCCGGTGTCGACTGGGTGACGGCCAACGCGATCAAGCCGGCCGTCGCGAACATGAGCCTCGGCGGCGGCGCCTCGAGCACGCTCGACGCCGCGGTGCAGCGCTCGATCACCGCGGGCATCACCTACGGCCTCGCGGCGGGCAACGACAACGGCGCCAACGCGTGCAACGGCTCCCCGGGCCGCGTCGCGGCGGGCATCACCGTCGGCGCGACGACGTCCACCGACGCCCGCGCGAGCTACTCCAACGTCGGCTCGTGCCTCGACATCTTCGCGCCGGGCAGCGGCATCACGTCGTCGTGGATCGGCAGCAGCACCGCCACCAACACGATCAGCGGCACGTCGATGGCGACCCCGCACGTCGTCGGCGCGGCGGCGCTGTACCTGGCCACGAACGCCGGCGCGACGCCGCAGCAGGTCCGCGACGCCCTCGTCGCGAACGGCACCACCGGCAAGGTGACGAGCCCGGGTACCGGGTCGCCGAACGTCCTGCTCTACACCGGCACCGGCACGACCCCGCCGCCGCCGACCTGCGGCACCGTCACCAACGGCACCGACGTCGCCATCCC
Organism: Amycolatopsis solani; assembly: GCF_033441515.1. Taxonomy (NCBI): domain Bacteria; kingdom Bacillati; phylum Actinomycetota; class Actinomycetes; order Pseudonocardiales; family Pseudonocardiaceae; genus Amycolatopsis; species Amycolatopsis solani. Next base: position 2,778,971 of record NZ_JAWQJT010000001.1, read on the forward strand.
CGACCGCGGCGCCGCGGTGACCAGCGCGGTGACCGTCTCGGGCTGCAACCGCAACGCCTCGGCCACGACGGCCGTGGAGGTCCACATCGTCCACACCTACGTCGGCGACCTGGTGATCGACCTGGTCGCGCCGGACGGTTCGGCGTACCGGCTGAAGAACTCCGGCAGCGATTCCTCGGACAACATCGACACGACCTACAGCGCGAACGTCTCCGGTGAGGCCGCGAACGGCACCTGGTCCCTGCGGGTCCAGGACGTCGCCGCGATCGACACCGGGCGCATCGACAGCTGGTCGTTGACCGTCTGAGTGGCTTGCCCGGCTGAGTGATTTGCCCGGCTGAGTGATTTGCCCCGAAACGCCCGCCCCGGTCGCACGAATGGCCTAGTGTCCGGTTCGTGCAGCAAGGACCCCAGTACCCGTACCCGCAGCAGCCCTACCCCCAGCAGCAGTACCCCGGCTACCCGCCGCCGAAGTCCGGCGGGAAGACGGCGCTGGTGGTCGTGCTGGTCGTGGTCGGCGTGCTCGTCCTGGCCGGGGCGGGCGTCGGCGCGTTCTTCCTCCTGACCTCGGACGACAAGCGGTCCACCGCGGCGCCGCCCGCGACGTCGGCGACCGGCGAGCCGGACAAGTACACGTCGCTGCCGCGCTGCAGCGAGGTCGGCAGCCGGATGAACAACCTGCCGCCTCTCTCGAGCGACTCCCCGGCCGAGCCGGCGAGCACGTCGGACGACCAGATCCAGCTGTCCCAGCTGAGCTGCTCGTGGTCGAAGCCGGGCTCGTCGTCCGGCACGGTGTCGATGATGCTGGCGAAGTCGAACCAGCCGGGCTCGGGCAACGGCCCCGGCTACGCGAAGGCGGGCTACGACATCGAGGTCGAGCGCGGCGCGAAGCCGATCACCGAGAAGATCGGGAGGGCGACGAAGGCGGCCGACGTCGAGTACGCCGCGAGCGGCACCATGCAGTGCGGTGTGCGGTTCTACCAGGGCAACGTCGACGCGACCGTGATCGTCACCGCGGCCGACCCGTCGGACAAGAACACCGAGCGCTGCCGCCGCAACGCCCACAGCCTCGCGAAGGCGGCTTCGGAGTCGCTCAGCTGAACGACGAAGGCCCCCGCACTCGGAGTGCGGGGGCCTTCGTCGTTCAAGCGATCAGTCGAACGCCTTCGAGATCAGCGCCTTCTGCTCGACCTCGTGCACCTTCGACGAACCCGCCGACGGGGCCGCCATCGGGCGGCGCGAGACGACCTGCAGGCCCGAGAGCAGCTCCGGGAACTTCCGGGGCAGGTTCAGGCCGAAGAACGGCCACGCGCCCTGGTTTTCCGGCTCCTCCTGGACCCACGCGACCTGCTGCGCGTTGGTGTAGCGCTCCAGCGCCGCCACCAGCTTCTTCTTCGGCAGCGGGTAGTACTGCTCGATCCGGACGATCGCGACGTCGTGCGCCTCGCGCTTCGCCCGCTCCGCGACCAGCTCCCAGTAGAGCTTGCCCGAGGTCAGCAGCACCTTGCGGACGTTCGCCGGGTCCGGGGTCGTGTCGTCGATGACGGACATGAACCGGCTCTCGCCGGTGAAGTCGTCGGTCGGTGACGTCGCGGCCTTGTTGCGCAGCATCGACTTCGGCGTGAAGACGACCAGCGGGCGCTGGATGCCGTCGAGGGCGTGGCGGCGCAGCAGGTGGAAGTAGTTCGCCGGGGTCGACGGCACCGCCACCGTCATCGAGCCCTCCGCGCACAGCGAGAGGAAGCGCTCGATGCGGCCGGACGTGTGGTCCGGGCCCTGGCCCTCGTGGCCGTGCGGCAGCAGCAGCACGACGTCCGAGCGCTGGCCCCACTTGGCCTCGCCGGAGGAGATGTACTCGTCGATGACGGTCTGCGCGCCGTTGACGAAGTCACCGAACTGCGCTTCCCACATGACCAGCGACTCGGGGTTGGCGACCGAGTAGCCGTACTCGAAGCCGACGGCCGCGTACTCCGACAGCGCCGAGTCGTAGATCATCACGCGGCCCTGGCCCTCGGCCAGGTTCTGCAGCGGCGAGTACTCCTGGCCAGTCTTGCGGTCGATGAACACCGAGTGCCGCTGGGTGAACGTGCCGCGGCGGGAGTCCTGGCCCGACAGCCGCACCAGGCGGCTCTCCATCGCCAGCGACCCGAACGCGAGCAGCTCGCCGAACGCCCAGTCGATGTCGCCTTCGCGGGACATCTTGTGGCGGCGCTCCATGACCGGCTTGACGCGCGGGTGCGGCGTGAAGCCCTCGGGCACGTTCACGAACGCGTCGCCGATGTGCTCCAGCGTCTCCTTGGTGATCGCGGTCGCGACCTTCGCCGGCACCTGCTGCTCCTCTTCGACCGAGGGGCTCGCCTTCGCCGGGTGCTTCTCCAGCTCGCGGACCTCGTTGAAGACGTGCTCCAGCTGGCTCGAGAAGTCGCGCAGCGCGGCTTCGGCCTCTTCGACGGAGATGTCCCCGCGGCCGATCAGCGACTCGGTGTAGGTCTTCCGCACCGAACGCTTGGTGTCGATGATGTCGTACATCGCCGGCTGCGTCATCGAGGGGTCGTCGCCCTCGTTGTGGCCGCGGCGGCGGTAGCAGATCAGGTCGATGACGACGTCCTTGTGGAACGCCTGCCGGTACTCGACGGCCAGCTTGGCCACCCAGTGCGCGGCTTCCGGGTCGTCACCGTTCACGTGGAAGATCGGCGAGCCGATCATCTTCGCGACGTCGGTGGCGTACTGCGACGAGCGCGAGTGCTCCGGCGCGGTGGTGAAGCCGACCTGGTTGTTGACGATCACGTGCACGGTGCCGCCGGTGCGGTAGCCGCGCAGCAGCGACAGGTTCAGCGTCTCCGCGACGACGCCCTGGCCCGCGAAGGCCGCGTCGCCGTGCATCAGGACCGGCAGCACGGTGTAGCCCTCGCCGCCCTTGTCGAGGAGGTCCTGCTTCGCGCGGACGATGCCCTCGAGGACCGGGTCGACGGTCTCCAGGTGCGACGGGTTCGCCGTCAGGGAGACCTTCGTCTCGCCGTCGCCGAACATGCGGAAGTACTTGCCCTCGGCGCCGAGGTGGTACTTCACGTCACCGGAACCGTGCGCCTGGCCCGGGTCGAGGTTGCCCTCGAACTCCTGGAAGATCTGGCTGATCGGCTTGCCGACGATGTTGGCCAGCACGTTCAGCCGGCCGCGGTGCGGCATGCCGATGACGACCTCGTCGAGCTCGTGCTCGGCGGCCTTGTCCAGCAGCGTGTCCAGCAGCGGGATCGCCGTCTCGCCGCCCTCGAGCGAGAAGCGCTTCTGGCCGACGTACTTGGTCTGCAGGAACGTCTCGAACGCCTCGGCGGCGTTCAGCTTCGAGAGCACGTACTTCTGGACCGCGGGGTCCGGCTTCTCGTGCGGGATCTCGACGCGCTCCTGGATCCAGCGGCGCTCCTCGGGGTCGAGGATGTGCGTGTACTCGATGCCGACCGTGCGGCAGTACGAGTTGCGCAGCACGCCCAGGATGTCGCGTAGCTTCATCCGCTCCTGGCCGGCGAAGCCGCCGACCGGGAACTCGCGGTCGAGGTCCCAGAGCGTCAGGCCGTGGGACAGGACGTCCAGGTCGGCGTGGCTGCGCTGGCGGTAGTTCAGCGGGTCGGTGTCGGCCATCAGGTGGCCGCGCATTCGGAACGCGTCGATGAGCTCGATCACGCGGGCGGTCTTGTCGACCGGGCCCTCGGGGATGTCGGCGACCCAGCGGATCGGCTCGTACGGCAGGCGCAGGCTGGTGAAGACGTCGTCGTAGAAGCCGTCTTCGCCGAGCAGCAGCTGGTGGATGCGCTTGAGGAACTCGCCGGACTCCGCGCCCTGGATGATGCGGTGGTCGTAGGTCGAGGTCAGCGTCATGATCTTGCTGATGCCGAGGTCGACCAGCGTCTTCTCGCTGGTGCCCTCGAACGCCGCCGGGTACTGCATGGCGCCGACGCCGATGATGGCGCCCTGGCCGGCCTGCAGGCGCGGCACCGAGTGGTTGGTGCCGATGCCGCCGGGGTTGGTCAGCGAGATCGTGGTGCCCGCGAAGTCGTCCGCGGTGAGCTTGTTGTTGCGGGCCTTCTTGACGATGTCCTCGTACGCCTGCCAGAACTGCAGGAAGGACATGTCCTCGACGCTCTTGACCGAGGCCACGACGAGGTTGCGGGACCCGTCCTTGCCCTTCATGTCGATGGCGAGCCCGAAGTTGACGTGCTCCGGCGTGATCGCGAACGGCTTGCCGTCGATCTGCTGGTAGTGCCGGTTCAGGTTCGGGAAGTCCTTCAGCGCCCGCACCATGGCGTAGCCGATGAGGTGCGTGAAGGAGATCTTGCCGCCACGCGTGCGCTTGAGGTGGTTGTTGATGACGATGCGGTTGTCCGCCATCAGCTTGGCCGGGACCGCGCGCACGCTGGTCGCGGTCGGGACGCTCAGCGAGGCGTCCATGTTCTTCGCGATGGCGGCCGCGGCACCGCGCAGCTGCTTCGACTCCGGCTCTTCCTTCTTCGCGTCCGCCTTCGGCTCGGCCTTGGCGGCGGCGGGCTTGGGAGCCGCCTTCGGCGCCGGCTTCGCGGGGGCCGCCTTCGTGGGGGCGGCCTGCTTGGCCGCCGACTCCGCGTTCTGCACCGCCTTGGCCGACGGCTGCGCCGCCTGGCCGTTGGAGGCGGGCTTGACGTCGGCCTGCTGCCGGGCGGTGTCCGCCTTGGCCTGCGCGCTCTGCGTCGGCTTGAAGTCCGCGAAGAAGTCGTGCCAGGCGGCATCGACTGAAGAAGGGTCGGCGAGGAACTGGTCGTACATTTCTTCGACCAGCCACTCGTTGGGGCCGAACTGTGACGCAGGGCTGCTGCTGGACACGGCTGGGGCTCGCCTCTATCCGTCTCGATCTCGATCTTGAATCCGCTGATGCGCCTACCAGGCTAACCCCCTCGGTGACCGCGATGTGATGGAACCGGCCTGTGTGAGGCGTGGCGCACTAGGGGATCGGTCACTGACTCGATCAAGATGTGCTAAGGGAACCTTAAGCACTGGACCCGGTACAGCGTTCGCGGCACCTTTCGTTCCGGTTCGCGCGGCTGCCGCCGGGCGTTCACCGCGGCGGGTTCCACTGGAGGGATGTGGCTGGTCGAATGCCCTTCGTTCTGGGACCAGGGCCTGGTGAGGCCGCTGGTCACCGAGTCGGGGACGGTCGTGCTCCGGTGCGATTCGTGCCAGGCGGTCTGGCCCACGCTGGCCGACTTCGAGGAGATGGAGTGGGTCGAGCCCGACGAGCCGGACTGGCTGGTCGGAGCCGGCGTCCACGTGCGGCCGGGCACGGTCCGGTGGGCGTCCCGGCCTGACGTGGAGGCGGCCGGGCTGGGCGCGTTGAAGTGGCGGGCGCTGCCTTAGGTGGTGGCGCCGATGGCCTTCGCGAGGTCTTCTTTCAGCGGGTACGGCGGCTCGTAGGGGACGAGCCGGACCGCCTTGTGGAGCTGGTCCGTGGCCAGGAGGCCGGCGATGTCGCGGACCACCGGGGTGATGTCGGTGATCGCGGTGATCCAGTCGTCGGTGTAGTGGTCCGTGGCTTCGCCGGTGAGGCCGACGCGGATGGCCTCGAAGTCCAGCAAGGTGTGGTCGAGGTCTCGTTCCGCTTCCCACTGGACGAGCACCGGGCCCGGGTGGGCGAGAGCCCACTCGAAGCCGGCGCGGGTGAGGTCGACCGCGAGGACGCGCTCGTGGCCGGGCTTGCTGCCGTTGCCGCTGGCGTAGGCCGCCCAGCGGAAGGAGGGGTCGAGCCAGGTGGTGCCTTCGAGGCCGCCGAACGTCTGTTTTTCGAGCGCGGCATCGGCGACGGCGGGGGAGCACGCCTGGTAGACGCGGACGGTCGTCTCGGTCTGCGCTGCTCGGACCTGCCGGTCGGGGACCCGCTTCTCTTCGAACATGCCCGCCATGGTGTCAGCGGCCGGACCGAGCGGCCACGAACTTTCGGCGTTCAGCCCCGCGTCAGGGGACGGCGGTGGCCGGGCTGTGGCGCGGAGGTTGGTGAGGCGGTGTGGGCGGGCCGGTGCGGCTGTGGAGCGGGCTGCGCCGGGTGGCTGGGCGGGCCGCCGGCGTGTGGAGCCGTGCTGCGTCGCGGCGATTGGTGTGGTTGGGCGTGGTGGTGTGGGCGGGCGGGCCGAGGTGTGGGCGGGCTGCGTCGAGGCGGTTGGTGTGGTTGGGCGTGGTGGCGGGCAGGCTGCGGCTGGGCGGGCTGCGGGGTTCGGCCGGCCGCGGAAAGGGTGCGGCCGGGAGGGCGCCCCCGGCCGGTCGGCGGGGAGCAGCCCGGTCCGGGCGGCGGTGTACCCGCGGAAGGGGTGCCCCGCCGCCGTTCCCGGTCGGCGCCGCAGCCCCGGAAGGCGAGCCACCGCGCTTCCGGGCCGGAGTGCTCAGCCCAGGGCCCACAACCTCGCGTAGTGGCCCTCCGCCGCCAGGAGTTCTTCGTGCGTTCCCGTCTCCACGATGCGGCCGTGGTCCAGCACCACGATGCGGTCCGCCCGGGCCGCCGTCGCCAGGCGGTGGGCCACCACGAACGTCGTGCGGCGGTGGGCCACCGTCTCCGTCGCGCGCAGGACCGCCGCTTCCGTCGACGGGTCCAGGGCCGCCGTTGCCTCGTCGAGCAGCAGGATGTCCGGGTTCACCAGTTCCGCCCGGGCCAGCGCGACCAGCTGGCGCTGGCCCGCCGACAGTGAGCGGCCGCGTTCGCCCACCGGTTGCAGGAAGCCCGCCGGCAGCGCCGCGACGCCGTCGAACGCGCCCACCGCGCGGACCGCCGCCTCGACCTCCGCGTCGGAGGCCGACGGGCGGCCGTAGCGGACGTTGTCGGCCACCGTGCCCGAGAACAGGTGGGCCTCCTGCGGCACCACGCCCATCCGGCGCCGCAGCCCCGCGAGCTCGTACTCGCGGACGTCCGTGCCGTCGATGCGGACCTCGCCGCCGGTGACGTCGTAGTAGCGCGCGACCAGCTTCACCACCGTCGACTTCCCGGCGCCGGTCGCGCCGACCAGCGCGATCGTCTCGCCGGCGCCGACGTCCAGCGAGAACTGCTCCAGCGCCTTCGCCTCGACGCCGGTGTAGGAGAAGTCGACGTCCTTGAACGCCACCTCGCCGCGCAGCCGCTCCGGCACCGCGACCGAGTGCTCGGCCGCGGGGACCGACGTCGGCGTGCGCAGCAGGTCGCCGATGCGGGAGAGCCCGACGCGGGCCTGCTGGTAGCCGTCGAACACCGACGACAGCTGCTGGATCGGCGAGAAGAACTGCTGCAGGTACAGCAGGAACGCGAGCAGCACACCGGCCGACAGCGTGCCTGCCGCGACGCGGTTCGCGCCCGCCACCAGCACCGTCGTCGTCGCCAGGTCGGACAGCAGCGCCACCAGCGGGAAGTACGTGGCGACGTACTGCTGGGCCCGCAGCCGCGAGCGCCGGTACGAGTCGCTCAGCGACGCGAACGCCGCCGCGGAACGGTCTTCGCGCGAGTACGCCTGCGTGACGCGCAGCCCGCTGACGTTCTCCTGCATGTCCGCGTTGACGACGCTGACCCGCTCGCGGGCCTCGTTGTACGCCTTCGACGCCGCCCGCCGGAAGATCACCGTGGCCACCGCCAGCACCGGCACCATCGCCAGCGCGTACAGCGCCAGCCCGGCGTCGGTGACGATGAGCGCCGCCGCGATCCCGCCCAGCGTCAGCGCGCTGACCACCGCCGTCGCGAGGCCGGTCTGCAGGAACGTCGAGAGCGCGTCGACGTCCGTCGTCATCCGGGTCATGATCTTCCCGGACAGCTCCCGCTCGTAGTAGTCGAGCCCGAGCCGCTGCAGGTGCGCGTAGCTGCGGACGCGCAGCGAGTACAGCACGGTCTCGCCGACCCTCGACGTCAGCCGGGTCTGCGCGAACACGACCAGCCAGTCGGCCGCGATCACCAGCGCGCCGATGCCGGCCGCCAGCCAGACCAGCCACTCGACGCCCGTGCGGACGCCGTGGTCGACGCCGAACTGGTACAGCGCGGGCAGCGCGATCGACGCCAGCGCGTCCGCCGCGACCAGGCCGATGACCACGGCCAGTGGCCGGCGGACCGGCCGCAGCAGCCGGGCCAGCCGGAAGCCGGGGTCGGGTGTCGTAACGTCCACATCGGACAGCCGCGGCTCGTCGACGGCCGGGGGGAGCCGCCGCACGCCCTCGATCAGTTCCGGGGTCGGCGGCAGGTCGAGGCCGCCGCCGTGGCCGGCGAACCCGCTGCTGTTCGGGTTGCCGCTGCGCAGCCGCGCCGCGGCGGCCAGCTCGTCGACTTCGTCGCGCTCGTCGTCACGCGGCCACAGCGACGGCGTGACGCCGGCCGGGTCGCGGTCGAGCCCCTCGCACCGGTGCTTCTCCTCGACGCCGTCGCCCGGACCCGCGATCAGCTCGCGGAACAGCGGGCAGCGCGCCATCAGTTCGGCTTCGGTGCCGACGTCGACGACGTGGCCGTCGTCCAGCACCGCGATCCGGTCGGCCAGCGCCAGCGTCGAGCGCCGGTGCGCGATGAGCAGCGTCGTCCGGCTCGCGGTGACCGCACGCAAGGTGTCGTAAATCGCGGCCTCGGTGACGGTGTCGATGGCCGAAGTCGCGTCGTCGAGGATGAGGATCCGCGGGTCGGTGATCAGCGCCCTGGCCAGCCCGAGCCGCTGGCGCTGGCCGCCCGATAGGGTCAGCCCGCGTTCGCCGACCAGCGTGTCGTAACCCTCCGGCAGCGCGCGGATGAACTCGTCCGCCTCCGCCGCCCGAGCGGCCGCGAAGATCTCTTCGTCGCTCGCGTCCGGCCTGCCGTAGGCGATGTTGTCCCGGATCGAGCTGGAGAACAGGAACGCCTCTTCGAACACCACGCCGATCGACTGGCGCAGCTGCCGCATCGGCACGTCCCGGACGTCGAGGCCGCCGACCCGGACCGCGCCCGCGTGCACGTCGTAGAACCGCGGCAGCAGCAGCGAGATCGTGGACTTCCCGGAGCCCGCGGTGCCGACCAGCGCGAGGGTCTCGCCCGGGTGCGCGGTGACCGAAAGCCCGTTCAGCACCGGTTCGCTGCGCGTGTAGCCGAAGCGGACGTCGTCGAGCTCCACGCCCAGCGGGCCGTCCGGCAGCGGCCGCGCGTCGGCCGCGTCGACGACCTCCGGCTGCGCGTCGATCAGCTCGTACACGCGCTCGGCGCCCGCGCGGGTCAGCTGCGCCTGCACGACCAGGCTGGACAGCATCCGCGCCGGCCCGACCAGCGTCGCGAGGTAGGTCGCGAAGGCGAGGAACGTGCCGAGCGTGATGGCGCCGTTCATGGCGAGGACGCCGCCGATGCCGAGCACCGCGACCTGGCCGGCGGCGGGCAGCGAAGCGGTCGTCGCCGTCGGCACCGCGGACAGCTTCGCCGCGCGAAGCCGCTCCGCGAACAACTTGCGCGCGGTCGCCTGCAGCCGCCCGACTTCCCGCGCCTCCTGGCCGAAACCCTTGACCACGCGGACGCCGGTGACGGTCTCCTCGACCTGCTGCGCGACGTCGCCCGCGCGCTGCTGCGCCGACCACGTCGCCGGGAAGAGCCGCTTGCGGCCGCGCGCCACGATGATGCCGACCGCGGGCGTGACGACCAGCGCGATCAGCGTCAGCACCGGCGACAGCCACAGCATCGCCGCGAACGAAAGCAGCGCGAAGAGCACCGAACCGAAGGACACCGGGATCTGCATCAGGATCCCGGTGACCAGCTGCAGGTCGGAGATGGCGCGCGAGACGATCTGACCGGTCCGCATCGCGTCCTGCTTGCCGCCGTCCAGCCGCGAAACCGCGTTGAAGACCCGCTGCCGCAGGTCGTGCTGGACGCCGAGGGCGAGCTTCCCGCCGACGTACCGGCGCACGAACGCGGTGCCGAACGCCACCAGCTGCAACGAAACCAGGAAGACGGCGACCCCGGGCAGCCCGCCGGTCCGCCCCGCCACGGCGTCGTCCACCGCCGTGCGCACCAGCAGCGGGCTCACGGCCTGCACGCCGACGCTGAAGACGGCGGCGGTCAGCGAGAGCACGACGAGCGCGCGGTGCTCCCAGGCCGCGGCGGACAGCCGGCGGACCCAGCCGGCTGTCTCGGCTGCTGGGAGCTCTTGACGGGAGCGGGGCGGGGCGATGGTCACGTAGGGACAGTAAGCGCGGCCACCGACAATTTATTTCCGGGAACGCCGTGAAGGCCACCTCGAGCACGTCGAGGTGGCCTTCACGAACGGGTGAAACTCAGGTGATGTCGCGCTTCTGGTTGCCCAGCCAGCCGAGGCCGAAGAACAGCATGGTCCAGGCGAAGAAGATCAGTGCCGACGCCCACCACGAGATCACGCCCGGTGCGCCCGCCGCGAGCTGCAGGCCCAGCTGCGACCAGTGGTCGACCCCACCGGGGAGGTTGAGCGTGTTGATCCCGAACGCGTCCGCCGCGATCCCGCCCACGATCCCGTTGGCGGTGCCGTTCGGCAGGATCCCGCCGAGGATGTCGACCGGTCCCCAGAGCGCGATGACCAGCACGTTCTCCACGATCAGGAACCACACGAGGAACAGCACCACGGCGAGCGGCACGCTGCGCAGCACCGCGCCGAACCCGATGCCGAACAACGTCACCAGCACCGACGCCAGGATCGTCCCGCCGAGCGCGGCCAGCCACTGGCCCGCGCTCGGCCACCGGCCGGAGTCGACCGAAGCCATCACCGCGACCGCCGAGACGCCGAAGCTCACGAGGCCGTAGATCGCGCCCCAAGCCACGTAGGTGAGCATCTTGGCGGTCAGCGCGGCGATCCGGTTCGGCGCCGTCAGGAACGTCGTCGTGATCGTCTTGCTGCGGTATTCGCCGGCCAGCGCGAAGACCCCGAACAGGCCGGGGATCAGCTGCGCGATGTTCACGCCGTGCGCGAACGCCAGCAGCCCGACCGGCAGCTTGCTCGCGTCCAGGCCGACCGCGCCCGCGACCTCGCGGGCGTCGCTCGAGCCGATGAAGTCCGCGAAGTCGTTGGTGATCTTGCCCCAGACGAACGTCAGCCAGAACGCCACCAGCGCCAGCGGGATCAGCAGCACCCACCAGGTGTTCAGCGACAGCGTCTTGCGGAACTCCGCTTTGATCAGGTTGCCCATCACTGCTGCGGTCCTCCCCAGTGCTGCTGCTGTTGCTGCTGCGGGCCCGAAGGCGGGTACTGCTGCGGCGGGTACCCCGGCGGCGGGCCCTGGTACTGCGGCTGCGGCTGGAAGCCCGGCGCACCCGCGTACTGGCCCTGCGTCAGCTGGAAGAACATCCGCTCCAGGTCGGCGTGGTCCTCCTGCATGCCGTAGACCGCGATGCCGGCCTTCGCCGCGATGTCGCCGATCTGCTGGACGGTCGACCCGGCGACCGCGACCCGGCCGTCCGGCGTCGGCGAAACGCCGGTGATGCCGTTCTCCTGCAACGCCTTCACTAGCGCCGACGGGTCCGCCGGCTGCACCAGCACCCGCGACTGCTGGCTCTTGCGCAGCTGCTCCAGCGGGCCGTAGTAGCGCGTGACGCCCTGGCTGATGATCACGACCTGGTCGATCAGCTGCTCGACCTCGTTCAGCAGGTGGCTCGAGACCAGCACGGTCCGCCGCTGCTCCCGCGCGTAGGACCGCAGGAAGTTCCGCAGCCACAGGATGCCCTCGGGGTCGAGCCCGTTCGTCGGCTCGTCCAGCACCAGCACCTGCGGGTCGCCGAGCAGCGCGGTGGCCAGCGCCAGCCGCTGCCGCATGCCGAGCGAGAACCCGCCGGCCTTCCGGTCCGCGGCGCTGCCCAGGCCCACCAGGCCGAGCACCTCGTCCGCGCGCCGGTCCGGCACGCCGATGGCCGCCGCGTAGACCCGGAGGTGGTTGCGGGCCGTCCGACCCGGGTGGAAACCTTCGTTTTCCAAAACCGAGCCGACCACCCGCGCCGGGTTCCCCAGCTGCGAGTGCGGGCGCCCGTTGATCGTCGCCGCACCGGACGTGGGCGTCACCAAGCCGAGCAGCATGCGCAACGTGGTCGTCTTCCCGGCGCCGTTCGGACCGAGGAAGCCCGTCACCGACCCGGGTTCGACCGTGAAGCTGAGGTTCTGCACCGCGTTCACCGCGCCGAACTGCTTGCTCAGGTTCTGCACCACAATCCGGCCACTGCCGTCGTGCATACCGTCCCCTAACGTTCCCCGCTGATGCGGCGTCATCCTGCCCTACCGGTGCGCCTCGCGCGCACGGAACTCCCGAACCCGTGGGGAGCGACCTTCGTCACGTTCCGCAACCGGTCAGGGGCGTGACCTGAGGATTCCCGTGACGGGACAGATCAACTAGGTAAAGAATTCATTCGACTTGCCGACCCGGTGCAGCGAAGTCGCCCGAAGACCTCTAAGCTGGATATCGGCGACCCGCTCCCAGTGACCCCCAGGCTGGTTGAGCGGGTCGCCCCTTCGTCTCTGCTATCGGGCTTCGCCCTTCGCTCGACTTCGTCGTATCACCCGGGGGCCGAGCCCCCGGACCCCCACGGTGCGTTCGGTGCCGGACCCAGCGTGGTCCCGTCGTGGGGTGGCCGGGTCCATCGTGGGGTGGCCGGGTCCGTCGTGGCGCGAGCGAGTCCTCTGGTGGTGTGGGCGGGTTGCGGTGGCGGATCTCGCAGCTGTGGCATCGTTGCGCGATGCGGATCTTGCTCGTCGAGGATGAGCGGCGGCTGGCCGATGCGCTGCGGGCCGGGTTGAGCGCCGAGGGGTACGCCGTCGACGTCGCGCACAACGGGCGGGACGCGCTCTGGTTCGCCGGGGAACACCCCTACTCCGCCATCGTCCTGGACATCATGCTGCCCGGGCTGAACGGGTACCGCGTCTGCCGCCGGCTGCGGGAGCAGGGGAACAGCACGCCCATCCTCATGCTCACCGCCAAGGACGGGGAGGACGACGAGATCGAGGCGCTCGACACCGGCGCCGACGACTTCCTGCCCAAGCCCTTCTCCTACGGCGTCCTGCTCTCGCGGCTGCGGGCGCTCGTCCGGCGGGGCGGCGCCACCCGACCGGGCGTGCTCAAGCTGGGGGACCTCGAGCTCGACCAGGCGGCCCGGACGTGCCGGCGCGGCGGGGCCGACGTCCCGCTCACCGGCAAGGAGTTCGCGCTGCTCGCCTACCTCCTGCAGCGGCCGGGGCAGGTCGTCACCAAGGCCGAGCTGCTCGACAACCTCTGGGACTTCGCCGCCGAAGCGACCGCGAACCTCGTCGAAGTGCACGTCAGCGCGCTGCGGCGCAAGCTCGGCGCCGAGACCATCCGGACCGTCCGCGGGGCCGGCTACCACGTGGTGACCGCGGGTGCCTGACTTCCTCCGCTCGACCCGCTCCCGCGTCGCGGTCACGGCCTTCGCCGCGTCGGTCGTGGCGCTCGGCGCGGTCTCCGTGTGGTTCGTGCTCCAGGCCGAAAGCCGGCTCCGCGACGCCGCCGCGCAGCTCGCCGACGCCCACGCCGACGCGATCGTCCAGCTGCTGAACACCGGGGCCGAGCCCGCCGACCTGACGCTGCTCGTGCGCGATTCGATCTACGAAGTCACCGATCACGCCGGCAAGCGGCTCGTGTCCTGCCCGGTCTTGGACGGCGCCACGCTCGCCGCGAACGACACCGATGTCACGCTTCGGCCGTACGAGATCGTCCGCAGCGACCAGGCGTCCGTCGGCTGCGCGCCCGAACTGCGCGACCTCGACGAATCCCTCACCGTGCACGTCGTCCACGCCTTCAGCGGGAACAGCAAGTACGACGTGTACGCCGGCGTGCAGATCGACCCCGAGGGCCAGGCGGCCGTCGACTCCGTCCGGACCGTGCTCACGTTCGGCGTCCCCGCGGTCGCGCTGCTCATCGGCGTCATCGCTTGGCTCGCCGTCCGCCGGTCGCTGCGGCCGGTCGAGGCCATCCGCGCCGAGGTCGCCGAGATCGGCGCGCACGACCTGGGCCGCCGGGTGCCGGAACCGGGCACCGGCGACGAGATCGCGCGCCTCGCCGGGACCATGAACACCATGCTCGCGCGGCTCGACGAAGCCGTGACGCGACAGAGCCGGTTCACCTCCGACGCGTCGCACGAGCTGCGCACGCCGCTCGCGTCGCTGCGGACGCAGCTCGAGGTCCTCCTCGCGCACCCGGACCGGCTCGACTGGCGGCACTCCTGCGAGAACGCGCTGCTCGACGTCACCCGCCTGCAGGACCTCGTCGCCGACCTCGTGCTGCTCGGCAAGCTCGACCACGCGGGCCCGGACCGCCTCGAACCGGTGGCGCTGTCCGAAGTGGTCCAGGCGGTCGCGGCCGGCCGGGCGGACGTCGAGGTCAGCGGGACGCCGGTGGTGCGCGGGCACCGGACACGGCTGGAACGGCTCGTCCGCAACCTCGTCGACAACGCCGAGCGGCACGCGGCTTCCCGGGTCGTCGTCGCGGTGTCCGCTGTGGACGGATGGGCCGTGCTGACGGTCACCGACGACGGGCCCGGCATCCCCGAAGCGGACCGCGAGCGCGTCTTCGACCGGTTCGTCCGCCTCGACGACGCCCGCGCCCGCGACGACGGCGGGTCCGGGCTGGGCCTGGCGATCGTGGCCGACATCGCCCGCGCCCACGGCGGCACAGCGCGGGCCGAAGCGGGCAGCCGGTTCGTCGTCACGCTGCCGGAGCTGAAGCCGTCTTAAGCCGGCTTCAGGTCCGGTTCAGCATCCGCGGCCGACGCTGCGGCCATGATCATTTCCTGGCGGCCGCTCGAGCACGCCGAATACCGGTCGTCGTCGTGGTTCCCCGGCCTGACCGGCCTGCGCGCGCTCGCCGCGCTGGCCGTCGTGTTCTTCCACTACGGCGGCCCGGCCCTCGACCGGCTGCAGGGCTGGATCGCCGTCCAGCTGTTCTTCGTGCTGTCCGGCTTCCTGATCACGACGCTGGCGTTGCGCGAGGAGGACCGGACCGGCCGGATCTCGCTGCGCGACTTCTACCTCCGCCGCGTCTTCCGGATCATGCCGGTGTACTTCCTGCTGCTCGGCCTTACGGCGTTGGCGGTGACGTTAACCGGCGTTTACCAGAGCAGCCGGCTCGCTGACGCGATGCCGTACTACCTCACGTTCTTCAACGAGGTCGTCGACTACAACACGCCGTACCCGACGTCGTGGTCGCTGGGCGTGGAGGAGAAGTTCTACCTCGTCTGGCCCGCGCTGCTCGTGCTGACGTCGTTCGCGAAGACCGGCAAGACCGCGCTGCGCCTGCTGATCGGCGCCGGCGCGCTGGGGTTCGTGCTCGGTGTCCTGCCGCTGGCGCCCGCGCACCAGTGGGCGAGCCTGTCCGTGCACTACGGCTCGCTGGTCGTCGGCTGCCTGCTCGCGCTGGCGCTGCACCACCCGCGCGGGTTCGCGGTGCTGCGGCCGCTGACCAGCCCGGCCGCGGCGGTGCTGGTCACGCTCGGGTTCTGCTTGCTCCAGCTGTCGGTCAAGCCGCTGGGGGCGGCGCTCGGCGGGAGCTGGCAGTTCGTCGTCCCGGTCTACGCCGCGGGAGCGGCGCTGCTGCTGGTCGCCGTGGTCTCGGCGGGCCCGGTCCGGCGGCTGCTTTCGAGCCGCGTGCTGACGTTCGTCGGCGACCGGTCCTACGCGCTCTACCTGGCCCAGACGGGTGCGGCGGGCGTGACCGGCCTGCTGTTTCCGACCGGGCTGGGCAAGGCGGTCGCGACTTCCGCCGTCGCGCTGCTCTTCGCGTGCGGTCTCCGGAAGTGGGTCGAGCAGCCCGCGATCGCGTTCGGGCGACGGCTGGTGGCGAAAGGGGAGCGGGCCCCTGCCGCGGAACGGCAGGGGCCCGCTCGGGTGAGATAGCTCAGGCGAGGACGGTGGCCAGCGGCGTGTGCACCAGGTCGTGCGCCACCGCGACCGGGCCGTTGGTCAGCGCGCCGGCGTGCGTGTTGAGGCCCTTCGCCAGCGCTGCGTCGGCCTGCAGCGCGGCCTTCCAGCCGTGCTCGGCGAGCTGTACAGCGTAAGGCAGCGTGACGTTGGTGAGGCCGTAGGTCGACGTCCGCGGCACCGCGCCCGGCATGTTCGCGACGCAGTAGAACACCGAGTCGTGAACGGTGTAAGTCGGGTCGTCGTGCGTGGTCGGGCGCGAGTCGGCGAAGCAGCCGCCCTGGTCGATCGCGATGTCGACGAGCACGCTGCCGCCCTTCATGCGGGACACGAGCTCGTTCGAGACCAGCTTCGGCGCCTTCGCGCCGGGCACCAGCACCGCGCCGATGACCAGGTCGGCCTGCAGCACGGACTCCTCGACCGACAGGCGGTTCGACGTCACCGTGCGGATGCGGCCGCCGAAGTCGTTGTCGATCTGGCGGAGGCGGTCGACGTTGGTGTCCAGGATCTCGACGTCCGAGCCGAGGCCCAGCGCGACGCGGGCGGCGTTGAGGCCGGCCACCCCGCCGCCGATGACGACGACGCGCGCCGGGTGCACGCCCGGGATGCCGCCGGGCAGGACACCGCGCCCGCCGCTCGGCTTCATCAGCGAGAACGCGCCGACCTGCGGGGCCAGCCGGCCCGCGACCTCGGACATCGGGGCGAGCAGCGGCAGCGCGCCGTTCGCGGTCTGCACCGTCTCGTAGGCGATCGCGGTGGTGCCGGCAGCCAGCAGCGCGTCGGTCAGCGGCCGGTCGGCGGCGATGTGCAGGTAGGTGAAGAGGACCTGGTCGGCGCGCAACCGGGGGTACTCCTCGGCGATCGGCTCCTTGACCTTGAGGACGAGCTCGCCCTCGGCCCAGGTCTCGTCCGCGGTGGCGAGGATCTTCGCGCCGGCGGCGACGTATTCCTCGTCGGCGATGGACGAACCGGTACCGGCGCCGGTCTCGACGAAGACGTCGTGCCCGCGCCCGACCAGCTCGTGCACCCCGGCCGGGGTCAGCGCGACCCGGTACTCGTGCTTCTTGATCTCACGGGGAACGGCGATACGCACGGTCGGCCTCCTGGGTCGGTCTGCGTCGAAAATCGGTGCGGTGTTGCCACTCACGGTGAGCCACCCGGACGGCGGTGTCATCGTGCTGCGCGGACATTTTCCCGCCGCTTTTGTAGTGCCGAGCGGACAACACCATTGACTTCGACTTCACTTGAAGTTGCAGCGTGGGCGCATGAGAGCTGTGTGGTTGCGCGAGTTCGGCGGGCCGGAGGTGCTGGTTCCGGGGGACGCGCCGGAGCCCGTCGCCGGGCCCGGTCAGGTGCTGGTCGAAGTGGCCTTCGCGAACACCACGTTCGTCGAGACGCAGTTCCGGGCGGGCGCGCCCGGGCCGTTCCGCGCGACGCCGCCGCTGATCCCCGGCAACGGCGTCGGCGGCGTGATCAGCGCGCTCGGCGAGGGGGTGGACCCGGGACTGGCCGGGCAGCGCGTGGTGACGTCGACCGGCGGCTCCGGCGGGTACGCCCAGCGCGTCGCGGCGGACGCGGCCGCGGTGTTCGCGGTGCCGCCATCCTTGGAGCTCGACGCGGCGGTGGCGCTGCTCGCGGACGGCCGCACCGCGACCGGCTTGGTGCATGCCACCAGGGTGCGCCCGGGCGATCGAGTCCTGGTCGAGGCCGCAGCGGGCGGCGTCGGCGGCCTGCTGGTCCAGCTGGCAAAGGCAGCGGGCGCGGTCGTGATCGGCGCGGCGGGCGGCCCGGCGAAGGTGGCGCGGGTTCCCGGTGCGGACGTCGTGGTCGACTACCTGGCACCGGACTGGGCCGCTTCCCTCGGCGAGATCGACGTCGTCTTCGACGGCGTGGGCGGCCCGATCGGCGCGACTGCGTTTTCCTTGCTGCGCCGCGGAGGCAGGATGGCGGTTTACGGACTGGCGAGCGGTTCGTGGGCGGAAGTGTCCGAAGAGGACGCTTCGGCGCGCGGGGTTTCGCTGGTGCGCTCGATCGGCAGCCCGGCGGAGCTGCGGGCGTTCACGGAGTCGGCACTGTCGGAAGCGGCGGCGGGCCGCCTGGTGCCGGTGATCGGTCAGCGCTTCCCACTGGAGAAAGCAGCGGACGCCCACGCGGCGATCGAATCCCGCACCACGGTGGGAAAGACGCTGCTGGTCGCGTGAGCGGGTTCGACGTCGACGAGTTCCTCGCCCGGCCGCTCACCGCCCGGGTCGCGACGGAAGGGCCGACGGTCCGGCCCACCTGGTACCTCTGGGAAGACGGTGCGTTCTGGATCCTCAGCGGCCCGTGGTCGCGCCTGCCGGACCGAATTCGCGCGCGGCCGCGGATCGCGCTCACCGTCGACGTCTGCGAGCTGGACACCGGCGTGGTCCGGCAGGTTCTGGCGAGCGGCGACGCCGGCCTGCGCCCGTTCGACGTCCCGCGGGGACGCCGCAAGCTGGCGCGGTACCTCGGTCCCGACGAGGAGCGCTGGGCCCCGCGGTTCCGGGCGTACCTGCGCGGGAACCCGGACACGCTCTGGGGGCACCTACGGCCTTCGCGACTCGTCGCGACCGACCTCAGTTACGAGGTGCCGTGAGGGCACCTTCACGGCTCTTGAGTCCAGGGTCCCGGCAAAGTCGGGATCGGGATCGGCGGGCCGGCTCGAGCGGCCCCCGGGAGGTCTTGTATGAGTCATTCAGGACCTCCGGCGTCCTGAATGACTCATACAAGACTTCGGGCGAGCCCGCGGATGCACCGATCCGCCGCGTCGACTCCGACTTAGCCGGAGCCCTGGACTTGAAAGCCATGAGAGTGCCCCTCAAGAACCACGTCAGCCGCGGTAGGCCGACCAAGAGCTGTTCATCCGCGTGCCCTGCCCCGCCGTGAACTCGTACATGCAGCCGTCGTAGCTGTAGTCCATGAAGTTGTGCACCGGGTCCTTGCCCGTCGACGTGCACGTGTCCTTGTTCGTCGGGCAGCCCGATGTCGCCGTCGACTCCGCCGGGGTGTCGGACACGTAGTCGCCCGAACCGGAGCAGCCGCCTTGGAACGTGTGGTACAGCCCCATCCAGTGGCCGACCTCGTGGGTTGCCGTGTCGCCCTCGTTGTAGTTCGTCGCCGAGCGGCCCGGGAGGGACTCGTCGAGGATCACGACGCCGTCGAGCTTGGGCTGGGAGTTGTAGTTCCAGGGGAACGTCGCCCAGCCGAGCAGGTCGTCGCCGAGGTTGGCGGTGTAGATGTTCAGCGCGTTCTTGCCGCCCTTGCGCAGCGCGTTCTTCATGTTGCGCTCGGCCGAGGTGCCGTCGGTGATGCCGTTGTACCAGGTGGAGTTGTTCGTGTAGTCGGTGCTCACCAGTGAGAAGCTGAAGCCGCTCGAGGCGTACGCGCTGTTCAGCACCGAGATCTGCTTGGTGATCGTCGACGACGGCAGGTTGCCGGTCGAGCCGCTCGTGATCACGTGGAAGTACACCGGGATCGAGACGGCCGCCGCGGCCTTGAACGCCGTTCGCTTGCCCGCCAGCTTGCTCTGCATGTCCGCCTCGACGCGAGCCGCTTCCGCCGGGGACAGGCTGTCGGCGTGGCCGTCCTTGCTGCGGTCCGCCGAGTGGGTGGGGGTGAAGCAGTCGCCGGACGGCGCCGCGACGGCGCTCCCCGCGGTGGCGCCCGGGACGACCAGGGCGACCAGGGACAGCGCGGACACCGCGCCCAGCTTGAGAGCCCTGCTGACCGAACTGCTCATGGACAACTCCTCGTGCGATGACCCGGCCGCGCCGGGTGGTGCAGAGAAAGGTGCGTCAGGCGATCACCGGAATCCACCCACCTTTCGGCTGGAAAACACAATCCGGACGATCGGCGCGATCCATGCGGAGCAACGCAGGCGTCGCGTATTGGGCCGAATGGCGCAATCAGCTCCAGTGCAGCGCGACCAGCTGGGTCAGCAGCGCCAGCCGGACGTCGGGGTCGTCGAGGTCCAGGGGGACCAGTTCCAGCAGCTTCCGCATCCGGTACCGCAGGGTGTTCGGGTGGATCCGCAGCTCCCGCGCCGCCGCCCGCGGGTCGCCGGGGTGGCGCAGCCACTCGTACAGCGTCTCGACGTAGCCGGCCTTGCCCGTCTCGTCGTGCGCGCGCAGGGTGCTCAGCGGGCCGAGTTCGGCGACCCTCGCGCCGGCCGCCGCGGTCGCGCCGCGGTGCAGGGTCAACGCCGTCCAGGCTTCGTCGAAGGTGATCACGCGCTCGTCTAGCAGCTCCGCGCGCAGCAGTCCGAGGGCTTCGTCGGCCTGGACGCGCGACGCCGAGAGGTCGCCGATCTCGCCGGGCGCGCCCGCCGCGGCGCGCGGAACACCGCCGCGACGGGACGGTCCCGTCGCGACGAGAGCCTCGCGCAGTTCCGCCCAGCCGCCGGGGCCCGGCCGGTCCGGGACCACCGCGTAGAGCAGCCCGCCCAGCTCGGTCGCCACCGGACGGCGCCCGATGCCCTGGGAAATGCGTTCGAGCAGCGCGAGCCGCAGGCCCTCGGCGTCGCGCCCGTCGCCGCCGGTGACCTCGATGACGACCACGCGGTGCGGCTCGTCGGACAGGTCCAGCTCCGCCATCGCCTTGCGCGGGTTCGCCCGGCCTTCGAGAACTCCGCGCAGCAGTTCGGCGGACGCGCGGCGCTGCGCGTCGGTGTGCGCGCGCCGCCGCAGCAGGTGCAGCGCGACGACGGGCGCGGCGTCGGCGAACGCGGCCGCGCGCTCGTCGGACACCGGACCGGCGACGACCGCCCACATCGACCCGAGCAGCTCGCCGCCCATCCGGATCGGCACGATCAGCCGCGGCAGCGTGCCGTCGCGCTGGGCGGGGACGAAGATCGTCTGCCGTCCGCGCGACAGCTCCCGGAACACCCCGCGCGACCGGAACCGCGCGAGCACGTCGTCGGGGATGCGGCGGCCCATGATCGTGGCGACGCGCGCGGGGTCGGTGAGGTCCTGGCGCGCGGAGTAGGCGAGCACGCGCGAGTTGGTGTCCTCGATGGTCACCGGGGCGTCCACGACGGAAGCGACGGCGTCGGCGAGCCGGAAGAGGTCGCCGGAGCCGGGGTCGAGGTCTTCGGACTCGTCGGCGAGGGCGTCGAGGACCGTCCGCAGCAGCCACACGAGCTGCGCCCACGACGTCGCCGCGTGCACCTGGACCAGCGCGATCCCACTCGCCTTCGCGGCCCGCTTCACCGACGGCTTCCCGGCGACGGGCGGCTTGAGCAGCACCGCGGCGGCGCCCTGCCCGGCGCTCTGGCGCACCAGTTCGGCGGCGTCTTCCGGGCCGGTCGTGGCGACGCCGAGCACGAGGTCCCCGGCCGACAGCGTGACCGCGCCGCCGGGCTCGGCGATGACGACGTCGGCGACCGCGGGGGAGTCGTCGGGCACCTGGAGTGCGTGGAGCAGCGTCGGCCCCACCCGGTCGACCACGCTGCGCACCGAGACCACGGGGACATTCTGGCCGAGAAACCGGTGGACGGCTCGGTAGGGTCGAAGGGGTGAACGAGGCCCGGCGGATCGTCGAATCCGGCTACGACAGCTCGGCGCAGCGGTACCTCGAGTGGAGCGCCCGGATCGAGGACGAACCCCGGATGCGCTTCCTGGCGCGGCTGACCGACCTCCTCCCCGACGGCGCCCGGGTGCTCGACCTCGGCTGCGGGGCCGGCGTCCCGTGCACGGCGGCACTGGCCGCGCGTCACGACGTCGTCGGGGTCGACCTCTCCGCGACGCAACTGGAACTGGCGCGGCGCAACGTCCCCGGCGCGCGGTTCGAACAGGGTGACATGACCGCGGTGTCCTTTCCGGACGGCAGCTTCGACGCCGTCACGGCGTTCTACTCCGTGCTGCACGTGCCGCGCGAGGACCAGGGCGCGCTCTTCTCGCGGATCGCCGGCTGGCTGCGTCCCGGCGGCTGGTTCCTGGCCGCGCTCGGCTGCAGAGAAGCGAACGGCGTCGAAGCCGACTGGCTAGGGACGCCGATGTTCTTCAGCAGTCACGCACCGGCGGTTAACCGTCGTTCACTCGAAGTCGCGGGCTTCACGCTCGAAGTGGACGAACCGGTGACGATCGAGGAACCCGAAGGCCCGGCGACCTTCCACTGGGTGCTCGGACGGCGGTGAGCCCAGGGCCTACCGGGGCGGTGGCGGGCGGACGCACCGCCCCGGCAGGCGTTCAGGGGGTCAGAGCTCGACGCTCTTGACCACGCGGCGCGCACCGGCGAGGAGCATGCCGATGTTCGCCGACCGCGGGCACACGACGACGGCGACCACGTCGGCGTTCCGGTTGTCCCGCAGGAACAGGTGCGTCAGGTTGGCGCTGTTGACCAGGATCTCCTGGAAGTAGTGCTCGTTGCTCGCGACCGCGCGACGCTCCTTGAAGATGTCTTCGATCATCACGACCGTGCGGCCCTGGAACAGGTCGAGGGTCGCCCCGGCCAGCAGGTCCAGCACTTCCGGCGGGTGGGCGTCGGTCGTCTCGACCGACAGCAGCATGCCGGTGGCCAGGTCGACCACGCCGGAAGCCAGGCATTCGGACACCTCCTGCCGCATCCGCTTGACCAAGACGGTCATCTGGTCCGACATGGTCTGGCCGTTGCCCAGCATGTCCGTTCTCCTTCTTCCGGTTTTCGGGGTTTCAGCAGGCAGTGAGGATCGAGCCGATGCGCTCGATCGTGGGCAGGGAAGCGTGGTGCAGGCGGCCGATGTCGAGGCCTTCGTCGCCGAGCACGACCATCAGCGCGAGCCGGTCGACGGAGTAGACGGCCAGGTAGCCGCCGCTGCTGCGGACGACGGCCTGGCGGAATGCGCCTTGGCCGATGGTGGCGGCGGTCGTGTGCGCCAGCCCGAGGTGGGCGGCGGCGAGCGCGGAGACGCTCTCGGGGTCGATCCGGTCTTCGGTGTCGGCCACGATGAGCAGGCCGTCCACACCGGCCACGAGGGTGTCGGTGACCCCGCTCACCCCCCGCCGGAGCGCGTTGAGCTCGGCGACCAGCGCGTCACGGTCCACGTGCGGTTCCTTTCCGGTCCTCGGGTTCGTCGGTGTTCGGCTCGGGCGCGGTGCCCGGCGGTCCGGCGCGGATGCGGTTGAGCAGCCGGGGCAGCACCTGCCAGCCGGAGGGCCGCCGGTCGTCCCCGGCGCCGCTGGCCCCGGGATCCCGTTGCGGCAGGTCCGGGTCCGGGTCCGCGGCGGCGGCCTCCGGGGCGGGATCCCGGGGGCGCAGCGGGCGATGGGGGCCACCGGTGCCCGGCGGGACGCCCTCGGCGATGGCGAGCAGCCCGTCGCCGATCAGCCGGGACACCTCGACCGTCACCGGGAAGACGTTGCGCCCCAACAGGAACGCGATGTCCCGCGCGCAGCGGCGGCCGTTCGCGCAGGCGACGATGTCGCGCCGCGTGCGGCTCGGCGCGGGTGCGGCGGGGACCGGCACGAGGCGTTCGCGGTACGGCGACACCGGCGTCGGCAACGCGGCCAGCGCGTCGATCCGCCGCCGGGTTTCGGTCAGCAGCCGGTCGAGGTCCAGGCCCGGGCTGACCGGTACGGGCACGTCGAGCGGTCGGGGGTCGACGGCGTACTCGTCGATCGTGCCCGCGACCACGGCGAACGCGCCGTCCTGGGCGGCCATGGTGGTGATCAGCCGCAGTTCGGCGGCGCCGATCCCGGCGTCGGCGAGGAGGTCGCCGAGCGGGACGGTCCCGCCGGCGCGCAGCACCGCGGACCAGTCCTCCTCGCGGATCCGGCCCGAGCGCAGCAGCAGCGCGTCCGTCCCCGGCGCGCCCGGGCTGTTGATCGCCACCACGGCCCCTTCGCGCAGGTGGAACACGCCGCCGGGGCGGCCCGCGAGGTAGAGCGAGCCGGTGGTCCCCTCGGCCCGGCAGGCGCTCAGCACCCACGCGAGGAAGTCGAACGACGGCGTTTCGCTCACCGCACTCCTGGCTGTTTCCGGAAATGGCGGCCCGAAAGATCGGTTTCGGGCTCGAGGAGTGGCCGACTCTATGGCACCCGTGCTCGCGTTCCCAGAGGGTTCCCCCGATTTTCGCAATGCCCGAAAATTCCTGTCGCGACCGCCGGGAGACCGAAAAGAACTGTCCACTCCGCAGTGAATCTCCTTGCGCCGCAAGGCATACCCCAGTGGAAGCGCCGATCGATCTTGTGGCATTCTCTCGCGCTTGTTCACGGCGAACGGTTTTCGAAAGCACGAGGTGATCGGCTTGTACGGACGTGACGTGGCGGAATGGAAAAAGATGATCGCGGCCGGCCGGACGATCCTGATCGCCAAGGCCGTGGCGGACCGGACCACTTCCTACGGCGAATTCGCGGCCGCGCTCGTGCGCGCCACCGGCGTCGCCGGGTTCGACTTCACGACCGGCGCCGGCCGCGCGAGCATGGCCTACCTGCTCGATCGCATCTCCGAGGCGGCGTTCGCGGAGGCGGGCGGCCGGCTGCTCGGCGCGCTCGTCCGCAACCTCGGCGCGGACGACGCCGGCCCGGGTTTCTACCGGCTCGCGAGCCGGAAGGGGCTGACGGTCCCGCGCACCCGCGGCGGGCGCCAGCTGTTCTGGGCCCAGCACGTCCGGGAGCTGCACGAGCACTTCGCCGCCGTCGCCCGCCGGCCGGCGGCGGGGTGAGCGGGGGCGGCGCGACTAACGCGAGAGCACCGTGTCGAGCACCCGCCGCAGCTCGCCCACCGGGTCGTCGACGGGTCCCGGGGCGCGCCACGCGACGATGCCGTCCGGACGCACGAGCGATGCGCCACCCTCCGAAAGCCCGTAGCGCGCGGCGAACAGTCCGTCCTCGACGACGTGGCAGTCGATCCCGGCGGCCGCCGCGGCCGGGGTCCACGCCGATCCGTCACCTGCGCAGAGCAGCACCCACGACCGGCCCAGCAAGTCCAAAGTGGACGTCAGGCCGGGCGCCCGGAAGCCGGGCCGTCCGGTCGGCGCGTGCACGTCCTCGACGCGCTCGCCGTCATCGGGCCCCTCCGGCAGGATTGCCGTCGAGCGGTAGCGGAACCCGAGCACGATGCCCAGCGGGTCCTCCGCCGGCGTGATCCCCGAGACGTCGAGACCGGGGTGCATGCGCTGCTTCATATTGTGGAGGGACGTGTCGACGACCATCCGCGCGATCGGCCTGCGCTCGGCTTCATAGGTGTCGAGCAGCGCCGGGCCCGCTTCGCCGCGCAGCACCGCCGCGAGCTTCCACGCGATGTCCGCGGCGTCACCCACCGCCGTGTTGCCGCCCAGTCCGCCCGTCGGCGGCGTCACCTTCGCCGCGTCGCCGACCAGGAAGACGCGCCCGTCGCGGAACCGGTCGGCCAGCCGCGCGGCGACCTCCCACGACCCGGTCCAGACGATCCGCGGGTCGAGGTCCGGCAGGTCGGTGGCGCCGCGGATCATCGCCACGAGCCGTTCGGGGGTGAAGTCCGCCGGGCTCTCGCCCTTCTCCGGGAAGTAGTCCGGCGCGAAGACGTACCGGTCCGGCACGTCGGTGGTGACCAGCCCGGCCGTGAATTCGGGGTGCTGCAGGTAGAACAGGTCGGTCACGCCGGCCTGGACGCGGTCGCCGAGGTCGGCGTCGAACACCACGCCGAGGCAGTGGCTCAGCGCGTCCAGCCCGGTGGTCCCGATGCCGAGCCGGGCCCGGATGCCGCTGCGGCCGCCGTCGGCAGCGATGACGTAGTCCGCGCGCACCACCGTCTCCTCGTCCGAATCGCGGTGCCGCAGCGTCGCGGTGACGCCGTCGTCGTCCGGCGCGAGCTCGACGAGCTCGGTGCGGAAGCGGACCCGCGCACCCGCCTTCTCCGCGTGCGCGAGCAGGATCGGCTCGACGACGTCCTGCCCGGCCATGCCGGCGGGCAGCGTGGTCGAAGCTGAGACGTCGAATTCGCTGCCGTCTTCGGCGAGCCGGTGCAGCACGCGACCGGCCAGGCTGGTCGCGACGGTGATCCGCAGCCCCTGCGACGCGCGCGGGCTCACCGCCAGCACTTCGCGGTCGATGCCCGCCCAGTGGAACAACTCCATCGTGCGCCAGTTCTGCCCGGCGGCGCGCGAGTGGACCGACGTCCCGGCGTGCCGTTCGACGGTCAGCACGTCCACTCCGGCCCGCGCGAGGAACAGCGACGCCGACAACCCGCCCAGTCCGGCCCCCACGACCAGCACCTGTACCCGCTCCGGCACGACTACCTCCCTGTCCATGAATCTCACTATAAAAGTATCTTAGCTACAGAGAGATTAGTTTTCCAAGCGCGTGGTACTCCCAGGACGTGGGAACGGTTGGGGTGCTCCGTTCGGCCCAGTAGCTTCGGCCCGGAAGTCCCCTTGAACCCTTGAGCCGCAAGGAGAAACCGATGAGCGCGGACGACACCTCGGCGTGGTCCTTCGAGACCAAGCAGATCCACGCGGGCGCCGCGCCGGACCCGGCGACGGGCGCGCGGGCGACCCCGATCTACCAGACGACGTCGTACGTCTTCCGCGACAGCCAGCACGGCGCCGACCTGTTCAGCCTCGCCGAGCCCGGCAACATCTACACGCGGATCATGAACCCGACCCAGGACGTGCTGGAGCAGCGGCTCGCCGCGCTCGAAGGCGGTGTCGCGGCGCTGGCGTTCGCGTCCGGCTCGGCCGCGACCACGGCGGCGATCCTCAACCTGGCGGGCGCGGGCGACCACTTCGTTTCGAGCCCGTCGCTCTACGGCGGCACCTACAACCTCTTCCACTACACGCTGCCGAAGCTCGGCGTCGAGGTCACGTTCATCGACGACCAGGACGACCTGGAGCAGTGGCGCGCCGCCGTCCGGCCGAACACGAAGCTGTTCTTCGCCGAGACGCTGGCCAACCCGGGCAGCAACGTCCTCGACATCCGGGGCGTCGCCGACGTCGCGCACGAGGCCGGCGTCCCGCTCGTCGTCGACAACACGGTGCCGACGCCGTACCTGGTGCGCCCGATCGAGCACGGCGCCGACGTCGTCGTGCACTCCGCGACGAAGTACCTCGGCGGTCACGGCACCACGGTGGCCGGCGTGCTGGTCGACGGCGGCACGTTCGACTTCGGCAAGGACCCGGCGAAGTTCCCGGGCTTCACCGAGCCGGACCCGAGCTACCACGGTCTCAAGTACTGGGAGGCGCTCGGCCCGGGCGCGTACGCGGCCAAGGCGCGCGTCCAGATCTTGCGCGACACCGGCGCGGCGATCTCGCCGTTGAACAGCTTCCTGATCCTGCAGGGCATCGAGACGCTGTCGCTGCGCCTCGAGCGGCACGTCTCCAACGCGCAGGCGCTGGCCGAGTGGCTGGAGCAGCGCGACGAGGTCGAGAAGGTCTACTACGCCGGCCTGCCGTCGAGCCCGTTCTACTCCGCGGCGCAGAAGTACCTGCCGCGCGGCGCGGGCGCGGTCCTGTCGTTCGACCTGCGCGGCGGCGTCGAGGCGGGCCGCAAGTTCGTCGACGGCACCGAGCTGCACAGCCAGCTGGTGAACATCGGCGACGTCCGCAGCCTGATCGTGCACCCGGCGTCGACCACGCACAGCCAGCTCAGCCCGGAGGAACAGCTCTCCAGCGGCGTCACGCCCGGCCTCGTCCGGCTCGCCGTCGGGCTGGAGGGGCTCGAGGACCTCAAGGCCGACCTGGAGGCCGGATTCCGGGCGGCCAAGGCGGAACTGTGACGGCTGACCCCGTCACCGGCGCCTGGCGGATCGGTGATCCGCCCGGCCGCCGTCAGTTCGTCACCGGCCCCGGCGCGCTCGCGCTGGAGGCCGGTGGCGCGCTGCCGTCCTTCACGCTCGCGTACGAGACCTGGGGGACGCTGAACTCCGACGCGTCCAACGCGATCCTCGTCGAGCACGCGCTGACCGGCGACAGCCACGCGGCCGGGCCGCTCGAGCCGGGGCACCCGAACGCGGGCTGGTGGGACGCGCTGATCGGGCCGGGGAAGGCGTTCGACACCGACGAGTACTTCGTCGTGGTCCCGAACGTGCTGGGCGGCTGCCAGGGGTCGACCGGGCCGTCGTCGGACCTCGACGGCCGGCCGTGGGGCAGCCGGTTCCCGGTCGTGACGGTCCGGGACCAGGTGGCGTCGGAGGCCGTTTTGGCCGACCACCTCGGCATCGAACGCTGGGCCGCCGTCGCCGGCGGGTCCATGGGCGGGATGCGCGCGCTGGAGTGGGCGGTTTCGCTGCCCGAGCGGGTGGCTTCGGTGCTGGTGCTGGCTTCCACCGCGCGGGCGTCGGCCGAGCAGATCGCCTGGGCGGCCCCGCAGCTGCACGCGATCCGCAGCGACCCGCACTTCCACGGCGGCGACTACTACTCGGCCCCCTCGGGGCCGGCGGCCGGGCTCGGCATCGCCCGCCGGATCGCGCACGTCACCTACCGCAGCGAGCCGGAGCTGGCCCAGCGGTTCGACCGGGCGTACCAGGGCGACGAGGATCCGTTGCGCGGCGGGCGGTTCGCCGTCGAGTCCTATTTGGACCACCACGCCGCCAAGCTGGTGCGCCGGTTCGACGCGAACAGCTACCTGGTGCTGACGGAGTCGATGAACACCCACGACGTCGGCCGCGACCGCGGCGGGGTCGCGGCCGCGCTGGGCCGGGTGACCGCCCGCGCGGTGATCGGCGGGGTGGACAGCGACCGGCTCTACCCGCTGTACCAGACGGCGGAAATCGCCGCCGGGATCCCGGGAACCGCGGAGCCGTCGGTGGTTTCCTCACCGTACGGCCACGACTCGTTCCTCATCGAGTCCGGTCAGATCGCGTCACTGGTGAAGGCGCTTCTGGGTTAGTCACGCGTTCTCCCAGGCGCACCAACGTGTTCGCGAGCCGCCGGGACGTCTGGGCCGCGTAGTCGCCGAGCCGTTCCGCGGCGCGGTCGGACAGTTTCGCGACCCGCCAGGCGACGTCGTCCGCGCGGTCGCCCGCTTCGTCGCCCGCGGTGGCGATGCGGTCGGCGAGCCGGCCGGTGCCGGCGGCGAGCAGATCCTTGAACGCCATGCCGTTCCCTTCGTCTAGAGCATCCCGGCGCGGCGCCACAGCACCGCGCTCGGGCCGCCGATCAGGTCGTTCTCCTTCAGGAACCGGACGAGCTTGCGGGCTCCGAAGGCCAGTGTCTCCCGCCGGTGCGTGCTCGCCCGCGCGGCGGCCACCGCGACGCCGGGGTCGATGCCCGCGCGCAGGTACTGCCGCGGGCGCGACAGCAGCCGGGACATCAGCAGCGCGCCGACCGCGACCACCACCCTGGCGAACTCCTTGCGCCACCACGGCGCGCCGGCCAGCGAGCGGACCAGGTCGTCCCGCGCGTACCGGACGTGGCGGGCCTCCTCCGTCACGTGGATCCGCATCACCGCGCGCACCACCGGCTGCACCGACTCGTCGTCGAGGTGTTCGCGCTGCAGCGCGTCGAAGATCTCTTCCCCGATCAGCGTCGCCACCCACATCGCCGGCCCGTGCAGGATCGACGGCAGCGCCTGCGCGGACCGCTGCAGCCAGCGGTTGTTGCGGTACGGCCGCCCGTCGACGTGCTCGATCAGCCGCGCGAACATCGTGGAGTGCCGGCATTCGTCGGCGACCTCGGTCAGCGCGTAGTGCACGTGCCGGGTCGTCGGGTCCTGGTCGTAGGACGCGCGCAGCAGCATCTGCATGAGGATCAGCTCGAACCAGATCCCGACGCTGACGGTGTTCACGAGCTCCTGGCGCGACAGCTCGATCCGCTGCGCGCGGCTCAGCGTGTCCCAGACCGGCGTGCCGTACAGCGAAACGAGCTTCTCGGGGATGAAGAACTGGTCTTCGTTCAGCGACGCGTCCCAGTGGACGTCGACGTCCGGGTCGTAGGAGAGCCGGGCGCTCGAGCGGAGCAGTCGTTCGGCGGTGGCTTCGCGATCACCCATGCTGCCTCCCTGTGTCGTTGAACACTAGAACGCATGAAACAATCTCCGTCAAGATGTAAAGTCAGCGCATGCGCGACCTCCTGAAGCACGCGCTCGAAGCCGAACTGCCCGGCGACGAGACCTCCGAACGGATCATGGGCGCGGCGCTCACCCAGGCCGAGGACTTCGGGCTGCGCCGGTTCACCGTCGACGACGTCGCGCGCCGCGTCGGCCTGTCGCGCGTGACCATCTACCGGTACTTCCCGAAGAAGGACCAGCTGCTGGGCGCGCTGATCCTGCGGGAGATGAAGCGGTTCTTGACGAAGGTCGACGCCGTCGTCGAGGCGCAGGCCACCCCGGAGGAGAAGCTCATCGAGGGGTTGAGCTTCTCCCTGGGGTACCTGCGCGGCCACCGGCTGCTCACCCGCCTGCTGCGCACGGAGCCGGAGCTGATCCTGCCGCACCTGACGGTCCAGGCCGGCGGCCTGTTCGCGGCCGCGCGCGCCCGGATCGCGGCGCACTTCCACGCGGAGATCGCCGCCGGGCGGCTCAGCCTGCCCGCCGAGGACATCGACGGGATGGCCGAGCTGCTGATCCGCATCGTGGTGTCGCTGGTGCTGACCCCGGACACCGTGCTGCCGGTCGACGACGACGTTCAGCGCCGCCGGCTCGCCGAGCTCTACCTCGCGCCGATCGTCCGCTCGCTGCGCCCCTGACTCAGCCCTGCCGGGTGGGCCGGATGGTGAGCTCGCCGATCTCGACGTCGTCGGGCTGCTCGACGGCGAACGCGATCGCGCGCGCCACGGCTTCGGGCGCGATGCCGAGCGCCGCCATCGCGTGCTGGGCCTGCTCCCGCTGGGCGGGGTCCTCGACGTGGTCGACCAGCTCGGTGCGCACGAACCCGGGGGAGATCGACGTCGTGCGCAGGACGCCGTCGGTGGACTCCTGCCGCAGCGCCTCCAGCAGCGTGCGGACGGCGTTCTTCGTCCCCGCGTAGACCGCCTGCGCAGGCACGATCTTGAGACCCGACGTCGACACCGTGGTGACGAAGTGCCCGCGGCCCTGCGCGCGGAACACCGGCAGCGCGGCGGCGATGCCGTGCAGGACACCGCGGAGGTTGACGTCGATCATCGCGTCCCAGGCGTCGACGTCGAGGTCGCCCACCGGCGCGATCCGGGCGACGCCGGCGTTGCCCACCAGGACGTCGAGCCGGCCGAAGCGCTCGACCGCGTGGGTCACCAGCCGCTCGACATCGGCGCGGCGGGTGACGTCGACCGCCACCACCTCCGCGCGGCCGCCTTCGTCGCGGATCTTCTCCGCCAGCACCTCGAGCCGGTCCGTGCGCCGCGCGCCGAGCACGACCGCGGCGCCGCGACCGGCCAGTTCCAGGGCGGTCGCCTCGCCGATCCCGCTGCTCGCGCCCGTGATCGCGACGACCTTGTCCGGTCCGTTCGCCATGACACCTCCCGCTAAACTGACACTTGTCCGGTTGGCTCCCACCGTACCGGACACTTGTCCACTTCGTCGACGCAAGGGGCTGTCGTGGTGACCCGATCGGACGCCGTCGCGAACCGCGACCGGATCGTCGAAGCCGCGCGGGCGGAGCTCAGCGAGTCCAACGGTGCGGTCAGCGAGCTGAAGCTGCACCGGGTCGCCAAGGCCGCGGGCGTCGGGCAGGGCACCCTCTACCGCCACTTCCCGACCCGTGAGCACCTGCTGGCGGAGGTGTACCGGGCCGAGCTGGACCAGCTCGTCGGCACCGTCACGCCGCTCCTCGCGGAGCACACCCCGCTCTGCGCGCTGTCCCAGTGGCTGGACCGGCTGGTCGACTACGCGCGGGTCAAGCGCGGGGTGATGGCGGCGATCGAAGTACCGGCCTGGCAGGAGATCTACTCCAGCCAGCACCACCGGCTCGACGAAGCGCTCGGCACCCTGCTCGAACGGGGGCAGGCCGCCGGCGAGATCCGTGCCGGCGTCGACGCGGCCGACGTCATCCTGCTGCTCGGCGCGCTGTCGCGGATCCCGGGTGCGGAATGGCACGAGCGGGCGCACCGGCTCGTCGCGGTGATCGTCGACGGGCTGAAGAACCCCTAGTCCGAGACCGCTTCCGAGATCCAGGGGGCGACCGGCAGGTCGCGGTCCAGGCACTCCACCGACAGCCGGATCGTCCAGCGCAGTGCCTGCAGCACCAGGCTGTCGACCTCGTCCGGCGCCGCGTTGGCCAGCGCGATCTCCACCTGCTCCTGCGCCGCCTCCGTGTTGCCGTGCACCTCCGCGAGCAGCGTGCGCACCGCGGTCCGGACCGGCGGGTCGGCCTGGTCGATCGAGACCTCTTCGCCGTCCTCGTCGAAGACCTGGACCTTGACCGGGGCGCTGCCGCCGTCGCCGAGGGTGGCGACCATCGTGCTGCACTCGCCGAACAGCAGCAGCATCAGCGCCTTGGTCTCGTCCGCGCGGGCCTGCGGCGCGGCGGCCGTCGGGGCGACCTCGACGAGGGCTTCCGCGTCGTCACCGAGGCTCAGCGCGGTCAGTGCGCGCTGAGCCTTCTCGACGAGCTTTTGCTCGTTCCAGTCCGCTTCCACGTGCCCCATCAAACACCAGCCGCGCCGGTTGTGGGGATACCTTGATCCGGGACGGTCATCCCACCGCGCGGAGCGCACCCAGCGCGAGCCGGGAGAGCAGTTCGGCGAGTTCACCGTCACCGAGATGGCGGTTGTACGGGGTCGAGTTGATCAAACCGAACACGGCGTGTGCCGCCGACCGCGCCTGCCGTTCTCCCAAGCCCGGCATGGCTTCGCGGATCGCGCTG
This sequence comes from Amycolatopsis solani, assembly GCF_033441515.1. Classification (NCBI taxonomy): domain Bacteria; kingdom Bacillati; phylum Actinomycetota; class Actinomycetes; order Pseudonocardiales; family Pseudonocardiaceae; genus Amycolatopsis; species Amycolatopsis solani. The sequence continues at coordinate 2,811,511 of NZ_JAWQJT010000001.1, forward strand.
ACCCACACCTCGACGTACTGGCGCTGCAGCGCGCGCACCTGCTTGCGGTCGGCGTCGGTGAGGTTCGCGAGGTTGCGCTCCTGGACGGTGATCAGCGCCGGGTGCGAGAGCGCGAAGCCGACGTGGAACGCCACGAGCCCGGCCAGGATGTCGTCCGGCGGGCCGGGCCTGCTCGCCCACCTCGTGCCGCCGTCGAGCAGGTAGCGGCTGATCGAGTTCAGCATCTCGCCGAGGATCGCGTCCTTGCTGCGGAAGTGCCGGTAGAGCGCCGGGCCGGAGATGCCGACGGCGGCTCCGATGTCGTCGATGCCGACGCCGTGGAACCCGTGGTGGGCGAACAGCTCGGCGGCCGCGGACATGATCTGTTCGCGTCTGTTCGCCTTCTCGCCGTTCACGAGCGGCGTGGAGTTGGCCGGCATCCGGCCATATTAGAGCGCGAGGTTAGCGACCGCTAACACCCGTTCCCTCCTTCCGGCGTGAGCCGAGTGGGTTACCTACGGGTAACTAGGGGTTCCTTGTGGGCCGTCCACCTGCTGTCCTATTCGGGCTGGCCCTGTCACAAAGGAGTGACCCATGGCTGTTCCCACCCGCAAGTTACGGCGATCCCTTCTCCGGTTGAGCACGGCCCTGGGGGCCGTCGTCCTTGCTTCTCTCGGCGTGACGGGCCTCGCCCAAGCCGCCGGGACCGTCTACGCCGCGGTCGGCGACTCCTACTCCTCGGGAGTCGGAGCCGGCAGCTACGGCAGTTCCGGGAGCTGTTACCGCAGCTCGAAGGCGTACCCGCAGTTGTGGGCCAACGCCCACAGCGGCACCTCGTTCACGTTCCTGGCCTGCTCCGGCGCCCGCACGGGTGACGTGATCAGCCAGGCGAACTCCATCCCGTCCAACGCGACCCTGGTCACCGTCACCGTTGGCGGCAACGACGCCGGCTTCAGCGACGTGATCCAGACCTGCACGCTCGGCAGCGACTCGGACTGCACGAACCGCGTCAACACGGCGAAGACCTACGTCAACAACACGCTGCCGCCGTTGCTGACCAACACCTACAACGCGATCAAGGCGAAGGCGCCGGGCGCCAAGCTCGTCGTCCTGTCCTACCCGCGCTTCTACACCGTGCCCGGCTCCTGCTGGGTCGGCCTGAGCGACACCAAGCGCGCGGCGATCAACTCGGGCGCCGACACCCTGGCGTCGGTGATCCAGTCGCGGGCGGCTTCGGCGGGCGCGACGTTCGTCGACGTCCGGTCGTCGTTCGTCGGGCACAACATCTGCTCGTCGGCCGACGACTACCTGCACAGCCTGACCTGGCCGGTGATCGAGTCCTACCACCCGACCGTGGCGGGACAGTCCGGCGGCTACTACACGCCGCTGCGCGCCGCGATCGGCTGATCCTCCCCGCGAGTTCGTGAAGGCCACCTCGAGGAAGCGCAACTCCCTCGAGGTGGCCTTCACGGCATTCCGGCGACTGGACACCCACGTTAGCGGTCGCTAACATCGGGGCGTAGGTTAACGCCTGCTAACTTCGAGGGAGCCCATGGACACGCCGGTACTGGGGACGTCTGCTGCCCCGGACAGCGAGGCCTACGCCCGCAACGCGACGTCGCACGCGGAGCTGGTCGAGGACCTCCGCAAACGTTTGGGAAGCGCCCGGCTGGGCGGGCCGGAGAAGGCGCGCACGCGGCACGTCGAGCGCGGCAAGCTGCTCCCGCGCGACCGCGTCGACACGCTGCTGGATCCGGGATCGCCGTTCCTCGAGCTGTCGCCGCTGGCCGCGAACGGACTGTACGACGACGAAGCGCCGTCCGCCGGGATCATCACCGGGGTCGGGCGCGTCTCGGGGCGCGAGTGCGTGGTCGTCGCCAACGACGCCACCGTCAAGGGCGGCACGTACTACCCGATGACGGTGAAGAAGCACCTCCGCGCCCAGGAGGTCGCGCTCCACAACAACCTGCCGTGCGTCTACCTGGTGGACTCCGGCGGCGCGTTCCTGCCCAAGCAGGACGACGTCTTCCCGGATCGTGAACACTTCGGCCGGATCTTCTACAACCAGGCGACGATGTCCGCGCGCGGCATCCCGCAGATCGCCGCGGTGCTCGGCTCGTGCACGGCGGGCGGCGCGTACGTGCCGGCGATGAGCGACGAGGCCGTGATCGTCCGGAACCAGGGCACGATCTTCCTCGGCGGCCCGCCGCTGGTGAAGGCTGCGACCGGCGAGGTCGTCACGGCGGAGGAGCTCGGCGGCGGCGACGTCCACTCGCGCCAGTCCGGCGTCACCGACCACCTGGCCGACGACGACGCGCACGCGCTGCGGATCGTCCGGTCCATCGTGTCCACGCTCGGTCCGCGCACGCCGCGGCCGTGGGACGTGCTCCCGACCGAAGCTCCGGCCGTCGATCCCGCGGAGCTGTACGGCGTGGTCCCGACCGACCCGCGCACCCCTTACGACGTAAGGGAGGTGATCGCGCGGATCGTCGACGGCAGCCGGTTCGGCGAGTTCAAGAAGGAGTACGGCTCGACGCTGGTCACCGGGTTCGCCCGGATCCACGGCCACCCCGTGGGCATCGTCGCGAACAACGGCGTGCTGTTCGCGGAGTCGGCCATGAAGGGCGCGCACTTCATCGAGCTGTGCGACAAGCGCTCGATCCCGCTGCTGTTCCTGCAGAACATCACCGGCTTCATGGTCGGGCGCGCATATGAGGCCGGCGGCATCGCCAAGCACGGCGCGAAGATGGTCACCGCTGTGGCCTGCGCGCGCGTGCCGAAGTTAACGGTCGTTATCGGCGGCTCGTTCGGTGCCGGCAACTACTCGATGTGCGGCCGGGCGTACTCGCCGCGGTTCCTCTGGATGTGGCCGAACGCGCGGATCTCGGTGATGGGCGGCGAGCAGGCGGCGTCGGTGCTCTCGACCGTCCGCCGCGACTCGATCGAGGCCCGCGGCGGCGAGTGGTCCGCCGAGGACGAAGAAGCGTTCAAGGACCCGATCCGCGAGCAGTACGAGGCGCAGGGCAGCCCGTACTACTCCACCGCGCGGCTGTGGGACGACGGCGTCATCGACCCGGCGGACACCCGCACGGTGCTCGGGCTCGCGCTCTCGACGGCGGCCAACGCGCCCCTTTCCGATGTCAACTACGGCGTCTTCCGGATGTGATGATGTTCGACTCAGTGTTGGTCGCCAACCGCGGCGAGATCGCCGTCCGGGTCATCCGCACGCTGCGGGACCTCGGCATCCGCGCGGTCGCGGTGTACAGCGACGCGGACGCCGAGGCCCGGCACGTCCGCGAGGCGCACACCGCGGTCCGGATCGGGCCCGCCGAGGCCTCGAAGAGCTACCTCTCCATTCCGGCCATCGTGGACGCGGCCGTGTCGTCGGGCGCGCAGGCCGTGCACCCGGGGTACGGCTTCCTGGCGGAGAACGCCGAGTTCGCGCGCGCCTGCGAGGCGGCCGGTCTCGTGTTCATCGGGCCGCCGGTCGAGGCGATCGACGCCATGGGCGACAAGATCCGCGCCAAGGCGACGGTGTCGAAGGCCGGGGTCCCGGTCGTGCCCGGCGCGTCCGACGTGGACATCCCCGACGGCGGGTTCGCGGAAGCCGCGGCGAAGGTGGGCTACCCGCTGCTGCTCAAGCCGTCCGCCGGGGGTGGCGGCAAGGGCATGCGGCTCGTGCGCGGACCGGAGGAGCTGGACGCGGCGATCGAGTCCGCGCGGCGTGAGGCCAAGGGATCCTTCGGCGACGACACGCTGCTGATGGAGCGGTTCGTCACCACGCCGCGGCACATCGAGATCCAGGTCATGGCCGACCGGCACGGAAACGTCATCCACCTCGGCGAGCGCGAGTGCAGCCTGCAGCGGCGGCACCAGAAGATCATCGAGGAAGCGCCGTCGGTGCTGCTGGATCCCGAGACGCGCGAAAAGATGGGCTCGGCGGCCGCCGAAGCCGCGCGTTCGGTCGGGTACGTCGGGGCCGGCACGGTCGAGTTCATCATGTCGGCGCACAACCCGGACGAGTTCTTCTTCATGGAGATGAACACCCGGCTGCAGGTGGAGCACCCGGTCACCGAGCTGGTCACCGGCCTCGATCTGGTCGAGTGGCAGGTCCGGGTCGCGGCGGGGGAACACCTGACCGTAGCGCAGGAGGACGTCGTCCTCAATGGACACGCCGTCGAAGCGCGGGTGTACGCCGAGGACCCGGCGCGCGGGTTCATCCCGACCGGCGGGACGGTGCTGGCGGTGCACGAACCGGCGGGTGACGGCGTCCGCGTCGACTCGTGGATGACGCGCGGCGCGGTGATCGGCTCGAACTACGACCCGATGCTGGCCAAGGTCATCGCGTGGGGCCCGGACCGCGCGGCGGCGCTGCACCGGCTCGACCTGGCGCTGGCGGACACGGCCCTGTTGGGCGTCGGCACGAACACGGCGTTCCTGCGCGGGCTGCTGGCGGACGCCGACGTCCGCGCCGGCCGGCTCGACACCGAGCTGGTCGACCGGCGGCTGGCCGAACTAGTCTCCTCGAACGTCCCCGCGGAATTCTTCGTCGCGGCCGCGCTGGACCGATTCCTGGAACTGCAGCCATCGGGGTCCATTGTGGACCCGTGGGACGTGCCGGACGGCTGGCGGATGGGCGGCTCGGGCGGGGTGACGTTCCGGCTCAAATCCGGTACTGCCCGCGCGGTGGTCCGGGTGCAGGGCATGCCGTCCGCCGCGACGGTCTTCGTCGACGACGCCGAGCCGGTCGAGGTCTCGGCCCGGCGCGACGGCGACGTCCTGGAGATCCGGCACGCCGGCGGGTTCCACCGCTACCGCCACGCCTGCGCGCCCGACCGGACGGTCTGGCTCGCCCGTGACGGCCTGAGCTTTCCCTTCGGGGAGCAGGAGTTCGTGCTGTCGTCGCGCGGCGAAGCGGCCGGATCGGGCCCGGTCACCAGCCCGATGCCGGGCACGGTGCTCGTCGTCAAGGTCGCCGCGGGTGACGTCGTGCGGGCCGGGACCCCGTTGCTGGTCGTCGAAGCCATGAAGATGGAGCACACCGTCACCGCACCGGTCGACGGCGTGGTCAGCGAACTCCCCGTCCGAGCGGGCCAACAGGTCGCGCTGGACGAAACCCTTGCCGTAGTAGTGCCCCAAGAGGAGCAGCAGTGATCGACTTCCGCCTGGACGAGGAGTACGAGGCCCTCCGCAAGACCGTCGAGGACTTCGCGCACGCCGAGGTCGCGCCGGTGATCGGCGAGCTGTACGAGAAGGAAGAATTCCCGTACGAGATCGTCGCGAAGATGGCCGAGATGGGCCTGTTCGGCCTCCCGTTCCCCGAGGAGTTCGGCGGCATGGGCGGGGACTACTTCGCGCTGTGCCTGGCGTTGGAGGAACTGGCCCGGGTCGATTCGTCGGTCGCGATCACCCTGGAGGCCGGGGTGTCGCTGGGCGCGATGCCGATCTTCCGGTTCGGGACGCAGGAGCAGAAGGAGAAGTGGCTCCCCGACCTCTGCGCCGGCACGGCGCTGGGCGGGTTCGGCCTGACCGAGCCGGGCGGCGGCTCGGACGCGGGCGCGACCCGCACCCGCGCCACGATGGACGGTGACGAGTGGGTCATCAACGGCAGCAAGGCGTTCATCACGAACTCGGGCACGGACATCACGCGGCTGGTCACGGTCACGGCGGTGACGGACGTGATGGAGAACGGCCGCAAGGAGATCTCGGCGATCATCGTCCCGTCGGGCACGCCCGGCTTTGCGGTCGCGCCGAAGTACTCGAAGGTCGGCTGGAACTGCTCGGACACGCACGAGCTGTCCTTTTCGGACGTCCGGGTGCCGGTCGAGAACCTGGTCGGCACGCGGGGCCGCGGGTACGCGCAGTTCCTGTCTATTTTGGACGAGGGCCGGGTCGCGATCGCCGCGCTGTCGGTGGGGCTGGCGCAGGGCTGCGTCGACGAGTGCCTGAAGTACGTGAAGGACCGCGTGGCGTTCGGCAAGCGGATCGGGGAGTACCAGGCGATCCAGTTCAAGGTCGCCGACATGGAGGTCCGCACGCACACGGCCCGCCTGGCGTACTACCAGGCGGCGTCGAAGATGCTGCGGGGCGAGCCGTTCAAGAAGGAAGCGTCGATCGCGAAGCTGGTCGCGTCGAACGCGGCGATGGACAACGCCCGTGACGCGACGCAGATCTTCGGCGGCTACGGGTTCATGAACGAATTCCCGGTGAGCCGGTTCTACCGCGACGCCAAGATCCTGGAGATCGGCGAGGGGACGAGCGAGGTCCAGAAGATGCTGATCTCGCGCCACCTCGGGGTCGCCTGACGTCGCAAGAGGGGCACCTCCTGCGGGAGGCGCCCCTCTTCGCTACTGCGGCTGTTGTTGCTGCTGCTTCTTGTCCTCTTCGGCCCACGCGGCTTCGGCCTGCATCTGGATGTCGGTCAGGCCGCGGTCGACCTGGACGATGTCCTTGCCCGCCCAGCCCACGAAGTTCTTCGAGGACTTCGCGTCGGAAAGCGCCTTCAGCATCGGGTAGTAGTCCGGGGCCTTGGCCTTCAGCCAGTCGTCGACGAACTTCATCTTCTTGTAGCTGTCGCCGAACTTGGTCTTCAGCCAGTCCTCGTGCTTCTTGATGGTCGAGATGTCGTGGTCGCTCAGGTGCGACTTCGGCGGCGTCGGCTTGGGCGGCTCCGGCGGCTTCGGCAGCGGCCGCGAGAAGTTGGGCGTGGTGCCGTCGCCGGGCGGCCGCGTGCTCGGCGTGGCGCCACCGCCGGGACTGTCGTGGGTGACCGCCGTGCCCGGTGGGGGCAGCGGCCGCGAGAAGTTCGGGGTCGTGCCGTCGCCCGGGGGCCGCGTGCTCGGGGTGGCGCCACCGCCAGGACGGTCGTGGGTGATCGCGGTGCCCGGCGGCGGCATCGGCGTCAGTTCGTGGCCCGCGCTCGATGAGGAGCCCGGCTTCCCCTTGACCAGCTTCGACAGCCCGGTGAGCCGCGCCAGCGTGCGGCCGGCGTAGGCGACGACCTTGGCGAGCTTCGCCATCATCGCCGCCACCTGCACCGAGACCGTCGCGACGCACTTGGTCACGCCGACGGCGATCGACGCGCCGAACGTCGGGATGGCGAGTGCGAGCGCGATCAGCATCGTGGAGATGATGTCGCCGAGGATCGTCGTGATGATGTCGCGCAGCAGCGAGCGGACCGCGCCGATCAGCGCGCCGGTGGTCTCGACCATGTAGCCCGCGACGTCGGCCGCCTTGGCGTTGGCGTCGATCCAGCCCTTTCGGTCGTTGATCGACTTGAGGAAGCTGTCGTAACCCTTGCCCTGCCACTGGGTGATCGTCGACTTGAGGGTCTCGTCCAGCTCGGTGCCGGTGTTGCGCAGGCCCTCGCCGATCTTGTGCAGCTCGTTGGCGAGCTTCGTGACTTCCGAAGGGTTGCCCGCGACCTGGTCCAGCGGCCACTTCAGGAACGAGACGTGCTCGATCAGCCAGCCCAGGCCCGCCGCGATCAGCTTCGCGAGCGGGTCCATGGCGAAGGCGACGGTGTCGAGCACGGCGCTGATGACGTTGATGCCCAGTTCCACGCTGACGGCCGCGAGGTCGCCGCCGTGCTCGGTCTGGACCTTGCCGATCGAGTCGCCGACCTGCTTCCAGCTGTCGAAGACGCCGGCGCCCGTGGTCGAGTTCGCGGACGTGATGGGGACGGTCACTTGCCCAGCTCCGTTTCGAAGGTGCTCAAACCCTGCGCCGTGTTCGAGTCGTGGGTCGAGTACGTCTCCGCGGCCTTCTTCACGTCCTCGGCGGACTTGCCGATGTCCCCGACGAGTTTGCCGATCTCCCCGGTGATGACGGCCATCGTGACGCGCGAAGGCACCGCGAGGATCTGGGCGAGCAGGATGCCGAACGCGGCGTTGTCGAACCCGTTGGCGGCCTGCATCCGGTTCGCGGCGTCCTGCACCGCCGGCTGCGTGGTGCCGGACAGGAACTGACTGAACTTCTGCAGCTCGGCCGGGTCGACCGAGAATCCTTCTCCGGTAACCACCGGTTCTCCTCCGTACTACCAGGGGTTGCTTTCGCCGTCGTCCTCGTCCGGCGCGGGCCGGGGACGACGCCGTGGCGGACCTTGCTGCGGCGGACCTTGCGGCGGTGGCGGCGGGTTCGGCGCCGGGCGGTGCGGGGGCCGCGGCGTGCGGTCCTCCGCTTCCTGCTCCGGCATGAACACGTCGCTCTTGTCCGGGGGCGTCCCCTCGTCCGGTTCGGGGGCGGGCAGGAATTCGTCCAGCAGTTCGCGCGCGGCCGAGTTCTCGCCCACCATGTCGCCGAACGCGTCGGCGACCTGCGCCGAAACCTTCTGCTGCGCCTTGCCGATCAGCTGCAGCACCAGACCGGACAGGGCTTGCGGGGGCCGTTCGTAGGCACGCGGGCCGAACCGGAGGTCCTGCAGCACGCCGCTGGGACCGACGGTCACCGAGACCGCGCCGTCCGGCGACTGCACGCTGGCGGTGGCGGATCGGAGCGCTTCCTGCGCGCTTGCGGCCTTTGCCCGGATTTCTTCGAGTTCGACGGTGAACGCGGCCAACGGATCGCCCGGGGGCACTGACTGAGTCAATTCGTCCTCGTCGCGGGAGAGGTGGGGAACGGAGAAAGTCAATCAGCGCTCTTTGAAGCTCGGATGACACGAATCGAGCCACCGGCTTAACGCGGTGTGGATCGCCGAAGTCGGCCCGCGCGTACCCGCCGTGCGGTAAACAGGGGCATGGACAACACCGTCATCCGATCGGGTGACTCTGGGGACGTCGACACCCTGCTGGGCTTCTTCGACGAGGCCGTCGAATGGCTGGTCGCGCGCGGCAGTTCGAAGCAGTGGGGCACCGAGCCGTGGAGCGGGGTCCCGAAGCGCGTCGAACGCGTCACCGGCATGGCCGCCGACCCCGGGCTGCGCATCGCGATGGTCGGCGGCGAGCCCGCCGGCGCACTGATCGTTTCCGAAGAGCACGACCCGCACGTGCCGCCGGTTGACGAGCGTGAACTGTACGTCCGGCTGCTGATCACGTCCCGGCGCTTCACCGGGCAGCGCGTCGGCGCGCGGCTGATCGAGTACGCGCTCGACGAGGCACGACGGCGCCGCATCGACCTCGTGCGCGTCGACTGCTGGGCCGGTGGCGACGGCGACCTGCAGCGGTACTACGAGAGCCAGGGCTTCAAGCCGACCGTGCGGTTCCACGTCGACGACTGGGTCGGTCAGGTGCTCGAGCAACGCGTGGGGTAGCGCGATCGCGAGTCAGGGGTGACACTGTTGACGCAGTGCCAACAGACGAAGGAGTCGCCATGGCCGAAGAGCTCGCGGGCAAGGTCGTCGTCATCACCGGCGGCGGGCAGGGGATCGGCGCGGCGACCGCGTCGGCGCTGGCCCGGCTGGGGGCGAAGGTGGTGATCGGCGACCTGGACCAGGTCCGGGCCGAGAAGACCGCCGGCGAGCTGGACGCCGAGGCGCTCCCGCTCGACGTCACCGACATCCGCGGGTTCACCGAGTTCCTCGACGAGGTCGAACGCCGCCACGGCCGCATCGACGTGCTGATCAACAACGCCGGCATCATGCCGCTCGCTCGCCTGGAGGAAGAGAGCGACGCGACGACCCGGCGTCAGCTGGAGATCAACCTGCACGCCGTCATCCACGGCACCCGCGAAGCGGTGAAGCGGATGCGACCGAGGCGGTCCGGGCACATCGTCAACGTCGCTTCCTTCGCCGGCAAAGCGGGTTTTCCGGGCGCGGCGACGTACTGCGCGACCAAGCACGCCGTCGTCGGGTTGTCCGAGTCGGTGCACCTGGAGCTGCACGGATCCGGCGTGCACATCTCGTGCGTGATGCCCGCGATCGTCCGGACCGAGCTCGCGAGCGGCCTCGGCGAAGCGAAGTTCTTCAAGTCGTCGCGCCCGGAAGACGTGGCCGACGCCATCGTCGCCACGCTGCGCAAGCCGCGGTTCGAGGTCTTCGTGCCCCGCTCGGTGGGCAGTATGGGCAAGCTCACCCGGCTGCTGCCGCGGCGGGCCGGTGAAGCGCTGGCGCGTGCGTTGAAAGCGGACCAGCTTTTGGCTTCAGCGGCCCATTCCCCGGCTCGCGCGGACTACGAGGCGCGCGCCGCCGAGAGCGCGCCCGGGGCCGGTACGGAGTAACTCGGACGGCCTAGCGACCGTCCGATTTGGACGTGGGCGGTGTTGAGTCCACCGGCCTGACCGGGCAAGATTGGCCGGAAGTGCCCGGGGACGTCGCAGGAGGCTCGAGAAAATGGTTTCACCGCCCGCACGACTGGCCGCGGCGGCGTCGAACGTCGTCGGCAAGGTGCTGCACGGCGGGGTCGCCGACCTGCGCCCGATGCCGCGGGTGCTGATCGACCAGGGTCCCAACCGCTCGGTGTACCGGATGACGCACAGCAGCCGCCCGGTGTCCGGGCCGCCGGTCCTGCTGGTGCCGCCGCTGGCCGCGCCGGCGATCTGCTTCGACCTGCGCCGCGGCTGCAGCCTCATCGAGCACTTGGTCGAGGGCGGCCGCAACGCCTACCTCGTCGACTACGGGATGGTCGCGTTTTCGGACCGGCGCCTGGGCATCGAGCACTGGATCGACGAGGTCCTGCCGCGCGCGATCCGGAAGGTGAGCGAGGACGCGGGCGGCCAGGCCGTGCACCTGGTGTCGTGGTCGCTCGGCGGGATCTTCTCGCTGCTGGTGAACGCGGACCAGCCGGACCTCCCGATCGCGTCGATCACGGCGATCGGTTCGCCGGTCGACTTCACGGCGATCCCGATCGTGGCACCGTTCCGCCCGCTGGTCGACCTGACGAACGGCCACCTGCTGACCCCGATCTACCGCGCGTTCGGCGGCGCACCGTCCTATTTGGTCAGCCGCGTGTTCCGCGCGACGGGCATCAGCAAGGAGATCACGAAGCCGATCGCGATCCTGAAGAACCTCGACGACCGCGACTACCTCGCGCAGATCGAGGCGGTCGACCACTTCATGAGCAACATGTACGCCTACCCGGGGCGCACGTTCGGCCAGCTGTACCACCGGCTGTTCCGCACGAACGACCTGGCCGAGGGCAAGGTGGACCTGAACGGGCGCATCATTTCGCTGTCGTCGGTGCGCGTGCCGACCCTGGTGGTGGCGGGCGAGAACGACACGATCGCACCCCGGCCGTCGGTGGAGCGGGTGGTGGAACTGCTCGACCACGCCCCGGAAGTCCGCTTCAAGACCGCACCGGGCGGCCACCTCGGCGTCCTGACCGGCCGCAAGGCCCGCGGCACGACGTGGCGCTACCTGGACGAATTCCTCGACGACCAGGCCGCGCCGTCAGCCGACTAGGTCGATCTCGAACGGCTCGGCGGCGCTGTAGCGGACGTCCGCCCACACCGCGCCGGGCACGCGGTAACGCCGGTGTGTCGTCAGCCTCGGGTCGTACCCCGGCAGCTGCCGCGGGTTGAAGCCGATGCCCGTCCGGTCGGAGCCCCACGCGAAGATGTCGGGCACCCACAAGGGTTTCGCGGTGCCGTCGCCGCTCAGCCGCGGCCGGACGACGATCGCCGCGCCCACACTGCCGGACAGGAAGACGCGCACGGTGTGCTCGCCGTTGTCGGGCGGGGTGACGGTGATGCGTTCGAGGATTTCGACGTCCGCACCGAGCGGCCCGGCGCCGCTGGGGTTGGCGGCGCGCTCGCGCAGCCACGCGGTGTCGATGCCGACGGGGTCGATTTTGCGGCCGACCGGCAGGCAGACGTCCTTGTGCCCGGCGTACCGCTCGACCCCGCGCGACATGTACCGCAACAGCGCGGCGACGAGTTTCGGGTAGGCGTCCCGCTGCGCCTCCGTCCAGCCCCCGGCCCCCGCGGATTCCGCTTCGATGCCGAGAAATTCGTCGTTGACGTCGAGGAACCCGAGCCACCGCGACGCACCGGCGTGGTAGGCACACCCGGCGGCGACGACGTAGATCGTCCCGCTGCGCCCGAGCCCGAGGTTGCACAACGGCCCGGCGAGATCGGCGCGCCCGTTGGTGACGATGTCGAGCGAGGGGTAGTCCCCGGGCGCGGAATCGGCGGTGGCGGTGTGGTGCCCGACGACGCCTTCGACGACGCGCATGCCGCCGTGCCCCCGGGTCTGCCACCCGGGCACTTCGACGACGGGATACCCGGTGCTGCGAGCGGCATCGACGAGCCAGGGAACGTACACGGCTCAGCCCTCCGGCACGTCGTCGTAGGCCCCCGACTCCGCTTCGGTGTCGGGCGCGTGGGGATCCGCGATCCGTTCAGCGAGCGCGGTCCGGGCTTCGTCAAGGGTTTTGGGCCCCTGCCGATCGGCGTCCCAGCCTTCGGCGTCCCATTCCTGCGGTGTCTTGATCGGGCTGGCATCACCCGCCCCGTGCACGACGGCACCGGCGAGGAGCGTGGTCTCGATGTGTTCGGTCACGATCGGCCTCCGGCACCCGAGGGTACCGGAGGCCGACAGTGGATGGCCTACTTCAGTTCGGCGGAGGACTTCCCGAGGATCCGCCTCGCGACGATCAACTGCTGAATCTGCTGCGTCCCCTCGAAGATGTCGAGGATTTTGGCGTCACGAGCCCACTTTTCGAGCAAAGACTCTTCGCCGTAAGCGCCGGTCAGCTCGACGCACTTGAGCGCGATCTCCACCACCGAACGCCCGGCCTTCGCCTTCGCCATCGAAGCCTGCAGTGAGTTCGGCTTGCGGTTGTCCGCCATCCACGCGGATTCCAGCGTCAGCAGATAAGCCGACTCGTAATCCGCTTCCAGGCGGAGGAATTCCGCCGCCGCCGCGTGCTGCGAGTTCGCTGGGCGGTCGTAGTCGATCGAAACGCCGGCTTCGGTGAGGATGCGACGCGTCTCCTCCAGCGCCGCCCGTGCCACGCCGATCGCCATCGCCGCCACCAGGGGGCGCGTGTTGTCGAACGTCTGCATGACGCCCGCGAACCCCTTGGCCGTGTCGATTTCCGGCGAGCCCAGCAGGTTCTCCGCCGGCACGCGGCAGTTTTCGAAGCGCAGCACAGCCGTGTCGGAAGCGCGGATGCCGAGTTTGTGCTCGACGCGCACCACCTCGAAGCCCGGGGTGCCCTTCTCGACCACGAACGACTTGATCGCCGCGCGGCCCTTGGACTTGTCCAGCGTCGCCCAGACGACCACGGCGTCCGCGCGCTCGCCCGACGTCACGAAGATCTTCTCGCCGTTGAGGACGTAGTGGTCACCATCGAGGCGGGCCGTCGTGCTGACCGCCGCCGAGTCCGAACCGAAGGACGGCTCGGTGATCGCCATCGCCGCCCACATGCCGGAGAAGCGCTCCAGCTGCTCGTCGGTCGCGACCGAGCCGATCGCCGCGTTGCCGAGGCCCTGGCGGGGCATCGACAGCAGCAGGCCGACGTCGCCCCAGCACATCTCGATCGTGCCGAGGACCACGTTCAGGTTGGCGCCGTTGCGGTTGCCCTTCGCCTTGTCGTCGGCGCCGGAGCGCCGGACGCCCGCCGCGCCCGCGCCACCCTCGCCCGACGAGTTCAGGCCGTCGAGCAGCGCCGCGAACATGTCCAGCTCGGCCGGGTAGGTGTGCTCTGCGCGGTCGTATTTGCGCGAGATCGGCCGGAACACCTCGGCCGCGGCCTGGTACGCCTGGTTGATCAGCGCGCCGGCCTTCTTGGGAGCTTCTAGGTTAATCATCGTTAACGCCTTTCGCGAAAGCCTAGAGAAGGACGGCGCCTTCCATGACGCCGATGGCCCGCAGGTCGCGGTACCAGCGCTCGACCGGGTGCTCCTTGACGAAGCCGTGCCCGCCGAGCAGCTGCACGCCCGCGTTGCCGATCTGCATGCCCTTGTCCGTGGCCAGCTTCCGGGCCAGCGCGACCTCCCGCGCGTACGGCTTGCCCTGCTCGGCGCGAGCCGCGGCGCGCAGCGTCACCAGGCGTAGGCCCTCCAGCTCGATCGCGATGTCGGCGACCGAGAACGCCACGGCCTGCCGGTGGCTGATCGGCTCGCCGAACGCCACCCGCTCGTTGACGTAGGGGACGACGTAGTCGAGGACGGCTTTCGCGGTGCCGGCGGCCAGCGCCGCCCAGCCCAGCCGCGAAAGCCGGACGAGGTCGGTGAAGACGTCGAGCTTGCCGCCGCCGAGCAGCGCGCCCGCCGGCAGGTTGACGTGCTCCAGGTGCAGCTTGCCGGTCGCGGCGCCGCGCAGGCCCATCGCCGGCTCGGCCTCGATGGTCACCCCGGCGTTGGACGACTCGACGAGGAACAGCGCGGGGCCGCGGCCTTCGAGGTCGGCCGACACGATGAACAGCTCCGCCTGCGCCGCGCGCGGGACCAGCGACTTCACGCCGTCGAGCTGGTAGCCCTTCGGCGTGCGACGCGCCTTCGTCGCGGGCTTGAACGGGTCGTAGAGCGCTTTCTGCTCCTGCAGCGCCAGCGCCGCGGCGGGGACGTTCTCGCCGACGAACGCGGGCAGGTAGTCGGCCTGCTGCTGCTCGTCGCCCCAGCTGACCAGCGCGGTGCTGACCGCGGACGGCGCGAGCACGGCCACGGCCAGGCCGAGGTCGCCGTGCGCGAGCGCTTCCGCGACGAGCGCGTTGGTGACGACCGAGCGTTCGGTGCCGACGCCCCCGAGCTCCTCGGGGATGCCGACCAGGCTGATGCCCAGCTCGGCGGCCCGGCTCAGCAGGCCCTCGGGCGCCTCGAGCTTGGCGTCGGCGTCCGCGGCGGCCGGCCGCAGCTGCTCGGCGGCGAACTCCGTCACCGTCTCGACGATGAGCTGCTGGTCCTCACTCGGCGTGAGGTCGAACAGCCCCGTGTCCGCGGACGGCGCGAGCCGGGCGGGCTTGCCCAGCTTCTGCACCGACTTGAACGACCGGGTCGCCGCGCCGGCGACGCGGAAGCCGTTGCGGGTCCCCGCGGTGACCAGGTCCTCGAGGGGCTTGCGCAGCCCCGCGCGGTCGACGACCTTGCTCCCGGCCAGCCGGGTCAGCGCGGAAAGGCCCCAGCCCATCGCGTCCCGTTTCCTTGGCGCAGCCATGTGGCCCTCCATCCCGTTACCTACTCGCGAGTAGGTTAACCCGGGATGTCGCGCCGCGCCAGTGCGGGGCTGACCTTACGATGTAAGACGAGTGGAGATCTCCCACAGCTCCCGCGCGCCGGCGTGGTCCGTACGCCGTTCGAGCCTGGGCCGCTCGCCGTTCCGGCCGCCCGGGCCGACGTAGGCGTTGCCGGGGACGTCTTCGGTCGCGGCGAACAGGATCGGCAGCGCCCCGTACTCCGCCTTCTTCTGCGCGATCAGCGGGTAGACGGCCTTCATCAGCAGGGAGCGGCCGCCCCCGAAGTGCCGGTCGAGGCCGGTCCGCGCGACGCCGGGGTGCGCGGCGACGGCCCGGACCGCGCTTCCGGACAGCCGCCGCTGGAGTTCCTGCGTGAACAGCAGGTTCGCCAGCTTGGACTGGCTGTAGGCGCCGAGCGCGGAGTAGCGGCGGTGCTCCCAGTTCAGGTCGTCGAGACGGACCCGTCCCGTCCGCGCCAGCCCGGACGAGACGGTGACGACCCGGCCGGTCAGGTGCGGGAGCAGCAGGTTCGTCAGCAGGAACGGGCCGAAGTGGTTGACGGCCATGTGCGTCTCGAAGCCGTCCGCGGTCCGCGCGTACGGCACGGCCATCACGCCCGCGTTGTTGATCAGGACGTCGAGCTCGCCGGACCAGCCGCCGGCGAACTCCCGTACCGACGCCAGGTCGGCGAGGTCGAGGCGCCGGACTTCGGTGTCTCCCGGCGGCGGCGTGACGCGGGCGGGGTCGCGGACGGCGAGGACGACGCGGTCGCCCCGGGCGGCGAGTTCGCGTGCGGCGACGGCGCCGAGGCCGCCGTTGGCGCCGGTGATCAGGTAAGTGGTCATGGGCTCAGCGTCGCCGCGCTCGCGCGTGCGCGGCAGAGCGCGCCGATCGGGGGATCGGCGATCCCTGGGTAAGCGGGTTCCGGGCGCCGATAATCGGGATCGTGAACCGCGCCGACCTCGCCGACTTCCTGCGCCGCCGCCGGGAGGCCCTGCGCCCGGACGACGTCGGCCTGCCGCCCGGGCAGCGGCGCCGCACGTCCGGGCTGCGCCGCGAGGAGGTCGCGACGCTCACCGGGATGTCCACCGACTACTACACGCGGCTGGAGCAGCAGCGCGGACCGCGGCCGTCGGAGCAGATGCTCGCCGCGATCGCGCGCGGCCTGCGCCTGACGCTCGACGAGCGCGACCACCTGTTCCGGCTGGCCGGGCACACCGCGCCGAGCCGCGTGTCGCGCGCGGACCACGTCAGCCCGGCGTTGATGCGCGTACTCGACCGGCTGCACGACACGCCCGCGCAGGTGATGTCGAACCTCGGCGAGACGCTCGTGCAGAACCCGCAGGCCCGGGCGCTGCTCGGCGACGAAACCGGCCACACCGGGCCGGCGCGCAGCGCATGTTATCGATGGTTCACCGACCCCGCGGAGCAGCTGCTCTACCCGCCTCCGGACCGTGCGCGCCACGGCCGGTTCCTGGTCGCCGGCCTGCGCGCGGCCAGCGCGACCGACACCCGCGCCGCCGACCTCGCGCGGCTGCTCGCGGCGAAGAGCACGGACTTCGCGCGGCTGTGGGAAGCGCACGAAGTCGCGGTGCCGTTCGAGCGCCGCAAGACGCTGGTGCACCCGGCCCTCGGCGAGATCGGGCTCGACTGCCAGCTGCTCTTCACCGACGACCTCGCGCAGATGTTGCTGGTGTTCACCGCCACGCCGGGTACGGAGGACGCCGAGAAGCTGCAGCTGCTGTCCGTCGTCGGCCCGGAGCTACTGTGAGTGCTCGGCGTGCACCTGCCGCCGCCACTCGGCGAACCGCAGCCGCTCGAAGCCGATGAGCCCGAGCACGACCGCGGCGACGATCAGCAGCAGCACCGCGGCGGGCACGTGCTCCAGCAACGGCGTCGCCGCGACCAGCAGCACGCCGACGACCAGCCGCTGGTGGTTCCAGCTGCCCAGGTTGCGCCGGCGCAGCGCGCTCAGCGCGATCAGGTAGAGCCCGAGCCCGCCGGTCAGCGTCCAGATCGGCACCCCGTGCAGTGCTTCGCCGGGCGTGTGGTGCTCGGTGTCGGCGATGTAGAGGAAAGCCTTCTTCAGGCCGAGTGCGACGAGCACGATCCCGGCGATCAGCGGCAGGTGCAGGAACGTGTAGGAGTCCGTCGCGAGTTTCGTCCGTTCGGTGCCGGTGGCCTGGGTGAGCCGATGCTCGGACACGCGCGCGACGACGTCGAAGTAGGTCCACCACATCCCCGCGGCGAGCGCCAGCCCGCACACGGCCGCGCCGGCGACCAGCCACGACATCGGCAGCGACCCGATCCCGATGCCGATCGCGACGATCGACTCGCCGAGCGCGATGATCACGATCAGCCCGAACCGTTCGGCGAAGTGCGCGGGCACGTTCAGCCGCCACCCGTCGGGCCCGGCGAGGTAGACGTTGAGGTAGTCGGCCAGCAGCGCGGCGACCCACAGCCCCAGCTGCCAGAGCCCGCTCAGCGCGGTGCCGACGGCGAGCAGCCCGACGGACGGCAGCAGGCCGACGAACATCCTCAGCAGGACCTTGCGCAACCCGGGGTCGTGCTTCGCCGCGCCGAGGTAGGCGACGAGGTGCAGCAGCCGCACGAGCGCGTAGCAAGCGACGAAGAGCAGAGGCGCGTACAGCCCACCGGGGAAGTCGACGAAAGCCTCGGGGATGGTCAGCGAAACGAGGAACATCACGGCCATCGCCCCGAACATGGCGAGCCGCGCGATCCCGTGGTCGACGTGGATGGTCGTCCCGAGCCAGGCGTAGGAGCACCAGCACCACCACAGGACGGCGAGCATGGCCAGCCCCTGCCCGACCCCGAGGGGGCTCAGGTGGTCGGCCATCAGCTGGGTGGTCTGGGTGATGGCGTAGACGAAGACCAGGTCGAAGAAGAGCTCGATGGTGGAAACGCGGTGGTCCTCATCCGCGCTCACCAGGTGCAGGCGTCTCGTGGGCACGCCGAATTATGGACGGCGCGCTCCCGCCCGCGTCGCGTTTCCGGGTAACGCCCTGCGCGAACATGGCCGAGCGTGCACGCGTCTGGGACAATCAGCGAGGGACGTGGGGAGGTGGGTCGTGCATTCCTATGCGGCCGCGCTGCACCGGACGATCATGGCCGTCGACATCGCGGGCTACAACAACCCGAGCCGCACCCTGGCCCACCTGCGAGAAGTCCACGGAGGTCTGTGGCGGATCCTGCGCACGACGTTCGCCGAAACGGGCATCCCGTGGGACGCCTGCTACGTGGAGAACACCGGCGACGGCGCGATGTTCCTGCTGCCACCGGACGTCGCGAAGGCGGACCTGGTCGCCCAGTTCCCCGCCCGCATGCGCGACGAGCTGCGCCGTCACAACCACGTGCACGCGGAGGGAGCACAGATCCGCCTCCGCCTGGCCCTCCACGCGGGCGAAGTGGCGGAGGGCAGCCACGGACGCGTCAGCAAGGCGGCGAGCTTCACCTTCCGCATCCTCGACGCCCCGGAAGCGAAGGCGGCGCAGAAAGAGGCGAAGGCCGATCTCGTGCTGATCACTTCGGACCTGCTGTACCAGGACGTGGTCCGCGAAGACGCGGCCGCCGACCCGGAGGCGTTCCGGCGCATCCCGGTGAAGGTGAAGCCGGAGGAGAACGCCGCCTGGGCGTGGCTGCGCGTGTTCGGCGTGGTGAACGGGGTGACCGTTTCGGCGCCGGGGGATCCGAAGCACGAGGGATTCCCGGCGTTGATCGACGCGTTGCTCGCGGTGCCTTGTGTGCGCAAGGCGGAAAGCCGCCGGTTGTTGCTGGAAATGTTCCCCCGGCGGGAAATCGCCGACGCCGTTCCTTACCACGCCGAGGACCGTCTGCACGTCATCGCGCTCGCCCGGACGTGCGAGCGGTACGCGGGCGGAATGGCCGATCTCCTCGCCGCCATCCGGCTGCTCGACCCGGGATCGCCGCAGGTGGAAAAGGTGGCGTCGCTGGTGGCGGCGGGGGCGGGGCGGCCGGTGGGCTGAACGATGTCCACTTTTTGCCATTCTTCCGCCCGGGTGAATGGGTAAACTCACGATCTTCGGGGGCGCTCCGCGGGGGCGGGAGGTGGTTCACCAGATGTTCGTGCGGCGAGGCATGCCCCAGCTCGGGATCGCGATCCGCAAAGCACTCGTGGACGTCCTCGTGGTGGCGGGCTTCGCCGACGACAAGGCGATCCGCGCGTTGATGGTGGGTGAACTGCGCACCGCGCTCGACCACCCGTTCACCTTTTCGGACCAGCTGGCGGCCCGGGACCAGCTGGTCGAAATCGTCACCGCCTGCGGCCGGCTGGACAACGGGCTCGCCGTGCTGGCGGAGGTCCTCGAATTCCTGCGGCCCGGTACGAAGGAATGCGCGGAAGTGCGGCGGCTGGTCTCGTCCGTGCGGATGCACGACGTCGTCCCGGAAGCCGAACAGGAGAAGCTCCACCGTCGGCTCGAGGGGTTCGTCCCGCCCGGGCTCGGCGGGGCCGTCCGCCGCGCCGCGCGGTACGTCGTCCCGCCGCCTTCGTACGCCGACGCGGCCGCGGCGTTCTCCGGGCTTGCGGACTTCAACGCCGCGCCCGGCGAGTTGCCGCCTGTGCTGACCTTCGTCGAACTCATCGCCGGGGAATGCGACGAACCCCTCGCCGGTCAACTGCGGGAATGGTGTTCCGGGCAGGCCCGGCGGCTCCGCCTCGACAAGGCGTTGTCGGAATTGCGTGAAGAAATCGGCGGTTCTCCGCCGCCGGAAGGCAGGCTGCACTTGATGATCGTGGTCCGGCCGGACGCGATCGAGCCCGGGCTGTACGAGCTGTCCCACTGGCGGCAGGACGATCCCGGCGAATGGCCGCCGCCGTGCGGGGACACCGCGCTGGTCCGCGAAAACGATCTCGAGGAACGTGTCGACGCTCTGGTCGTCGCGGCGGAAGAGTCCTGGTCGGGCGGGAGCGCGGACGTGACACTGGAGTTCGTGCTGCCCAGGGCGTTGTTGAACCTGCCGGTGCATTCGTGGGCCGCCGACCGCGGTTCCGGTGTGCCCAAACCGTTGTACCTCGCGTATCCGACGGTCATTCGTTCACTTGAACGGATGAGTTCCCGTAAATGGCATCGCGTTTGGCGGCGCCGGTGGGAGTCGTTGAGTCGCGATCCGTCGATCGAACGGGTGTATTTCTGCCCGGCAGGCGTAGCCGAAGACAACTATCGGCTGGATGCGATACTGAGCGACGAACAGTGGGTTGTGGTGGTGCTCAGTGAATCACCGCCGGTCAGCCCCATTTCCGAAGGTGACGAGCTATTGGCGGCATTGCGCGCGGGCCTGCCGGTGATCGTTTGGCATCCCACGGCCCCTTCGGAAGTCGTGCGCGAAGTGGTAGCCTGGCTTGCCGGCAGTAGTGGCGGATTGGGGGATTTGCCCGCGCGGGCAAGGGAGTCCCGGCTGGATGCACTTCGAAATCCGCCGTCGTCGACGGACGACGGTGTAGTACGCGATCTGGTGGTGCTATGGGACGACCCGAACCGGCTGCTTCCCCTCGCCGAGACCGGCATGGTCCGGCGGGTCGGGGGAGGCGCCGATGAGCGTGACCGAGCATCCTGACAGCCCACCCGATTGGTGGATCTACCGCGGGACCGGCCGTCCGCTGCAGGACATCCGGCTGGCGGATCGCCTGCCCCCGCCGCCGCCGTGGCGCGACTTCCCGACCGCGGCACTGCCGGAAGTGGACGTGACCCCACCGGACGACGGCGAAACGGATCGCAAGCTCGGCACCGAACTCAGTTATTCGTCGAGGAACGTCAACCGGCATGAAGTCGACATGGTCAACGCGGCGCTGTACTTGCGGCGCCCGCTGCTGGTCACCGGCCGTCCTGGCAGCGGCAAGTCGAGCCTGGCCTACCGGATTTCGCGCGAGCTGCGCCTGGGCCGCGTGCTGCGCTGGCCGATCACTTCGCACACCACGCTGAAGTCGGGGCTGTACGACTACGACGCCATCGGCCGCGTGCAGGCCGCCGCCGCGCGGCAGACACTGGCCGCGGGCGCCGAAGCGGAAGAGCCGCCGGTCGGCGAGTTCGTCCGGCTCGCCGAGCTGGGCACCGCCTTCCTGCCCCGCAGGCTGCCGCGCGTGCTGCTGGTGGACGAGCTCGACAAGGCGGAATCCGATCTCCCGCACGACCTGCTGAGCTTGTTCGAAGACGGCGAGTTCCTGGTTCCCGAACTGGCCAGGGACGCCCGGCGCTCGGCGCAGGCGGAGGTGTTCACCGCCGATCCGGGTTACACCGCGGTGGTCGAGCACGGCCGCGTCCGGTGCGCGGCCTTCCCGATCGTCGTCATCACCAGCAACGGCGAGCGGGACTTCCCGCCGGCGTTCCTGCGCCGCTGCCTGCGGCTGGAGACCCGCGAACCGGACAACGACCAGCTCGCCGCGATGGTGGCGGCACACGCGCTCGACCCGCACCGCACGCAAAGCGCGCTGGTCGAAGACTTCGTGACGCGCAGCGCCGCCGTGGGCGGGCTGCCGGCCGACAAGCTGCTGGACGCCGTGTTCCTCGCGACGTCCGGCGCGTACCGGCCGGATGACGATTCGTGGCCGCGCCTCGTGGATTCCCTGTGGCGCCAGCTGAATCCGCAGGTGCCGTGACATGGGGGGACGGCCGGACGGGACGACGGGCGACCACGACCTGACGTGGCGCGAGCTCGCCGACGGGATGTGGCTGATGGCCACCATCCAGGGCACCCGTCCGCTCGCCGAACCGCCCCGGCCCGAACGCCCGCACGGCGACGACGCCGAGACCGCCGATGACCGCCGGCCCGCCGGGCAGGCTCCGCGGGCCGACCCGCCGCCGGACCCGGAAGGAACGTCCTTCGCCTACGCCGTCGAAGCGTCGCGGCCCGATCCGCCGCCGGACCGCGGCCCGGACCTCGAGCAAGCCGCCGGAGACGGCGGCTTGCTCGCACAGCGCAGCCCGCTGACCGCCCCGGAGCCGGACGCCGACGCCGAAGGCGAACCGTCCGCGACGCTTCCGGTGCTGCCCGACGCCGCCCGCCTGGTCCGCGCGCTACGGCCGTTCAAACGCAAGGTCCCGTCCCGCCGCGAGGGCGACGTCGAGCTCGACGAAGAGCGGACAGCGGAAGAAGCAGCCGCGACGGGGGTGTGGCTGCCGCACACCCGCCGCCGCCGCGATCGCTGGCTCGACCTCACGCTCGTCGTCGAGTCGGCGCCGTCGATGGCGCTCTGGACGCCGACCGTCACGGCGTTCGTAAACCTGCTGGAACGGCTGGGCGCCTTCAGGTCGATCCAGCTCAGGCTCCTCGAAACCGGCAAGACCGGCCAGGCCGAGGGTGGCGTGGTGCTCGGCCCGACCCTGCACGGCGGTACGGCGGAGACGCCGCCGCGCGGACCGCGGGAGCTGATCGACCCGTCGGGACGTCGGCTCGTGCTCCTGCTGACCGACGGCATGAGCGACGCCTGGCGCCGTGACCTCGTCTCGCCGCTGCTCGCGCAATGGGCGCGCGCGATGCCGGTCGCGCTCGTGCACCTGCTGCCGCAACGGCTCTGGGCACGCGGCGGCGTCGACGTGCAAGCCGCGGAACTCACCAGTCCCGGGCCGCTGCGCGCGAACGGCGCTTACCACCTGCGGCTCACCGACGCGTTGCTCGACGCCGCGGAAACCGCCGCGCTGGTCAAGGGCGCGGTCGCCGTTCCGGTGCTGGAACTCGCCGAGCGGTGGTTCCGCTGGTGGGCGGGCCTCGTGACGGGTGACGGCGGCAAACCCCGTCCGGCCGCCGTCGTCCTGGCCCGGGATTCGCCGCGCCCGGCCGACGCCGAGACCGCCGAACCCGCGCCGGAACGGATTGCCGCCACGGCGACCGAACAAGTGAAACACTTTCACAGCATGGCTTCGCCGCCCGCGTTCCGCCTGGCCACGCTGCTGGCGGCGGTGCCGGTGGACGTCAGGGTCGCGCGGGCCCTGCAGGCCGAATTGCTGCCCGGGTCCGGGCCGGGGCATCTCGCCGAGGTGTTCACCTCAGGCCTGCTGAAACGCGCTCGCGACGGATCGCCGTGGGATCGCACCGCCTGGGACTTTTCCGCCCAGGTAAGGGAAATCCTGCTGCGCGGCGCGCGCCGGTCGGACACCGCGCACGCCGTGATCACCGCGTCCCGGCGGTTCGGCGAACGCAGTCCGGTGCTCGCTCGCCTCCACGCGGCACTGGCGGAACCGGACGCCACTCCGGATCCCGAACCGGCCGCTGCGACGGCGGCCGAGATAGCACTCGAACGTGACGTGATGCGTGCACTGTCGGGTCCGTACCTTTCCCGTGCCGACCGGCTGGCGAGTAGGATCGGGGAGCCAGGTGGCGGTTTACGTAGATCCACTATGGACACTAGTATCCCGGCGGTGAGCGAGACCATGTCGCAGGAACTCGAAAGCAAGAGATACTCGAGTGAACCTGCATCCGTCGTCCATCCCGATACCAGGACCAGCGGGTTTTCCGCGTCGCCGACCGAGGCGCCGACCGCCGTGCGGACGAAGATCGTCCGCGAGATCGCGGACACGACAGCCCGGAGCGAACGCCGTTCCGGTGACGACGCGCCACCCGTTTGGGGAACGGTTCCGCCCAAGAACCCCAATTTCACCGGAAGGCGTGAACTGCTCGATCAATTGGGCGAGCGCCTCGGTGCGGGAACGACGGCCGTCCTGCCTGCGGCACTGCACGGAATGGGCGGCATCGGCAAGACGCAGATGGCGGTCGAATACATCTACCGGCACCTGCAGGACTACGACATCGTCTGGTGGATCCAGGCCACCCAGGCCACGCAGATCCGGAAGTCGCTCACCGAACTCGCCCAGCACCTGCGGCTGCCGGGTGCCGACGAAGCCATCACCGCCGTGCCCGCCGTGCGGGAAGCCCTGCGCCTCGGCCGCCCGTACCGGCGCTGGCTGCTGGTCTTCGACTCCGCCGAAGACCCCGAAATGGTCCGGCCGTTCTTCCCGGTCGACGGCCCGGGCCAGATCCTGGTCACCTCGCGCAACCCCGGCTGGGCCGGCATCGCGCGCCCGCTCGAGGTCGCCGTCTTCCAGCGCGACGAGAGCAAGAACCTGCTCGGCCTGCGCCGCTCCGGCCTCGCCGACGAAGATTCCGACCTGATCGCGGACAAGCTCGGCGACCTGCCGCTGGCCATCGAGCAGGCGGCCGCGTGGCTCGCCGAGACGGGCATGCCGGCCGAAGAGTACCTGCGGCTGTTCGACGAGAAGGTCACCGAAATCCTCGACACGTCCGCCCCGAGCGACTACGAGGTCTCGGTCGCGGCCGCGTGGAACGTGTCGTTCGACGAGCTGAGCTCCCGCAGCCCGGCGGCCCACCAGCTCCTGCAGGTCTGCGCGTTCTTCGCCCCGGAGCCGATTTCCCGGAGCGTCTTCGCCGGCGTGCGCGGGGTGTCGGTGGCCCCCGAACTCGACTCGGCCCTGCGCGACCCGATGCGCCTGGGCCGCGCGATCCGCGACATCAACCGCTACGGCCTGGCGAAGATCGACCACCGCAGCGACACCCTCCTGCTGCACCGCCTGGTACAGCTGGTGCTGCGCAACCGCATGAGCGACCAGCACCGCCTCGAAATGCGCCACGGCGCGCACCTGCTGCTCGCGAATCTCGACCCGAACGACCCGGCGTCCCCGCAGACCTGGCCCCGCTACCAGGAGATCCTCCCGCACATCTACGACACCGAGCTGACCGAGTGCACCGACCCGTGGGTGCGGCAGCTGGTGATCAACCTGTTCAAGTTCCTCTACCACTGGGGCGACCACCAGGGCGCGCTCACACTGGCGGAACGTGCGGTGAAGGCGTGGGCCGAAGACCGCGAGCAACGGCGGATCCGGGGCGAGGAACCGGCGGAAGACCCACCACTGCTGGAACTCAGCGCAGCCGAACGACTCGCGTTCTACTACTGGGTGGTGGGCCGGTACAACGAGGCCGCCGAAGTCGCGAAAGAGACGCTGCGGCGCTACACCGAGGCGCTCGGCTCGGAAAGCGAAGAGACCCTCAATGCGCAGCTAACTTATGCGCTCATCTTGAAAGCGCGCGGCGATTTCGCGGAGGCGCGGAATCGTAACAGCGAAATCTACGAAAAGGCCAGGGGCCTGTTCGGTGACGACGACCCGATCACGCTGGGTTCCGCGCACGAATTCATCGTCGCATTGCTGCTGACCGGTGAGTACGAAGCAGCTCGCAAGCTCGCGGACGAGACGTACACCCGCCGAGCCGAGATCTTCGGCTACGACAACGTCAGCACGATCGGCACCCAGGTGCTGCACGTGCTGGCGCGCCGGGAACTCGGGCACTACCCGTGGGCGCGCATCGAAATGGAACACATCGCGGAACGCGCCGAACAGCTGTACGGCGGCGACAGCGTCGGCACGCTCCGCCGCCGTTATTATCAATCGGTCGCCTGCCGCAAGGACGGTGACCACGAAACCGCGCTCGAATTGTCGACCGACGCACTGCGCAGGTTCCGCATCCGCTACGGCGACAGCCACCCGAACGCGATGGCGTGCGCGCTCGGGCATTCCATCGACCTGAGGCACGCGCGGCAATTCGCCGAAGCCCGCGAACTCGGTGAAGAGGTGTTCGACCTCTACCGCGAAAACCTCGGCGAAAGCCACCCGCACACGCTGTCGGCCGCCCTCGACCTCGGCGTTACCCTGCGGCTCGGCGGCGACCCCGCGAGCGCGCGCGTGACGAACGAGCGGTCATTGGCCCAGCTCCGCGAGAACCTCGGCGAAGACCACCCGCACACGATCGTCTGCGGGATCAACGTGGCGAGCGATCTTTTCGCACTCGACCGCGTGGCCGAGGCGGCGGAGCTGGACGCCGACCTCCTCGACCGGTCCCGCCGAGTCCTGGGCGACGACCACCCGACGACGCTGGCCGTGCAGCTCAACCGCTCGCTGGACCTGCGCTCGCTGGGCCAGACCGTTGAAGCGGACCCGATGTACGACGACGTGCTGACCCGCTACCGCATGGTGCTGGGCGAAAACCACCCGGGCACGGTCTCGGCTTCGCGCGGAGTGCGCGCGGACTGCGACATCGACCCGATGCCGATGTAGCGAGCGACGAGCAGGCCAGGCCGGGTGGCGGTCGTCACCGCCATCCGGCCGGCGGCTCGCCGTCGGCCCAGCCGACAAGGCCGACTTGCCCTCGACCGCTTGACAATTCCTTGACGGCGAAGTTCTCATTTCGATTGGGCGATCGCCCCACCCGCCGCGGGGGATCAATTTGTTTCCGTGGACACTGCTCGGACGCTGATAACATCCCGGCGGTGAGTGTGACGATGTCGCAGTCACTCATCTAGCTGCCGCATTTTTTGCACCTTACGCGCAAAAAGGGGCGCCACCTGCTGGAACAGGTGACGCCCTGGCACGACGACCCCGGACGCCTCGCAACGACAGGAGTACAGCCGCAATGTCCAAGAGTACCGATGATGACGGCCGAAGCCCGTATCGGCCGTCCGATCACACTGTTTGGTGGGCTATCGTCGAGGTCCTGACCAGCGGAAAGCTGTACCGTCGGCTGCTCAGGCTGCTCTGCCTCGCGGGCGTCGTGGTCATCGCGCTGGCGGTGCTCGCGGCGATCACGTTCCTGGTGGCCGGCCCGGACGTCTCGACCTTGTTCAACCAGCCGAGAGCGAACGCAGGTGATTCCGGCGAAGACCGCACGGAATGGGTGGCATCGGCAAATCCTGGATGGCGGTGGAATACGCTGGCCGGTCTATGAACTTGTCTGGTGAATCCAGACGTCCCGACCGGCTCGGAACCAAGCATCGCCACTCAGTGTGTGAACCGCCCCAGCCAGCCGGCGATCGCCTCCACTGACGGGACTGTTCCCGGCCCGTAGCGCAACGCTCGATGCACCGCCCGGACCAGCTCCGGGCGGTGCAGCAGCGCGCGGGACGCCGGTCCGGTGCTGCGGGCCGCGAGGGCCAATCCCAAGCCGGCCAGCGCTGCCGGATCTTCCGGGGTCGCTTCCAGCAGCTTCCGATAACCGGCTGCTGCTTCCGCCGGGCGTCCGGCCACGAAGTGCAGGTCCGCCTCGGTCGCGCCCGGGACCGCGGATCCCTGTACGGCGAACCGCGCGGCGCCGTCCGGGCCGAGGCGGAGGCGGATCAGGTCCGTGCGGGCGTCCTGCCAGTCGCCGTCCGGGACCGGGGTGGGGACTCGTGGCTCGGGCAGAGCCGTGGCAGCGGACCGCGGGCGCGTGAGGCCGGCTCGCCAGCCCGCCGCCAGCTCCGCCACTGTGCCCGGATCCGGGCGGAGGTGCCGGATGCGCCAGGCCGCGTAGTGGTCTTCGGCCGCGTACCGCGCCCATATCCGCGGGCCCATCGCGACCGGTTCGTCCTGCCACGGCCCGAGTTCCGTGGCGATGCCCGCCAGGAACCGGCGCCCGGCGGCGGTCAGGCTCTCGTCGGCGTGCACCACCTCGAGCGTGCGCCGGACCTGCCCGCGCCACAACGCGAATTCGAAGGCGGCGAGTTCGTGGTCCGGTTCCGCCGCGGCCAGCGCGCGCCAGAACGACGCGACGCCGAAGAAAGCGTAAATCCCGTGCAGCACACCGCCGATCGGGCGGGGGTCGGCGCGCCACGGTGCGTAGAGCCGTTCGCGCGGGTCGTCCACGCTGAGCCGGACGAGGTGGAGCAGCCCGCCCAGCCGGATGTGGTGGAACTCGTGCACCAGCGCGGCGGCCAGTGTCGCGGGATCTTCGCCGTACGCGACGATCGCGCTGCCGAAAGCTTCCCCGGTCGACGCACTGGGCAGCCGGAACGGGACGGTGGGGGCGGGCACGATCGAGTCCAGCCCGACGCGCAGGGTGTCCGCGACGGCGGGCAAGTGCCTGGCGAGCAGCGACCAGGCGCCGTCGAGCACCGTCCGCCACGATTCGACTTCGACCGGGCTCAGCCGATCCGGCGGGATCGGCTCGTACAGCCCGCGATAGGGATCCACGTCGTCGAGGCGGACTTCGAGCCGCCGCTCACCGGACCAGCACACGGTCGTGCGGATCCCGGACCACCCTGGTGCGTCGGCGGACGGGTGCGCCGGCAGGCGGACCACCGAGTGGAGGTTCCGGATTTCGACCCCGTCGCCGTCGCTGCGGATCGTGGCGACGGAGAACGGTGCCTCGGCGCGCAGCTGGGCCGAACCGAGCGTCGGCAATGCCACTTTGCCTTGCCAGACTGGGATTTCCGTTCCGAACGGGATCCCGGCGCGGACGGCGGCCGCAGCGGCGAGGCAGTGGACGTGTCCGACGTGCACCCAGAACGGGCAAACGCCGGTGACGTCCTGCCGGTACAGCCGGGTCGTGTAACCGGCCCACGTTCCGGTGTACGGGTGAGCGAGGATCGTCTCGAGTGCCTGAGGCGCGGCGTGTTCGACCCTGGCCAGCAGTTCCCACGCTGTTTCCGGGGACGGGAGCGGGCGGTACAGGTCTTCGGATTTCGTGACGACTTCGACCAGATTGCGCAGGAGCAGGAGCCGTCGGCTCCGTTCGGTCGCCCGCAGTTTGCGCAGCGGCCCGGTGCCGCCCTCGCCACGGGCCATCGCGTCGAAATCCGCCCAGAGCAACTGGTGACGGTTCAGTTCCGCGGCGGGATCCTCGGTCTGCCCGGAAATCATGGTCAGTCGACCCGCTGAGCGCCGTCGCCTCCGCTCGCTGTGACTTGGATGTGGGAAGCGCGTTCGACCGCATGCCGCAATGACTTGCGCAGTTCGCCGCCGTCCAGGGTGCGGAGTCTGGTGAGGGAGACGCCGCCGAGGTCGAGGAGTTCGGATTCGATTCCGTCTTCTGCGCCGGAACGAGCTGCTTGCATCGCGCTTTTCCCCTTCCGCAGGGAGAGCGGACCCCGTCGGCCCGTTTTCATTGTCCCGCATTCCGGGCCGTTTCGACAGGGACGGACGCCGTGCGCCGATCAGGCTACGTCCAGCACCCGGTGCAGGAGGGTCGTCAGCTCCGCCGCGAAGTGGGGGCGGGCGGCCAGGCGACGGGTGCGGGCCAGGTCGTTTGCGATGGTCAGCGCCGCGTGGACGGTGATCTTCGCTTCCCGTGGCGGCAGGGAAGGGCGGACCGCAGAAAGCAGCGTGACCCACTGGGCGACGTAATCGCGTTGCACGCGCAACAGATCCGCTTTGTCGCGGTCGGGCATCGTGACGCGGTCGGCCGAGAACGACACCAGCAGTTCCGGCGTGTGCAGAATCGTGTGCACGTACGACTCCGCCAAGCGGCGCAGGGCCGCCCGTTCGTCCGGCGCCTGGAGCGCGCGCTCGGCGGCCAGCGCCAGGCGGTCCGCCGCGCGGTGGCCGATCGCCACCATCAGGGCGGCCTTGCTCGGGAAGTGGCGGTAGACGCTCGGGCCCGCGATGCCCGCCGCCGCGCCGATGTCCTCCATGCTCACGTCGTGGAAGCCGCGCTGGGCGAACAGTGCCGTCGCTTCCGCCAGGACCTGCTCGCGGCGCGAAGGCGTGCCGAGGCCCAGCGGAGGCGAAGACGGCAGCGCGGACGGCGAGGGGAGTGTGGCGTTCAGCACACCCATCGCCAGCTCGACCAGCAGTTGCGCGAAGCGGCGGCGCGCCACCGAGGTGTGGTGCACCGACACGCTGCCGAACACCGACAGCGCCGCCCAGCACAGCAGCTCCGCGTCCTCGCCGGGCAGGTCGGGGCGCCGGGCGAGCAGCGCTTTCGACCACGCCGCCAGCGCGAGCGCCGAGCGGCGGGCGATCTCCCGCTGGTCCTCCTTGGGCAGGTGGCGGCCCTCCCAGCGCCAGAGCGCCGCGATCTCCCGGCGTTCGACGGCCTGCGTCGCGAGCCGGCGGAGGAGCGATTCCAGCTGGTCGGCGGGCGGAACCGAGTCCGACAGCGCTTCCGCCGTCGCCGCCTCCATGTCCTCGAAGCCGTTTAGTACAACGTAAGACAAGACCGCCTGCTTGTC
Source organism: Amycolatopsis solani (assembly GCF_033441515.1). Classification (NCBI taxonomy): domain Bacteria; kingdom Bacillati; phylum Actinomycetota; class Actinomycetes; order Pseudonocardiales; family Pseudonocardiaceae; genus Amycolatopsis; species Amycolatopsis solani. The sequence continues at coordinate 2,841,505 of NZ_JAWQJT010000001.1, forward strand.
CGCGAAGTGGCGGTACAGCGCCGGCCCGGTGACGCCCGCCGCGTCCGCGATGTCCTTGATGCCGACTCCGGGGAAGCCGCGCGCGCGGAACAGCTCCGCCGCCACCGCGGCCAGCTGGGCCTTGCGGTCGCGGGGGCGCGCGCTGCGTACTGAGTCGGTCATGGTGAGTCGACGATAGCGGCTAACGGCACACCTGCAACCCATTGACACCATGGGGTTATCCGGCGATATGTTAATGGCCATTAGCACTACTGGTCGGTATCATCGGCCATGGCACGACGACGTCCACCCCGCTCGCGAGGAGTTGTTCAGTGAGTAGCGAGGCCTACATCTACGAGGCGATCCGCACGCCTCGCGGCAAGAACAAGGGCGGTGCCCTCCACGGCACCAAGCCGGTCGACCTGGTGGTCGGCCTGATCAACGAACTCAAGGTCCGCCACCCGAACCTCGACCCCGCGGTGATCGACGACGTCGTACTCGGCGTCGTCTCCCCGGTCGGCGAGCAGGGCGCGGTCATCGCGCGCACCGCCGCGCTGAACGCCGGTCTCCCCGAGACCGTCGCCGGCGTGCAGCTCAACCGCTTCTGCGCCTCCGGCCTGGAGGCCACCAACACCGCCGCGCAGAAGGTCCGCTCCGGCTGGGACAACCTGGTCATCGCCGGCGGTGTCGAGTCGATGTCCCGCGTGCCGATGGGCTCCGACGGCGGCGCGCTGTTCATGGACCCGGCCACCGCGTACGACAACTACATCGTCCCGCAGGGCACCGGCGCCGACCTGATCGCGACCATCGAGGGCTTCTCCCGCGAGGACGTCGACCGCTGGGCCGTCCGCTCGCAGGACCGCGCCGAGGCGGCCTGGTCCGGCGGCTACTTCGCCAAGTCCGTCGTCCCGGTCAAGGACATCAACGGCGTCACGGTCCTCGACCACGACGAGCACCGCCGTCCCGGCTCCACCGTCGAGAGCCTCGGCAAGCTCAAGCCGGCCTTCGCGGGCATCGGCGAGCTGGGCGGCTTCGACGCCGTCGCGCTGCAGAAGTATCACTCGGTCGAGCGCATCAACCACGTCCACACCGGCGGCAACTCCTCGGGCATCGTCGACGGCGCCGCGCTGGTGCTCGTCGGCTCCGAGCAGATCGGCAAGACCTTCGGGCTGACCCCGCGCGCCCGCATCGTGGCGACGGCGTCGATCGGCTCCGAGCCGACGATCATGCTCACCGGCCCGACCCCGGCCACCGAGAAGGTCCTGAAGACCGCGGGCCTCAAGCCCGAGGACATCGACCTGTGGGAGCTCAACGAGGCGTTCGCGTCCGTCGTGCTCAAGTGGATCAAGGACCTGCACCTCGACGAGGACAAGGTCAACGTCAACGGCGGCGCGATCGCCATGGGCCACCCGCTCGGCGCCACCGGCGCGATGCTGGTCGGCACCGTGGTCGACGAGCTCGAACGCCGCCAGGCGCGCCGCGCCCTGGTGACCCTGTGCATCGGCGGCGGCATGGGCGTCGCGACCATCATCGAGCGGGTGTGAGGACTCCAATGGCCGAGAGCAAGACCATCCGCTGGGAGCAGGACTCCGACGGGATCGTCACGCTGACCCTGGACGACCCGAACCAGTCGGCGAACACGATGAACGCCGACTTCCGCGAGTCGCTCGGCGTCACCGTGGACCGCCTGGAAGCCGAGAAGGACTCCATCACCGGCGTCGTCATCACGTCCGCCAAGAAGACCTTCTTCGCCGGCGGCGACCTGAACGACCTCATCCAGGCCAAGCCCGAGAACGCGGTCGAGTTCACCGAGTCGTCCAGCCTCATGAAGGGGCAGATGCGGCGGATCGAGCAGCTCGGCAAGCCGGTCGTCGCGGCGATCAACGGTGCCGCGCTCGGCGGCGGCCTCGAGATCGCGCTGGCGACGCACCACCGCATCGCCGCGGACGTCAAGGGCAGCCAGATCGGCCTGCCCGAGGTGACGCTCGGCCTGCTGCCCGGCGGCGGCGGTGTCGTGCGCACCGTCCGGTTGCTGGGCATCCAGAGCGCGCTGCTGAACGTCCTGCTGCAGGGCCAGCGGCACCGTCCGGCCAAGGCGCTCGAGCTCGGCCTGGTGCACGAGCTCGTCGGCACGGTCGAGGAGCTCGTCCCCGCCGCGAAGGCGTGGATCAAGGCGAACCCCGAAGGCGGCGTCCAGCCGTGGGACGTCAAGGGCTACAAGATCCCGGGCGGCACGCCGTCCAACCCGAGCTTCGCGGCCAACCTCCCGGCGTTCCCGGCGAACCTGCGCAAGCAGATCAAGGGCGCGAACATGCCGGCGCCGCGGGCGATCCTGGCCGCCGCGATCGAGGGCGCGCAGGTCGACTTCGACACCGCGATCCTGATCGAGACGCGCTACTTCATCAGCCTCGCGACCGGCCAGGTCTCGAAGAACATGACGAAGGCGTTCTTCTTCGACCTGCAGACGATCAACTCGGGTGGTTCGCGGCCGGACGGCTTCGAGAAGTACACCGCCAAGAAGGTCGGTGTCCTCGGCGCCGGGATGATGGGCGCGGCGATCGCGTACGTGTCGGCGAAGGCCGGCATCGACGTCGTCCTCAAGGACGTCTCGCTCGAGGCGGCCGAGAAGGGCAAGGGCTACGCGGCCAAGCTCGAGCAGAAGGCTCTCTCGCGCGGCAAGACCACGCAGGAGAAGTCGGACGCGCTGCTGGCGAAGATCAAGCCGACCGGTGACCCGGCCGACTTCGCGGGCGTCGACTTCGTCATCGAGGCCGTCTTCGAGAGCGTCGAGCTGAAGCACAAGGTGTTCGGCGAGATCGAAAGCGTCGTCAACGCCGACGCGGTGCTGGGCTCCAACACCTCGACGCTGCCGATCACCACCCTCGCCGAGGGCGTGCAGCGCACCGAGGACTTCATCGGGATCCACTTCTTCTCGCCGGTCGACAAGATGCCGCTGGTCGAGATCATCTGCGGTGAGAAGACGTCGCCGGCGACGCTGGCGAAGGTCTTCGACTACACGCTGCAGATCAAGAAGACGCCGATCGTCGTCAACGACAGCCGCGGCTTCTTCACCTCGCGCGTGATCGGCACGTTCATCAACGAGGCCGTCGCCGCGCTGGGCGAGGGCGTCGAGCCGGCGTCGATCGAGCAGGCGGGTTCGCAGGCCGGCTACCCGGCGCCCCCGCTGCAGCTGATGGACGAGCTGACGCTGACGCTGCCGCGCAAGATCCGCAAGGAGACCCGCGAGGCGATCGAGGCCGCGGGCGGCACGTGGAAGGCGCACGCGTCCGAGGCGGTCATCGACCGGATGCTCGACGAGTACGACCGCAAGGGCCGCTCGACCGGCGCGGGCTTCTACGAGTACGACGCTGAAGGCAAGCGCACCGGGTTGTGGCCGGGCCTGCGCGACGCGTTCAAGTCCGGCTCGACGGAGGTGCCGTTCGAGGACCTCAAGGAGCGGATGCTCTTCGCCGAGGCGCTCGAGACGGTCAAGTGCTTCGACGAGGGCGTCCTGACGTCGGTGGCGGATGCCAACATCGGCTCGATCTTCGGCATCGGCTTCCCGGCGTGGACCGGCGGTGTCATCCAGTACATCAACCAGTACGAGGGTGGCCTGCAGGGCTTCGTCGACCGGTCGCGTGAGCTCGCGGCCCGGTACGGCGACCACTTCGAGCCGCCGGCTTCACTCGTGGAGAAGGCCGCCAAGGGCGAGATCTACGAATAGCCGATCGATCCGTGAAGGCCTCCTCACCGGCGCTTTGAGCCGGTGAGGAGGCCTTCACTGTTGTCTCAAGGCTCGAGCGCGAGGTGCGGGAGCCGCCGGTCCAGCCACTTCGGCAGCCACCAGGCGCGCTCGCCGAGCAGCCGCATGATCGCCGGCACGACGAGACAGCGGATCACCAGCGCGTCCAGCAGCACCGCGACCGCGAGGCCGAGCCCGAACTGCGCCAGCATCCGCGACGGGTCGAGCAGGAACGCACCGAACACCAGCACCATGATCGCGCCGGCCACGGTGATCACGCCGCCGGTCGCGGCGAGTCCCTCGCGCACCGCGAGGCGCGCGTCGCCGGTGCGCCGCCACTCCTCGTGCATCCGCGACACCAGGAACACCTCGTAGTCCATGGACAGCCCGAACACGATCGCGAAGATCATCACCGGCACGAACGCCTCGATCGGGCCGGGCTGCGCGCCGAACCAGCCGTCGCCGAACACCAGCGTCATGACGCCGAGCGAGGCGCCGATGCTCAGCAGGTTCAGCAGCGCCGCCTTGAGCGGGATGAGGATCGACCGGAACACGACCATCAGCAGCAGCGCGGACAGCCCGACGACGACCAGCACGAACAGCGGCAACCGGTCGGCGACGGCGCCCGCGAAGTCCGTCGCGGCCGCGACCGGCCCGCCGACCAGGTAGTGGCCCGGGAGCGACGGCAGGACGTCGGTCCGCAGCCGCGTCACCAGCTCGGCGGTCGCCGCGTCCTGCGGTGACGTCGTCGGGAACGCGAGGACGGTCCGGCCCGCCGGGGGCAGCGCGCGAGCGATCCCCGGCGTCGACGCGAGCCGTTGCTGCAACGCGACCGCGTCACCTTCTTCGGCGACGACCGCGAGCGGGCCGCTGAAGCCCGGACCGAAGCCCTCCGCCAGCAGGTCGTACGCCTTCCGCGTGGTGGACCCGGCCGGGTCGGTGCCCGCGTCGGCGAACCCGAGCCGCATGCCGAGTGCCGGGATCGACAGTCCGATGAGGAGGAGCAGGCCGATCGCCAGCGGGGCCGCGGGCCGTCGCTGGACGCCGTCCGCGAGCCGACGCCACGCCCGGCCGTGCTCGCGCTTGTCCGCGTGGCGCCGGATCCCGCGCTCGAGCCGCTTCCCGAACAGCGAAAGCAACGCCGGGAGCAGCGTCACCGACGCGACCATCGTCATCAGGACGGTCAGCGCGACCGATAGCGCGACGCCGCGAAGCCCGCCGAGCCCGAGCGCGAGCAGGCCGAGCAGCGCGATGATCACCGTCGTCCCGGCGAACAGGACCGAGCGGCCGGCGGTGTCGAGCGCGCGCCTCGCGGCCGCTTCACGGTCGAGGCCGTTCAGGATCTCCGCGCGGTAGCGGGAGAAGACGAGCAGCGCGTAGTCGACGCCCACGCCGAACCCGACCAGCATCATCAGCGGCGAGGTGTAGCTCGCGATGTCGACGTAGTGCGAAACGACGGTGATCACGCCGAGCGTGCTGCCGACGGCGAAGACGGCGGTGATGACCGGGAGCCCGGCCGCGAGCAGCGAGCGGAACAGGAACACGAGGATGACCAGCGCGGCGAGCAGGCCGACGCCTTCCGCGGGTCCGCCGCCGCCGGAGATGCGCTCGACGGGGTCGCCGGCGAGCGCGGCCTCGACGGGACTCCGCTCGACCGTGTCGGCGAACCGCACGATGTCGTCGTAAGGCAGATCGGTGGAGGCCGCGTCGAACGTGACGGTCGCGTAGCCGATCCGGCCGTCGGCCGACAGCGTCTCGAACGGCCCGGTCACCGACCTGACGTGCGGCTGCAATCGGACATCGTCCAGAACATGTCCGATTGCGGCGCGCTGCGTCTCGAGCCCGCTGTCGGACTTGAACACGATCTGCGCGCTCGTGCCCGATTGCGCGGTGTTCCGCAGCAGGTCGACGACCTGCTGAGACTCGGTTCCGGGCAGCGAGTTGTCGTCGTGGAACGCGTCTCCGGTGAGCCGCGAGGTGAGCGTGACGCCGATGAGGACCAGCGCCCAGAGCGCGACGGCGAGCCACCGGTGGCGCTGCGCCCAGCCGGCCAGCTTCGCCAGGCTTCCCCCGGTGGGGCGAGTGATGGTGTCCATGGTGGACAAGGATTCGCGGTCGGGGGCGTACTCCGCGTCGAGCGCGGGAGGACACTTGCGCTGCTCCCGGCGGTGTCCCTTAAGGCTCGTCCCGTACGCCCGGGGGAGTACGGCTCAGGGGTTCACCCAGCGCGGCGTCACGGCGCCGGACTCGTAGGCGAGCACGACGAGCTGCGCCCGGTCCCGCGCGCCGGTCTTGGTCATGATGCGGCTGACGTGCGTCTTCGCCGTCGCCGGGCTGAGCGTGAGCTCGCGCGCGATTTCATCGTTCGACAGGCCCGCCGCGACCAGGGACAGCACCTCGCGTTCGCGGTCGGTGAGGCGGTCCAGCGCCGGGGGCGGCGCCGGCCGGGTGCCGCGCGACGCGAACTCCGAGATCAGCCGCCGGGTGATCGACGGCGCGAGCAGCGCGTCGCCGCGGGCCACCACGCGCACGGCGTGGATCAGCTCCTCGGGCTCGGTGTCCTTGACCAGAAATCCGCTCGCGCCCGCGCGCAGTGCGGCGTAGACGTCCTCGTCGAGGTCGAACGTTGTAAGAATGACGACCTTACTGTGTACGGCGGAGTCCTCGAGGAGGTGCCGTGTCGCGGCCAGGCCGTCGAGCACCGGCATGCGGATGTCCATCAGCACGACGTCCGGACGGTGGTCGTGCGCGGCCTGCAGCGCCTCGCGGCCGTCCGCGGCTTCGGCCACGACGGTGATGTCGTCCTCGCCGTCCAAAATGGACCGGAAGCCGGCTCGCACCAGCCGCTGGTCGTCGACGAGCAGGACCCGGATCATCGGCCCATCATCGCACCGGCAGCCGCGCGCGGACCCGGTAACCGCCACCTTCGCGCGGCGCGGCGGTCACTTCGCCGCCCAAAGCCCGGGCGCGCTCGGCCATCCCGCGGATCCCGTTCCCCGGCGGCGCGTCCCCGCCGCGGCCGTCGTCGTCGACCTGCACGGACAGCTCGTCGGCGCGGTAGCCGAGCCGCACGACGACGGTCTGCGCGCCGGCGTGTTTGGCGACGTTGGTCAGCGCCTCCTGCACCACGCGGAACGCGGCGTGCTCGACGTCCGGCGGCAGGTCCCGGACGACGCCGTCGATCTCGGTGCGCACGGTCAGCCCGGACGTGCCGACCGATCTGGCCAGCTCCGCGACCCGGTCCAGCGCGGGCCGCTCGGTCCGGAGCATGCCGAGCGTCGCGCGCAACTCCTGGAGTGCGGTCTTGCTGGCGTCCTTGACGGTCCGGAGTGCTTCTTCGGCCTGCACGGGGTCCCGGCGGTGCAGCGCGGCACCGGCCTGGACGTTGATCAGCGCGAGGTGGTGGCCCAGGGCGTCGTGCAGTTCGCGCGCGATCCGGAGTCGCTCGTCGGTGGCCCGCGCGCGGGCTTCGGCTTCCTTGGTGCGCTCCGCCTCGGCCCGGTAGTGCGCGACGGCGCCGCCCGCGACCAGCGCGACGAACCAGCCGGTCATGAGGAAGAACGCGAAGTTGTCGACGTGCCGCCCGGTCCGCGAGCTGACCTCTCCGACGGCGACCCCGGCCATCGCGGCGACGACGAGAAGCGCGGCCCCGCGGATGCGCCCGGCCGCGGCGGCGTTGAAGAGCGCATACGCGAACGCGAGGAGAACGAGCCCGTCCGGATCGGTCAGCGGGTAGTAGAGGGCGCAGCAAACGAGCGTTAACCCGGCGACGCTCAGCGGGTACGTCCGGCGGAAGAACAGCGCGGCGCAGCAGAGGACGGTGAGCACCCAGCCGATCGCGGCGTGGTGCGCGGGCTTGGCGCCGTCGTCCAGGACGGCGAAGAGCGAGCCGACGAGCACGGCGACGGTGACCGCGAGCTCGGCCGCGTAGCGCCGCAACCAGGACATGCACCGAGTTTAGAAGGCGTAACAAACGCTCTCGGGTGAACGACTACGGCGGCATTGATTCGTGTTGCTAAGGAGTCGTCGTGAACAAGAAACTGGGGTGGATCCTGGTCGCGGGCCTGCTGGTCGCGGGCTGTGGTGTCGGTGCGGTGCCGCCGAAGGACACGGGCAGTGTCGGGGTCCTCGACGCCCCGACGTCGTCGTACCGGACACCTGCGTCGTCGGCGCCGGTCACGACCGAGGCGCCCGCGACCACCACCTCCGCGGCGCCGGCGGTCACGACCGTGCCGACCACGCCGCAGGCGGTCGCGCCGAAGACGACCGCACCGAAGCCGAAGGCCGCACCGAAGAGCACCGCTCAGGCCGCGCCGGCCCCGACCGCCTGCGGCGCCGACTACTACCGCAACTCCGACGGCAACTGCGTCCACCGGCCCAGCGACAACCCGTCCGGCGCCACGGCACTGTGCAAGGACGGCAGCTACAGCTACAGCCAGCACCGCTCCGGGACCTGCTCCGGCCACGGAGGCGTCCGCACCTGGTTGTGACGAAGCCGCCACTCGTACGGAAACCCACCACCCGGTAGGTACAGTGCATGAAGTTGCATGATGCGTACTAACTACACACCGTGGGGGTGTTGGTGTCCCGTCCCGAGCGGTCCGGCCGCGCGATCGTCGTCGTGCTCGCGTCGTGCGGGCTCGTCGCGTCGTTCATGCAGACGCTGGTCGTGCCGCTGATCCCGGTCTTCCCGCGGCTGCTGAACGCCTCGCCGGCCGACGCGTCCTGGGTGGTCACGGTGACGCTGCTCGCCGCCGCCGTGATCACGCCGGTCAGCGGACGGCTCGGTGACCTCTACGGCAAGCGGCGGATGATCCTCGTCAGCCTCGCGCTGCTCATCGCCGGTTCGATCGTGTCCGCGACGACGAGCGCGCTCGCGTTCCACATCATCGGCCGCGGGCTGCAGGGCTGTGCGATGGGCGTCATCCCGCTCGGCATCAGCATCATGCGCGACGAGCTCCCGCCCGAACGCGTCGGCGGCGCGATCTCCCTGATGAGCGCGACGCTCGGGGTCGGCGGCGCGATCGGGCTCCCGGTTGCCGCAATCGTCGCCGAGAACGCCGACTGGCACGTGCTCTTCTGGATGGCCGCCGGCCTCGGGCTGTTCTTCGCGCTGCTGATCATCAGGTTCGTGCCGGAGTCGCCGCTGCGCACGCCCGCGCCGTTCGACTACTTCGGTGCGTTCGGGCTCGCGGCCGGTCTGGTCTGCCTGCTGCTGCCGGTGGTCAAGGGCGCCACGTGGGGCTGGACCAGCACGCCGACGCTGGGGTTCGCCGCGGCGGCCGTCGTCATCGTGCTGGCCTGGGGCACCTACCAGCTGCGCCGGCGCGATCCGCTCGTCGACCTCCGGGTGTCGGCGCGCCGTCCGGTGCTGTTCACGAACCTGGCGTCGATCATGGTCGGGTTCTCGATGTACGCCATGGCGTTGTCGTTCCCGCAGTTGCTGCAGGCGTCGGCCTCGACCGGGTACGGCCTGGGCCAGACGATGGTGCAGTCCGGGCTGTCCCTGGCGCCGAACGGCCTCGTGATGATGCTGCTGTCGCCGGTTTCGGCGCGGCTCATCACCCGCTTCGGCCCGCGCCCGACCCTGATGACCGGCGCGCTGGTGATCGCCGTCGGCTACGTCTTCGCGATCCTGCTGATGGGCAACGCCCTCGAGCTGATCACGGCGTCGGTGATCATCGGTGCCGGCGTCGGCATTGCGTACGCGGCGATGCCCGCGCTGATCATGGGCTCGGTGCCGGTCACCGAAACGGCGTCGGCGAACGGCCTGAACTCCCTGATGCGCTCGGTCGGCACGGCCGTCTCCAGCGCGGTGATGGCCGCGATGCTGGCCCAGCTGACGATCACCGTCGGCGGGCTGCCGGTGCCGTCGCTGTTCGGGTTCCGGGCCACGTTCGCGGTGGCCGCGTTCGCCGCGCTGGCGGGTGTGCTGCTCGCGGGCCTGGTGCCGAAGACGCGCACCGCGCCCGAGCTGGTGCCCGCCTAGTCCTTGCGCGCCACCAGCGCCAGCCCGCCGCACTCGGCCGGGTCGGACGGCACGTCCGCGGGGTCGTCCGGCCGCCACTCAGGGATGAACACGATGCCCGGGTCCAGGATCTCGAAGCCGTCGACCAGCGCCCGGAGCTCCTCGGCCGAGCGCGGGGTCACGGGGTTCGCGCTCTTCTGGTACATCGCCACGGCACGGGCGGTGCCGTCGCTCTGCTGCTCGTAGGTCGCGGACGACAGCGCGAGGTAGCTGCCGGGCGCGAGCGCGTCGCGGTAGGCGGCGATCAGCCGGGCCGGGTCGCGTTCGTCCGGGATGAAGTGCACGAACAGCGCCATCACGACCATCACCGGCTGGTCCAGGTCCAGCATCGTCTCGGTGGTGTCGTGCTCGAGGACGTCGTCGGGGAACTCGGCGTCGGCGTGCACCATCGCGGCGTTCTCGTTGTCCTCGAGCACGATCTCGCTGTGCGCGACGGCGATCGGCTCGTTGTCGACGTAGACGACCCGCGCCCGGGGGTCGACCGCCTGCGCCACCTCGTGCACGTGCCCGACGGTCGGCATGCCCGAGCCGATGTCGAGGAACTGCCGGATGCCCTGGTCCATCCCGAACCGGATGGCCCGGCGCAGCCACCGCCGGTTGAGCCGCGCCCGATCGCGCGCGTTCGGCTGCGCGGCCAGCACCTGCTCGGCGAACACCCGGTCGACGGCGTAGTTCAGCTGGCCGCCGAGGATGTAGTCGTACACCCGTGCGGGGTTCGGCTTGTCGAGGTCGATACCCCGTCTGGCGTACTCGTCTTCGCTCATCGCGGCTCCCGTGATCAGGGTGTGCACGCGAGAATAGCCGGGCCGCGCCGCCTAGATCTTCCGCGCCACCAGCGCCAGCCCGCCCGAGCGCTCCGGCGGGTCCTCGAGCGGCTCGTCCGGGCGCCACTCCGGCGTGAACACCACGCCCGGCGGGAGGATCTCGAAGCCCTTCACCAGCGCGGTCAGCTCGTCGGGGGAGCGCAACGTCAACGGCGTCCCGCTCTTCTCGTACAGCGAAACCGACCGCTGGGTCTCTTCGCCCTGCCCTTCCCACGTCCCCGACGACAGCGCGAGGTAGCTGCCCGGCGCGAGCACGTCCCGGTAACGGCCGATCAGCCCGGCCGGGTCGCGGGAGTCGGGGATGAAGTGCACGAACGCGGCCATGATGATCATCACCGGCTCACTGAAGTCGATCATCGCTTCGGTGGTCGGGTGCTCCAGCACGTCCTCCGCGTACTCGGCGTCGGCCTGGACCATCGCCGCGTTGTCGTTGTCCTCGAGGACGATCTCGCTGTGCGCGACGGCGATCGGCTCGTTGTCGACGTACACCACCTGCGACGTCGGGTCGACCGCCTGGACGACCTCGTGCACGTGCCCGACGGTCGGCATGCCCGACCCGATGTCGAGGAACTGCCGGACGCCCTGTTCCGCGCCGAACCGCGCGGCGCGGCGCAGCCACGCCCGGTTGGTCAGCGCCATGTGCTGCGCGTTCGGCAGCACACCGATGATCTGGTCGGCGAACATCCGGTCGACGGCGTAGTTGAGCTTCCCGCCGATCATGTAGTCGTACACGCGCGCCGCGTTCGGTCGCTCGAGGTCGATGCCCCGCTTCGCGTGTTCGTCTTCGCTCATCCGCCGCTCCCGGGCTCAGGGTGTGACGGGAGAATAGTCCGGTTTCACAGCAGTGGGGGCACCGCGGCGTCGATGAGGTGCGGACCGGGCTCGGCGAAGGCGCGTTGCAGCTGCTCGGCGAGCTCTTCGGCGGTGGTCGCGCGTGTCGCGGGGACGCCCATGCCCTCCGCGATCTTCACGAAGTCCATGTCCGGGCGCGAAAGGTCGAGCAGCTCGTTCGCCTTCGGCCCGCCCGATGCCGCGCCGACGCGCTGCAGCTCCAGCCGCAGGATCGCGTACGCGCGGTTGTTGAGCAGCACCGTCGTGACGTTCAGGTTCTCGCGTGCCTGCGTCCAGAGCGCGGAGATCGTGTAGAGCGCGCTGCCGTCCGATTGCAGGTTCAGGACGGGACGGTCCCGTCCCGCCACTGCTGCGCCGGTCGCGACCGGCATGCCGTAGCCGATCGCGCCGCCGGTCAGCGTCAGCACGTCGTGGCGCGGTGCACCGGCCGTCGCCGCCGGGAGCATCAGGCCGGACGTGTTGGCCTCGTCGGCGATGATCGCGTTCTCCGGCAGCAGCGCGCCGATGACGTCGACCCAGTTCTGCGGGGTCAGCGGACCGCTCGGCAGCGCGGGCCGGGACGCCGGCGCGAGCACCGGGTCGGTGTCCGCCGCAACGAGGTCCGCGACCTCGTTCAGCGCCCGCGTGATGTCCTGGCCGACCGACGCGAGCGTGTGCACCTGCGCACCTTCCGGCGTAAGGTCGCTCGGCTTGCCCGGGTAGGCGAAGAACGACACCGGCGCCTTCGTACCCGCGACGACGAGGTGCTTGATCCCGTCGAGCTGGTAGGTGACCTGCTCGGCGAGGTACCCGAGCCGCTCGATCGACGGCAGGCCCGCGCCGCGCTCCAGACGAGACGGGAACGTTTCGACGAAAACCTTCGCGCCGGTCGCGGCGCCGATCCGGCTCGCCGCGCGCAGACCTTCCTCGCGGCACGCGGATCCGCCGATCAGCAGCGCCACCGGCTCGCCGGCGCCGAACACCGCGGCGACGTCCTTGACGGTCGTGGCGTCCACGGCCTGCGGCACCCGCGGCGGGACCGGCGCGCACGTCTCGCCGCCCTCACCCCACGAAGCGTCGGCGGGCAGGATCAGCGTCGCGACGCGGCCGGGCGCGTCCTGCGCGGCGGCGACAGCGGCAGCGGCGTCCGCCCCGACGTCCTTGGTGTGCTCGGAGCGGCGCACCCAGCCTTCCAACGAGCCCGCGACGGCCTCGATGTCCGACTCCAGCGGCGCGTCGTACTGCTTGTGGTAGGTCGCGTGATCGCCGACGACGTTGACGATCGGCGTGTGCGCGCGCCGCGCGTTGTGCAGGTTTGCCAGGCCGTTGCCGAGGCCGGGGCCGAGGTGCAGCAGCGTCGCGGCGGGCTTGTCCGCGATGCGCGCGTAACCGTCGGCGGCCCCCGTGACGACGCCTTCGAACAGCGCGAGCACGCCCCGCATCTCCGGGACGGTGTCGAGCGCGGCGACGAAGTGCATCTCCGACGTGCCGGGGTTCGCGAAGCACACCTCGACGCCGGCGTCGACCAGCGTGCGGATCAGGGACTGGGCGCCGTTCATCTCGCTCATGCGGTTCCTTCGGGGAAGAGAACGCCGGGGTTGAGGATCCCGGCGGGGTCGAAGCTCTGTTTGATCCGGCGCATCAGCTCGATCTTCGCCGGGTCTTCGAGTTCCTGGTGGTAGTGCGCCTTGGTGCGGCCGAGGCCGTGTTCGCCGGAGATCGCGCCGCCGAGTTCCATCGCGTACGCGAAGATGTCCGTGAGGAGCTGCTTCCGCTTGCCGGTGTCCTTGCAGAAGATCGCGAGGTGGACGTTGCCGTCGCCGGCGTGGCCGCAGCCGAGCGCGCCGCCGCCCGCGGCCATCGCGAGCTCCCGCGCCTTCGTGATGAACTGCGGCATCGCGGTGCGCGGCACGACGACGTCGATCACGTCGTCGGCGCCGGCGGCCTTCGCGGTCCAGAACGCCTTTTCGCGGGCTTCGATGAGCTTGCGCGCGGCGGGGCCTTCGAGGACGTAGACGTCGGTGGCGCCGAGTTCGCCGAGCAGCTCGCCAACGGTCTCGACGTCCTCGTGCAGGCGTCCGTTGTCGCGGTTTTCCAGCGCCACCACGAGGTAGGCCTCGCTGGTCTCGCGGATCTTGTCCGGGACGCCGAGCTCGAGCTTCTCGTTGTAGACGATCGCCGCCATCGTCAAGTTGTCGATGTACTCGAGGATGTGCGGCGCGAGACCGCTGGACACGATCGCCGGCACGGCGGCCATGACCTGCCCGAAGTCGCCGAAGGGGGCGAGCACGGTGGCGCCGTGGGTCAGCCTCGGGTGCAGCTTGACGGTGATCTCGGTCGCCAGCGCGAGGGTGCCTTCGGAGCCGACGATCAGCTGCGTGAGGTCGTAGCCGGTGGAGATCTTCGACGTCTTGCCGCCGGTGCGCAGGATCTCGCCGGTCGGCAGGACGGCCTGCAGGCCGAGCACGTTGTTGCGGGTGACGCCGTACTTCACCGCGCGCATCCCGCCGGCGTTGGTCCCGACGTTCCCGCCGATGCTCGCGCTCAGCTCACCCGGGTAGACGGTGTAGCTCAGCCCGGCTTCGGCGGTCTTGGCGTCGAGCTCGGCGAGCGTGACGCCGGGCTGCACGACGGCGACGTGGTTCCCGGTGTCGATCTCGAGGACGGCGTTCATGCGCTCGAACGAGATCAGCAGCCCGTCTTCGCGAGGCCGCGCGGCGCCGGACAGACCGCTCCCGGAGCCGCGCGCGGTCACGGGGACGTTGTGCTCCGAAGCCGCTTTCAGCAGCTCCGCGACTTCCTCGGCGGTGGCCGGCTTCGCAACGTACGCGGGCTTCTGCGGCTCCGCCGTCAGTGCCTCGTCGTGCGCGTAGTCCTCGGAGATCGCCTCGCCCGTGAGCAGGTTCTTGTCCCCGACGATCCCGGCCAGCTGTGCCGCCACGTCGCCCATCGAGAGTTTCTCCTCCGCGCCGCTGCTGTGGTTACCGCAGCGTAGTAGATACCGCCGGTACGCCGCTATGAAGGTTTTTCACATTCCGTGCGCGTTCGGTGATCGACTGGTTACACTGGCCCGAATTTAGTTCAGACTAAATCTCTGGCCGGTGGGCGCGAGTGACGGCGAAGCTTCTCCCATGACCTCGACGTACACCTTCGAAGACGGCTTTTCCGTGCACCGGCTCGGTTTCGGCGCCATGCGGCTCACCGAATGGGACCACGCGCGCGACGGCGCCGAAGCGGTCGCCCGCCGCGCGGCCGAACTCGGCGTGACGTTCTTCGACACCGCCGACGCCTACGACCTGGGCTTGAACGAAGAGCTGCTCGCCCGCGCGCTGCACCCGTACCCGGGACTGCTGGTGGCGACGAAGTGCGGGCACGCGCGTCCGAGCCGGGGCGAGTGGGTGCCGCTCGGCCGGCCCGAGTACCTGCGGCAGCAGGCCGAACTTTCGCTGCGCCGCTTGCGCGTCGACCGGCTGGAGCTGCTGCAGCTGCACCGGCTTGACCCGCAGGTGCCGCTCGCCGAGCAGGTGGGCGCGCTCGCTCGCCTGCGGGAGGAAGGGAAGGTCGCCCGGATCGGGCTGTCGGAGGTCGATGTCGCGCAGCTGGCCGAGGCGCGAGCCATCGCGCCGATCGCGAGCGTGCAGAACCGCTACAACCTGACCGACCGGGCGTCCGAAGACGTCCTCGACTACTGCGAGCGCGAGGGGATCGCGTTCGTGCCCTGGCTGCCGATCGCACGCGGTGACCACACGACGGCCGGCGGACTGCTCGGGAAGGTCGCGGCCGGGCTCGGCGCGACACCCGCCCAGGTGTCCCTCGCCTGGTTGCTGCGCCGTTCCTCGGTGGTGATCCCCATTCCCGGCACGTCGTCGATCGCGCACCTCGAAGAAAACTGCGGTGCCGCGGGAATCGAGCTTTCCGACGACGATTTCGCGCGGCTGGGGGAACTGGCGTGAAAACGGCCCGGCCGCGGTTTTCCGCGGCCGGGCCGTCCGGTTCACGCCTCGGTCAGACGAGCCAGCCGATGAAGTGGGCCAGGTGCGCCAGCGCGCCGGAGATGATGTCGTGGCAGTAGTGCGCGTGCTGGACGAACGTCTGCATGGAATGGCTCCTTTGGTGACTCAACAATGATTTCCCTGGAGATGCTCCGGTAAGAGCGGAGTCAGGTTTTCACCGTGCCGTCGAGCTGTCAAAGAGCCATTTTCGGGCGCCGCCGGTATCGCGAATCTTCCCATCCTAAACACGTAATCCCTTCGTGTTCGACGCCGGGGTGCCCGGTTCGGCGGTCAGCCACTCTGGGTAGCAGGCGAGTCGATCATCACTGTCGGTAGTTCCGGCCTTGATCCGACATCCCGGGTACGCGGGTAGCTCGATGTGGTGATCACCGGCCACGAAAGGTGAGATCCCGACGATCACCCTTTCGGGTGGCGGCAGGCAAGAAAAAGGGGACGCCGGGTGCGGCATCCGCACCCGGCGTCCCCTTGGGGGAGAACGGAATCAGGCTCGCGCGAACGAGAGCGTCTCGCCCTCGACGCCCCCCAGCCACAGGTCCTGCGCGGCCGCCGCCATCTCGGCCAAGCCCTCCTCGATCGTGGCGAACACGTTGCCGGGCACCCAGCCCGCGTCACCGTTGATCAGCAGGTTGTTGCGCCCGTAGAAGATCGCGAGGTCGGTCGCGCCCTGGTCGCTGTGGGCCTCGCTGCCGTCGTCGTAGCCGTACGCCGGGTTGCCGATCTCCCAGGCCTCGAAGCCGAAGTACACGACGTCACCCGGGATCGGCGTGATCGTCGGGTTCTCCCGCCCGGGCTTCGGCTCCGCGAACGGCGGCACGAGCGTGTAGACCTCGTTGCGCGCGTACTTCGCGTGGTAGGCGGAGCCGCTCTGCGGCAGCGCGTCCCACACCGCGCGGCACGTCCGCGGCGCTTCGTCGTCCAGCAGCCGGGCCCGGCAGGAGACGCCGCGCTTGTCGAGGGTGATCGTGATGTACCGGGCCATGCTCAGCTCCCCGTGACCGACGCGACGACCTCGCCCCAGATGCGCAGCGCGTCGTCGACCTGCTCGGCGTTGACGACCAGCGGCGGCACCATGCGGACGACGTTCATGTACGGCCCGCAGGTGAGCAGCAGCAGGCCGTTCTTCGACGCGGTCTGCTGCGCGGCGGCCGCGGTGGCGGCGTCCGGCTCGCCGTCGGCGGTGGTGAACTCCAAGCCGACCAGCAGGCCGAGCCCGCGGACCTCGCCGATCGACGGCGTCTTGTCCGCGATCACGCGCGCGCCCTCGAGCAGCTGGCGCCCGCGCTCGGCGGCGTTCTCCACCAGGTTCTCCTGCTGGATGACCTCGAGCGTCGCGATCGCCGCCGCGCACGAAACGGCGTTGCCGCCGTACGTGCCACCCTGCGAACCCGGGAACGCCTTCGCCATCAGCTCCTGCGACGCGGCGATGCCGGACAGCGGGAAGCCACTCGCCAGGCCCTTCGCGATGAGCACGATGTCGGGCGAGACGTCGAAGTGGTCGTGTCCCCAGAACTTGCCGGTGCGGCCGAAGCCGGTCTGGATCTCGTCGAGGACCAGCAGGATGCCGTGCCGGTCCGCGCGCTCGCGCAGGCCCGCCATGAACTCCGTGTTCGCCGGGACGTACCCGCCCTCGCCGAGCACCGGCTCGACGAAGATCGCGGCGGTCTCGTTCGGCGCGCTGACCGTCTGGAACAGGTAGTCCAGCTCGCGCAGCGCGAACTTCGTCGCGGTCTGCTCGTCCCAGCCGTAGTGGTAGGCGTACGGGAACGGCGCGACGTGCACGCCTGCCATCAGCGGACCGATGCCGGCGCTGAACCGCGTGCCGGACGTCGTCATCGACGCCGCCGCGACGGTCCGGCCGTGGAAGCCGCCCTGCATGACGATGACGTTCGGGCGCTTCGTCGCCTGCCGCGCGAGCCGCAACGCCGCTTCGACGGCTTCGCTG
This sequence comes from Amycolatopsis solani, assembly GCF_033441515.1. Taxonomy (NCBI): domain Bacteria; kingdom Bacillati; phylum Actinomycetota; class Actinomycetes; order Pseudonocardiales; family Pseudonocardiaceae; genus Amycolatopsis; species Amycolatopsis solani. The sequence continues at coordinate 2,858,864 of NZ_JAWQJT010000001.1, forward strand.
CCCGAGTTCGCGTAGAAGAGCGAGTCGAGTCCGCTCGGCAGGACGTCGCCGAGGCGCTTGGTGAGCTCGAGCAGGGGCTGGTGCATCACCGTCGTGTACTGCCCGTGGACGAGCTTGCCGATCTGCTCCTGCGCCGCGCGCACGACGTGCGGGTGGCAGTGCCCGGTGCTCGTGACGCCGATGCCTGCGGTGAAGTCGAGGTGGCGTTTGCCGTCGACGTCGTAGAGGTAAACCCCTTCACCGTGGTCGACCACGACGGGCGTTGCCTGCTTGAGCAGCGGAGATAGCTGGGCCATGGCAGCGTGCTCCTAGGTCGGTTGAGCGGGTTGTCGATTGTTGACAATATCCATAGCATGGCCCTCGGGACAACACGTGAGGAGCAGTCGGGATGAGCGCGAGCACCGAGTCCGGCGTCGTCGACGCGGTCGGCAAGGAACTGTTCATCGGCGGCAAGTGGGTCGCCGCCGGGTCCGGGAAGACGTTCCCGGTGGTCGACCCGGCCACCGGCAAGGAGCTGTGCCAGGTCGCCGATGCCTCCCCGGCGGACGGCCTCGCGGCACTGGACGCCGCCGTCGCCGCGCAATCGGACTTCGCGAAGATGGCGCCGCGGGAGCGCGGTGAGATCCTGCGCCGCGCGTACGAGCTGCTGATGAAGCGCCAGGAAGAGCTGGCGCTGCTCATGACGCTCGAGATGGGCAAGCCGCTCGCCGAGTCGAAGGGCGAGATCGCGTACGCCGCCGAGTTCTTCCGCTGGTTCGCCGAGGAGGCCGTCCGGATCGACGGCGGCTTCGCGACCGCGCCGAACGGCGCCGGCCGGTTCCTCATCACGAAGCAGCCGGTCGGCCCGACGCTGCTGATCACGCCGTGGAACTTCCCGATGGCGATGGGCACCCGCAAGATCGGGCCGGCGATCGCCGCGGGCTGCACGTCGGTGATCAAGCCCGCCGCGCAGACGCCGCTGTCGATGCTCGCGCTGGCCGGCATCCTCGCCGAGGCCGGACTGCCCGAAGGCGTGCTCAACGTCGTCACGACCAGCGACTCCGGCGGCGTGATGGAGCCGCTGATCCGCGACGGCCGCGCACGTAAACTGTCGTTCACCGGGTCCACCGGCGTCGGCCGCAAGCTGCTGGAGCAGTGCGCCGACAAGATCCTCCGCACCTCGATGGAGCTGGGCGGCAACGCGCCGTTCCTGGTCTTCGACGACGCCGACATGGACGCGGCCATCGACGGCGCGATGCAGGCGAAGATGCGCAACATCGGCGAGGCGTGCACCGCGGCGAACCGGTTCTACGTGCAGCGCGGCGTCGTCGAGGAGTTCTCGCGGCGGCTGACCGAGCGCATGCAGGCGCTGCCGATGGGCCGCGGCACGGAGAAGGACGTCGTCGTCGGCCCGCTGATCGACGACAAGGCCGTCGACAAGGTGACGGAGCTGGTCAAGGACGCCACCGACCGCGGCGCGAAGGTGCTCACCGGCGGCTCCGCGGTCGACGGTCCGGGCCACTTCTACCAGGCCACCGTGCTCGTCGACGTCCCGCAGGACGCGCGGCTGACGCACGAGGAGATCTTCGGGCCGGTCGCGCCGATCACGCCGTTCGACACCGAGGAAGAGGCGGTGGCGAAGGCGAACGACACGGAGTTCGGCCTCGTTTCCTACCTCTACACCAGCGATCTCAAGCGCGCGCTGCGCGTGTCCGAGGCGCTCGAAGCCGGCATGATCGGCCTGAACCAGGGCATCGTGTCGAACCCGGCGGCGCCGTTCGGCGGGATCAAGCAGTCCGGGCTCGGCCGCGAGGGCGGCACGGTCGGCATCGAGGAGTTCCTGGAGACCAAGTACATCGCGGTGGCCCTGTGACGACCTACCGCCTGGCGAGCATCCCCGGCGACGGGATCGGCGTGGACGTCACGGTCGAGGCCCGCAAGGTCCTCGACCGGGCTTCCGCGCTCTTCGGTTTTTCGTTGGAGTGGAACGAATTCGACTGGAGTTGCGAACGGTACGCGCAACTCGGCGCGATGATGCCGGAAGACGGCGTCGCGCAGCTCTCGGCGTACGACGGGATCCTGCTCGGCGCGGTCGGCTTCCCCGGCGTCCCGGACCACGTTTCGTTGTGGGGCCTGCTGATCCCGCTGCGGCGCGCGTTCCAGCAGTACGTCAACCTGCGCCCGGTGCGGCTGCTGCCGGGCACGACGTCCGTGCTGGCCGGGCGGAAGGCCGAGGAGCTGGAGCTGGTCATCGTCCGCGAGAACTCCGAAGGGGAGTACTCCGCGATCGGCGGGCGGCACAACGCCGGGCGGCCGGACGAGTTCGTGCTGCAGGAATCGGTGTTCACGCGCGTCGGCGTCGAACGGATCATCCGGTACGCCTTCGAGCTGGCGCGTACGCGGTCTTCGCGCGTCTGCTCGGCGACGAAGTCCAACGGCCTGATCCACTCGATGCCGTTCTGGGACGAGATCTTCGCCGAGGTCGCCACGGAATTCCCGGATGTACACAGTGAACAGATGCACGTGGACGCGCTGGCCGCGCGGATGGTCCAGGCGCCGGACCGGCTCGACGTCGTGGTGGCGTCGAACCTCTTCGGCGACATCCTGAGCGACCTCGCGGCCGCGATCACCGGCGGGCTCGGCATGGCGCCGTCCGGCAACATCAACCCATCGGGTGAATCCCCGTCGATGTTCGAGGCGGTCCACGGGAGCGCTCCGGACATCGCCGGACAGGGGATCGCGAACCCCGTGGCGCAGATCCTGGCGGCCGCGATGCTGGTCGAACACCTGGGCGAAACCGTTGCCGCGCAAGCGATCCGCGCCGCCGTGGACCGCGTCCTCGACGAGGGCCGGGTGCGCACCCCCGACCTCGGCGGCACGGATACCACAGAACGGCTCGGCACGGCAGTGGCCGAAGCACTGGGCTGAGTTTTTGTCGGTGCCCTCCGGCACGGTGGCCACAAGCCCACCGAGGGGGAGGAGAAACCGATGTGCTGGCAATGCGAAAACCCGGATCGGCCACAGTCCGACTACCTGGCGATGCTCCAGGAGAAGGTGGCCGACCGGGGCTGGCTCGTGCAAGGCGTGGAGGGCAACGAGCTTTACCCGCCGTGGGCCTACACGATCGGGCTCAGCGGGTACGGCCTGCCCGAACTGGTCACGACCGGCTTACCGCTCGAGGAAGCCGCCGAACTGCTCAACGACCTGGCGTCGCACGCACTGCACGCGTCGCCGCCCGAGCCGGGGGAACGCATTCCGCTGCGGGACGGTCCACTGGTCGAGGTCGTCCCGCTGACGGAGCCGTCGGCGCACCTGGTGTTCGCGGTCGCCCTGTACGGCCCGGAAATCCGGGCGCTGCAACTGGTTCACGCGGACGAGCGCGGCCGCTGGCCGTGGTCGCCCGACTTCCGCGACGGCCGGGGCGGCCAGCCGGTGCTGGGGGTGCGCCGTGCCTGCTGATTGCCCGTGTGCCATACCCAGGAACTGTTTCCCGGTACCCGTGCCCGCCGTCCACGCCCGCGTGCCGTCCAGCCGGGTGGGCATGGTGACCGTCCGGATCGACGAGCCGGCTCGGGTGGACGAGCCAGGCGCCTTGGCGGACGAACCCGCCGGCTGGGAAGACGGATCGGCCGCTCGGCCGGCCGCGCCGGTGGACGAGCCGGTGGGGCGGGCGGATGAGCCTGCCGCGCCGGCGGAGGAATCCGGTGCCTGGGCGGACGATCCGGACGACGAGGTGCGGGGGCCGTCCGTCACGATCCGCGTGTCGCCCCTGCGATCGCGCCTGGCGGCCTTCCGGTCACGCGTTTCCCGGTACCGGCGGCGCGTGCCCGTCCCGGAGGCTGGTGCCGGGCGCGAGCCGCTGCACCGCGTCCTCCATGTGCGCCTCGAGGAGCGCCAGCGCCGTCTCCTCGTCGCCGTCCCGCAGCGCCTGGATGAGCTTCGTGTGCTCTTCCACGCGCTCTTCGACCCGCTGGTACGTGCTTTGCAGCGCGGTGAGGCACATCCGCGTCTCGATGAGGAGCGTCCGGGCCATCCGGACGAGCCGCTTGCTGCCGGAAGCGCCGATGAGGGCCTCGTGGAACTTGAGGTCCGCGGTGGAGAGCGCGTTCGGATCGTCTTCACTCGCGGCGGTCGCCATCTCCGCGACGGTGTGTTCGAGCAGGTCCGCGATCCGGTCACGGTCTCCGCCACGCAGGGCGCGAAGCATGGCGGCGCGTTCGATCGCCGTTCGAGCTGCATAGATGTCGTAGACGTCCCCGGGTTCGAGGTCGATCACGAACAGCCCGCGGTGCCGCTCGCTGCGCAGGAGTCCCTCGGAGACCAGATGCTGCATGGCCTCCCGGAGCGGCCCCCGTGACACCTGGAACCGTGCGGCCAGCTCGGTTTCGCCGAGCTGGGTCCCGGGCGGGAGGGCGCCGGTCATGATCGCGTCACGCAGCTGACGAGCGATGACGGCGGCCGTCGACTCGCGGCTGACGGGCTCGATCTCGGGCAGCATGCCGGGCGGCAGGGCCATGTCAGGCGCTCCCGTCCGGCAGGTGCCGGAAGAGTGCGCCGAGCGAGCGGACGAGGCGGTGCTGGCCGGTCAGGCGCAGCCCCTCCCACACCGTGACCTGGTTGGCGGTCAGCACGGGCTTCTTCAGTGCGGCTTCGATGGCGTTGATCTCGCCGAGCGTCCGCATGGCGGTGTCGGGCACGAGGACGGCGTCGGCGCCCGGGTGGTCGTGGCGCACGGCGAGTTCGACGACGGCCTCCGGGCTCATGGCGCCGACTTCGGCGGCCGTGATGATGTCCGCGCTGGCCATCGAGACGACCTCGATCCCGCCGGACTTGAGGAAGTCGACGAACAGCCGGGCGATGTCGTCCGGGTAGCTGGCGGCCACGGCGACCCGCTTGACACCCAGTGCGCGCGCGGCGTGCACGAACGCGAAGGAGGTGCTGGAGGCCGGGACCCCGGAGACGGCGGCCAGGCGGTCGGCTTGGTCGCGGGCGCCGTCCCAGCCGTAGACGAAGCTGCCGCTGGTGCAGGCCCAGATGATCGCGTCGGGCTCGTGCTTCTTGAGCAGGGCGGCGCCATCGGCGAGGCGGCTCTCGCTGCCGAGGTCGAGCAGTTCGGCCACCGCGTGCTTGTCGGTGCCGTAGATGTGTTCGACCGCGAGCCGGATGTCGCCCTCGTCGGCGGCCATCCCGCCGAGCAGCTGCTCGGCCAACGGGTAGTCGTCTTCGGCCGCGTGGTCGGGGTAGATGAAGCCGATGGTGGTCACGGAACCTCCGGAGGGACGCAAATTGTCGACAATGCTAGAGGGGTGGTCAAGGAAAACCTTCACGACCTGCCGGGCGCTCTCCGACATGTTCGTCCACGTCGAGGTCGCTCCGGGCGCCGGGCGGGCGCGTTCCCTCACGACACCTCACGAAGCCACTTCCCGGGTCCGACGATCGGGAGGTTCATCCGCCGCAGGCACGCCCACATCGTCAGCTGGTTGGCGGTGAGCACCGGCTTGCCGAGCGCGGCCTCCAGCGGCTCGATCAGGTCGTACGTGGGGAGGTTGGTGCAGCTGACGAAGATCGCCTCGGCCTCGCCGTGGTCGGCGGCGAGGATGCGCTCGGCGATGGTCCGGTAGCTGACCTTCCAGATGCCACCGCCGAGCCCGAGGTGGTCGCTGGCGACGGTCTCGACGTTCAGCTCGCCGAGGAAGTCGTGCAGTGCCTTGGTGAGGTCGCCGTCGTAGGGCGTCAGCACCGAGACGCGGTGGAGGTCGAGCTGGTGCAGCACCTCGGCCAGCGCGCCCGAGGTGGTGACGGCGTCCGGCGCGCCGGCGTCGCAGATCGCCTTCGTCAGCGAGCGCTCGTAGTCGACGCCGTTGACGAAGCTGCCCGACGTGCAGAGGTAGGCGACGACCTCGGGCTCGACGTGCAGGACGTCGCGGGTGGCGCTGGCCAGGTGGTGGCTGTCGCTGACGAGGCGGGCCATCTCCATGCTGACCGGCACGGGCTCGTACGGCGTGCGGGCGAGGTGGAGGGACACCTCCATCGGGACCCACCGCCAGAGCTCGCGCTCCAGCGCGAGGTCGAACGGGGCGATGATGCCGATGCCCCGCTGGGCCAGCGGGCCGTCGAACGCCAGGAAGTCGAAATCCAAGGCTCAGCCTCCGGAATACGTCTGAACTTGATGACACGTCCGGTGCTCCGGGGGTCGTTCCTCGGATTGTTGACAATCATACGAGCCGCTTTTACCGTGTCAACGTGATCGCCTCGGAAAACCAGGAAGCGCCGGTCCTGGCCGTGCTCTGCGGCGAGCACCGCCCACCGGACATGCGTGCTGTCGAATCCGGGGCGGTCGTGCGTTACACGGACGCGGCGGGCCTGGCCGAAGCGTTGTCCGGAGCCGACGCGCTGTTCGTCTACGACTTCCTCTCCACGGCCGTGCCGGGAGCCTGGCACGCGGCCGATCGCCTGCGCTGGCTGCACATCGCGAGCGCGGGCGTCGACCCGGTGCTGTTCCCCGGGCTGGTGGAGAGCGACGTGGTCCTGACCAATTCGCGGGGCGTCTTCGACGACGCGATCGCGGAGTACGTGCTGGGGGTCGTCCTCGCCTTCGCGAAGGACTTCGCGCGGTCGCACGACCTGCAGCGCGAGGGTCGCTGGCTGCACCGGGAGAGCGAGCGGATCGCCGGACGCGAGGTGGTGGTCGTCGGCACCGGGCCGATCGGCCGGGCCATCGCGCGGCTGCTGCGCGCCGTGGGGATGCGGGTGAGAGGCGCCGGGCGCCGGGAGCGCACCGGGGACCCCGACTTCGGCGTCGTGCACGAGTCCGCGCGGCTCACCGAGGTGCTGCCGCACGCCGACTACGTCGTCGCCGTCGCGCCGCTGACCGAGCACACCAAGGGCATGTTCGACGCGCGCGCGTTCGCCGCGATGAAGCCGTCGGCGCGGTTCGTCAACGTCGGCCGGGGCGAGCTGGTGGTGACGTCCGAACTGGTGGAAGCGCTCCGGAGCAAGACCATCGCGGGCGCCGCGCTCGACGTGTTCGACACCGAGCCGCTGCCGCCGGACAGCCCGCTGTGGAGCATGCCGGACGTGCTGGTCTCGCCACACATGTCCGGTGACTTCGTCGGCTGGCGGAACACGCTGGTCGAGGTGTTCGCGGAGAACTTCCGCCGCTGGCGTGCCGGGGAGCCGCTGCGCAATGTCGTCGACAAGACGCTCGGCTACGTGCCGTCGGGGAACCAGGGAGCCGGATGAACGACAGGATGCTGACCGCCAGCGAGCTCGTCGCCGCCTACGCGACCGGCGAGCTTTCGCCGATCGAGGCGACGCAGAACGCGCTGCAGGCCATCGAAGCCCGGGACGGCGAGTGCAACGCCTACTGCCTCGTCGACGCCGACCGGGCGCTGGAGCAGGCCAAGGCGTCCGAGATCCGCTGGCGGGACGGGAACCCGATCGGCTGGCTCGACGGTGTGCCCGCCTCGATCAAGGACATGTTCCTGACCCAGGGCTGGCCGACCGTCCGCGGCTCGCGGAGCATCAGCCCGGACCAGCCGTGGGACGTCGACAGCCCGGTCGCCGCGCGGATGCGCGAGGCGGGCCTGGTGCTGCTGGGCAAGACGACCACGCCCGAGATCGCGTGGAAGGGCGTCACGGACAGCCCGCTGTGCGGCATCACGCGCAACCCCGTCGACCCGTCCAAGACGGCGGGCGGGTCGAGCGGCGGCAGCGCCGCGGCGGTCGCGGCCGGGATGGGCGAGCTGTCGGTCGGCACCGACGGCGGCGGCTCGGTGCGGATCCCGGCGTCGTTCTGCGGCATCGTCGGGCTCAAGCCGACCCACGGCCGCATCCCGCTGTACCCGGCGAGCCCGTTCGGGCCGCTCTCGCACGCCGGTCCGATGGCGCGCTCGGTGGACGACACCGCGCTGCTGCTGGACGTCCTGTCGATCCCGGACCACCGCGATCCGGCCGCGCTGGCACCGCCGGTCGGGTCGTTCCGCGAAGCCGTCCGGCGGGACGTGCGCGGCCTGATCGCGGCGTTCTCGCCGACGCTCGGCTACGTCGACGTCGACCCGGAGGTGGCGGAGATCGTCGCCTCCGCCGTGCGCGCGCTGGGCGACGCGGGCCTGCACGTCGAGGAGACCGATCCCGGCTTCGCGGACCCGAAACCGGCGTTCGACGTCCTGTGGTCGTCGGGCGCGGCGAAGCTGCTCGGCACGTTCCCGCCGGGTTCCGAGGAACGGACCGACCCGGGCCTGCGCAAGGTGTGGGAGCTCGGCAAGACGTGGAGCGCGAGCGACTACCTCGACGCGACGGCCGAGCGGGCGGCGCTGGGCATCCTGATGGGCGAGTTCCACACCCGCTACGACGTGCTGATCACCCCGACCCTCCCGATCGCGGCGTTCGAGGCGGGCCACAACGTGCCGCCGGGCAGCGGGCTGAGCGAGTGGCCGGAGTGGACGCCGTTCACGTACCCGTTCAACATGACGCAGCAGCCGGCGATCAGCGTTCCGGCGGGACGGACGTCGGCGGGGTTGCCGGTGGGCCTGCAGATCGTCGGCCCGCGGCACTCGGACGACCTCGTGCTCGCCGTCGCGAAGCTGCTGGAGGAAGTGCGGCCGTGGTGATCTCCTTAGGGTGAAACCGGGGCCGGAGCGGGAAGGGCTGTGCCACTGTCGGCCGGGTGAACGCTGAAGGCTGGCGCTACGAACGAGCCATCCCGACCACCGATTCGACCGGGCGGCCCACCCGGGTGGTGGTCGGCCTCGTCGAGCAGGGCGACCGCTTGTCGGCGGCCCTGCGCGTGGACGACGGCAAGGCCGCTCTGGTGCCCCTGGAAACGGGGGGCGAGCTGCTGAAGGCGCTGCGCGAGACGCTGGAGAACTGGTGGCGTCTCGACGGCCACCGCGAATTGACCCCGGAGCCCCGCGCGGGCCGTTAGGCGAGGTCCGCCGAGCTCCGGCGCCGGCGGACCAGGCCGCGTACCTGCGGGTTGACCGCCACGACAGCGGTCGCCGCGACGACGAGGGCCGCGCCGCCGAGGAGCGTCGCTTCGCGGCCGGCGTGCTCGGCCAGTGGGCCCGCGGCGATCTGGCCGAGCGGGATCGCGACGAACGAGCCGAGCATGTCGTAGGAGTACACCCGGGCGAGCTTCTCGGGCGGGACGTTCTCCTGCAGCGACACGTCCCACGCGACGGCGAACTGCTCGATCGCGACACCCGCGAGGAACATCGCGAACAGCAGCGGCAGCAGGTACGGGGTCTTGCCGAGGGCGAGGATCGGCAGCGCGTCGACCGCGGTCAGCGCGACGCCGATCAGGAGCATCCGCCGCGGCTGCCAGTGCGCGGCGACGACGCCGCCGAGCAGCGCCCCGGCCGTCTGCACGGCCAGCGCGAGCCCCCAGCCGGTGCGGCCGAAGGTGTCGTCGGCGACCAGCGGGCCGATCACCAGCAGCGCACCCGCGTTCACCGCGTTGACCACCATGAACTGCAGCACCACCAGCCACACCCAGGACCGCGCGCGGAACTCGCGCCAGCCTTCGCCGAGCTCCGCGAGCGGACGGCTCCCGGGAACCCGTTCGCCACGCGGCAGCCGGATCCGGCGGTACGCCAGCGCGGCGGCGAGGAACAGCACCGCGTTGCCGCCGAGCGCCCAGCCGGACCCGGCGAAGGCGACAAGGATCCCGGCGAGCCCGGCCCCGGCGATGCGGCCGACGTTGGAGAGCAGCCGGACCAGCGCGTTCGCCTGCGCGAGCTGCGACGCCGGAACGGTCAACGGCGTCAGCGAGGCGGCCGCGGGGAGGGAGATCGCCGAGACGGCGCCGTTGACCAGGCTGAGCCCGACCAGCAGCGGGATGGACGCGAAGCCGCAGAGGACGCTCGCGGCGATGGCGGCCTGGGTGAGCGCGGCGGCGGTTTCGGTGCCCTGCAGGATCACCGACCGCGGCAACCGGTCGGCCAGCATCCCGCCGAACAGCACGAGCAGCACGTTCGCCAGCGACCGCGCGCCGACGACGATCCCGAGGTCCACGGCCGACCCGGTCAGGTCGACGACGGCGAAGGCGAGCGCGAAGGGCGCGACGGCGTTGCCGAAGTCGGCGAACGTCCGGCCGATGACGAGAGCGCGGAAGCGGCCTTCGCGCAGCGGGGCGAGCAGGGGGATCACGGGAGCGGCTCCGGAGAGTGGGGACGGTTGGTGCGGGACAGCGCGGTCATCGAGGCGCCGCCGGTTCGGGAGGTGCGGCGACCGGGGCCGGCAGGACGGACAACGCGCTCACTGAGGTGCTGCCGGTTTGGGGCGGTGCGGCCACCGGGTGTCGGCGGGACGGACAACACGGTCGGCGAGGTGCTGCCGGTTCGGATGGCGCCGCCACGGGGTGCTGGCGGGACGAGCAGTGGGGTCGCCGAGTTGCCGCCGGTTGGAGCGGCGCGGCCGCCGGGGGCCGGCGGGATGGACAGCGCGGTCACTGAGGTGCTGCCGGTTCGGGCGGCGCGGCTACGCGGGTCGGCGGGGCGGACAACGCGCTCACTGAGGTGCTGCAGGTTCGGGCGGTGCGGCCACGCGGGTCGGCGGGGCGGACAACGCGGTCGCCGAGGTGCTGCCGGTTTGGACGGCGCGGCCCGAGGTGCTGGCGGGACGGACAGCGCGATCGCCGAGTTGCCGCCGGTTGGAGCGGCGCGGCCACCGGGTGTCGTCGGCGCGGGCAACGCGCTCACCGTGGTTCCGCCGGTCCGGTCGTCAGCTCGAACAGGGCGACGCTGGCGCTGACCCGGACCGTTCCCGGTGTGCGGGGTGGCTGGGCCGAGTCGTGCAGCTCCTGGCTGAGCTCGGTCGCCTGCTTCAGCAACCGCGTCCAGACCTCCGGTGCCACCCACAGCTCGGCGTCGGTCAGCGAAGCCGGCCGGTTGCCCGCCCGCTGGTCCGCGCGGCGCAGCAGCTCTGCCGCGATCGCCTTCGTGAGCAGTCGCTCTTCGCCCGGATCGCGGCTCGTGAGGCGCTTGCCCGACTCCGGGTCGTGCCGGTAGCGCTTCGCGCGGCCGCCGCGGATGGTGACTTCCTCGGCCACCTCCAGCAGGCCCGCGTCGTGGAGGCGGCGGATGTGGTAGCTGGTGTTCGCCTGCGTCTCGCCGAGTTCGCGCGCGGCTTCGGCCGCGCTCATCGTCGTGCCCGTCAGGAGCGACAGGATGCGCATGCGGAGCGGGTGGGCCAGAACCCGGAGGTGGTCGTGCGGCATGGGGTCAGTCTGCCACGACCGTCAAAGAGTTATTTGGGGGTCTCGTCTAGAGCGAAAACTCCGTGCCGTCCGCGGGCAGCAGGGCGCCCGCGGCGAGTACGGCCGCGTGTTCGGTGGACGCCGGGTCCAGTACCGGGTTGGTGTTGTTGAGGTGGGTGAACGCCCACGGCCGTCCGGTGATCCGGGGCAGGCTCGCGGTGATCGGCAGGTGCCCCATCGCGAGCTGGTCCGGACCGCCGACCCCGGCCATCTCGTCCGGCGCGTAGAACGTTCCGTCCAGCAGCACGAGGTCCGCGTCCGCGACGAACGCGTCGAACCCGGCGGGCCAGCTCTTCAGGCAAGGCGCGTACACCAGCACGCCGCCGGTCGCGGGGTCTTCGATCCGGTAGGCGACCACCCACGGCCCAGCCCGATCCGATGCGACGTACTTCGGCTTTTTGTCGCTCACCGGCAGCACCCGGACCCGCAGTCCCGGCAGGTCCGCCGGGGGCGACCAGGTCCAGCCGCCGTAGCCGTCGACGATCTCGCGGAACGGGGTCAGCGCCCGCAGCACCGCGTCCGGCGCCCACACCGGGAGCCCGCCCGCCTCGCGCAGCATCAGCAGGCCGAGCGAGTGGTCGAGTTCGGCGTCGGTGAGCAGCACCCCGCGCAGCGGGATGTCCCGCGGGCCCGGTCCGGCGCGCAGCGCGGCCGTCCCGAGGATCTGCGCGCGGATGTCCGGGGAGCAGTTGAGCAGGTACCAGCCGGCGCCGTCCGCGCTGATCGCGACGCAGTCCTGCGTCCGGGGCGGCAGTCCGGCCGTGCAGAGCCGGCACGCGCAGTTCCACTGCGGACAGCCGCCGCCCGCCGCGGTGCCGAGCAGGATCACCTTCACCGGCGCATCACCAGGTCGGCGGCCGGGGGCCGGGCCAGCACCAGGTCGACGACGTCCCGGCGCGGCGAGCGCGAGCACACCGGGTCGGTCGCCGCCGCGTCGCCGGTGAGCAGGAACGCCTGGCAGCGGCAGCCGCCGAAGTCGAGCCCGCGGCGGTCGCACGTGCGGCACGGCTCGGACATCCAGTCCTCGCCGCGGTAGGCGTTGAACGACTCCGAGCGGTACCAGATGTCGGCCAGCGGCGTGTCCCGCACCGAGGACAACTGCAGCGTCGAGATCGCCGACGCCGCCGGGCAGGGCAGCACGGTCCCGTCCGGCGCCACGGTCAGCTGCCGCGCACCCCAGCCGTACATGCACGGCTTCGGGAACGGCTCGTGGTAGTCCGCGACGACGTAGACGATCTCCATCGTGTCCCGCAGCCGCGCGACGGCCGCGCGCACGATCGGTTCCGCGACGGCGAGCTGCTCGGACGTCGGCATCAGCGCGTCGCGGTTGCGCAGCGCCCAGCCGTAGTACTGGGTGTTCGCGAGCTCCAGGCGGTCCGCGCCCATCGTCTCGGCCAGCGCGATGATCCCGGCGAGCTGGTCGTGGTTGCGCCGGTGCAGCACGACGTTGAGCGACAGCGGCAGCCCGGCGGCCTTGACCGCGGCGGCCGCGGCGAGCTTGTGGTCGAACGCCCGCGCGCCGGAGAGCTGGTCGGAACGTTCCCTTGTCGCGCCCTGCGCGGACAGCTGGACGTGCGCCAGCCCGTGCTCGACGAGACCGGACAGCCGCGCGGACGTCAGCCCGAGCCCGGAAGTGACCAGGTTGACGTAGCAGCCGAGCGAACTCGCGTGCGCCACCAGCTCGGGCAGGTCCGGCCGGAGCAGGGGCTCGCCGCCGGACATGTGCACCTGCAGCACACCCAGCTCGCGGGCCTGGGAGAGCACCGACAGCCAGTCCGCGGTGGACAGTTCGGCGTCCCGTTTGGTCAGCTCCACCGGGTTGGAGCAATAAGGACAGTGCAGCGGACAGCGGTGGGTCAGCTCGGCCAGCAGGCCCAGCGGCGGCGTCACGTCCATGCGACGACCCGCCGTTCGCCCAGCCGCGCCAGCACGTCGAGGACGTCCTGCGCGCGGACGCCGGAGTAGCGCTTCTCCAGCACGGCGGTGATGTCTGTGACGCTGCGGGCGCCGTCGCAGAGTTCGAGCACTGCGGCCGCGGTCGCGTTCGGCACCAGGACGCCCTCCGGGAACAGCAGCACGTGCGTCTCCCGGACGTGGTCGAAGGACAATCGGACACCGCGCCGGAGCTGCGGCACCGAGCCCGCCGTGATCACCGCGCCGCCCGTTCGACGGCGTCCAGCACCGACCACAGGACGTCGCACTTGAACGACAGCGCGGCGATCGCCCGGTCCTGCTGTTCGCGCGTCACGCAGTGGCGGACGACGATGTCGAGCGTGTCCTTGCCTTCGCCGGCGACCTTGTCGATGCGGTCGGTGAAGTAGGCGAGGTCCGCCGGCGCGATCCACGCATAGTGTGCGAGCATGTCCGCGACGCGCTGCCGCATCAGGTGGCCGGCGAACATCTCCGTCAGTCCCGAAGCGACCGCTTCCCACCACGGTTTCGTGCGCGCGAAAGTCACGTACGCGTCGACGGCGAACCGCACTCCGGGCGCGACGTGACGTTCGTCGAGCACCTCTTCGCGGTCGAGACCGACCGCTTCGCAGAGCCGCAGCCAGCGTTCGGTGCCGCTGCTCCCGGCGCTCGTCCCGTCGTGGTAGACGATCCGGTCGAGCCACTGGCGCCGAATTTCCGGCAGTGGGCAGTTGCTGATGATCGCCGCGTCCTTCTGCGGCAGCACCTGCTGGTAGTACCACCGGTTCGCGGCCCAGATCCGCAGTTCGTGCGCGTCGAGCTCGCCCGCGTGCAGCCGGTGGTGGAACGGGTGCGTGCCCCAGTACCGGTGCGAAAGACCGCGCAGGGCCGCGATGAATGCGCTTTCCGCGAGCGGCTCGACGGGCACGTCAGTCCGCCATGCGAGCCGCGTAGGCGGTGACCTCCATGGGCGTTTCGTATTCGACGAAGTCGGGAGTCGTCCACACCTCGGTCATTTTCCTGCTCCTCTCCCGGGAACTGATCGCCGTCACGGTAAGAGCGCGGCGAGCCGGCTGGCCAGGGTTTGGCCGGGAGGTTCGGAAAGTTTCCTTCCGATGGCGCAGTGCGGTGCCGGTCAGCGGGCTACCGGACCGCCGCTTCCAGTTCGACCAGCGCCGTGTCGAGGTGCGTCAGGATCCGCTGCAGGTGCGGCACGCTCCGGCGGCAGCCCGTGACGCCGAAGTCGAGGTTGTCGCCGTTGCTGGTCAGCGTGATGTTCACGGCCTGGCCGTCGAGCAGCACCGACGCCGGGTAGATGCCGTCGAGCTGGGCGCCGTTCCAGTACATCTGCTTGCGCGGACCGGGCACGTTCGAGATCACCAGGTTGAACGGCGGCCGCGTGTTGTTGACGACGCCCGGGATCGGCGAGACGCCGAGCTGCGCGACGTTAACCGCGGATAACAACAACGTCTGCAACGGCGTCAGTTCCGAGAACAACCGCTTGCCGTTGCGCATCGACTGGTGGATCGTGACGAGCCGCTTGCCCGCGTCCGGCAGGTCGGTGGCGAGGTTGCACAGCAGTGCGCCGATGTTGTTGCCCGACGCTTCGCCGGGGTCGTTCTGACGGCGCAGCGACACCGGGACCATCGCGACCAGTGGCGCGTCCGGCAGCGCCCGCTGCTCGATGAGGTAGTCCCGCAGCGCGCCCGAGCACATCGCGAGCACGACGTCGTTGCGCGACACCCCGCCGGCGGTGGCGACCTTCCGGACCCGCTCCAGCGACCACGACTGCGCCGCGAACCGCCGCGCGCCGCCGATCGGCACGTTGAGCATCGTGCGCGGTGCTTGTCCGGGCAGCGTTAACGTGTGTTCACCGAACGCCTCCCGCGCGACCTTCATCGCGGCCGGCGCCAGGCTCGCGAGCTGGCTGGCGGTCTTGCCCGCGGTCTGCAGGAACGACCGCGGGCGCTTGACGCGGCCTTCGCCGGGCTTGCGCCGGCTGCCCCACCAGGGCGGGCAATCGAGGTCCGTGGGGTCGTCCGAGAGCGTGCCCTGCAGCTGGCGCAGCGCGGAGACGCCGTCCATCAGCGCGTGGTGGACCTTGGTGTAGACGGCGAACCGGCCGTCTGCGAGCCCCTCGATGAGGTGGGTCTCCCAGAGTGGCCGGTGCCGGTCGAGCAGGGTGCTGTGCCAGCGGCTGGTGAGTTCCAGCAGTTCGCGGATGCGGCCCGGCTGGGGCAGTGCGGAGTGCCGGAAGTGGTAGTCGAGTTCGAGGTCGGCGTCGGTCGACCAGGCCACGTGTCCCATCGTGTTGACCGGACGGGCCGGGCGGCGCCGGAACACCGAGCGCATGTTGTCGGATTCGAGCAGGTTCCGGCGGAGGTCGCGCAGGTAGTCCGGCCCGGCGCCGTCGGGTTTCTTGAAGAGCTGCAGACCGCCCACGTGCATCGGATGCTCGCGCGTTTCGACCAGGAGGAACATCGAGTCGGTCACGGGCATCATCGCCATGGGACATCACCTTCCGCACTCGGCAGGCCGAGCCTACGCGCTCGGCCGCCGTGGGTGGATCACGTTCTACATTGGCGAGTATGACCGTCCGCGGCGCGGGGGAAACGTCCTTGCCACCGATGGCCGAGTGCGTCGTCATCGGCGGCGGTGTGATCGGGGTGAGCTGCGCGTTCCGCTTGGCGGAAGCCGGCGTCGACGTGCTGCTCCTGGAGCGCGGCGGGCTGGGCGAGGGCTCGACGGCGAAGGCCGCGGGCGGTATCCGGTCGTCGTTCACCAGTCGCGTGAACGTCGAGCTGGGGCTGCGCGGGCTCGCCGCGTACAGCGCTTTCGCGCGCGACTTCGGCGTCGAGATCGACTTCCGCCGGGACGGCTACCTGTACCTGCTCACCGACCCGGCGGACGTGACCGCAATCGGACAGTGCGCGGAGCTGCAACGGGAGTACGGCGTTCGCAGCCACCTGCTGGAGCCCGCGGAAGCGAAGCGGGTGCTCCCGCTGCTCGAGACGGACGGGGTCGTCGCCGCGCTCTGGTCTCCGGACGACGCGAAAGCGACGCCGGACGCCGTTGTGCGGGGCTACGCGAAAGCCGCGCGGGCGTGCGGCGCGGAGTTGCGCACGGGTGTCGACGTCATCGGCATCGAACGGGACGGTGCCGTCCTGTCCGGTGTCCGCACGACCGCGGGGTTCGTCCGGACCGGCGCGGTGGTGTGCGCGGCGGGCGCGTGGTCCGGGCAGGTCGGCGAGCTGGCCGGTCTGGACCTGCCGGTGCGGCCGTTCCGGCGGCAGGTCGTGTTCACCGGGCCGGTGCCCGGACTGCCGGAATCGCTGCCGCTGACCATCGAGCTGCCGTCGGCGTTCTACTTCCACCGCGAAGGTGCAGGTCTGGCGATGTCCGTTTGCGAGGACGACGGCTTCCCCGGCTTCAGCACGCGCTACGAAGCGGGCGAGTGGCTGCCCCGGCTCGCCGAGGTGGCGGGCCGCCGGATCCCCGCCGTGCTCGACGCCGGGATCCGGACCGCCTGGGCCGGGTTGTACGAAGTCACGCCGGACCGCAACCAGATCGTGGGGGAAAGCGTCTTGCTGTCGCGGTTCTTCTACGCGACCGGTTTCTCCGGGCACGGGTTCCAGATGGGACCGGCGACCGGCGAGCTGGTCCGGGACCTCTACCTGGGCCGTCCGACGTCGGTGGACATCGGCGCGCTGGACGTCCGGCGGTTCGAAGACGCCGTTACCGCACCGGTGGAGCACCACATCGTCTAGGGGCCGATTGCCAGATCGTTCAACGATCTGGCAGTATCCGCGCCGTGGCTGTGAGTGGTGCTCGGGAGCTGGTGGACGCGCTTGAAGCGCTCGGGACGGAGATCGTCTTCGGCCTCCCGGGCGTGCACAACCTGCCTTTGTGGGAGGCGCTGTCCGAGACCGGCATCAAGCTCGTCGGGGTGCGCCACGAACAGACCGCGGGCTACGCCGCCGACGGGTACGCGCGCGCGACCGGGAAGCTCGGCGTCGCGCTCGTGACCACCGGTCCCGGTGCCGCGAACACGCTCGGCGCGGTCGGCGAAGCGATGGCCTCCGCGGCTCCGGTACTCGTCATCGCCACCGACATCCCGTCGACGCTGCGGCGGCCCGGCGTGGTCCGCGGGGTGCTGCACGAGACCTCGGACCAGCAGGCCATGTTCGCGCCGGTCACCAAGGGCGGCTTCACCGTGCGGGCCGCCGACCAGATCGGCACCACCGTGCACCGCGCGGCGCGGCTCGCGCTGCAGCCGCAGAGCGGGCCCGTCTACCTCGGCGTGCCGACCGACTACCTGCGCGAGACGGTCCCGCACCGACGTCCGCCCGCGCCGCACCGCAAGCCCGACGTCGACGTTCCGGACCTCGCGCGGGCGGAGGCGATGCTGTCCGACGCGCGGCACCCGCTGATCTGGGCCGGCGGTGGCGCGCTGCGCTCCGGGGCCGGCGACGCGATCGGTGCGCTCGCGGAGAAGCTCGCCGCTCCGGTGATCACCACCTTCGGCGCGCGCGGCCTGCTGCCGCTGGACCACCCGTGCCTGGCGCCGAACCCGGTGCACACGCCGGAGGTCGGCGAGCTGTGGGACGAGGCCGACGTCGTGCTCGCCATCGGCACCGACTTCGACGGGCTGATGACGCAGAACTGGCGGATGCCGAAGCCGGCCGGGCTGATCGCGATCAACGTCGACGCCGACGACGCCGCCAAGAACTACCCGCCCGACCTGACGCTGGTCGGGGACGCGCGCTCGATCGTCGAACGGCTGCTGCCCAAGCAGCGGCCGGGGCTCGACGACATCACGCTGCGGCTGGCCGGCATCGGCCGCCGGGTGCGCCAGCGGATCCGCGACGAGGAGCCGCAGGCCTACGACTTCCTGTCCACGCTGGACGAGGTGCTGCCGACCGACGCCGTGCTGGTGTCCGACATGTGCGTCGCCGGGTACTGGGTCGGCGGCTTCCACCGGGTGCGGGCGCCGCGCAAGCTCGCCTACCCGATGGGCTGGGGCACCCTCGGCTACGGCTTCCCGGCGTCGCTCGGCGCGGCGGCGGCCGGCACCGGGCGGGCCATCTGCATCACCGGTGACGGCGGGTTCCTCTACGGCTGCGGCGACCTCGCGACGCTCGCGCAGGAGCAGCTGCCGGTCACCGTCGTGCTCGTCGACGACGGCGGCTACGGGATGCTGCGCTACGACCAGGACCGCGAAGGCGTGCCGCACCGCGGGGTCGACTGGGACAGCCCGGACTTCGTCGGTCTGGCGCGGTCCTTCGGCGTGCACGCGGACCGCGTGTCCGGCTTCGGGCGGGCGTTCCGGCGGCTGCTGGGTGAGTTCGTCGAGTCGGACGAGCCGAACGTTCTGGTGGTGAAGGCCAAGCTGAAGCCGCCGCTCAACACCTCGCCGCGGTGGTACCGGACATGAGGATCGGCGTCGACATCGGTGGCACGTTCACCGATCTCTGCGCGGTGGACGACGCCGGCATCGCCGCCGTCGGGAAGGTCCTGACCACGCACGACGAGCCCGCGCGCGCGGTCGAGGAAGGTCTGGCCGCGCTGCTCGCGGACGCCGGGATCGCTGCTTCCGGCGTGACGCGGGTGGTGCACGGGACGACGCTGGTGACCAACGCGCTGATCGAGCGCACCGGCTCGCGGACGGCGCTGCTCGCCACCGCCGGCTTCCGCGACGTCCTGGAGATGCGCCGCGAGCACCGGTACGAGCTGTACGACCTGCAGCTCGAACTGCCCGCGCCGCTGGTTCCGCGGCACCTGCGCTTAGACGTTCCGGAGCGGATCCTCGCGGACGGATCCGTCCGGACCGCACTCGACGAAGCTTACGTTGTAAGGCTCGGGCGGGAACTCGCCGCACGCGGAATCGAAGCGGTCGCGGTCTGCTTCCTGCACGCGTTCACGAACCCGGTGCACGAGCGGCGCGTGGCGGAACTGCTCGCCGAGGTCGCGCCGGAGCTGCGAGTCGCGCTCTCCTCCGACGTCGTGCCCGAGATCCGCGAGTTCGAGCGCGCGTCGACGACGGTCGCGAACGTCTACGTCCAGGACCTCACCGAGCGCTACCTGCGCGACCTCGAACGCCGGCTGCGGCGGCTCGGGATCGCCGGGGCGCCGCACATCATGCTGTCCAACGGCGGCCTGGCGACCGTCGACACCGCGGCCCGGCACCCGATCCGCATCCTGGAGTCCGGGCCGGCGGGCGGGGCGCTCG
Source organism: Amycolatopsis solani (assembly GCF_033441515.1). Classification (NCBI taxonomy): domain Bacteria; kingdom Bacillati; phylum Actinomycetota; class Actinomycetes; order Pseudonocardiales; family Pseudonocardiaceae; genus Amycolatopsis; species Amycolatopsis solani. The sequence goes on from NZ_JAWQJT010000001.1 coordinate 2,878,240, forward strand.
CGGCGGCCGCGGTCGGTCCGGCCAACCTCCTGGCTTTCGACATGGGCGGCACGACGGCGAAGCTGTGCCTGATCGCGGGCGGCGCGCCGCTCGTCACGCACCAGTTCGAGGTGGACCGCAAGTACCGGCTGCGGCCCGGCTCCGGGCTGCCGGTGCAGGTGCCGGTCACGGACATGATCGAGATCGGTGTCGGCGGCGGGTCGATCGCGCGCATCGACGCGCTGGGATTGCTGACCGTCGGGCCCGACTCGGCGGGGTCCGAGCCCGGGCCGGTCTGCTACGGCCGCGGCGGCACCGAGCCCACGGTCACCGACGCCGACCTGGTGCTCGGCTACCTCGACCCGGGCTATTTCCTCGGCGGCGGCATGCGTCTCGACGCCGAGGGTGCGAGAGCAGTGCTTCGGGAGAAGATCGCCGACCCGCTCGGGGTGAGCGTCGAAGAGGCAGCCTGGGGCATCCACACCAGCGTCAACGAAGACATGGCCAACGCCGCGCGGGTGCACGCCGTCGAACGCGGGCACGACCCCGGGAAGCTGCCGATGTACACCTTCGGCGGCGCGGGTCCGGTGCACGGCGCCGGGGTCGCGCGGGCGCTCGGGGCGCCGTCGGTCGTCGCGCCGCCCGCCGCCGGGGTGCTGAGCGCGGCCGGGTTCCTGACCGCGCCGCTGGCGTTCGACTTCGTGCGCTCGGCGCGCGCGGCTGTGCACGACCTCGCCTCGGCACAGGTCGACGCGCTGTTCGCCGAGATGGAGGCCGAGGGCGAAGCGCTGCTGACGAAGTCCGGCGTCGAAGACGTGACGCACCGCCGGATCGCCGAGATGCGCTACGCCGGGCAGGGCTACGAAATCCGCGTCCCGGTGCACGGCGGCAGCTGGCCCGACACCCTCATCGGCGAGTTCACCCGGACTTACCGCGCGCTCTACCGGCGGACCGGTCCCGAGGTCGGCGTCGAGGTGCTGAACTGGCGGGTCGTGTCGAGCGGACCGGCGCCGGACGTCACCTTACGGCTTAAGGTGCGGGCCGCCGGGGGTGAAGCGCGCAAGGGCACGCGCGAAGCGTACTTCCCCAGTGCAGGTGGATTTGTCGACACGGCGGTCTTCGACCGGTACCGGCTCGAACCCGGGACGCGGATCGACGGACCGGCCATCGTGGAAGAACGCGAGTCCACCGTGCTCGTCCCGCCCGGCGCGCACTGCGTCGTCCGCGAGGACGCCGCGCTGGAGGTGACGGTGTGAGCGTCGACCCCATCCTGGTCGGGTTGTTCGGAAACCGGCTGCACTCGATCCTCGCCGAACAGCAGAACGCGCTGGTGAACACGGCTTTCTCCGCCGTGGTGCGTGAATCGCTCGACCTGGCCTGCGCGGTGTTCGACTCGCGCGGCGAGATGATCGGGCAGTCCGTCGGCGGCACGCCGGGGCACATCAACGCGATGGCGACCGGCATGCACCACTTCGTCGCGGCGTACCCGCCGGAGACCCTCGAACCCGGGGACGTCCTGCTCACCAACGACCCGTGGCAGACCGCCGGGCAGATCAACGACATCACGGTCGCGACGCCGGTGTTCCGCGACGGCCGGCTCGTCGCTTGGTTCGCTTCTTGCTGCCACGCGCCCGACATCGGCGGGCGGCTGGTGTCCGCCGAGGCTCACGAGGTCTTCGAAGAGGGTCTTCGGCTGCCGATCCTGAAGTTCCTGCGCGCCGGTGCGGTCAACACCGATCTGGAACGGCTGATCCGGGCGAACGTGCGGACGCCGGAGGAGACCATCGGCGACCTGTACGCGCAGGTCACCGGCAACGAGGTCGGCGCCGCCAGCCTGCTGCGGCTGCTGGCCGAATTCGGTCTCGACTCCCTCGACGAAATCGCCGCCGAGCTGATGAACCGCTCCGAAAAGGCGCTGCGGGACGCGCTGCGGGAACTGCCGGACGGCGTCTACACCAACGAAATCGCCACCGACGGCTTCGACGACGAAGAAGTCGTCCTGCGCGTGACGGCCACTGTGGACGGTGACGAGATCCACCTCGACTTCGCGGGCTCGTCGCCGCAGAGCCGGCGCGGGATCAACGTCGTGCTGAACTACACGCGGGCGTACGCGTCCTTCGCGGTCAAGGCCGCGATCTCGCCGGAGGTGCCGCACAACGCCGGGTCGTTCCGGCCGGTGCACGTCACCGCGCCCGAAGGGTCCGTGCTGAACTGCCTGCCGCCCGCGCCGGTCGCGTCGCGGCACCTCATCGGGCACTTCCTGCCGTCGCTGCTGATCGGCGCGCTGCCCGGGACCGCGATCGCCCCGAGCGCGGACGCGCTGTGGATGACCATCTGGCGGGGGCCCGGGTTCATGCTCAACGTCTTCCAGACCGGCGGCATGGGCGCCCGGCGCGGCAAGGACGGGCTCACCACCACGGGATTCCCCAGCGGCCTGCGGTCGACGCCGACCGAAGTCATCGAGACGATGGCGCCGCTGGTCCAGTTTTCCCGCGCACTGCGGCCGGATTCGGGTGGCGCGGGCCGGTGGCGCGGCGGACTCGGACAGGTGACCACGATGGGGTCACGCGGCGGGGATTCCTGGAGCGTGAACGGGAACGTCGACCGCGTGCGGACCGCCGCGTCCGGAGTGGACGGCGGGACCGCGGGAGCACCCGGACGGTTCGGTTTGCGCGAAGGCGCCGACCTGCCCGCGAAAAGCCGGGTGACACTGGCACCCGAGTCTATTGTGGACGTCACGCTGCCCGGCGGTGGCGGCTACGGGCCGCCGCGTGAACGGCCGGTGGCGATGGTCCTCGCCGACGTCGTCGAGGGGTACGTCTCGGTGGCGGCGGCGCGCGAGGTGTACGGCGTCGCGGTGCGGTACCTCGGTGAGCCGGACGCGCTCGTCCGGCTGCCGGAGGACTACGCGGTGGACGAAGAGCAGACAGCACGACTGAGAGCGGGGAAGTGACATGGGTCGGTTGGCCGGCAAGGTGGCGGTCGTCTTCGGCGGTGCGCGGGGAATCGGCCTCGCCACGGTCAAGGAGTTCCTCGCCGAGGGCGCGACGGTCCACTCCTCCGACATCCGCGAGCCCGCGGAGGACGTCGACGGGTACCGGCACTCCACAGTGGACGCCACCGACGAGGCCGCCGTGGCCGCGTTCGTCGACGGCGTCATCGCCGAAGCCGGCCGCATCGACGTGCTGTTCAACAACGTCGGCATCCACCTCGGCAAGCCGCTGGCCGACACGACGCTGGCCGAGTTCGACCACATCTTCGCGCTGAACGTCCGGGCCGCCTTCCTCGGCACCCGCGCCGTGCTGCCGCACATGATCGAGCAGCGGGGCGGGAGCATCGTCACGACGTCGTCGAACGGCGGCGTGATGGGCCGGCCCGGCGACCCGGTCTACAACGCCACCAAGCACGCGCTGGTCGGGCTGACGAAGTCGATTGCCGTCGCCCACGCGCACCAGGGCATCCGGGCCAACACGGTGAACCCGGGCGCGATCGACACCGACATGCTGCGCAGCACCCTGAATTCGCCGGAGGAGTTCGAAACCAAGCAGCACCAGCTGGTCGCGAGCACCCCCGCGGCGCGCGTCGGCGAGGCGTGGGAGGTCGCGAAGGCGGTCGTGTTCCTGGCGAGCGACGAATCGAGGTTCATCAACGGCGTCGTCCTGCCGATCGACGGCGCGAAGGCGGCGGGCGCCATGCCGGGCAACCGGTACAGCCTCGAGTTCGACCTGGGCGTCGGGTAGTGCCGTGACCGTCGATGCCTCGGGCCTGGGGAGCGAGCGGCACCTGCTGGAACGCAGCGGCACGGCCGAGCGGGTCGCGGCGATCCTGCGCCAGTACATCACCGACGGCGTCTTCGCCCCCGGTGAACGCCTGTCCGAGCCGGTGATCAGCTCGGCGCTGGGCGTCTCGCGCAACACGCTGCGCGAGTCGTTCCAGCTGCTGGCCCACGAGCGGCTGGCCGTGCACGAGCTGAACCGCGGGGTGTTCGTGCGGGAACTGACCACAGAGGACATCGAGGACCTCTACGTCGTCCGCCGCGCCACCGAGTGCGGTGCCCTGCGCCGCGCCGCCGAACTGTCCACTGTGGACTTGTCTGGGCTGGAGCGCGCGCTGGCGGACGGGCGCGCGGCGGCCGCCGCCGAGGACTGGCCCGCGGTCGGCACCGCCAGCATCCACTTCCACCAGGCGCTGGCGGACCTGGCGGGCAGCGAGCGGCTGTCCGCGACCATGCGCCAGGTGCTCGCCGAGACGCGGCTGTTCTTCGTGCTCAACGAGAACACGCGGGAGTTCTACGAGCCGTTCCTCGACTGCCACGAGCGGATCCTGCGGGACCTGCGCCGCGGCCGGTTCGACGCCGCCGCGGCCGCGCTCGACCGCTACCTGCGCGACGCCGAAAACCGGTTGCTGGAGCTGAGCTCGTAGGGGAACGCGACGGTGACCGCGTACGGCCGGGGAGAGGCCGTGACGCGGTGGATCCCGTCGGCGCCGGCCGACCAGCCGAGCATGACGACGGTCCGGACGACGGAACACACGGCGTAATCAGGCGGGGCGGGACGGGCCGATGCGGGCGGCGCGACGGCGAGCAGCACGACGGCCACGGCCGCAGCGGTCGTCACGCGTCCTGGGAGCACCAGCCCACTCAACCGCGGGGGAGGGCCGCACCGGAAAGGATTCGAGCCGGTTCAAATCCACCGGATCCCCTGTTACCGTCGGTCGGTGTTCACGCTGCGGGTCGACGCCGAGACGGTGGCCAGGACACGGTTCTCGCCCTCGCTCGCCGCGGAGTCGCTGGCCTGGCTGAAGCTCACCGCCGACGCGGGACGCCACCCGGTGTTCGGCGATCCCGGCCCGGTCGCCCGCGCGTCGCTCGCCCACCCGGACGTCGCCCTGCTGCTGGACCTGCTGCCGCGTCCCGGCGAGGTCTACACCCCGGACCTGCTCACCCCGCAGCCCGGGACGGCGACCCGGCCCGCCGACCTGCTCGACGAGCAGATCGCGCGGATCGAGGCGACCACGCAGGACGACCTCGAGGCGCAGGTCCTGGCCTACACGGCGGTCCACTGGCACCGGCCGCTGCCGATCGGGGCGCGCCGGATCGCGGAGTCCGGGTCGATGCCGCGACGGCTGGCCGGCGGCCTCGCCCGGTTCTGGCGGGACGCGCTCGCCGACGACTGGGCCGCGCTGCACCCGGTCGTCGACCGCGACATCGCCCACCGCGCGACGACCATCGCCACCCACGGCGTCGGCGCGGCGCTCGCGTCGCTGCACCCCACCATCGGCTGGGCCGGCGACGCGATCACCCTCGACAAGCCGTTCGACGGCGAAGTCGACGTCGCCGGCCGCGAGCTGGTCCTCGCGCCCGGCGTGCTCAGCTGGCCCGGCACGAGCATCCAGGTCGACGTGCCCGGCCAGGTGGTGCTCGCCTACCCCGCGCTCGGGATCGGCACCGGCTCGGACCGGCCGCCCGGGCGGCTCGCGCCGGTGGTCGGCGCGGCCCGGGCGGCGCTGCTGGCCGACCTCGACACCGCCCGGCCGACCGCCGAACTCGCCGCCCGGACCGGGTACAGCCCGGGCACCGTCTCCTACCACCTGAGCGCGCTGCACCGCGCCGGGCTGGTCAGCAAGGCCCGGGACGGGCGGTACGTGCTGTACCGGCGGACCGCGCAGGCCGTCGTCCTCCTGGACGGGGACGTCAGCAGGTGACGCTCGGCGAGATCCAGTCGGCGTACTCGCCCGCCGAACCGTCGCCGCCGTCGTCGACCGCGATGGCCAGCTGCCGCACCCCGGTGACCGGGACCGTCAGCTTCTGCGCCTTCGCGCCCGGCCGGACGATGCCCGTCGCGTACAGCTCGCGGCCGTCGCCCAGGACCCGGAACGTCACGGTGGCCTGCGGGCTCGAGACGTCGTCGACGCCGAACTGCACCGAGAACGTCTTGCACGCGCCCCCGGGGTACAGCCGGATCACCGACGGCGCGTGCACGCCGACCCCGCTGTTCGGCTGGTAGCCGACGCCGCCGATCGACATCGCCCGCCCGTTGGCGACGGTGCCGCGTTCCACCGGGCCGGAGCCGTTCTCGGAGTAGAGCCACGGCCGCGTCGACAGGTACGTCGTCGTGCCGGCCGGCGGCGCGGTCACCAGTGGCGCCTCGCCCGAACCGGCCGCGGTACGCGTCCCGAGCGCGCTCGTGTAGCCGCCGCTCGCGCCGACCGTCAGCTTCGCGGCCGGAGCCGCGGTCGGCCGCAGCGTGATCTCCCGCGTGACCGTGCTGCCCGGCGAGACGCGCGGGACGTCGACCTGCGCGTCGCCGTCGAGCTGCCACCCGGCGGGGACAGTGATCGCGTACCGCGCGTCGGTGATCGGGGTGTCGCCGTCGTTGGTCAGCGTGACCGTGCCGTCGACCGGCTGCCCCGCCAGGAAGCCCTCCGGCAGCTGCACGCCCAGCGTCACCAGCGGGTCGGCCGCCGACGGCTGTCCCGGCCACGCGCGGAAGAACACGCTGCTCAACGCGGGCACGGACGCGCGCAGCGTGCCGGTGCTGGTCAGTTCGGTGCCGGCCCAGAGGTCGCGGACGCGGTAGGCGGGCGCCGCCGCGACGCCGGATTCGGCGAGGTCGAACGGGATCGTCCGCGCGTACGAGCCGCGATTGAGCAGCAGCACCGCGACCGAGCCGTCGGACATCGGCTTCGCCCAGACCTCGCCGTCGGACAGGTCGCGGACCTTGCGGCCCGGCGTGCCGGACCAGTCCTGGTCGACCGCGATCACGTCCCGGTTGGCGATCGTGTCCAGCGGGAACGACTCGTTGGGGATGAGCGGCGCGTTCAGCAGCGCCCACAACGAAAACTGCGTCCGCCGCGGGGCCGGGTCGAGGAAGCTGAAGTTGAGGTAGCCGGGATCGCTCCAGCCGCCGGGACCGGTCAGCCCGGCGAGCGACGGCTGCTTGTCCACCGCCTGCATCACGCTCGTGAGTGGTTCCGGGAGGTCGCTCGCGAGCTGCCACGTGTGCGCGCCCGCGCCGGGTGCCCACTCCCACTGGCGGTAGTTGTTCCCCATCGTGTCGATCATCGCGAGCAGGATCGGCCGCCCGGTGCTCTTGAGCGCGTCGCTCATCTTCTTGGCTGCCGCCCCGACGCCGTTCTCGCCGCCGCAGGTGTCGTACGCGAGGTAGTCGACGCCCCAGGCCGCGAACGTTTGCGCGTCCTGTTCTTCGTGGTCGCGCGAGCCGGGCATCGCGCGCCCGCAGACCTGCGCGCCGGTTCCGCTGTACAGCCCGAACTTCAGCCCGTTGGCGTGCACGTACGCGATCAGCCCCGGCAGGTCCGGGTACTTCGCGGTGTCCGGGCGCAGCGAACCGTCGGCGGCACGCGTCGGCAGCGCCCAGCAGCCGGCGATGTTGACGTAGGTGTAGCCCGCGTCCTTCAGGCCGGTGCTGACCAGCATGTCGACGGCGGCGCGGACCTTGGCGTCGTCGATCCGCGGGCACTGGTTCCAGCCGCGGGACCACGAGATCCCCATCGGCGGGGTCGCGGCGAGGAGCGGCTCGTCGGCGGCCGCGGGCGCGGCGACCGCCGTGGTCAGGCCGAGGAGCGTGAGCAGCAGGACACCCAGTCTTCGCACAGTTTCCCTTCCCAGGAGCGCGGACAAGAGCTCCAGGGTGCATCGGGGACGAACCGGGCATGAGGGGAGAAGTGCCGCCCCCGGCCGGGTGGCCGGGGGCGGCGGGCGGTGCGTGATTTTCCCTTGCTCAGCAGGTGATCGCGGCGTTCGCCCAGTCGGCGTGGTCGTTGGTGTTGCCGTCGCCGCCGTCGGTCACGGCCAGCTCCAGCACCTGCACGCCGGACAGCTGCGCTTCGAGCGGCTGCGCCTTGTCTCCGGGGTGCAGGACGCCGGTGGCGGCGAGCTCCTTGCCGTCACCGAGGAGGCGGAACCCCGCGCTGCCGCCGGAGTTCTCGTCGTCCAGGCCGACGAGCGCGCCGACCGACGTGCAGGCCCCGCCGACGTAGATCCGCACGCTCGACGGGGCGTGCGCGCCGATCCCGTCGTCGTAGCCCACGCCGGCGATGGTGATCCGGTGCCCGTCGCCCGCCTGGGCTTCGCCGTTGCTGGTCCCGCGCTCGACCGGGCCCCAGCCGTTGTCGGACGACATCCACGCGGCCTTCGACAGCGCCGTCGTCCCCGCGGCCGGGCGGGTGACCAGCGGTGAGCTGCCTTCGGACGTAAGGCTGCGCTGGCCGTACAGCGTAAGGTAGCTCGCCTTCGCGGTGAGCGTGACGCGCGCACCTGCAGGCGCGACCGGTTCGAACGTGACGTTCTGCTGCCACGTCTTGCCCGGCGGCACGACCGGCACGGTGAACGCGCCGGGGCCGCGCAGCTTCCAGCCCGCGGGGGTCGCGATGCTCGCGCGGAGCTGCGCGATCGGCGTGCTGCCGTCGTTGGTGACCTTCAGCGTGGTGGTCAGCGGCCGGTCGGCGGGCACGTAGTCCGGGTTCGGCAGGGCGAGCGTCGTCAGCGGCGCGCCGGACGGCTTCCGCTCCGGCCAGACGCGGAAAGTGGCCGAGCCGTGCGCCGGGACGGCGGCCCGGAGGGTGCCCGCGGTCTCGGTTTCGGTGCCGGTCCAGAGGTCGCGGACGCGGAAGCTGTGGCCCTCGAGGCCCAGCTCCTTCGCCGTCGTCGACATCGCGGCGCTCGCGGAGCCGCGGTTGAACAGCACGACCGCGGCCGAGCCGTCGGACATCGGCTTCGCCCAGACCTCGGTGTCGCCGTCGTCGCGGATCTTGTGACCCTGCACGCCGGCCCAGTCCTGGTCGAGCGCGATGACGTCCTTGTTCTCCAGGATCGCCTTGGTGGCCGGCGTCATCGCGGCCAGGTCGTTGCCGGCCAGCAGCGGCGCGTTCAGCAGTGCCCACAACGAGAAGTGCGCGCGGTACTCGACGTCGGTCATGCCGCCGTTGCCGACTTCGAGCATGTCCGGGTCGTTCCAACCGCCGGGGCCGCTGTACTTCTCGAGGCCGACCTGCTGGTCGAGGATGCCGGTCAGGCTGCCCCAGTTGTCGCTGATGTCGCCGGTGGTGCGCCACAGCTGCGCGCCCGCGTCACGGCCCCAGGTCCACGGGTCGTTCTCGCCCCACTCGCAGAGCGCGTAGATCATCGGGCGGCCGGTCTTCTTGATCGCGTCGCCCATCTTCGTGTAGCGCTCGATCGCCGGGCGGCCCTGGTTGTTGCAGTTGTCGTACTTGACGTAGTCGACGTCCCAGTCGGCGAACGACTGCGCGTCGGCCTCCTCGTGGTCGAGCGCGCCGGGCATGGTCTTCTGGCAGGTCAGCGTGCCCGCGCTGGTGTAGATGCCGAGCTTGAGGCCCTTTTCGTGGACGTAGTCGGCGAGCGCCTTGATGCCGTGCGGGAAGCGCTCGTGGTTCGGCTCGAGCTTGCCGTCGGCCGTGCGGTTCTGCTCGGCCCAGCAGTCGTCGATGTTGACGTACTGGTAGCCCGCGTCCTTCAGGCCGGTCGACACGAGCGCGTCGGCGGCGCCGCGGATGAGGTTTTCGTCGATCTCGCAACCGAACTTGTTCCAGCTGTTCCAGCCCATCGGCGGGCGTTCGCCGACGCGCTGGGCGGCGAAGTACTGGGGTTCGGCGGCGGCCGCGGGGGTGGCTTGGACAGTGACGACTGTGGCGCAGACGGCTATCACGGCCGCCATTCCACCAAGACGACGCATAAATCCCTCCAGGAGTGCGCAACTCTGCACAGACTCACTCAACAATCAACAGGACGGGAGTGACTGTCGTCTACGTCCGTTAGTAGGTAATCCATTTCCGATGGCGCGCGAGGTAGAAAGGGGGCTGGCCGCCCAGCTCGACGAGGAGCCGCTGATGCCCGAAGGATTCCGCCCGCTCGACGGGATCAAGGTCGTCGACCTGTCCCGCATCCTGGCCGGCCCGTACTGCACCCAGTACCTCGGCGAGATGGGCGCGGACGTGGTGAAGGTCGAGCCGCCGGGCCACGGCGACGACACCCGCGGCTGGGGCCCGCCGTTCGTCGGCGACGAAGCGGTCTACTACCTGGCGGCGAACCGGAACAAGCGCGGGATCGTCCTCGACCTCAAGAGCGACCGCGGCCGTGACGCCCTGCGACGGCTGGTCGCCGGCGCCGACGTGCTCGTCGAGAACTTCCGCCCGGGCACGCTCGAGAAGTGGGGGATCGGCTACGCGGCGCTGTCCGAGCTGAACCCCCGGCTCATCCACGTGTCGATCACCGGGTTCGGGCAGACCGGGCCGTACCGCGACCGCGCGGGCTACGACCTGGTCGCGCAGGCCCTCGGCGGCGTGATGTCCCTGACCGGCGAGCCCGGCGGCGCGCCCGCGAAGGTCGGGCTGCCGGTGGCGGACCTGAACGCGGGGACGTGGGCGATCATCGGCGTCCTGATGGCGTTGCAGGCCCGGCACACCACCGGCCGCGGGCAGTACCTCGACGTGTCCCTTTTGGACAGTCAGCTGGCGTGGCACGTCTACGCCGCGGGAGCGCACTTCCACGACGCGCCCCGCCCGCGCCGGATGGGTTCGGCGCACCCGAGCATCGTCCCGTACCAGGCGTACCACGCGGCCGACGGCTGGCTGATCATCGCGGTGGGCAGCGAAAAGCTGTGGCACGCGTTCTGCGGGGTGCTCGAGCTGGACATCGCCGCGGACCCGCGGTTCTCGTCGAACGCGGTGCGGGCCGCGAACCGGGATTCGTTGAACGCTTTGCTGGAGCCGGTGCTGTCGACGCGCACGGTGGCGGAGTGGTCGAAGTCCTTCGACGCGGCGGGCATCCCGGCGGCCCCGATCAACGAGATCGACGACGTCTACGCGGACCCGTGGACGGCGGCGCGCGACCAGGTGGTCCGGCTGCCGCACCCGACGGTGGGGACGTACGTGGGGACGGGGTTCCCGGTGAAGGCGTCGGACACGCCGGCGCGACCCACGTCCGCGCCGCCGACGTTGGGGCAGCACACCTCGGAGGTGCTCGCGGAGCTGGGGTATTCGGCGGAGGAGATCGCGGAGTTCCTGGACTGAGCTTCAGCTCGCCGTCGGTCTCCAGTGGAGGAAGTCGGTGACGGTCCGCCGGTTCGCCGCGACCCGGAGGAGCCGGAAGCTCAGCAGGGTCAGCACGGCTCCGGTCGCCCAGGCGACGACGCCCGGGGTGGTGGCCGGGTCGGACCAGGTGCGGCCGGAGCGCAGGAACCACCACGCGACGCAGCCGAGAGCCGCCGCCGCGAGCCCGGGGAACAGGACACCGGTGGGGCTGGCCTGCACGTACCGGATCATGCGCCGGATGCCGAGCGGCTCGTCGGGAGTCCGGCGGAGCCACTTCTCGTAGCCGATGCCGCCGGGAACGCACGGATCGAGCTCGCTCCTGATGTACAGCGACACCCGTTCGACGTGCTGCGAGCACCCGACCCAGCGAGACGCGAGGATGTTGCTGCTGAACGGGATGATCAGCAGCAAGGGGATCCTGCCGGCCGAGGTGAGCGCGAAGCCGAACACCGCGCCGCTGGTGGTGATCAGGAAGGCGGTCACCTTCCACTGCAGGTCCATCAAGTGGATGATCTCCGCGCGCAGCGCCGCGTACTCGGCCAGCGGACCGAGGTGCTGTTCATCTGCTCGCGTGAAGGGGATTCGCACCCCTTCCAGGTCGCCGCAGCGGCAGCGCCGTTACGGGTTGCGGTGCCATCGCGGCCAGTCCGGGGCCGCGAACTGTGCACGATGGAGTGTTCGCGCTCGCCGCTTCGCCCTGGTAGGGATGGGGGCAGGACTGAGGAGGAGCGATGTCAGCACAGCACGCCCTGTGGCACCCGTTCGCCGACATGGGCGCGGTCGACGGCGACCGGATGGTCATCACGCGCGGCGAGGGCTCGTACGTCTGGGACGACGCCGGACGGCGGTACTTCGACGCGACCGCTTCGCTCTGGTACGCCAACTTCGGGCACGGGCGGCCGGAGATCACCGACGCCGTCGCGAAGCAGCTGCGGACGCTCGACTCGTACAACCTGTTCGGCTACAACGCCAACGAGCCGGCCATCGAGCTGGCGGACCGCGTCGCCGGGCTGGCGCCGGAGCCGGGTTCGAAGGTGTTCTTCGGCTCGGGCGGCGGGGACGTCATCGACACCGCCGTCAAGCTGGCGCGGGCGTACTTCGCGCACACCGGGCGCCCGGACAAGGTGCACGTGATCGGCCGGGCGCAGGGTTACCACGGCACGCACGGCTTCGGCACCGCGGTCGGCGGCATCCCGGCCAACGCGGCGGGCTTCGGCCCGCAGCCGCCGGACTTCTCGCACGTCCCGTTCGACAGCGCCGCGGCGCTGGAGGCCGAGATCGAGCGCGTCGGCGCGGAGCGCGTGGCGGCGTTCTTCTGCGAGCCGGTGATCGGCGCGGGCGGCGTGCTGCTGCCGCCGGACGGGTACATCGAGGAGGTCGCGGCGATCTGCCGCCGCCACGACGTGCTGTTCGTCGCGGACTGCGTGATCGCGGCCTGGGGACGGCTCGGCACGTGGTTCGGCATCGACCGCTGGGCCGTCCGGCCGGACATGATCACGACGGCGAAGGGCATCACCGGCGGCACGATCCCGCTGGGTGCGCTGATCGTGGCCCCGCGGGTGGCGGAACCGTTCTTCACCGGCGCGCCGGGCGCCCCGATCTTCCGCCACGGCGCGACGTACGCCGGCCACCCGGTGGCGTGCGCGGCGGGCCTGGCGACCCTCGACCTCTACGAACGCGACGGCCTGATCCCCCGCGGCCGCGAGCTGGAGAAGCCGTTGGCCGACGCGGTGTCGAGCGTGTCCGGGCACCCGCTGGTCGCGGAAGTCCGCGCGGGCCTGGGTTTCCTGGCGGCCGTGGAACTGACGGCGGACGTCATGACCGCCGACCCGGGTGCCCCGGTGAAGCTGCAGCGCGCCTGCCGGGACGAGGGCGTGATCGTGCGGAACCTCGGCCGCGGGGTCGCGGTGTCGCCGCCGTTGATCGCGGCGGAGCCGGAGCTGGACCTGCTCGCGTCGGCGCTGCCGAAGGCCTTGGACCGCCTGGCCGCGCAAAGCTGAGCCGAGGCCGGCGGCGACCCCCCGGTCCGCCGCCGGCCCCGCGCTTCAGGAAATGCAGAACTCGTTCCCCTCCGGATCCGCCACGGTCACCCAGCTGTGCGGCCCCTGCCGCCCGCGGTGCAGGTACGTCGCCCCGCGAGCCGTCAGCTTCTCCAGCGCCGCCTCGACGTTGTCCGCGCCGACCCAGACGTCGAGGTGGACCCGGTTCTTCACCGTCTTGCCCTCCGGGACCTCCTGGAACAGGATCCGCCGTGGCGGGCCGTCGGGTGGCGAATCCGGATGCCGGATCGCCGCCCCCGTCTTCCACACCAGCGACCCGCGGTACGTCCGGGTTTCCTCTTCCTTCGCGTACCCCTTCGCGATCATCTCGCGGATGAAGCCTTCGTCCGTCGGTTCCACGGACCAGCCGAGCGTCTCGGCCCACCAGTCGGCCTGCACGTGCGGGTCGGCCGAATCCACCACTACCTGGAAGTCATGCGCCATACGGGCACGTTAACGACCGAGTCCGACATTTTCCGGAGCGCCGGGTCCTCGGGGACGACCGTGAAGCGCCACTTGTCCACGCCGCCGCCCATGATTTCGGCGTACCGGCGGGCGCCGTCGGCGTTGGCGAAGCGGACCTGCTGGCCGTTCGTCAGGTGGGTGATCTTGACCGCCACAACAACCTCCCGAAGTCTGTGGGCCGGCCCGCGGAGCTTCCCCCTCCGGGACCGGCCCGCACAGTAGAACACATGTTCGACCGTGCGCGCCAGTGCATCCCCCGGCCAGGGGAGAAAGTCGCAGAACCGCAGGTCAGAGCGGTCGGATCATCGCGACACGCGGCCAGGCGTCCAGGCCGCGGGCCGCTTCGGCACGGCGGATCGCGCGCAGCCCGTCGCCGATTTCACCGTCCGGGACGACCCGGAACCGCAGCCGCTCGTAGTAGGGCGCGTTCCACGGCACGGCCGCGAACGTCGTGAGCGTCAGCGCCGGGAGATCGCGGGCGCGCGCCCAGTCGGCGAGCGTCTCGATCAGCGCCCGGCCCAGCCCGCGCCGGGCGTGCCCGGGCCGGACCGAGACCTGCTCGATGTGCGCGTGCCCGTCGACGACCGCCGCGACGAGGTAGGCGACCGGCCGGTCGTGCTCGTCGACGCTCACCCACGCGCGGCCGCCGGCCTGGTACTCCGCCAGTTCCGCCACCGACCCGGGGTCGTCGTCGGCGATCGCGGTCATGCCGATGTCGCGGAAGAGGCGGCCCGCCTCGCGTTCGACGTCGATCAACGCGGGCAGGTCGTCGGGGCGCGCGAGCCGGATCACCCGGCCATTCCTACGGGCTCGCGCGGGATTCTCACAGTGAATAAGACGAGATGGTCCGCTGGATCCGGGTCGCGTACTCCTGCAACGCGGTGATCGCGCCCTGCCGGGCCTCTTCGGTGATCCGCGCGGCCGGGCCGGCCATGCTGAGCACCGTGGGCCGCCGCCCGGGCGTGTACACCGGCACCGAACAGGCCCAGACGCCTTCGTCGATTTCCCCCGAGCTGACCGAGTAGCGGTTCTCCAGCGCGTGCTTCAGCTCGTCGCGGATCGCGGTGCCGCGCTGCTCGACGATCGAGGGCAGCCGCCGGTCGCGTTCCATCTCGGGCAGCATGGCGAGCAGCATCTTGCCGGACGCCCCGAGCCCGAGCGGCATCGAATGCCCCGGCTCGAAGGTGAACCGCATGGCGCGGTCGCACTCGACCCGGTCCGCGCACACGGCGGCGTCGCCGAACTGCTGGAACAGCATCACCGTCTCGCCCAGTTCCCGCGCGGCCTCCTCCATCGACGGTTTCGCCAGCTGCACCAGGTCGTTCGCCAGCTGCGCGGCCCGCGCGAGCGGCATCACCTGGCTGGTCAGGTGGTAGTGGCCGGCGCGGCCTTCTTCGAGCAGCTGCAGCTCCTTGAGCAGCGCCACGTAGCGGTAGGTCGTCGCGACCGGGGTGCCGATCGTCGCGGCGAGCTCGGCGACGCTGGCTTCCCAGCGTCTCTCGGAAAAGGCGAGCAGCAGCTGCAGGACCTTGCGGGAACTGCTGGCACCGGGGGTGCGGCGCGGCGTGGAGGTGGCGGAACCGTCGACGGCACTGACGGCAGGCGTCATCATGACCTCTCGGTGAGACAAAAACGACCTTCGCTATCACACGGGGTGAATAAATTAGCACGTTGTGTTAAACGAAAGCCAGTATTCCGCCACCCGGGAAAGACCCGCCGTTCAGAGGGTGAGGAACTCGCCCGGTCTCGTCACGACCGGTGACTCGGCGTAGAGACCGCGGTACTCGTCCTGGATGCCGGAGTTGTGCACCTGCAGCGCGAGCGGACCGATGCGGCCGGCGGTCTTGTCCGTGAACCGCAGGACCTCGACCCCCTTGCAGGTGACGGCCGTTCCGGTGAGCGGGCAGCACGCCATCCGGGCCACGCCGGTGGCGGCGTCCCCGATGAGCTCGCACTGCGCCCACTTCTCGATGTCGATCGTGGGGTGCGGCAGCTGCCGGAACAGTTTCCCGCCACCGTCGTTGTGGCCCGGCCGGTAGTCCCAGTGGCCGCCGTTCGGGGGCTGGAACTGGATGGCGCTCAGCGCGTCGCGGATCGGGTCGGCGGTGCCCCAGATCAGCACGGTCGGTTTGTGGTTGCCCTTGACCTGGCGCACATTGAATATCCACCGAAACGTGCCGACTTGCTGTTTGTTGTAGTACAACCAGCCGCGCGCGGTCCCATTTCCGTGGATGACACCGTTCTTGACGCTCCACAGCCCGGGCTTGGACGACGTCCAAGCGGTCAAATCGGTGCCGTCGAACATCGGGACCAGGTTCGGGTCGCCGTACGGGTTTTCCGCGGCCGCCGCGGTGGGTGCGAACGCCGAAGCCGCGACGATCGCCGCGGCGAGCACACCGGAGAACTTCCGGAACATCCTGCCGTCCTTTCGTGAACGCGAGGGGCTTGCGTTTCGGACGGCGGATTTTCACGCTACGAGCGGCGCCGGTGGGCCGTCAACCGCGGTCCCGCTGACCGGTCAGGAACGGCGTCAGCAGTCCCGGCACGGCCCGCTCGGCCAGCGCCAGCCCGTCGGCCTCCCCGACGTCGAGCACCCGGTACCGGCCCTTGCCCGCGGCGACCGGCGCGATCACCGTCACGAGGCCGGCGCGGCGCTGGAAGTACGAGCGCTCGACGACGATCCCGGTCATCCCGTCGCAGCGGACCGCCGCCGTGCCACGGTCCAGCGAGCCCGAGCGCGTCACCAGGTAGCGGCCGGTGAGCGCGTGGCCGAGGCCGCGGTAGCGGTCCCAGCCGACGAGCGCGGCGAACGGCAGCAGCCCGAGCGCGGCCTGCCACGGCCAGTCCGGCAGCGCGCCGAGCCACGCGAGGCCGTAGAGCGCCGCGGCGAGCAGTAGCACGCCGGCGACGGCGCGGGAGATCCGCCGGTACAGCGCCCGGCGCGGGTGGCGCGTCAACGGCGTCGCGGCCGGGTCCTCGCCGAGCACCTCCGCGACGACTTCGTGCGCCTTCGCCAGCGGCGCGGGCGGGAGCAGCAGGCCACCGCCCTTGTCCGCGCCCTTGCCCTCCCGCAGGCCGCCGGCGATGGCGACGACGCGGGCGCCGCCGGCCACCCGCAGCGGCAGCGGCTCGCGGATTTCGACGCCCCGCAGCCGGTCCTCCTCGATCGACACCGACCGCGTCGTGATCAGCCCGCGCCGGATGTGCAGCGTGCCGGCGGGCTCGCGGGTGAGCCGGAAGTTCCAGAACGAGAGCACGTACCCGCCGACCGACAGCACCGACACGAGCACCACCAGCCCGGCGGCGGCCAGCACCAGGCTCAGCCATGTCGGGGTGTCGGTGAAGTGCCCGACGACGGTCTGGACGAGCGAGAACTGGATCGGGTCGAAGTGCAGTTCGTGCGCGAAGTGGTAGACGGTGCCGACCACCGCGCCGACCACCGCGAGACCGGAGAGCGTGAACGGCGCGTACCGCAGCCACCTCTTGTCGACCGCGACGACGAGCTGCTCCGGCGGCGCGGTGACCTCTTCGGAGGGGGCCGCGGCCTTACGGTGTAAGAGCAGTGTCCGCAGCCGCTGCGCTTCGGCGATCGTCACGGCGTCGAGGACGAGCTCGTCCTTGCCCGGCCCCTTGCCGTGCGAGTGCCGCCCGGTGCCGATCCGCGCCGCGGCGAGGGAGAACAGCCGGTGCTTCGGCTCGGACGTGACGTCGACGGTCCGGATCCGGTCGCGGGGGATCGCGCGCTGCTTGCGCAGCAGCAGCCCGGTGTGCCACTCGACCTGCGTCGCGGTGATCCGGTAGCGCGAGGTCAGCACGTGCGAGACGCCGGTGAACACGGCGATCGCGGTGAACGCCAGCCCGATCCACTGCCACGGCTCGCCGTGGCCGAACAGCAGCGCGCCCAGCAGCACCGGCAGCGACTTCACCAGGTCCAGCACCGGCCGGATGAGCAGCATGCGCCGGTCGAGGTGGTGCCAGGGCGCGTCCTGCGTGCCTTCGGCGGGCGGGGTCACGACGGTCTCGGTGCTCACGTCGCGTCCCCGCGCACGGCCTGGGTGGTCTTCGTGAGCTCGTCCGCCAGCTCCAGCGCGCGTCCGTGGGTCAGCCCCGCGATGCGCAGCGGCCCCGCCGCGGACGCCGTCGTCACGGTGATCTTCGCCAGCCCGAACAGCTGCTCGAAGGGGTCGCGCTCGATGTCGACGGTCTGGATCCGCGAGACCGGCGCGATCCGCCATTCCTGCTTCAGCCACCCGGCCTGCGTGTAGACGGCCTCGCCGGTGACCTCCCAGCGGTGCACGCGGTAGCGCCACTGGGGCATGACGATCAGGTGCAGCGGGGCCAGCACGCAGGAGATCACCAGCGTCACGCTCAGGAACGACGGCGGGTCGTCGCTGGTCACCACGATGACGGTCTGCAGCCCGACCAGCAGGACCCAGAAGATCGCGGCGGTCACCGTCCAGTAGCCGATGGCCCGGCGGCTGACCCGGTGCGCCGGCGGCCGCAGCCGCAACGCCGTGTTCGCGGTGTGTTCGGTCACGACTCAAGCGTGCCCGATCGGAGACTTGCGTGCCCACGACAGACGTCACGATGCCGATCCGGTCCGGCCTCGATCGCGTGCCGTTACGATCGGCGCCACCGTCGGCGGAATGGAATCCCCGCACGCGTGTGTTGTGCTTGAAGGACGCTTATCGGCAAGCAGGAGGACCAGGTGGGACTCGATCCCGACGACCTGTACGAGGTGGACTCGGACGTCCCCGACCTGACCGGAGCGGTGCTCATGCACCACTTCGAAGGGTTCATGGACGCCGGCTCGGCGGGCCGTCTGCTGGCGGAGCACCTGCTGACCGGTGACCACCGGGTGGTCGCCCGCTTCGACGTCGACCGGCTCATCGACTACCGCTCGCGGCGGCCGACGATGACCTACGCGGTCGACCACTGGGAGGACTACGACGCGCCCGAGCTGGTCGTGCACCTGCTGCACGACGCCGACGGCACGCCGTTCCTGCTGCTGTCCGGCCCGGAGCCGGACCACGACTGGGAGCGGTTCTGCCTCGCGGTCCGCAACCTGGTCGAGCGCTGGGGCGTGCGGCTGACCGCCGGCTTCCACGGCATCCCGATGGGCGCGCCGCACACCCGCCCGCTCGGCGTCACCGCGCACGCGACCCGCAAGGACCTGGTCGGCGAGCACCAGCCGCTGCCGAACCGGCTGCAGGTCCCGGGCAGCCTCGCCGCGCTGCTGGAGTACCGGCTCGGCGAGTGGGGGCACGACGCCGTCGGCTTCGCCGCGCACGTGCCGCACTACCTGGCGCAGTCGACGTACCCGTCGGCGTCGCTGGTCGTGCTCGACGCGCTCGGCCGCGCGACCGGGCTGAGCCTGGCCGAGGGCGAGCTGCGCGCGGCCGCGGAGCTGGCCGACGCCGAGATCAACCGCCAGGTCGCGGAGTCCGACGAGGTCGCCGACGTCGTCCGCGCGCTGGAGCGGCAGTACGACACGTTCGTCGAGGCTTCGGAGAAGGGGTCGCTGCTCGCGGAGTCGGTCGAGCACATGCCGACCGCGGAGGAGCTCGGCTCGCAGTTCGAGCGGTTCCTGGCCGAGCAGAACGGCGGCGACGGCCCCGAACGCTGATGGCGCGCTACGACGAGATCGGGGTCGGGTACGTGCTGGGGCGGCGCACCGACCCGCGGTGGCTCGCGCCGGTGCTCGCCGCGCTCGGGACCGCCGGTTCCGTGCTCGACGTCGGGTCCGGGACGGGGTCGTACGAGCCGCCGTCCCGGCGGGTCGTCGCGGTGGAGCCGTCGGCGGAGATGATCCGGCAACGCGCGGCGGGTGCGGCGCCGGTCGTGCGGGCGGTCGCGGAGGCGCTGCCGTTCCGCTCTTCGAGCTTCGACGCCGCGCTGGCGGTGCTGACCGTGCACCACTGGCCGGACTGGCGCCGGGGGCTCGACGAGCTGCGCCGGGTCGCGCCCCGGCAGGTCGTACTGGCCTACGACACCGCGCGGCACAACGACTTCTGGCTCGTGCAGGAGTACGTCCCGGAGGTGGCGGCGCTGGAGCGTTCGCGGCCTTCGGCGGCGGCGATCGCCGACCACCTGGGCGCGGCGTCGGTGCTCCCGCTGCCGGTGCCGTGGGACTTCACCGACGGGGTGTTCCCGGCGCACTGGCGGCGGCCGGAGGCCTACCTGGACCCGGCGGTGCGGCGGGCCTGCTCGGCGCTCGCGCAGACGCCGGCGGCGGCCGTCGAGCGGGGGATGGCCCGGCTGCGCGCCGACCTCGAATCCGGCCGGTGGCACGCGGAACACGAGGAGCTGCTGGCCCTCCCGGAGTGGGACGCGGGGTTCCGGCTCATCGCGTCGGGTACCGTCCCGGGATGAACCGCGTGAAAAACCGTTTTCCGGCAAGGAAAACCCTCGGCAAGCTGCTCCACGCGCTGGCCTCCAAAGTGGACGACCCGTACACCGATCAGCTGAACCGGCTGGCCGCGGAGCTCCGCGAGGAGGTCGTCCGCCAGGGTGACCGGGTCCTCGATCGGGTGGTGGAGTTCGAGATCCGCAGCCGCCGCGACATCGTCTACGCCGGCGATCAGGACGCCGCCCTCGAGAGCAACGTCTTCGCCCGCGAGCACCTCGTCGGCTCCCGGCACTTCGGCAAGCCCAAGGAGACGCTCGAGTACGCGCTGTCGCTGGCACCGCAAAGCGGCGGCATGGCGCTGGAGTTCGGCGTCGCGTCCGGCAACACGCTGCGGACCATCGCCCGCGCCCGCGGCGGCCGCGAGGTCTACGGCTTCGACTCCTTCGACGGGCTGCCCGAGGCGTGGCTCAACGGCATGCCCGCCGGTGCGTTCGCCCGCGACGACCTGCCGGACGTGCCCGGTGCCGAGCTCGTCGTCGGGCTGTTCGGCGACAGCCTGCCCGGCTTCCTGGCCGAGCACCCCGGGCACGTCGACTTCCTGCACGTCGACGGCGACCTCTACAGCTCCGCCAAGACCGTGCTCGACCTCTGCGGGCCGCGGCTGCGCGCGGGCAGCATCGTGCACTTCGACGAGTTCTTCAACTTCCCCGGCTGGAAGCGGCACGAATACCGCGCCTGGACGGAGTACGTCGAGCGCACGGGCGTCGAGTTCGAGTACGTCGCCTACACCTACAGCGACAACCAGGTGACGGTGAAGATCACGAAACCCTAGCCGTGGCAGCCTTCCTCGTTCAGCGGGCCGACCGAGGGCAGGATCAGCCCGCACAGGTAGCCGTCGATGAAGCGGCCGTTGCCCGCGATGTTGGTGCCGAGCCGGACCAGCGGCGCGAACCCCTTGATGCCGGCGGCGAGCGCGTCCTGGTTGCGCTGCAGCATCGACGTCAGCTGGTCGAGCTGGGCGAGCAGCGGGCCGACCTGCGCTTCGTTCTCGTCGATCAGCCCGGAGAGCTCGGTGGCGAGCTGCCGCGAGCCGTCGAGCAGCGCGGTGATCGCCTGTTCGCGGTCGCTCACCTCGGAGAGCAGCCGGTTGCCGTCGGCGAGGAGCCGCTGGACGGCGGCGTCACGGTCGACGAGTGTCTGCGACACGGTCCTGGTGTTGGCCAGCAGCGTGCCGAGCTGCTGGTCGCGCGAGGCGAGGGAATCCGACAGCCGCGACAGCCCGGTGAGCGCGGCGCGGACGCTCTGCGGCGTGTTCGCGAGCGTCGCGGAAAGCGTGTCGAAGCTCTTCGCCAGCCGTGCCGTGTCGATCTTGTCCACAGTGGACGAAAGCTCGCCGAACGCGGCGAGGATGTCGTACGGGACGCTGGTGCGGGACCGCGGGATCGGCTGCCCGGGGTCGAGCGTCCCCTCACCCTCCGGGTCGAGTGCGAGGTACTTCTGGCCCAGCACGGTCTTGAGCCGGATCGCCGCGCCCGTCGCGTCGCCGAGCCAGACGTCCTTGGCCTTGAAGGAAACCAGCACGCGGTCGCCGCGCAGCTTCAGCTCGGTGACCCGCCCGACCTTGACCCCGGCGATCCGGACGTCGTTGCCCGCGAACAGTCCCGCCGCTTCGCTGAATTCGGCGGAGTACGTGGTGCCGTCGCCGATCACGGGCAGGGACCGCGCGTTGAGCGCCGTCACGATGCCCAGTGCCAGCACGGCCAGCCCGGCGAGCGCCGTCCTGACCGGGGCGTCGGCGGCCAGGCGCGGTGACATGGCGTCGAGGGTGACGCACACCACGCCGGGCCGCCAGCCGAGTCCCCCGATGAGACGAAGATCGGCGGCTCACGCGACGGTGAGCGCGGGGTACTCCCGGTATTCGACCGCGTTGGCCGCGCGGTCGGTCATCCAGACGAACACCTTGCCGAACAACCGGGTGCTGATCATCCGGTAGGCGCGGTTGCGGCTTCGGATCTTCGCGGCCGTGCGCGGGGCGAGGAAGGTGCCCGAGCCCTTGCCGTTCTTCTGCCCGACGGTCGCCGGCTTGCGCAGCCGCTCCTCGTACTTCGCGAACGCCGTCACGTGGTCGCCGCCCGCTGCCGCGAGTTCGCCGGCCAGCACCTGCGCGCCCATCATCCCGAGCCCGGTGCCGGAGCCGCCCGGTCCGGCGCACCACGCGGCGTCGCCGAGCAGCACGACCCGGCCCTTCGCCCAGCGGTCGAGGTGGATCTGGCTGATCGAGTCGACGTAGAGGTCGTCGGCCGCGGGCAGCGCTTCGAGCAGCTTGGGCACTTCCCAGCCGGTGTTCGCGAACAACCGCGTGAGGAGGGCGCGCTGCTCGTCGGGGGAGCGGCGGAACTCGACGCCGTCGGCGGCGAAGACCAGGCTGACGTGCAGCTCGCCGGCCAGCCGGTGGCTGCCGACGGTCACGCCGCGGCCGGGCTCGTTGTACATGACGCTGGTGTGGTCGAGCCCGAGGTGGTTGGGCGCGGTGAAGCCGGCGATGCCGAAGCCGAGGTCGTGCCGGAAGTCCCGCTCCGGGCCGAACGCGGCGGCGCGGACCCCGGAGTGCACGCCGTCGGCGCCGACGACCAGGTCGAACGTGCGCGGCGCGCCGTGGCGGAAGGTGACTTCGACGCCGTCGGCCGTCTCGTTCAGCGCGGTGACGCGGTCGCCGAAGACGTACTCGGTGTCGGCCTTCGTGTGGTCGTAGAGGATCCGCGCGAGGTCGCCGCGCAGGATCTCGACCTCGCCGCTCCAGGCGGCGCCGGGCACGGTCAGCGCGGGCCGCGCGTCGAGCCCGAGCACGGTCTGGTCGCCCATCGCCGTCTCGTGGCGGCGGATGTCGGCCAGGACGCCCATCGCGGCCAGCAGCTTGACCTGTTCACCGCGGAAGTCGACGGCCTGGCCGCCGGGGCGCAGCGCGGGCGCGGCCTCGACGACGGTGACGCGGTAGCCGCCGCGGTGCAGCCACCAGGCCGCGGACGGGCCGGCGATGCCGGCCCCGGAGACGAGCACGGTCTTCATCGGGGGTTCCTCTCGGTCGTGGTGATCCGAGACTGCGCGGCGCCGCTGACGGTCCGCGCACGATTCGCTGACCGTTCGGCCGGTGAAGCAGACATCGAGTGGCTAACATGGCGCGGTGGACCGCTCCGCCGCAGGCCGGATCCCGCAGGACGGCGAGGAAGCCGTCGAGACGCGCATCCTGGGCGCCGCCGCGCACCTCATCGCCGAGGAGGGCTTCGGGAGGCTCAAGATCGGCGCGGTCTGCGCGCGCTCGGGTTACGCGCGCTCGGTCGTCTTCCAGCACTTCGGCGACAAGGAAGGGCTGGGCCGCCGGCTCGTCGAGTTCGCCGTCGAAGAGTTCACCAACTCCTACAGCGAGGCCGTCGCGGCCCGGACCGGGGCGCTCACCGCGACGCCGATGGACATGCTGCGTGCCCTCCTCGACATCATCTTCGAGCTGATCCGCACGATGCCGACGCTCAACCAGGCGTTCCTGGCCCTCTGGGGCGACGGCGCGGCGGAGTACTCGGCCCTGCGCGGCACGCTGACCGAGGCCGACCGCCGGTTCCGGTTCGCCATCGCCCAGACCGTGGCCAGCGGCGTCGCGGACGGCTCGATCACCGGCGTCCGCGACGCGGACGCGTACGCCTCGGCGCTGCTCGCCCAGCTCCGCGGCATCTCGATGCAGGCACTGATCGACCCCGACGGCATCGACCTGCGCGGCCTGCGCGCGGAACTGGAGAGCGGCGTCGACCGGCTCTCCGCGGGCTTCCGCGGCACGCTCTAAAGCGCGTAGACGATCGACCGCAGCACGATGACGCCGATGAAGACCAGCGTGAAGGCGAGGTCGAGCGAGAACCCGCCGATCCGCACCGGCCGCACGACCCGCCGCACCGGCCCGATCACCGGCTCGGTGGCGGCGTAGGCGAGCCCCCGCGCCCGCCGCGCCCACGGCGGCGTGTCAGCGACGACCGCGACCCAGTCCAGCACCATCCGCGCGACGAGTACCAGCAGGTACAGGCTCAGCGCGAACCCGAGCAGCGTCCACAGGGCACCCATGGTTCCTCCCGTTCTCCTACCCGGAGAACGCACGGACGGACCCAGAGGTGCCGGATCCGTCCGTTTCACAGCTTTTGGACAGGAACCAGCCGAAGGTCATGGCCTTCTGAAAGCGCTTTCAGTAGGCACTGTGCCCGGTGCCGGAACCCGGTCTCGACGCACCTGGCGCGGTGGTCGTGTACGCTGGGTGGTGACCGAGTGCATTTCGTGCGCAAGCCTGCGCCGTCCTCGGCTCTCATTCGGCCGGTGGCCCCAACCCTCTGTTCGCCGAATCGCTTGCGGTGCCATCGCTTCGCGGAGTGGCACCAAGAAAGGAATCCCCGATCACTTCTCCAGTGGACTGCTCGTTGTTCAGTCACCCGATCGCCGACGAACCCCGGCCCGAAACGGTCACCGCGCCCCAGGAGAGCCGGTACGGAAGCCTGTTCCGCCAGCCGGTGTACACCCCGGCGACGTCTGGCGACGGGACCGAACCCGCCCCGCGCCGGCGATGACACCGGCGTCGTAGCGGCCGGAAACTCGGCGAAACGAAAAACGGGAGAGCTGTCGTGTCCGACATCTCTCCCGTTTGCGCTTGGTGTGCCCTCGGCAGGATTCGAACCTGCGACACCTGCCTCCGGAGGGTTAAGCGCGGTCAATCCCTGTTGTGGCACCTGACCTGCACAAATGGAGGACTCAAGCCGTCATGACGACGGCTCTTGGGCACGCATTGGGCATGGTTCGTGCCAGCAGGACCCGCATCAGCACCTGTTGAACCCGACGGCCTGGTAGCCGCCGTCCCACCCTTGGCGAGTTCGAGGCGGAAGATTCCGATCGATGTAGGCCCCGTGGACGGCGGGTCGATCGAGAGGTTGCACGGGTTGGCCCTTATTGGCTCCCGAGGGTGTCCTCGTTCAGCTCCCGAGTCCGCTGATGCTCACCCAGGTTCCGGAGGTCGATGGCGAGGCCGGCGGACTTGAGGGTGTCGGGGTGGTCTTCACCCAGGATGCGCTGGCGGCGGGCGAGGGTGTCCTCGTTCAGCTCCCGAGCCCGCTGATGCTCACCCAGGTTCCGGAGGTCGATGGCGAGGTTGCTGGCGGAGATGAGGGTGTCGGGGTGGTCTTCACCCAGGATGCGCTGGAGGCGGGCGAGGGTGTCCTCGTTCAGCTCCCGAGCCCGCTGATGCTCACCCAGATCGCCGAGGTCGATGGCGAGGTTGCCGGCGGAGGAGAGGGTGTTGGGGTGGTCTTCACCCAGGATGCGCTGGCGGCGGGCGAGGGTGTCCTCGTTCAGCTCCCGAGCCTGCTGATGCTCACCCAGGTTCCGGAGGTCGATGGCGAGGTTGTTGGCGGACTTGAGGGTGTCGGGGTGGTCTTCACCCAGGATGCGCTGGCGGCGGGCGAGGGTGTCCTCGTCCAGCTCCCGAGCCCGCTGATGCTCACCCAGGTTCCGGAGGTCGATGGCGAGGTTGCTGGCGGAGGAGAGGGTGTCGGGGCGGTCCCCGCCCGTGACGCGCTGGCGGCGGGCGAGGGTGTCCTCGTTCAGCTCCCGAGCCCGCTGATGCTCACCCAGATCGCTGAGGTCGAGGGCGAGATTATTGGCGTAGGAGAGGGTGTCGGGGTGGTCCTCGCCGAGGCGATCCCTGCTCAGGGTGTAGGCCCGCTCAAACAGCGGCAATGCTCGGCGGGGGTCGCCACTGGTCTTGAGGTAGATCGCGGTCCGATCGAGCAAACGGGCTACTTCGTTCGCTGCTGGCTGCCAGGCTCGTTCGGGGTCGCACACGACCAGCAGGTGCGGGAGAAGCTCTCGCCAGCGCGGCCAGCTCGGCGGGTTGGCCCAGGGTTCGTCAGGCTTCCCGGCGTAGAGCAGCCGGATCGCGGTGACCGGCCAGGTCGAGTCCCGGTCGCCCTCGGCGGTGACGTCGCCTCGGGTGCGCGCCCGCAGCAGCGCGGCGGGGACCCGGTGGAGCTGGATGGTCGTGGTGGTTACCTCGGCCATCCCGCGGCTGCGCAGCGCGGCCGTAATATCGGCGAAGGCCAGCGGATCCCGCGCAACAGCCCCAGCCTCGCCCTGCTGATGGGAGAGCAAGGTGAGCGGCACCGGCTCGGGAGCGAGCCACGCCACCAAGGTCAGGACGTTCAAGGCAGCGGGGTGGTCGCGGGCCAGCCGATCGAACGACACGGCCCACGCCGCGGTCAGCGAGACCGGGTAGCTGCTGCCCTTCTCATGGCGGGCCAGCAGGTCATGGACGCGCTCGGCGAGCAGCTCGAGGTACTCCCCGGCGGTCAGACTGGTCGTGACCAGCAGGCGCACTGCCTGGTTCACGGCCAAGGGCAGGTCGCCCAGAGCATCAGCGATCCGGTCGGCGTCAGTGTTGGTGAGCCGGTCACAGCGGGTGCGCAGCAGCTCGACCGACTCGGGACGGGTGAACTCCCGCACCGCGAGTGCGGCGCCGATGTCGTCCCAATCGGGGTTGCGGGAGGTGATGATCACATGCCCGGCACCACCGGGCAGCAGGGGACGTAGGGCGGCGGGGTCTTCGGCGTTGTCGAACACCACCAGCCACCGCCCCTGCGACTCCAGCGCCCCGCGCAACCGGGCCACGGCGACCGCGGGTGAGTCCTGGCCGGTGGTCAGGTCCAGAGCTTGGGCCAGTTCAGCGAGGTGGCCGATGATGAGGTCGGGGTCCTCCGACGGGATCCACCAGGCCACGTCATAGTCCTCAGCGTGGCGGTGGGCGTACTCGATCGCGGTGGTCGTCTTGCCGACCCCGCCCATCCCGTTGAGCGCCTGCACTACCGCCGGCCGCCCAGAACACAACGCATCCCGCAGCCTGGTCAATAGCTCGTCGCGGCCGGTGAAAGTGGCCGTCCGCGCGGGGATGTTCGAGATCCGGCCAACGAGCTTCGAATCCGGCCGGGAGCGAGCGACCCGATTTAGAGCCCGTTCCAGCTTGGCCGCCAGTTCGTCGGGCGAGGACACCTTGGTGATGGCGAGACCGCTGTCGGGCAGCCGTTTGCGGAACGCCTCCTGCCGCGCCCCGTACTGCAAGTCACGGATCAGCGCCGGTGGCCCTTCGGTGTCTTCGGCCAGCATGAACACCAGCCGTGGCATACCGGTATCGGTGGCAATCTGAAATTCCTGCTCGGTGTAGGAGACATCCGGGCGGTCTCGTACCGGCATGCCGTACCGGAATCCCGCGATCAGCACGTAGATGTCGGCCTCGGCCAGCATCTCCTGATCGAGCTGTTCGGGTGTCGCGTCGCGAGCGGTGAAGGCGGACATGTCCACCACCGCATCCCCCGCCGCGGCCACCGCGTCCTTCGCCGCCCCCACGAACGACCGCGGCTTCGGCCACTCCGCGAGCTCGCTGGTGTGGCTGAGAAACACCCGCCTCGCCGGCGGCTTCCGTCCCTGCCTCTCGACAGGCTCCCCGACCGCCAACCCCCGCCTCCTCACACCGCCGTTCCTCGGAACAGTCTCCCTCGTTCGCCCGGACGTTACGGAGTCGGCTGAGTCGCGCACCGCTTAACACGACGAAGGCCAGGTCAGCGAAAGTGCCGCCTGACCTGGCCTTCGTCACTTCTTTTCGGATGTGGAGCTGAGGGGAATCGAACCCCTGACCCCCGCCTTGCAAATGTCCGTACACAGATCATACTCGACCTGGGGAACCTAAAGTCGCAGGTCAGGCGGCCGAATTCCCCGCTGTTGCCCGTCGGTACCCGTGCCCTCCCGACCGATCGGGCACGCAAGGGGCGCGGTCGGCCAGTCGCCATTGGGCACTCGTGCAGGTAGATGGCCCTTATTGGCCAGCGAGGGTGTTCGGGTCCAGCTCCCGAGCCCGCTCAGACTCACCCGGCTCCCTTAGGTCGAAGGCGAGGTTGTTGGCGGAGGTGAGGGTGTCGGGATGGTTCTCGCCGAGGACGCGTTTGCGGCGGGCGAGGGTGTCCTCATCCAGCTCCCGAGCCCGCTCATACTCACCTAGCTTCCTGAGGTCACCAGCGAGGTTGTTGGCGGAGGTGAGGGTGTCGGGGTGGTTCTCGCCGAGGACGCGTTTGCGGCGGGCGAGGGTGTCCTCGTCCAGCTCCCGAGCCCGCTCATACTCACCTAGCTCCCTGAGGTCACCAGCGAGGTTGTTGGCGGAGATGAGAGTACCGGGGTGGTCGTCGCCGACATCGCGCTTGCGGCGGGCGAGGGTGTCCTCGTCCAGCTCCCGAGCCCGCTCATACTCACCCAAGAACCAGTGGTCTAGGGCGACGTTGACGGCGGAGACGAGGGTGTCGGAGTGGTCGTCGCCGAGAACGCGCTTGCAGCGGGTGAAGGTGTCCTCGTCCAGCTCCCGAGCCCGCTCATACTCACCCAGCTCCCTGAGGTCGGCGGCGAGGTTGCTGGCGGAGGCGAGGGTGTCGGGATGGTTCTCGCCGAGAACGCGCTTGTAGCGGGCGAGGGCGTCCTCGTCCAGCTCACAAGCCCGCTCATACTCACCCAATTCCCTGAGGTCGAGGGCGAGGTTGCAGGCGGAGGCGACGGTGGCGGGGGCATCTATGCCGAGAAGATCCCTGCGGAGCACGTAGGCCCGCTGAAAGAGTGGCAATGCGGTGCGAGGGTCGCCACGGGTCTGGAGATAGGAGGCGGCGCGGTCGAGTAGGTGGGCGACTTCTCTCGCGACCGGCTGCCATGCGCGGTGGGAGTCGCAGGCGAATAGCAGGTGCGGGAGGATTTCTTGCCAGCGTGCCCAGCTCGGCGGGTTGTTCCAGGGATCGTCAGGCTGACCGGCGTCTAGCAGCTGGACTGCGATGACTTGCCAGGTCGAGTTTGGGTCGTTCTCGGTGAGGATGTCGCCGCGGGTGCGTGCGCGCAGCAGTGCTGCGGGGACCCGGTGGAGCTGGATCGTGGCGGTGGTGACCTCGGCCATCCCGCGGCTGCGCAGCGCGGTCGTGACGTCGGCGAAGGCCAGCGGGTCCCGTGCAGTGACTCCGGCGTCGCCCTGCTGGTGGGTGAGCAGGCCGAGTGGCACCGGTTCGGGAGCCAGCCACGCCACCAACGTCAAGGTGTTCAGCGCGGCCGGGTTGTCGCGGGCGAGCTGGTCGAACGACACCGTCCACGCCGCGGTCAGCGAGAGGGGGTAGCCGCCGCTCTGCTCATGGCGGGCCATCAGGTCATGGATGCGCTCGTCGAGCAGTTCGAGGTATTTCTCGACGGTCAGGCTGGTCGTCGCGAGGAGTCGTGCTGCCTGGTTGACGGCCAAGGGCAGGTCACCCAGGGCATCGGCGATGCGGTCGGCGTCGGATTCAGTGAGCCGGTCACAGCGGGTTCTCAGCAGCTGGACCGACTCGGGGCGGGCGAATTCCCGCACCGGTAGCGCGGCGCCGATGTCGTCCCAGTCGGGATTGCGGGAGGTGATGATCACGTGCCCGTCACCGGCGGGCAGCAGCGGGCGCAGGGCGGTTGGCTCTTCGGCGTTGTCGAACACCACCAGCCACCGCCCACGTGATTCCAGCTCGCCGCGCAACCGGGCCACGGCAATATCTGGCAAGTCCTGGCTAGCGGATAAGTCCATGGCTTGGGCGAGGGCGGCAAGGTTGCCGAGGATGAGGTCGGGGTCTTCCGACGGGACCCACCAGGCCACCTCGTAATCTCCGGCGTGACGGTGGGCGTACTCAATCGCCGTGGTGGTCTTGCCGACCCCGCCCATCCCGTTGAGTGCCTGCACCACCGCCGGCTGACCAGTACACAACGCATCCCGCAGGCTGGTCAGCAGTTCGTCGCGACCGGTGAAGGTGACGGTTCGAGCGGGAATGTTGGAGATCCGGCGAACGGGCTTCGACTCCTGGAGGGAGCGGGGGACCCGGTTCAGAGCTCGCTCCAGCTTGGTCGCCAGTTCGGCGGGTGAGGAAACCTTGGTGATGGTGAGGCCGCTGTCCGGCAGTCGTTGCCGGAACGCTTCCTGCCGGCGACCGTAGTCCAGGTCCTGGATCAGCGCCGGTGGCCCTTCGGTGTCCTTATCCAGCACAAATACCAGCCGCTCCATGCCGGTGGCGGTGGCGATCCCGAACTCCTGCTCGGTGTAGGAAACCTCCGGACGGCCCCGCACCGGCGTGCCGTACCGGAAACCGGCGATCAGGACGTAGATGTCGGCCTCGGCTAGCATCTCCCGGTCGAGTTCCTCCGGTGTCGCGTCCCTGGCGGTGAAGGCGGACATGTCCACCACCGCATCCCCGGCCGCGGCCACCGCGTCCTTCGCCGCCGCTACGAACGACCGCGGCTTCGGCCACTCCGCAAGCTCGCTGGTGTGACTAAGGAACACTCGCCTCGCCGGCGACTTCCGCCCCTGCCCCTCGGCAGACTCCCCGACCACCAGCACCCGCTCCCCACACCGCCGACTTCGTAGAAACAGTCTCCCCGATCCACGCGGGCGTTACGAGGCCAGGAAGACAGCAGCGATCGGTAAGGTCAAACCGAGAACCGTCCGCTTTTCAGATCTCGGCACGACCGTTCGGCGGGGGTCGTACGGAGGCTGACGCGCAGGTCAGCGCGACCACCGGAACAGCAGCAACAGCTTGAACGGACGCGAACTGAGACGGAGACTGAGACGGCGTCTGACCAGCCGATACGGTCACGACCTGCGGGTGAACTGCTCGTAGTAGCCCGGCTGGTTGTCGGGTTGGACCGTCAGGCCGGAGACGTAGAACACCGTGTTGCCCTTTGCATCTCGGCCGTCGGCCCAGCCGGGACCGGTGGACCAGACGAGCGGGCCGGGGTTGTCGGGATGCTGGGCACGAAACCCGTTGAGGTTCGCGATCGCCTTTTCGACGGACTCGTACGCGGTCGTGTGGATGCCGGGCTGGGCGGACGTGGTGCGGTCGTGCACCACGTACACGACTCGCTTGCTGCTTGTCATGGAAGTCATTGTGCCAGCTGTAGCCAGGCTGTCACTGCGTGCAACTCAACCCGCCGGTACCACGTCGGGACGCGCCGACGGCAGCAAGCCGCCGGCCATCTCCTTCGTGGGCGGTGCGCAAACTGATCCTGTCCGAGGAGGTCGCCAAGACACCGCTAGCGGCGCGGCCCTACGACCTTCGCCACGCCGCCGTCAGCACGCAACTGGCCGCCGGCGTCGATGCGGCGACGGTCGCGGAGTGGGCAGGGCACTCGGTCTCGGTGCTGCTGGAGATTTACGCCGCGTTCCTGGACGGGGGACAGGCCGCCAATCGCGCGCGAATCGAGGCGATCCTCGGCCACCGATAGCCGAGACGTGGTGTGACCAGAGACACGCCAACGCGGTCCTGGAGGCTCGATCTCGGGGGAGCTGGCCACATCCGTGGGCACGCATTGGGCGTGAACACTCGTTCATGATCGGTTCGAGTCGGAGAGAACTGGAGTGCGGGAAGAGCCGCTTCGTGAGAGAAAGTGCTGATGAGAAGCGGTTTTTCCCGCTCCCATAGGGGTGCCCTCGGCAGGATTCGAACCTGCGACACCTGCCTCCGGAGGGCAGTGCTCTATCCCCTGAGCTACGAGGGCCCATCGCTGGGCGACCTCGAAAGCTTAGCGCATCCCCCGAACCCCCTGCGACCAGGTTCCCCCACCCAGGTTTCCCCAGGTCAACGCTATGAAGTTGATCGGTTGCACACTCCGTCGCTAGCGTGGAGAACCCCACCCGAAGGAGCCCGCGATGGCCGAGCCGTTCCAGGTAGCTCTCGATGAGAGCGACATCGCCGACCTGCGGGAGCGGTTGCGGCGGACCCGGTGGCCCGAGAGCGAAACCGTCGGCGACTGGTCGCAGGGCGTGCCGCTCGCCTACGTCAAGGAACTCTGCCGGGACTGGGGCGAGGAGTACGACTTCGGGTTCGCACGGCGGCTGAACGCCTTCCCGCAGTTCAAAGCCACCGTCGACGGCGTGGGGGTGCACTTCCTGCACGTCCGGTCGGAGGTGCCCGGCGCGTTCCCGCTCGTGCTCACCCACGGGTGGCCCGGGTCCGTCCTCGAATTCCTCGACGTCATCGGGCCGCTCACCGACCCCGCCCAGTACGGGGGCGATCCGGCTGATGCCTTCCACGTCGTCGTGCCGTCGCTGCCCGGGTTCGGGTGGAGCGACAAGCCCGCGCTGAAGATCCCGCGGGTCGCCGCGCTGTGGGACCAGCTCATGGTGTCGCTCGGCTACGACCGCTACGGCGCCCAGGGCGGTGATTGGGGTGCCGCCATCACGAACGCCCTCGCCAAGGTCGCGCCCGGGCGCGTCGCCGGGGTGCACGTCAACTTCGCGCCCGTGCGGATGGACCAGGGCGACCTGACGGCCTCGGAGCAGCGGGCGCTCGCCGACCTCCAGGAATTCCGGCGGACCGGCAGCGGCTACTCCGCCGAGCAGGGCACGCGGCCGCAGACGCTCGGGTACGGGCTCACCGACTCGCCCGCCGGGCAGGCCGCCTGGATCGTCGAGAAGTTCTGGGCCTGGACCGACCACAAGGGGCACCCCGAGGACGCCGTCGACCGGCAGAAGATCCTCGACGACATCTCGGTCTACTGGTTCACCGCGACCGCCGCGTCCTCGGCGCGGATGTACTGGGAGAACAACGATCGCGACCTGTCCACGGTGGACGTGCCGGCCGGGGTTTCGGTGTTCCCCAAGGAGATCGTGCGCCCGTCGCGGCGGCAGGCCGAGCAGCGCTACACCGATCTGCGCTGGTTCGAGGAGCTGCCCGCCGGCGGGCACTTCGCCGCGCTCGAGCAGCCGCAGCTGTTCGTCGAGCAGGTTCGCGGGTTCTTCCGGCTGGTGCGCGAAGCGTGACGGGATCCACCAGGCGGGAAACCCCGCCTGGTGGATTGGTCACCGCCGTCGTCCGGGGTAACTTTCCGAGTGGGTGAACTTAGGCTGCCCTCTGTTGCACATATGCGCATCTCACTATATGTTTGCGGCGACGGTGAACCGGGAACGGAGGCAGCATGGGGCAGGGACACGGCCACGGGCACGCGATCGCGCCGGCGAGCGCGTCGGGCCGGTACGTGCGGAGCCTGACCATCGCCCTGGCCATCGGCGCCGGCTTCATGGTGCTCGAGTTCGCCGTCGGCTTCGCGACCGGCTCACTGGCCCTGATCTCGGACGCGGCCCACATGTTCACCGACGTCCTCGGCGTCGGCATGGCCCTGGCGGCGATCATCCTGGCGCGCCGAAGCGGCCCCACGATCAGCCGCACGTTCGGCCTCTACCGCGCGGAGGTCCTGGCGGCGCTGGGCAACGCGATCCTCCTCTTCGGCGTCGCGGGCTACGTCCTCATCGAGGCCGTGGACCGGATCGGCAACCCACCCGCGGTCCCCGGCCTACCGGTTTTGCTGGCCGCGGCGGCCGGCCTGGTGGCCAACATCGTGTCGTTCACGGTGCTGCGTTCGGGGGCCAAGGAGAGCCTCAACGTCCGCGGCGCGTACCTCGAAGTGGTCGCCGACCTGATCGGCTCGGTCGGCGTCCTGATCAGCGGCGCTTTGACGCTCCTCACTGGCTGGCGCTATGCGGACCCGATCATCGGTGTGGCGATCGGGCTGTTCGTGCTGCCGCGCACGTGGGTGCTGGCTCGGCGGGCGCTGCGGATCTTGTTCCAGCACGCGCCGCAGGGGGTGGACGTCGGGGCGATCAACGCTGAGCTGGCTGCGCTGCCTGGGGTGGCGGATGTGCATGACCTGCATGTCTGGACGCTGACGTCGGGGATGGAGGTGGCTTCGGCGCATCTGACGCTGGCGCCGCCTGCGCAGCAGTCGGACGTGTTGACGGAGGCGCAGAACCTGCTGGCTTCGCGGTATGCGATCGAGCATGCGACGTTGCAGGTGGAGGCGCCGCAGTGTGCTCGGCGGTGCCAGGAGCTTTCCTGGTAGCGCCGTAACGCCTGCGCGGACCGTGGAGACTGTTCCTACGATGTCGGCGGCGTGGGGAGCGGGTGGTGGTGGTCGGGGAGCACGAGCGACCGCCTGCGCGGCGGGTGTTTCTCAGTCACACCAGTGAGCTTGCGGAGTGGCCGAAGCCCCGGTCGTTCGTGGCGGCGGCGAAGGACGCGGTGGCCGCGGCTGGGGATGCGGTGGTGGACATGTCCGCGTTCACGGCGCGGGACGTGACGCCGGAGCAACTCGACCAGGAGATGCTGGCTGAGGCTGACATCTACGTGCTGATCGCCGGTTTCCGCTACGGCACGCCGGTGCGAGGCCGCCCGGAAGTCTCTTACTGCGAGCAGGAGTTCGAGGTCGCCACCGCCACCGGCATGGAGCGGCTGGTGTTCGTGCTGGCCGAGGACACCGAAGGGCCACCGGCGCTGGTCCGGGACCTGGATTACGGTCGCCGTCAGGAAGCGTTCCGCCAACGGCTGCCGAACAGCGGGCTGACCATCACCATGGTGTCCTCGCCTGGTGAGCTGGCGACCAAGCTGGAGCGGGCGCTGAATCGGGTCCCCCGCTCTGGACGGGAGTCGAAGCTCGCCGGCCGGATCTCGAACATCCCCGCCCGCACAGCCACCTTCACCGGTCGCGACGAGCTGCTGACCGGTCTGCGTGCGGCGTTGTGTGCCGGGCAGCCGGCGGTGGTGCAGGCGTTGAACGGGATGGGCGGGGTCGGCAAGACCACCACCGCGATCGAGTACGCCTATCGTCATGCCGAGGACTACGACGTGGCCTGGTGGGTGCCGTCGGAAGATCCTGACCTCGTTCTCGGCAACCTGGCCGCGCTCGCCCAGGCTTTGGACTTGTCCACGGGCCAGGACTCGCCGGACGTCGCGGTGGCCCGGTTGCGCGGGGTACTGGAGTCCCGCAGCAGGTGGCTGGTGGTGTTCGACAACGCCGAGGACCCCACCGCGTTGCGCCCGCTGCTGCCCAGCGGGGGCGGGCACGTGATCATCACCTCCCGCAATCCCGACTGGGACGACATCGGTGCCGCGTTGTCGGTGCGGGAATTCAGCCGTCCCGAGTCGGTCCAGTTGCTGCGAACCCGCTGTGGCCGGCTTACCGAGTCCGACGCTGACCGCGTCGCCGAGGCCCTGGGTGATCTGCCCTTGGCCGTCAACCAGGCAGCACGACTCCTCGCGACAACCAATCTTACTGCCGAGAAATACCTCGAACTGCTCGACGAGCGCATCCACGACCTGATGTCCCGACACGAGAAAGGCGGCAGCTACCCCGTCTCACTGGCGGCGGCGTGGACGGTGTCGTTCGACCAGCTCGCCCGCGACCACCCCGCCGCGCTGCACACCCTGACCATGGTGGCGTGGCTGGCTCCCGAACCTGTGCCGCTCACCCTGCTCACCCACCAGCAAGGCGACGCAGGGGCCACCGCGCAGGACCCGCTGGCCTTCGCCGACGTCACGGCCGCATTGCGCAGCCGCGGCATGGCCGAGGTCACCACCACGACCATCCAGCTCCATCGAGTCCCCGCCGCCCTCCTGCGGGCACGCACCCGCGAGGACATCGCTACCAGGGACGACCGAGACTCGACCTGGCCGGTCACCGCCGTCCGGCTGCTCCACGCGGGTCAGCCTGACGATCCCTGGAGCAACCCGCCGAGCTGGCCCCGCTGGCGAGAACTTCTCCCGCATCTGCTGTTCGTGTGTGACCCGCACCGCGCATGGCAGCCGGCAGCGCAGGAAGTCTCCGAGTTGCTCGACCGCACCGCAACCTACCTCCATACCCGTGGTGACGCCCGCGCCGCACTTCCGCTGTTTCAGCGGGCCTACGCACTTGACAGGGGTCGCCTCGGTGACGACCACCCCGACACCCTCACCGCCGTCGGAGGCCTCGCCCTCGCCCTCGGCGACCTGGGTGAGTATCAGCGGGCACGTGAGCTGGACGAGGACACGCTTGCCCGCTCGAAACGCGTCCTCGGCGACGACCACCCCGACACCCTCACCTCAGCTAACGGTCTCGCCATCGACCTCAGCAACCTGGGTGAGTATCAGCAGGCCCGCGAGCTGAACGAAGACACCCTCACCCGCCGCAGACGCGTGCTCGGCGACGACCACCCCGACACCCTCACCACCGCCAACAACCTCGCCATCGACCTCAGCAACCTGGCCGAACATCAGCAGGCCCGCGAGCTGAACGAAGACACCCTCACCCGCCGCAGACGCGTGCTCGGCGACGACCACCCCGACACCCTCACCACCGCCAACAACCTCGCCATCGACCTCAGCAACCTAGGTGAGCATGATCGCGCTCACGAGCTGAACGAGGACACGCTTGCCCGCTCGAAACGCGTCCTCGGCGACGACCATCCCCTGACGCTCACCACCGTCAGCAACCTCGCCCTCGACCTCAGCAACCTGGGCGAACATCAGCAGGCCCGCGAGCTGAACGAAGACACGCTTGCCCGTTCCAAGCGCGTCCTCGGCGACGACCACCCCGACACCCTCACCTCCGCCAGCAACCTCGCCATCGACCTCAGCAACCTGGGCGAACACGAGCAGGCCCGCGAGCTGAACGAAGACACGCTTGCCCGTTCCAAGCGCGTCCTCGGCGACGACAACCCTCACACCCTCACCACCGCCAACAATCTCGCCACCGACCTTCGGGCGCTAGGTGAACACCAGCAAGCCCGAGAACTGAACGAAGACACGCTTGCCCGTTCCAAGCGCGTCCTCGGCGACGACCACCCTCACACCCTCATCACCGCCGACAACCTCGCCACCGACCTTCGGTTGCTGGGTGAGCACCAGCAGGCTCGCGAACTGCACGAGGACACCCTCACCCGAAGCAAACGCATGCTCGGCCGTCAGCGGCCCTCTCGGGGCACCCAGGTCCAACCCTTACACAGCACAAGCTGAGTCTCACTTCTAGGTCTCAGGCACCCCACCCAGTGGGTTCAAGTGCAGGTCGTCGACGGATACCAAGATCCATTCAAACCCCGTCCAGCGGAAGCTTGAGCGCGGCGCGTTCTCACTGTGTTCCCAGATGGCGGCGGGCTACTGAGCACCAAATGAGGTCTATTCTGGTCAGCGCACATGCCGAACCGTGTCGGCTTCTAAGCCTCCGGGGGGCCGATGTCGCAGTACCGAATCCCGCGGAGGGTAGTCCCCCGGGGACGGACACCGCCGCCAAGAGCTCTCCCGCCGACGCGGATTCCGCAACCACCGAACCCCGCCGCTGAGGAAAGATCACTCGACCCCCGGAATGCAAGACCCCAGCGCAATTGCGCACCAATGAGGAATAGCTCGGCCTAATGGCGGTACTACCGTCGGTCCATGACGGAAATCGTGACGAAGACCACGACGGTGCGGACGCGGGCGATGGGGGTGCTGTTCACCGGCGCCGCGGCGTTGAACACCGCGGTCACCGGGGCGACGACGGTCAGTACCCTCATTGCCTCTGATTCCCATGGGGACGGGTGGAGCGGGATTCCCAACGCGGCGGTGGTCGCCGGGACGGCTTTCGGGGCGGTCTACCTTGGGGTGCTCATCGGGAAAAAGGGTGCTCGGACCTCGCTGAAACTGGTTTACGGCGTCGCCGCGCTCGGGGGGCTTGTTGCTTTCCTCGGTGGGGTGTTCGCCAATCTGCTGCTCCTCTTGCCCGGCCTCGCGCTGCTCGGGATCGGCAACGGGGCCGCGGGCCTGGTTCGGTACACCGCCGCCGAGTTGTATCCCGACAATCGCAAGGGTTTTGCGCTTTCGCTCATCGTCTGGGCCGGGACCATCGGTGCCATCGCCGGGCCCGCGCTGCTTGAGCCCGCCGCTGCCACCGCCGGGTTCTTCGGGCTGCCGAGCACCTCCGGGGCGATCGGCTTCGCGGCTCTCCTCTGCACCATCGCGCTCCTCGCCAGTGCCACCATGCCGAAGGCGGCTTTCCCCGCTCAAGGGCCGAAGCGGCCGCCGCTGACGCTTGCCCGCGTGGCTGCCGCGCTGAAACGGCGGGTTGTTCTGGTTCCGCTGGTCTCGATGACCGCCGCGCACGTGACCATGGTGACCGTCATGACGATGACGCCGCTGCAGCTGCACCGGCAGGGACACGGGCTCGAGGTTGTCGGCTACGTGCTCAGTGCGCACATGATCGGCATGTTCGCCTTGGCCCCGTTGTCCGGGAAGATCGCCGACCGGATCGGGGGGCGGGCCACCATCACTGCCGGTGTGGGGGTGCTGGTGCTGGCCGCGGTGACCGTGATCGCCGCGCCGACGTCGCACACCGCCGGGTTGCCGCTGGCGTTGTTCCTGCTCGGGTACGGGTGGAACCTGGTGTTCGTCGGGTCCAGCGCCCTGCTGAGCCGGAGCCTCGCCGACGACGAGCGCACGCAGCTGCAGGGCGTCATCGACGCGCTGGTCTGGAGCGCCTCCGGGCTCGGCGGCATCATCGCCGGCGGGCTGTTCGGGCTGGGTGGGTACGCGCTCGTGGCCGGGGTCGCCGCGGTGCTCGCGCTCACACCGCTCGCGCTGGTCGCGCGACGGAATTGAGTCAGGGTCAGGGGAGCGGCTGGGCGCCCCGGGCGCCCAGCATCAGCTTCATCTGGTCCATCTCCGCGCCCTGCGACGTCAGGATGCTCCGGACCAGCGCCTGCAACGCCGTCAGGTTCGAATGCGCGGCCGCGTACTGGGCCATCGACGTGCCGCCCTGGTGGTGGCGGAGCATCAGCTGGAGGAAGTACACGTCCAGCTGCTTGCCCGACAGCGAACGCAGCTTGGCCAGCTCCGCCTCGGTCGCCATGCCCGGCATCAGGGGGCCCGCTCCGGGGTTGACCGACCCGGTGCCCATCGCCATGCCGTCGTGACCCTGCATCGGCTCCGTCATCCACTTCATCGGGGCGCCGATGGGCTGCTCGGGCTGGTCCCACAGCATGAGCCAGCCCTTCATACGCCCGACCTGCTCCAGCTGGGTGCGCTCGATGTCGAACGCGAGCTGGCGGATCTCCGGGTCGGTCGAGTGGTCACGGGCCCAGCCGGCCATCGTGACGGCCTGCAGGTGGTGCGTCGACATGTCCTGGGCGAAGCCGACCTCGACCGACCCGGCCGCCGGGGTGGCGGTGGCCGGGTCGTCGATGGCGCGGGTCAGGAACATGCCCGCGGTCGCGCCGATCAGCAGGACCGCGAGGAGCGTCCCGCCGATGATCACCCAGCGCGACCACGTGGGCTGTTCTTCGGAACTCACTTGGTGGGCGTGCCCGACGCGGGTGCGGACGGCTGCTGGCTCATGCCGCCGTTCTGGTCGGTCTGGGCGTTCGGCGTGCCCTTGTAGTCCATCGGCTTGGCGTCCGGGCCCGGCTTCGACGGGTCGAACGGCGGCGGGTTGTCCGGGTCGAACTGGCCCGCGCCGAGTGCGTCGCAGGAGGCGCCGACCTCGGGGTAGACGCCGTTCGGGTTGCTCCGCAGCGCCGCGATGAACTCGTCGATGCGCGCGTCGTCGGCCTTGTCCACCTTCAGCTGGTGGCCCCACGACTGCAGCGAGATCGGCTTGTCCAGGCCCGGGTACGGCGACATCATCGTGTACGGCTTGCCCTCGACGCGGACCTTGAGCAGGTTCAGCGCGTCGCCGGTGATCTGCTGCGGGTTGTAGGCGATCCAGACGGCGCCGTGCTCGAGGCCGTGCACCATGTTCTCGGTGCGGACGGCGTTCGGGTACACCGTGCCGGTGCAGGTGGCCCAGTACCCGTCGTGCGGGCCGCCGAAGGGCGGGGTCTTGTCGTAGGCGACGCGCTCGGTCGGGAGCACGTGCACGCTGCCGGTGTAGGTGGCGGTCACCACGCCGGGGATGCGCTTGGAGGGGTCCGGGTCGGACGCCGTCGGCGCGAACGAAGCGGCGGCGGCCTCACGGTCGGACTGCTCGCGCTTCGGCGCGGACGCCACCATGTAGTAGGTGATCACGGCGCCGGCCAGTGCGACGATGGCCACGACGGCGATGATCGTGCCCCAGGGCGTGCCCTTCTTGCTCACCACGGAACCGCGGGCCGCCTTCACCGCCGACCCCTTTTTCCGAGTTGTCCCGTTCGCCATGGCTCCCGCGTTCTCCCTCTGGTGGCTGCGGACGGATTCCCGCCCGGGCCAGTGTAGAGACCACGCGTCTGATCACCGTTAACGCCTCACGCACCTGCCCACCGTGACGTCCCCGAGACCGATGAAAGCTCCCGACCAGGGCACACCTAGAATTCGAAGAGTGACTCCCGCCGCTCTTGCCGACCTGGTCCGCAGCTCCGCCGTGCAGGTGCTCGCCGCACGCGGCATCGACGACGCCGTGCTGCCGGAGCAGGTGACCATCGAACGCCCGCGCAACCCCGAACACGGCGATTACGCGACGAACATCGCCCTCCAGGTGGCCAAGAAGGCCGGACTGAAGCCGCGCGACTTCGCCGAGGCGCTGGCCGAGGCGGTCTCGGCGGACGACGGCGTCGCTTCGGCCGAGGTGGCGGGCCCCGGCTTCCTCAACTTCCGGCTCGCCGCGGCCGCGCAGGGCGACATCGTGCGCCAGGTGCTCGACGCCGGCGCCGCGTTCGGCCGCGGGGACGCGCTTGCCGGCACCAAGATCAACCTCGAGTTCGTCTCGGCGAACCCGACCGGCCCGATCCACCTGGGCGGCACGCGCTGGGCCGCGGTCGGCGACGCGCTGGGCCGGGTGCTGGGCGCGCAGGGCGGCGAGGTCACCCGCGAGTACTACTTCAACGACGCCGGTGCCCAGATCGACCGGTTCGTCCGGTCCCTGATCGCCGCCGCGAAGGGCGAGCCCGCGCCCGAGGACGGCTACGCGGGCGGCTACATCAACGACATCGCCGCCGAGGTCATCAAGGCCGAGCCGAGCGCGCTCTCGCTGCCGGAGGAGCAGCGGCACGAGACGTTCCGCCGGATCGGTATCAACCTCATGTTCGGCGAGATCAAGCAGAGCCTGCACGAGTTCGGCACCGACTTCGACGTCTACTTCCACGAGAACTCGCTGCACGAGTCCGGCGCGGTCGACGCCGCCGTCCAGGAGCTCAAGGACTCCGGGAACCTCTACTTCGAAGACGGCGCCTGGTGGCTGAAGTCGAAGGAGTACGGCGACGACAAGGACCGCGTCGTCATCAAGCAGGACGGCAACCCGGCCTACATCGCCGGCGACCTGGCCTACTTCAAGGACAAGCGCAACCGCGGCTTCGACCTCTGCATCTACATGCTCGGCGCGGACCACCACGGCTACATCGCCCGGCTGAAGGCCGCGGCCGCCGCGTTCGGCGACGACCCGGCGACCGTCGAGGTCCTCATCGGGCAGATGGTCAACCTGGTCAGCGACGGCAAGCCGGTCCGGATGTCCAAGCGCGCCGGCACCGTGATCACCATGGAGGACCTCGTCGAGGCCGTCGGCGTCGACCCGGCCCGCTACGAGCTGATCCGCTACTCGGTGGATTCCACTTTGGACGTCGACCTGGACCTGCTGCGCAAGCACTCCAACGACAACCCCGTCTACTACGTCCAGTACGCGCACGCGCGGCTGGCGTCCCTGCAACGCAACGCGGCCGACCTCGGCATCAAGTCCACTTCGGACGTCGATTTCGGACTGCTGACGCTGCCCGCCGAGGGCGACCTGATCCGCACCATCGGCGAGTTCCCGGAAACCGTGCGCCGCGCCGCCGAAATGCGGGAGCCGCACCGGATCGCGCGCTACCTCGAAGAACTCGCGGGCGCCTACCACAAGTTCTACACCGTGGGCCGCGTGCTGCCCATGGGCGACGAAGAGGCGACCCCTCTGACGTACGCCCGGCTCGCGCTGTGCGAAGCCGCCCGCCAGGTCCTGGCGAACGGCCTCGCCCTCCTCGGTGTCTCCGCTCCGGAACGGATGTAAGAAATGGCGCACCCCGCCGGCCCACGGCACGCCGACGTCTACCCCCACGCCGACACCTCCGGGCTCCAGCCGTCGGGGGTCGAAGAACTCGACAAGCTGCCCGCGAAAGTGTGGCCGCGCAACACCTTCCGCGCCCACGACGGCGTCGTCCGGATCGCCGGGGTCGACGTGCGCGAGCTGGCCGAGCAGCACGGCACGCCGCTGTTCGTGGTCGACGAAGCCGACTTCAAGTCGCGGTGCGCGGACTACGCCGAGGCGTTCGACGACCCCTCGCTCGTGCACTACGCGTCGAAGGCGTTCCTCTCCATCGAGATCGCCCGCTGGGTGGCCGAGCAGGGGCTGAGCCTCGACGTCTGCAGCGGCGGCGAGCTCGCCGTGGCGCAGCGCGCGAACTTCCCGGCCGAGCGGATCACCTTCCACGGCAACAACAAGTCGCCCGCCGAGCTGGAAGCCGCGGTCGTCGCGGGCGTCGGCACGGTGGTGCTCGACTCGTACTTCGAGATCGCGCGGCTGGCCGACATCGCCGCCCGCCACGACGTCGTGCAGCCGGTGCTGATCCGGGTGACCGTCGGCGTCGAGGCGCACACCCACGAGTTCATCGCGACCGCGCACGAGGACCAGAAGTTCGGCTTCTCGCTGGCGTCCGGCGATGCCGCAGAAGCGGTCCGCCGGGTGCTCAACGCGTCCTCGCTCAAGCTCGTCGGCCTGCACAGCCACATCGGTTCGCAGATCTTCGACGCCGACGGCTTCGAGGTCGCCGCCCGCCGCGTCGTCGGCCTGCTCGGCGACCTGGCGAAGGAACACGGCACCGAACTGCTCGACCAGCTCAGCCTGGTCGACCTCGGCGGCGGGTTCGGCATCGCCTACACCGAGAAGGACAACCCGCCGCCGCCGGCGCAGATGATCACGCAGATCCGCGAGATCGTCCGCAAGGAATGCGCGTACGCGGGCCTGCCGGTGCCGCGCATCGCGGGCGAGCCGGGCCGCGCGATCGCCGGTCCGGGCACCATCACGCTGTACGAGGTCGGCACCATCAAGGACGTCTCGCTCGGTGACAACCTGTCCCGGCGGTACGTCAGCGTCGACGGCGGGATGAGCGACAACATCCGGACCGCGCTCTACGACGCGGTGTACGACGTCCGGCTGGTTTCCCGGTCCGCGGGCGACAACGACCAGCCGGTGCCCGCCGTGCTGTCCCGGGTCGTGGGAAAACACTGTGAATCCGGCGACATCGTCGTACGAGACTGCTGGCTGCCCGACACGCTGGCTCCCGGCGACCTGCTGGCGGTCGCGGCGACCGGCGCCTACTGCTACTCGATGGCGAGCAGTTACAACCGGCAGCCGCGCCCGGCCGTGGTCGCGGTGCGCAACGGCAGCTCCCGGCTGCTGCTGCGGCGGGAGACGACCGACGACATGCTCCGCCTGGAGGTCTGAACACAGTGGCTGCCCCTGAGGAACGCCCGGCCATCCGCGTCGCCCTGCTCGGCTGCGGGACGGTCGGCAGCGAGGTCGCCCGGCTGCTCACCGAGCAGGCCGCCGAGCTGGCCGCGCGGGCGGGCGCGCCGGTCGAACTGGCCGGCATCGCCGTGCGCCGCCCGGACAAGCACCCCGAGCTGCCGCCGGAGCTGCTGACCGCGGACGCCGAAAAGCTCGTCACGTCCGAAGACGTCGACGTCGTGGTCGAGCTGGTCGGCGGGATCGAGCCGGTGCGCGGCTGGCTGCTGGCCGCCCTGAAGGCCGGCAAGTCCGTGGTCACCGCGAACAAGGCGCTGCTCGCCGAACACTCGGCTGACCTCTTCGAGGCCGCCGACGCGGCGGGTGCCGACCTCTACTTCGAGGCCGCGGTGGCCGGCGCCATCCCGCTGCTGCGCCCGCTGCGCGAATCGCTGGCCGGCGACCGCATCACGCGCGTGATGGGCATCGTCAACGGCACCACGAACTACATCCTGTCCGCGATGGACTCGACCGGCGCCGGCTACGCCGAGACGCTCGACGAGGCCAGCCGGCTCGGGTACGCCGAGGCCGACCCGACCGCCGACGTCGACGGCTACGACGCCGCGTCGAAGGCCGCGATCCTCGCGTCGCTCGCGTTCCACACCCGCGTGACGGCTTCGGACGTGCACCGCGAAGGCATCGCCGACGTCACCGCGTCCGATCTCGCGGCGGCCCGTGGCCTCGGCCGCACGGTGAAGCTGCTGGCCATCTGCGAGCGCGTGACCGACGACGACGGCGTCGAGTCCGTCTCGGCCCGCGTGCACCCGGTGATGATCCCGCGCAGCCACCAGCTGGCGGGCGTCGGCGGCGCGTTCAACGCCGTCTACGTCGAGGCGGACGCCGCCGGCGAGCTGATGTTCTACGGCCAGGGCGCGGGGGGCGCGCCGACCGCGAGCGCGGTGCTCGGCGACCTGGTCGCGGTGGCCCGCAACCGGGTGGCCGGCGGCCGCGGCCCGCGCGAATCCGCGCACGCCGCGCTGCCGGTGCGGCCGATGGGCCAGACGCCGACCCGGTACCACGTAAGCCTTTCCGTCGCCGACCGCGCCGGTGTCCTCGCGCAGGTGGCGCAGGCCTTCGCCGGCCACGGCGTCAGCATCGCGGCGGTGCGGCAGAGCGACGTCGGCGACCGCGCGAGCCTGGTCGTGGTGACGCACCAGGCGCCCGACGCGGCTTTGCAGTCCACTGTGGACGAAATCGCGAAGCTGGACGTCGTGCACGAAGTTGTCAGCGTGATGCGGGTGGAAGGCGAAGACCAGTGATCAGGCACCCCTGGCCGGGACTCATCGAGGCATATCGGGACCGCGTCCCGGTTCCGGACGGGGCGCGGGTCGTCACGCTCGGGGAAGGCAACACGCCGCTGCTGCCCGCGCACCACCTGTCCGAGCTGACCGGCTGCGAGGTGCACCTCAAGGTCGA
Source organism: Amycolatopsis solani (assembly GCF_033441515.1). Lineage (NCBI taxonomy): Bacteria > Bacillati > Actinomycetota > Actinomycetes > Pseudonocardiales > Pseudonocardiaceae > Amycolatopsis > Amycolatopsis solani. The sequence continues at coordinate 2,922,889 of NZ_JAWQJT010000001.1, forward strand.
GGGCGCGAACCCGACCGGGTCGTTCAAGGACCGCGGGATGACCGTGGCCATCACGCACGCGCTCGCCAGCGGGCTCAAGGCGGTGATCTGCGCGTCGACCGGCAACACGTCCGCCTCGGCCGCGGCCTACGCCGCCCGCGCCGGGCTCACCTGCGCCGTGCTGGTGCCCCAGGGCAAGATCGCGATGGGCAAGCTCGCCCAGGCCGTGCTGCACGGCGCCCGGATCCTGCAGGTCGACGGCAACTTCGACGACTGCCTCGAGCTGGCCCGCAAGACCGCGGCCGACTACCCGGTCACGCTGGTCAACTCGGTCAACCCGGTGCGCATCGCCGGCCAGAAGACCGCCGCGTTCGAGATCTGCGACGTGCTCGGCACGGCACCGGACATCCACTGCCTGCCGGTCGGCAACGCGGGCAACATCACCGCCTACTGGGCGGGGTATTCGGAGTACGCGGCCGACGGTGTGGTGAAGAACACCCCGCGGATGTTCGGCTTCCAGGCGGCCGGCGCGGCCCCGCTGGTCCACGGCGAGCCGGTGGCGGACCCGGAGACGGTCGCGACCGCGATCCGGATCGGCAGCCCGGCGTCGTGGACGGCCGCGGTGAAGGCGAAGGAGGCCTCCGACGGGCTCTTCGAGGCCGTCACCGACGAGAAGATCCTCGAGGCGTACCGGCTGCTGGCCGGGCGCGAGGGCGTGTTCGTCGAGCCGGCGTCGGCGACCAGCGTGGCGGGCCTGCTCGCCACGGCCGCCGACGGCAGGCTGCCGCGCGGCTCCCGCGTCGTGTGCACCGTCACCGGCCACGGCCTGAAGGACCCGCAGACGGCGCTGGCGGGCAACGTCGAGGTCGAACCGCTGGCGGTGGACCCCTCGGCCGTCGCGGCGGCGCTGGACCTGCGGTGAGCGGCCCCCAAGCGCCCCAAGGCGGCCTTGGTTGCGTCTTGCGCACCGAAGGCCGCCTTGGGTGCGTCTCGCGCACCGAAGGCCACATTGGGGCGCTCCGGTGACCGGCGCGTTCAAGGTCACCGTCCCGGCGTCCACGGCGAACCTCGGGCCGGGCTTCGACGCCTTCGGCATGGCGCTGGGGCTGCACGACGTCGTCGAGGTGCAGGTCGCAGGCAGCGGGCTGAAGGTCGAGGTCGTCGACGCCGGCGCGGGTGGCGTCGCCGACGTCCCGACCGACGAGACCCACCTCGTGTTCCGCGCGATCGAGCGGACCTGCGCGCACCTCGGCGTCGAGGTCCCCGGCCTGCACCTGCGCTGCTTCAACGCGATCCCGCACGCGCGCGGCCTCGGCTCGTCCGCGGCCGCGGTGGTGTCCGGCGTGGCCGCCGGGTACGCGCTGGCGGGACGGCAGCTCGACGCGTTCGAGGCGCTGCAGCTGGCCGCCGGCTTCGAAGGCCACGCCGACAACGCCGCGGCGAGCCTGTTCGGCGGGCTCGTCCTGGCCTGGTGCGAGGGCGGCGTCTTCCACGCCGAAACGCTCACGCCGCACCCGTCGATCCGCCCGGTCGTGGCGGTCCCGTCGGTGCGCTCGGCCACCGCGACTACGCGCGGCCTGCTGCCCGCGGTCGTGCCGCACGCGGACGCGGCGCACAACGCCGGCCGCGCGGCGCTCGCCGTGCACGCCCTGACGGCCAAGCCGGAGCTGCTCCTGGCGGCCACGGACGACCGGCTGCACCAGAGCTACCGGGCGCCCGCGTACCCGGCGAGCACCGAGCTGGTGGCGACGCTGCGTGCACAGGGAGTGGCGGCCGCGGTGTCCGGCGCCGGTCCGACGGTGCTCGCGCTGACCACGGCGGGAATACTGCCCGCGGGGGTCGGCGTTGAGGGTTTCGACGTCTTCGAGCTGCCCGTGGATCTCGCGGGTGTGCAGGTTGCGGCTCAGTAAAGGCTGGGTCACGTGCCTGCGGTAGGGGCCGCCACGCGGGGGGTGGTTGTTGCACCCGGCACCCGCGCGGTCTACCCTCGGGGGCGTTCGATCACCGTGCGTTTCCGCACCCGATGCCGGTCCTCTGGGATCGCATCCTTCGTCGATCCGCCGAATCCGCACCGCCTGGCAAGCGGGGTAACGCGGAGGGACGCAGGCGGGTTTCCGGTTTCGGCGGTGCCGAATTTCGTGTCCTCCGAATGGAGGACGCAAACCCCTGTGGTGGAGGCGCTCCAGCTGTGTTTCGCACGGCCGAAGAGCTCATCTCCCGTATCGGGGGGCAGATACGCCGGTTCGCGATCAGAAGCGAGCGGCAGTCCGCTGATCCGCCTGGAGGCGTGGATCGGTCAGGAAGGACATGTGTGAGCAACACCGATCTTTTGAGCGACGTGAGCGGCACGGCCGAGACGAACGGCACCGCCCCCGCTCCCAAGCGGACGGTCGGCGGGCTGACCGGTAAGACCGTCGCCGAACTGCGTTCGCTGGCTGGGGAGCTCGGCGTCGGCGAGACGACGGGCATGCGCAAGGGCGACTTGATCGCCGCGATCCGCGAGCGCCAGGGCAAGTCGCGCAAGCCGCGTGCGGCGGCCGAGACGCTGCCGCTGGAAGGCGTCGGCGAGGCCCCGAAGGCCGCGGCGGCCCCGAAGACCGAGGCGCCCGCCGCCCCGGTCGAGACCAAGCCGGAGCCGAAGGCCGAAGCGCCCTCGGCGCCGCCGTCGGACGCGCAGCCGCAGGCCGAGCGCCCGCAGCAGGACAAGCAGGACGGCCCGCAGGGCCAGGACGGCCAGCCCGAGGAGGGCGGCCGCAGCCGTCGTCGCCGCGGCTCCAACCGCGCCGCCGGCGCGCCCGACGGTCAGCAGCAGGGCCAGGGCGGCGAGCGCCAGCAGGGCGAGCGCCAGCAGGGTGGTGACCGGCAGCAGGGCGGCGGCAACCGCGACCGCCAGCAGGGCGGCAACCGCGGCGACAACCGCCAGGACGGCAACCGTCAGGACGGCAACCGCCAGCGCAACCAGCAGCAGGACGGCGGCAGCCGCGGCGGCCAGGACAACCGCAACCAGCAGCCGGACGACGACGAGGAAGGCGGCCGTCGCGGCCGTCGCTTCCGCGACCGTCGCCGCCGGGGCAGTGGCGGCGGCCAGCGCGAAGCCGGTTCGCCGGACACCGAGATCCGCGAGGACGACGTCCTGCTGCCCGTCGCGGGCATCCTGGACGTGCTGGACAACTACGCGTTCGTGCGCACCTCCGGCTACCTCGCCGGCCCGAACGACGTGTACGTCTCGCTGTCGCTGGTCCGCAAGTACGGCCTGCGCCGCGGTGACGCCATCACCGGCGTCGTGCGCCAGCCGCGTGACGGCGAGCAGCAGCGGCAGAAGTTCAACCCGCTGGTGCGCGTCGACTCGATCAACGGCCTGGAGCCGGACGAGGCCAAGCGGCGCCCGGACTTCACCAAGCTGACCCCGCTGTACCCGAACGAGCGGCTGCGCCTCGAGACCGAGTCGCACAAGCTCACCACCCGCGTGATCGACCTGATCATGCCGGTCGGCAAGGGGCAGCGTGCCCTGATCGTGTCGCCGCCGAAGGCCGGTAAGACCACGATCATGCAGGACATCGCCAACGCGATCTCCACGAACAACCCCGAGTGCCACCTGATGGTCGTCCTGGTCGACGAGCGTCCGGAAGAGGTCACCGACATGCAGCGCTCGGTGAAGGGCGAGGTCATCGCCTCGACCTTCGACCGGCCGCCGTCCGACCACACGTCGGTCGCGGAGCTGTCGATCGAGCGGGCCAAGCGCCTGGTCGAGATGGGTCACGACGTCGTCGTGCTGCTCGACTCGATCACGCGGCTCGGGCGTGCGTACAACCTGGCGGCCCCGGCGTCCGGCCGGATCCTGTCCGGTGGTGTCGACTCGACCGCGCTGTACCCGCCGAAGCGGTTCCTGGGCGCGGCGCGCAACATCGAGAACGGCGGCTCGCTGACCATCTTCGCCACGGCGATGGTCGAGACCGGTTCGACGATGGACACGGTCATCTTCGAGGAGTTCAAGGGCACCGGTAACGCGGAGCTCAAGCTGGACCGGAAGATCGCCGAGCGCCGGGTGTTCCCGGCCGTCGACGTCAACCCGTCGGGTACCCGCAAGGACGAGCTGCTGCTCTCGCCGGACGAGCTCGCGGTCACCGTGAAGCTCAGCCGGGTGCTGCACGCGCTCGACTCGCAGCAGGCGATCGACCTGCTGATCTCGCGGCTGCGCAAGACGAAGACGAACGTCGAGTTCCTCATGCAGGTCTCGAAGACCGCCCTCGGCGGCAGCGAAGACGACTGAGCGTGCTCATCGGAGGCCTTCCCGCCGCGTGTGGGGAGGCCTCCGGCACGGTCGGAATACCAGGTCAGCGGGGTGCGTTCCAGTGAACGTCAGCCCGTCTGGCAGAATCACCCGCTGAAGTCCGGCGCCGGTTCACCCCGTGAACGACTGGGGACCCGGAGCCAACGAGAGAGGACACCATGAAGAGCGGTATTCACCCCGAGTACGTGGTCACCGAAGTGAACTGCGACTGCGGAAACAGCTTCACCACGCGCAGCACCAAGACCAGCGGCAACATCCACGTCGAGATCTGCTCCAACTGCCACCCGTTCTACACGGGCAAGCAGAAGATCATGGACACCGGTGGCCGGGTCGCGCGCTTCGAGGCTCGCTACGGCAAGCGTCAGAAGAAGGACGCCGACGCCAAGTAGCTTTTTCCACGGCGCCCATCCGGTACTTCCGGGTGGGCGCCGTGTTTTTGTCTTCATCCCGGGCTGAGAGGTGGCAGAGGTGGATTCGAGCTCGCTCAAGGGGCTGCTCGCCGAACACGCGGAGCTGGAGCAGCAGCTGGCGGACCCGGCGGTGCACGCCGACCAGGCGCGCGCCCGCAAGCTCGGCCGCCGCTACGCCGAGCTGACCCCGGTGGTCCGCGCGGTCCACGAGCTCGACACCACCCGCGACGACCTCGCGGCCGCCCGGGAGATGGCCTCGGAGGACGCGGAGTTCGCCGCCGAGGCCGAGGAACTGGCCTCGCGCATCCCGGACCTGGAGTCGAAGCTCACCGAGCTGCTGCTCCCGCGCGACCCGTACGACAGCTCCGACGTCGTGATGGAGATCAAGTCCGGCGAGGGCGGCGAGGAGTCGGCCCTGTTCGCCGGCGACCTCCTGCGCATGTACCTGCGCTACGCCGAGCGCCACGGCTGGAAGGCGGAGGTCCTCGACTCGGTCGACTCCGACCTGGGCGGCTTCAAGGACGTCACGCTGTCGATCAAGACGAAGGCGGCCGAGGTCGACGGCGTCTGGTCCCGCCTGAAGTTCGAGGGCGGCGTCCACCGCGTCCAGCGCGTGCCGGCGACGGAGTCCCAGGGCCGGATCCACACGTCCGCGTCCGGCGTGCTGATCTACCCGGAGCCGGAGGAGGTCGAGGTCGAGATCGACCCGAACGACCTGCGCATCGACGTGTTCAGGTCCTCGGGCCCCGGCGGCCAGAGCGTCAACACGACCGACTCGGCGGTCCGGATCACCCACCTGCCGACCGGGATCGTCGTGTCCTGCCAGAACGAGAAGTCCCAGATCCAGAACCGCGCCCGCGCCCTGCAGGTCCTGCAGGCCCGCCTGCAGGCGATCGCGGAGGAAGAGGCGGCGGCGAAGGCGTCGGACGCCCGCAAGTCCCAGGTCCGCACGGTCGACCGCTCGGAGCGGATCCGGACGTACAACTTCCCGGAGAACCGGATTTCGGACCACCGGGTGAACTACAAGGCGTACAACCTGGACCAGGTCCTCGACGGCGATCTGGACGGCGTGCTGGACGCGTTGGCAACGGCGGACCGCGAGGAGCGGCTGGCGGCTTCGGCGGGCTGAGCCGGCGGGGCGGGGTCGCGAATGACTCATTCGCGGCCTCGGTGGTCCCCAATGACTCATTCGCGACCTTAGCGCGGGGGCCTGGCGGGCTACGGCGAGCGGCGGGCCGGTCGCGGGCTCCGCGGTCCGCGGTGCCGAGCTGTGTCCGGATCGCTGCCGCGCTTGAGTGGCTGGCTGCCTCGGCGGGCTGAGTGTCGGCGGCCGCGAGGGTCGCGAATGACTCATTCGCGGCCTCCGAGGTCCCCAATGACTCATTCGCGACCCCCGGAACCAGCGCCCCGACTCGAGCGGGCTAAGCCTTCGGCACCAGCCAGCACAGGCAGAACGGGTGCCCGGCCGGGTCGGCGTAGACCTGGAAGTCGTCGCCGGCCGTAGCCCCGCTCGCCGCCTTCAGCACCCGGGCACCCAAAGCCATTACGTGCTCGTGAGCTTCCGCGAAGTCCTCGACCCACAGGTCCAGGTGCACCTGCTGCTTCGTCCCGCCGTCCGGCCACTCCGGCGCGACATGATCGGGCGCGAGCTGCACCCCGACACGCGGGGCCCCGTCGACCAGGACCATGTGCCAGTCGCCGTCCTCGTCGACCTCGCCGCCGAGGACGCCCGCCCAGAAGTGGCTCTCGGGCGCCAGGTCGGCGGCGTCGAACGTGACGACCTGGTGCTTGATCCGCATCACCGGACCGCCGGCTGCTCCGGCTCGCGGAACGCGTCGAAGACCTCGGTCACTGGCTCTTCCTCGACCGCGGGCTCCTCTGGCCGCGCCCGGCGCGGGAAGAAGCTCAGGACCCCGAACGCGAACGCCAGCACCGTCGGGAACAGCGTCAGCAGCTGGTGCTTCACGCCCTCGACGCCCTCGCCGAGCGCCGACAGACCGAACTGGCCCACCGCGAACAGCAGCAGGAAGAAGACCACGATCCCGTATTCGCGGCGCGACCGGCGGAACGCCCGCACGCCGGCCCAGCCGATCAGCAGCCAGAACGGGACCAGCACGAACAGGCCCAGCGGGGCCGCCAGTGCGGACAGCCCCGAGAACACCGGGACGCGGAACTCCTGCGCCATCGGCGGCAGCCCGGACGTGTCGGCGAAGCTGCCCAGCCGCTCCGGGCGGGCCGTCAGCGTGTCGATCGCGCCCTGCTGGAGGATCTGGAGCGTGCGCTCCGGGTGCGCGGCGTAGTACTGGACCACGTTGCGGCGGCTGATCTTGTCGCGGAAGCCGTTGTAGTCCGCGTCCTTCCACGGGCTCGCTTCCCACCAGCCCGTGCCGATGAACTTCTTCGCGCTCGGGGGCAGGCCCAGCGCCGCCAGGTCGGCGTCCGTGTCGTGCTTGCCGTCCACGATGCTGTCGAACACCACGTGGTACATGTTCGCTTCGCGGTACTCGGCGTTGGCCGGGTCGCCGTGGGACTGGACCGCCGCCGTCCCCGCGCCCACGATCACCAGCACGCCCAGCGGCAGCAGCCACCGCGCCCATCCGCGTGCTCCGAGCGGCTTGACCAGCACCAGCGCCAGCACGAACAGCGGGATCAGCAGCAGCGTCTGCGACTTCGCGTTGATGCCGATCAGCGCGCCGAACACGGTCAGCGCCGCGCCCCAGTAGCGCCACGCGCCCGTGCGGTGCATCAGCAGCAGCCCGCCGGCCATCAGCAGCATCCCCAGGAAGCCGGCGCCCTCGCTGAGCACCGAGGCGAAGTAGCCGAAGAACGCCGAGTCGGCCATCACGAGCAGCAGCAGGACCGTGGCGATGACGCGGTTGCGGGTGCTCAGGTCGAGCGCGAGGACGGTCGCCGCGACACCCACTGCGACCAGCACGGCCGTGATCGAGCCGAGCACCAGCAGGTTGAGCTCCGCCGACGAGCCGAGGACCTTCCCGAGCTTGCTCGCGAACCAGTCGAGCCACGCCTGGCTCGAGATGTAGTCGCTCTTGCAGCCCTGGCCCGGCCCGTAGCTGAAGTGCACGTAGAACTCGGGTTTGATCTCGGTGTGCCGGCCGCCGAGGTCGCACAGCAGGCGCCAGCCGTCGCCGTTGTCGGCCATCCCGACCGGGCGCGGCACGAGGAACCGGAGCAGCAGGACGCCCAGGGAAAGGACGAAGACGCCCAGGCCGAAGCGCAGTTCACGGGATCGCACCCGGACCAGCGTACGAGATCACGCAGAGTCGGCGGGCGCTGCACCGGGAACGGGCGAAACCGGGCGGTGCCGGAACACGACGTAGTGGTAGAGCAGGTAGTTCCAGAACAGGCCGACGACGATCGCCGCACCCTTCGGCACCAGCACGTTCACGCCCGGGAACAGGTGGCTCACCAGCGTGATGACGCCGAACTGGACCACCCAGAGCCCGAAAGCGGTCACCGCGAAGAACAGCAGTGCCTGACGCCGGATGTCACCGTCCTTCGCCCGGAACGTGAAGTTCCGGTTCAGCGTGAACGACAGCAGCATGCCGGCTGTCGTCGAGAGGAAGTTCGCCACGAACACCGGCACACCGAGCGTGACCAGCAGCGCGTAGCCCAGCACGTCGACCAGCGTGTTGCCGATCCCGACGATCCCGAAGCGCAGCTGCGTGGACGTGACGATCCTCATCGGGCGGCGCTCCGGCTGTTCTCGTCGGTCTCGACGGGTTCGGGCAGGCCGGTGCGCACCGACGCCACCGTGTACAGCGGCCGGTTCTGCACCTGCGAATACGTGCGGCCGATGTAGCTGCCGAGCACGCCGAGCATGATGATCTGGATGCCGCCGAGGAAGAACATCGCGATGGTGATGAACGCCCAGCCGGGCACCGCGGTCTCCGGCGCGAACAGCTTCACGCCGACGACGTAGAGCACGCCGAGGAAGCTCAGCAGCGAGATCAGGTACCCCATCCGCGTGATCATCCGCAACGGCGTCGTGGAGAACCCGAGGATGCCGTCGGCGGCGAAACGCAGCATCTTCGTCAGCGGGTAGCCGGTGACGCCGGCGTGGCGCTGGTCGCGGTCGAACAGCACCGCGGTCTGCCGGAACCCGACGTAGCTGACCAGGCCGCGCAGGAACCGGTCGCGCTCGCGGTACTTGCGCAGCTCGTCGACGACCTTGCGGTCGACCAGCCGGAAGTCCCCGGTGTTCTTCGGGATGTCGACCGCGGCCATCTTCCGCAGGAACCAGTAGAACGCGCTCGCGGTGTACCGCTTGAACGGCGAATCCCGCCGCGACCGGCGCTGCGCGTAGACGACCTCGTAGCCCTCTTCCCACTTCTCGAGCAGCTCGAGCGCCACCCGCGGCGGGTCCTGCAGGTCGCTGTCCATGATCACCACGGCGTCCGCGTCGACCAGGTCGAGCCCGGCGGTCACGGCCATCTGGTGCCCGAAGTTGCGGGAGAGCTCGACGACGGTCACCCGTGCGTCGCGGGCGGACAGCTCGGCCAGCCGATCGAGCGAACCGTCGCGGCTGCCGTCGTCGACGTAGAGGAAGCTGAAGTCGTAGCGCCCGGCCAGCGGCGCGGTGACCTCGTCGACCGTGCGGTGCAGCAGCTCGATGTTCGCTTCCTCGTTGTAGATCGGGAAGACGAACGCGACCCGGCGGCGCGTGGTCGGCTCGGTCGGCACTGGCGCTCCCGTGGGTCGGCGTCTCGGGCATCCTAGGGTCCGGCGACGGCCTCGGCGAACGTGGTCATCCGCTGCTCGAAGGTCTCCGCCGGGCCGAAGTGGACGGCCACCGCGTCCGCCCCCGCCAGGATATACGCGCGGAATCGCGCCGTCGCGGAGTCGAGATCGGTCCCGTCCCACTCCATTCTGGCGGTGACCCTTGTTTCGCGGCCGTTTGTCATGGCCGTGAGCTTTCCGGCGCGCTCGCCGACCTCGGCGGGGGAGAGCCCGGCGCTGAACCAGCCCGCGCCGACCCGGACGGCCCGGCGCAGCGCGGCCGCGGAGTTGCCGCCGACGGTGAGGGGCACCGGCCGCGCCGGCCGCGGCTCGAAGTACCCGCCGCCGGGACCGCGGCCGGTGCGGAACAGCTCGGCGAGCAGGTCCAGGGCCGCGTCGGTCTGCTTTCCTCGGCTGCCGAAGTCCACGCCCACCTCGGCGAACTCCGGTTCGTTCCAGCCGGCGCCGACCCCGAGGTCGAACCGGTGCCCGGACAGCCTCGCCAGCGTCGCGGCCTGCTTGGCCAGCGCGAACGGCTCCCGCAGCGGCAGGATCAGCACCGCCGTCCCGAGCCGGATCCGGCTGGTCACCGCGGCGAGGTGGGCGAGGGTCACCAGCGGCTCGTGGACCCCGCCGAACACCTCGCCGAAGGGGCCGGGCGGGATCAGGTGGTCGGGCAGCCAGGCGGCGCGGTAGCCGAGCTCCTCGGCGCGGCGGGCGAGCTCGGCGATCCGGGCGGGCTCGACGTGCGGCTGCTCGTTCGGCAGGACGACTTCGAGGTCCGGGAAATGTTCGGTCATGACGGCGACGTTAGGCATTCACATCGGTGTGAAGGTCAACCGTTCAGGGGGTGGGAGTGCGGATCGGCGAGCTCGCGGAACGCACCGGCGTCAGCACGCGGCTGCTGCGCTACTACGAGGAGCAGGGCCTGCTCGCGGCGTCGCGCGACGGCAACGGCTACCGCGCCTACGACGAGGACGCCGTCGTGCGGGTCCGGCAGATCCGCCGCCTGCTCGCGGCGGGGCTGAACACGGAGGTGATCTCGTCGGCGCTGCAGTGCGCGAGCGGTGAGGAGGCGCACCTCGACCTGTGCCCGGAGCTCGCCGGCCTGCTGCACCGGGAGCTGCGCGCGATGGACGACCGGATCAGCGCCCTGCAGCGGCGGCGCGGCGAGCTGGCCGGGTACTTGTCCGCCGAGCCGTGAGGGTGCCTCGATACGCTGGACGGCGTAGGACCGGCGCGTGTCCTCACGGGGGAGTTCCGCCTGGTGTGCCAGGCTTGACGAGGTGAAGGACGACGAGTGAATCGGCAGCCGCTGCGCCTGGCCATCATCGAGGCCACCCGGATCCTCGAGCGCGCGGGCGTGTCCTCGCCGCGGTTCGACGCCGAGGTGATCGCCGCGCACGTGCTCGGGGTCGAACGCGGCCGGCTGCCGATGGTGCCGCTGGTCGACCCGCCGGTCATCGAGGCCATCGGCCAGCTCGTCCAGCAGCGCGCGAAACGGATCCCGCTGCAGTACCTGACCGGCTGGGCCGCGCTCGGCGAGATCACCGTCGCCGTCGGTGCCGGGGTGTTCGTGCCGCGGCCGGAGACCGAGCTGCTGCTCGAGTGGGGCGTCAAGTTCCTGCAGGGGCGCGAATTCCCGGTGGTGGTGGACCTGTGCACCGGGTCCGCCGCGCTGGCCCTCGCGGTCGCGCACGCGCGGCCGGACGCGGTCGTCTACGCGGTGGACGTCGACCCGCAGGCGCTGGCCTGGGCGCGGCACAACGCGGACGTCCACGCCGACGCGGGCAACACCCCGATCCGGCTGTACTCGGGTGACATCAGCGACCCGACGATGTTCGCCGAGCTCGACGGCCTGGTCGACCTGGTGCTGTGCAACCCGCCGTACGTCCCGGAGGGCACGTCGGTGCCCCCGGAGGTGGCCGAGCACGACCCGCCGCGGGCGGTGTTCGCCGAGGAGAGCGGCCTGGCGGTGATCCGCCACGCGATCGCGGCGGGCGCCCGCCTGCTGCGTCCCGGCGGCGGGCTGGCCATCGAGCACGACGACACGCACGGCTCGGCGGTGCCCGCGCTGGTCCGGGCCCGGCGGGTGCTGACCGGCGTCGAGGGCCACACGGACTTGACCGGCCGCCCGCGGTTCGTCACGGCGCGCCGGCTGGGCTGAGCGGCGCGGCAAAGGTCTTGAATGAGTCGTTCAGGACCTCCGAAGACCTGAATGACTCATTCAAGACGTCACCGCTGCCGTAGTCCGGGAGGGGACCCACCAGCCGGTGAGCCCCCTCCGCGGCGTCGTCAGAAGCCGAAGGCCGTGCAGCTCGCCGTCGCCGTCTTGGCCGGGTCGCTCACCGACGTCGCCGTCAGCTTCACCCGGGCCGTGAAGTCGCCGCCCTGGTCGCGCTTCGCGTACGCCGGGACCTTCACGTGACCGCCGAACTTCGCCGTCGTCAGCTCGTTCGGCAGGCGGACCGCCCAGCCCTTCGCGTCCGTCGACACGCTCAGCCGGTAGGTGTCCGTGTCGTACGGGGCCTGGGCCCCGCGGGCCGAACCCGTGTTGAGCAGGCCGAAGTCGCAGGTCGCGAGTCCGCCGCGGGCGAACGCCGGCGGGGCCGGGGTCACCGCGGCGCCGCGCGCCTGGGTGCCCGAGCCGTCCAGCGAAGCGACCGTGACCGTGTACGACAGGATGCCCTTGCGGTCCCGGGCGAGGTCGGTGATCAGGAACCGCAGCCGGTTGGCCTGGTCGGTGTACTCGTACGGGCTCGCCGCCTCCGTGCCCGCCTTGAACAGGGCGTCGTTGAGCTGCCGGTAGTCGCCGACGGTGATCTTCACGGGCGTGCCGTCCGGCTTCGTGTAGTCGGTGATGCCGATGTCCTGCGGGTTCGCGTCGATCACCCAGTCGAAGGGCGCGTTGTCCTTGTTTTTCGTCTTCGTGATCAGCACGCCGGAGTCGGGCGCGAAGGAGTCCGCGCCCATCCGGTCCACGACCTCGACCGTGTAGTTGTCGTAACCGCCGCCGTCGCAGAACGGGTCCTTCGCCCGGTCGCACTTCGGTGCCTTGTCGCCGCCGGTGAGCTTGATGTTCAGCCCGGTGAACGCGCCCGGCTGCGCCTCGGTCTCCCGCGCGGTGAGGCGCGCGGACACCGGACCGGTCGAGGCCAGCTGGTCCCGGTCGAGCTGCAGCACGTCCGCCGGGTCGACGATGCCGAGCTTCAGCTTGTTGCGCAGCTGGTGCTGGGCCCCCATCGAGCTGCCCTGCGTCGCCGGGATCATCCAGCGCGTGTGCGGACCGCCGGGACCGTTGAACGTACCGCGCGACAGCATGTCCCACGGTCCGCTGTAGGAGCGTGACGGCGGGGTGCCGAACGGGTTGTTGTAGTTGTCGCCGATGCCCAGGATGTGGCTGAACTCGTGCGCGTAGGTCGACTGGCCGGAGCTCTCGGCCTGCACCGAGCTGCCGTCCTGGGCGTTGGGCCAGATGCTGGCGGCCGACGCCCACGACGTCCACGGCACGTACCGGGTCGCCGCGTAGTTGGGCAGGTCGCGGTTCGGCGGGCCGAACGCGTCGGGCACGTTCTCCTTGGTGCCGAACTTCATCTCGCCGAACTCCTGCCAGGTCGAGCTCTCGTCCTGGCCGGCGGAGAGGTAGAAGACGAAGTCGAACTGCTTGGCCGCGTCACCGACGTCGGCGCGCCACGCGTCGCCGGCGTCCTTGCGGATGTCCCGCGCGCAGTTCGCCCCGGGCGGGCAGGCGGACGGCTGGAACTCCATGCCGTACTCGTAGGACTTCCCGGGCATCCGGTACGGCCCGAACGCGGTCAGCTGCACGCCGAAGCGGCCGCCGGAGTCCTCCATCCAGTACTCGTTGATGGTGTGCCCGTTGTTGAGCGCCTCGGGCTTGTTGAGGAAGTCCTGGTAGTACTTCGCGACGCCGGCCCGCGGGATGTTCGCGGCGGCGGGGCCGGGGTTGCCGAAGATCGTCGAGTTCGCCGGCTTGGTGACGACGAAGTCCTGGTCCGGGTAGTCGGCGAGCACGACGGCGCCCTTGAACGTGCGCTGCGTCGGCTGGAGGGCGGGGTCGGCCCAGTTCGTGCCGGGGATCTTCTTGTAGTCGGACCAGGTCATGTGGTCCTGGTTCTCCCACCGCGCGGAGTCGATGGGGGCGGGCCAGCCACGGGTGAGCGGCTCGGCCGCGGCGGTGCCCGCGCCGAGCCCGGTCAGCAGGGCGGCCGCGGCGAGCAGGGCGAGCGCCTTCGGGGTTCTGGAACGCATCTGCGGCTCCTTCACTGGGAACCCACGGGGATTTGCCGGTTCCCGGTGATCGACCGTATTGAGCCGCGCTGCCGGAGTTCTGCCTCGCGGCGAGGTTTACCCGCTTGCCCCACGACGAAAGTCTGGCCGGCGGCCCGGTCCGAGCGGTGTTCCCGGGAAGCCGGGCGGTGCCGGCTGCTGCTGTGGTGCCGCGAATGACTCATTGGGGACCTCCGAGGTCCCCAATGAGTCATTCGCGACCTTGGTGGAGCCGCTGTCACGACGTGCGCGCCGCGCGGACCGGGCGCGCCGAGCCGGGTCATGGCGGCGGGCGCTGTGGACAACTCCGGCCCCGCGCGCCGCGCGCGCCGGAAACTGTCGGTGCTCGCCGGTAGCGTGGAAGACGGGGGCGCCTCCGGGCGGCGCGGGGTGTGACGCGGCGAACGCCCCCTCCGGCGGCCGGACTACGCTTGGGTGCCATGAGCGTGGTCTACGACTGCAGCAAGCGCGACACCCGCGCCGACGGGCTGACCGCCGCGGCGGGTGCGGTGCGGTCGAGCAGGCTGGTCGTCCTGCCGACCGACACGGTCTACGGCATCGGTGCCGACGCGTTCGACGCCGGTGCCGTCCAGGCGCTGCTGCGCGCGAAGAACCGCGGCCCGGACATGCCGGTCGGCGTGCTCGTCGGGTCCTGGTCCACTGTGGACGGCCTGGTGCTCGGCGTCCCGCCGCAGGCGCGCGCGCTCATCGAAGCCTTCTGGCCCGGCGATCTGTCCATCGTGCTCCCGCACGCGCCGAGCCTGCAGTGGAACCTCGGCGACGCCCGCGGCACCGTGATGCTCCGGATGCCGCTGCACCCGGTGGCGCTGGAGCTGCTGCGCGACGTCGGCCCGATGGCCGTGTCGAGCGCGAACGTCTCCGGGCGGCCGCCGGCGAGCACCGCGCAGGAGGCGCAGGAACAGCTCGGCGACTCGGTCGCGGTGTACCTCGACGGCGGGTCGAGCGGCGAGCCCGTCGCGTCGACCATTGTGGACCTCACGGGCACCGAACCGGTGGTGCTGCGCGAGGGTTCGGTCGCGAAGACGGCGGTCGCGGAGGTGCTCGGTGTACCCGCGGAATCGTTGGCCTGAAGCCGGATCAAGGTCCCAGCCGCGGCACGATAGCGTGTCGCGGGTGACCCCGACCCCGCGAGCGTGACGCACCCGTGCCGCCCACATCCGGTCTCCTCCCCATCCGGGAATACATCCTCGTCGCGCTGACCGCGACGGCCGTGACCTACTTGCTCACCGGCCTCGTCCGGCGGCTCGCCATCCGCGTCGGCGCGATCGCGAACCCGCGGGCGCGCGACGTCCACGTCGCCCCGATCCCGCGGATGGGCGGGATCGGCATCTTCCTCGGCGTCGCGGGCGCGATGGGCCTCGCCCACCAGCTGCCCGCGCTGTCGCACGGTTTCGACGCCTCGTTCGACTCGGTCGGCGTGCTGCTCGCGGCGGGCGTGATCTCGCTGATCGGCGCGCTCGACGACCGGTTCGAGCTCGACGCCTGGACGAAGCTGGCCGGCCAGGTGATGTGCGCCGGGATCCTGGTCATCTTCGGCGTGCAGTGGGTGTCGTTCTGGGTGCCGTGGGGCGGCAGCGGCGACTCGTTCGGCTCGGTGCTGGTGCTCGACAAGAACCAGGGCGCGCTGCTCACGGTCGTGATGGTCGTGGTGATGGTCAACGCGATGAACTTCGTCGACGGCCTCGACGGCCTGGCCGGCGGCCTCGGCTTCATCGCGGCGGCGGCGACGTGCGCGTTTTCGCTGGGACTGCTGGACAGCTCCGGCGGCGACGTCGGCACCTACCCGCCGGCCCTGATCGCGGCCACGCTCGCGGGAGCGTGTCTGGGTTTCCTGCCCTACAACTTCCAACCGGCGAAGATCTTCATGGGCGACTCGGGCTCGATGATGATCGGCCTGGTGCTCGCGGGTGCCACGACGTCGGCGTCCGGCCGCGTGCCGTACCCGCAGTTCAGCGGCAAGGACGCGATCGCGCTGCTGTCGCCGCTGGTGGTCGTGGCGGCGGTGCTGTTCGTGCCGATGCTGGACCTGATCATGGCGGTCGTCCGCCGCACGCGCCGGGGCGAAAGCCCGTTCGCGGCCGACAAGATGCACCTGCACCACCGCCTGCTGGAGATCGGCCACTCCCAGCGCCGCGCGGTCCTGCTGATCTACTTGTGGGCCGGGATCCTGGCGTTCGGCGCGGTGTCGGTGACGCTGTTCGACGACGCCGCGGCGCTGTGGATCATCGGCGTCGGGCTGGTGTTCGCGGTGGTGGTTTCGATCGTGCCGAGGCTGCGCTCGCGCAACCAGGCGGGCACCTGACCGGCGGCGTTCTCTACACTCGGTGGCGAACCGAGCAGGGAGTCAGCCGTGAGCGAGACCGAACCGCAGGACCAGGAAAACCCGCACGCCAAGGTGGTGCTGCAGGCGGCCCGCGCGATGACGAAGGCCTCGCTGCTGGTTACCCCGCCCGCCGTACTGGTCTGCATCGCGCTCTTCAGCGTCATCTACGGGCTGCACGGCTTCCTGGGGTCGCTCGTCGGCGGCGTGCTCGCCATGCTCGCGTCGCTGTCCACGCTGGGCATGATGAAGTTCAGCGCGGGGCAGGACCCGATGTTCGTCATGGTCATCGCGCTCGGCGGGTACGTCGTGAAGGTCGTCCTGCTGTTCGGCGCGCTGACGCTGCTCAAGGGCGTCACCGCGCTGCACCCGCTTTCGCTCGGGATCACCATGATCGTCGCCATCCTGCTGGCCGCCGCGGCCGAGTTCGCGGCCTTCCGCAAGACCAAGATCCCGACGATCATCCCGTCCTGACGCCGGTCCGTTTTGCCCGGCTGTTCCGTTACCCTGGGTGAACCCTGCCTCGGCCGCAAGAGTGTGACCGGTGCCACACGGGGTGTTCGGGACGAGGTGACCCGGGACCCGTCAACTGGGCCGTTCCGGAGTGGGTCCCGCACCGGTCCGGACCGAGGTCCCGGGTGGACCCGGGACCTAAGTCCTGGGCTGATCGGTGGGTATGGAGTACGCGTGTACGGCACTGATTGACCTGCTGGTATGGTCCGCGTCAAGGGTGGCGGCCTCGGCCGCGCACTCCCTAAGACGAACCGCGATCAGCAGTGTGGCGACCGTGTAGTTCCGCCTCGCCAACCGCTGGTCCGAAGTAGACCGCAGGGCAGTGTTCACGCGAGAGAACCCCGTGTGCAGAACGTGAAGGTGTGTTCTGCGGACAGTGGGGTAGCCGCCTCCGACGTCCCGATACGTATCGGGTACGTTAAGTCCAGATCGTGACGATTCCCCCGGCGGAGTGAACGCCGGCCGGGAGAACCGGAAGGAGCCCAGTGGGCGCGCTGGTTTTGGCCGAGGGTGCGGTATTCGCGCCGCCCGGCGCCGAAAGCTTCGAGTTGCCGGCGCTGTTTGGCAACGTCACCAAGCCGATGCTGCTCGTCGTGGCCTCGGTGGTCATCATCGCGACGTACTTCCTGCTGGCGACCCGCAAGCTTCAGGTCGTCCCGAGCAAGGGGCAGTTCGTAGCGGAGTCGATCTACGACTTCAGCCGCAACAACATCGCGCGTGAACAGATCGGCTCGAAGGACTTCAAGCCGTACGTTCCCCTCGTTTTCGCACTGTTCACCTTCGTGCTGGTGAACAACCTCTACGGGATCATCCCCGTCCTGCAGTTCCCGACCATGGCGCGCTTCGGTTTCCCGGTCGCGCTCGCGGTCCTCGTCGTCTACCCCGTGTACCACTACGCCGGGTTCAAGCGGCACGGCTTCGCCGGCTACTTCAAGAAGGAACTCGCCCCGCCGGGCGTTCCCAAGGCGGTGCTGCCGCTCTTCTCGCTGATCGAGTTCGCGGAGAAGTTCTTCCTCAACCCGCTGACGCTCGCCATCCGTGTTTTCGCCGCCATGTTCGCGGGTCACCTGATCCTGGCGGTGTTCACGCTCGGCGGCACCTTCCTGCTGACCGAGACGTCGGGCTGGGCGCTGAAGCCGGTCTCCCTCGTGGCGTGGATCTTCGCCATCGGGATGACGTTCCTCGAGGCCTTCATCCAGGTGCTGCAGGCCTACATCTTCGCCCTGCTGTCGGCTGGGTACATCGGCGCCGCGCTGGCGTCGGAGCACTGAGAACACAAGCCCCCGATCCGCGCGAGCGCGTGGACCGAAGTGAAGGGAAATGCACGTGAGCAACATCGTTCTGGCCCAGGCCGCGGAGCAGGCCGTCAACATCAACCCCGGTCTCGCCGCCATCGGTTACGGCCTGGGCGCGATCGGCCCGGGCATCGGTGTGGGTCTGATCTTCGCGGCCGTCATCAACGGCACCGCGCGTCAGCCGGAGGCGCAGGGCAAGCTGCAGGGCATCGGCTTCTCGACCTTCGTGCTTACCGAGGTGCTCGCCCTGATCGGCATCGTCATCTACTTCATCGCCTCCGCCGCCTGAGTTTCGGCTCATCGCTTTAAGGAGACGCCGTGCTGAACAGTGCCTTGGTCCTCGCCGCAGAGGGCGAAACGCACAACCCGATCATCCCCGACATCTCGGAGCTGATCCTCGGCATCGTCGCCTTCCTCATCCTGCTGTTCATCCTCAAGAAGTACGTCGTCCCTCGCTTCGAGGCCGCGTACGAAGAGCGTGCGCAGAAGATCGAGGGTGGCATCGAGAAGGCCGAGAAGGCCCAGGCCGAGGCCGAAGAGGCGCTGGCCAAGTACAAGGCCCAGCTGGCCGAGGCCCGGAGCGAGGCCGCCAAGATCCGTGACGACGCCCGGCTCGAAGCCGAGCAGATCAAGGCGGAACTGCGGGCCGAGGCGGAGGCCGAGTCCCAGCGGATCGTCGCTCAGGGGCAGGCCCAGCTGCAGGCCCAGAAGGCGCAGATCATCGCCGAGCTGCGGGCCGACATGGGCCGCAACGCCGTCGAGCTGGCCAGCCGCATCGTCGGCGAGTCGCTCGAGGACGAGGCGCGCCGCCGCGGCACCGTCGACCGGTTCCTGGCGGAGCTGGAGACCGCCGGTGCCTCCAACGGAGCGGGGAAGTAGCCAGAAATGACGCTGCATGCTGCGAGCCGTGAAGCGCTCGGCCTCGCCGAGGAACGCCTCGGCGAGGTTCTGGCCGACGCGGGAGCCGACGCGGCCACGGTCGGCGACGAGCTGCTCTCGGTCGTCGACCTGCTGGACCGGGAGATCGGCCTGCGCCGGGCGGTGAGCGACGCCTCGGCGACGCCGGAGGCGCGCACCGCGCTGGTGCGCCGGCTGTTCGACGGCAAGCTGTCCGAACCGGCCCTGAAGGTGCTCGACGCCGTGGCGGGCAGCCGCTGGTCCAGCCCCCGTGAGCTGACCGACGGCCTCGAGTCGCTCGGTCGCTCGGCCCTGCTCACCTCGGCCGAGAAGACCGGGAACGTCGACACCGTCGAGTCCCAGCTCTTCCAGGTCGCGCGGGTGGTGGCCAACCACCCTGAGCTGGAGAAGGCGCTGTCGGACCTGACCGGTTCCGCCGACGCGAAGCGCACGCTGGTGCGCGGGCTGTTCGCCGACAAGGTGGACGTCGTGACCGAGACCCTCGTCGAGCAGGTCGTCCGCCGGGCCAAGGGCCGCGGCGTCGGCGTCGGGCTCGACAAGCTGGTCAAGCTGGCCGCCGAGCGGCGCCAGCGCTCGGTCGCCTACGTGACCAGCGCGAACGCCCTGTCCGACGAGCAGACCGCCCAGCTGGGCGAGAAGCTCAACGGCATCTACGGGCGGCCGATCGCCCTGCACGTCGAGATCGACCCCCGGCTCGGCGGCGGTCTCGTCGTCCGCGTCGGCGACGAGGTCATCGACGGGAGCGCGGCGGGTCAGCTCGCGGCGCTGCGCAGGCGGCTGGCCCGGGCATAGCCCCAGGTCACACAAGACTTTGCATACTGGCAAGAACGAAGCGAGAGCGGGAAAGACATGGCCGAGCTGACGATCTCCTCGGATGAGATCCGTAGCGCGATCGAGAACTACGTCTCGAGTTACGCCCCGGACGTGAGCCGGGAAGAAGTTGGCGTCGTGATCGACGCGGGTGACGGTATCGCCCACGTCGAGGGCCTCCCCTCGGCCATGGCCAACGAGCTGCTCGAGTTCCCCGGCGGCGTCCTGGGCGTCGCACTGAACCTGGACGCGCGCTCCATCGGTGCCGCGATCCTCGGTGACTTCGAAAGCATCGAAGAGGGCCAGCAGGTCAAGCGCACCGGCCAGGTCCTGTCGGTGCCGGTCGGCGACGGCTACCTCGGTCGCGTCGTGAACCCGCTGGGTGCCGCCATCGACGGCCTCGGCGAGATCGAGACCACCGAGCGCCGCGCGCTGGAGCTGAAGGCCGCCTCGGTGGTCGAGCGCCAGCCGGTGTCCGAGCCGCTGCAGACCGGCATCACCGCGATCGACGCGATGACGCCGATCGGGCGCGGCCAGCGCCAGCTGATCATCGGTGACCGCAAGACGGGCAAGACCGCCGTCGCCGTGGACACGATCATCAACCAGAAGGCCAACTGGGAGACCGGCGACCCGAAGAAGCAGGTCCGCTGCATCTACGTCGCCGTCGGCCAGAAGGGCTCGACGATCGCCGCGGTCAAGAAGTCCCTCGAGGACGCGGGCGCGATGGAGTACACCACCATCGTCGCCGCTCCGGCCTCGGACTCCGCCGGCTTCAAGTGGATCGCGCCCTACACCGGCTCGGCCATCGGCCAGCACTGGATGTACGAGGGCAAGCACGTCCTCATCGTGTTCGACGACCTGACCAAGCAGGCCGACGCCTACCGCGCGATCTCGCTGCTGCTGCGCCGCCCGCCGGGCCGCGAGGCGTTCCCCGGCGACGTCTTCTACTTGCACTCCCGTCTCCTCGAGCGGTGCGCGAAGCTCTCGGACGAGCTGGGCGCCGGCTCGCTGACCGGGCTGCCGATCATCGAGACCAAGGCCAACGACGTGTCGGCCTACATCCCGACGAACGTCATCTCGATCACCGACGGCCAGTGCTTCTTCCAGTCGGACCTGTTCAACGCCGGTCAGCGCCCGGCCATCGACGTGGGTATCTCGGTCTCCCGCGTGGGTGGTGCCGCGCAGGTCAAGGCGATGAAGTCGGTCTCGGGCTCGCTCCGGATCGACCTGTCGCAGTACCGCGAGCTGGAGGCCTTCGCGGCCTTCGCCTCGGACCTCGACGACGCCTCCAAGGCGCAGCTCGAGCGCGGTGCCCGGCTGTACGAGGTGCTCAAGCAGCCGCAGTACTCGCCGGTCCCGGTCGAGGAGCAGGTCTGCACGGTGTGGCTGGGCACGAACGGCCACTACGACTCGGTCCCGACCGAGGACGTCCGCCGCTTCAACCAGGAGTTCCTCGACTCGCTCCGCCGCAAGCACGACGACATCCTGGGCGCGATCCGCGACTCCGGGAAGTTCGAGGACGAGACGGCCGACAAGCTGGTCGCCGCGGTGAACGAGTTCAAGAAGGAGTTCACGACCTCCGAGGGCAAGCCGCTCGAGGAGAACGCGGACGCCATGGAATCCGACAAGGTCGGGCAGGAGACCGTCAAGGTCAACAAGCCCGCGCCGAAGAAGTGAGCTGGTAGCTCATGGCCGCACAACTCCGGGAACTCCGGTCGCGCATCAAGGCGACCAAGTCGATCGGCAAGATCACCAAGGCGATGGAGCTCATCGCCACCGCGCGCATCACCAAGGCGCGGGCGCGGGTCGCCGCTTCCCGGCCGTACGCCGACGAGATCACGAAGGTGCTCTCGGCGCTGGCCGGCGCGGCCACGACGCTCGACCACCCCATGCTGGTCGAGCGCCCGAACCCGAAGCGGGCCGCTGTCCTGGTCGTGACCAGCGACAAGGGCCAGTGCGGTGGGTACAACTCCAACGTGCTGCGCGCGACCGAAGAGCTGCTGGCCCTCCTCCGCGAGGAGGGCAAGGAGCCGCAGGTCTACGTCACCGGCAACAAGGGGCTGAACTACTACCGGTTCCGGGGCCGCGAGGTCGTGGACGGCTGGACGGGCTTCTCCGACCAGCCGGGCTACGCGAACGCGGTCGCGGCCGGTGACGCCCTGGTCGAGTCGTTCATGCGGGGTGTCGACGACGAGCACGGCAACGCCGACGGCGTCACGGGTGTCGACGAGATCCACGTCGTCTACACCGAGTTCGTGTCGATGCTGACCCAGCGGCCGACCGCCAAGCGCGTCGCGCCGCTCGAGGTCGAGTACTCCGAAGGCGAAGAGGAGAAGCCCGCCGGGCTGCTCCCCAGCTACGAGTTCGAGCCGAGTGCCGACAAGCTGCTGGACGCCCTGCTGCCGAAGTACATCAACACGCGGCTCTACGCGGCGCTGCTCGAGTCGGCGGCGTCCGAACTGGCTGCCCGCCGGACGGCGATGAAGGCCGCGTCGGACAACGCGAACGAGCTGGTGGGCAACCTGACGCGGGAGATGAACCAGGCCCGCCAGGCGCAGATCACCCAGGAGATCTCCGAAATCGTCGGTGGCGCGAACGCGCTCACCGCAGCAGGAAGTGATGATTGATGACCAGTACTGAAGCCCCGCGCGCCAAGGGGCGCATCGTCTCGGTGACCGGGCCGGTCGTCGACGTCGAGTTCCCGCGCGGTTCCGTTCCCGACCAGTTCAACGCGCTCAAGGTCGACATCGAGTTCGAGCAGCTGCGCAAGACGGTGACCCTCGAGGTGGCCAGCCACCTGGGCGACAACCTCGTCCGCACCATCTCCCTGCAGCCGCAGGACGGCCTGGTGCGCGGCGCCGAGGTCACCGACACCGGCGGCCCGATCACGGTCCCGGTCGGCGACAAGGTCAAGGGCCACGTCTACAACGCCCTCGGTGAGTGCCTCGACGAGCCCGGCTACGGCGAGGACCTCGAGCGCTGGGGCATCCACCGCAGTGCGCCGTCCTTCGACCAGCTCGAAGGCAAGACGAAGATGCTGGAGACCGGCCTCAAGGTCGTCGACCTGCTGACCCCGTACGTCGAGGGTGGCAAGATCGGCCTGTTCGGCGGTGCCGGCGTCGGCAAGACGGTGCTCATCAAGGAGATGATCACCCGCGTCGCCCGGAACTTCGGTGGTACCTCGGTGTTCGCCGGCGTCGGCGAGCGCACTCGTGAGGGCAACGACCTCTTCCTGGAGATGTCCGAGGACGGCGTCATCAACGACACCGCCCTCATCTTCGGCCAGATGGACGAGCCGCCGGGCACGCGCATGCGCGTCGCGCTGTCGGCGCTGACCATGGCGGAGTACTTCCGCGACGTCCAGAACCAGGACGTGCTGCTGTTCATCGACAACATCTTCCGGTTCACCCAGGCCGGTTCCGAGGTCTCGACCCTGCTGGGCCGCATGCCTTCGGCCGTGGGTTACCAGCCGACGCTGGCCGACGAGATGGGGCAGCTGCAGGAGCGGATCACCTCGACCCGAGGCCGTTCGATCACCTCGATGCAGGCGATCTACGTCCCCGCGGACGACTACACCGACCCGGCCCCGGCCGCGACGTTCGCCCACCTGGACGCGACCACCGAGCTCTCGCGTGGCGTGTTCCAGAAGGGCATCTTCCCGGCGGTGGACCCGCTGGCGTCGACGTCGACGATCCTCGACCCGGCCATCGTCGGTGAGGACCACTACCGTGTCGCCTCCGAGGTCATCCGGATCCTGCAGAAGTACAAGGAACTGCAGGACATCATCGCGATCCTCGGTATGGACGAGCTCTCGGAAGAGGACAAGCTCACCGTTCAGCGCGCGCGCCGCATCGAGCGGTTCCTGTCGCAGAACATGCTGGTCGCCGAGGCGTTCACGCAGATCCCGGGCTCGACGGTGCCGCTGTCGGAGACGATCGAGTCGTTCGACCGCATCACCAAGGGTGACTTCGACCACTACCCGGAGCAGGCGTTCCTGGGTATCGGTGGCCTCGAAGACCTCGAGAAGAAGTACAAGGAAATCACCAAGAAGTGATCTCGTGAGCTCGGCGGGGGCAGTGTCCACTATGGACTCGCGCCCCCGCCGTTCTCATAGCTTCGGACAGACCTATTACACTCGGGAGTAACACCCCGAGCTAAGGAGTGCTACGTGGCTGAGATGTCCGTGGAGCTGGTGGCCGTCGAGCGCCGTCTCTGGTCGGGTACCGCCACTTTCGTGGTGGCCCAGACCACCGAGGGCGAGATCGGCATCATGGCCGGCCACGAACCCGTGCTCGGGCAGCTCGTCGAGGGTGGCGTGGTCAAGGTGACGACCACCGACGGCGAGACGGTCTGCGCGGCCGTGCACGGCGGTTTCCTGTCGGTCACCGCCACCGGGGTCAGCATCCTGGCCGAGAGCGCCGAACTGTCCGACGAGATCGACGTCGACGCGGCGAAGGCGGCTTTGAACGCCGACGACGAAACCGAGCGGACGAGGGCAACGGCCCAGCTCCGCGCGGCGGGCAAGTCGGCCTGAGCGCGAGACGGGCAGGAGCCGGGCCGTGAAGATCACCGTGGTGGTAGTCGGGCTCCTGATCGTGCTCGCCGTGCTGGTCGCCTGGTACGGCCAGCGGTGGATCCGGATGCGCCGCGGTGGGGGCGTGAGCGTCGCGCTGCGGTGGCGTCCGGACGCCGCGCGGTCCAGCTGGCACCTGGGGCTGGGCCGCTACGAGGGCGACGAGTTCGTCTGGTACCGCGTGTGGAGCCTGCGGACCGGCCCGGACCGCGTCTTCCAGCGGGAAAGCATGCAGATCGCCGACCGGCGCGACCCGTCCGGGAGCGAGGCCTACGCCGTTCCCGAAGGCTCGACCGTGCTGCGCTGCGAGTCGGAAACCCAGGAAGCGATCGAGATCGCCATGGGCCCGGGTGCGTTGACGGGTTTCCTGTCGTGGCTCGAGTCCGCCCCGCCCGGGCGACGCCTGCCCCGCGCCTCCTGACTTGTCTCGCGGTGTTTGTCTCAAACCGAGACAGCCATCGCCGCCGATTTGGCTTACGGTTGAACGCATGATCTTCATCGTCGTCAAGTTCCCGGTGAAGCCGGAGCACGCCGAAGCCTGGCCGGAAATCGTCGCCGACTACACCGCGAACACCCGCGCCGAAGACGGCAACCGCTTCTTCGAATGGTCGCGCAGCCTCGAGGACAAGAACACCTACGTGCTGGTCGAGGGCTTCGACGGCCAGGACGCCGCGGTCGCGCACGTCGGCTCCGACCACTTCAAGTGGGCGGTCGAGAACCTCGGTGCCTACATCAGCGACCACCCGCAGATCATCAACGTCCAGGACGCCTCCGACTGGGGCCCGATGGCCGAGATCTCGCCCCACTAAACTGGGGTCCGTGACCCTCGTCGAGATCCCCGGCTCCAAGTCCGTCACCGCCCGCGGCCTGTTCCTGGCCGCCGCCGCGCACGGCACCACGACCCTCGGCCGTCCGCTGCACTCGGACGACACCGAGGGCTTCGCCGAGGGCCTCGCCGAGCTCGGTTACCGCGTCGACCGCCAGCCGGGCGCGTGGACCATCGAGGGCCGCCCGTCGGGTCCGGGCGTCGCTTCCGCCGACGTCTTCTGCCGCGACGGCGCCACGACGGCCCGGTTCCTGCCCGCGCTGGCCGCAGCCGGCACCGGGACGTTCCACTTCGACGCCTCCGACCAGATGCGCCGCCGCCCGCTCGGGCCGCTGACCGACGCGCTGCAGGAGCTGGGCGTCGACCTCGAGTTCGGCGGCGAGCCGGGCCACCACCCGCTGACGGTCCGCGCGAACGGCGTCAAGGGCGGCGACCTGACCCTCGACGCCGGGCTGTCTTCGCAGTTCCTGACCGCGTTGCTGCTGCTCGGGCCGCTGACCGCGGAGGGGCTGCGGATCACGGTGACCGACCTCGTGTCGGTGCCCTACGTCGAGATCACGCTCGAGATGATGCGCCGCTTCGGCGTCGACGTCGGGCGTGAGGGGAAGACGTTCGTCGTCCCGCCGACGCCGTACCGGGCCTGCGAGTACCCGGTGGAGCCCGACGCGTCGACGGCGAGCTACTTCCTCGCCGCGGCGGCGGTCACCGGCCGCACGGTGACCATCCCGGGGCTGGGCTCTTCGGCGCTGCAGGGCGACGTCCGCTTCGTCGACGTGCTAGACCGGATGGGTGCGCACGTCGAGCTGGCCGAGGACTCGGTGACGGTCGCGGGCCCGTCGGACGGCCTGCGCGGGGTCACGGTGAACATGCGCGACATCTCCGACACCGTCCCGACGCTGGCGGCGATCGCGCCGTTCGCTTCGGGCCCGGTGCGCATCGAGGACGTGTACAACACGCGCATCAAGGAGTGCGACCGGCTGGACGCGTGCGAGGAGAACCTGCGCGCGCTGGGCATCGAGGTGGAGACGGGTCGCGACTGGATCGAGATCCAGCCGGGCACGCCGTCCGGCGCCCTGATCAAGTGCCGCCGGGACCACCGGATCGCGATGGCGTTCAGCATCACCGGCCTGCTCACCGACGGCATCACGCTCGACGACCCGGACTGCGTGAAGAAGACGTTCCCCGGCTTCCACCAGACACTGGCCGACTTGCGTACGCAGTGGGCCTCGTGAGTGTTTAGTCGGGTTCTAACCCGACTAAACACTCACGACAACCTGCACCGAGCGCTACTGGGGCTGCCCGCCCGGCTGCCACAGCACGTCACCCTCGGGGTTCGCCAGCCGGGCGAGGATGAACAGCAGGTCCGACAGCCGGTTCAGGTACTTCACCGCGATCGGGTTCGTCGTCTCCGGCTCGGCCTCGTACAGCGCCCACGCGCTCCGCTCCGCACGCCGGGAGACCGTGCGCGCCTGGTGCAGGAACGCCGCGCCCGGCGTGCCGCCCGGCAGGATGAACGACGTCAGCTTCGGCAGCCGCTCGTTGAACTCGTCGCACCAGCCTTCGAGCCGCTCGACGTACTTCTCCGTGATCCGCAGCGGCGGGTACGGCGGGTCGTCGGAGATCGGCAGGCAGAGGTCGGCGCCGACGTCGAAGAGATCGTTCTGCACCACACGCAGGACGTCCGCGATTTCGCCGGTCAGCTGCCCGACGGCGATCGCGAGGCCCAGCACCGAGTTCGTCTCGTCGGTGTCCGCGTACGCGCCGAGGCGGGCCGAGGTTTTCGGCACGCGGGACCCGTCGCCGAGCGCGGTCGTGCCGCTGTCGCCGACCTTCGTGTAGACGCGGTTGATGCGAACGACCATGAACCCACCATAGCGGGCCCCGCCCGGGCCGAATCCGGGCGAGAGGGCATGATTGGCGGCCATGAGCGAGCACTTCGACGTGCATGGCGGAGCCCGGCTGGTCGGCGAGGTCGACGTGGTCGGCGCGAAGAACAGCGTGCTGAAACTGATGGCCGCGGCGCTGCTGGCCGAGGGCACCACGACCATCACGAACTGCCCGCAGATCCTCGACGTCCCGCTGATGGGCGACGTGCTGCGGAGCGTCGGCTGCGAGGTCGTCATCGAAGGCGACACCGCCACGATCACGACGCCGGCCGAGCTGTCGCACCGCGCGGACTCGGCTGCGATGGGCAAGCTGCGCGCGTCCGTCTGCGTGCTGGGCCCGCTGGTCGGCCGGCTGAAGCAGGCCGTCGTGGCGCTGCCGGGCGGCGACGCGATCGGCTCGCGGCCGCTGGACATGCACCAGAACGGCCTGCGCAAGCTGGGCGCGACGAGCACCATCGAGCACGGCTGCGTCGTCGCGAAGGCCGAGACGCTTGTCGGCGCCCAGATCTGGCTCGACTTCCCGAGCGTCGGCGCGACCGAGAACATCCTGATGGCGGCCGTGCTGGCCGAGGGCACCACGGTCATCGACAACTGCGCGCGCGAGCCCGAAATCGCCGACATCTGCACGATGCTCGTCGAGATGGGCGCGAAGATCGAAGGCGCCGGGACGTCGACGCTCACGGTCCACGGCGTCGAGAAGCTGCACCCGACCGAGCACAGCGTGATCGGCGACCGGATCGTCGGCGCGACGTGGGCGTTCGCCGCCTCGATGACCCGCGGCGACATCACCGTCCGCGGCGTCAACCCGCACCACCTCGACCTGGTGCTGAACAAGCTCGAACTGGCCGGCGCGGAGGTGGAGACCTACGACGACAAGGGCTTCCGCGTGGTCCAGCCGGAGCGCCCGAAGGCGGTCGACTGGGTGACGCTGCCGTACCCCGGTTTCGCGACCGACCTGCAGCCCTTCGCGGTCGCGCTGTCGGCGGTGTCCGAGGGCACGTCGATGATCACGGAGAACGTGTACGAAGCGCGGTTCCGCTTCATCGAGGAGATGGTCCGCCTGTCGGGCGACGCCCGCACGGACGGCCACCACGCGGTGGTCCGCGGCGTCCCCCAGCTGTCGAGCGCCCCGGTCTGGGCCTCCGACATCCGCGCGGGCGCGGGCCTGGTACTGGCGGGCCTGTGCGCGGACGGCGTCACGGAGGTCTGGGACGTCTTCCACATCGACCGCGGCTACCCGCATTTCGTGGAGAACCTGAACCGGCTGGGGGCCGACATCAAGCGCGTCACCGGCGAGCCCGAGCGGGCGTGACTCAGGCGCTCTGCGCGCCGAGCGCGCGCAGGGCGTACGCCACCAGGCGGTCCACGTAGTCCGGCTCCGCCGGGGCCATGCGGACCACCAGCCGCCAGTAGATCGGTGCCGCCAGGACGTCGAGGGCCAGCTCCATGTCCAGGTCTTCGGGTAGCTCGCCGCGGGTGATCGCGCGGCGGAGCATGGCCTCGCCGACCTCGCGGCGGGGGCCGCCGATGGCCTCGCGCAAGCCGCGGGCGTGTTCCGGGGCGCGGGCGTCCTCCGCGATCAGGTCCGGCAGGATCCGCGAGAACAGCGGGTGCGTGAGCCAGTCGATCAGGGACCGCATCGTCTCGCGCAGGTCTCCGCGCAGGGTGCCCGTGTCGACCTCCGGCGCGCGCGTCACGCTGAACTCCGTCACCACCGACGCGATCATGTGGTCCTTCGACGCCCAGCGCCGGTACAGCGCGCTCTTGCTGACGCCAGCGCGTTTCGCGACCGCTTCCATCGACAGGCGCCCGTAGCCCTGTTCGGCGAGTTCCCACATGACGGCTTCGGTGATGGCCTGCGTGACCTCGGGCTGGAGGACCGCGGCGCCGGTCGGGGTGCGTGCCATGGCGGCAGTCTAGCGGGTGGACGGGACGGTACCGTCCCGTCTAGTCTGACGTCGGGACGGTACCGTACCGTCCGAACGTTCAAGGAGGCTGCGATGCACGACTTCGTCGAGCACGCGCTCGATCTGCTGCTGAAGCACGACATGGCCGGGTTCGCCGGGCTCTGGGCCGAGGACGGCGTCCTCGAGTTCCCGTTCGCCGCTCCGGGCTACCCGGCGCGCGTCGAAGGCCGGGACGCCATCCGCGAGTACCTGCGCGACTACCCGAACCTGCTGGACATCCGGGAGGTCACGGCCAAGACCGTGCACGAGACCACCGACCCGGCCGTGGTCGTCGCCGAGTTCACCGTCGCCGGCGTCGTCGTCGCGACGCAGCGGCCGTACGAGCTGTCGTACGTCGCCGTGATCACCGTCGAGGACGGCGAGATCCGCCGGTACCGCGACTACTGGAGCCCGCAGGCCGCGGCGGAGCTGCTCGGCGGCGCCGACGAGCTGACCGCGGCTTTCACCGGCGGTGACCGTGGCTGACGTCCTGGTCGTCGGCGGCACCGGCACCACCGGCCGCCGGGTCGTCGCGGGCCTGCGCGCGCACGGCGCCGAGGCACGCGCGGCCACCCGCAAGCCGGAGGAGCCCGGGCAGGTCCGGTTCGACTGGGCCGACCGCACCACGCACGCCGGGGCCCTGCGCGGCGCTTCCGCCGTCTACCTCGTCGCGCCGATCGGCGAAGTCGCGCCCGCGGGACTGGTGGCGCCGTTCGTGGCGGACGCGCTCGACGCCGGGGTCCGCCGGATCGTGCTGCTGAGCTCGTCCGCCGTCACCGAGGACACGCCCGGTCTCGGCGAGCTGCCGCGGCTGGTGCGGACGGCTCCGGAGTGGACCGTGCTGCGGCCGTCGTGGTTCATGCAGAACTTCACCGGCGCGCACCTGGTGGCGCAGGGCGTGCGCGACGGCGAGATCGTCACCGCCACCGGTGACGGCCGGGTCGCGTTCGTCGACGCCGCCGACATCGCGGCGGTCGCCGTCCGCGCGCTGACCGACCCCGAACCGCACAACACCGAACACGTGCTGACCGGTCCTGGTGCGTTGAGCTATTCCGAAGCCGCATCGATCATCGCCGCCCGCACCGGGCGCCCGGTGCGCCACCGCCCGGTCGGCACGGCCGAGTTCGCGGCCCGCCTGACCGCGTCGGGCATTCCCGCCGAGTTCGCGCGCGTGCTCGCCGCGCTCGACGAAGACATCCGGCGCGGTGCCGAAGACCGCGTCACCCCCGTCGTCGAGCGGGTCGCCGGCCGGCCCGCTCGCTCGTTCGAAACCTTCGTGGAGGAAGAAATCCGATGAAGCAGCTCATGTTCGAAGAAGACGCGCAGTTCTGGTTCGAGACCCTGCGCCTGTTCGGCCACGCGTCCTACGGCGGCTCGGACTTCGGCGAAGTCCTCGCGGCGGCGTCGACGGTGAAGCCGGGCGACTACGACAGCTGGCACGACGCCTACCGCGGCCTGGCGGACCGCCTGTACGCGGAAGCAGCAGACGCGGGCCCGGTGACCGCGCGCGACCTGCTGCTGCGCGCGTCGACGTACTACTTCTCGTCGGAATTCTTCCTGCACGGCGACCCGGCGGACCCGCGCGTCGCGGCGGCCTACGACCGCAGCGTCGAGTGCTTCCGGCGGGCCGCCGTCGCCGAGCCGGTCGAAATCCCGTACGAGGGAACGGTTTTGCGCGGCTACTTCTACCGCGCGCCGGGTGCCGGCCCGAAGCCGGTGCTGCTGATGCACAACGGTTTCGACGGCAGCGCCGAGGAATGCCACTTCATGGGCGCGGCCGGCGGTGCCGAGCGCGGCTACCACGTGCTGACGTTCGACGGCCCGGGCCAGCCCAGCGCGATCCGGCACGAGAACCTGGTGTTCCGGCCGGACTGGGAGCACGTCGTCACGCCGGTGGTGGACTTCGCCCTCGGCCTCGACGGCGTCGACCCGGACCGCGTGGCTCTGCTCGGCATCAGCCTCGGCGGCATGCTGGCCCCGCGCGCGGCGGCGTTCGAGTCCCGCCTGGCGGCGGTCGTCGCGGTGGACGGCGTGTACGACGCGGGCGCGGCGGTCGTCGGGTTCCTGCCCTGGGACCGCGCGGAGATCGTCCGCCGGGCGGGTGCGGAGCACGACGAAGAGTTCGACGCGATGCTCACCGCGGGCCGCCAGGCGAGCTCCACCCTGCGCTGGGCGTGCGACCACGGCCGGTACGTGCTGGGCGCGGCGACCGACCGCGAGTTCGTCGCGAAGTACCTCGAGTACACGCTGGAGGGCGGCATCGCGGAGCGGATCACGTGCCCGGCGCTGGTCTGCGAAGCGGCGGACGACCTGTTCTTCGGCGG
This sequence comes from Amycolatopsis solani, assembly GCF_033441515.1. Lineage (NCBI taxonomy): Bacteria > Bacillati > Actinomycetota > Actinomycetes > Pseudonocardiales > Pseudonocardiaceae > Amycolatopsis > Amycolatopsis solani. The sequence goes on from NZ_JAWQJT010000001.1 coordinate 2,954,025, forward strand.
CGAGCAGGAGACCGAGCCGCGGCGGCTGTACGCGCACCTGAACGCGCCGAAGACGCTGCTGACGTTCACCGCGGAGGAGGGCGCGGACGCCCACTGCCACGTCGGCGCCCAGCGCCTCGCGACCGGCCGGGTCTACGACTGGCTGGACCGGACCCTCGAAACGGTGCGGCCGAACGGGTGAACCGGATCCCCGGTCGTCAACGGTGAGCGGGGCAGGCGCGTGGGGGAGGCGACCGAACGATCGAGGGGGATCCCATGCACCTGGTGAAACGAACGACGGCGGCGGGACTGGCCGCGCTGGCCTTGACCGCGGGGTCGGTGGTACCGGCGGCCGCCGACCCGGTGCCGGCCCCGTGCACCTGGCGGGTCGAGCCCGTGCCGTTGCCGCCCTTCGCCCAGCCCCGCTACGTCCACGTCGACGCGACGGACGGCGAAGGGAACTTCGCGGGTCGCACGGTCGTCGGCGAGAGCGCGTACAGCGTCGTGCTCTGGGAGCACGGCGAACCGCGGGAGCTCGACCTGCCCGCCGGCTTCGACTCGGCCGTTCCCGCCGGCCGGAACCGGTCCGGGACGGTGCTGGTCAACGCCACTTCGTTCAGCACCACCCCGGCGACGAACCAGATCTTCCGCTACCACGACGGCACGTACGAACCGGTGCGGCTGCCCGCGCCGTACCGGGACGCGCGCGCGGCCGCGATCAACGATCGCGGCGACGTCGTGGCCACCGCGAAGGTGCCGGGCGGCACCGGCACCGTCGTGATCCTGTGGTCGGTGCTCGCCGCGGGCCCGGTCGTCATCGCCCCGCCCGAACTGCCGTGGGCCGACGCCGTGGACATCGACGAAGACGGTGCCGTCCTGCTGAGCGGCGGCTACTCGTCGTACGTGTGGCGCGCGGGCACCCTCACCGCCCAGCCGCCGTCGCCCGGCACGCCGGTGCTGGCCCGCGCGATCAGCGCCGGCACCGCGGTGGGCACGGTCCTCGACGTCGCCGGGCCGAAGGCCGTGCTCTGGTCGCAGAACACACCGCACCTGCTCGACGGCGGTGGCGCCGCCGAAAGCGTCAACCGCCACGGCACGATCGCGGGTCAGGCCGGTGCGTGGGACGGGCCGCCGGCGGTGTGGCAGGGCACGAGCCTGGTGGCGAAGCTCCCGCTCCCCGAAGGAGCGTCCTCGGCGTCGGCCGATCTCATCGGGGACGACGGGACGGTCTTCGGCCGAGGCGACGGCGACACCGGTCCCGTGCTCTGGCGCTGCGGTTCCTGATCAGCCTTCGAGGGCCAGCGCGGCCCCGAAGCCGACGAGCGCGGTGCCGGTGACGCCGTCCATCACCCGGCGGACCCGGCGCCGCTGCAGCCAGCCCCGGACGCGGTGGACGAAGAACAGCAGCAGCACCTGCCACACCAGTCCCAGCGCCGCGACCGTGTACGCCAGGAGCAGCGAATCCGCGAAAGTCGACGACGGGGTCAGGAACTGCGGCAGCACCGACAGGTACAGCACGATCACCTTGGGGTTGGTGATGTTGGAGAGGAACCCCTCGCGGAAGCGCCGGCCGCGGGAGGCGCGGGCGCGGCGGACGTCGTCCAGGGCCGCGTAATCGCCGCGCCAGGCGCCGCGCAGGGCCTGGACGCCCAGGAAGACCAGGTAGGCCGCGCCGAGCCACTTCACCGTTTCGAACACCGGCTGGGACCGCGTGAGCACCGCGCCCAGGCCGAGGGCCGCCGCCGTGCCCTGGAGGAAGTTCGCGACCGTGATGCCCGTGCACGCCCACGCGCCGCCGCGGGCGCCGCCGGTCAGGGCGTTCTTCAGCACGATCATCGTGTCCGGGCCCGGCATCATCGCCAGGAACGCCATCATCGCGGCGAACCCCGCGTACGTGCTCAGGGACATCAGGACTCCAGGGCCAGGACGGCGCCGAAGCCGAGCAGCGCGGTGCCGGTGACGCCGTCCAGCGTACGGCGGACGCGGCGGCGCTCGAGCCACGCGCGCACGCGGTGCACGAACGCCAGCAGCACCAGCAGCCACGCCACGCCGAGCACGGCGACCGTGTAGGCCAGCGCCAGCGCGTCCCACGTCGTCGTGCGCCCGGGGTCGAGGAACTGCGGGAGCACCGACAGGTACAGCACCAGCACCTTCGGGTTAGTGATGTTGGAGAGGAACCCTTCGCGGAACCGCCGGAAGCCGCCGCCCTTGCGGCGCTGCGCCTGCTCGACGACGTCGTAGTTGCCGCGCCACGCCCCGCGCAGCGCCTGGAAACCGAGGAAGACGAGGTAGGCCGCGCCGACCCACTTCAGCGCGAGGAACACCGGCTGCGACCGCGCGACGAGGACGCCGAGCCCGAGCGCCGCGGCGCTGCCCTGCACGGCGTTGCCGGTGAAGATGCCGAGCGACGCGAGCAGCCCGCCCCGGAACCCGCCGGACAGCGCGTTCTTGAGCATCACCATCGTGTCGGGGCCCGGCGCCAGCACGATCAGGACCACGATGACCAGGTAACTCCCGTACACGCTCCACGTCACGGCCGCCACGCTAACCGACGGGCGGCGGCCCGGTCTCGCGGATTTCGGTCACACCGTTCGCCGTACCGCGACCGGCCGGGCACGCAGCGTGCGGGGCTCGGCGGGAGGGGTCCGCGCGGAGTAGTGTTCGGCCATGTCAGCAGGGGAAATCGAGCTTCTGCCCGGTGAGCGCGTGCTCTGGGCGGGAGAGCCGGTCCAGCGCCCGCTCTACGTCGCCGCGGACGGGGTGATCGCTCCCGCCGGACTCGTCGTCACCGTCGCCGCGCTCTGGTTCCTGCTCACGCGCGAGCCCGCCGGTGGCACCGCGGTCGCGGCCGTGGTCGTGCTGGCCGCCGGTCTGTACGGCGCCCTCGGCCGCTCGCTCGTCCGCTACCTCGCGCTCGGCCGCACGACGTACGCGGTGACGGACAGCCGGATCATCGCGCGCTCGGGCCTGTTCCGGCTGCGGGAGCGCGCCTCCGACCTGGCGGGCCTGCCGGCGCCGGTCCTCAAGCCCGGACCCTCGCGCACCGGCACGATCACGTTCGGCACGCCCGGCGCGGTGACGCTGATCGGCGTCGGCGAACCGAAGCGCGTGCGCGACCTGCTGACCAAGGCCATCGACGAGGCGAAGGCCCGCCAAGCCCCGCCGGAGCCGGACACTTCGGAAGTTTGAGGCAACCTCGCGGTCCGCCGCCGCGTGTCCCCGACGTCTGCTGGGGAGCGGAGGCGACGATGGACTTGCCGGTGAACGTCCTGATGCCCGGAGAACGGCTGCTCTGGTCCGACCGGCCACGGCGGATCGGGCTGGGCGGCCAGGAGTGGTTCCGGCTCGTGTTCGGGATCGTCTGGGTGTCCGGGGTCGTGGTCTTCGCCGTGCCGTCCGGCGGCGGGCGGCACTGGTACATCGGGACGGTCTTCGCCGCGTTCGGGGCCGCGGCCGCCTTCGGTCCGCTGATCGCGCGGCAGGTGACCCTGCGCCGCTCGGCCTACGCCGTCACGGACCGGCGGGTCGTGGTCGTCGACAGCGCCTCCGGGCGCACCCGCGCCTCGGTCTACCTCAGCACGCTGCCGCCTCCGGTCGCACGCGCCGGCGCCGACGGGACCGGCACGGTGACCTTCGGCGAAGCGGGCGGCTTCTCGAGTGTCCTGAACAGTTCGGGACAGCCGCCCGCGGCGGCGAAGGTCGAGCTGGTCGGCGTGCCGGACGCCGAGCGCGTCCGCGATCTCATCGCGCAAGCACAAGCCGCGCGCTGACCGTCCGGTCGAGGCAACCGGCGGCGCCTTCCCGTGCGTCTGCCCGGAAACACCGCTTGGGGAGGTCGCCGTGGATGTGCCTTCGACAATCCTTCAGCCGGGTGAGCGGTTCCTGTGGTCCGGTCGGCCGCAGCGGGTCGCCCCCGCCGGTCTCGAGTGGGTCCGGCCGCTCGGGGGCTCGGTCCTGGTGGCCGGGCTCGCCGCCGCCGTGCTGCCGTTCCAGGAGCCGGGGCTGCCGTTCGCGGCCGCGGTCTTCACGCTGGCCGCCGGGCTCGTGGGGGTCTGGTGGCCGGTGCTGGCCCGGCCGTGGGTGGTGGGGCGCGCCGGGTACGCGGTGACCGACCGGCGGGTCGTGGTGGCCGACCGCGTGTCGGGCCGCATCCGGCGGCAGGCGGCGCTGGGCCCGACCCCGCCGACGGTCACCTGGCTGGGGCACGGCGGTCTCGGCACGCTCACCTTCGGGGCGCCCGACCTCGTCGTGGACGTCTTCGGCTACTCGGTGCCGGTGCGGTGGCGTGGCCGGCTGGACACGATCAGGCTGATCGCCGTGCCGGAGCCCGATCGGATCCGCGAGCTGGTCGAGCAGGCCGTGGCCTGAGTCACCCGGACGTGTCGGATTCCACTGCCACCACAAGTTACCGGTCGGTACACTCGACGAAACGTCCACCGCCGGAGGTGCCCAGTGCCGTACCCATCCGACCACGAGCGGGATCGTCCGTGGGTGATGCGCACGTACGCGGGGCACTCGTCCGCGGCCGCCTCGAACGAGCTCTACCGGCGCAACCTCGCCAAGGGGCAGACCGGGCTCTCGGTGGCCTTCGACCTGCCGACCCAGACCGGCTACGACCCGGACCACCAGCTTTCCCGCGGTGAGGTCGGCAAGGTCGGCGTGCCGGTGTCGCACATCGGCGACATGCGGCGGCTCTTCGACGGCATCCCGCTCGCCGAGGCGAACACGTCGATGACGATCAACGCGCCGGCCATGTGGCTGCTCGCGTTGTACGTCTCCGTGGCGCGCGAGCAGGCCGAAGCCGAAGGCCGGGACGTCGACGAGGTGCTCGCGAAGCTCACCGGCACCACGCAGAACGACATCATCAAGGAGTACCTGTCCCGCGGGACCTACATCTTCCCGCCGGGGCCGAGCCTGCGGCTGATCACCGACATGATCGCGTGGACCGTGCACCACGTGCCGAAGTGGAACCCGATCAACATCTGCAGCTACCACCTGCAGGAAGCCGGTGCGACGCCGACGCAGGAGGTCGCCTACGCGCTGTGCACCGCGATCGCCGTGCTCGACGCGGTCCGCGACTCCGGGCAGGTCGACCAGGCGGACATGGCCAAGGTCGTCGCGCGGATCTCGTTCTTCGTCAACGCCGGCGTGCGGTTCGTCGAGGAGATGTCCAAGATGCGCGCGTTCACCGCGCTCTGGGACGAGATCACGCGGGACCGTTACGGCGTAACGGATCCGAAGGCGCGCCGCCTGCGCTACGGCGTCCAGGTCAACTCGCTCGGGCTCACCGAAGCCCAGCCGGAGAACAACGTCCAGCGGATCGTGCTGGAGATGCTCGCGGTGTCGCTGTCGCGCGGCGCGCGGGCCCGCGCGATCCAGCTGCCCGCGTGGAACGAGGCGCTCGGCCTGCCCCGGCCGTGGGACCAGCAGTGGGCGCTGCGGATGCAGCAGGTGCTCGCGTTCGAGACCGACCTGCTGGAGTACGAGGACATCTTCGACGGCTCGCACGTCATCCAGGCCAAGGTCGACGAGATCATGACCGGCGCGCGCGAGGAGATCGCGCGCGTGCAGGACCTCGGCGGCGCGGTCGCCGCGGTCGAGAGCGGCTACATGAAGTCGCAGCTGGTCACCTCCCTCGCCGAGTACCGGCGCGGGATGGAGAACGGCGAGCGGATCCTGGTCGGCGTCAACAAGTTCGAGACGACCGAGCCGTCGCCGCTGCAGGCCGAGGGCGCGAAGGCGATCGAGACCATCGACCCCGCCGTCGAAAAAGCCGCCGTGACCGCGATCGAGGAGTGGCGCACCGGGCGCGACAACGACGCCGTCGAGCGGTCGCTGGCCGCGCTCAAGGAGCGCGCGCGGACGACGGAGAACCTCTTCGAGGCCACTGTGGACTGTGCGCGGGCCGGCGTCACCACCGGCGAGTGGTCCGGCGCGCTGCGCGAGGTGTTCGGCGAATACCGGGCGCCCACCGGGGTTTCCGCGGCGCCCGGTGGCAGCGGCGACCCGGGGATCGAGCGGGTGCGCGAGCGCGTCCGCGCCACCGAGGCGGAACTCGGCGAGCGGCTGCGGATCCTGGTCGGCAAGCCGGGCCTCGACGGGCACTCCAACGGCGCCGAGCAGGTCGCCGTCCGGGCGCGCGACGTCGGTTTCGAGGTCGTCTACCAGGGCATCCGGCTGACGCCCGAACAGATCGTCGCGGCCGCGGTGCAGGAGGGCGTGCACGTCGTCGGGCTGTCGGTGCTCTCCGGCTCGCACCTGGAAGTCGTCCCGAACGTCGTCGACGGCCTGCGGGCCGCCGGTGCCGGAGACGTGCCGGTGATCGTCGGCGGGATCATCCCGCCGGACGACGCCGCGCTGCTCACCGAACGCGGCATCGCCCGGGTGTTCACGCCCAAGGACTACGAGCTGACCGACATCATGGCGGGCATCGTCGACCTCGTGCGGGAGCGCAACGGGCTCAGCTGAGCGCCGCCAGGACGTCCTTTGTGGACTTGACGGTGGCGAACTGGTTCGCCAGGTTCGCCGCCGTCACGCGGTACAGCTCGTCGGCCGTGACCTCCGGGAGGTCGAACGTGAACGTGGCGTCGAGCGCGAAAGTCACGTCGTAGCCGAGGTTCCCGCCCATCCGGGCGGTGGTTTCGCAGCAGAAGTTCGTCTGGATCCCGGCCACGACGAAGCTCGTGATGCCGCGCCCGCGCAGCCACGCGTCGAGGTCGACGTCGCCGATGAAGGCCGAGTTGACCTTCTTGCCGAACACCAGGTCCGGTCGTGCGCCGTCGAGTTCGGGCTTGAAGTCGTTGCCCGGCTGGCCGGGACGCAGCGGCGAGCCCGGTTTCGGCGAGTCGTGGCGCACGAGCACGATGGGCAGCCGCCGTTCCTGCCACGCGTCGAGCAGTGCCTTCATGTTGGCTTCGGCGCCGGGGTTGTTGCGCGGGCCCCAGAACGCCGCGTCGTCGAACCCGCGCTGGACGTCGATCAGGATGAGTGCCGTTTCCGTCATGCCGTCGAGTTTCGCGGGCCGTTCGGGTCGAGGGGAGCGGCAGAAGACGCGCGATGCGGTACTTTCCTGCCATGCGCACGATCGGCGTTCTGCTGCTGCCGGGCACCCGGGTGTTCGACCTCGCGGTGATCGGCGAGGTCTGGGGCCAGGACCGGACCGACAGCGGGATCGGCCCGTTCACCCTCCGGTTGTGCAGCCCGGGCCGGGTCCGGACGGCCGTCTCGCCGTTCGGTGACGTCGCGGCGACGCACGGCCTCGCCGGGCTCGACGGCTGCGACCTCGTGCTGGCGCCGGGCCGCGACGACCCGCTCGCGCCGGTGCCGCCCGCCGCCGTCACGGCGGTGCGCCGGGCCCACCGGGACGGGCGCACGGTCGCGGGCCTGTGCTCCGGCGCGTTCACGCTGGCCGCCGCCGGGCTGCTCGACGGCCGCCCGGCGACCACGCACTGGCGCGACCTCGACGCCCTCGCCCGCGTCGCGCCGCGGGCCGACCTCCAGCGTGACGTGCTCTACACCGACGACGGCGGCGTCCTGACCTCCGCCGGTGTCGTCGGCGGCCTCGACCTCTGCCTGTACCTGGTCCGGCGCGACCACGGCGCGGACGTCGCCGCCACGCTCGCCCGCCGCCTGGTGATGCCGCCGGTGCGGGAAGGCGGGCAGCGGCAGTACGTCGACAGCCCGGTGCCGTCCGCCGCCCAGCCGGGCTTGTCGTCCACAATGGACTGGGCGCTGGCGCGCCTGGGTTCCGGGATCGGCGTCGAAGACCTCGTGGGACACGCGCGGATGAGCGAGCGGACGTTCCACCGCGAGTTCGCGGCGGCCACCGGCGTCACGCCGGGGCGCTGGCTGCGCGTGCAGCGCGTCCGGCTCGCGCAGCGGCTGCTGGAGACGACGCAGTTGCCGGTCGAGCGCGTCGCGGAACGGTCCGGCCTGGGGACGGCGGCGAACCTGCGCCGCCGGATGCATGCCGAAGTCGGCGTCGGCCCCGACAGCTATCGGCGCACGTTCCGGCGGGTTACCGTCGGGGCATGACCGAGTACGAGCACATCCTGGTCAAGCGCGACGACGACACCGTCACGATCACGATGAACCGCGCCGCGCGGCGCAACTCGCTGTCCGCGGACCACCTGGCGGAGCTGCTCGCGGCGTTCCACGAGGCCGGGACGTCCGACGCGACCGGCATCGTGCTGGCCGGCGCCGGCCCGGTGTTCTCCGCCGGCCACGACTTCGGCGACGTCGCCGCGCGCGACCTGATGGGCGTCCGCGAGCTGCTGACGCTGTGCACGGACCTGATGAAGACGATGCAGTCCGTGCCGCAGGTGGTCATCGCCCGGGTGCACGGCCTGGCCACGGCGGCCGGCTGCCAGCTCGTGGCGTCGTGCGACCTCGCGATCGCCGCCGAATCGGCGGGCTTCGCGCTCCCCGGCGGCAAAGGCGGCTGGTTCTGCCACACGCCGGCGGTGCCGGTGGCCCGCGCGATCGGCCGCAAACGGCTGATGGAGCTGGCGCTGACCGGCGACGTCGTCGACGCGCCCACCGCGTTGGAGTGGGGCCTGGTCAACCGGGTCGTCCCGGACGAGCAGCTCGACGACGCCGTCGCCGAGCTGCTGGACCGCGCGACGCGGGGCAGCCGGGCGAGCAAGGCGATGGGCAAGGTGACCCTCTACGCCCAGCTCGACCGGCCCGAGGCCGACGCGTACGCGATCGCGCTGGAGGTCATGGCCGCGGCGTCGCAGCTACCCGGCGCCCGTGAAGGCATGGCCGCGTTCCTGGAGAAGCGCAAGCCCGCGTGGCCCGACTGAGCCCGATCTGCTCAAGGCCGGAGCCGCTCGTACAGCATGAGCTGGGCCCACGCGGCGACCGACTGCGCGTCGGTGATTTCCCCGGCGAGGATCATCTTCTCGACGTCCCCGCGCGGGAACCACGCGCTGCGCATGTCCTGCTCTTCGAGCTCGCGCTCGGGCTCGCCCTCGGTGATGTCCGTGGCGAGGAACACCCAGCCGCGCTGGCTGCTCATGCCAGGGGCGACGTCGAGCTGGCCGAGCGCGACCATCGACCCGGCCCGCAGCCCGGTCTCCTCCCGCAGCTCGCGCGCGGCGAGCTCGGCGGGCGGCACGTCGGCCCGGTCGGGCGCGGTGCCCTGCGGGAACTCCCAGCGGCGCGCGCCGACCGGGTAGCGGAACTGTTCGACCAGCCGGAACCGGTCGCCGTCCTGGGCGATGACGAGCGCGTACGCGGGTTTGTCGATCACGCCGAAGATTCCCGGCGAGCCGTCCGGGCGGCGGATTTCGTCCTCGCGCACGGTCATCCAGTTGTTCCGGTACACCTCGCGGGACGCGACACGCTGAATGGGGTCCACCCGCCCAGTATCCCGGACCTGTCCTACCCTCCTCGGGTGCGTCTCGTGATCGCGCGGTGCCAGGTCGACTACGCCGGCCGGCTCACCGCCCACCTGCCGATGGCCACCCGCCTGCTGCTCGTGAAGTCCGACGGCTCGGTGTCGGTCCACTCCGACGACCGCGCGTACAAGCCGTTGAACTGGATGAGCCCGCCCTGCTGGCTGATCGAGGACGGCAAGCTCTGGATCGTCGAGAACAAGCAGGGCGAGAAGCTGGTGATCTCGATCGAAGAGGTCTTCCACGACCACACCCAGGCCCTCGGCGCGGAACCGGGCTTGCAGAAGGACGGCGTCGAGGCGCACCTGCAGGAACTCCTGGCCGAGCACATCAAGACCCTCGGCGACGGCTACACCCTGGTCCGCCGCGAATTCCCGACGGCGATCGGCCCGGTCGACATCATGGCCCGCGACGCCGACGGCGGATCGGTCGCGGTGGAGATCAAGCGCCGCGGCGAAATCGACGGCGTCGAGCAGCTGACGCGGTACCTGGAGCTGCTCAACCGCGACCCCCTGCTGGCCCCGGTGCAGGGCGTGTTCGCGGCCCAGATCATCAAGCCGCAGGCCCGGACGCTCGCGGAAGACCGCGGAATCCGCTGCCTGACCCTGGACTACGACGCCCTGCGCGGCATCGAGTCCGACGAGTTCAGGTTGTTCTGAGGTGCTTCCCGGGCGGTACGTCCACTACAAGGGCGGGGAGTACGAGGTGCTGGGCGTGGCCCGGCACAGCGAGACCGAAGAGGAACTCGTGGTGTACCGCGCGCTGTACGGCGAGCAGGGCCTGTGGGTGCGCCCGAAGGTGATGTTCGCCGAGACGGTGGTCGTGGACGGCACCGAGGTGCCGCGGTTCCGGCGCGTGGACTGAGACTCACAGCAACTCGACGGCGGCTCCGGCTTTCTCGAGTTCGTCGCGAGCCGCTTCGGCTTGGCGCTCCGGCACCTGCTCCAGCAGGATCGACGGCGCGCCGGTGACCAGCTCCTTGGCGTCGAGCAAGCCGATCCCGCGCACGAGCCGCCGCACCGCCCGCACGACCTCGACCTGACTCGCCCCGGCATCGAGCAGCGCGACGTCGAACCGTTCCCGGCCGTCCGCCGGACGGGCGGCGGGCCGGCCGTCGAGCTGGTTCAGTGCCTCGGCGAACTCCTGGGCTTCCGCGGCTCCGTTCGGGTGCTTGCGGAGGCTGACGGCCCGTTCGATGGTCGTCCCGGGTCCTTCGACGACGAGGTGAGCTTCGCTTTCATAGCCCTTTTTCTTGACGGCCAGCGCCAGGAGTCCGAGCAGCAGCACCCTCGGCACGGTGACCCGGTGGTACTCGGCGCTCCGGATCTCGACCCGCGCGGACAGGCCCGCCGCCGAGTGGTGCAAGGCCCGATCGCCGGTGCCCTCGACGACGGCGGTTTCGGTCAGCCGCAGGCCCGCGAAAGCCGCGATGACCCCTTCGTCGAGATCCGCGCCCGCCAGCGTCGCGGACCGCATCACCTTCACCCCGACAGCTCCGGCGAAGATCGCGAAGAGGATTACGACGACGGCCCACGGTGACATGCGGCCTCCCTTCGGCTGGCTACGGCAACCGGAGTCGTCGCGGCGCCGATCGCCGTTACGGCCGGGCGCGGTAATCGTTCTCCCCGCCGATACCGGATCGATGCCGAATTCCGGTATCTGATTCCGACTCGTTTCCTCCGCAAGGAAATCATTGACGTGATCGACCGCGGCGCTGTGACCAGGTCTTTTTTCGGCCGGATTCCTGCGCTGTTCGGGTGAGTCCGGGATCTTTTCCCGGGTATGAGTGGCACACTCGATTCGAGGGGTTCCGCCGGTGCGTCCGGCGTGGCCGGAGGGTGGCGCGCTCGGCCGTCTTTCTTTGTCGTGCCTACGTTTCAGTCCGCCTTCGAGCTCGTGTGCGCGTGCCTGTCCGGCCGGTGCGCGCGCGTTTTCGCCTGCACGGAGGAGGAAGTCATGCGTTATCGCCCACTCGGTTCCGATCCGGCCGACCCGCGGCTGGGCCGGTTCATTCCGGACGACTGGCGGCACGTGGAAAGGTATCCGCTGTCCGCGCTGGCCGACGACGACCGGCCCACGCAGGCGCCCGTCGTGATCGGGGTCAACTGGTACTCCGCGTTCGACGAGCCGGAGCAGGACGAGACCTCCGGCGAGTTCTTCATCGCGAAGGCCGGCGTCAAGAAGCTCGGGCGGGTCCGCGGCGGGCACTGCGTGTGCCTCGAGCCGGGTGGTACGCCGGACACCGATGCCTGGTACGCGTTCTACGACCAGGGCCGCGAAGGCGCCTGCGTCGGCTTCGGCTGGTCGCGGTGCATGTCGATCTTCAACGGCAGCGAGTACGCCGCCCGCTGGCTGTGGGACTCGGCCAAGAAGCGCGACGAGTGGCCCGAAACCAACCCCGGCGACGAAAACGGCACCTCCGTCCGCGCCGCGGCCGAGGTGCTCGCGGAAAGCGGGCACGTCCTGTGGGACGACTCCTACGCCGGCGACGACTGGCAGAAGCGCGAGCAGTACGCGCCGGAAGCCAAGCAGGGCATCAAGGCGTTCCGCTGGGCCAAGTCGGTCGACGACGTGCACGCCGTGCTCGGCAACGCGCGGGCCGACGAGCTCGGCGCCGTGCCGATCCTCAACTCCTGGGGCCCGGGCTTCCCGCACCGGACCTACCTGCCCGACGCCGTGCTCGCGCGGCTGATCGAGGAAGAAGGTGAGATCGCCGTCCCGACCGACCGGTGATCGGCTGCCGCTCCCGCGGCGCGTGGAACGAGGGCGCGTTTCCCCTGGTGGCGACCAGGGGGGACGCGCCCTCGTTCCACTCTGGACAGGTCAGCGTGCCGAACCTGAATCCATGCAGTACTGTCCGGATCCGGCAGGGTAGTGGTGATTCCTGTGGGTTGTTGTCCGGTTGGAAAAAATACTGCGGGAGGTGGGTCGGGTGCTCGTCCTAGCCGATGCGAACCTGCGACTCGACGCGAGCGCGATCGACTACATCGAGCTGGCGTTCTACTTCGTGCTGGTGCTCGGCATCGGGTACTTGGCGCGGCGTCAGGTGTCCAGCAGCCTCGACTTCTTCCTGTCCGGCCGGTCGTTGCCCGCCTGGGTCACCGGCCTGGCCTTCATTTCGGCGAACCTCGGCGCGGTCGAGGTCATGGGCATGTCGGCCAACGGCGCCCAGTACGGCCTGCCGACCGTCCACTACTTCTGGATCGGCGCCATCCCGGCGATGCTGTTCCTCGGCATCGTGATGATGCCGTTCTACTACGGCTCCAAGGTCCGCAGCGTCCCCGAGTTCATGCGCCGGCGCTTCGGCAAGCCGGCCCACCTGGTCAACGGCGTCAGCTTCGCCGCCGCTCAGATCCTGATCGCGGGCGCGAACCTGTTCCTGCTGGCCAGTGTCGTGAACCTGCTGCTCGGCTGGCCGCTGTGGGTGTCGATCATCATCGCCGCCGCGATCGTGCTCTCCTACACCGCGCTCGGCGGCCTCTCTGCGGCCATCTACAACGAGGTCCTGCAGTTCTTCGTGATCGTCATCGCGCTGGTGCCGCTGACGATCATCGGCCTGGTCAAGGTCGGCGGCTGGCAGGGCCTGGTCGACAAGGTCACGAACAGCCCGGGCGGCGACGCGCAGCTGCACTCCTGGCCCGGTGACAACCTGACCGGCTTCGGCAACAGCATCCTTTCGGTGCTGGGCATCGTGTTCGGTCTCGGCTTCGTCCTCTCCTTCGGCTACTGGACGACGAACTTCGTCGAGGTCCAGCGCGCGATGGCATCGAAGAGCATGTCCGCCGCGCGGCGCACGCCCATCATCGGCGCCTTCCCGAAGATGCTGGTGCCGTTCATCGTCATCATCCCCGGCATGATCGCCGCGGTCAGCGTGTCCGAGTACGTCAAGGACAAGCAGGTGCTGCTCGACGGCGGCAAGGCCGAGAGCGGCGTCACGTTCAACAACGCCCTCCTGCTGCTGATGCGCGACCTGCTCCCGAACGGCATGCTCGGCATCGCGATCGCCGGTCTGCTGGCCTCGTTCATGGCGGGCATGGCGGCGAACCTGAGCTCGTTCAACACCGTCTTCACGTACGACATCTGGCAGACGTACGTGAAGAAGGACAAGCCGGACCACTACTACCTGAACCTGGGCCGCGTGGTGACCTCGGGCGGCACGATCCTCGCGATCGGCACCGCGTTCATCGCGTCGAACTCCGGCAACATCCTGAACTACCTGCAGGACCTGTTCTCGTTCTTCAACGCGCCGCTGTTCGCGACGTTCATCCTCGGCATGTTCTGGAAGCGGATGACGCCGCACGCCGGCTGGATCGGCCTCGTGCTCGGTACCGCGTCGGCGATCACCGTGTGGGGCCTCTCGCAGGCCGGGGTGCTGGGCCTGACCGGCCAGGGCATCAGCTTCGTCGCCGCCGGGACCGCGTTCGTCGTCGACATCGTCGCGAGCGTCGTGGTGTCGCTGGCCACCAAGCCGAAGCCGGACGAGGAGCTCGTCGGGCTGGTCTACTCGCTCACCCCGCGCGAGTCGCTCAAGCACGACGACACCGGCGAGAACGCGGGCTGGTACCGCAAGCCGGGCCTGCTCGCGGGCATCGTGCTCATCCTGACCATCGCCCTCAACGTCATCTTCTAAGGAGGCACGCATGGCTACCGAGTCCGGCGCACGGCCGCACAAGGCGGGCGCCTTCGACATCCGGCTGATCATCGCCCTGCTGATCGGCGTGTACGGCGTGATCTTGACGGTGATGGGCATCGGCTTCACCTCCGACGCGGACCTCGAGAAGGCCGCCGGCGTCAACATCAACCTGTGGGCCGGCATCGGCATGCTGGTCGTCGCCGCGCTCTTCATCATCTGGGCGAAGGTGCGGCCGCTGCTCGTCCCGGCGGAGACCGAGACGGACGGCACCGCGCCCGCCGCGGGCGAATAGCCGGGTTGTCCGGACAGCGGAGCGAGGGTGCGGCTACCGTGCATCGCGTGTTCCTTGACGCTCGGCGCCGCCGTCTCCCGAAGCTGTTCCTGCTGGTCATCGCCCTCGCACTGCCGCTGACCGCCTGCGGGCAGGACCTCGGCCGGTCCAACTTCGGCCGGACGACGGTGCCCGCGGCGGCCGGCGGCACCGGCCAGCAGACCGACGGCCCGATCACCGACGCCGCCGTGGCGGCGAACGCGCTGCGCGTCATCAAGCCGTGCCAGTTCCTGACCAAGGACGCCCTCGGCGCGCTCGGCCTCGGCACGGTCGAGGAAGACCCGTCGCCGTCGTCGATCGCCTTCGACACCTGCAGCAACAAGGTGAAGGACCCCGGCGGCAAGGAGATCCGGTTCGAGGTCAAGGTCGGGAGCACCCTGCTGCCCCGGGCCGACAAGACGACCGGCCAGGTCGGTGGGCTGCCGCTGCGCGTGGACAAGTCCGACGACACCGACTGCCTGGCCGCCGCGATGACGGCGCTGAACCCGGACCTGGCGCTCGCCGTGACGGTCGCCTACCCCGGCGAGCCCTGCCGTCCCGCGCAGACGCTGCTGGAGGCGGCCGTCCAGAAGGTGCACAACTCGCCGGAGAAGTACTCGACGCCGGCGGGCACCCTGCTGACCGCCGACCCGTGCGCGATGGCCGACACCGCGACGGTGACCGCCGCCGTGCCGTCGGCGAAGTCCGCGCCCTCGGGCCTGCACTCCTGCGAGTGGAAGAGCAACGGGTCGGATCCGACGATCACCGTCAAGTTCCTGCCGGGCCTGCCCCCGATCGTCGGCGGCGGGTACTCCAAGGTGGACATCGGGGGCGGGGTCACCGCTTACCAGAAGCAGCCGACCACGAGCAGTTCGCGGTGCGTGGTGGAGTGGCAGCACCGGCCGTGGCAGGGCGACGACGTCGAACTGGCCCAAGTGGACTACAGCAGCTACGCCGCCGAAGCGAGCAGCGACGACCCGTGCGGCAAAGCCGTGACCGTCGCCAAAAACGTCGTCGGGAAGCTCCCCAAACCCTGACCTGGCGGTCGGCCGCGCGGCGAGGTAGGAAGGGGACACCCCACCCGCCGATGTGCCGGAGGTTGCCGTGAAGAAGATCATCAACGATCCGGCGAACGTGGTCGCGGAGTCACTGCGGGGGCTCGCCGCCGCGCACTCCGACGTCCTGCGCGTCCAGTACGACCCCGATGTCGTCGTCCGGGCCGACGCCCCGGTCGCGGGCAAGGTCGCCGTCATCTCCGGTGGCGGCTCCGGGCACGAGCCGCTGCACGGCGGCTTCGTCGGCCGGGGCATGCTCGCCGCCGCCGTGCCCGGCGCCGTGTTCACCTCGCCGACGCCGGACGCCGTGCACGCCGCCGTCACCGCGACCACCGGCGACGCGGGCGCGCTGCTGATCGTCAAGAACTACACCGGTGACGTGCTGAACTTCGAGACGGCCGCCGAACTGGCCGCCGCCGAGGGCCTCGAAGTGCGCAGCGTCGTGATCGACGACGACGTCGCGGTCAAGGACTCGACCTACACCGCCGGCCGCCGCGGGGTCGGCGGGACGGTGCTGCTGGAGAAGATCACCGGCGCCGCCGCCGAGCGCGGGGACTCGCTCGACGCCGTGACCGCGCTGGCGCAGAAGGTGATCGCCCAGGTGCGGTCGATCGGCGTCGCGCTGACCGCGCCGACCGTGCCGCACGCCGGCACCCCGAGCTTCGAGCTCGACGACGGCGAGATCGAGTTCGGCATCGGCATCCACGGCGAGCCCGGCCGCGAGCGGATCCCGCTCGAACCGGCGGACGCGCTGGTGGCGCGGATGGTCGAGGCCGTCGTCACGGACCTGCCGTTCGCCTCCGGCGACCGCGTCCTGCTGTTCACCAACTCCATGGGCGGTACCCCGCTCGTCGAGCTGTACCTGGCCCACGGCATCGCTGAGCGCTTGCTCGCCGAGCGTGGGATCGTGGTCGAACGCCGGCTGGTCGGCCCGTACATCACCAGCCTCGAGATGCAGGGGATGAGTCTGACGTTGCTCAAACTGGACGACGAGCTGACCGAGCTCTGGGACGCCCCGGTCAACACCGCGGCACTGCGGTGGGGGCTCTGATGACCTGCAAGGCCGAGGGGGTCGCGGCGGCCGTGCGCGCCGCCGCGGCGGTGGTCGCCGAGCACCGCGTGGAACTGATCGACCTCGACCGCGCGATCGGCGACGGCGACCACGGCGAGAACCTGAACCGCGGTTTCGCCGCCGTCGTCGCGGCGCTCGACGCGGGTGCGCCGGACACCCCGGGCGGGGTGCTGAAGCTGGTCGCGACGACGCTGATCTCCAAGGTCGGCGGGGCGGCAGGCCCGTTGTACGGCACGGCTTTCCTGCGTGCGTCGGCCAAGCTGGGCACGGCCGGCGACCTCGACGTCCCGGCGCTGCTGGAGGCGTTGCGGGCCGGCCTCGAAGGCGTCCAGGCCCGCGGGAAGGCCGTCGCCGGCGACGCGACCATGGTCGACGCCCTGATCCCCGCGGTTTCGGCCGCGGAGAAGGCGGCCGGGGACGGTGGTGACGTCGCCGCGGTGCTGACCGCCGCGGCCGACGCCGCCGACCGGGGTGCGGAGTCCACAGTGGACCTGGTGCCGCGCAAGGGCCGGGCGTCCTACCTCGGCGAGCGCGCGGTCGGGCACCTGGACCCCGGCGCCCGGTCGTCGGCGCTGCTGCTGCGGGCGTTCGCGGAGGCCGCCCGGTGAGCGTGGGGATCGTGCTCGTTTCGCACAGCGCCAAACTCGCCGAGGGCCTGGCCGAACTGGCCGCCCAGATGGCGCCGGACGTCACCATCGTGCCGGCCGGCGGCCTCGCCGACGGCTCGATCGGCACCGACTACGACGAGGTCGTCGCGGCCACCCAGCGCGCCGACCGCGGCGACGGCGTCGTGCTGCTCTACGACCTCGGCAGCGCGCAGATGACCGCCGAGCTGGCCGTCGAATCGCTGGCCGACCCGTCGGCGGCCGTCGTCGCGGACGGCCCGCTGGTCGAGGGCGCGATCGCCGCCGCCGTCGCGGCCCAGTCGGGGCAGGACCGCAAGGCGGTGGCCGAGGCCGCCGCGGCGGCCGGGATCCCCGACGACCTCCAGCCCGTCGAGCCCGCGGCCGGTGAGGCGGAACTCGAGCTGGAGCTGCGCAACGACGTCGGGTTGCACGCCCGGCCCGCCGCGGTGCTGGTGCGCACGCTCAGCGGGTTCGACGCCGAGGTCACCGTCCGGCTCGGCGACCAGGAGGCCGACGGCCGCAGCGTGCTGGCCCTGATGTCGCTCGGTGCCCGTCAGGGTGACCGGATTTTCTTGCGGGCGCGCGGCCCGCAGGCCGCCGCGGCCTTGGAGAAGGCAAAGGAGCTGGTGGACGGCAATTTCGGCGAGTGAAGCGGGGTCGCCGACCGGGTGACTTGAGCGGTACTGACTCGATTCCGTCTGGGCTTCGCGCGGTTCCGCGTGGCAGTATCGGGGCAATTACCAGCGAGTAACATCTCTGGAGGCCTCGATGGCGCGGGACATCTCGACAGTCGGAGTGATCGGCCTGGGCACGATGGGGGCCGGGATCGCCGAAGTGCTCGCGCGCAGCGGGCTCGACGTCGTCACGGTCGAGCTCGACGAGGCAGGCGTCGCGCGGGGACGCGGGCACTTGCAGCACTCCACCGAGCGGGCGCTTTCCGGTGGCAAGCTGGATGCTCCGGGGCGTGACGCGCTGCTGGGCCGGATCCGTTACAGCACATCGCTTTCCGATCTGTCCGATGTGGACCTGGTGATCGAGGCGATCCCGGAGAGCCTCGAGCTGAAGGCCGACGTCTTCACCGAGCTCGACAAGATCACCCGGCCCGAGGTCGTGTTCGCGTCGAACACGTCGTCGCTGTCGATCACCGAGATCGGGGTGCACACCACGCGTCCCGGCAAGGTCGTAGGCATGCACTTCTTCAACCCGGCGCCGGTGCAGAAGCTCGTCGAGATCGTCAAGACCGTGGTGACCGAGCCCGAGGTGGTCACCGAGGTCGTCGCGTTCGCCGAGCGGCTCGGCAAGGTGCCGGTGGTGATCGGCGACCGGGCCGGGTTCATCGCGAACGCGCTGCTGTTCGGCTACCTCAACCACGCGGTGCGGATGTACGAGCAGCGCTACGCCACCCGCGAGGACCTCGACGCCGCGATGCGCTTCGGCTGCGGCTACCCGATGGGCCCGCTCGCGCTGCTCGACCTGATCGGGCTGGACACCGCGAACGAAATCCTCGACACGATGTACCACCAGTCCCGCAACCGGCTGCACGCGCCGGCACCGCTGCTGAAGCAGATGATCACGGCCGGCCTGCTCGGCCGCAAGACCGGCCGCGGCTTCTACACCTACGACGCCCCGGACTCGCCGAACGTGGTCGCGTCCGACGTCGTGTCCACTGTGGACCCCGCGCCGCCGCGGCCGGTGACCCGGGTCGGCGTGGTCGGCACCGGGACGATGGCCACCGGCATCGCGGAGGTGTTCGCGAAGCGCGGCCTCGACGTCGTGCTGCGCGCCCGGAGCCTGGAGAAGGCCCAGGCGTCGGTGGCGAAGGTGAAGAAGTCGCTCGACAAGGCCGTGGTCCGCGGGAAGCTGTCCGAAGAGGACGCTTCGGCCGCGCTGGCCCGGATCACCCCGGTGACGGACTTCGAGGCACTGGCCGACGTCGACCTGGTCATCGAGGCGGTCGCCGAGGAGCTTTCGGTGAAGCAGGCGGTGTTCGCGGCCCTGGACGAGGTGGTCCGCCCCGGCGCGGTGCTCGCCACGACGACGTCCTCGCTCCCGGTGATCGAGTGCGCGGCGGCGACCTCCCGGCCGTCCGATGTGGTCGGTCTCCACTTCTTCAACCCGGCCCCGGTGATGAAGCTCGTCGAGGTGGTCTCGACGATCGCGACCGCCCCGGACGTGGTCTCGACGGCGAGCGCGGTCTGCACGGCGATCGGCAAACACGCCGTCCACTGCGGCGACCGCGCGGGTTTCATCGTCAACGCGCTGCTGTTCCCGTACCTCAACGACGCGGTGAAGATGCTGGAGGCCCACTACGCGGAGGCGGACGACATCGACACGGCCATGAAGGTGGGCTGTGGCCTGCCGATGGGCCCGTTCGAGCTGCTGGACGTCGTCGGGCTGGACGTTTCGCTGGCCATCCAGCGGACGTTGTACCTCGAGTTCCGCGAGGAGGGCTTCGCGCCGGCGCCACTGCTGGAGCACCTGGTGACGGCCGGGCGGCTGGGCCGTAAGACCGGGAAGGGCTTCAAGGACTACTGATCAGTTCCCCAGGCTGATCGCGACGCGGCCGTACCGCGCGTCGTCGGGCTGGACCATGATCCGGCCGCGGTGGGAGACCTCGACCAGGTAGAACTTTTCGCCGGCCGGGACGTTCGGTGCGGAGAGGGAGAACACGCACGTCCCGGCACCGTTCGAGTGCCCGGTTCCCAGCGCGCCTTGGGAGAGCACAGTTCCGGCCGCGTTGTAGACAGTGACCGCCGTCCCGGTGGTGATGTCCGAGTAACCTCCGGAGCCGCCGCAGGTGCTGTAGCCGTACCCGGTGCTGTACAGCGTGAACGTGCCACTGAGGTCGAACGACTGCCCGGCGGTCACGGCCGGTGCGCTCGGCGAGTCGGCGCGGGCCAGGTCGAGGCCGACCCACAGGGCGCCCACCAAAGCGGCGCCCGCGGCGCCGGCGAGAAGCAGGTGCCAGAAGCTGGTCCGTGCCCGCGCGGGCGGTGGTACCGGCGGCGGCCACGAATCGGGGATGACGGGTTCGAACGCGTCGGTCATCGTGGCACCTCCGGTCGGCACGGTCGGGTGTGGTCCGTTCGTGCGAAAGAGGTCGGCCGGAGAGCGAGGGCTGTTACCCCCGTGCCCGGATCGTGATCACGTGGATCAGCGCCCGGCTACCTCGCCGAGGACGGGCTTCACGTCCAGGATCGGGGTGCCGTCGATGGCTTCCAGGCCGGTGACCGTGAGCGTGCCCTTGTCCGCTGCCGTCACGGTGACCGTGTGGAGGCCGATCGGGTTGGGGCGGTCCGGGGAGCGGGTCGAGAACACGCCCGTGCTCGGGCGGGCCGGGTCGCCGCGGGGGTGGACCGCTCGGACTTCGCGGTCGGCTTCGTGCAGCCACGTGAGCAGGACCAGGCGGTCGCCCGGGCGCAGGTCGGCCGCCGCCGCGTGGAAGTCGGGGGCGAAGACCACGTGGGCCGGTGGGGCGCCCTCGTCGCCCTGTTTCGGGGCGGCGGCGCGGTCGGTCAGGGGCGACCGCACGTGGGCTACCGGGCGGACCTCGTAGCTCGTCACGTGTAGTACCCCTCGACCGGCACGCGGGCCTCGTCGAACAGGGCGGGGCCGTCGAGTTCGTAGCCCCAGGTGACCGGCGGGCGCAGGGTGAGGAACTGCTCGGTCGAGAGCGCGTACACGACGCGGCCCAGCCCGGACCGCTCGATCGCGCCGGTGCACATGCCGCAGGGCTGGGTGCTGGTGTACATCGTTGTCGCCGCCGCGGTTTCCGGGTCCAGGTTCTGTGCGGCCCAGCGGGCGAGCTTCAGCTCCGGGTGGGCGGTGATGTCGTCGTCGGTCAACGACGTGTTGCGGTCTTCGGCGATGACCTTGCCGTCGGCGTCGGCCAGCAGGGAGCCGAACGGCGGGTTGCCGTGCTCCTCGCGGGCTTCGCGGGCCAGCTCGATCGCCCGCCGCAGCAGGGCCTCTTCGGTTTCCTTCACCGGTTCTCCTTCCAGGACGCGGCCACCGCCGCGAGGTCTCGCCACGCCACCTCGGGGCGGAGCGTTTCGGCCGGGTCCGTGTCGAACGGGTCGAGCACGACGGTTTCCGCGCCCAGCGCGCGCAGCTGCGTCAGGTCGTCGACGACCTGCTCGAGGGTGCCTTCACCGGCCCGCCGGTCCGGCCCGGTCACCGGGGATCCGGTCACCCGCAGCAGGATCCGCGGCGCGAAGGCGGGCACCGGCTCGTCGCCGGCCAGCTTTTCCAGCCGGGCCAGGCCTTCCCGGAACCCGGGCATCGTCAGCCGCAGCGGGTGCCACGCGTCGCCGAGCTCGATCGCGCGGCGCAGGCCGGCGTCGCTGTGGCCGCCCAGCCAGAGCGGGATCGAGCCCGCGCGGTAGTCGTCGTGGTCGGCCCAGGCCGCGCGGATCGTCCGCAGGTACTCGGTGGTGAGCTTCCCGCGTTCCCTGAACGGCACGCCCAGCGCGTCGAACTCCTGCTTCGCCCAGCCGATGCCGGCGCCGAGCACCAGCCGGCCGCCGCTCAGCGCGTCGAGGTTCGCCGCCATCCGGGCCACCAGCAGCGGATGCCGGTACGGCACGACCAGCACGGTGGTGCCGAGCCGCACCCGCTCGGTGACGCCGGCCAGCCACGACAGCGTCGTGAACGGCTCGTAGAACGGCGCCGGGTACTGCCCGGCGACGTCCGGCGTGATGGCGACGTGGTCGGACACCATCAGCAGGTCGTAGCCGAGACCTTCCACCGTCCGAGCCCACGCGCGCAGGACGCCCGGATCCGTGCCGGGACCGAAGTTGGGGACGTTCACGCCGATCTTCACGGGGAAAGGCTATCGGCGCTCCGGCCCTGATCGGAAGGAAGCAATCACGGCGTTGATCGGCTCGGGCCGTGGATCTCGCGGTAGATTCGGCGGATGACCGTGAGTCTCGATCAGACGGACTGGGCCATCCTCGTCGAGCTCCAGCGCGACGCCCGGCTGCCGCTCACCGAGCTGGGCCGCCGCGTGAACCTCAGCGCGTCCGCGACGACCGAACGGCTCCGGCGGCTCGAGGCCACCGGCGTGATCACCGGTTACCGCGCGCAGGTCGACCTCGGCAAGGTCGGCTACGCGGTGCTCGCCGTCGTCCGGCTCAAGTACCCGGGCAGCCGGCACGAGGCACTGCACAAGCTGCTCGCCGAGCGCCTCGAGATCCTCGAATGCCTGCGCACCACCGGCGACGACTGCTACACGCTCAAGATCGGCGCCGCCTCGATGGCCCACCTCGAGCACACGATGGACGAGCTCGCCCAGTTCGGCAGCACGACCACGAACGTCGTCTACAGCCAGACCCTGCCCTACCGCGGCCCGCAGGAACCCGCCCGTGACCCCGGTGCCTGAGCGCGTCGTCGTCTACGGCGTGACCGGCTCGGGCAAGTCGACGCTCGCCGCCCGCATCGCCGAGCGCACCGGCCTGCCGTACGTGTCGGCGGACGACCTCACCTGGCAGCCGGGCTGGGTGGAGGTGCCCACCGAGGAGCAGCGCCGCCGGATCGCCGAGGTGTGCGCGGGGGAGCGCTGGGTGCTCGACGCCGCGTACAGCCGGTGGCGGGACGTCGTGCTGCCGCGCGCACAGCTCATCGTCGGCCTCGACTACCCGCGCCGGCTTTCGCTGAGCCGCCTGGTGCGGCGGACGTTGCTGCGTTCGCTGACCCGGGAGCGGATCTGCAACGGCAACGTCGAATCGTTCCGGCAGATGTTCTCCCGTGACTCGATCATCCGCTGGCACTTCACGTCGTTCGCGAAGAAGCGGGCGACCATCCGGGCCTGGGCCGCCGAGCCGCCGTGCGCCGCCGTGGTCGTCCGGCTGACTTCCCCGCGCGAGGCGCGCCGCTGGCTCGGCACCCTCTGACGTCAGGCGCCCGGCGGCAGCAGCGGACCGCCGCTCCAGTGCTGGAACACCAGGTTCGTGTGGACGCGGGCCACCTCGTCCCGCGCGGTCAGCTCGTCGAGGACCAGGCGTTGCAGCTCGCCGGCCGAGCTGGTGGCGACGTGGGCGAGGAAGTCGTCCGGGCCGGTCAGGTGGTAGACCGCGCGCACCTCCGGCAGGGACAGCAGGTGCTCGATGAACGGGTCCA